>NZ_JBIVVC010000001.1:0-200251 GCF_044757485.1 Streptomyces sp. NPDC091272
GGATGGGTAGGGGAGCGTCGTGTGCCGGGTGAAGCAGCCGCGGAAGCGAGTTGTGGACGGTTCACGAGTGAGAATGCAGGCATGAGTAGCGATACACACGTGAGAAACGTGTGCGCCGATTGACTAAGGGTTCCTGGGTCAAGCTGATCTGCCCAGGGTAAGTCGGGACCTAAGGCGAGGCCGACAGGCGTAGTCGATGGACAACCGGTTGATATTCCGGTACCCGCTTTGAAACGCCCAATACTGAATCAGACGATGCTAAGCCCGTGAAGCCGTTCCGGACCCTTCGGGGAAAGGAAAGTGGTGGAGCCGGCGACCCAGATCTGTACTAGGTAAGCGATGGGGTGACGCAGGAAGGTAGTCCAGCCCGGGCGGTGGTAGTCCCGGGGTAAGGGTGTAGGCCGTGTGATAGGCAAATCCGTCACACATTAAGGCTGAGACCTGATGCCGAGCCGATTGTGGTGAAGTGGATGATCCTATGCTGTCGAGAAAAGCCTCTAGCGAGTTTCATGGCGGCCCGTACCCTAAACCGACTCAGGTGGTCAGGTAGAGAATACCGAGGCGTTCGGGTGAACTATGGTTAAGGAACTCGGCAAAATGCCCCCGTAACTTCGGGAGAAGGGGGGCCATCACTGGTGATTGAATTTACTTCATGAGCTGGGGGTGGCCGCAGAGACCAGCGAGAAGCGACTGTTTACTAAAAACACAGGTCCGTGCGAAGCCGTAAGGCGATGTATACGGACTGACGCCTGCCCGGTGCTGGAACGTTAAGGGGACCGGTTAGTGCACTTTCGGGTGTGCGAAGCTGAGAACTTAAGCGCCAGTAAACGGCGGTGGTAACTATAACCATCCTAAGGTAGCGAAATTCCTTGTCGGGTAAGTTCCGACCTGCACGAATGGCGTAACGACTTCTCGACTGTCTCAACCATAGGCCCGGTGAAATTGCACTACGAGTAAAGATGCTCGTTTCGCGCAGAAGGACGGAAAGACCCCGGGACCTTTACTACAGTTTGATATTGGTGTTCGGTTCGGCTTGTGTAGGATAGGTGGGAGACTTTGAAGCTGTGACGCCAGTCATGGTGGAGTCGCCGTTGAAATACCACTCTGGTCGTGCTGGATGTCTAACCTAGGTCCGTGATCCGGATCAGGGACAGTGTCTGATGGGTAGTTTAACTGGGGCGGTTGCCTCCTAAAGAGTAACGGAGGCGCCCAAAGGTTCCCTCAGCCTGGTTGGCAATCAGGTGTTGAGTGTAAGTGCACAAGGGAGCTTGACTGTGAGACCGACGGGTCGAGCAGGGACGAAAGTCGGGACTAGTGATCCGGCAGTGGCTTGTGGAAGCGCTGTCGCTCAACGGATAAAAGGTACCCCGGGGATAACAGGCTGATCTTCCCCAAGAGTCCATATCGACGGGATGGTTTGGCACCTCGATGTCGGCTCGTCGCATCCTGGGGCTGGAGTCGGTCCCAAGGGTTGGGCTGTTCGCCCATTAAAGCGGTACGCGAGCTGGGTTTAGAACGTCGTGAGACAGTTCGGTCCCTATCCTCTGTGCGCGTAGGAATATTGAGAAGGGCTGTCCCTAGTACGAGAGGACCGGGACGGACGAACCTCTGGTGTGCCAGTTGTCCTGCCAAGGGCATGGCTGGTTGGCTACGTTCGGAAAGGATAACCGCTGAAAGCATCTAAGCGGGAAGCCTGCTTCGAGATGAGTATTCCCACCCCCTTTGAGGGGTTAAGGCTCCCAGTAGACGACTGGGTTGATAGGCCAGATGTGGAAGCCCGGTAACGGGTGGAGCTGACTGGTACTAATAGGCCGAGGGCTTGTCCTCAGTTGCTCGCGTCCACTGTGTTAGTTCTGAAATAACGAACGGCTGTGTCGTCATCCAGTGTTCTGTAATTTCATAGTGTTTCGGTGGTCATAGCGTTAGGGAAACGCCCGGTTACATTCCGAACCCGGAAGCTAAGCCTTTCCGCGCCGATGGTACTGCAGGGGGGACCCTGTGGGAGAGTAGGACGCCGCCGAACAATTATTGTGAGAGTGCCCCGTACCGGGATAACCGGTACGGGGCATTTTTGCGTTCGGGTGTTTTTTAGGCGGCCTGGCCTTCAGTGGCCTGGTCGGCGTCCGCGCGACGCCGACCGGGGTGCACATGGCGGCCTCAGACCGGCGCTTCGTTGCTGCGGTGAGGCCTCGACGGGGATGCCGGGAGCGCTCGTGGGCCCGGCGTGCGGGTGGTTCGGAGTTTCGCAGTTTTATGGGTATGATCTAACTCGTTGCCGCAGGGCAGCGAGGCCCCAATAGCTCAGTCGGTAGAGCGTCTCCATGGTAAGGAGAAGGTCTGCGGTTCGATTCCGCATTGGGGCTCAGTAGAGGGAAAGGCCCCCGCCGGTTGGCGGGGGCCTTTCCTGTGTCCGGGGGCGGGTGCGGTGAACGCGCGCCCGGTTGCCGGGAGTTACTGCTGGACGGGCTCCGGGACGCGCATCGCGAGGATGGCCATGTCGTCGGAGGCAGGTTCGGCGGCGAAGCGTTCCACGGCGCGCAGGACGCGTGCGGCGACCGCGCCCGCCGTCAGGCCCGTGCAACCGGCGAGAACCTCGGCCAGGCCGTCGTCACCGAGCATCCGGGTGCCCTCTCGGCGTTCGGTGATGCCGTCCGTGACGCACAGGAGGACGTCGCCGGGCTCAAGGGTGATGGTCTCCTCGTAGAGCTCCAGATCCTCCATCACGCCGAGCAGCGGCTGCGGTTCGGCGGCCGGGGTGACCGTGCCGTCCTGGCGCAGACGCAGCGGCAGCGGGTGTCCGGCGCAGACAATCTTGAGGATGGAGCTGCCGTCCTCCTGTGGCCACAGCTCGCCGTAGAGGAGGGTGAGGAAGCGGCTGCGTTCGCCCTCGTCGAGGATGGCCGCGTTGAGGCGTTCCAGTACCGCCGGGCCGCTGAAACCCTCGCGGGCGAGGAGGCGCAGGGCGTGTCGGGCGAGGCCGGTGACCGCCGCGGCCTGGGGGCCCGTACCGCAGACGTCGCCGATGGCGAAGCCGTACGCTCCGTCGCGGATCGGGAAGAGGTCGTAGAAGTCGCCGCCCACCTCGTTGCCCTCGCCCGCCGCGCGGTAGATGACCTCGACCTCGACGTTGGGCACGTGCGGGAGCTCAGGGGGGAGCAGGCTGCGCTGGAGGGACTGGCTGATGGCCATGCGCTCCGAGTACAGGCGGGCGTTGTCCAGGGCGAGGGCGGCGCGGCGCGAGAGGTCCTCCGCGAGTTCGAGGATCTCCTGGCGGAAGTGGTCGTCGGTGGGCTTGCCGAGGGTCAGCATGCCGATGACGCGGTTGCGGGCGACCAGGGGGAGGACCACCGTCTCGCCGCCGACCGCGGAGGCGGTGGCGAGGGTGGTGCCGATGCCGGAGCCGAGTTGCGGGGTCGAACCGAGGCCGAGGCTGCGCATCGACGTGCGCAGGGCGGCCTGGTGGGCGGCCTCGCCAGGGGCGTTCCAGATCCGGGCGCCGGGGGTCGGGACCGGGTCGGGCGGGCTGATCTTGGCGAGCAGTGCCTTGAGGCCGTCGATGCGCTCCTCGTCCTCGTGCAGGACGTACGAGAGGTAAGGCTCGGAGGCCTGGTCGGCGATCGTGTAGACGGCGCACCAGGTGGCGAGGGTGGGGACGGTCATCTGCGCCATGAGGGCGAGGGTCTGGTCGCGGTCGAGGGTGCCGGCGAGGAGGTCGGACGCCTCGACGAGGAAGGACAGGGAGCCGCGGCGGAGGCGTTCGAGTTCGCCGAGGCGGGCGGACTCGACGGCCAGGGCGATGCGGTCGGCGGCGAACTGGAGGCGCAGGGCCTCCTCGTTGGTGTACCGGCCGGATGCCTCGGCGGCGACGCCGAGGGACCCGGTGAGGCGCCCCTCGACCTTCAGGGGGACGGTCACGACGGAGCGCATCCCGGTGCCGTTGAGGAGCGGGACGGCGCCGGGGACCACGGCGAGGTCCTCGTGGACCGCGGGCATCCTGGCGGAGCCGTATCTGCCGGTGCCGGCCTCGACGGGGACGCGGGCGAAGCGCTGGCGGGCGGAGGGCAGGCCGGTGGTGGCACGTACCTCCAGCTCCGTCTCGTCGTCGGTGGCCAGGAGGAGGAAGGCGGAGTCCGCGTCGAGCATGTCGCGGGCGCGCTCGACGGTGCGCTGGAGGAGGCCGTCCAGGTCGTCGGGGGCGGGGGAGCCGATGAAGACCTCGAAGGGGTCCGTGGCCCGGCCCTCGGCGTGGCTGCCGCCCGAGCCGTCCACGGACGGCGCGCGCTGCGGGGTCTGCAGGACGGCCCGCTCGACGTCGCGCACCAGCAGGCAGACCGTGGAGGGCTCGCCGTCGTTGTCCCGTACGCGCAGGTGGGAGGCGTAGACGGGGACGACGCGGCCGTCCTCGCCGCGGATGCCGTAGCTGCCTTCCCAGCGGGACATCTGGAGTGCCTCGGCGATGCCGGTGCCGATGCCGGGCGTCTGCGGCCAGGCGGCGAGGTCGGTGAGGGGTTTGCCGGTGACCTGCTCGGGGGCGTAGCCGAAGAGGTCCTCGGCGTCCTCGTTCCAGGAGGCGATGGCGCCGGTGCGGTCTATCTGTACGACGGCGACGCGGATGCGGCCGTCGGCGACGGGGAGCAGCGCCTCCGGGAGGACGGGGCCTGCGAGCCTGGTGCCCACCGGGCGCTGGGGCAGGTCGAGTTGGAACCAGACGTGCTTCTGGGTGGGGGTGTACTCGACGCCCCACCGGGAGGCGAGGGCCGCGCACAGGAGGAGCCCGCGGCCGCCCTCGCGGTCCGGGCCGCCGAGGGAGAGGCCGGTGCCCTGGAGGGGGACCTCGCGCTCGGGGTAGCGGTCGCCGACCTCGACGCGGATGCCTTCCTCGGTGCGCAGGCACAGGACGTCGGCCTGGGTGCCCGCGTGGACGACGGCGTTGGTGACGAGTTCGCTGGTGAGGACCACCGCGTCGTCGACGAGTTCGGAGTGCCCCCAGCCCTGGAGTGTGTCCCGTACGAACGCACGGGCAGTCGCTACCGACCGCCCGACAGGGTCGAAAGTGGCAGCCGCCCGCGCCGTGATCACAGCACTCCCCATGTGGTGTTCGTCGCTTCCCCGAGTCCTGTGCCCGTTTCTCGCGGCTTCGATACGCCCTGTCAGGCTAGACCGTCGGTCGCCGCGGTGTGCCACTGCGTCCTGACTGGGTGTCCAGGAGGGGCCGCGGAGGCGAACGGGGGAGGTGCGGCCGCGCGGTCGCTGTAGGCTTCAACGATTTGACGTCCGGGGCGTCACGCACCGACTGTCGGACAAGGCGGTGCGGCAAGGTGGAAGACTGGGAAAGCTTCTAGCGAAGACCTGGGAATTTACGGTCGATCCCTGCGGGAGGGACACGGTGGAGTCTGGCGTGGCGGCGCGGGGCAAGAGCACGCGCACAAAAGGCGGACGGTCCCGGAACAATGGGACAACCGAGGTGGACACGGCGGCACTGAACCGCATGCTGTCCGCCTTGGTGTCGATGCGGGACGGCAATTTCAGGAAGCGGCTGACGGTCTCCGGTGACGGAGTGATGTCGGAGATCGCCGCGGTTTTCAACGAGGTGGCCGACCGGAATCTGCATCTGACGGGAGAGCTGGCTCGGGTACGGCGCATGGTGGGCCGGGAGGGGAAGCTGGCCGAGCGGCTGGAGACCGGGGCCTGCGAGGGCTCGTGGGCCGCGGCCATCGACGCCTCGAACGCCCTCGTCGAGGACCTGGTCCGCCCGGTCTCCGAGGTCGGCAGGGTGCTGTCCGCGGTGGCGGAGGGCGACCTCGAACAGCGGATGGAGCTGCGGTCGCAGTCGGGGGAGGGCAACGGGCACCCGCTGCGCGGGGAGTTCCTGAAGGTCGGCCGTACGGTCAACAACCTCGTCGACCAGCTGTCCGCGTTCACCGACGAGGTGACGCGGGTCGCCCTGGAGGTCGGTACCGAGGGCAAGTTGGGCGGGCAGGCGCAGGTGCGCGGCATGTCCGGGTCCTGGAAGGACCTCACCGACTCGGTCAACACGATGGCCTACCGGCTGACCGCACAGGTCCGCGACATCGCGCTGGTGACCACGGCGGTCGCCAAGGGCGATCTGTCGCGCAAGGTCACGGTGCACGTGGCCGGCGAGATGCTCCAGCTGAAGAACACCGTGAACACCATGGTCGACCAGCTGTCCTCGTTCTCCTCCGAGGTGACCCGGGTGGCCCGCGAGGTGGGCACCGAGGGCGAGCTCGGCGGGCAGGCGCAGGTCCCGGGTGTGGCCGGAGTGTGGAAGGACCTCACCGATTCCGTAAATCTTATGGCGGGGAACCTGACCGCCCAGGTGCGGGGGATCGCCGAGGTGACGACGGCCGTCGCGAGCGGTGATCTGTCCCGGAAGGTGACGGTGAGCGCGCGCGGCGAGGTCGCGCAGCTGGCCGAGACGATCAACCAGATGACCGAGACGCTGCGCACCTTCGCGGACGAGGTGACCCGGGTCGCGAGCGAGGTCGGCGGCGAGGGGCTGCTCGGCGGTCAGGCGCAGGTGCCGGGGGCGGCGGGGACCTGGAAGGACCTGACCGACTCGGTGAACACGGCCTTCCGCAACCTGACGGACCAGGTGCGCAACATCGCGCAGGTGACGACGGCGGTCGCCAACGGCGACATGTCGCAGAAGGTCACCGTCGACGTGGCCGGCGAGATGCTGGAGCTGAAGAACACCGTCAACACGATGGTGGAGCAGCTCCAGTCCTTCGGCTCCGAGGTGACGAGGGTCGCGCGTGAGGTCGGTGTCGAGGGGCAGCTGGGCGGGCAGGCGCAGGTGCCGGGTGCGGCGGGGACCTGGAAGGACCTGACCGACTCGGTGAACACGGCCTTCCGCAACCTCACCGGCCAGGTGCGCAACATCGCCCAGGTGACGACCGCGGTCGCCAACGGCGATCTGTCGCAGAAGGTCACCGTCGACGTCTCCGGCGAGATGCTGGAACTCAAGAACACCGTGAACACGATGGTCGACCAGCTGTCGTCCTTCGCCGACCAGGTCACGCGGATGGCGCGGGACGTGGGTACGGAGGGGCGCCTCGGCGGTCAGGCGCGGGTCGACGGCGTCAGCGGTACGTGGAAGGAACTCACCGACTCCGTCAACTTCATGGCCGGCAACCTGACCTCGCAGGTACGCCAGATCGCCCAGGTCACGACGGCGGTGGCGCGCGGTGACCTGTCGCAGAAGATCGACGTGGACGCGCGCGGCGAGATCCTGGAGCTGAAGAACACCATCAACACGATGGTCGACCAGCTGTCCGCGTTCGCCGACCAGGTCACGCGGGTGGCCCGCGAGGTGGGCACGGAGGGGCGGCTCGGCGGGCAGGCCCAGGTGCCGGGCGTCGCGGGGGTGTGGCGGGACCTGACGGACTCGGTGAACGGCATGGCCGGGAACCTGACCGCCCAGGTGCGCAACATCGCGCAGGTCGCCACGGCGGTGGCGCGCGGTGACCTGTCGCAGAAGATCGACGTGGACGCGCGCGGCGAGATCCTGGAGCTGAAGAACACCCTCAACACGATGGTCGACCAGCTCTCGAACTTCGCGGAGCAGGTGACCCGGGTGGCCCGGGAGGTGGGCACCGAGGGAATGCTCGGCGGCCAGGCAGAGGTGCAGGGCGTCAGCGGCACCTGGAAGGACCTCACCCAGTCGGTCAACTTCATGGCCAACAACCTGACTTCGCAGGTCCGCAACATCGCCGAGGTCACGACGGCCGTGGCGAAGGGCGACCTGTCGAAGAAGATCACCGTCGATGCGAGGGGCGAGATCCTCGACCTCGTGACGACCGTGAACACGATGGTCGACCAGCTCTCCAACTTCGCGGACGAGGTCACCAGGGTGGCCCGTGAGGTGGGTACGGAGGGCATCCTCGGCGGTCAGGCCAGGGTGCGGGGGGTCACCGGCATCTGGAAGGACCTCAGCGACAACGTCAACACGATGGCCAACAACCTGACCTCGCAGGTGCGGAACATCTCCCGGGTCTCCTCGGCCGTCGCCAACGGCGACCTGACGAAGAAGGTCACCGTCGAGGCGCGCGGCGAGGTCGCCGAGCTGGCGGACACGGTGAACACCATGGTGACGACGCTGTCGTCGTTCGCCGACGAGGTGACCCGGGTGGCCCGCGAGGTGGGCACCCAGGGAGAGCTGGGCGGCCAGGCGCGGGTGCCGGGTGTCTCGGGCACCTGGAAGGACCTCACCGAGTCGGTGAACTCGATGGCCTCCAACCTGACCGGGCAGGTGCGGCAGATCGCGACGGTCACCACCGCCATCGCCAAGGGCGATCTCACCAAGAAGATCGACATCGATGCCCGCGGTGAGATCCAGGACCTCAAGGACACCATCAACACGATGGTCGACCAGCTGTCCTCGTTCGCCGACCAGGTCACCAGGGTGGCCCGCGAGGTGGGTACCGACGGACAGCTGGGCGGTCAGGCGCGGGTGCGGGACGTCGACGGCACGTGGCGCGACCTCACCGAGTCGGTGAACGAGATGGCCGGGAACCTGACCCGTCAGGTGCGCGCCATCGCGGCCGTCGCCACCGCGGTCACGCGAGGCGACCTCAGTCTGAAGATCGACGTGGACGCCCGCGGCGAGATCCAGGAGCTCCAGGACAACATCAACACCATGATCGCCAACCTGCGCGACACCACCCTCGCCAACGAGGAGCAGGACTGGCTCAAGGGCAACCTGGCCCGCATCTCCGGCCTGATGCAGGGCCGCCGGGACCTCGACGACGTGGCCTCGCTGATCATGAGCGAGCTGACGCCGGTGGTCTCGGCGCAGCAGGGCGCGTTCTTCCTGGCGCTGCCCTCGGGGTCGTCGGCGGCCAAGAGCGCCGAGGTCAGCGCGGACGTGGACAGCCCCTACCAGCTGCGGATGCGCGGCAGTTACGGCTACTCGACGGGCGCGATGCCCACGGTGTTCCGGCCGGGGGAGACCCTCATCGGGACGGCGGCCGAGGAGAAGCGGACCATCCAGGTCAAGGTGCCGCCGGGGTACCTGCGGATCTCCTCGGGGCTCGGCGAGGCGCCGCCCGCGCATGTGATCGTGCTGCCGGTGCTCTTCGAGGGGCAGGTGCTCGGGGTGATCGAGCTGGCGTCGTTCCAGCCGTTCACGCACATCCAGAAGGACTTCCTGAACCAGATCGCGGAAATGATCGCGACCAGCGTCAACACCATCAGCGTCAATACCAAGACCGAGGTGCTGCTCGAACAGTCGCAGGAGCTGACCGAGCAACTGCGCGAGCGCTCCGAGGAGTTGGAGAACCGGCAGAAGGCCCTCCAGGAGTCCAACGCGGAACTGGAGGAGAAGGCCGAACAGTTGGCCCGGCAGAACCGCGACATCGAGGTGAAGAACACCGAGATCGAGGAGGCCAGGCAGGTCCTGGAGGAGCGCGCCGAACAGCTGGCCGTCTCCATGCGCTACAAGTCGGAGTTCCTGGCGAACATGTCGCACGAACTGCGCACGCCGCTCAACTCGCTGCTCATCCTCGCCAAGTTGCTCGCGGACAACGCCGACGGGAACCTCTCCCCGAAGCAGGTGGAGTTCGCCGAGACGATCCACGGTGCGGGTTCCGACCTGCTCCAGCTGATCAACGACATCCTCGACCTCTCCAAGGTGGAGGCGGGCAAGATGGACGTCTCGCCGACCCGGATCGCCCTGGTCCAGCTCGTCGACTACGTGGAGGCCACCTTCCGCCCGCTCACCGCGGAGAAGGGCCTCGACTTCTCGGTACGGGTCTCCCCGGAGCTGCCCGCCACCCTGCACACCGACGAGCAGCGGCTCCTTCAGGTGCTGCGCAACCTGCTGTCCAACGCGGTGAAGTTCACCGACACCGGCGCCGTCGAGCTGGTGATCAGGCCCGCCAACTCCGACGTGCCGCACGAGATCCGCGAGCAGCTGCTCGAAGCCGGTTCGCTGCGGGACGTCGACGGCGACCTGATCGCGTTCTCGGTCACCGACACGGGCATCGGCATCGCGGCCAGCAAGATGCGGGTGATCTTCGAGGCGTTCAAGCAGGCCGACGGCACGACCAGCAGGAAGTACGGCGGTACGGGCCTCGGCCTGTCCATCAGCCGGGAGATCGCGCGGCTGCTCGGCGGTGAGATCCACGCGGCGAGCGAGCCGGGCCGTGGCTCGACGTTCACGCTGTACCTGCCGCTGCACCCCAGCGAACTGCCGCCGCAGGGCTACCCGCAGCTCGCTCCGGGCGGACTCGAACTGCCGCGCCGGGAGGCCGCGCAGGAGACCGGGGAGCCCGCCGGCAGCCCGTCGTACCACCTGGGCGTCGTACGCAACGACCCGCAGACCGGGCCCGCCGGGCTGTTCCGGCGCCGGCGCAAGGCGATCGGGACGGCCGAGCGGCGGCCCGCGCTGTCCGGCCAGCCGACGGCCCCGGCCAGCAGTGCGCCGCAGGACCCGTGGGCGGGTCAGCAGGGCCAGGAGGCGGCGCCCGAGGAACGGCGCAGCTTCGGCTTCGGCGGCGAGAAGGTGCTGATCGTCGACGACGACATCCGCAACGTCTTCGCCCTCACCAGCGTCCTGGAACAGCACGGCCTTTCGGTGCTCTACGCGGAGAACGGGCGGGAGGGCATCGAGGTCCTGGAACAGCACGACGACGTGACCGTCGTCTTGATGGACATCATGATGCCGGAGATGGACGGCTACGCGACGACGACGGCGATCCGCAGGATGCCGCAGTTCGCCGGACTGCCGATCATCGCGCTCACCGCCAAGGCGATGAAGGGCGACCGGGAGAAGGCGATCGACTCCGGTGCCTCCGACTACGTGACCAAGCCGGTGGACCCGGACCATCTGCTCGGCGTGATGGAGCAGTGGATGCGCGGCGAGGGGTGAGCCCGGCCGCCGTACGGGCCCGGGGGGACCGTACGGTGGGGGAGTACGGACGTCGGCCGCGGGCAGTCGTGTTGACTGACTGTGGCCGACGGCGTGTGAGAGCACGGGATTCGGGGAACCTATCGGTCTCCCGATGCGTTTCTGCTATGTGCACAGTGACATCGCGGTGACAGGGTGTGGCGACCGGGTGGGTACGGCTACCATGACCGGCACAAGGACGGGCGACGCAAGGGAGTCGTCCTCCGGGGCGGCGCCCGGTGCACTGCCGGGGCGAGGAGGACGGGCCATGGTGCAGAAGGCCAAGATCCTCCTGGTCGATGACCGGCCGGAGAATCTGTTGGCGCTGGAGGCCATTCTCTCCGCGCTCGATCAGACACTGGTGAGGGCATCGTCAGGGGAGGAAGCGCTCAAAGCACTGCTTACTGATGACTTTGCGGTCATCCTGCTGGACGTGCAGATGCCGGGCATGGACGGATTCGAGACCGCTGCGCACATCAAGCGGCGGGAGCGGACGCGGGACATCCCGATCATCTTCCTCACCGCGATCAACCACGGTCCGCACCACACCTTCCGGGGTTATGCGGCCGGCGCGGTGGACTACATCTCGAAGCCGTTCGACCCGTGGGTGCTTCGCGCCAAGGTGTCGGTGTTCGTCGAGCTGTACATGAAGAACTGTCAGCTGCGGGAGCAAGCAGCTCTGCTGCGCCTCCAGTTGGAGGGTACGAACCGGGTGGACGCCGGAGTGATCAAGGAGCCCGTGGGTCTCCTCGCCGAGCTGTCCGCACGGCTCGCGGCGGTCGAGGAGCAGGCGGAGGCGCTCTCCAAGCAGCTCGACGACGACTCGGCGGACGCCGCGGCCGTCGCCACCGCCGCGCACCTGGAGCGCAAACTCACCGGCCTGCGACGGGCACTCGACGCGCTGGAGCCGGGCACGGGCGGGGGCACGGGAACACTCCCGTCCCAGAACTGACGGTGCGGCAGTCCCGTGGTCGACGACACGTCGGCTGCGGGACTTCGTGCTGCCGGCAGTATGTTCCGGAGCGTCAATTTCCGGCCGGGTGCCGGGCGACACGTGCGGGTGAAGCAGGAGGCACACGTGTCGGTTGGCGTCTCCACCGGTAACCTCTAGCCCCATGGCCTCACGTACGTCCGGCAAGGGTTCCCAGGGCACGACGGGCACCGCCAAGCCGCGCGCCGGTCGTGCGCCGGGCGCCGCGAAGAAGGCGGCGCCCGCCAAGGCCGTCGCGAAACCTCCCGTGAAGAAGACCGCGGCGAAGAAGTCCGCCCCGGCGAAGAAGGCTCCCGCCAGGAAGGCGGTCCGGCCGGCACCCAAACCCGCGCCGTCCCCGACCGGGGGTGTCTACCGGCTGGCGCGCGGCGCCTACCTGGGTGTCGCGCACGGGGTCGGTGCGATGTTCCGCGGCATAGGGCGGGGCGCGAAGGGCCTCGACCCGGCGCACCGCAAGGACGGCCTCGCGCTGCTGCTGCTCGGCCTCGCGCTGATCGTCGCGGCCGGTACCTGGGCGCATCTGCGCGGGCCTGTGGGCGATCTGGTGGAGATGCTGATCACCGGCGCGTTCGGACGGCTGGACCTGCTCGTACCGCTGCTGCTCGGTTCGATGGGCGTGCGGCTGATCCTGCATCCGGAGCGGCCCGAGGCCAACGGACGGATCGTCATCGGCCTCTCCGCGCTGGTGATCGGCGTGCTCGGACAGGTGCACATCGCCTGCGGATCGCCCGGCCGCGGCGACGGCAGCGAGGCGATGCAGGACGCGGGCGGGCTGATCGGCTGGGCCGCCTCGGTCCCGCTGACCTTCACCATGGGCGAGGTGCTGGCCGTACCGCTGCTGCTGCTGGTCACCGTGTTCGGGCTGCTGGTGGTCACGGCGACGCCGGTCAACGCGATCCCGCAACGGCTGCGGCAGGCGGGCATCCGGCTCGGGGTCATCGAGCCGAGGCCCGAGGAGGTCGCCGCGCGTCACGAGGACGACGAGCGGTACGACGACCAGTGGCGCGAGGCCCTTCCGGCAGGCGCGCAGCGGTCCTCCGCGCGCCGGGGCGAGGTACCGGAGTACGACCAGGAGCAGGCGGAGGAGGAAGCCCTGGGGCGGCGGCGCAGGCCCCGCAGGGCGCCGTCCGTACAGCCCTCGCAGTACACCAGGCCGCTGGACGCGGTGGACGTGGCCGCGGCGGCCGCAGCCGCGCTCGACGGTGCGGTGATGAACGGGCTGCCGCCCTCCCCGGTCGTCGCCGACCTCACCCAGGGAGTCTCCCCGGAGCAGGAGCGGACGTCCTCCGTGCCGTCCGCGCGCGAGGCCGTCCCGTCAACGTCGCCGGCCGCGCCCGAGGCCGCCGCGCCCGCCGAGGCGCCGGCCAGGCCGGAGCGGGCGCGTCCGGTCGGTGCCAGGCTGGACAGTCCGCCGCCGCGCGCCGCGGACCTCACGAAGTCGCGCGCCGCTGACCTCACCAAGGCGCCGCCGAAGGAGCCGCAGTCCCTGCCGTCGCGCGCCGAGCAGCTGCAGCTCTCCGGCGACATCACCTACTCCCTGCCCTCCCTGGACCTGCTGGAGCGCGGCGGGCCTGGCAAGACGCGCAGCGCCGCCAACGACGCGGTGGTCGACTCGCTCTCCACCGTCTTCACCGAGTTCAAGGTCGACGCGGCCGTCACCGGCTTCACCCGCGGCCCGACCGTCACCCGCTACGAGGTGGAGCTCGGCCCGGCCGTCAAGGTCGAGAAGATCACCGCGCTGACCAAGAACATCGCGTACGCGGTCGCCTCCCCGGACGTTCGGATCATCTCGCCGATCCCCGGCAAGTCAGCCGTGGGCATCGAGATCCCCAACAGCGACCGGGAGATGGTCAACCTCGGCGACGTGCTCCGCCTCGCGGACGCGGCCGAGGACGACCACCCGATGCTGGTGGCGCTCGGCAAGAACGTCGAGGGCGGCTACGAAATGGCCAACCTGGCGAAGATGCCGCACGTCCTGGTCGCCGGAGCCACCGGTTCCGGAAAGTCGTCCTGCATCAACTGCCTGATCACCTCGATCATGGTGCGGGCGACCCCGGAGGACGTGCGCATGGTGCTCGTCGACCCCAAGCGGGTCGAGCTGACCGCCTACGAGGGCATCCCGCACCTGATCACGCCGATCATCACCAACCCCAAGCGGGCCGCCGAGGCGCTCCAGTGGGTCGTACGGGAGATGGACCTGCGCTACGACGACCTGGCGGCCTTCGGCTACCGGCACATCGACGACTTCAACGCGGCCGTCCGCAGCGGCAAGCTCAAGACCCCCGAGGGCAGCGAGCGGGAGCTCCAGGCCTACCCGTACCTCCTGGTGATCGTCGACGAGCTCGCGGACCTGATGATGGTCGCGCCGCGCGACGTGGAGGACTCGATCGTCCGCATCACCCAGTTGGCCCGTGCCGCGGGCATCCACCTGGTGCTCGCCACCCAGCGGCCGTCGGTGGACGTCGTCACCGGTCTGATCAAGGCGAACGTGCCGTCCAGGCTCGCCTTCGCCACCTCCTCGCTCGCCGACAGCCGGGTCATCCTGGACCAGCCGGGCGCCGAGAAGCTGATCGGCAAGGGCGACGGACTCTTCCTGCCGATGGGCGCGAACAAGCCGACCCGTATGCAGGGCGCCTTCGTCACCGAGGACGAGGTCGCTGCCGTCGTCCAGCACTGCAAGGACCAGATGGCCCCGGTCTTCCGGGACGACGTGGTGGTCGGAACGAAGCAGAAGAAGGAGATCGACGAGGACATCGGCGACGACCTCGATCTGCTCTGCCAGGCCGCCGAGCTGGTCGTCTCCACCCAGTTCGGATCCACCTCGATGCTCCAGCGCAAGCTGCGGGTCGGCTTCGCGAAGGCGGGCCGGCTCATGGACCTGATGGAGTCCAGGGGGATCGTGGGACCGAGTGAGGGGTCCAAGGCGCGGGACGTGTCCGTGAAGCCGGACGAACTGGATGGCGTACTGGAGGTGATCCGGGGAGAGGCTCCTTCGTAGGACCCTGCTCCGGCTTCCCCGCCCCCGGGGGCGCCGGGGCCGCCCCGGATCCTCGGGGCCCGGGGCCCTGCCGCGCCACCTCGCGTTCATTCGGCCCAACGAGTCTCACCCGTAAGAAATCGCAGGCAACCGTTTCCCTTGCACGTACGTCCAGTTGAGGGGAGGGAGGCGTCATGGTCCGTCAACGGTGCTACCGCGGGCGGCGCTGTGGTGCCTTCGGGGTGCCGGGCCGTTCCGATGGCGTACAAAGACGGCTCTCCGCTTGCCCCACCCTTTCGTCACCCCCCTAGACTGAACCTCCAGCAGGTGGCTCACGCTCGAAAGGCGCCCCCGTGTCCATCGGCAACTCTCCGGACTCTCCCGGCAACTCACCTGAAGACGACCGCCCTTCGATCGGTCGTGTACTCCAGCAGGCCCGGATCGCCGCAGGTCTGACGGTCGATGAAGTCAGTGCGTCGACCCGGGTGCGCATTCCCATCGTCCACGCCATCGAGGCGGACGACTTCTCCCGCTGCGGCGGCGACGTCTACGCCCGCGGCCACATCCGTACGCTCGCGAGCGCGGTCGGACTCGACGCCTCCGCGCTCGTCGCACAGTACGACGGCGAGCACGGCGGACGGCCGGCGCCGACACCGGCCGCACCGCTGTTCGAGGCGGAGCGGATCAGGCCCGAGCCGCGTCGGCCCAACTGGACCGCGGCGATGGTCGCCGCGATCGTCGCGGTCATCGGGTTCGTCGGTTTCTCGATGTTCAGCGGCAACGACAGCAAGCCGGGCGGCACCCAGAGTGTCGCGGAAGGCGCGGCGGCCACCGCGCCCACCGCGAAGCCGTCGGCCGGCAAGACCCCGGCCAGGCCCGCCGACCCCAAGCCCGATCCCACGGACAGCGCCATCGCGGCTGCCCCCAAGGACCGGGTGACGGTCAAGATGGTGGCGACCGGCAACAAGAGCTGGATCTCCGCCAGGGCGTACAACGGCCGACTGCTCTTCGACGGATTCCTCAAGCGGGGCGAGTCGAAGACCTTCACCGACCCGAAGAAGCTCGACGTGGTGCTCGGCGACGCCGACGCGATCCAGCTGTTCGTGAACGGCAAGGAGGTCCAGGACGACTTCCAGCCGGGCCAGGTCGAGCGCCTGACGTACACGAAGGGCGACCCGGCGGCGGGCTGAGCCCGGGGTCTGTGGGGCGGGTCGGCCGATGCGGCCGGCCCGGTCCGGGACCGGGCGGGTGTCACCGTGACCGGTCCACCCGGCCGCCTCCCCTCTGCCGGCCGGTCGCCCCGGTGTCGTCGCAGGTCGGAAGGGGTGGGCCGGTCAGTGGTTCCCGCCCTGCCCCTCGCGGGGCGGGTGCGCGCCGGGACAAAGTAGTCTTGAGTCCATGCCCGAACGCCGTACCGTCGCCCTTGTCACTCTTGGCTGCGCCCGTAACGAGGTGGACTCGGAGGAGCTGGCAGGCCGCTTGGCAGCGGACGGCTGGGACCTCGTCGAGGACGCCTCGGACGCGGACGTCGCAGTCGTCAACACCTGCGGATTCGTCGAGGCCGCCAAGAAGGACTCCGTCGACGCCCTGCTCGAAGCCAACGACCTGAAGGACCACGGCAGGACCCAGGCCGTCGTCGCCGTGGGCTGCATGGCCGAGCGGTACGGCAAGGACCTCGCCGAGGCACTGCCGGAAGCAGACGGTGTGCTCGGTTTCGACGACTACGCCGACATCTCGGACCGCCTGCGGACGATCCTCGCGGGCGGCAGCGTCGAGGCGCACACCCCGCGCGACCGTCGCAAGCTGCTGCCGATCAGCCCCGCCGAGCGCCAGTCCGCCGAGGTCTCGCTGCCCGGTCACGCGCAGGAGGCCGCCCCGGCCCCCGCCGACCTGCCCGAGGGCGTCGCGCCCGTGTCGGGTCCGCGCGCGCCGCTCCGCCGCCGGCTGGGCAGCAGCCCGGTCGCCTCGGTCAAGCTGGCGTCCGGCTGCGACCGGCGCTGCTCGTTCTGCGCCATCCCGTCCTTCCGCGGCTCCTTCATCTCGCGGCGCCCCAGTGATGTGCTCCAGGAGACGCGCTGGCTGGCCGAGCAGGGCGTCAAGGAGGTCATGCTGGTCTCCGAGAACAACACCTCGTACGGCAAGGACCTCGGTGACATCCGGCTCCTGGAGACCCTGCTGCCCGAGCTGGCCGAGGTCGACGGCATCGAGCGGGTGCGCGTCAGCTACCTCCAGCCCGCCGAGATGCGGCCCGGTCTCATCGACGTACTGACGTCGACGCCGAAGGTCGCGCCGTACTTCGACCTGTCCTTCCAGCACTCGGCCCCCGGCGTGCTGCGTGCGATGCGCCGCTTCGGGTCCACCGAGCAGTTCTGGGGCCTGCTGGAGACCATCCGGGGCAAGGCGCCGCAGGCGGGTGTGCGCTCCAACTTCATCGTGGGCTTCCCCGGCGAGAGCGAGGAGAACTTCGCGGAGCTGGAGCGATTCCTCACCGGCGCGCGACTGGACGCCATCGGGGTCTTCGGCTACTCGGACGAGGAGGGCACCGAGGCGCTGACCTACGAGAAGAAGCTGGACGAGGACACGATCGCCGCCCGGCTCGCGCACATCTCCCGGCTCGCGGAGGAGCTGACCGCACAGCGGGCGGAGGAGCGGCTCGGTGAGACGCTGGAAGTGCTCGTCGAGACGGTGAACCCCGACGACGAGGACGAGCCGGCGACCGGCCGGGCCGCGCACCAGGCACCGGAGACGGACGGCCAGGTGGTCTTCACGACCGGCCACGGCTTGACGCCCGGTCGTATGGTCGTGGCAAAGGTGGTCGGTACCGAGGGCGTGGACCTCGTCGCCGAGCCGCTGCCCGGTGCCGGCGACGGGGCCGGCGGCACGAGCGAGGTCCCTGAGGAGGCGGCCAGATGAGCGGAATCCCGGCGTCCGCGGCGGGCGGTACCGGCAGGACGACGCCGGTGACCGGCGGAAAGCTGGGAGCTGGGGCCGTGAGCCAGGTCAGTCTGTGGAACATCGCCAACATCCTGACGATGCTGCGGCTGGTCCTCGTGCCGGGTTTCGTGATGCTGCTGCTGGCCGACGGCGGGTACGACCCGATCTGGCGGGCATGGGCCTGGGCGGCGTTCGCGGTCGCCATGATCACGGACGTCTTCGACGGGCATCTGGCCCGTACGTACAACCTGGTCACGGACTTCGGGAAGATCGCCGACCCGATCGCGGACAAGGCGATCATGGCCGCGGGGCTGATCTGTCTGTCGAGCCTCGGCGATCTGCCCTGGTGGGTGACCGGGGTGATCCTCTTCCGCGAGCTCGGGATCACGCTGATGCGGTTCTGGGTGATCAGACACGGGGTGATCCCGGCCAGTCGCGGCGGCAAGATGAAGACGCTCGCGCAGGGCACGGCGGTCGGCATGTACGTGCTGGTGCTGACCGGACCGCTCGCCACCTTCCGGTGGTGGGTGATGGCCGTGGCCGTGCTGCTGACCGTGCTGACCGGTCTGGACTACGTACGGCAGGCCGTCATGCTGCGGCGGGCGGGGCTGGCGGCGGAGCGGGCGGCTCGGTGACTTCGGCGCCCTCGGCGGGTTCTTCTTCTGTTGCAGGTACTTCTTCGGGTACGGGTTCTTCTCCGGGTACGGGCGCGGAGCTCGCGGCCCGGGTGCTGGGGGTGCTCGGCGGGCGCGGCGAGACGCTCGCCGTCGCGGAGTCGCTGACCGGTGGCCTGGTGGCGGGGGAGCTCACGGGTGTGCCAGGGGCCTCCAAGGTGTTCCGCGGGTCCGTGACCGCGTACGCGACCGAACTGAAGCGGGACGTCCTCGGTGTCGCGCCGGAGCTCCTGCGGGAGCGTGGCGCGGTGGACGCCGGGGTCGCACGGCAGATGGCGGAGGGTGTGCGGCGGGTGCTCGGGGCCGACTGGGGGATCTCCACGACCGGCGTCGCGGGGCCCGAGCCCCAGGACGGGCAGGCTGTCGGCACCGTTTTCGTGGCGGTCGCAGGACCCCACGGAACCGGGAAAGTCGCAGCACTGTGGTTGAACGGCAGCCGTTCGGACATTCGTAGAGAGAGTGTGCGGAGAGTTTTTGAGCTGCTCGCAGGTGAACTGGCGGAGCCCGCCGAGGGGCCCGTCGGGAAGCCGCCCGGTGAACCGCTCGAAAATGAGCGGGCACAGGATACGGAACACGACGGGGGAACTTGATGTTTGCAGCCCAGAGTGAACACGACATCGCTCCCCGCACGGCCGCACCGCGAAGCGGTACGGTGGGGCGTGAAGGATGCGGCTACGCGGTCCGAGGAGGGAGCCACCGATGATTCTGCTCCGTCGCCTGTTGGGTGACGTGCTGCGTCGGCAGCGCCAGCGCCAGGGCCGTACTCTGCGCGAAGTCTCCTCGTCCGCCCGGGTTTCGCTCGGCTATCTCTCCGAGGTGGAGCGGGGGCAGAAGGAGGCATCCTCCGAGCTGCTTTCCGCTATCTGCGACGCGCTTGATGTACGGATGTCCGAGCTCATGCGGGAAGTGAGCGACGAACTCTCCCTGGCAGAACTGGCTGCGTCGGCTGCGGCCGGCGAGACGCCGGTACGTGCGCCAGTACGACCCATGCTCAATTCGATCTCCGTGACGTCGGTGACCGGTGTGTCCGGTGTGCCGACCGAGCGAGTGACGATCAAGGCCCCCGCGGAAGCGGTGGACGTCGTCGCCGCCTAGCGGACGAACAGCGCGCGCAGCGGTGCGTGAGTGCCCTGCGCAGTGTGCTTGGCCGGAGCCCCGGCCGATCCCGTTCTTCGGGTCGGCGGGGGCTTCGGTCGTTTTTGTACCCTGAATGACCGTTTTGGATCGGTTGTGGCAGGGTTGGGGGTGCTGATGCAGGATTTTGTGATGTCTGAGGAGGACACTCCATGTCTGTCGTGAAGAGCACCCTGCCCGAGGCCGACCTCAAGGTGGTCGGCGAGGCGCTGCAGGGCGCCCTGGTGGACCTGGTCGACCTGTCGCTGGTCGCCAAGCAGGTCCACTGGAACGTGGTGGGACCGCGTTTCCGTTCCGTACACCTCCAGCTCGACGACGTGGTGGCCTCGGCGCGGCTGCACTCCGACTCGGTCGCCGAACGGGCGTCCGCACTCGGCATCAACCCGGACGGCCGGGCCGGTACGGTCTCCGCGTCGAGCGCCATCAAGGAGACACCGACGGGCTGGATCAAGGACACCGACGCGGTACGGACCCTGGTGGACGCGCTCGGCGCGGTCATCGTCGGGATGCGTCAGCGCATCGAGGTCACCGGTGAGCCGGACCCGGTGACCCAGGATCTGATCATCGGGCTGACGGCCGACCTGGAGAAGCACGCGTGGATGTTCCAGGCGGAGAGCGCCGCGTAGGTGTGCGGCGGTGGGCCGGGCCGTGAGCCCAGCGGGGCAGGGTGTGCGCCGGGTGCGCGATGAGTGCTCTGCGCGCTCCCGGCGCCTCCGGTGCGCCCTGCCGTACGAGAAGGCCCGCGTCTAGCGTCGGCCCGAGGAGGCAGCGATGACACGGCGCGAGTTCTGGGCAGGCCGTGAACCGCGCGGGCGTCCTGTGCTGCTGCTGGGGGCGCTGGGGCTGGTGCTCGGCGGGGCGTGGTGGTGGGCGGTACTGCGGTTGCTGCTGGTGCCCGAGAGTGCGGGGCTGGTGGAGGGAACCGTGGCGGCCGGGGGGTGGGGGCTGAGTCTGCTGCCGGTGCACGTGGCCCGGGCCCCGGTGCGGACGCGAGGTGCGGCGAGGGGCGCCCGGCGTGGGCCTCAAGCGGAAGCGGCGGATGTTTCCGGTCCGTGGGTGGCGGGTGCTGCCGGAGCGGGGCCTCGGCTGCGGGGGCTGCTCACCACGGCATGGCGACGCCGCCGTTGGGGCGGAGGATCTGGCCGGTGGTGAAGGCGGCGGCATCGGAGACGAGGTGCAGCACGGCATGGGCCACGTCCTCGGGTTCGCCGACGCGGCCGAGCGGGGTGATCCGGCGCATCACGGCTTCTGCGCTGTGCTGCAACGAGGCGTCGTGGCGATCGGTCATCGGGGTGCGGATCCAGCCGGGGGCGACCGCGTTGACGCGGATGCCGTGCGGGCCCATCTCTGTCGCCAGGGTCTTCGTCAGCTGGACGACGGCGGCCTTGGAGGCGCTGTAGCAGAGCAGACCGGCGCCGGCGGAGTCGACGGCGCCCGAGGCGACGGTGACGATGCTGCCGGCAGGCCTGGGAGCTTTTCCGTGTGCGTCACCTTGGGGTGAGCCGGTTCCGGTGTCGGTGTCGGTGACGGTGCTGGGGTCGGTGGAGGTGCCCGTGCCGGTCTCGGGGTCGGTCGCGGTGCCCGTGCCAGTTTCGGGGCCGGTCGCGGTGCCCGTGCCGGTTTCGGGGCCGGTTGCTGTGCCTGCGGCGGTGGCGAGCATCGTGCGGGCCGCTTCCTGGCAGGTGTGCAGCACTCCCTTGAAGTTGACGGCGAGGACCCGGTCGAGATCCTCGTCCGTGGTGTCCAGGACGCTGCTCGAATGCATGATCCCCGCCGAGGCGACGAGGATGTCGAGGCGGCCGGCGGACGTGATCGCCTCCCGCAGGCGGGAGCGGTCCGTCACGTCGAGGGTGTGGCTTGTCACCGCGCCACCCGTCTTCGCGATCCGCCGGGCGGTCTCGGCCAGGCCCGGCTCGTCACGGTCCGCGCAGTGAACCGTGGCGCCCGCTTCGGCGAGCAGTTCGGCGCAGGCGCGGCCGATGCCGCTCGCGGCGCCGGTGACGAACGCGGTGCGGCCGGTGAGGTCGTACGCCGGGAGTCGTACCGAAAGAGCCATGTGGCGACCGTACGAGCAGAACTGACGAGGCGTCAATTAGTGGGACCGGTCTGGCAGTTCGGGCACCAGTAGGTCGGGCGCTCGCGGGAACCGTCGCCCTGGTCGGCCTTGCGGACCGGTGTCGCGCAGCGGAGACAGGGCCGGGCCTCGCGCCCGTACACGTAGAGGCGGTCGGGAGCGCGGGTGGTGCGGGTGGGGCGGCCGGCGGTGGAGGTGTGCGCGAGGGTGGTCGTGCGGCGGTCGGGGCGTTCCGTGTTCGCGTCGAGAAGGCGGTGGGAGGTGGCGACCAGGCGGGCGAGCAGCTGCGCGTCGAGGACGCCGACCGGGGACCAGGGGGTGACGCGGGCGAGGAAGCACAGCTCGGACTTGTAGACGTTGCCGATACCGGCGAGATTGCGCTGGTCGAGGAGGGCTTCGCCGAGCGGGCGCTCGGGGGCGGCGAGGAGGTTGGCCACGGCCTGGTCCTGGAGTTCGGCGCCCCAGGCGGGGGAGAGCAGGTCCGGTCCCAGGTGGCCGACGGCGTCGGCCTCGTCCGCGGTACGGAGGAGTTCGAGGACGGGCAGACGGTAGCCGACGGCTGTGGCCTCGGCGTTCTGGAGGACCGCGCGGATCTGGTGGGAGGGCCCGCCGCGCCAGGGCTCGCCGGGGGCGAAGATCCTCCACGAACCGTCCATGCGGAGGTGCGAGTGCAGGGTGAGTCCGCCCTCGATCCGGGTCAGGAGGTGCTTGCCGCGCGAGGTGACGTCGAGGACCGTGCGGCCGGCCAGGTCGGCCGTGGCGAAGCGGGGGACACGCAGGTCGGCGTGGGTCAGGGCGCGGCCGGCGAGCGCGGCGTGCAGCCGGTGGGCCGCGTGCAGGACGGTGTCTCCTTCGGGCATGTGCCCATGATGGGGCAACGGGGGCGCGAGAGGGGGGTCCGGGGCGGCGGGAGGGGGGAGCGGGGGTGCTGGGGTGCGGGGGTGCTGGGGTGCTGGGGTGCGGGAGGGAAGTCTGGAGGTGCGGGGGGCGTGTGGCTTCGGGGGCACGGGGGCGGGGGGCGCGGCGTGCGACTTCGGGAGTACGGGGGCGGGGGAGCACGGAGGCGCGGGAGGTGAATCCCGCGCCAGCGGAGGCGCGGGGCCGTGGGCGCGAGTCCGGGAGTGCGGGGGCGGGGCGCGGTGTTGGACTTCGGGAGAGCGGGGGCGTGGGACGACAGTCCGCGGGCGCGGGGGTGTGGGAGGACAGTCCGCGGGCGCGGGTGCGGGGTGAGGGAGCGCGTCCGGGGGTGCGGGGTGAGGGAGCGCGTCCGGGGGGGCGGGGCGTGGGAGGAGGGGTTCAGGGGCGCATGCGGAGGCCTTTGGGGGTGGCGTGGAAGCCTGCGGACTCCAGGGTGCGGCCCAGGGGGGAGGTGAGGGCGGGGGAGTTGTTGATGCGCTCGACGGTGACCGTGCCGAGGGCTCCGGCGCGTGCCGACGCGGTGAGGGCGTCGGCTGCGGCGCGCAGCCGGTCGTCCGGGCCTTCCGAGGGATCCACGGCGGTCGGTGAGGCCGCGCCGCTCTCGGCGTCCGCGGAGCCCGGTGGGCCGTGGTGGGACGGCCAGGCCAGGATGGTCTTGCCGCCGCGCTCCATGTAGA
The DNA here is from genome assembly GCF_044757485.1 of Streptomyces sp. NPDC091272. Taxonomy (NCBI): domain Bacteria; kingdom Bacillati; phylum Actinomycetota; class Actinomycetes; order Kitasatosporales; family Streptomycetaceae; genus Streptomyces; species Streptomyces sp. NPDC091272. The sequence continues at coordinate 23,286 of NZ_JBIVVC010000001.1, forward strand.
GGGTCAGTTCGCCGTCGACCAGGACGACCAGGGAACCGGCCTTGCGGCCCGGCTTGTGGCTGACACCGGCAGGTGGCTCGGGCCAGGGGAGGGCCGCGCCGTACGCGTTGGCGGGGTCGGCGGCGGCCAGGACGACGGCACGGTTCGGCGCGTCGCCCTCGGCGCGGTCACGGGCCGTGGCCGCCGCACGGAGCCGGTCGACCGCCCCGTCCATCGCGAACTGGGCGGCACCCAGACCTTCGACGACGTACCCCCGCCGGGCCTGCCCGCTGTCCTCGAACGCGGCGAGGATGCGGTAGATCGCGGAGAAGCCGCCCTCCACCCCTTCGGCGGCGACCGCGCCCCGGGTGACGACGCCGTGCCGGTCGAGGAGGCTGCGCGCCAGGGCATGGGCGCGGTGGGTGGGGTCCGGTTCGGGCGCAGGGAGCAGCGACCAGCGGCCGGCGACCGTGGGCGGGCCGGTGCGGGAGACGGGACGGGACGCGCCGGTCAGCGAGCCGTACCGGCCGCGCGGCACCGAGCGTTTCGAGCGGTGTGCGGTGGCGCCGGCCGTACGCCCCGAACCCAGGACGGCCCGCAGCGGCGCGACGGTGTCGTTGGTGAGCCGGCCGGACCAGGCCAGGTCCCAGAGGGCGTCGGCCAGCTGGGGGTCGGAGGCGCCGGGATGCGTGGTGGCGCGCACCTGGTCGGCGATCTGGCGGAAGAACAGGCCGTAGCCGCCGGACAGGGAGGTGAGGACGGACTCGTGGAGCGCGGAGAGTTCGAGGGGGTGCGGCGGCGGGAGAAGGAGGGGGGCGGTGTCGGCCAGGTGGAGGGAGACCCAGCCGTCCTTGCCGGGCAGGGCGCCCGCACCGGCCCACAACACCTCGCCGGTGGTGGTGAGTTCGTCGAGCAGTGCCGGCGTGTAGCCCGTGACGCGGGAGGGGAGGACGAGCTTTTCCAGGGCGGAGGCCGGGACGGCCGCGCCCTGGAGCTGTTCCACGGCGCGGACCAGGCCGTCGATGCCGCGCAGGCCGTTGCTGCCGTAGTGCTGCCACTGGGGGAGGAAGGTCGCGAGGGCGGCGGGGGCCACCGGTTCGAGCTCCTGGCGCAGCGCGGCCAGCGAGCGCCTGCGCAACCGGCGCAGGACCGTGGCGTCGCACCACTCCTGGCCGATGCCGGAGGGGTGGAACTCGCCCTGGACGACCCGGCCGCCCGCGGCCAGGCGGTGCAGCGCGCCGTCCGTGACCGCGATGCCGAGACCGAAGCGGTTGGCGGCGGCGGTGGAGGTGAAGGGGCCGTGCGTACGCGCGAACCGGGCGAGGAGGTCGCCGAGAGGGTCCTTGACGGGTTCGGTGAACGCCTCGGGGACGCCCACCGGGAGCGCGGTGCCGAGCGCGTCACGCAGGCGGCCCGCGTCCTCGATCGCGGCCCAGTGGTCCGCCCCTCCGACGCGGACCTGGATGACTCGGCGGGCCTCGGCCAGCTGGGCGGGCCAGGCGGGGTCCGCCCCGCGCTCCGTCAGCTCGGCCCCGGTGAGCGGGCCCAGGACACGCAGCAGGTCGGCGACGCCCTCGATGTCCTTGATGCGCCGGTCCTCGGTGAGCCACTGGAGTTCCTGCTCCAGCTGGGTCAGGACTTCCGGGTCGAGCAGCTCGCGCAGCTCCGCCTGGCCGAGCAGCTCGGCGAGTAGGCGGGAGTCCAGGGACAGCGCTGCGGCGCGCCGCTCCGCGAGGGGCGAGTCGCCCTCGTACAGGAACTGCGCGACGTAACCGAAGAGGAGCGAGCGGGCGAAGGGGGACGGCTCGGGAGTGGTGACCTCGACGAGCCGGACGCGGCGGGCCTCGATGTCGCCCATCAGCTCGGTGAGGCCGGGCACGTCGAAGACGTCCTGGAGGCATTCGCGGACCGCTTCGAGGACGATCGGGAAGGAGCCGAACTCGCTGGCCACCTGGAGGAGCTGGGAGGCGCGCTGGCGTTGTTGCCACAGCGGGGTGCGCTTGCCGGGGGTGCGGCGCGGCAGCAGCAGGGCGCGGGCCGCGCATTCCCGGAACCGGGCGGCGAACAGGGCGGAGCCGCCGACCTGGTCGGTGACGATCTGTGCGACCTCGCCCTTGTCGAAGAGGGTGTCCGCGGCGCCGATCGGAGCCTGGTCGCTGTCGTACTCCGTGCCGAGCGGGCCGAGCGGGGCGACCGGCGCGGGCGGCTTCTGCGGATCGTCGTCGAGCGGATCCAGGCCCATCAGGTCGAGCCCCATCAGGTCCGCGTCCGGCAGCCGCAGCACGATGCCGTCGTCGGCGTGCATCACCTGGGCGTCCATGCCGTACTTCTCGGAGAGCCGGGCGCCGAGCGCCAGCGCCCACGGGGCGTGCACCTGCGCGCCGAAGGGGGAGTGGACGACGACCCGCCAGTCGCCCAGCTCGTCGCGGAACCGCTCGACGACGATCGTGCGGTCGTCCGGGACATGGCCCGCCGCGCGGCGCTGCTCGTCGAGGTAGGACAGGACGTTGTCGGTGGCCCAGTCGTCCAGGCCGGCGGCGCCCAGCCGGGCGCGGGCCTGGTCCGGGGGGAGCGCGCCGATCTCCCGGAGGAAAGCGCCGAGCGCCCGGCCCAGTTCGAGCGGGCGGCCCAGCTGGTCGCCCTTCCAGAAGGGGAGCCGGCCCGGCACGCCGGGGGCCGGGGAGACCAGGACCCGGTCGCGGGTGATGTCCTCGATGCGCCAGGACGTCGTGCCGAGGGTGAAGACGTCGCCCGCGCGGGACTCGTAGACCATCTCCTCGTCGAGCTCGCCGACCCGGCCGCCGCCCTTCTTCGGGTCGGACCCGGCCAGGAAGACACCGAAGAGGCCGCGGTCGGGGATGGTGCCGCCCGAGGTGACGGCGAGCCGCTGCGCTCCCGGCCGGCCAGTGACCGTACCGGCGATGCGGTCCCAGACGACGCGCGGGCGCAGCTCGGCGAAGGCGTCGGACGGATAACGTCCGGCGAGCATGTCCAGGACGGCGGTGAACGCCGACTCGGGCAAGGAGGCGAAGGGAGCCGCGCGACGGGCGAGCGCGAGGAGGTCGTCGGCCTGCCAGGTGTCCATGGCGACCACCGCCACGAGCTGCTGGGCCAGGACGTCGAGGGGGTTGGCGGGAATGCGCAGCGACTCGATGGAGCCGCTGCGCATCCGTTCGGTGACCACGGCAGCCTGGACCAGGTCGCCCCGGTACTTGGGGAAGACCACTCCGGTCGAGACCGCGCCGACCTGGTGGCCGGCCCGGCCCACCCGCTGCAGGCCGGAGGCGACGGACGGGGGTGACTCGACCTGGATCACCAGGTCCACCGCGCCCATGTCGATGCCCAGTTCGAGGCTGGAGGTGGCGACGACGGCCGGCAGCCGGCCCGCCTTCAGGTCCTCCTCGACGAGCGCGCGCTGCTCCTTGGAGACGGAGCCGTGGTGGGCGCGGGCCAGCAGCGGCGGGGCGCCCTGGGCGGCCCCCGCCTGCCCCATCAGCTCGGCGGGGGACCCGCCCTCGGGGAGGGACTCGCCGGTCGCTCTCTCGTACGCGATCTCGTTCAGCCGGTTGCAGAGGCGCTCGGCGAGGCGGCGGGAGTTGACGAAGACGATCGTCGAACGGTGGGCCTGGACGAGGTCGGCGATCCGCTCCTCCACCTGCGGCCAGATCGACGGCTTGTCGCCCTGGTCGTCGTCCTTTGCCGGGGCGCCGCCCAGCTCGCCCATGTCCTCCACGGGAACGACCACCGACAGGTCGAAGACCTTGCCGGACGGCGGCTGGACGATCTCGACCCGGCGCTGCGGGGACAGGAAGCGGGCCACCTCGTCGACCGGTCGGACCGTCGCGGACAGGCCGATCCGGCGGGCCGGCCGGGGCAGCAACTCGTCCAGCCGCTCCAGCGACAGCGCGAGGTGCGCCCCGCGCTTGGTGCCCGCCACCGCGTGCACCTCGTCCAGGATCACCGTCTCCACGCCCTCCAGGGCGTCACGTGCGGAGGAGGTGAGCATCAGGAAGAGCGACTCGGGGGTGGTGATCAGGATGTCCGGCGGCTTGGTCGCGATCGACCGCCGCTCGGCGGGCGGGGTGTCGCCCGAGCGGATACCCACCCGGATGTCGGGCTCGGGCAGCCCCAGCCGCACGGACTCCTGACGGATCCCGGTCAGCGGGCTGCGGAGGTTGCGCTCGACGTCGACGGCGAGGGCCTTCAGCGGTGAGATGTACAGCACCCGGCAGCGCTTCTTCGCGTCCGCCGGCGGAGGCGTGGACGCGAGGCTGTCGAGCGAGGCCAGGAACGCGGCGAGCGTCTTGCCCGAGCCGGTCGGGGCGACGACCAGCACGTCCGATCCCTCGCCGATGGCACGCCAGGCGCCCTCCTGGGCCGCCGTGGGCTTACGGAAGGCCCCCGTGAACCAGCTGCTGGTCGCGGGGGAGAACGATTCGAGCGCGTTCCTCACCATGGCCCCATCGTGCACCCCACCACTGACAATGCCCGGTCCGCACGGTGGACACGCAGGTCAGCGGCCTGGCGGGCAGGCGCAGAATGGGCGTATGGAGCAGCGATCGACGGCCACCGAACGGCCGGACGAGTGGGCGCGGCACTGGCACTACGCCGGTGTCCCGGGCCTCGACCTGCTGCGGGCCAGGTACGTCCGGCACTCCTTCCCGCGCCACAGCCACGAGGGGTTCGTCCTCGGCGCCGTGCGCCGTGGCATCGAGGACGTCCGCATGCCCGACGGCACCATCAGCGCGGTGCCCGGCAGCGTCGTCATGATCAACCCCGAGGTGCCGCACGCGGCCCGCGCCGGAGTGCCCGAGGGCTGGTCGTACGCCACCCTCTACCCGTCGAAGCAGCTGGTTGCCGACGTCGCGGCCGAGGCCACCACGCTGCGCGGCACCGCCGGATTCGCCGAGACGATCATCCACGACCCCGACACCGCGGCGCTCATCCACGAGGTCCACCTCGCCGCCGAGGCGGGCAACGCGCTCGCCGCGGACACTGTGTTCCGCATCGCCATCGCCCGGATGCTGCGGCGCCACGGCCACTCGCTGCCCGCGCGCGGGGCCCTCGCCGCCGCTCCCAGGTCCGCGGCGCTCGCCAAGGAGATCCTGGCCGACCGGATGACGCAGCCACCGTCGCTGGAGAGCCTCGCCCACGAACTGGGCAGCAGCCCCTTCTCGCTGCTGCGCGCCTTCAAGGCGGCCTACGGGATGCCCCCGCACACCTGGCTCACCAACGCGCGCGTGCGCCGCGCCCAGCACCTCCTGAACGCCGGGACGACCCCCGCCGAAGCAGCCCTGGCGGTCGGCTTCACCGACCAGCCCCACCTCAACCGGCACTTCACCCGCATCGTCGGGGTGCCGCCGGGGGCGTACCGCCGCGAGCGTGCAAGAACGTACAAGACGGATGGCGCGGCTCCCTCGTAGCGTCCCCGGTGTGGCAGAACAGACAGCGTCCGCGCAGGACCCGGACATACGTACAGCAGAGGCGGCGGCCGGCGTCACGCCCGCGGCCGGAGCCAAGCCCGACAGAGCCGTCGTGCGGGACGCACTGGGCGTCGGTGTCGCCGTGGGACTCTCCGGCTTCGCCTTCGGAGTGACCTCGGCGGGCGCCGGACTCACCCTTGCGCAGACCTGTGCACTGAGCCTGCTGGTGTTCACAGGGGCGTCGCAGTTCGCACTCGTCGGCGCTCTCGCGGCCGGGGGCAGCCCGCTCACCGCCGCTGCGGGCGCCTTCTTCCTCGGCGTGCGCAACACGTTCTACGGGCTGCGGCTGTCTCAGCTGCTCGCCCTGCCCCGCTTCGTCCGCCCCTTCGCCGCACAGGCGGTCATCGACGAGACGACCGCCGTCGCACTCGCCCAGCCCACCCGGCGCGGCGCGCGCCTGGGCTTCACCGTCACGGCGCTCACGCTGTACGCGCTGTGGAACCTGACCACGCTGCTGGGGGCACTGGGCGCCGAATCCATCGGGGACACCAACACGTGGGGGCTGGACGCGGCGGGCCCCGCCGTCTTCCTCGCCCTGCTCGCACCCATGCTGCGGACGGGCGCGGAGCGAGCCGTCGCGGGCCTCGCGGTCCTGCTGGGGCTCGGACTGCTGCCGGTACTGCCGGGCGGGGTGCCCGTGCTGGTGGCCGCGCTCGCAGCTCCACTGGTGCTCTTCCTCAACGGGCGTCGTGAACGCCGCGGCGACGCTTCGAGGGGTGACGACCGTTGAGTGTCTGGATCGCCATCCTCGCGACCGCCGCGGGCTGCTACCTCGTCAAGCTGCTCGGGCTGCTGGTTCCCGCGAGCGCGCTGGAGCGACCGCTCGTCCGCAAGCTCGCCGCGCTCCTCCCGGTCGCCCTGCTGGCTGCGCTCACCGCCCAGCAGACCTTCGCCACCGGGCAGCAGCTGGTGCTGGACGCACGGGGCGCGGGGCTGGCGGCGGCAGCACTCGCGCTGCTGCTGCGCGCGCCCTTCCTGGTCGTCGTGGGCGCGGCGGTCGCCGTCACCGCGGGGGTGCGCGCGCTGGGCGGCTGACCGGCGGGAGGTGCGCCGTCAGCCGATCTCCCGGCCGTACGCGCGCAGGGTCAGCAACGCCTCGACGGTCACGAGCGGGCGCGCCTCCAGTTCCGTCACGGGGGCCCACGCCGGGCGCCGGAGCGGCCAGCCACCGTCCTGCTGCTGCCGGGCCGCCAGGAAGTCCAGGGACCGTGCCATCTCCTCGTCGGTGAACCAGCCGCGTGCCAGCGAGTCAGGCACGCGCGCGTAGTCGTACGCGAAGTACTGCCCGTCCGGGGCGTGGTCGTAGGAGCCGTGGTGCTCGTCGAAGGTGTGGCCGGGCGGCACCGGCGGCCCGGCACGCCCGGCCGGATCCAGCACCACCAGGCCCCGCTCCCGCACCAGCCGGCCGAGGCGGTCCGCGGCGGCCTGGGCGCGGGGGCGGTCGGGGACGCCGTCCAGGAACGCGACAGCGGCTTCGATCTCGCACGGGTGCGCCGTGCTCAGCGACTCCACGGCGGCCCAGCAGAAGTCCGTGGCCCGGAACAGCCACGCGTGCCACACCGCGTTGCGGTGCAACAGCCCCACCACCGGGCCCGTCGCCAGCAGCTCGCTCGGCGGGTCGTCCAGTACGGGGGCGTAGGGCGCGGCCGGATAGCCGCGCTGCGACGGGTGCACGACGGGCAGCGCGCCGTCCTTCGCCGACACCCCTGTCAGGTAGCGGCAGGCGCGCTCCACGCGCGTGCCCCCGCACCGGCCGATCGACTCCAGCACGCGCAGGGCGTGCGCCGTGTGCAGCGGCTGGCTCACCGGGCCCCGCAGATCGGGTTCCAGCGCGTGGCCGAATCCGCCGTCGTCGCCCAGGTAGGCGGTGAGCGCGGTCTCGACCTGGTCCGCGCCGCCGCCGAGGAAGTGGTACGCGAAACGCCGCTGCTCCAGGACCCGCGCGGTCAGCCAGACGAAGTGCTCGGCGCGGGCGAGGGGGGATGCTCCAGTTCCAGCCATGAGCCGACGGTAGGGCGGATGCGGCGGGAGGCAAGGGGTGCGGACCGCTGTGCACTCTCAGGGGCGCGATACTGGTGTCATGCGGTTGACGATTTTCTGGGAGCGGATGGCGGCGCACTTCGGCGAGAGCTACGCCGACTCCTTCGCCCGCGACCACGTGATGTCCGAACTGGGCGGGCGCACGGTGCACGAGGCCCTCGACGCGGGCTGGGACGCGAAGTCCGTGTGGCACGCGGTGTGCCGCGCGATGGACGTCCCCCAGGACAGGCGCTGAGTCTGTCCTCGCGCGATGTGTCACCCGCCTCCGTGAGGCGTCCGGGGCCGAGGGCACACGAGCTGCCTCCACGGAGCGGCACGGGTGCGGTACAGGCGTACTCATGAGTGACACTTGGCCCCGTGGCCCCGACTGATGAGAGCGCCAAGGACCAGGCGCAAGCCCCGGACCCCGAGCAAGCCCGAAGCCCCGCGCAGGCCCAGGACCCCGCGCCGGCCCAGGCACCCGACCGGCCGGGCACCGCGCCCCCCGGGGCGCCCACCGGCCCCGCGCGCATGCCGCGTTGGCTGCCGAGGGCCATGGTGCTAGCCCTGGCCCTCTACGCCTGCTTCCAGCTCGGCGACTGGGCCTTCCACCAGCTCATCGCGCTGCTGCTGAACATCGTGATCGCCTTCTTCCTCGCGCTGGCCGTGGAGCCCGCGGTCGGCCGGATGGCGGCCCGCGGGATGCGCCGCGGCCTCGCCACCTTCCTGGTCTTCTTCGGCGTGATGATCGTGGGCATCGGCTTCGTCGTGATGCTGGGGTCGATGCTGGCCGGCCAGATCGTGGACATGGTCGAGGAGTTCCCCAAGTACCTCGACTCGGTCATCAGCTGGGTCAACCACACCTTCCACACCCAGCTGTCCAGGGTCGAGGTGCAGGACAGCCTGCTGCGGTCCGACTGGCTGCAGAAGTACGTGCAGAACAGCGCGAGCGGCGTGCTGGACGTCTCCACGACCGTACTGGGCGGCCTGTTCAAACTTCTGACGATCTTTCTGTTCTCGTTCTACTTCGCCGCCGACGGGCCCCGGCTGCGGCGCGCGCTGTGCTCCGTGCTGCCGCCCACCCGCCAGACGGAGGTGCTGCGCGCCTGGGAGATCGCCGTCGACAAGACCGGCGGGTATCTGTACTCGCGCGGGCTGATGGCCCTCGTCTCGGGCGTCGCGCACTACATCCTGCTGCTGATCCTCGGCGTGCCGTACGCGCCCGCGCTCGCGGTGTGGGTGGGCCTGATCTCGCAGTTCATCCCGACCATCGGCACGTATCTGGCGGGTGCGCTGCCGATGCTGATCGCCTTCACCGTGAACCCCTGGTACGCGCTGTGGGTGCTCTGCTTCGTGGTCGTCTACCAGCAGTTCGAGAACTATCTGCTGCAGCCCAAGCTGACCGCCAAGACGGTCGACATCCACCCGGCGGTGGCCTTCGGCTCGGTCGTCGCGGGTACGGCGCTGATGGGCGCGGTCGGCGCACTCATCGCGATCCCGGCCGTCGCCACGCTCCAGGCGTTCCTGGGGGCTTATGTGAAGCGGTACGACGTGACCGACGATCCCCGGGTGCACGGTCACCGGAGCAGGCGGGCGTCGATGCTGGCACGGATGCGGGGCGCGCTGCACCGGGGACGCAACGAGGATCCGTCACCTCCTCCTCCGTCTCCGCCGCAGCCTCCGTCCGCCTCGGGTTCCGCTTGACAGCAAAATCGAACATCCATTCTTATTGGTGTTCCGGCCCTGTATCTCCAGGGGACCCCTCCCGGGTTATCCACAGGCCGGGGCGACGCCGAGGCCGATTGTCAGTGGCAGGCGTTAGCGTCATTGACGTGAAGCGATCGACTCAAGCAAATCGGGTGGAACCCATGGCAGCAGGCACCGACCGCGAGAAGGCGCTGGACGCCGCGCTCGCGCAGATTGAACGACAATTCGGCAAGGGTGCGGTGATGCGCCTCGGCGACCGGCCCAACGACCCCATCGAGGTCATCTCCACCGGGTCGACAGCCCTGGACATCGCGCTGGGCGTCGGCGGACTGCCGCGCGGCCGTGTGGTGGAGGTGTACGGGCCGGAGTCCTCCGGCAAGACGACCCTGACGCTGCACGCCGTGGCGAACGCGCAGAAGGCCGGCGGCACCGTGGCCTTCGTGGACGCCGAGCACGCGCTCGACCCCGAGTACGCCAAGGCACTCGGCGTCGACACGGACAACCTGATCCTCTCCCAGCCGGACACCGGCGAGCAGGCGCTGGAAATCGTGGACATGCTGGTCCGCTCCGGCGCCATCGACCTGATCGTCATCGACTCCGTGGCGGCCCTCGTGCCGCGTGCGGAGATCGAGGGCGAGATGGGTGACTCGCACGTCGGTCTCCAGGCCCGGCTGATGAGCCAGGCGCTCCGGAAGATCACTGGTGCGCTGCACCAGTCCGGCACCACCGCGATCTTCATCAACCAGCTCCGCGAGAAGATCGGTGTGATGTTCGGCTCGCCGGAGACCACGACCGGTGGCCGCGCGCTCAAGTTCTACGCCTCGGTGCGTCTCGACATCCGCCGCATCGAGACCCTCAAGGACGGCACGGACGCGGTCGGCAACCGCACCCGCGTCAAGGTCGTCAAGAACAAGGTCGCCCCGCCCTTCAAGCAGGCCGAGTTCGACATCCTCTACGGCCAGGGCATCAGCCGCGAGGGCGGTCTGATCGACATGGGCGTGGAGCACGGCTTCGTCCGCAAGGCAGGCGCCTGGTACACGTACGAGGGCGACCAGCTCGGCCAGGGCAAGGAGAACGCCCGTAACTTCCTGAAGGACAACCCCGATCTCGCCGACGAGATCGAGAAGAAGATCAAGGAGAAGCTCGGCGTCGGCGTCAAGCCCAAGACGGAGGCTCCCGTGGCGGAGCCCGGCGCGGACGCGACGGGGGCCGCACCGGCCGCCGACGCGAAGTCCGTACCGGCTCCGGCGGCCAAGGCCAAGGCGGCCAAGACCGCAGCGGCCAAGAGCTAGTCCGTGACCCGGAGAACGGACTGGCCGGGCAGCACGGACGACGAGCACGGCGGACCCGGCGGGCACGGTGGACGCGGCGGTCCCGGCGGGCAAGGTGAGTACGCAGCCGGGCCCGCGGGGGACGCCGGGGCGGCCGACGGGCCTCCTCGGCTTCCCTGGTCCTCGGCGGACACCGAGGGGCCAGGGGAGGAGCCCGAGGGGTTCGGGAAGGCCGGGAGAGGCCGCAGAGGTGCCCGGGGCTCCCGGTCTTCGCGTGGGTCCCAGGGCGCCGGTGGGCCCGGGGGCGCCGGAGGGTCTTGGGGTTCCCGCACTTCCGGGGACGGCGGGGAGAAGCCGCCCCAGGACCCGGCGGAGCGGGCGAGGTCGATCTGTCTGCGCCTGCTCACCGGCACCCCCCGCACCCGCAAGCAGCTCGCGGACGCCCTGCACAAGCGGGACATTCCCGAGGACGTCTCGGACGAGGTGCTGTCCCGCTTCGAGGAAGTGGGCCTGATCAACGACGCGGTGTTCGCCGACGCCTGGGTCGAGTCCCGCCACCACAGCAAGGGGCTGGCCAGGCGGGCGCTCGCCCGTGAGCTGCGGACCAAGGGGGTGGAGCCGAGCCTGATCGACGAGGCCGTCGGACAGCTCGACTCCGAACAGGAGGAGGCGACCGCCCGGGAGCTCGTCGCCCGGAAACTCCGCTCCACCCGGGGACTGGAACGGGACAAGCGCCTGCGCCGTCTCGCGGGGATGCTGGCCCGGAAGGGCTACCCGGAGGGACTGGCCCTGCGGGTGGTCAGAGCGGCCCTGGAGGAAGAGGGCGAGGACACGGACGGCTTGGACCACGAGACGTTCTGACCACCGAGGCCTCGCCCGCCGGCCGCGGCCACTTGGCTGTCGTCCGCCGGCCGCGGCCACTTGGCTGTCGTCCGCCGGCCGCGGCCACTTGGCTGTCGTCCGCCGGCCGCGGCCACTTGGCTGTCGTCCGCCGACCGCGATCACCTGGCTGTCGTCCGACGACCGCGATCACCTGGCTGTCGCCCGACGACCGCGGCCACCTGGCTGTCCGCCCGACGACCGCCAACACCTGGCTGTCGTCAGCCGGGAACCTGGCACCGGGGGGGGGCGGCCGACGCGGGGGCCGGCCCGCACGGAGCGCATCGGTCCCTGTCTCGCGACTGCGCGCCGTGCCGACGTGGGCCCGGCCCGCCCCCGTGGCGCCCCCCGTGCCGGCGCCGGTCCGGTCCGCCCGTCGTCCCGGGCGGACCCGCCGCCGCATGCCCTGTCCGGTACCGCCTAGCCTCCGTCCCGACGCGGGTCCGGCCGGCCCCGTTGCGCGCCCCGTGCGCCGCTGGTCCGGCTCGCTCCCCGCCCCGTTACGGACCCGGCCCCCGCATGCCCCGCCCGGCCCCCGTGCCGACGTGGGTCCGCCCGCCCCCCGTACCGCCCCCGGCCCGGTCCGCCACCCGTCCCCGTACGGGAACGGGTGGCGCATGCTCCCGCCCCCGGTACCGCTACCGCCCGCCCCGTGCCGGCAGTACAGGCAGGCCCGCCGTGCGCCATGCCTGGAAGCCGCCGTCCAGGTCGGTCGCGCGGTGCAGGCCCAGTTGTTGCAGCGAGACTGCCGCGAGGCTCGACGCGTAGCCCTCGTTGCAGATCACCACGACACGCAGATCGTGTCCGGTGGCCTCTGCTGCCCGGTGGCTGCCCTGGGGGTCGAGCCGCCACTCCAGCTCGTTGCGCTCCACCACCAGCGCGCCCGGAATCAGCCCGTCCCGCTCGCGCAGCGCCGCGTACCGGATGTCGACCAGCAGCGCGCCCGATTCGGCGGCCTCGTACGCCTCGCGCGGGCCGACCCGGTCGAGCCCCTTCCGTACCCGGGCGAGCAACTCGTCGATGCCCACCGGGGCCTGACTTTCATTCACCTGATCAGGCTCGCTCACTGCCACTCCTCGGGACGCTCCACCTGCTCCAGACGCAGCACCGCGCCCGTCCGGCTGTACCGCCGCATCAGGGGCAGCGGCGGATAGTACGCGTGCACCGAGATCGCGTGGGTCTCGTCCGACTCGTTGAGCACCTGGTGCACATGGTGTTCCCCGAAGGCACGGCCCTGACCGGTAGTCAACTTGCGTTGCCTGTCCACTCCTTCGGCCAGCTCCAGGGTCTTCCAGCCCTCGGTGGGCAGCCGGGCGGCCAGGGACTGTTCCGTCAGCCCGCCCGCCGCCGTCGCGAACGCGCCGTGCGAGCCGCCGTGGTCGTGCCAACCGGTGCCGGTCCCGGGCGGCCAGCCGATCAGCCACGCCTCGCTGCCGCCCGGCCCTTCCAGGCGTACCCACGTACGCCCCTGCGGATCGAGCGGGAGGGACGCCACCAGAGCGGCGTCGGCGGCGGTGCGCCGTACGAAGTCGAGGAGTTCGGCGGCTGTGGGGGCCGCCCGAGGAGGCGCGGGGGCATGGGTGGAGGTGGGGGCAGGGGTGCGTACGGGCGTGGGAAGAGACACGGGGAGACCGTCCTGAGAGGTTCGCGGGTACGCGCGGTCATGCCCCGGGCCCGGGGAACCAGGACCCTCGAACAGGAAGCCCAGGACCTCTGGGACAGGCACCCGAAGGGCGTCTGGCAGAGGCCGAGGCGGCAGCAGGCCGCGCGCGAAAGGAAAGGGGGCGAATCAGCAGGACGGGCGACAGACGCAGCCCGCGTAGCGGACCAGGTCCATATGGACCCTCCGCCACAGGCACACATCGGTGTCGCTCACGTTCCGGAGTACACCATGCGCACCTGCGCCGGTCAATTGATGTCCACGGTCCGATCGGTGTGCGCCGGAGCACCGGACGCGCCCTCGGGCGACTCCTCGGCCTCCGGGGCGCCCCCGCGTGCCGCGTCCGCCGCCGCGTGCAGCTCCGCCGGATGCACTCCGTCGAAGGCCGCGACGAGGTGCCCGTCCGGGCGCACGAGCAGCACGGTGTGCGCGGTCGCGCCCGGGTACCCCTCGGCCACGAGGAGTTCCGCCGGTACGGGCAGGGCGGTCACCGCGGCGGCCAGCCGGGGCATCACACCGGCCGACATCCAGTGCCGCCGGTCCCACACACCGGTCCCGGGTGCGACGAGGACCACCAGTAGATGGCCCTGCCCCAGCCGGTCCCACAGCCGCACGGCGGTGCCGTCGGGAGCCGTCACCCGTACGTCCTCGACGGGCGCGCCGCACGCGGTACCGACGTCGGCGCCGGTGTCCTCGTCCCGCGGGGAAGCGAGCGGCGAGTGCGTGTACACGGGCGGCGCGCCCAGCGCGCCGCCGCCCAGGTGCCCGTGGGTGAGCAGGGTGTCGTGGCTGCGTGCGGAACCCGGCAGGACGGCGCGCAGGCCGCCGCCGCCCCGCAGGACCGGCAGTACCTGGTCCGCGGCGCGCAGCCGGGCGGCGACCGCGGTGCGCCGCTCGTCCTCGTAGCTGTCCAGGAGCACCTGGGAGGCGTCGTGGTGGAAGGCGTGCGCCAGTTTCCACGCCAGGTTCTCGACGTCCCGCAGCCCCTCGTCGACGCCCTGGGTGCCGAGCGCCCCGAGCAGGTGCGCGGCGTCCCCCGCGAGGAACGACCGCCCCTCGCGCCAGCGTTGGGCGAGCCGGTGGTGCAGGGTGTACACGCCGGTGTCGATGAGTTCGTAGGGCGGGGTCCCGCCGCACCAGCCGGCCAGGGTTTCGCGGATCCGCGACACCAGCGCGTCGGGCGTGACCAGGTCGCCGCGCGGCGGCAGCAGCCAGTCGAGACGCCATACGCCGTCGGGGAGAGGGCGGGCCGTCACCTCGGGCCCACCGACCCGCCACGGCGGCCTGCGGTGCAGCAAAGCGGTGTCGGGCCAGGGGAGTTCGGCGCGCAGCGCGGCGACCGCGTGCCGTTCGACGGCGGTACGGCCGGCGAAACGGATGCCGAGCAGTTTGCGGACCGTGGAGCGGGCGCCGTCGCAGCCGACCAGGAAACTGCCTCGCCAGTACAGGTAACCGGGCTCACGGGTGTGCACGGTGACGCCCTTGGCGTCCTGCTCGATCGTGTCCACGCGCGCGAGCGTCGCCAGCTCGATCAAGGGGTGTGCGGCGGCGGCCGTGTACAGCCCCTGGACGAGGGCGTGTTGCGGAAGGTGCAGGGGAGCGGGGAACTCGCTGTCGTTACCGAGCGTTAGCTCTCGTACCAGCTGCTTGCGCTGCATCGACCGCCAGCCGGACCAGAGCGCCCCCTCGTCCCCGGAGGTGGCGCAGCCCAGCCGCTCGACCAGGGCCGCGGTGTCCGGCCGCAGCACCACGGTCCTGGCCGTGCGCGGCTCCTGCGTGCCGTCGCCCTCGTCCAGGACGACGGACGGTACTTGCTGCGCGGCGAGGGACAGAGCGAGCGCGAGCCCGACCGGACCCGCACCCACGACGATCACCGGGTCCACGACGGCACGCCTCCGCCCCGTACGGACAGGCGGAACGGTGTACGAGAAGCCACCTGGGCGGCAGTGGGAACACGGTGCTCGATCACAGAACGTATGCAACCCACTGCGGGTGCTTGCGTCAAGTGACGGAGGCAGCGGCGCGGGGCCGCTGCCTCATTAATCGTCAGTTTGCCCTGTGCGGTGCGGTTTTCGCAGGCTCTCCGGCGTGCGGTGCTGCTTTCGCGGACTCTCCGGCACCAGGGCCGCGGTTCCTGCTGGAGGCTCGCGCCTCAACCGATCGACGCGGGGACCGGTTCCTCCTTGGTCGGCGTGATCCCCGTCTTCGCACGCCGTCCCCGCTTCTCGATCCAGGTGGCGAGCGCGGACAGCAGCAGACACAGCACGATGTAGAGCAGACCGATCACGACGATCGTCGAGACGTACGGGTACATGCCGTTCACCATCGTGTTGCTCGCGATCAGACGCGCGGTGTTCAGCAGCTCCGGGTAGAGGATCATGAAGCCGAGTGAGGTGTCCTTGAGGGTCACCACCAGCTGGCTGATGATCGTCGGGAGCATCGCCCGCACCGCCTGCGGCATCAGCACGCTGACCATGACCTGCGTCTTGCTCATGCCGAGCGCGTACGCGGCCTCGGCCTGGCCGCGGGGCACCGAGTTGATGCCCGCGCGCAGCACCTCGGCCTGCACACAGCCGTTGTAGATCGACAGCCCGATGGCCAGCGCCCACAGCGGTACGTCGGAGAGGAATCCGGCCCACACCGCGTAGATGGTGATCAGCAGCGGGATCGAGCGGAAGAGCTCGATGAAGCCGGTGGCCAGCCAGCTGACCGGCTTGTGGTCGGAGAGCCGGGCGACGGCCAGGAGCACGCCGAGGACCAGGGAGCCGACCGCCGCGAGCCCGAAGGCCTTGAGGGTGGCGAGCAGGCTCTCCGCGATGTTCTGCCGGATGCCCGCGTAGTTGAAGATGTCCCACATCTCCGGGGCGAGGTGCCCCTTGTCCGCGAGCCGGACGACGGCGACGACGACCAGGGCCAGGACGGCCACCGAACCGACGACCGTGTAGATCCGGTTGCGTACGACGGCCTTGGGGCCGGGAGCGTCGTAGAGAACGCTGGCACTCATCGTGCGACCTCCATGCGGTGCTCAAAGAAGCGGAAGAGGCCGCTGATGGCGAAGGTGATGATCAGGTACCCGAGGGCGACGAAGACGAAGATCGGCAGAATCGCGTAGCCGTCCTCGCTCAGCGTCTTCTGAACGCCGAACAGGTCGACGACGGCGAACGCTCCCGCGATCGCCGAGTTCTTGGTGAGGGCGATGAAAATGCTGCTCAGCGGGGGCAGGACGGTCCGGGTGGCCTGCGGCAGGATGATCATCCGCAGGGTCTGGCCGAAGGTCATGCCAAGCGAGCGAGCAGCTTCGGCCTGGCCGACCGGCACCGTGTTGATGCCGGAACGGACCGCCTCGCAGATGAACGAGGAGGTGTAGAAGCCGAGTGCGAGCGCCCCGAGGAGGAACGGGCTCATCCCGGGGAAGAAGATCTCCGGCACGACGAACGTGGAGACCAGGAACAGCAGGGTCAACGGGGTGTTGCGCAAGATCGTGACCCAGGCGGTTCCGAAGAACCTCAAGGGGGGCACGGGCGAGACCCGGAAGCCCGCGATGATCAGCCCCAGGACCAGGGCGATCACGCTGCTGACCGCGGTGATGAAGACGGTGCCTATGAAGCCTTCCCAGAACAAAGGCAGATGGTCGGTCAGTACGTTCATGAGGTCTCCGCGTCGGCGGTCAGCGGCTGGAGGGCAGGGGGAGCGGTGCCCCGTACGGAACCAGTGGCCGTACGGGGCACGTCGGTCGACCGGCTGGGGCCGAGGCCGGGCTGACCGGGTCAGCGGCGGCCGGAACCGGCGTCAGCGGCGGACGACAACCAAGATCAGTACTTCTCGACGGCCGGCGGCTCGGCGAACGTCGAGCCGGACAGGCCCAGCGTGGCGTCGTAGATCTTCTTGTACGTGCCGTCCTGGACGTGCTTGGTGATCGACTCGTTGATCGCGTCGCGCAGCGCCTTGTCGTCCTTGTTCAGGCCGATGCCGTACAGCTCGGTGGTGAAGGGCTGGCCGGTGACCTTGAGCTTGGTCGGGTTCTGCGCGGCGTAACCCTTGAGGATGGCGTCGTCCGTGGTGACCGCGTCGACCTGCTTGGTCAACAGCTGCTGCACGCAGTCCGAGTACTTGCCGAGCTCGACGACCGAGGCGCCGTACTCGGGCTTCTTGATCTCCTGGAGCGGGGTCGAGCCCTTGATGGAGCAGACCTTCTTGCCCTTGACGGTGGTCTTGTCCTTGATCCCCGTCTCGTCCTTGCGGATCAGCAGGTCGGCGCCGGCCTTGTAGTAGGGGCCCGCGAAGCCGACCTGCTTCTTGCGCTTGTCGTTGATCGAGTACGTACCGACGTAGTAGTCGACCTGACCCTGCGCGATGGTCGTCTCGCGGAGGTCGGAGTTGACCGTCTTCCACTCGATCTGGTCGGCGGAGAAGCCCAGGTCGGCGGCGACCATCGTGGCGATCTCGATGTCGAAGCCGGAGCGGACCTTGGTCGACTGGTCCTCGAAGCCGAGGTAGGGCTGGTCGGCCTTGGCGCCGATGACCAGCTTGCCGCGCGTCTTGGCAGCCTTGAAGGCGGGGGAGCCGTCGAGCTTCACGTCCTTGGCGACCGCGTACTTCGGGGCCTTGGGGGCGTCGGCGCCGCCGGGGGCCTTCGCACCGTCACCGGCCGAGCCCTCCTTGCCGCCACACGCGGTCGCGGTCAGGGCGAGCGCGGCGGCCATGGCTGCCACTGCGGCTGTCTTGCGGAGCTTCATGGTGAACATCCTCTACGTCGGTGTGTCGTTGGCCGGGATTCGCCGGCGGACGGGGAATCGGCGAGCGGCCGACGAACCGTCAGTGGTGAAGGATCTTCGACAGGAAGTCCTTGGCCCGGTCGCTACGAGGGTTGCTGAAGAACTGGTCCGGCGTGGCCTCTTCGACGATCTTTCCGTCCGCCATGAAGACGACCCGGTTCGCGGCCGAACGCGCGAACCCCATCTCGTGGGTGACGACCACCATGGTCATGCCGTCGCGGGCCAGCTGCTGCATGACCTCCAGGACCTCGTTGATCATCTCCGGGTCGAGCGCCGACGTGGGCTCGTCGAAGAGCATGACCTTCGGTTCCATGGCCAACGCCCGTGCGATGGCGACGCGTTGCTGCTGACCGCCGGAGAGCTGCGCCGGGTACTTGTCCGCCTGGGCGCCGACACCCACCCGGTCCAGCAGGGTGCGGGCCTTCTCCTCCGCGGTCTTCTTGTCCGTTCTGCGGACCTTGATCTGGCCCAGCGTGACGTTCTCCAGGATCGTCTTGTGGGCGAAGAGGTTGAACGACTGGAACACCATGCCGACGTCGGAGCGCAGCCGCGCCAGCTCCTTGCCCTCCTGGGGCAGGGGCTTCCCGTCGATGCGAATGGCGCCCGAGTCGATCGTCTCCAGGCGGTTGATCGTGCGGCACAGCGTGGACTTCCCGGACCCGGAGGGTCCGATGACGACGACGACCTCGCCACGGGCGATGGTCAGGTCGATGTCCTGGAGCACATGCAGCGCGCCGAAGTGCTTGTTGACGTTGCTCAGCACGACCAGTTCGCCCGACGCGGGTACTGCGTCCTCGGCGCCCTTGGTCACTGAAACTCCGCTCATCGGCTTTTGCTCCGTCCTCCTCGGTTGGGAGGACCCTAGTCACCCAGTGCGACCAGCGTCATTACATCTGAGCGGAAATTGAGCATAACGATCCGGCCGCAACCGGACACTCTGCGTGAACGGGGCACGGGAGGGGGATACCGGCTCCATAACGGAACAAGCCCGTGATGAGAAGGGTCTTGACGCAGAGTGTCCGGATCGGCGTGGATGCCTTGGGGGCCCCACACCACCCGTCCCGGCCCGACCACCCGCGCACCCGTATCCGACCGCACGAAAGCCGCGCACGGAAGGAGGAGGACCATGAGACTGCTGCTCGTCGAGGACGACAACCACGTCGCCGCCGCTCTGTCCGCTGTCCTCGCCCGGCACGGCTTCCAGGTCGTCCACGCACGCAACGGGGAGGAGGCGCTCCAGGCGTTCCTCCCTGACGACCGCGCCCCCCAGGAGCAGGAGCCCTTCGGTGTCGTGCTGCTCGACCTCGGCCTGCCCGACCAGGACGGGTACGAGGTCTGCGGCAAGATCCGCAAGCGCACCAGCACACCGGTGATCATGGTGACGGCGCGGGCGGACGTCCGCTCCCGCATCCACGGACTGAACCTCGGCGCCGACGACTACGTCACCAAGCCGTACGACACGGGCGAACTCCTGGCCCGTATCCACGCGGTGAGCAGACGCACGGTCACCGGGGAGGCGCCCTCGGCGTCCGGCGACACCGCCGTGCTGCTCGGCCCGGTGCGTATCGAACTCCCCACCCGCAGGGTCAGCGTCGACAGCGCCGCCGTCCAGCTGACCCGCAAGGAGTTCGACCTGCTCGCGCTCCTCGCCCAGCGTCCGGGCGTGGTCTTCCGCCGGGAGCAGATCATCAGCGAGGTGTGGCGCACGAGTTGGGAGGGGACGGGGCGAACGCTGGAGGTCCACGTGGCGTCCCTGCGCTCGAAGCTGGGAATGCCGGCCCTGATCGAAACGGTCCGGGGCGTCGGCTACCGACTGGTCGCCCCAGAACCTTCACCGGGTGCTTCGGGTGCTTCGGGTGCTTCCGACGTTTCTGGCGTTTCTGGTGTTTCCGGCGACCCTGCCACCCCTGACACCCCCGACGTGGCCGGTGCGCCCGGTGCCTCTGACGCCCCCGACGGGCCCGGTGACGCCGGGGCTGCCGGCGGGGCCCTCGGTACGTAACCCCTCGTGCGTACCCGCCTCCTCCCGCTCCTCATCATCCTGCTCGCCGGCATGCTGATCGCCTTCGGCTTCCCGCTCGCCGTCCGCATGGCAGCCGCCCAGCAGCAGCAGGTCGTGGTCGACAGGATCGACGACACCGCGCGCTTCGCCGCCCTCGCCCAGTACGTCACCGTGCGCACCGCGGCCGAGGACGAGCGCAGGAACACCCTGGAGGCCGAACTCGACCGCTACCAGGCGGTCTACAGCATCCGGGTCGGAGTCTTCTACCGCGACGGTGACGCGATGGCGGCCGCCCCGGCCGACTGGACCGTGCAGGCAGCAGGTGACCTGGGCAAGGAGGCCTTCCAGGAGGCCCTCGCCGGACGGCGCAGCCACGACCCGCCCCAGGTGTGGCCCTGGCAGGACCACACCCTTGTGGTGGCATCGCCCGTCGTACGGGACGGTGACGTGGTCGCCGTGGTGGTCACCGACTCGCCGACCGGACAGCTCCGTTCCCGCATCCTGCACGACTGGCTGCTGATCGCCGCGGGGGAGTTTGCGGCCCTGTTCGTGGCGATCGGCGCCGCGTTCCGGCTCACCGGGTGGGTGCTCCGGCCGGTGCGGGTGCTGGACGCCGCCACGCACGACATCGCGACGGGCCGGATGAACTCACGGGTCGCCCCCTCCGGCGGACCGCCCGAACTCCGACGCCTCGCGCGCTCGTTCAACGAGATGGCGGACAACGTCGAGGACGTACTGGAGCAGCAGCGCGCCTTCGTCGCCGACGCCTCGCACCAACTGCGCAACCCGCTCTCCGCACTGCTCCTGCGCATCGAACTGCTCGCCCTGGAGCTGCCCGAAGGCAACGAGGAGATCGCCTCGGTACGCACCGAGGGCAAGCGCCTGGCCAGGGTGCTGGACGACCTTCTCGACCTGGCGCAGGCCGAACACGCCCCCGCGGACCTCCGGCTGATCGACCTCGGAGAGATGGCGACGGAACGGGTGGCCGCCTGGTCCCCGCTCGCGAGCAGCAAGGGTGTACGTCTGCTGCGCAGCGGGCCGGCGGCCGTCACCGCCTGGGCCGATCCGGTGGCCCTGTCCAGCGCGCTCGACGCGGTGGTCGACAACGCGCTGAAGTTCACGCCCGCCGACGAGCAGGTCACGGTCACGGTCGAGTCCCAGGGGGACACCTGCACGGTCGTGGTGGCGGACGGCGGACCCGGCCTCGCCGAGGACGAACTGGCGCGCGTCGGCGACCGGTTCTGGCGCAGCAACCGTCACCAGAACGTCAAGGGCTCCGGTCTCGGCCTGTCCATCTCCCGCGCGCTGCTCCTCGCGGGCCGCGGCACGATCGCCTACGAGGCGAACGAACCCCACGGGCTGCGCGTGACGGTCACCGTTCCGCGCACCGAGCCATGAGCACCACCGGCGCCACGGCCCGGCTGAGCGGTGGCCGTCGTCCCCACATGCCTGACCGACCGATGGCCGCCGCCCCTGCACGGACTGGCGACCGGCGGCCGGGGACCACCCGGCCTGGCCGACCGGTGACCGTTGCCGCTGCGCGGTCCGGCGACCGGTGCCCAGTGACCGCACGGCCTGGCCACGCGGTGGCCGCCGCGCCCGTCACGGCTTCGCCGACCGGTAGTAGCGCGCCGCGCCTTCGTGCAGCGGCAGTGGGTCCGTGTAGATCGCGGTCCGCAGGTCCACCAGCTGCGCGGCGTGCACCTGCCGGCCGATGCCGTCCCGGCTGGCGATCACCGTCCGGGTGAACCGGTCCGTCAGCTCCGGGTCCGTACGGTCCGTGGTCACCAGCAGGTTGGCCACCGCCACCGTCGGGACGGCCGCCTGGTTGCGTACTTTCCCGTAGGCGTCGGCGGGCATCACGGCCGACCGGTAGTAGCGCGTGATGTCGCCGGGCTTCTGCAACGCTTCCACCAGCTCGGGGCCGAGCGGCACCAGCCGTACCGCCATCCGCTCCGACAGGTCGCGCACCGCGCTGGTCGGCAGCCCGCCCGACCAGAAGAACGCGTCGACGCTCCGGGACTCCAGCTGCTCCGGCATCGTGTCGATCCCTATCGACACCGGCCGCACGTCCCGCTCGGGATCGAGACCGGCCGCCGCCAGCAGGCGGTTCGACACCAGGCGTACCCCGGACCCCTCCTGGCCGACGGCGACCTCCTTGCCGCGCAGATCGGCGACGGTACGGATCTTCGAGTCGTCCGGCACCACCAGCTGCACGTAGTCGTCGTACAGCCGCGCGCAGCCGCGCAGCCGGTCCGCGCCCTCCCGGCGGTCCCGCTGGTACTTCGCGACGGCGTCGGCGGTCGCGATGGTGAAGTCGGCCTCCCCGGTGGCGACCCGCGCCAGGTTCTGCTGCGAGCCCTCGCTGGTACGGAGCGTGACGCCGACCTGCGGCATGTCCCGGCGCAGCGCCTCTTCGAGCAGCACTCCGTACCGCTGGTACACCCCGGTCCGCACCCCCGTGCTGAACGTCACCTGCCCGGACGGGGACGGCGCCCCGGACGGCAGCAGCCACCACAGCAGCAGCCCGCACACCGCCAGGGCGGCGACCGCCCCCTGGAGGGCACGACGGCGTCCGATGCGGGCGATGAGGGTGGGCATGCCCGCGATCCTGCCAGCTCACCCGCCCCGCGGACCAGAGGAATCCCGCAGCGGCCCCCGCGCGACGCCCCGGACGCCCGGGGCCCCGTACCCTGGTGGGCGAGATGAGCGAGAAGACCTACGAGGTGCGCACTTACGGGTGCCAGATGAACGTCCACGACTCCGAGCGCCTGTCCGGCCTCCTGGAGGGCGCGGGATACGTCCGTGCGCCCGAAGGGGCCGACGGTGACGCCGACGTCGTCGTCTTCAACACGTGCGCGGTCCGGGAGAACGCCGACAACAAGCTGTACGGCAATCTCGGACGGCTCGCGCCGATGAAGACGAAGCGGCCCGGCATGCAGATCGCCGTCGGTGGCTGCCTGGCGCAGAAGGACCGCGACACCATCACCAAGCGGGCCCCCTGGGTCGACGTGGTCTTCGGCACCCACAACATCGGCAAGCTGCCGGTGCTGCTGGAGCGTGCCCGTGTCCAGGAAGAGGCACAGGTCGAGATCGCCGAGTCGCTGGAGGCGTTCCCCTCGACGCTGCCCACCCGCCGCGAGAGTGCCTACGCCGCCTGGGTCTCCATCTCGGTGGGCTGCAACAACACCTGCACCTTCTGTATCGTGCCCGCGCTGCGCGGCAAGGAGAAGGACCGCAGGACCGGCGACATCCTCGCCGAGATCGAGGCCCTGGTCGACGAGGGCGTCTCCGAGATCACCCTGCTCGGGCAGAACGTCAACGCCTACGGCTCCGACATCGGCGACCGCGAGGCCTTCAGCAAGCTGCTGCGCGCCTGCGGGAAGATCGAAGGCCTGGAGCGGGTCCGCTTCACCTCGCCGCATCCCCGCGACTTCACCGACGACGTGATCGCCGCGATGGCCGAGACCCCGAACGTGATGCCGCAGCTGCACATGCCCCTGCAGTCCGGCTCCGACACGATCCTGAAGGCCATGCGCCGCTCCTACCGGCAGGAGCGCTTCCTCGGGATCATCGAGAAGGTGCGCGCCGCGATGCCGGACGCCGCCATCTCCACCGACATCATCGTGGGCTTCCCCGGCGAGACCGAGGAGGACTTCGAGCAGACGATGCACACGGTCCGCGAGGCCCGCTTCGCCAATGCCTTCACCTTCCAGTACTCCATCCGGCCCGGCACCCCCGCGGCCACCATGGAGAACCAGATCCCCAAGGAAGTCGTCCAGGAGCGCTACATGCGGCTGGTCGCCCTCCAGGAGGAGATCTCGTGGGAGGAGAACAAGAAGCAGGTCGGCCGCACCCTGGACGTCATGGTCGCCGAGGGTGAGGGCCGTAAGGACGGAGCGACGCTCCGGCTGTCCGGCCGCGCCGCGGACAACCGCCTCGTCCACTTCACCAAGCCGGACCAGGACGTACGCCCCGGTGACGTGGTGACCGTCGAGATCACCTATGCCGCGCCCCACCACCTCCTCGCCGAGGGCGATACGCAGGCCGTACGCCGAACCCGCGCCGGTGACGCGTGGGAGAAGCGCAACGCCGAGCCGCAGCAGGGCCCCGGCGTCATGTTGGGCCTGCCGAAGATCGGCGTTCCGGAACCGCTGCCGGTGGCCACGGGCGGCTGCGGCGTCGGCTGACCGCCGCTAGCGCAGCGCCCCAGCTGTGGACGGACGAGCGCCCGCCGGCCGGGAGTTGTTCAGCGCCCAGCTGCCGGCGGACGGACACCCGGTAGGCCGGGAGCTCGGCACCTCACCTCAGGGCCC
The DNA here is from genome assembly GCF_044757485.1 of Streptomyces sp. NPDC091272. Classification (NCBI taxonomy): domain Bacteria; kingdom Bacillati; phylum Actinomycetota; class Actinomycetes; order Kitasatosporales; family Streptomycetaceae; genus Streptomyces; species Streptomyces sp. NPDC091272. The sequence goes on from NZ_JBIVVC010000001.1 coordinate 47,377, forward strand.
GGGGGAGCCCGGCACCTCACCTCAGGGCCCGGGGGAGCCCGGCACCTCACCTCAGGGCCCGGCGGGCGCCCCGCGTTAGGCTGCCGGTCATGCTCGTAGCCGCCGCTGTATGCCCCTGTCCGCCGTTGCTCGTCCCCGAGGTCGCCGCGGGTGCCGCGGCCGAACTCGACGCCGCACGGGACGCCTGCGCCGACGCGCTGGGTGTGCTCGCCGCGTCACGGCCCGACCTGCTGGTCGTGCTCGGCCCCGCAGGGCCGCAGGCCAGGCGGCCGTACCAGCAGGGCACCAGGGGCAGCTTCGCGGCGTTCGGCGTCGACCTGGAAGTGCGACTCGGAGCCGGTGCGGGCGGCTCAGCCCCCGGAACCAGGGACCCGGCCCCGGAGCGCCCGCTTCCGCCGTCCCTCTCCGTGGCTGCCTGGCTCCTGGACCGCGCGAACTGGGCCGCCGCCCCCGTCGAGGGTCTCGGCGTGGGAGAGCCCCTGGCCGCGGCCCGCTGTGCGGAAGCGGGCCGGGAAGTGGCCGCGCGGGCGGACCGGGTGGCTCTGCTGGTGATGGGTGACGGCAGCGCCTGCCGCACGCTCAAGGCCCCCGGTTATCTCGACGCCCGCGCGGAGGGCTTCGACGCTGCCGCCGCCCGCGCACTGGGCACCGCCGACACTGCGGCCCTGCTCGCGATGAACGAGGACCTGGCGTACGCGTTGAAGGCCGCCGGCCGCGCCCCCTGGCAGGTGCTCGCCGGTGCGGGCGAGGGGGCGGGTCTGAGCGGGCAACTGCTGTACGAGGACGCCCCGTACGGCGTGGGGTACTTCGTCGCTGCCTGGTCCTGAAGGTTCCGGGGAGGGGATGTCCGTCCGCGTCACGGCGCGAACGGCCCTGCGGGAGGCCGGAATCACCGGTCGCTGAAGGGCCGGAACTGCTGCCTTGTTGAGTTGCCAAGGTGCGTTGGTGTCATGGGAACGGCCGCGGAACCGAAATGGTTCCGCGGCCGTTCCCATGCCGTGCCGGGGCTTCAGGAAGCCGGCGGCGCGGGCGGAGTCGTACCGCCACCCGCCGGCGGAGGCGGGGTCGTACCACCGCCCGCGGGGGGAGGCGGCGTGGTGCCGCCGCCCGCCGGCGGAGGCGTGGTGCCGTCGTCCTTCGTCGAGAGACGGTCCAAGGCACCCTTCGCCTTGCCCGTCCCCGACTGGATCTGACTGCTGTACTTGCCCTTGGTCTTGGAGTCGACCGCCTGGGCCGCCTTGTCGAGGCCCTGCTCGATCTTGCCCCCGTGCTGTTGTGCGAGGTCCGCGGCCTTGTCCTTGGCCGGGGCCAGCTTGGCCTTCAAATTGTCCAGGAAGCCCATGGGGTCACTTTCCTTCGTGGGGACGTGTTCCAATTTCGCCGAACCCGGAGGATCTACTTCCGGACGCTTTCGCCGACCTCATTGTCCGCTGCTTCCTCCGCGGACTGCTGCTTGGGGATCTCCACATTGTCCGTGGCGGAAGCTTCGGCATCCTCGGCCGCGACTCGGCGAGCCGTGACTTCCGCCGCGGCGGCCTCGGCGGAGGCCCCGTCGGAGGAGGATGAGGTGGTTTCGTCAGAGGTGGTGCTGTCGGAGACCGCGTCGTCGGAGGCAGCTTGGGCGGCCGGGTCCGCCGGGACCACTGCCTCCTCGGCAGTCACGCTCTCCGTGGCGCTCTCGGCCGTCGGGGTGGCCTCCCGGGCCTCCTCGGTTGACACCTCGACAGCGTCCTTGGACTTCCGACGAAACAGTGCAAAAACGCCCATGTTTACTCCATACCATACGTGTGTGGGCGAAATCCCGCGGCTTCCGGTGCGTCTCATGGCGCCACCCCGGGAGGCCGGTGCGCAAACCGGCGTGCGGAACCTCGCAACAGGAAACGACCCTGTGCGCGTGCCGTCACGTCGCTCGTTCGGGGAACGGTCGCGAGGTTTGCGAGACTGTGGCGGTGAGAAGTGCAGCTCCCGCACCGCGGGTCATCGCCGTCGTCGGACCGACCGCGGCCGGAAAGTCCGATCTTGGCGTGGCCCTGGCCCAGCATTTCGGGGGCGAGGTCGTCAACGCCGACTCCATGCAGCTCTACCGGGGGATGGACATCGGTACCGCCAAGCTGACGCCGCAGGAGCGCGGGGGCGTCCCGCACCACCTGCTGGACATCTGGGAGGTCACCGTCACGGCGAACGTCGCCGAGTACCAGCGGCTCGCCCGCAAGGAGATCGACCGGCTTCTCTCCGAAGGCCGCACCCCCGTCCTCGTCGGAGGCTCGGGGCTGTACGTCAAGGGCGCCATCGACGTCATGGAGTTCCCCGGCACCGACCCCGAGGTGCGCGCCCGGCTGGAGGCCGAACTCGCCGAGCAGGGCCCCGGCGCTCTCCATCTGCGCCTCGCGGCCGCCGACCCCGCCGCGGCCGCCGCGATCCTCCCCGGCAACGGCCGCCGTATCGTCCGCGCACTCGAAGTGATCGAGATCACCGGCCGCCCCTTCACCGCCAATCTGCCGGGCCACGAGTCCGTGTACGACACGGTGCAGATCGGTGTCGACGTCGCCCGCCCGGAGCTCGACGAGCGCATCACCACGCGCGTGGACCGCATGTGGGAGGCCGGCCTGGTGGAAGAGGTGCGCAGGCTGGAGGAGCGGGGGTTGCGGGACGGCCTCACCGCCTCCCGGGCCCTGGGCTACCAGCAGGTGCTTTCCGCTCTCGCGGGGGACTGCACGGACGCCGAGGCGCGCGCCGAGACCGTCCGCACCACCAAGCGGTTCGCCCGTCGTCAGGACTCGTGGTTCCGCCGTGACCCCCGGGTGCACTGGCTGAGCGGCGCGGCCGAGCACCGTGCGGAACTCCCGCACCGGGCGCTGGCGTTGCTCGAACGGGCGGTCACAGCCTGATCACGTGATGGCATCGGGACGCCCCGCCCGTCATTCCGGCGCCCGCACGCGTGCCATCATCGAGCTTCGATCGACCGTTGGAGTCCGAGTGGGGAGGGCGCGTGGCGATGGAGGCCGGCCCTCGTGACAGAGCGCAGGAAGAACCCGAGCGGTTGAGCCCGGACGGGCCCGACGAGCGGTCCGGGACGCCCGAGGGCCTCGCCGGAGTGCCGGAGGACCCCGAGCTCCCCGGCCTGCCCGACCCCGAGGCCGAGGTCGAGGTGGAGCTGCGACCGCAACGGCGCCTGCGGATCTGGCAGCTCGCCCCGATCGTGGTGCTCGCCGCCCTCGGTTCGCTGATGTTCGCCTTCCCGCTCGCCTTCGAGATCGGCGACGGGGGAGCGGTGGTCGCCATGCTGGGCCTGCTGATCAGCGGTTGCGCCGCCGGCTGGGGCATGATGGCCGCCCGCCGGGTCGGCCACACCTGGCCCGGTCTCCCCGCCCGGGGTTCCGGCGACCGTGCGGACTGGCGGATCGCCACCCTCTACGCGGTGGTGTGCGTGGTGCTGGTCGCCCTCGCCGTCTGGCGGGTCGCCAGACTTCGCTGAGCCCGCCCCCCCCCCGCGGAACGGCCGTCTGGCGCGTCGCAAGACTTCGCTGAGCCCGCCCCCCGAGGAACGGCCCACGCGTCCGTTGAGAGGCACGGAACGGCCCACGCGCCTGCGGCCGCCCTCGGGCGTGCACGCCCGAAGATCCGTTGTCGGGCCCTCCCTTTACGATGGGTTCCGTGACCACCGCATCCGCCGCCCCCGCGCCGACCGCCTTCCTCAAGGGCCACGGCACCGAGAACGACTTCGTGATCGTTCCGGACCCGGACAACGCCCTCGACCTGCCCGCCCCCGTCGTCGCCCGGCTGTGCGACCGGCGGGCCGGCATCGGTGGCGACGGGCTGCTGCACGTGGTGCGCTCCGCCGCGCACCCGGACGCGCGGACCATGGCCGGTGCGGCCGAGTGGTTCATGGACTACCGCAACGCCGACGGTTCCGTCGCCGAGATGTGCGGCAACGGCGTACGCGTCTTCGCCCGCTACCTCCAGCACGCCGGGCTCGTGAGCGAGGGCGAGCTCGACATCGCCACCCGCGGCGGCGTGAAGCGCGTCCACCTCGACAAGAACGGCGACGTCACCGTCTCGATGGGCCGGGCGGTGCTCCCCGAGGGCGACGTCACCGTCTCCGTCGGAGACCGCAGCTGGCCCGCCCGTAACGTCAACATGGGCAACCCGCACGCCGTCGCCTTCGTCAAGGACCTGACGCACGCGGGGAGCCTTTTCACCCCGCCGCCGTTCAGCCCGGCGACCGCCTACCCGCAGGGTGTGAACGTCGAATTCGTCGTCGACCGCGGTCCGCGGCACGTCGCGATGCGCGTCCACGAACGCGGCGCGGCCGAGACACGCTCCTGCGGTACCGGCGCGTGCGCCGTCGCCGTGGCCGCGGCCCGCCGCGACGGCGCGGACCCCACCGTCACCGGCGTCCCCGTGACGTACACCGTGGACGTGCTCGGCGGACGTCTCATGATCACCGAGCGACCGGACGGGACGGTCGAGATGACCGGCCCCGCCGTGATCGTCGCGGAGGGGCACATCGAGCCGTCCTGGCTCGCCGAGATCGAAAATCCCGCTGCCTGAACGTTCCCTCGAACGAGTGATCCGGTTCACGCTGGGCGGGACCCGGTCAACACCGCGTGGTGGGCTCGGTAGCATCAAGCACCGGCCCCGACGGGACACTCCCGTACGAAGGCAGGGGGGAGTCGCCACCCGCCCACCGCCGGTCGAGGCTGCCGGAGGTGCCCATGAGTGCAGAGGCCACCAATCCCAACGGTGTGTCGCCAGAGCTTCGCCAGCCGGTCCAGCCGGCGGCGCTCCAGCGCAACGCGCAGGTCCGCAGACGCGGTCGGCCCAGGATCGACCTGCGCCGGCTCGGCAAGGCGGCCCTGCTCGGGTCCACCACGCGTGGCCGCACCCCCGACGCGATCGCCCACGTGGCGGAGGCCCACCGCGCGCACCATCCGGAGGCCGACCTCACGATCCTCAGCCGGGCCTACGTCCTCGCCGAGTCCTCCCACCGCGGACAGATGCGCAAGAGCGGCGAGCCGTACATCACCCACCCGCTGGCCGTCACGCTGATCCTCGCCGAACTCGGCGCCGAGACCACCACCCTGACCGCCTCGCTCCTGCACGACACCGTGGAGGACACCGACGTCACCCTCGACCAGGTGCGCGAGCAGTTCGGCGACGAGGTGTGCTTCCTCGTCGACGGCGTCACCAAGCTGGAGAAGGTCGACTACGGGGCGGCGGCCGAGCCCGAGACCTTCCGCAAGATGCTGGTCGCCACCGGCAACGACGTACGCGTGATGTCGATCAAGCTGGCCGACCGGCTGCACAACATGCGCACCCTGGGTGTGATGCGTCCCGAGAAACAGGTCCGCATCGCCAAGGTCACCCACGACGTCCTCATCCCGCTCGCCGAACGGCTCGGTGTGCAGGCGCTCAAGACCGAGCTGGAGGACCTCGTCTTCGCGATCCTCCAGCCCGACGACTACGCCCGTACCCGAGCGCTGATCGACGACAACGGGGCCCAGGGGGACCCCCTCGCGCCGATCGCCGACAGCGTCCGCGGTGTCCTGAAGGACGCGGGGATCACCGCGGAGGTCGTCATCAGGCCGCGGCACTCGGTCTCCGTGCACCGCATCTCCCGCAAGCGCGACGACCTGCGGGGCACGGACTTCGGGCGGCTCCTGGTGCTGGTGGCCGAGGACGCCGACTGCTACGCCGTCCTCGGCGAACTGCACACCTGCTTCACCCCGGTGATCTCCGAGTTCAAGGACTTCATCGCCTCGCCCAAGTTCAACCTCTACCAGTCCCTGCACACCGCCGTCGCGGGCGGCGACGGCGCCGTCGCCGAGGTGCTCATCCGTACGCACCAGATGCACAAGGTGGCCGAGGCGGGCGTCGTCGCGCTCGGCAACCCCTACGCCCAGCCCGACGCGGCCGAGTCGGTGACCGAGGGCGAACGGGTCGACCCGACCAGGCCTGGGTGGCTGTCCAGGCTCCTGGAGTGGCAGGAGTCCACGCCCGACCCGGACGCCTTCTGGTCCTCGCTGCGGGCCGACCTCGCGCAGGACCGGGAGATCACGGTGTTCCGCTCCGACGGCGGCACGCTCGGCCTGCCCGCGGGCGCGAGCTGTGTGGACGCCGCCTACGCGCAGTACGGCGAGGCCGCCCACGCGTGTATCGGCGCCCGTGTGAACGGGCGCCTGGCCACCCTCAGCACGGTGCTGCGCGACGGCGACAGCGTGCAGCTGCTGCTCGCCCACGACGCGGCCTCCGGGCCCTCGCCCGACTGGCTCGACCACGCCCGTACCCCCGCCGCCCGGATCGCCATCGCGGGCTGGCTCGCGGACCCGGACCCGGACACGGCGCACGACGCGGGCCCCCAGAAGGACGCCGGGCCGGAAGGCGCGGAGGCGTCGGGCCGGCAGGAGGAGTCCACCCCTGCGCCCGTCGCGGCTCCTGAGGCCGCCCAGGAGGCTCCGCGCCCCCTTGTGGAGAACGCCGTGACCGATCTGCCCGACGTGAGCGTGCGCCTGGCCGGCTGCTGCACTCCCGTGCCGCCCGACCGGGTGTTGGGCTTCGCGGTACGCGGCGGTGTCGTCACGGTGCACCGCGAGGGCTGCTCCGCCGTCACCCGGATGCGGTCTCTCGGCAGGGAACCGGTCGCCGTGCGCTGGCAGGACACCGCGGACTGCCGGGTCACCCTGGTCGCCGAGTCCTTCGGCCGCCCGCACCTGCTGGCCGACCTGACGGAAGCCATCGCGACCGCCGGGGTGGAGGTCGTCTCCGCCACCGTCGAGCCGCCGACCGAACAGCGCGTCAGACACACCTACACCCTCCAGCTGCCGGACGCCGCGGAGCTGCCCGCACTGATGCGCTCGATGCGGGAGGTGCCAGGCGTGTACGACGTCAGCCGGGCCCAGCACCCGGCATCCACCTGACCACCGGCAGAGCACCCGGGCCGCGTCCGCCGACCGTCCCGCACGTAACAAGACAGCCAGCGCGCCAGGCGCACCGCCCGACCGCCCCTCGTTCGGGTGGTGCGGTGCGTGCCGTCCCCCAGGTCGGCCCCGGCCGCTGATAGCGGTAGCTCATGCTGCCCACCTCCCCGCGCCTGCGAGCCGTAGTACTGGCCGCCGCCTCCGTCTCCCTCGTCGGGGCGGTCCTGCCCGCCCCCGTGCCCCTCGGCATCGGGGACCCGCTCTTCCCCCATCTGGGCAACCCCGGGTACGACGTCCTCTCGTACGACATCGGGTTCACCTACAGCGGCGACAACACCAAGCCGCTGGACGCCGTCACCACGATCGAGGCGCGGGCCACGGCGCCGCTGGAGCACCTCAACCTCGACTTCGCGCACGGCACCGTGAAATCCGTCGACATGGACGGCGCGCGCGCCGAGTTCGCCCGTACCGGAGAGGACCTGGTCGTCACGCCCGAAAGTAGCGTCCGCGAGGGCGCGCGTACGGTCATCACCGTCCGGCACACCAGCAACCCGGTCGGCGACACCTCCGACGGCGGCTGGGTGCGCACCACGGACGGGCTCGCCCTGGCCGCACAGGCGGACGCCGCCCACCGGGTCTTCCCGTGCAACGACCACCCCTCCGACAAAGCGCTCTTCACCTTCCGGGTGACCGCGCCCAAGGACCGCACGGTCGTCGCCAACGGGCTGCCGTCCGCCGCGCCGCGGCAGATCAAGGGCCGCAAGGGAGCCCAGGACACCGTGTCCTGGACGTACCGCAGCGGACACCCCATGGCGACCGAGCTCGCGCAGGTGTCGATCGGCAGGTCCGCGGTCCCGCGCAGGACCGGCCCGCACGGCCTGCCCGTCAGGGACGTGGTGCCGGCCGCCGACGCGCAGCGGCTGGAGCCCTGGCTGCGGAAGACCCCCGCGCACCTGAAGTGGATGGAGGACCGGGTCGGGCGCTACCCCTTCGAGACGTACGGGGTGCTCGTCGCCGATGCGAACACGGGCTTCGAGCTGGAGACGCAGACACTGTCCCTGTTCGAGCGGTCGCTGTTCACGGCCGGGGGCTACCCGGAGTGGTACGTGGACTCGATCATGGTCCACGAACTGGCGCACCACTGGTTCGGCAACAGCGTCTCACCGCGCTCCTGGTCCGACCTGTGGCTGAACGAGGGACACGCCACCTGGTACGAAGCCCTGTACGCGGCGAAGCAGCGGCCCCTTGAGGCGCGTATGAAGGCCGCCTACAGCAGCTCCGACGCGTGGCGGCAGGAGGGCGGCGCCCCGGCCGCCCCGAAGCCGTCCGAGCCAGGACAGAAGATCAGCATCTTCCGGCCGGTCGTCTACGACGGCAGTGCCCTGGTCCTCTACGCGCTGCGCCAGGAGATCGGTGAGAGCGCGTTCGACAGGATCGAGCGTCGCTGGGTGCAGACCCACCGGGACTCGGTGGCGACCACCGCGGACTTCGTGGAACTCGCCTCGGACGTCGCCGGACGTGACCTCTCCGGCTTCTTCCAGGAGTGGCTGTACGGACAGCGGACCCCGCCGATGCCGGGGCACCCGGACTGGCGCAGCGCGGCACCCCGGGGCTCGGGGAACCCTCGTTGAGCAGCGGCTCCACAGGTACGTAAACCACTGGGAAGACCGGGCCGTGCCGTGCGACCATCTATGGGTCGGCGGCACGGCGAGACGGCGCGATCTTCGCGGAAACGTCGCGATTTCACGGAAATCAGGCGTTTTCCCGGAAACTTCTCGGGAGCCCCCGGGAATCATCCGGGAACGTCACACGTTGTGACTGTCGACGGGAGCTTTCCGGCTTCCGGCAGGGACACCCCAGTCCACCCACACGCGACCTAAGGATCCAATGACCCCCTCCACTTCTTCCCCTTCCACGAACGACAACATCACAGACAGCCTGCGGGCCGATGCCCTGATGGAAGAGGACGTCGCCTGGAGTCACGAGATCGACGGAGACCGGGACGGCGACCAGTTCGACCGCTCCGAGCGGGCCGCGCTGCGACGTGTGGCCGGCCTCTCCACCGAGCTTGAGGACGTCACCGAGGTCGAGTACCGGCAGCTGCGCCTGGAGCGCGTGGTGCTGGTGGGTGTCTGGACGTCGGGGACCGCGCAGGACGCGGACAACTCCCTCGCGGAGCTGGCGGCGCTCGCCGAGACGGCCGGAGCCCTGGTGCTCGACGGCGTGGTGCAGCGGCGCGACAAGCCGGACCCGGCCACGTACATCGGCTCGGGCAAGGCCCTGGAACTGCGGGACATCGTCCTGGAGACCGGCGCCGACACCGTGGTCTGTGACGGTGAGCTCAGCCCCGGCCAGCTCATCCACCTCGAAGACGTCGTCAAGGTTAAGGTGGTCGACCGGACCGCGCTGATCCTCGACATCTTCGCCCAGCACGCCAAGTCCCGTGAGGGCAAGGCGCAGGTCGCGCTCGCGCAGATGCAGTACATGCTGCCGCGGCTGCGCGGCTGGGGTCAGTCGCTGTCCCGGCAGATGGGTGGCGGCGGCGGTGGCGGCATGGCCACCCGCGGACCCGGTGAGACCAAGATCGAGACGGACCGCCGTCGGATCCGCGAGAAGATGGCGAAGATGCGCCGGGAGATCACGGAGATGAAGACCGGCCGCGAGCTCAAGCGGCAGGAACGCAGGCGCAACAAGGTGCCCTCGGTCGCCATCGCCGGGTACACCAACGCGGGCAAGTCCTCGCTGCTGAACCGCCTCACGGGCGCGGGCGTGCTGGTGGAGAACTCGCTCTTCGCCACCCTCGACCCGACCGTGCGCCGGGCCGAGACGCCCAGCGGGCGGCTCTACACGCTGGCGGACACCGTCGGATTCGTCCGGCACCTGCCGCACCACATCGTCGAGGCGTTCCGCTCCACCATGGAGGAGGTCGGTGACTCCGACCTGATCCTGCACGTGGTGGACGGCTCGCACCCGGCGCCGGAGGAGCAGCTGGCCGCCGTGCGCGAGGTGATCCGTGACGTCGGCGCGCTCGACGTGCCGGAGATCGTCGTGATCAACAAGGCGGACGCGGCCGATCCGGTCGTCCTGCAGCGGCTGTTGCGCATCGAGAAGCACGCCATCGCGGTCTCGGCGCGTTCGGGCCAGGGAATCGCGGAGCTCCTGGAGCTCATCGACCGTGAACTGCCGCGCCCCTCGGTCGAGATCGAGGTCCTGGTGCCCTACATCCAGGGTGCGCTGGTGTCGCGTGCCCACGCCGAGGGCGAGGTGATCTCCGAGGAGCACACCGAGGAGGGCACGCTGCTCAAGGCCCGGGTGCACGGGGAACTGGCGGCGGAGTTCGCCTCGTTCGTCCCGACCGCGCACTGAGCCGGTCCGTACCGGCGGCAAGGCAAGAGGCCGATGGCCGCGCCCCTGACACGGGGGCGCGGCCATCGGCCTTTCGCGTGCGCTACTTGCTGCCGTACTTCCTGCTCATCGTCGTGTAGATCTGCTGCGCGCCCTCGCCGAGGCGTGGACCGGCCAGCCAGCCGTGCGTGACCGGGCCGATGGACGTGTTGGACACCAGCGCCAGCTGCCCGTTCGGCTGGGTGGCGAACCAGCCGCCGCCCGAGGAACCACCGGTCATGGTGCAGCCGATGCGGTGCATCGTGGGAGTGGCCGGGCTGATGGACAACCGGCTCGGGCGGTCGATGCACTTGTGCATGACGAAGCCGTCGTAGGGCGGCCCCGCCGGGTAACCCCAGGCGCCCATCGCGCTGATCCGCCGGGTGTCGGGAGCCTGGAAGTTCACCGGGATCGCGGCGCCGACGGTCTCCTCCAGGGACTTCCCGCCGTTCTCCGGCCTCACGTGCATGACCGCGTAGTCGTACGGTGCGCCGGTGCCGCCCGTCGGGCCGCCGTCACGGATCCACTCGCCGGAGGTCGAGACCCAGTCCGCCCAGTACGCGCCGTAGGGGGCCTCTTCCTGCGGCGGCGCTGCCCGCAGTGCGGCCGGTGACTTGGCGTTGTTGTTGTACGCCGGGACGAAGACGATGTTCCGGTACCAGCCGCCGGCGCCGCCCGCGTGCACGCAGTGCCCAGCGGTCCAGACGAGGTTGGACCTCCCGGGGTTGTTCACGTCCTTGACCACGGTGCCGGAGCAGACCATGTGGCCCTTGGGGGAGTCGAAGAACAGCTTGCCCACCGGAGCGCCGTGCTCGGTGTACGGGGTCTTCTCGCGCACCGCCCGCACCGGGCGGGGCTCCGGGTCGGAAACGCCCTGACCGCTGGAGAGATCACTCGCGGTCATCGTCTTCGCCGGGTCCTTGGCGGACCGCATCCGCTCCGGCGCCCACAGTCCGGCGATGACCGGGTTGACGAAGTCCTCCGCCGCGCGCAGCCACTTGTCCTTGTCCCAGTTCTTCCACTCACCGCTCTTCCACCTGTCGGGGTCGACGCCGCGCTCCTTGAGCTTGTCGGCGAGGTCCTTGGGAAGCGCGGCGTCATCGGCGCCCTGGCCGGCGGCGGGAGTGGAAGCGGCCGGGGCGGCGGCCTTGTCGGCGGTGTTCCCGCCCGGCTTGTCCTCCGTGGGGCCGCAGGCCGTGGCCGTCAGCGCGAGTGCCGCGACGAGGCCGGTGACGGCCCGCAGCGGACGTATGGATCGCATGGAAACGTTCCCCCTGTGTGCTTTCAACTATGTTTTCGGGCGCGCCTGTCGTGGCCCAGCGATGTCATGAGCGTGTCATTCGGGAGCGCAGTGCGGAACGTAGCAGAGGGCCCCCGGGGAACGTCCCGGGAGCCCTCCTGGGTGCTGCTACTTCCTACCGGCCTCTTCGTAGAGGGCCTTGGCCTCGGGGCCGAGCCGGGGGCCGGCCAGCCAGCCGGCCGTCACCGGGCCGATCGAGGTGTTGGAGACCAGCGCGGGCTTGCCGTCCTGGCCCTGCGCGACCCAGCCGCCGCCGGACGAACCGCCGGTCATCGTGCAGCCGATGCGGTACATGGTCGGCTGGGCGGGCTTGACCGAGAGCCGGCCCGGCCTGTCCGCGCACTGGAACATGCGCTCGCCGTCGAACGGCGGGGCCGCCGGGTAGCCGGTCGCCCGCATGTTCGCGATCTTCGGCACGGCCGGTGCGTCGAACTCGACCGGCAGCGCGGAACCGACCGTCTCCTCCAGGGACTTGCCGCTGCCGCTCTCCGGCGTCACGCTCAGCACCGCGAAGTCGTACGGGGCGCCGTCGCCACCGGTGGGGCCGCCCTGCGCGATCCACTGGTCCGAGGTGAGCGCGCTCTTGGCCCACCACACGCCGTACGGCGCGACCTGCTCGCGGGGCGTGGTTTTGGTCACCCGCAGCGCCTGGTCGTTGTACGAGGGGACGAAAGCGATGTTCCGGTACCAGCCGCCCTTGGCGCCCGCGTGCACGCAGTGGCCGGCCGTCCACACCAGGTTGGACCTGCCGGGGTGGGCCGGGTCCTTGACGACCGTGGCGGAGCAGGCCATCGAGCCCTCGGGGCCGTCGAAGAGGAGCCGGCCGGCCTCCGCGGCGCTGGAGTGGTACGGCGCCTTGACGGCGGTCGCCGGAAGGCGGGCCGGTACCGGGTCCGTCACACCCGAGTCGCCGGAGATGTCATTGGCGACGGGTTGCTTGGGGGGCTTCTCCGCGTCCTTCATGCGGTCCGGGTCCCACAGGCCCGCGATGATCGGGTTGATGAAGTCCTGGGCCTCACGGAGCCACTGGTCCCTGTTCCAGTTCTTCCACTCGCCGTTCTTCCACTTGTCCAGGTCGACCCCGTGCTCCTTGAGCCGGTCCTTCAGGTCGTCCGGGATGGTGATCTTGCCGTCCGCGGAACCGCCGGAGGCAGCGGCCGAGTTGGTGGCCTGCGCGGTGGGGGTACCGGCGGCGCCGTCCTCGGTGGGACCGCAGGCGGTCGCGGTCAGGGCGAGCGCGGAGGTGAGGCCGACGACCGCGAGCAGGGGGGCGCTTCTGCGACGTGCGCTCCTCCCACGGGGTGCGGTGCAGGCCGGGCGTATGGGTCGCATGTCGTGATCCCCCTGGGACTTCGAACGTGACGGGCAAAGGCGGGTGCGGCGGGCAAGCCGGATGGAGCGGGCAACGCGGGTGCGGCGGGGCCGAGTCGGCGGCGCGTCCGGTGCGGGCGGCGCCGGGCGGTGCTGCGGGTGGAGCGGGCCCGGCTCCACTATGCCGGTGCCGATGGGGACGGTGAACGGCAGGGCCGCGGTTCCGCCGCCGGAAGGATCTTCTGATTGCCCGTGATCCTTCGGGTTCACCGTCGTTGGTACGTACGAGGGACATCGGGGCGCCGTTCAGCCCTGAGGGGCAATCAGGTGCGAATCCGTACATACGTATACCTGGGGGAGGACCAGCAGTCGTGGCCGTGACCGAACCTGCTTCGGCGGTGGTGCCCGCCGACCGGCCGACCGTTGCCCACGAGGGCATCCTGCGACGGCAGTCGCTGCGCGAGTCCGCGGCCCGTACGTACGCGCGGTCGCTGCCCATCGTTCCCGTACGCGCGCGCGGGCTGACGATCGAGGGCGCCGACGGGCGGCGTTATCTGGACTGCCTCTCCGGCGCCGGCACGCTGGCGCTCGGGCACAACCACCCGGTGGTCCTCGAAGCGATCAAGAAGGTCATCGACTCGGGGGCCCCGCTGCACGTCCTGGACCTGGCGACGCCGGTCAAGGACGCCTTCACCACCGAACTCTTCGAGACGCTGCCGGGCCCGCTGGCCGACAACGCCAGGGTGCAGTTCTGCGGCCCGGCGGGGACGGACGCGGTCGAGGCCGCGCTGAAGCTGGTGCGCACCGCCACGGGCCGCAGCGGACTGCTGGCCTTCACCGGCGCGTACCACGGGATGACGGCGGGGGCGCTGGACGTCTCGGGCGGGGCGTCGGACGTGCGGGTGACCCGGCTGCCCTACCCGTACGACTACCGCTGCCCGTTCGGGACGGGCGGGGAGCGCGGCGCGGAGCTGTCCGCCCGCTGGACCACCGGCCTGCTGGACGACCCCAAGAGCGGGGTGGCGAGGCCGGCCGGGATGATCCTTGAGCCGGTGCAGGGGGAGGGCGGCGTGATCCCCGCGCCGGACAGCTGGATGCGCCGGATGCGGGAGATCACCGCGGACCGGTCGATCCCGCTGATCGTCGACGAGGTGCAGACCGGTGTCGGCAGGACCGGCAAGTTCTGGGCGGTGGAGCACAGCGGGACGGTGCCCGACGTCATGGTCATGTCCAAGGCCATCGGCGGCAGCCTCCCGCTGGCCGTGATCGTCTACCGGGCCGACCTGGACGCCTGGGAACCGGGGGCGCACGCCGGTACGTTCCGCGGAAATCAGCTCGCCATGGCGGCGGGGGCGGCGACCATGGCGTACGTACGCAAGAACGGACTCGCCGAGCGCGCGGGAGAGCTCGGGGCGCGGATGCTCGGCCGGCTACGGCAACTGGCCGCCGAGCACCCGGTGATCGGTGACGTCCGAGGGCGCGGCCTGATGATCGGCATCGAACTGGTCGACCCGGAGGCGGCGGCGGGGCACTCAGGGACAGCGGGGCAGTCGGGCGCGGCGGGGGAGTCGGGCGCGGCGCAGCAGGCGGTGAATGCCGGCGGTTCCCGTCCGGACGGCGACTCTTTCACCGGCCCGGCGCCCGCGTCGACCGCGCTCGCCGCGGCGGTGCAGCGGGAGTGCCTGCGGCGCGGACTCATCGTCGAAGTGGGCGGGCGGCACTCCGCCGTCGTACGCCTGCTGCCGCCGCTCACGCTCACCGACGAGCAGGCCGACGCGGTCCTGGACCGGTTCGCGGACGCGCTGGCAGCCGCCGAACGGTCGCCCTACCGGCAGGTCGAGGGCGGGCACGCGCGCCACGACACGCAGCGGTACCGCCGGGAACCGATCCAGCACTCGTACTGACACCGGCGATCCAGCCCCGGCCATGCCGGCACCACCTCACAAGGAAGCCTCCGTGAACCCCACACCCGCACCCGACACGTACGAGGACACGTCAGCAGAGGCGGCCGTCGCACCGGCGACAGGGACGACCGGGGTGACGAGCGGCGCGCCGGGCGGAAGGCCTGCCGACCCCGTGGGGAGCACCGGCACGACCGTCACCGTCGACACGACCGCGAGCACCGGCACAACCGGGACCGCCGTCGCCGCGGGGGCCGCCGGGGCTGCCGGGGCTGCCATGGCCGTCGACACGGACGAGCCGGTGACGGTGCCCCGGCAGAAGGCCAAGGCGCGCGGCGGTCAGCAGGCGTCCGCCCCCACCGTGCCGCACGCCCAGCCGGACCTTCTCAACCACCCCGACCCGCATACGGCGGCGGACGCGGCGGCCGTCGAGAACCTGCTGCGCTGCTGGGTACGGGAGACCGGGCTCGGCAAGCCCCAGGGGCGCACCTTGCGGATCCCGCTGGACAACAGCGGCACGTCCCTGCTCGTCCCCGTCCGTTACTGGTCCGCGGCAGGCTGGCACCGCTTCGGCACGCCGATGCTGGCGTGCGGGCCGCGTCACGCTCCTCCGGTGGACGCGGTCACCGTCGCCTCCCTGCTGGGCAGGGAGTCCGCCGCAGGGACCGGCCCCACCGCACTCGGCAGTGACGCTGACGCAGGGAAGGTGGCTGGTGCGACCGGAGTGGCAGGTGCGGCATGTGTGACCGGTGCGGTGGTCGTGGACGCCGCCGTAGCGGTTGCGGGAGGCACGGACACCGCCTGCCCGGGCGACCCCGGGACAGCGACCGCGGACGTGACGGACGCGGCCGGACCCGGCGTCCCGGTGGCAGCCCCCACGGGTTCGGACCTGGTCGCCCGTGTCGCCGACTCCGTGCGCCGCACCGCCGAGTTCATCGACGCACGCCGTCGCCACCCCGGGCCGTCGGACGGCGCCGACCTCTTCCTCACCGCCGAGCAGTCCCTCCTCCTCGGCCACCCCATGCACCCCACCCCCAAGAGCCGGGAAGGGCTCTCCGACTCGGAGGCCCGTCGCTACTCGCCCGAACTGCGCGGCTCCTTCCCCCTGCACTGGATGGCGGTCGACCGGTCCGTGCTCGCGGGAGAGTCCGCCTGGACCGAGCGGGGCCGCACGCTCCCGGCGGAACAGGTCGTCGCCCGGCTGGCCGGTGGCCTCAAGCTTCCCGAAGGCACCGAGCCACTTCCCCTGCATCCTTGGCAGGCCCGCGAGTTGGCATTCAGGCCTGCCGTGGCCGCGCTCCTCGACGACGGACTCCTGCACGACCTGGGCCCGTACGGCGAGCGCTGGTTCCCCACTTCCTCCGTCCGTACGGTCCACCGGCCGGGGGCCGCGGCGATGCTCAAGCTCTCCCTCGGTGTCCGCATCACCAACTCCCGCCGTGAGAACCTCCGCAAGGAACTCCACCGAGGCGTCGAGGTCCAGCGCCTGCTGCGCGGCGGCCTCGCCGAGGAATGGCACGCCGCCCACCCGTGCTTCGACATCGTCCGTGACCCGGCGTGGCTCGCCGTGGACGCCCCGGACGGCACCCCGGTCCCCGGCCTCGACGTCGTGGTGCGGCACAACCCCTTCGGTCCGCACGACGACGCCGTCTGCATCGCGGGCCTCACCGCACCCCGCCCCTGGCCGGGACGGACCGGCATGTACTCCCGGCTCGCGGACTGCGTGGCCCGACTCGCCGCGCGCACCGGCAGGCCCGCCGGGGCGGTCGCCGCGGAGTGGTTCCTGCGCTACCTCGACCACGTCGTACGACCGGTGCTCTGGCTCGACGGCCGGGCGGGCATCGCGCTGGAGGCCCACCAGCAGAACACGCTGGTCCTCCTCGACCACGAGGGCTGGCCCATCGGGGGCCGCTACCGCGACAACCAGGGCTACTACTTCCGCGAGTCGCACCGGGAAGCCCTCGAAGCCCGTCTCCCCGGCGTCGGCAGCCGCAGCGACACCTTCGTCGCCGACGACGTCACCGACGAGCGGTTCGCCTACTACCTCGGCATCAACAACATCCTCGGCCTCATCGGGGCGTTCGGCGCCCAACGTCTCGCGGACGAACGCGTCCTGATCGCCGCCCTGCGTCAGTTCCTCGGCAAGTGCGCCGGCTTGGGCTCCCCGCTCCCCGCCCAGCTCCTCGAAACCCGCACCCTCCGTTGCAAGGCCAACCTGCTGACCAGGATGCACGGCCTGGACGAGCTGGTGGGTCCGGTCGACACCCAGTCCGTCTACGTCACCATCGCCAACCCCCTCCGCCCCTGACTCCCCACGACCCCCCCTTCGCCCGTTTTTCCCCACCGTCCCCCTCCGCCCGTGATACCCACCTTCCCCCTACCGACCTGCTGACAGGAGAGCGCTGGCATGCCTCCCACCGATGCGAGCACCGAGACCGGAGCCGGCCCCGCTCCCCGCACGGCGCCGGGCAACGAGGACACTCTGGACCTCCGGCTGCCCGACGAGTTCCTCGCGCTCTGCGCGGCGGAGGAGGCGGCCCACGCCCCTCCCGCCGGGCCGAAGGGTGACGGACGCACAGGTGTGGGGCGGGTGACAGCAGGCCGCTCCGTCGACGAACGCGCAGACGCTGAAGGCGCAGGAGACGCCCGCACGAGTGGCCAACGGCCCTCCGCCACGGGCCAGGACCTCCTCGACTCACTCGTCCGATGGGGGCCTGCCCGCACCCCGGCAGGAGAGTTCCGGCTCCTGCCCGTACACCCCGGTCGCGATCTGGCGCTGCTCACGCGGTGGATGAACGACCCGGTCGTGGCCGAGTTCTGGGAGCTCGCGGGCGGCGAGGACGTCACCGCCGCCCATCTGCGCGCCCAACTGGACGGCGACGGACGCAGCGTCCCCTGCCTGGGACTTCTCGACGGCACCCCCATGAGCTACTGGGAGATCTACCGCGCCGACCTCGACCCGCTGGCCCGGCACTACCCGGCCCGCCCGCACGACACCGGCATCCACCTCCTCATCGGCGGGGTCGCCGACCGAGGTTGCGGCCTCGGCACCACGCTCCTGCGGGCCGTCTCCGAGCTCGTCCTCGACCACCGGCCCGCGTGCTCCCGGGTGGTGGCCGAACCGGACCTGCGCAACACACCCTCCGTCTCCGCCTTCCTCGGAGCCGGCTTCCGTCTCTCCGCCGAGATCGACCTGCCCGAGAAGCGGGCCGCGTTGATGATGCGCGACCGCGCCCACCGCCACCAGCTGTAACGCTCCGACGTCCCGCCACCGTCACCGCGACCAAGGCAACGCCCCTCGCCGTCCGCCGCTACGACAACCCCGCTGCTTCCACCGCACCGCTCGTACCGAATCGGTTCTCTCCCGAGGAGTCATCGTGTCGAAGCCGGCCCCCGCCCACACACCCACCGCCGTCCCCGCCCAGCCGCGGTCCTCGCCCCACCCCGAAACGCCACGGCCTGCCCAGGACCCCGCCACGCCGGTCCTGCTGGACCCGCCCGAGCTGACCCCCGAGGTATGGGACCGGGTCTCCCGCCGGCTGCTCGCCAAGACACTCGCCGAGTTCGCCTACGAAGAGATCATCGAACCGGTGCCGTTCGCGTACGAGGAGAGCGTGGACCCTGCTCCGTCGGCCGACGCGGCCACAAGCGAGGGCCGCGGCGTACCCCCCGGCTCGTACACGCTCCGCCTCGACAACGGCGAGATACTGGGCTTCCGCGCCAGGCGCGGCTCCTACGGCAGCTGGCGGGTCGACCCGGACACCCTCGCGATCCGGTACCCGGACGACGGCGGCAGCCGTCCCTTCCACGATCCCGTGCGGTTCCTCGCCCTGGCCCGCGGCCTGCTGGCCCTCGACGGTGCGACCCTCGGCCACCTCGTCCGCGAGCTCACCACCACCCTCGCCGCCGACGCCAGACTCGACCACAGCGCCCTGCCCGCCGCCCGCCTCGCCGACCTCGGCTACGCCGAACTCGAGGGGCACCAGACCGGTCACCCCTGGCTGGTCCTCAACAAGGGGCGCGTCGGCTTCTCCGCCCAGGACGCCGCCGCCTGGGCGCCCGAGGCCCGCACCCCCACCAGACTTCCCTGGATCGCCGTCAGCACCTCGCTCGCCCGGTACCAGGGCGTGACCTCGCTGGCCGCTCCCGAGCAGCTGTACGCGCGCGAGCTGGACAGCGCCACGCGCGCGAGCTTCGACGCCACCCTGCGGGCGCGCGGGCTGAGCCCGGACACGTACCTCTACCTGCCCGTGCACCCCTGGCAGTGGGACGACGCGATCCTGCCGCTCTTCGCCCCCGCGATCGCGCGCGGTGACATCGTCCCGTTGCCTGCCGACGGCGACCTGCGGCTGCCCCAGCAGTCCATCCGTACGTTCCTCAACGTCAGCCGCCCCGACCGGCACACGGTCAAACTGCCGCTGTCCGTGCTCAACACCCTGGTCTGGCGCGGCCTGCCCACCGAGCGGACCGTGGCCGCGCCCGCCGTCACCGCCTGGGTCCAGGGACTGCACGCGGCCGACCCCTTCCTCCGGGACGAGTGCCGCGCGGTGCTGCTGGGCGAGGTCGCGTCGGTGGCCGTCGAGCACCCGGTCTACGACCACCTCCCCGAGGTGCCCTACCAGTACAAGGAACTCCTCGGCGCGATCTGGCGCGAGCCCCTCGCCGACCGCCTCGACCCCGGGGAGCGGGCCCGCACCCTGGCCGCCCTGCTGCACACCGACCCGCACGGGAGAGCCTTCACCGCCGAGCTCGTCGAGCGCTCAGGCACGGACCCGGCGGCCTGGCTGCGCAGCCTCTTCGCCGCGTTGCTGCCGCCGCTGCTGCACTTCCTCTACAAGTACGGGACGGTGTTCTCCCCGCACGGCGAGAACGCCATCGTCGTCTTCGACGAGCACGACGTACCGGTCCGCCTCGCGATCAAGGACTTCGTCGACGACGTCAACATCAGCGCGGTCCCGCTGCCCGAGCACGACGGCATGCCCGACGACGTACGCGCCACCCTGCTCACCGAACCCCCCTCCTTCCTGCCCCAGTTCATCCAGTCAGGGCTGTTCATCGGGGTCTTCCGCTATCTCGCGCCCCTGTGCGAGGAGCAACTGGGGGTGCCCGAGGCGCACTTCTGGTCACTCGTACGGGCAGAGATCGTCAGGTACCAGGCCCGCTTCCCGGAGCTGAAGGAGCGCTTCGAGATGTTCGACCTGCTGGCGCCCCGCCTGGAACGCCTGTGCCTCAACCGCAACCGGCTGCACACCGACGGCTACCGGGACCGCCCGCACCGTCCGCACGCCGCCGTGCACGGCACCGTCGCCAACCCGCTCCACCGGCCGTGACGTCCGCTGCGGCGCCCACGGCGGCAGCGGCCGTGACCGGCGTTGTCAGCGGTGCACCGTAGGGTGGTCGGGCTATGACGAAGCCCTCACTCCCCGAGCTCCTCCACGCCGCCGTCGCCTCCGTCGGCGGCGTGGAGCGGCCAGGCCAGGTCACCATGGCCGAGGCCGTCGCCGACGCGGTCGACGACAATTCACACCTGCTCGTCCAGGCGGGCACCGGCACCGGAAAGTCCCTCGGTTATCTGGTGCCTGCCCTCGCGCACGGCGAGCGCGTCGTGGTCGCCACGGCGACGCTGGCCCTCCAGCGCCAGCTCGTGGAGCGTGACCTGCCGCGCACGGTGGACGCACTGAAGCCGCTGCTGCGCCGCACCCCGCAGTTCGCCATGCTCAAGGGCCGGTCGAACTACCTGTGCCTGCACCGTCTCCACGAGGGAGCCCCGCAGGACGAGGAGGACGGCCTCTTCAACCCGCTGGAGCAGCTGGAGGCGTCCGGGCCCTCCAGCAAGCTCGGCAAGGACCTGCTGCGAATGCGCGACTGGGCCGACGAGACCGAGACCGGCGACCGCGACGACCTCACCCCCGGCGTCTCCGACAAGGCGTGGGCGCAGGTCTCCGTCTCCTCGCGCGAGTGCCTGGGCGCGAGCAAGTGCGCGTACGGGGCGGAGTGCTTCGCGGAGGCGGCGCGGGAGCGGGCCAAGCTCGCCGACGTCGTCGTCACCAACCACGCGCTGCTCGCCATCGACGCCATCGAGGGCGCCCCCGTGCTGCCGCAGCACGAGGTGCTGATCGTCGACGAGGCGCACGAGCTGGTCTCCCGGGTCACCGGCGTCGCCACCGGCGAACTCACTCCCGGCCAGGTCAACCGGGCCGTACGACGCGCCGCGAAGATCGTCAACGAGAAGGCGGCCGACGCCCTGCAGTCCGCGTCGGAGAACTTCGAGCGGTTGATGGAGCTGGCCCTGCCGGGGCGGCTGGAGGAAATCCCGGAGGACCTCGGCTACGCACTGATGGCACTGCGCGACGCCGCGCGGACAGTGATCTCCGCACTCGGCTCGACCCGCGACAAGTCCGTCACCGACGAGGACGCCGTCCGCAAACAGGCTCTGGCCGCCATCGAGAACGTGCACGGCGTGGCCGAGCGCATCGCCAACGGCTCCGAGTACGACGTCGTCTGGTTCGAGCGCCACGACCGCTACGGAGCCTCCCTGCGGGTGGCCCCGCTCTCGGTCTCCGGACTGCTGCGCGAGAAGCTCTTCACCGAGCGCTCCGTCGTGCTCACCTCCGCCACCCTCAAGCTGGGCGGCGACTTCAACGGTGTCGGTGCCTCGCTCGGGCTGGCCCCTGAGGGCACCCACGGCGAGGAGTTTCCGGAGTGGAAGGGCCTCGACGTCGGCTCGCCGTTCGACTACCCCAAGCAGGGGATCCTGTATGTCGCCAAGCACCTGGCCCGCCCCACCAGGGACGCCGGACGCGAGGACATGCTGGACGAGCTCGCAGAGCTGGTCGAGGCCGCCGGCGGGCGCACCCTCGGGCTGTTCTCGTCGATGAAGGCGGCCCAGACCGCGGCCGAGTCGATGCGCGGCAGGCTCGACGTGCCGGTCCTCCTGCAGGGTGAGGACACCCTGGGCGAGCTGATCAAGAACTTCGCGGCCGACCCGCAGACCTGTCTGTTCGGCACGCTGTCGCTCTGGCAGGGCGTCGACGTGCCCGGGGCGAGCTGTCAGCTCGTCGTGATGGACAAGATCCCGTTCCCCAGGCCCGACGACCCGCTGATGAGCGCACGCCAGAAGGCGGTCGAGGAGAACGGGGGGAACGGCTTCATGGCCGTCGCCGCCACGCACGCCGCGCTGCTGATGGCCCAGGGCGCCGGTCGTCTCGTGCGGGCGACGGGTGACAAGGGCGTCGTGGCGGTCCTCGACCAGCGGCTGGCCACGGCACGCTACGGCAGCTACCTCAAGGCCTCCATGCCCGACTTCTGGTACACCACGGACCGCAACCAGGTCCGACGCTCGCTCGCCGCCATCGACGCGGCGGCCAAGGCCGCCGAGGCCGACGCGACCTAGCTCTCCGCGCCCGGCCGGGAACCGGCGCGCCGCGGTTTCGTACGTGCAGGGCCCTGGAAGCCACCGCGGTCTCCGCGGGTTCCAGGGCCCTGCACGCACGAACGCCGGACGTCAGACACGCCGGAGTACCGCGACGACCTTGCCCAGAATGGTCGCGTCGTCGCCCGGGATCGGCTGGTAGGCGGCGTTGTGCGGGAGCAGCCAGATGTGGTTGTCCTCGCGCTTGAAGCGCTTCACCGTGGCCTCTCCGTCGAGCATCGCGGCCACGATGTCGCCGTTCTCCGCGACCGGCTGCCGGCGGACCGTCACCCAGTCGCCGTCACAGATCGCGGCCTCGACCATCGAGTCGCCGACGACCTTGAGGACGAAGAGCTCGCCGTCCCCCACCAGCTGCCGCGGGAGCGGGAAGACGTCCTCGACGGACTCCTCGGCGAGGATCGGGCCGCCGGCCGCGATCCTGCCGACCAGCGGGACGTACGAAGCGGCCGGCTTGCCCGCCGTGTCCGTGGTCTGGGTGCTCGGCTGGTCGGAGCCGCGGACCTCGTACGCACGAGGGCGGTGCGGGTCGCGGCGGAGGAAGCCCTTCCGTTCGAGAGCCATCAGCTGGTGGGCCACGGAGGAGGTGCTGGAGAGCCCCACCGCCTGCCCGATCTCGCGCATGGACGGCGGGTATCCCCGGCGCTGCACGGAGTCCCTGATGACCTCGATGACCCGCCGTTGCCGGTCCGTGAGACCGGAGCTGTCCGCCCTGATCCCCGGAGGTCGGCCGGGCAGCGAACGCGCGGGCTTGGCACCCTCGGGGTTCGTGGTTGCGTCGTTCATGGCATGCACCGGCTCAAGTCGGCCCAGGGAGCGGTCCTGGGCGGCGATCGTTGCGCTGTCCGCGGTGGTGGTCATGGTCGGCCCCTCTCGAATGGTCTCCCTGACCGGACAACGGTAGTAGCTTTCGAAAGGTTGCGCCAAACACACGTTCGAGTGAAAAACTGCAGAATGGCTGCCCTATTCGTACGGATGGGTGTATGGCTCGGCCCCTGGGGCGGCCCTCGGGACGATCTCCCGAACGGCAATTCGGCTCATTACGGTAGCCTTCTCCGTCGGATCGAACACCGCGCCGCGCGTGCGGACACGCCCCCTGTGTGGCCGTCCGCCCCGCCGCTCGCGGCCCTTCCGGAGCCCCTGGGAGTCGCAGTCCGGCGGCGGCTGAGCCGTCCGGGGGACCGGAATCCCGGTTCGCCCCCCGGGTCCCGTACTCTCGTGGGCGACCGCCGCGGCCCCTTTCCGGCGCGACACGCGCGTAGGGGCCCAAGTCCGGTCAACCCCCAGATCTAGTGGTTGAATCGCTACAGCTACCCACAAGTTGTGGTCCACGGTCCAATCGGGCCTGGTCATCGCTTATGCTGGGTACTGCTTCGAAGGTCCGCCACGCGGCCCCCAGGAGCTCTTCAGTCGTGCCGCGAAGGAGGCCTTGGAACCATGCACTGCCCCTTCTGCAGGCACCCCGACAGTCGAGTGGTCGACAGTCGCACCACGGACGACGGGACGTCGATCCGCAGGCGTCGCCAGTGCCCCGACTGTTCCCGCCGTTTCACGACGGTGGAGACGGCCTCGCTGATGGTGATCAAGCGCAGCGGGGTGACCGAACCGTTCAGCCGTACGAAGGTGATCTCCGGTGTGCGCAAGGCGTGCCAGGGCCGTCCGGTCACCGAGGACGCCCTCGCCAAGCTCGGGCAACGGGTGGAGGAGGCGGTGCGTGCCACCGGCAGCGCCGAGCTGACCACCCATGACGTGGGGCTGGCCATCCTCGGCCCGCTCCAGGAGCTCGACGTCGTCGCTTATCTGCGTTTCGCGTCCGTTTACCGGGCATTCGATTCGCTGGAGGACTTCGAGGCCGCGATCACGGAACTCCGTGACCGGCGGCCTCCGGCCCAGGAGGGCGGGCCCGCCGGGAATCCTGCGGTTCCCGTGCCCGCCGCCGCCGAATAGACCGGCCCCTCCAGTCGGTCAGCCGCACAGCGGCACCTTCGGCGGCACATCAGGACCTGTCACGGGCCCGCCGCGTACCCGCGGCGGCCCGGGACGTCAGACACACACCGTGCCCAAGGAAGAACTGGGCACTTCTGGGCGTTTTAGCCCGATATGGGAGGCGGCATGACCGAGACGACGAGCGGCCCGGCACGAGGTTCCCGCAGCAAGGGAGCCAAGGGCGGCAAGGGTCTGCGTATCGAGCGCATCCACACCACTCCTGGCGTGCATCCGTACGACGAGGTGGTCTGGGAGCATCGTGACGTCGTCATGACCAACTGGCGCGACGGCTCGGTCAACTTCGAGCAGCGTGGCGTCGAGTTCCCCGACTTCTGGTCGGTGAACGCGGTCAACATCGTCACCAGCAAGTACTTCCGTGGCGCCGTGGGCACCCCGCAGCGCGAGACGGGCCTGCGCCAGCTGATCGACCGGATCGTGAAGACGTACCGGAAGGCCGGCGAGGACCACAACTACTTCGCCTCCCCGGCGGACGCCGAGATCTTCGAGCACGAGCTGGCGTACGCCCTCCTGCACCAGGTCTTCAGCTTCAACTCCCCGGTCTGGTTCAACGTCGGCACGCCCCAGCCGCAGCAGGTCTCGGCCTGCTTCATCCTGGCCGTCGACGACTCCATGGAGTCGATCCTCGACTGGTACAAGGAAGAGGGCATGATCTTCAAGGGCGGCTCCGGCGCCGGCCTGAACCTCTCCCGTATCCGCTCCTCCAAGGAGCTGCTGTCCTCCGGCGGCAACGCCTCCGGCCCGGTCTCCTTCATGCGCGGTGCCGACGCCTCCGCCGGAACCATCAAGTCCGGCGGCGCCACCCGCCGCGCGGCCAAGATGGTCATCCTCGACGTCGACCACCCCGACATCGAGAACTTCATCGAGACCAAGGTGAAGGAGGAGGAGAAGATCCGCGCCCTGCGCGACGCGGGCTTCGACATGGACCTGGGCGGCGACGACATCACGTCCGTCCAGTACCAGAACGCCAACAACTCGGTCCGGGTGAACGACGAGTTCATGAAGGCCGTCGAGACCGGCGGCAAGTTCGGTCTGCGCGCCCGTATGACCGGCGACGTCATCGAAGAGGTCGAGGCCAAGTCCCTCTTCCGCAAGATGGCCGAGGCCGCCTGGGCCTGCGCCGACCCGGGCATCCAGTACGACGACACCATTAACAAGTGGCACACCTGCCCGGAGTCCGGCCGCATCAACGGCTCGAACCCGTGCAGCGAGTACATGCACCTGGACAACACCTCGTGCAACCTCGCCTCGCTCAACCTGATGAAGTTCCTCAAGGACGACGGTCTGGGCAACCAGTCCTTCGAGGTGGAGCGGTTCGCCAAGGTCGTCGAGCTGGTCATCACCGCGATGGACATCTCGATCTGCTTCGCGGACTTCCCCACCGAGAAGATCGGTGAGAACACCCGCGCCTTCCGTCAGCTGGGCATCGGCTACGCCAACCTGGGCGCGCTCCTCATGGCGACCGGCCACGCGTACGACTCCGACGGCGGCCGTGCCCTCGCCGGCGCGATCACCTCGCTGATGACGGGCACCTCGTACAGGCGCAGCGCCGAGCTGGCCGCGGTCGTCGGCCCCTACGACGGCTACGCCCGCAATGCCGAGCCGCACCAGCGCGTCATGAAGCAGCACGCCGACGCCAACGCGGTGGCCGTGCACGTCGACGACCTGGACAACCCGATCTGGGCCGCCGCCACGGAGACCTGGCAGGACGTCGTCCGCCTCGGTGCGAAGAACGGTTTCCGCAACGCGCAGGCGTCCGTGATCGCCCCCACCGGCACCATCGGTCTCGCGATGTCCTGCGACACCACCGGCCTTGAGCCCGACCTCGCCCTGGTCAAGTTCAAGAAGCTCGTCGGCGGCGGCTCGATGCAGATCGTCAACGGCACCGTCCCGCAGGCCCTGCGCCGCCTGGGTTACCAGGAGGAGCAGATCGAGGCGATCGTCGCCCACATCGCCGAGAACGGCAACGTGATCGACGCCCCGAGCCTGAAGACCGAGCACTACGAGGTCTTCGACTGCGCGATGGGCGAGCGTTCCATCTCCGCGATGGGCCACGTCCGCATGATGGCGGCCATCCAGCCCTGGATCTCCGGCGCCCTGTCCAAGACGGTCAACCTGCCGGAGACGGCGACCGTCGAGGACGTCGAAGAGGTCTATTTCGAGGCGTGGAAGATGGGCGTCAAGGCGCTCGCCATCTACCGCGACAACTGCAAGGTCGGTCAGCCCCTCTCCGCCAAGACCAAGGACAAGGAGAAGGAGGCGGTCACCGCCAAGGCCGAGGACACCATCCGTACGGCCGTCGAGAAGGTCATCGAGTACCGTCCGGTCCGCAAGCGCCTCCCCAAGGGCCGTCCCGGCATCACCACCTCCTTCACGGTGGGCGGCGCCGAGGGTTACATGACCGCCAACTCCTACCCGGACGACGGTCTCGGCGAGGTCTTCCTCAAGATGTCCAAGCAGGGCTCGACCCTCGCGGGCATGATGGACGCCTTCTCGATCGCGGTGTCCGTGGGCCTGCAGTACGGCGTCCCGCTGGAGACGTACGTCTCGAAGTTCGTCAACATGCGCTTCGAGCCGGCCGGTATGACGGACGACCCGGACGTGCGGATGGCGCAGTCGATCGTCGACTACATCTTCCGCCGCCTGGCGCTGGACTTCCTGCCCTTCGAGACGCGTTCGGCCCTCGGCATCCACTCCGCCGAGGAGCGTCAGCGCCACCTCGACACCGGTTCGTACGAGCCGTCGCTGGAGGAGGCCGAACTGGAGGCGGAGGGGCATTCGCAGTCCGCCCCGCTGGTCCCGGTGGCCGCCCCCCAGGTGGCGACCGAAGCACCGGCCGTCAAGCAGGCGCCGCACACCTCGGCCGAGCTGGTCGAGATGCAGCTGGGTATCAGCGCCGACGCACCGCTGTGCTTCTCCTGCGGCACGAAGATGCAGCGCGCGGGCAGCTGCTACATCTGCGAGGGCTGCGGCTCGACCAGCGGCTGCAGCTGACACGGCACGGCTGACGCCTGAGTGAAGGTGTGAGACGGAGGGCGGCGATCCCCGAGGGGGTCGCCGCCCTTTGGCGTGCGTCAGTTTCGGCACGCGTCAGCTTTGGGTTGTGTCAGCTGTGGGTTGTGCCGGCCCTGGCGTGCGCCACCTTCGGCTTGTGTCAGCTTCGGCGTGCGCCCATCAGCCGGGTGAACTCCTCCGGTTCCGCGTCGAAACCGTGCACTGTCTCGTGCAGGTCCCAACTGCCGTTGGCGTCTCGTACGAACTCGGCGACAGTGGCCGCCGTGGACCCCTGGACCGCGTCGAAGCCGTTGTGCAGAAGCTCGGTGTAACCCTCGGAGATCTGCAGGTGGGTGCTCTGTATGTAGCCGAACTCCATCCTGCCGTCACGCTGCTGGATGGCCACCCCGACGACCACCCGTCCGTAGTCCTGCGACAGCCGGTCCAGTTCGAGCGTCATCTGCTCGTCCGCACCGAAGCCCTGGCCGGTCTTGCTGTCCCTGTGCAGGGTGATGGTGCCGTCGGGCGAACGGCTGCCGAAGTGCACCAGGTACACGGGCTCCCCGTACAGGTCGTCGCCGCGGTAGACAGCGGCCACGATGTCGAGATCGGCGGCGGTCGCACCGCGTGGACTGGGGTCCCACTTGAGGGTGACCTCGGCCTTCCGGATGCCCTTGTTGAAGCTGCTCACCGTGTGTGTTCCTCCGCTTCCAGTCGTGGACCGATCCTCACAGGGCCGACAGGACGCGACAAGCCCGTCGGCCGGGTGCGACGGTGACGATCATTGTCACCGAAGGAGCCGTGGTGGCCGACGAGTTGGCCGGCTCGCACAGAGCTGTCCGGTACCCGGCCGCGCGACAGGAACGCACTGAACCCGAGGCCGGCCGCGCCCCTGCCGCGAGGTGCCCGCTGTCACCCGCTTGGCCGTACGATGGCGCGGTGCTGGTCAAGTGGATTCGTTGCACCGTCATCGACCGCCGAGGTTTCGAACGGGGGCAGCGCAAGTGGGCCGGGCAGCTCGGTGAACCGGGATTCCGGGGCCAGAGCGGCGGCTGGAGCAGAGGGCGGGACGGGGTGGCCCACGTCTTCGCCTTCTGGGAGAGCCGCGCCTTCTACGACTCCTTCATGGCCCGCGCGCACGACAGACTCGCGGCCGGACAGTCGGGCACGTACAAGGACAGCCAGGTGCGACTCTTCGACTACCGCTTCGACGTCAAGACCGGCTTCGAACCGAAGTTCACCGATGCCGACGTGGTGCGGATCGCGCACTGCAAGGTGCGTGCGGACCGGGTCGAGCACTTCGCGCTGATGCAGGAGAAGGTCTGGAACCCCGCGATGGCGGGATCGCCCGGGATGCTGCGAGGGGTGTTCGGGGAGGCGCCGGGCAACGAGTTCCTGGTGCTCTCCATGTGGCAGTCGGCCGCCGAGCGCGGCAAGTACCGGGCGGAGCGGGTCGAGCGGCTGTCACTGCGCGCGCAGACCGAGGCGGACGTGGCGGCGCTGGCCGGTGACGTGGTGGAACTGGAGCCGTCCTGGACGGTGTGATCTCTTTCCGTACGGCGGGTGCGCCTGGACGCTGTGATCTCTTTCCGTACGGCGGGTGCGCCTGGACGCTGTGATCCCTTTCCGTACGGCGGGTGGGGAGGCCGGTGGATACTCCGGATGGCGTCCCGGCAGTAGGCCGGTCGAGCCCGCCCCTTACGTTCGAACTAGGGTTTCGGCATGGCACGACCGCGACGCATCGTCCTCGTCCGGCACGGCGAGTCGGAGGGGAACGCCGATGACACCGTCTACGAGCGCGAGCCCGACCATGCCCTGAGACTCACCGACAACGGATGGCAGCAGGCGAGAGCGGCGGGGGAGCGGCTGCGCGCGCTCTTCGGCGACGAACGGATCAGCGCGTACGTCTCGCCCTACCGGCGCACCCACGAGACCTTCCGCGCCTTCGACCTCGATCCGGGACGGGTAAGGGTCAGGGAGGAGCCCAGACTGCGGGAGCAGGACTGGGGGAACTGGCAGGACCGGGACGACGTACGCCTGCAGAAGGCCTATCGGGACGCGTACGGGCACTTCTTCTACCGGTTCGCGCAGGGGGAGTCGGGCGCCGACGTCTACGACCGGGTGGGGGCCTTCCTGGAGAGCCTCTACCGCAGCTTCGAGGCCGCCGACCACCCGGAGAACGTACTGATCGTCACGCACGGGCTGACCATGCGGCTGTTCTGCATGAGGTGGTTCCACTGGCCGGTGGCGGAGTTCGAATCGCTGTCCAACCCCGGCAACGCCGAGATGCGCGTGCTGGAGCTCGGCGACGACGGCCGGTACACGCTGGACCGGCCGTTCGCGCACTGGTGCGCCCCGGAGTCGTACGGGATCACCGGCTAGAGTTCTGAGCGATGACCGCTGACTCCGCTTGCGACCCGCGCTTCGAGCGCGCACTGGACAGCCTGCGCGGGCTGTCCGTGGGAGACGCCCTGGGCTCCCAGTTCTTCGTCCCCGTCAACTACCCGCTCCTCAAGAAGGGCGAACTGCCGCCCGGCCCGTGGCAGTGGACCGACGACACCGAGATGGCCGCCTCCGTGCTGGCCGTCCTCGCCGGTCACGGCCGCATCGACCAGGACGCCCTCGCCGCCTCCTTCGCCGACCACCACGACTTCGACCGCGGTTACGGGCCCGCCGTCAACCGGATGCTCCGACTGGTCCGCGAGGGCGGTGACTGGCGCGAGCTGGCCGCCGCGCTGTTCGACGGGCGCGGTTCCTGGGGCAACGGCGCCGCGATGCGGATCGCGCCGCTCGGGGCCTGGTACGCGGACGATCCCGAGCAGGCCACCCACCAGGCCGAGATCTCCGCCTACGTCACCCATCAGCACCGGGAGGCCGTGACGGGCGCGATGGCGGTCGCCGCTGCTGCGGCGATCGCGGCCGACCCCGCCGGGCCGCCGACGTCCGAGGGACTGCTGGACGGTGTGATCGCGCTCGTGCCGCGCAGCGCCGTCGCCGCCGGACTGCGCAGGGCCCGCAACATGCTGGACTACGACGACGCGAACACCGTCGCCGCGGTGCTCGGTTGCGGACGGCGCACCAGCGCCCACGACACCGTGCCGTTCGCGCTCTGGTCGGCGGCCCGCGGGCTGGGCGACTTCGAGGGTGCGTTCTGGTCGACCGCCCGGGTGGGCGGTGACGTCGACACGAACTGCGCGATCGTCGGCGGCGTCCTCGCCGGGGCGAAGGCGGGAAGCCCCCCGGGCGGCTGGCTGGAACAGACCGAGGCGTTGCCTCGATGGGTGCCCGCGCGGGCGCGATGACTCCTTCGGGGCAAGGGCGGGCAGGGCCGGCGTCACGGTTCTGTCCGCATCTTCGCGCTGATGGGGGAGGCGTGAGGGCACCGGGCTAGTCTGACGGCCACGCCGCCGCGTCGATCATGACCGGCGTGCGCCGAACAAGACGCCGGGCCCACCCCGCCACGTACCGCGCGAGGCGCGAAGTGCCTGGTCGGGAGGGGGTCCCGTGCCTGAACCAGAAGACGCGCCGCCGGGTATACCGGCAACTTCAGCAAGCGCACCAACTTCAGCAACCGCGGCAACTTCAGCAACTGCAGCAAGCGCAGCAACCCCGGCAACTTCGGCGGCCGGGCCGTCGGCCGCGTCGGAGGGGGAGGGCGGCGGCGAGAAGGCTTCCGCCGCGTCGGCCGGTGGGGTGCGGGGCGCCACTCCGGAGTCGCGCGAGACACCCGCGGCAGGAGGTGCGGCGGCGTCCGCCGGGGCCGTTCAGGATGCTGTGCCGCAGGCGCGCCGCGCGCCCGCCCACACGCCGCAGCCGCCGTCCACTCTCCAGCGGCGTCAGCAGGAGCAGTGGCAGCAGTGGCAGGCCCACCAGCACATGCAGCAGCAGCGTCGGCAGAAGCTCGCCAACCCGCCCGCCTGGCGGGCCGGGGTCCGGCCGGGCCCGCCGGCCCGGGTGCGTGCCGCCACCCTCTGGGCGGTGCTGGCCACCGGGCTGCTCAGCGCTCTGTTCCTCGGCGAGGGACTGGGGCTGAATCTGCTCCTCGTGGCGCTGCCCGCCGCTCTCGCCGCGTACTTCGCCGCCCAGGCGGCCGGTCGGCGCATCCGTGCCTGGACGCTCGTGTGGGGGCTCGGAGGGATCGCCCTGCTTCTGGTGCCCGCGCTGCGTGACGCGGGCTGGCCCACGTTCCTCGCGATGCTCTCCGCGCTGGCACTCGGCTCCCTCGCCCTGCACGGCAGCCGGTCCTGGTTCGGTGTCCTCGTCGGCTCGCTGGGGATCTGGGGCTCGGTGGTCCCGGGTGTCGGCTGGGGCTGGAAGGGACTGCGCGAGCGGGCGGGCGGTTCGCGCGAGCGCTGGGGCCCGGTACTGCGTACCGCCGGCGTCGCCCTCGTCCTGCTGGTGGTGTTCGGGGCGCTGTTCGCGAGCGCGGACGCCGCGTTCGCCGAACTGCTCGGAGGGCTGGTGCCCGACGTGTCGGTCTCCGACGGCCCGTGGCGGATCCTGCTCTTCGCGCTGGGCCTCGTCGGGGCGCTCGCCGCGGCCCGTACCGCTGCCGCACCGCTTCAGTGGGACAAGGCCAGGATCGCTCCGGGGCGTGCGAGAGGCCGCATGGAATGGGCACTTCCGCTCGTCGTGCTCAACCTGCTGTTCGCGGCGTTCATCGCGGTGCAGCTCGCCGTGCTGCTCGGCGGCTACGCCAAGGTGCTCGACGAGACCGGACTGAGCTACTCCGAGTACGCCAGACAAGGCTTCTGGCAGCTCCTCTGGGCAACCGTCCTGACCCTCGTCGTCATTGCCTTCGCGAAGCGCTGGGCCCCGCGGGGCAACGGGGGCGACCGGACGCTCGTGCGGTCCGTGCTCGGAGTGCTGTGTCTGCTCACCCTCGTGGTCGTCGCATCCGCCCTGAGCAGGATGAATCTCTATGTCGACATGTACGGGCTGACCCGGCTGCGGATCTCGGTGGCCGCGGTGGAGCTGTGGCTGGGCCTGGTGATCGTCCTGATCCTGGCCGCCGGGGTGTTCGGCGCGCGCCTGCTGCCGCGCGCGATCGCCGCGAGCGCGGGGGCGGCGGTGGTGGCCTTCGGCCTCATGTCACCTGACGCACTGATCGCGCAGAGCGGCGTGCAACGGTTCGCCGAGCACAAGAGCATCGACATCGACTACCTCCAGGGCCTGTCGGCGGACGCCGTTCCCGCCCTGAACCGCCTCCCGGAACCACAGCGCAGCTGTGCGCTGCGGGGCATCGCGGACGGGCTTGAGGAGCGGCCCTGGTACGCCACCAGCATCGGCGAACGGCGCGCGCTCGCCCTGGTCGCTGCGCATCCGCTCAGGGCGAGCGTCGCGGAATGCCGCCAACTCTCGCCGGTGAACAGTGGGGAGTACGGGCGCTGACGGCGCGGTCCTGGTGGGGCCTCGGCGGGGTCCTGGTGGGGCCTCAGCGCGGTCCTGGGGGGGCCTCGGCGGGGGCTGTCGGTGCTCGGTCACCGGGTGCCGGTCGAGGCTGGCTGCTACCGAGACTGGCGCCCGGTGAGGCTGCCCAGGCCTACCCGCTCCAGGAATGTGCGTTCGCGCGTCCCCCTGCGCTTCAGAAGTGCGTGGACGCGAGCTCCCCGCGCTTCAGAAATGTGCGTACGCGAACGAGATGATCCGGGTGTCGGGCCCCCGCGACAAGGCCCTTGGCGGCCATGTCCCGGGGCCGGGGTGTTGCGGCCGGGGCAGGCGGCGTAACCTGGCTGGCGCCATGCCGTACGAACCTCCCACACACACCGTCGAGCGCTCACTGCGCGCCACCTCCGGTGCCAAGATCGTCGCCGGAGTCGACGAGGTCGGGCGCGGAGCGTGGGCCGGGCCCGTCACCGTGTGCGCCGCCGTCACAGGACTGCGCCGCCCGCCCCCCGGCCTCACCGACTCCAAGCTCCTCACCCCCAAGCGCCGCGACGCGCTCGTGCTGCTGCTCGAGGAGTGGGTGACGTCGTACGCGCTCGGCCACTCCTCACCCGAGGAGATCGACGCCCTCGGCATGACGGCTGCGCTGCGGCTGGCCGCCGAACGTGCGCTAAATGCCTTGCCGGTACGGCCCGATGCGGTCATTCTCGACGGGAAGCACGACTACCTCGGGGCACCCTGGAAGGTTCGTACGGTGATCAAGGGCGACCAGTCCTGCATCGCGGTCGCGGCTGCCTCGGTGCTGGCCAAGGTGCGCAGGGACGCGATGATGGCGGAACTGGACTCGGTGTCCGGGGGCTGCGCGCCCTACGGTTTCGCGGCCAACGCCGGCTATCCGTCCCCCGTGCACCAGGCGGCCCTCGCGGAACTCGGGCCGACCGCGCACCACCGCCTCTCCTGGTCCTATCTCGACGGGCTCCCGCAGTGGCGGCACCTCAAGAAGCACCGGATCTCGGCCGAGGCCGCGGCACTGGAAAGCGGGGGCCAACTCGGCTTCGAATTCTGACCGTTCACATTTGTTCTTGTTCTTGGTCGCACCCACCGCAGGTCCCCGGTCTGTGTCCCGTCACGTTCTGGCTGGTCACGCGCCTTTGCTGCCATTTACGTCCCACCCGCCGGAGCCCTTCGCACCGGCGTTTGATAGACATCCCACTCATGCCTCTCATCCACCAGGAGTCTCAGATTCACGAGAGCGCCCAGGGTCCCCGCGCCACCCCGGCTGCCGGCCGCACCGCGCCGACCCCTCGCCCCGTACCCGGTCCGCGTCCCGCGGCGGTGCCGCGCCCCGGTCCCGCCCGCCCTGCCCCTCCCATCCAGCGGACGCAGCCGCCGGGCAACCGGTCCCAGGCCTCCGTTGCGGAGAATCGTTCCGCGAAGCCTGCCGCCGCTCGGGTCGCTGCCTCGGCTGCGGCTGCCACGGCTGCTGCCGCGCCTTCGGCCCCGGTGCCCGCCGCGACTCCGGTCCCCGTGCCCGCCGCGGCGCCGGCTGCGGACTCGTCGCAGGCCCAGATCCAGCTGATCCCGGCTCCCGCCAACGGCGCGCTCGATGCCGCCGGCGAAGCCGTGGACCTGCTCCTCGACTCCGGCCGTGCGCCGGGCGAGGTACTGGTGCTCACTACTGGCGAACAACACCCGTGGGCAGCCCATGAGTTGACGTTCGGCGAAGCGTCGTACTGGGCGCAGCACGACGCCGGGGACGATGTGTTCTACGCGGACGTGAGCACCCTGGAGCGTGCGGTGACGCGCCCCGTGGTCATCGTCGCCGTCAACGACACCGGACCGGCCGACGTGCTGGCCCGGACGCTGCCCGCCGCACGGGACCGCGCTGGAGTGCTGATGATCGTCTGCGGCGACCCGGAACGCGTCAACTCCGGCCTCGGCGCGGGCGTCTGACGGCACTTACGCCGCTGCGTCAGCCTCGGCACCGGCGCTACTTGCATTGAGCGAGTCAGTCGCGTCACCCATGCGACTCGCAGCACCTGCGCCACTTGCGTCACCTGGCGCCCACTTGTGTCACTTGCGACGCTTGTGTCACGACGGATTCCGTGGATCCGGCAGCTCGGCTGCCGGATCAGCGGGCCGCCGCTCGGCGCAGGGCGTCCGCCGATCCGCCGCCACTGCGCTGCGGCGTTCCCTCAGTTTCGGCCTGCGGGCCCGCGAGGCCGGAAGGCGGCGAGCCCACAAAGGGCCGACGGCCGCCGCGGCCCTCCCCCAGCACCTGCCAGCCGCCGCCGGTCAGGGTGATGTACGCCCCGCAGCGCAGCCCGTGCAGGGTGCAGGCGTCGCGCAGTCCCCACATCCAGGCGCCGTCCTCCTCCGTCCACCGCTCGTCACCGTCGCGGCAGTAGAGCAGCACGGCCGTACGCACGGGGGTACGCCGACGCAGGTCGTGCGGGATGATCCGGCGCAGGTGGGCGAGGAGTGCGTTACGCAGCTCCCAACCGTCCGCGGGCGCCGACCGGCGGGAGAACGAGGCACTGGCGATCAGCCGCTCCTCGGTGTCCAGCACCGCCACCACCGCGGTCGCGGGGGCGGGCAGATGACGGGCGTGCAGGCCGCTGACCACCTCACGGGGGTTGCGCAGCAGGGGAATTCCGGCCGAGGCCCATTCGGCCGGTTCCAGGGTGCGGCCCTGGCGGCTGGTGGCATCGGCGGACGACGGGCTCAGCGAACCAGGTGCCGGCGCGAATCCGAAGGTCACGGTCCTCCCTTCGCATACGCGCCCACAGCTGCGGGCAAGGTCGGGTGGGCGCACCGCGGCACAGCCTTCAGGGTCACCTCGAAACCGTGCGGGGAGCGCTTTCAATTCTTCCTGGCGTGGGCACCGGGGGCAACGAACAATTTGGGCGGCCGGCCGGATTCTGTGGGTATGGCACAGATATCTCTGCCCAGTCCGACCACCCTCGACGCCTCCTCTACCCCTGCACGGCGAGGACCAGCGGAAACACCCCCTCCGCGCCGGCCCGCCGCAGCATCCGCGCGGACACGGCGAGGGTCCAGCCTGTGTCGGACAGGTCGTCCACCAGCAGCACCGGGCCGCCTGCCTGGGTGAGTGCCTGCGCGAGTTCCGCCGGTACGGTCAGTGCCTGGTGCAGCGAACGGACCCGCTGAGCGCTGTTGGCCTTCGGCAGCGAGGACCCGGCGGACTCCGGGGTGTACTCCAGCGAACCGAGGAACGGCATCCGGCCCACCTCCGCGATGCGCGTCGCCAACGACCCTACGAGTCCGGGCCTGCGGTGCGACGGGACCGAGACGACGCCCACCGGCCGCGGGGGTGCGTCCGGCGACCCGGAGGCCCATCCGCCGGGCCCTTTCGCCCAGTCCGCCAGCACGGTCACCACCGCCTGGACCACATCATCCGGAACCGGCCCGTCCGGGGCCTGGTCGGCCAGCATCGGGCGGAGCCGGTTGCCCCACCCGATGTCGGAGAGCCGGCCGAGCCCCCGCCCGGCAAAGGCGATTTCGCCCTGCGGGATACGCCCCTTGAGGTCGACCCCCACGGCCGGCAGTCCCGTCGGCCACATCTTGCGCGGCTCCACCTCCACCCCCGGGCGCCCGAGTTCGCCGCGGGCCGCGTCGAGAGCGGCCGCCGACACCTTGCCGTCGAACCTGGCGCCCGCGCAGTTGTCACAGCGCCCGCAGGGGGCAGCGAGCTCGTCGTCCAGCTGACGCCGGAGGAACTCCATGCGGCAACCGTCCGTCGCCGCGTACTCCCGCATGGCCTGCTGCTCCGCCTGGCGCTGCCGGGCGACCCATTCGTACCGCTCGGCGTCGTACACCCACGGCTGTCCCGTGGACGTCCAACCACCCTTGGTGCGGTGCACCGCGCCGTCCACGTCGAGGACCTTGAGCATCGCTTCGAGCCGGGTGCGCCGCAGATCCACCATCGGCTCCAGCGCGGGCAGCGAAAGCGGCTTTGACGCCTGCGCCAGGGTGTCGAGCGTGCGCCTTACGAGCTGCTCCGGCGGGAAGGAGACGGAGGCGAAGTACTTCCAGATCGCCTCGTCCTCCTTGCCTGGCAGCAACAGCACCTCGGCGTGCTCCACACCGCGGCCCGCGCGGCCCACCTGCTGGTAGTAGGCGATCGGGGACGACGGCGAGCCCAGGTGCACCACGAATCCGAGGTCGCTCTTGTCGAATCCCATGCCCAGCGCGGACGTCGCGACCAGCGCCTTCACCCGGTTGGCCAGCAGGTCGTCCTCGGCCTGCACGCGGTCCGCGTTCTCCGTGCGGCCCGTGTACGAGGCGACCGTGTGCCCGCACTGGCGCAGGTACGCGGTGACCTCCTCGGCGGCGGCCACGGTCAGCGTGTAGATGATTCCCGAGCCCGGCAGCTCGTGGAGGTGGTCGGCCAGCCAGCCCAGTCTGCTTGCCGCGTCGGGGAGCTGCAGCACGTTCAGACTGAGGCTTTCCCGGTCCAGCGGGCCGCGCAGGACCAGGGCGTCGGTGCCCGCTCCCGTGCCCAACTGCTCGGCCACGTCGGCGGTCACCCGGGAGTTGGCGGTGGCGGTGGTGGCCAGTACCGGGACGCCCGACGGCAGTTCGGCCAGCATGGTGCGCAACCGCCGGTAGTCGGGGCGGAAGTCGTGCCCCCAGTCGGAGATGCAGTGTGCCTCGTCGACCACCAGGAGTCCGGTGGCGGCGGACAGCTTGGGCAGGACGTTGTCGCGGAAATCCGGGTTGTTGAGGCGCTCGGGGGAGACGAGCAGGACGTCGACCTCGCCCGCCGCCACCTCGGCCTGGACGGTGTCCCACTCCTCCTGGTTGGAGGAGTTGATGCTGCGCGCCCGGATGCCGGCCCGTGCGGCGGCCTCCACCTGGTTGCGCATGAGCGCGAGCAGCGGGGAGACGATCACGGTCGGGCCGCTGCCCCGGGCTCTCAGCAGGGAGGTCGCCACGAAGTAGACGGCGGACTTGCCCCAGCCGGTCCGCTGGACGACCAGCGCCCTGCGCCCGTCCGCGACAAGCGCCTCGATGGCTCGCCACTGATCCTCGCGCAACCGGGCCGTGCCGTCGGGGTCCGCGACGAGGCGAGCGAGCACAGCGTCCGCCTCGGCCCGGAGCTCCGCGCGGTCGGGTGCGGTCGCGGGGGTCGAAGGGATCGGAGCGTCCGCGGGCAGCGGGACGTCGGCGGACTCTGCGGCGTTTGCTGGATCTGAGGCGTCTGGGTGGGTCATGCCCCCATGCAACCCGATGGCACCGACATCGGGCGAACCCACCGTCCCGCCTGTGGATAACTTTATCCACAGGGGTGGCGCACCAGACTCGGAACAGTGGAACGTAGCGGCATGAGCACGAACAGTGACGCCCATGGGCCCCACGACACCACCGACGTGTCCAACGACGACAGTTCCCACACCACCGCACAGGCGGACGAGCAGCAGGTCACACTCCGTGGCCCCGCTCAACTCGCCGACTGCCTGCCTTACCTGCTCGGTTTCCACCCCACCGACTCCGTGGTGCTGGTGGCACTGCACGGCCGCAACGGCAGGTTCGGCGGCCGGCTCAGGGTCGGCATTCCCCAGTCGCCGCGGGAGTGGGCGCCGGTCGCCACCCACCTCGCCGAATGCCTGATGGCCAACAGTGAACGGCGGGGCGCCCGTCCGGACGGCGTTCTCGTCTTCCTCTGCCAGGATCCCGCGGCCGGGCAGACCGGCAGGCAGGTGATGGAGCGGCTGCGCACCTTCGCCCAGCGGTTGCGGACGGCATGCGGCGCCCTCGACGTGCCGGTGCTCGAAGCGCTGTGCCTCTCGGGCGGGCGCTTCTGGTCCTATTGCTGTCCCGACGGACGCTGCTGCCCGCCCGAGGGGACAGGCCTCGCCCTTCCCGGTACGTCGGTGATGGCCGCAGCCGCCGCGTACGCCGGCATCCAAGTCCGGGGCAGCCTGCGCGAGATGGAGGAACGGCTCTCTCCCGGGGCACAGGATGCGGCCACCCGCCGGGCCCGGGTGCGTGCCCTGGACAGCGCGAGCAACGCCGTGGTGCCGAGAATTCTGAGCGACACCGGTCGTGCGCAGGTGGAGAAGGAGGCCCTCGATCTTGCGCGGGTGCTCATCCGGCGGCTGGCCCAGGCACCTCCGGCGAAGGGGTCCTGGGCGGAGGCCGACAGCTTCGACGACGATCTCGTCAGTGACGAGGAGGCCGCCGTTCTCATCGTGGGGATCCAGGACCGGGACACCAGGGACCACGCCGCGGAGTGGATGGAGGGCCCGGAAGCCGTCCACGCGCTACGGCTCTGGCGTGTCCTTGCCCGGCGGTGCGTCGGGGCGTACGTCACCTATGCGGCGCCCCCGCTCAGCCTCGCGGGCTGGGTCGCCTGGTCCACCGGCGACGAACCGGGGGCCCGGGTCGCTCTGGGACTCGCGCTCCAGGCCGACGAGCACTACACCTTCGCGCAGTTGCTCCACCAGGCGTGCAACGAGGGCCTCGACCCCGAGCAGTTGCGTGTGTGTCTGCGCGGGGACCGCTCCGTGCGGAAGCGTGCCGCGAGCGCCCGGCCCGGCCTGCGTAAAGGGCGAGGCCGCCCGTCGGCCCGCCCGCGGTCCGGGGTGGATGCGCGATCAACAACCCGCGCTCGGTCGGCAGCGCGGGAGCGGCAGGCCCCCGGAAGCGGGCGCGGAAGCGGACTCCGGTCCGCTGACGGGAACGGGCCCGGGGGCAGCGGCGGGCCGGCGACACGAAACGGGTCGCGAGAGGGGAGGGACCGCGTCCGTCCCGCCGGCGTGACCGGCCCGTGGCCAGGGCCGTCGGGGGAGCAGGGCGGCACACGCCGCCGCGAGACGCCGCGACGGCCCCGACGGGGGACAAGGAGCGGACGATGAACGTTCCGGGCGTACGACGGGAGTGCTCCATGCGACGGGCGAGCCTGAAAGCGCCTCGACGGGCGCGTGATGCGCGTGAGGTAGACGCGCCGCAATGGGCGCGTGATGTGCGAGGGGCGGATGCACCTCGTCGGGCGCGTGTGGCGCGTCCGCCCACCGGTCTCGGCGGCGTCGCCGAGCTCGCCGCTTTCGCCAGGCCCCCCGGCCGTGACCCCGTTGCCCGTGCCGCCGTTCACCTGAGTGGCGGCACCGCACACACGGCGTCGCCACAACCGCCATCGTCCTCCGGAGTACAGAGAAGGCACCGTATGGCCCTCACCGTCCCGCCGTCCTCCGCAGTGCGCGGCCTGCCCGCGCAGTCCCGTCGGTCCTCACCCGCCTCCGCCTCCACCAGGGGAGGCGCTCCGGGACCGGGGGGCTTGGCCGACCTGCCCGCGGTGCACACGATGATCGTCTGCGCGGACCTGCCCTCGTTGGCCGTCTCCGCCGAGCACGGCCAGTTGACCGGGCGTGGTCTGGAAGGTTTCTACCAGGCCGGCCGCAGGCTGCTGTCCCGCTGTGTGCTGCGCGTGGCGGGCCGTGAACCCGTGCCGGTGCAGGGCAGGTTGGCGGCGGCCGACCGCGCGCGGTTCATGGCCGTGGTCCGAACGCCTGGCGACATCGGTCCCGACCCCGGCGTCGCGGTGGAGCGGATCAGGACCGCGGACGGCACCGAGCGCATCACCTTGTGCAACTCCGCGCCCCGGCCGCTGCGGATTTCGGTGGAGATCACCCTGGGCACGGATCTGGCGGACCTGGGCGCGATCGGTGCGGGCCGCCCGGGTCCCGAACTGCCCGCCAGTGTTCACGGTTCCGGACTGCGCTGGACCACCGGAGGCACGCACGCGCAGGTGAGCGCCGACCCTCCGCCCGATGACGCCCTCGCCTCGGCAGGCTTGCTGCGTTGGGAGATGGAGCTGCCGCCCGGCGGCTCCCGCACCATCGAACTGCGGGTCAGGACCGAGCGCGTCGTGCGCTCGGCGGGCAGGACGGGTGGTTGCCCTCTGCCTGAGGTGAGTGCCGAGGGCGACGACCCCAGGGTGGGGGAACTGCTCCGCACGAGCGTCGACGACCTGCGCTCCCTGCTGATGCGAGATCCCGCCCACCCCTCGGACATCTATCCGGCGGCAGGCGTCCCGTGGCGCTGCGGCCTGGCCCCCGCCGAGGCGCTCTGGGCGGTCCGGATGGCGCTGCCGCTCGGGACCCGGCTGGCGGCGAACACGCTGCGTACGCTGGCCCGTACCCAGGAGGCCCGCAGCGGTCGCATCCCCGGCCCGTTCCGCGACGCGGGACCGCATCTGCCTGCCGGCTGCACAGGGGTGGAGGCCACCCTGGCCTTCCCGGTGGTGCTTGCGGAGGCCCGACGCTGGGGTTTGCCCGAGCAGGACCTGGCGGAGTTGCTGCCTGCTGCCGAGGGCTGCCTGGACTGGCTGCGCAGCGCGGCTGGTGGCGGCGTTTACGTGGTCGACCCCGGCTCCGGCGGACTGCGGCGGGCCGAGACCCAGGCCCATGCGCACCGGGCCGCTCTGCTGGGTGCGGACCTGCTGGAGTCCTGCGGACGCCCCGGAGCCGAAGGCTGGCGACAGTGGGCGGCCGACCTGCGCAGGGCCTTCCGCGAGGAGTTCTGGCTCGACGACCGCGCGGGCGGCCGGCCGTCGGCCGCCCGTACCGGTGACGGACGGCACGTGCCCCACCTCGACGGTACGAGCGTGCAT
This sequence comes from Streptomyces sp. NPDC091272, assembly GCF_044757485.1. NCBI lineage: Bacteria > Bacillati > Actinomycetota > Actinomycetes > Kitasatosporales > Streptomycetaceae > Streptomyces > Streptomyces sp. NPDC091272. The sequence continues at coordinate 88,637 of NZ_JBIVVC010000001.1, forward strand.
CTGCTGGACACGGGACTGCTGGGAGCCGGGCAGCTGGCGCCAGGTCTGCTGGACAAGGTGCAGACAGAACAGCTGGTCCGCCTGCTCGGCGGCCCTGCCATGGATTCGGGGTGGGGGCTTCGAGGCCTTGGAGCCAGGGAGGTGGCGCACAACCCGTTCGGCCATCGCAGTGGCGCGGTGCGGGTGCACGAGACGGCCGTCGCGGTCTCCGGACTCGCTGCCGCCGGATACGAGAAGGAGGCCGGCTCGCTCCTGCGCGGACTGCTGGACGCGGCGGCTGCCTTCGACTACCGGTTGCCGGAGATGTTCGCGGGGGAGCAGCGCACCGCCGACAGCACCCCGCTGCCGCACCCTGCCGCGTGCCGCCCGGCAGCGGTCTCGGCCGCCGCCGGAATTCATCTGCTCTGCACTCTCGTAGGCATCCGGCCAGACGCTCCCGCCGGCACCGTCCGACTGGTCCCGGTCAGCAGCGCACCCCTTGGTGCGCTGCGGCTCTCCGGGCTGCGGGTCGCGGGTGAGGCCTTCGCCGCGCGCGTCGGCCGACTCGGCCTCGGCATGGTGGAGGAGGCGGCGGACAGCCTTCAGCTAGGTGGGTGAGGCACGGGACGCGGCAGCGGGGGAGAGGCTCGTGGGGACTGTTTATCGTCAGGAAGACGACTATGATCACGGCATGTCGCCCTACGATCCGTCGGCCTTTCCGCCGTTCGCCGTCACCGTGGATCTGGCCGTGCTCACCGTGCGTCGGCACGCGCTCTGCGCCCTGGTCGTACGCCGTGGGGAGCAGCCGTTCCAGGGGCGGTGGGCACTGCCGGGCGGTTTCGTCCGGGCCGATGAGGACCTTGCGACGGCCGCGGCCCGCGAACTCGCCGAAGAGACCGGACTGAGCGCCCTGTCCGCACCCACCGGGCACGAACCCCTCGCCGCGGCCCCCGGCAACGGTGCCCACCTGGAGCAGCTCGCCACCTACGGCGATCCGGGACGCGACCCCCGGATGCGGGTGGTGAGCGTCGCTCATCTGGCGCTCGCACCCGACCTGCCCGCCCCCCGCGCGGGCGGCGACGCGAACAGCGCACGCTGGGCCCCGGTGGAGTCGTTGCTCGGCCACGCGGACTCGTTCGCCAGGGACGAGGACCAGGCGGCCCCGCTCGCGTTCGACCACGGACAGATCCTCGCGGACGGCGTCGAGAGGGCCCGCTCGAAAATCGAGTACTCCTCGCTCGCCACCGCCTTCTGCCCGCCGGAGTTCACCGTCGGGGAGCTCCGGCGGGTGTACGAGGCGGTGTGGGGCGTCGTTCTCGATCCCCGCAACTTCCATCGCAAGGTGACGGGGACCCCGGGGTTCCTCGTCCCCTCCGGCGGTACGACGACCCGTCAGGGGGGTCGGCCCGCACAGTTGTTCAGGGCGGGAGGGGCGACCGTGCTCAATCCCCCCATGCTGCGTCCCGAGGTCTGAGGGACACCCCCTTCCGCGGCACCGTTCCGTGCGGCGCGCTCGCTTCGTCCGGCCCCCCTCATGCCCCGCGCGTGGGCCGTGCGACGGCCGTTCTGACACCCGCACCTTCTCGCGCTGCGCAAAAAGTCCAAAATGTCGCGTTATCTTGCTTCGATACCGGCCTCTTCCGCCTCACCCCCCACCGCCCGCGGGAGCTGCGGCACACGCGGGAGACGCAAGAGACGCGAGGGAAGCGATGCTCCAGGCCATCGGACTCACCAGCACGGCACGCCGGGCCCGTCGGCCCGCCGTGGACGACCTGTCCTTCGAGGCCATGCCGGGCGAGGTCACCGCCCTTCTCGGCGCCCCGGGCTCCGGCCGGACCACGGCGCTCCGCCTGATGCTCGCCCTCGAACAGGGCCGTGGCGCCACGTACTTCAGAGGCCGCCCACTGCACCGCATCGCCCACCCCGCCCGAGAGGTGGGCGCCCTCCTCGGCGACGTCCCCGGCCACCCGGCACGCACCGCCAGGGGGCAGCTCCGGATGCTGTGCGCCGCCGCCGGGGTACCCGCCACGCGCGCCGACGAGCTGCTCGAAATCGTCGGCCTCACCGGCCTGGGCAATCAGCGTCTCGGGAACCTCTCCCTCGGTATGGACCGCAGGCTCGGGCTCGCCTCCGCCCTCCTGGCGGACCCGCACACGCTGATCCTCGACGAGCCCGCCGCCGGTCTCTCGCCCCGCGACAACAGCTGGCTGTACGGACTGTTGCGCGCCCACGCCGCACATGGCGGCACCGTTCTGTGCACCACGGGTGACCCCAAGGAAGCCGCCCGCACCGCCGACCGTGTCGTTACCCTCGTGGAGGGCCGACTCGTCGCCGACCAGGCGGCGGTGGACTTCGCACGCACCCGGCTGCGTCCGCGCGTCACCGTTCGCACCCCCCAGGCGCTGCGCCTCGGCGCGCTCCTCAACAAGGAGGCGAGGGCGAACCGGCATTCCGTGGAGGTGGTGCCGGAAGGCGGAAACCATCTCTCCGTCTACGGAAGCAGCTGCGCGGAGATCGGCGACACCGCTTTCCGGCACGGCGTGCTCCTGCACCAACTGGCCGACGAGATCGGCGACATGGGGCCGCCTGCCGCACGGATCGGGCGGCCGGCGAATCCGTCCCCCGTACCGTCCACCGAGCCCCGCCCGCACTCCCCAACAGTCCCCACGCCGACCCCGCCGCCGAGCCCCGAGCCGGTACCCGCCTCGGCGACCTCCCCGGCGCCCAGTACCGCACCCGCGACCACTCCACGGCCGAGCCCCGCACCCGAGAACACTCCACGGCCGAGCCCCGCACCCGAGCCGGCATCTGCCTCCGCGACCGCCCCGGAGCCGCACCCCGGGCCAATCCCGGTACCGGTGCCCGGTCTCGCGGTGGGGCCGGGGCAGAGCCCCGTGTCCACCCGGCTGCCGGTCCCCGCGCCGGGGCCCGCGGCCGATGATCCGCTGCCGCGTCCCGCCCGTAGCCCTCTCCGCCCTCTCCGGTACGAACTGCGACGCGCCTTCGGGACCCGGAGCGCCCTGCTGGTCCTCACCGCGGTCCTGGGCATGTCCGCGGCTCTCTGCGCACTGCTCACCCACAACGGAGCCGCATCTCTGACGACGGCCCTCGTGGCCTGGCCCGGTCTCCTGCCGCTGCCGCCGGCGGCCTTCGGGGCAGGGCTGCTCGGTGCGCTCGCCTTCGGTGACGAGTACCGCTACCCGGCTCTCGCCGCGTCCCGCGGCACCTCACCCCGGCAACTTGGGTTGCTGGTGGCCAAACTGACCGTGTCTGCGGGTACCGCACTCGCCCTCGCGGGCCTCACGGTCTGCACCGACTTCCTGTTCCTTCGCCTGCTGTACGGGGCGGAGTTGACACCGCTTCCCGCCGGGCTGCTCGGCGCGGCGGCGCGTTGGGCCGCGCTGTGCGTCGGATGCGCCTGGGCCGGGCTGCTCGGCGCCGGGGCCTTCCGGGTCACGGCGGCCGGGGTCGCCGCGGTTCTGGCCGTACCTGTCGCCGTCGCGCCCGCGGTGCAGCACCTTCTCACCAGCCCGGCAGTCCGTTCGATGGCCGGACTCCCGAGCAGGCTGCGGGAACTGGTGTGGCTCCGGCTTCCCGGCGAGCTGGATCAGTGGCTGCTCGCTGCGATGCACCTCGTCGCCCAACCCGTCGGGGTGGCCATGACGTTGTCGCTCCCTGCGCTCCTGTGTGCGTATCTGTTCACCGGGCTTCGCCGTAAGGCCCGTTGGTGAGCACATTGGGTCGGAGAGACTTCGAATCGCCCACAACTCCCCTTGGAAAGCCCAATTCTTTCCGATAAGGCGTCAATTGCAGGGAGGGCGGTGATCACCCTTTCGTGTGCTTTTCACCAAAGACCTCAAGGGGCAGCGGAGTCCCGCCGACAACTCATCCGTGAGTACCCTTGCGCACACCATGATGACCGCCGCCCGCCCCGTCGACTCAGGTCTCGCCGGGCCTGGCGAACTCGACCGTTACCCCTACGGGGACACCCCCGGGGCCGACCGTGTCGGCCCCCTCGGCTGGGACAGTCCGGAATCAGACCTGGGCCGGGTCGGCCGCCGAGCGGCCGGGAACCGCGGCCGCGGGCTGCACGGCCAACTCGTCCAGCAGCTTGGCCAGATGATCGTCTCGGGCGACCTCGGGGCCGACCGCCCGCTCGTGCCGGAGGAGATCGGCCAGCGTTTCGAGGTCTCGCGCACGGTTGTCCGTGAGTCGCTGCGCGTGCTTGAGGCCAAGGGCCTGGTCAGCGCCCGTCCCAACGTGGGTACCCGCGTCCGACCGGTCAGCGACTGGAACCTGCTCGACCAGGACATCATCGAGTGGCGCGCCTTCGGACCCCAGCGGGACGACCAGCGGCGTGAACTCGTCGAGCTGCGTTGGACGATCGAGCCGCTCGCGGCCCGCCTCGCCGCCGGGCACGGCCGCGAGGACGTACAACGACGCCTCTGCGACATGGTGGAGATCATGGGTCACGCCCTTGCCCAGGGCGATTCCCTCACCTTCTCCAGGGCCGATGCCGAGTTCCACTCCCTGCTGATCCAGCTCGCGGGAAACCGGATGCTTGAGCACCTTTCCGGCATCGTCTCCGCCGCCCTCCAGGTGTCCGGCGGCCCGATCTTCGGCTGTGACCGTCCCACCGACGTATCCCTCTCCCACCACGCGCGCATCGCGGACGCCCTTGCGGCCGGCGACGGCCAGGGGGCCGAGTCGGCGATGCGGCAACTCCTCACAGTGCACCCGGAAGTGGAGCGTGTCGTTCCCGCACCCCGTGAGCACTGACGGTGCGTCACCCCTGAATGTCCGCCGCCCGGAGGGGGCGTACGGAACACGTGTCGCCGGGCCCCACGGGTTCGGCGACACGATTGTTGGGCACCCGCCCTTTGTGCGGGAGTTCGTTGCGAATCGGATGTGACTCGGGCCACGAAGTCGGGGCGTAACGCTCCTGGGGATCCCGCGATGACCTAAGAGGTGAGAGCCGGGGAGGAAAGCGGATGCCGCTCGCGGCGCCGCGGAGAGCCCCGGACCCTTGCCAGGTCCGCCGGTACACCCCCAGCCGGTGGTCGTCGGCTCAGGCCCTGACGGGCGGGGTCGGACGCCAATTCCATCGTTCCGAGAGGTTGTCCGTGTCGGCCAGCACATCCCGTACGCTCCCGCCGGAGATCGCCGAGTCCGAGTCTGTGTTGGCGCTCATCGAGCGGGGAAAGGCTGATGGGCAGATCGCCGGCGACGACGTGCGTCGGGCATTCGATGCTGACCGCATTCCGCCGACCCGGTGGAAGAACGTCCTGCGCAGCCTCAATCAGATCCTTGAGGAAGAGGGTGTGACGCTGATGGTCACTGCCGCGGAGCCGCCCCAGCGTGCCCGCAAGGGCGTCCAGGCGAAGAGCCCGGTGAGGGGTGCCGTACCCCGGACCTTCGCCGCAAGTGCCGCCGCCCCCCGGGTCGTTGCGGCAACGGCCGCCCCGGCCGCCGACGCCGTGAGTGTCGTCACGGCAGACGCCTCCGCGGGGGAGGGGGCCGTCACCGAGGAGACGGCCGTCGCACCGGCCGGGAAGTCGGCCGTGAAGAAGACGCCGGCGAAGAAGTCCGCCGCCAAGAAGACCGCCGTCAAGAAGACGACGGCGAAGAAGACCGCGGCGAAGAAGGACGAAGCGGCCGACGGGCAGTCCCAGGACGCGCAGTCCAAGCCCGGCGATGAGGAGGAGAGCGCCGAGACCGGGGAGGCCGGGGAGGCGAAGGGTTTCGTCCTCTCCGACGACGACGAGGATGACGCACCCGCGCAGCAGGTCGCGGTCGCCGGCGCCACCGCCGACCCGGTCAAGGACTACCTCAAGCAGATCGGCAAGGTGCCCCTCCTCAACGCGGAACAGGAGGTGGAGCTCGCCAAGCGCATCGAGGCCGGTCTGTTCGCCGAGGACAAACTCGCCAACTCGGACAAACTCGCGCCCAAGCTCAAGCGCGAGCTGGAGATCATCGCCCAGGACGGCGGCCGGGCCAAGAATCACCTGCTGGAGGCGAACCTCCGCCTCGTCGTCTCCCTCGCCAAGCGCTACACCGGCCGCGGCATGCTCTTCCTGGACCTGATCCAGGAGGGCAACCTCGGCCTGATCCGTGCCGTCGAGAAGTTCGACTACACCAAGGGCTACAAGTTCTCGACGTATGCGACCTGGTGGATCCGGCAGGCGATCACCCGCGCGATGGCCGACCAGGCCCGCACCATCCGTATCCCGGTGCACATGGTCGAGGTCATCAACAAGCTGGCTCGCGTCCAGCGCCAGATGCTCCAGGACCTGGGCCGCGAGCCCACCCCCGAGGAGCTGGCCAAGGAACTCGACATGACCCCCGAGAAGGTCATCGAGGTCCAGAAGTACGGCCGCGAGCCGATTTCCCTGCACACTCCGCTGGGCGAGGACGGTGACAGCGAGTTCGGTGACCTGATCGAGGACTCGGAGGCCGTGGTCCCGGCCGACGCGGTCAGTTTCACGCTTCTGCAGGAGCAGTTGCACTCGGTCCTCGACACCCTCTCCGAGCGCGAGGCGGGCGTCGTCTCGATGCGTTTCGGGCTCACCGACGGTCAGCCCAAGACGCTGGACGAGATCGGCAAGGTCTACGGAGTGACGCGTGAGCGCATCCGCCAGATCGAGTCCAAGACGATGTCCAAGCTGCGCCACCCGTCGCGTTCGCAGGTGCTGCGCGACTACCTCGACTGAGCGAGACCGCTGTTCTTTCTGGGCCCGGCTACGTCCGTACGAGCGATCTCGCCGTGCCGGACGCGGCCGGGCCCGCTGCGTGCGCGGGTGCGAGGCGCCGAAAGGTGGATGACTCTGGGTGTTCGGAGTTCACCACTGAGTAAGGAGGACGCATGCGTCGACCCATCACTCGATCACTGATAGGTGCCCTGACCCTGACCGCTGCAGCGGCGGTGGCACCCCTCGCGGCGCCGGGCCCGGCCGCCGCCGACGGAGTGGTCATAGGCGGGCAGGCTGTTCGGGTGGCGGACAGCCCGTGGGTGGTGGCGCTGTCCAGCCGTGACCGGTTCGGGGGTACGAGGGCGGGGCAGTTCTGCGGGGGAGTGGTGGTGGCGCCGACAAAGGTGGTCACGGCGGCGCACTGCCTGACCCAGGACGTGCTCGGTGCGCAGCTGGGTGAGGTGAACGACCTGACGGTCATCGCGGGTCGCGGGGAGCTGCGGGGGAGTGACGGGCGGGAGATCGCCGTGAGCGGGACCTGGATCAACCCGTCGTACGACCCCGGGACGAACTCCGGCGACGTCGCGGTGCTGACTCTGGACGCCGCGCTCCCCAAGAGCTCCGTGCTCCGCATGGCGAGCGAGGGAAGCAGCGCGGCGGACCCGGGGGTGGCGGCGACCGTGTACGGCTGGGGTGACACCACCGGAGGCGGGTCGTACGCGGACTCCCTGAGAGCCGCGCAGGTGCAGGTACTGCCGGACGACGCGTGTGCGAAGGCGTACCCCGGGAACGCGGACGGAACGTATCTTCCGGCCACGATGCTCTGTGCGGGGGACCCGGACGGTGGTCACGACGCCTGTCAGGGGGACAGTGGCGGTCCGCTGGTGGCCAAGGGGCGGCTGATCGGGGTGGTGTCCTGGGGCAGCGGCTGCGGAAAGGCGGAGAGCCCTGGGGTGTACACGCGGATCCCGGCACTGGCACGGATCCTGGACCAGCAGAGCTGACGGCGAGGCCGTTCGACGGCGCGGCTGCGGCCCTGGCACCCCGGTGGGGTGTGCGGGGCCGCAGTGCGGTCCTGGCACGGGCGACCCCTGCCGGTCAGACGCACCGGCACCGGCCGTTATGTCGAATATATGTACGAGTGGGTGACTGTCAGGCGTACGGACGCGTACGTACGTGGCCGTCGGGTGCATTCGTGGCCACGCGGACGCGAGCGACGAGAACGGGCGGCCTCCCCCGCACACCCGGGGGAAACCGCCCGTCGACCGGTCTGGCACCGGTCCTCGGCTCGTCGTGGACGCTCTTAGGGCGTCAGCTTGGACGCTCTTGGCGCGTCAGTGTTCGTCGTCCTCCGAGGACGAGGGGGAGACCGTCAGCCGGTCCGTCTCGTCCTGTATTTCCGAGGCGATCTTCTTGAGCTCGGGCTCGAACTTGCGACCGTGGTGGGCGCAGAAGAGCAGTTCGCCACCGCTGGCCAGGAGAACGCGCAGATATGCCTGGGCGCCGCAGCGATCGCATCGGTCAGCGGCCGTCAGGGGGCTCGCGGGGGTCAGAACAGTAGTCACGTCGCCTCTTCTCTAGCTCGACGAGCTGTCGTACCAGGGTCAACATCCAACCAGGCCGAAAACGTTCCCGCTCGTGGCTTTTCCTTGAAACTTCTTCCGAAGGTCTTCCGGAGTGGTTGTCTGTTGCCGGTTGGCGGCGAATGAGCCGTATTGCGTCGCTTTACGGTTTCGCGTTGCTGGCTTGTCTTGGGGTGGTGTCCGTCCGGCTGGGTTGCCGGCTTGTTGATGAGGACGTGCCCGGAGCCTAAATGGTTCATGCCCGGAAGGGAACGTGACATGTGCTTCACTCCATCGAGGGATCGAACACGTGTACGCAACTGGACTAGCATGAGATTTCCCGGGTGGGGCGTTACACCCGCTCTACCAGGCCCCGTTACCCTCTGAGCGGCGACCGACGCCGACCCCGTACCCCATCGGGGCCCATTTGAAATTCAGCGAGGAGCGAACCGCGTGACCGCCGATACGACCGTCCCGTCCACCGCACTGCTGAGCGGCGCGGACCGTGACGGTTCCAATTACACCGCGCGGCACCTGCTCGTCCTCGAAGGCCTTGAGGCGGTCCGCAAGCGCCCCGGCATGTACATCGGGTCCACCGACAGCCGTGGCCTGATGCACTGCATCTGGGAGATCATCGACAATTCCGTCGACGAGGCCCTGGGCGGTTACTGCGACCGCATCGAAGTGATCCTGCACGAGGACGGCTCCGTCGAGGTCCAGGACAACGGCCGCGGCATCCCGGTCGACGTCGAGCCCAAGACGGGCCTGTCCGGTGTCGAGGTCGTCATGACCAAACTGCACGCCGGTGGCAAGTTCGGCGGTGGCTCCTACGCGGCCTCCGGCGGTCTGCACGGCGTGGGCGCCTCCGTGGTGAACGCGCTCTCCGCGCGCCTCGACGTCGAGATCGACCGCAACAGCTCCACGCACGCGATCAGCTTCCGCCGCGGCGTCCCCGGCATCTTCACCGAGTCCGGTCCCGACTCCCCCTTCGACCCCGGCAGCGGGCTGCGCAAGAGCAAGCGGGTGCCCAAGACCCGCACCGGCACCCGGGTGCGCTACTGGGCGGATCGGCAGATCTTCCTCAAGGACGCGAAGCTCTCGCTGGACACGCTGTACCAGCGGGCCCGCCAGACGGCCTTCCTCGTCCCCGGCCTGACCATCGTGGTCCGGGACGAGCGTGATCTTGAGGGTGTGGGCAAGAGTGAGGAGACGTTCCGCTTCGACGGGGGCATCAGCGAGTTCTGCGAGTACCTCGCGCAGGACAAGGCGATCTGTGACGTCACGCGTCTGACCGGGCAGGGCAGCTTCAAGGAGACCGTGCCGGTCCTCGACGACCGCGGTCACATGACCCCCACCGAGGTCACCCGCGAGCTGGCCGTGGACATCGCCCTGCGCTGGGGCACCGGGTACGACACCACGGTCAAGTCCTTCGTCAACATCATCGCCACCCCCAAGGGCGGCACCCACGTCTCGGGCTTCGAGCGCTCCCTGACCAAGACGGTGAACGAGTCGCTGCGCTCGGCCAAGCTGCTGCGTGTCGCCGAGGACGACGTCGTCAAGGACGACGCGATGGAAGGCCTCACCGCGGTCGTCACCGTGCGGCTGGCCGAGCCGCAGTTCGAGGGCCAGACCAAGGAGGTGCTCGGCACCTCGGCGGCCAACCGCATCGTCGCGGCGGTGGTGGCCAAGGAGCTCAAGGGCTTCCTGACGTCCACCAAGCGTGACGGCAAGGCGCAGGCCCGCACGGTGATGGAGAAGATCGTCGCCGCCGCCCGCACCCGGATCGCCGCCCGCCAGCACAAGGACGCCCAGCGTCGTAAGACGGCCCTGGAATCGTCCTCGCTGCCCGCCAAGCTGGCCGACTGCCGCAGCGACGACGTGGAACGCAGCGAGCTGTTCATCGTCGAGGGGGACTCCGCGCTCGGTACCGCCAAGCTGGCCCGGAACTCCGAGTTCCAGGCGCTCCTGCCGATCCGGGGCAAGATCCTCAACGTTCAGAAGGCGTCCGTCTCGGACATGCTGAAGAACGCCGAGTGCGGGGCGATCATCCAGGTCATAGGAGCAGGCTCGGGCCGGACCTTCGACATCGACGCCGCCCGCTACGGAAAGATCGTGCTGCTGGTCGACGCAGACGTCGACGGCGCCCACATCCGGATCCTGCTGCTCACCCTCTTCCAGCGCTACATGCGCCCCATGGTCGAGGCCGGCCGGGTCTTCGCCGCCGTGCCGCCCCTGCACCGCATCGAGCTCGTCCAGCCCAAGAAGGGCCAGGACAAGTACGTCTACACCTACTCGGACAACGAACTGCGCCAGACCCTGCTGGAGTTCCAGCGCAAGAACGTCCGCTACAAGGACGACATCCAGCGGTACAAGGGCCTCGGCGAAATGGACGCCGACCAACTCGCCGAAACCACGCTCGACCCCCGTCACCGCACCCTGCGCCGGATCAACATCGGCGACCTCGACGCCGCCGAGCAGGTCTTCGACCTCCTGATGGGGAACGAAGTAGCCCCCCGCAAGGAATTCATCACCAGCGCCGCAGCGACCCTGGACCGCTCCCGCATCGACGCCTGACCGAGTCTGTCCCGGGCGCCGGGCTGCGCGGCGCCGGGTGGGGCCGGGGCGCGCCGCGCAAGCTCGTCCCGGGGTGCGCGCCAGCCGGGTCGGGCGGGGCGCCGCCAGGTCGGCCGGGGCCGGAGTCAACCCGTGGGTGGAGGGAAAAGCTCCACCCAGGCTCCGATCCGGGGCGTCCCACCGATCCGTAATGTCGACGGCATGGGATCGCAGACGACGCAGTCGAGCGGCGGGTTCACCGCCTGGCCCTCCACGGAGGAGCTGTCGCGGCTCGGGGTGCCCCGGGTGCGGATGGCGATCGACATCGCCCTGTGGCTGGGGATGGGTCTGTGGATCCTCTGGGAGGCGTACGACTCCGGGGTGTTCCAGGGGGTGGCCCTGGTGGTGCCGCCGCTCGTCCTGGTGGCTGTCACCGGGGCGGCTGAGCTGTACGACCGGCAGACCGTACGGCACCGGCTGCTGCCCTCACTCGCGGTGCTCGGGACGGTGACGCTTGTGGCCGTCGCGTCGCACCTGGTGGGGGCGCCCGATCCAGGCGCCGTCCTGCTGATCATCTGCGGGGTGCAGGCCACGGTGCGACTGCCGCTGGCGGTCGGCCTGCCGGCGGGAGCGGCAATCGTGAGCATGCACGCGGTGCTGAGCGAGGTGAGTGCCAGGGAGCAGGCGGTGGTGACCTGCGGGGTCCTGGCCATCGGATACATGCTGCGGCTCGATGCGCAGGCACGCGGCTCCGGCTTCCGGCTCCTGGCGCAGGAGCGGGCGGCCCGCACGGCCGAGGCCGAGTCCGCGGCCCTCGCCGAACGGGCGCGAATAGCCAGGGAGATACACGACGTACTCGCCCACAGCCTCTCCGCGCAGATGGTGCACCTGGAGGCGGCCCGGCTGCTGATCGAGCGGGAGCCGCAGGGCGCATTCCGAGACGGAGTGCTGGAACGGGTCGTCGCGGCGCGGGGGATGGCCCGCGAGGGGCTCGCGGAGACCCGTCAGGCGCTCTCCGCGCTCCGAGGGGACATGGTGCCCGTCGAGGACTATCTGAGAGAGCTGGGGGCCGTGGAGCGGGCCGAGATCCAAGTGTCGGGGGAGCGGCAGAAGTTGACGGCCGACGCATCGCAGGCGGTGCGGCGGGTGGCCCAGGAGGCTCTCACCAACGTCCGTAAACACGCCCCGGGGGCCGCGGTCAGGATCCTGCTCGCGTACGGGCCGCGCGCAGTCACCCTGGAAGTACGGGACTGGGGCCGGCCCGGTGCGCGGGGCGAGCTGGCCGCAACAGGCGCCGGATACGGTCTGCTGGGAATGCGGGAGCGGGCGGAACTGCTCGGGGGCACGCTGGAGGCGGGCCGGGAGGGGAAGGGGTTCGTGGTGAAGCTCCGGATGCCGGTGTGAACAGACCCGAGGACGCGCCGGACAGCGCGGTGCGGGTGCTCGTCGTCGACGACCAGGCGATGGTGCGCGAGGGGATTGTGCTGCTCCTCGGACTGCTGCCCGGTATCGAGGTGGTCGGCTCGGCGGGGGACGGTGAGGAGGCCGTCGAGATGGTCGCCGTCCACGCGCCGGACGTGGTGCTCATGGACCTGCGGATGCCCCGCTGCGACGGGGTGGAGGCGACTCGCAGGATCCGCGACCGGCACCCCTCGACACACGTCGTGGTGCTCACGACGTATGCCGACGACGACTGGCTGTTTCCCGCGCTGAGGGCCGGCGCGCGCGGTTACCTCACCAAGGACGCAGACGGGGAGGAGATCGTAAGGGCGGTGCAGGGCGTGATGTCGGGGCAGGCGGGGCTGTCCCCGGGGGTGCAACGACGGCTTCTCGACCGGGTCACCGCGCCGGATCCACCGGCGCCTCGCCCCGACGAACTCCCCGACGGGCTCACGCCACGGGAGGCCGAGGTGCTGGTGCTGATCGCGGAAGGGCTGCCCAACGCGGAGATCGCGCGGACCCTGCACATCGGCCAGGCCACGGTGAAGACACACATCAACAACCTCTTCGCGAAGACCGGGGTGCACGACCGGACGCAGGCCGCTCGGTACGCCTACCGGGAGGGCCTCGCCGCACCTCCGGCCGCGGGCGCATCAGGTGTGGGTGTCACCTAATGGGGTGAAGAGAGGGGATTGCCGGGCCGACGATCTCTCCTGTCTGCCCATCCTGGGGCGCGCGGACCAATCCGGCCGCGGACAAGGAGATTTGTTCGGTGGAGAAGCACGAAGGGCGCGACGCCGCAGCGATGCGGATCGACGACCCGTGGTACGACGCGCTCGCCTCCGGCTGGGGCGAACTGGACGGCGCGGGCGCCCCGGCGCACACGCTGCCGCCCGCGCCCGCCGTCCCGGCGCGCGAGCAGAGCGCCGCCGACATCTACCTGGAGGTGCAGAGCAGTGCGGCCTTCCAGGAAGTGCGCAGTCGCTACCGGCGGTTCGTCGTTCCCGCGACTCTTGCCTTTCTCGCCTGGTACGTCGCTTACGTCGTCGCCGCGACCGCGGCTCCTGGGCTGATGGCCCGCCCGGTTGCCGGAGCGGTCAATGTCGCGATGGTCGCGGGGCTCGGACAGTTTCTCTCCACGTTCGTACTGACCTGGGCGTACGCCAGGCACGCCAGGCTCCGACGGGACCGGCTCGCGTTGGAATTACGTTGGGACACACAGGAGTTGACCAGGCTGTCCGGCTCTGCTGGGTCGTCAAGTGCTGTCATCCCGTCTAACCTGTCGAACCCTGCCGACCCGGCGAGGCATGTCGCGCTCGACGGGCCCGCCGGGTCTGGCGGGGCAGGCGGGACGGCCGGGGCTCCCGGGACGCTCGGGACGGTTGGTCCGGCAGGGCGGCTCGGAGAGGCCGGGGGGTACGCCCGGTGAATCAGGGACACCAGACCCTGGCGCTGCTCCTGTTCAGCGCGTTCGTGACGACCACCCTGGCGATCACCACGTGGGTGAGCCGCAACCGGCACGGTTCCGCGGAGGAGTTCTACGTCGGCGGACGGCTGTTCTCGCCCATGGAGAACGGTTTCGCCATCGCAGGCGACTACATGTCGGCCGCCTCCTTCCTCGGTATCTCCGGCCTCATCGCCCTCTTCGGCTACGACGGCATGCTCTACTCGGTCGGTTTCCTGGTGGCCTGGCTCGTCGTGCTCTTCTTCGTCGCCGAACTGGTGCGCAACTGCGGCCGGTTCACCCTCGCCGACGTGGTCGTCTCCCGGATGCGGGAGCGTCCGGTGCGGATCGCGGCGGGAACTTCCTCGGTCACCGTGTCCGTTCTCTACCTGGTGGCCCAGATGGTCGGAGCGGGTTCTCTCGTCGGCCTGCTGCTCGGCGGCAGCAGCGGGGCGGCCCAGACCTGGACGGTCATCGGCGTCGGCGCGCTGATGGTGATCTACGTGACCCTGGGCGGGATGCGCGCCACCACCTGGATCCAGATCGTGAAGGCCGTCCTGCTGATGCTCGGCGCGCTCACGCTCACCGTGCTCGTCCTGGTGCGCTTCCACGGCGACTTCAACCAGCTCCTGGCCACCGCGGCGGACCGCAGCGGCCATGGCAAGGATTTCCTCGCGCCGGGCCTGCGGTACGGCGGCGACTGGACCGCGCGCCTCGACTTCATCAGCCTCGGCCTCGCGCTGGTTCTGGGCACGGCGGGACTGCCGCACATCCTGTCGCGCTTCTACACCGTGCCCACCGCGCGGGCCGCCCGACGCTCGGTGGTCTGGGCGGTCGGCCTCATCGGCAGTTTCTACCTGATGACCATCGTGCTCGGCTTCGGTGCGGCAGCCGTCCTCGGCTCCGACCGGGTACGGGAATCCAACGCGGCGGGGAACACGGCGGTCCCCCTGCTCGCCCACGACCTGGGCGGCGGCGCGGGCTCCACGGGCGGAACGGTTCTCTTCGCGGTGGTCGCCGCGGTCGCGTTCGCCACGATCCTCGCCGTTGTCGCCGGCATCACCCTGGCCTCTTCCGCGTCCGTCGCCCACGACCTCTACGCGTCGCTGCGCAGCAGGCGCAAGCGTGCCAAGCAGTACAGCGAGGTCGCGGTCGCGCGAGTCGCCGCGGGGGGCATCGGGGTGGTGGCCATCGCCCTCGGCCTGCTCGCCCGGGACCTGAACGTGGCGTTCCTGGTGGGTCTGGCCTTCGCCGTGGCCGCCTCGGCCAACCTGCCGGTGCTGCTCTACTCGCTGTTCTGGCGCGGCTTCACGACGCGTGGGGCCGTCTGGTCGGTCTACGGCGGACTGATCCCCGCCGTGCTGCTCGTGATTGTGTCGCCGGTCGTGTCGGGCAGTCCCGAATCGCTTTTCCCCGGCGCCGACATCCAAATCTTCCCGTTGCAGAACCCCGGTCTCGTGTCGATTCCGCTCGGCTTCCTGGCGGGCTGGCTGGGGACCGTCACCTCGTCCGAGCCGCCGGACGAGGCCAAGCACGCGGAGACGGAGGTGCGGTCGCTGACGGGGGCGGGGGCGGCCTAATCGCCTCCACCGGGTCCACCGCTGGGCCCTCCGCCGGGTCCACCACTGCGTACTTCGCCGGGTCCGCCGCCGGGCCCGCCGGGACCTCCGCCGGGCCCGGGTGCCGGAGCCGCCGACCCGGGGTGTAGCGCTTCCGGGGGGCCAAAGCGCGATGTTCTCAGGTCCGGGTGCGATACCGCCGGGTCCGGGTCCGGGTCCGGGTCCGGGTCCGGGTGCAACGCCTCGGGCAGTACGACCGAGAACTCCGCGCCGCCGCCCGGCGCCTCGGCGACCCGTACGCTCCCGCCCTGCCGCTCGGCCAGCCTCCGTACCAGCGCCAGGCCCAGCCCCCTCCTGCCGTGGGCCGGCAGCTCCTTGGTGGTCCAGCCCTCGGTGAAGATCGTCTCTCGTCGGTCGGCCGGTACTCCCTGCCCGCTGTCCGTCACCCGCAGTACGACCTCCCGCTCCCGGGCGTGCAGTGCGACCTCGACGAACGCGCCCGGTGACCCGGCCGAGGCGTCCAGCGCGTTGTCCACCAGATTGCCGACCATCGTCACCAGCCCGCGTGGATCCACCAGCCGGTCCGGCAACAGCGTGCCGTCCGCCGGGCGCAGCACCACCGCACGTTCCGCCGCCACGGTGGCCTTCCCGACCAGGAGCGCGGCCAGCAACGGGTCGTGGACGCGGTCGGTGAACTCCTCGGCCGTGGCCCGGCGCCCCCCGGCCACCTCCGTAACGAAGTCGGCGGCCTCCTCGTACATCTCCAGTTCGAGCAGGCCCAGGAGGGTGTGCAACCGGTTCGCGTGCTCGTGGTCCTGGGCACGCAGGGCGTCGATCAGTCCGCGGGTGGAGTCGAGCTCCCGGCCCAGTTGCTCCAGCTCGGTGCGGTCGCGCAAGGTGGCCACCGCGCCGCCGTCGTCCGTCGGCATCCGGTTGGCGACCAGCACCCGTGGCCCCCGCACGGTCAGCAGATCCTCGCCGGAGACCCGGCCCGTCAGCACGTCGGCGGTGCGGCCCTCGCCCAGCACCTCGTCCAGCGGTCGGCCGGTGGCCTCGCCGCCCACGCCGAGCAGCCGCTGGGCCTCGTCGTTGATCAGGCGCACCCTGCCCCGGGAGTCGAGGGCCACCACGCCCTCCCGGATGCCGTGCAGCATCGCCTCGCGCTCGGTGAGCAGCGCCGCGATGTCGGAGAAGGCCAGGTCATGGACCTGACGCTGGAGGCGGCGGGAGATGAGGTACGCGGCGAGGGCGCCCACCGCGATGGCTCCGCCCGCGTACGCGAGCAGTCCGGGGATCGCCGACAGCAGCCGGCCGCGCACGGTGTCGTACTCGATCCCGACCGAGACGGCGCCGACGACCCGGCCACGTTCGTCACGCAGCGGGACCTTGCCGCGTGCGGAGCGGCCGAGGGTGCCGCTGTCGATCTCCATCACCTCGCCGCCCGAGAGGGCGCCGCTGGGATCGGTCGACACGACACGGCCGATCTGCGCGGTCGCCGTGTGCGACCAACGGACTCCTCGCCGGTCCATGATCACGATGTATTCGGCGCCGGTCGCCCGCCGGATCCGTTCCGCCTCCCGCTGCACGGGCCCGCCGGGCTCGGCGGGTGAGGCGAGCAGCGTGGCGGCGGTACGCGGCGACGCGGTGGTCTGCGCGATGGCCAGCGCCCGCCGCATCGCCTGGTCGTCGAGCTGGTCGCCGAGGGGGGCGAGAAAGAGGCCGGTGGCGAGAACGGTGACGCCGGTGGCAATCGTCAGTTGCATCAGCAGGAACTGGGTGACGACGCGCTGCGGCCAGGAGATGCGCATGAGTACGAACGGTAGACGCACGGGGCACGGGCCCGTCCAGCGCGTCCGCTGTCTCCGCCGGGGCATCGGGACGCGTTCGGCGCGGCCGGTGGGAGCGTGGCCTCCAGGAGCGCGGTCGGCAGGAGCGCGGCCCGTAGAAGCGCGGCCCCTCAGCGTCTGCCGTCCGTACCCGAAGGCAGTGCTCATCTACGATCGGGGGATGTCCAGGCAACAGATTCCCGTCGTCGTCCTTGCAGGGTTCCTGGGTTCGGGGAAGACGACTCTGCTCAACCATCTGCTCAAGCGGAGTCGCGGCACCCGGATCGGGGCGATCGTCAATGACTTCGGGGCGATCGAGATCGACGCCATGGCGGTGGCCGGGCAGCTCGGGGACTCCACCGTTTCCCTGGGCAACGGGTGTCTGTGCTGTGCCGTGGACGCGAGTGAGCTCGACGTGTACCTGGGGAAGCTCGCGGAGCCAGGGGCGGGCATGGACGTGATCGTCATCGAGGCGAGCGGGCTCGCCGAGCCGCAGGAACTGGTCAAGATGCTGCTCGCCAGCGAGAACCCGCACGTGGTGTACGGCGGGCTGGTCGAGGTGGTGGACGCGGCCGAGTTCGGGGCCACCCGGCAACGGCACCCGGAGATCGTGCGGCACCTGGCCGTCGCCGACCTGGTCGTGCTCAACAAGACCGACCGGGTGGGGCAGCAAAAACGCGACGCCCTGCGAACGGAGTTGACCGGCCTCGGCGCTGGATCGGTGATCTGCGCCGAGTACGGGCGGATCGACCCCGAGGTCCTCTTCGACCGCCGTGGCGACGACCAGCACCGCGCGGATGGCTGGCAGCTGAGTTTCGAGGACCTACGGGCGGAGGCCGAGGGCGGGGAGGAGGAGCACGAAGGCCATCTGCACGCCACGTACGAGAGCGTGGACTTCGTCTCCGACGTACCGATGGACCCGCAGCGGCTGATGCGCTTCCTCGACGAGCGGCCCGAGGGCCTCTACCGGATCAAGGGGTACGTGGACTTCGGCGCCGGCGACGTGCGGAACAGGTACGCGGTGCACGCGGTGGGCAGGTTCCTGCGGTTCTACCCGGAGCCGTGGGGGAACGGCGAGGAGCGCCTCACGCAGCTCGTGCTCATCGGATCGGGCACGGACAGCGAGTCGCTGCGTGCGGAGCTGCGGGACTGTGTCGCGACGGGCCCGACGCCTGACCTGGCGACGGCCCCGCCGGCGACCGGGGACGTGGAGACGGAAGCAGGCGACCCGGGTTCCGAGCCGGACACCCCGGGTGACCGTGCCATGTGGGGCGTGCTGCGTTACGTGGAGCAGCCAGATGAGCAGCCAGATGAGCAGTCCGATGAGCAGCCCGATGAGCAGTCCGATGGGCGGGACACGGCCGGACCCCCGTCCCTGGCCTGACCCACCCGGCGGGAGCCGCACCCGGCCAGCCAGAGCCCGGCCGCGGCGAAGCGGCACCGAGGACGCGCCGACGCGCACCCGGCGACCCCGGCCGGGACCGCCGCGCTACCCCGGCCGGGACCGCCGCACGCACCACCGCAGCCGGGACCGCCGCGCCACCCCGGCCGTGCCACATGCCGCCGCCCCGGGCCCCCGGGCTATCCCGCCCCCGGGCCCCCGCGCTCCTCCGCCCCCGGGCTACACCGGCCCCGCCAGCGCCGCCACCTGCTTCGGCAGGGGGACGCCCGAGCCGTCCCTGCGGGGGTCCGGGGCCGGGAGGTCGACCGGGGTGCCGTTCTTCTGGGCCGCGCGGGCCGGGGCAGGGCCCGCCCAGGCCAGCATCAGGATGTCCTCGCCCCGCAGGAACCGCTGGCAGCGCACTCCGCCGGTGGCCCGGCCCTTGCGCGGGTACTGGTCGAACGGGGTGAGTTTCGCGGACGACTCGGCGTCGCCGAGCAGGGTGCCCTTCGAGCCCGCGACGGTGAAGACCGCCGCGTCCGCAGCCGGGTCCACCGCGCTGAAGGCGATCACCTTGGCGCCCGCGCTCAGCTTCACGCCCGCCATACCGCCCGCCGGGCGTCCCTGCGGGCGGACCTGCGAGGCCTGGTAGCGCAGGAGTTGGGCGTCGTCCGTGATGAAGACGAGGTCCTCCTCGCCGGTGCGCAGTTCCTGCGCGCCGACGATGCGGTCACCGCCCCGCAGGGAGATCACCTCCAACTCGTCCTTGTGGGAGGGGTAGTCGGGCACGACCCGCTTGACGACGCCCTGCTCGGTGCCGATCGCCAGTCCGGGTGAGGACTCGTCGAGCGTGGTCAGGCAGATGAGTGTCTCGTCGCCTTCGAGGGACAGGAACTCCGCCATCGGGGCCCCGCCCGACAGGTTCGGCGCGGACGCCGTGTCGGGAAGCTGCGGCAGATCGATGACGGAGAGGCGGAGCAGGCGGCCCGCCGACGTCACCGCGCCGATGTCACCCCGGGCCGTCGCGGGGACCGCGGAGACGATCACGTCGTGCTTGGTGCGCCGTGCGTCGTCGAGCGCGAGCGGTTCGCCGTTGGGCGTACGGGCGAGCAGTCCGGTGGACGAGAGCAGCACGCGGCACGGGTCGTCGGGGACTTCGAGCGCAACGGTGGCGACGGCTGACGCACCGGACTCCAGCAGCACCGTGCGCCGCTCGGTGCCGAACTTCTTGGCCACCGCGGCCAGTTCCGCCGAGACCAGCTTGCGCAGCTCCGCGTCCGAATCCAGGATGCCGGTCAGCTCGTCGATCTCGCCGTTCAGCCGGTCGCGCTCCGACTCCAGCTCGATGCGGTCGAACTTGGTCAGCCGGCGCAGCGGGGTGTCCAGGATGTACTGCGTCTGGATCTCGCTCAGCCCGAAGCGCTCGATCAGCCGTTCCTTGGCCTGCGCCGAGTTCTCGCTGGAGCGGATGAGGCGGATGACCTCGTCGATGTCGATGAGCGCGACGAGCAGGCCCTCGACCAGGTGCAGCCGGTCCCGGCGCTTGGTGCGGCGGAACTCGCTGCGTCGTCGTACGACCTCGAAGCGGTGGTCGAGGTAGACCTCAAGGAGCTCCTTGAGGCCGAGGGTGAGCGGCTGACCGTCCACCAGGGCCACGTTGTTGATGCCGAAGGACTCCTCCATCGGCGTCAGCTTGTAGAGCTGCTCCAGGACGGCCTCCGGCACGAAGCCGTTCTTGATCTCGATGACCAGGCGCAGGCCGTGCGACCGGTCGGTGAGGTCCTTGACGTCCGCGATGCCCTGGATCTTCTTCGCGCCGACCAGGTCCTTGATCTTCGCGATCACCTTCTCCGGGCCGACGGTGAAGGGCAGTTCGGTGACGACGAGCCCCTTGCGGCGCGCCGTGACGTTCTCCACGGCGACCGTGGCGCGGATCTTGAAGCTGCCGCGGCCCTTCTCGTACGCGTCCTTGATGCCGGTCAGGCCGACGATCCGGCCGCCGGTGGGCAGGTCGGGGCCGGGCACGAAACGCATGAGCGTGTCGAGGTCGGCGCCCGGGTGCTTGATCAGGTGGCGGGCGGCCGAGACGACCTCGCCGAGGTTGTGCGGCGGCATGTTGGTGGCCATGCCGACCGCGATCCCGGTGGCGCCGTTGACCAGCAGGTTCGGGTACGCGGCCGGCAGCGCGACGGGCTCGCGCTCCTTGCCGTCGTAGTTCGGGTTGAAGTCGACCGTGTTCTCGTCGATCGACTCCGTCATCAGCGATGTCGCGTCGGCCATCTTGCACTCGGTGTAACGCATCGCGGCCGGCGGGTCGTCGTTGCCGAGCGAGCCGAAGTTGCCGTGCCCGTCGACCAGCGGCAGCCGCATGGAGAACGGCTGCGCCATGCGGACCAGCGCGTCGTAGATGGACGCGTCGCCGTGCGGGTGCAGCTTGCCCATCACCTCGCCGACGACCCGGGCGCACTTGACGTACCCCCGGTCGGGGCGCAGGCCCATCTCGTTCATCTGGTAGACGATGCGGCGGTGCACCGGCTTCAGGCCGTCCCGCGCGTCCGGCAGGGCGCGCGAGTAGATCACCGAGTACGCGTACTCGAGGAAGGAGCCCTGCATCTCGTCGACGACGTCGACGTCGAGGATCTTCTCCTCGAACGCCTCGTCAGGCTGCGGGGTCTTCGTGCTGCGGCGGGCCATCGCGGCTGCGGCTCCTTCTCACTGTTCGACGGGCGGTTGCTGGGTTCGTGGTGCGGGACGCGAGGGTGGTGACGCGGACCATTGTGGACCGCCCCACCGACAACGCCGACCTCGACCCGTCCGTAGCGGATTCTGGGGCATCTCCGGGGAGACTGCCCGGAACGGGAACTTCGCGGACTGTCAGTGCGCTTGCATACAGTGGCAGGACCTAATTGCAGGACCTGATCCACACGCGATCGAAGGGACGTACATGCCCATGGGTCACACGGCCACAGCGCAGGCCGGCTCCGGCGGCCTGACAGCGACCGAGCACCGGCTTGCGAACGGTCTGCGGGTGATCCTCTCCGAGGACCACCTGACCCCGGTCGCCGCGGTCTGCCTCTGGTACGACGTCGGCTCCCGCCACGAGGTCAAGGGCCGTACGGGCCTTGCGCACCTCTTCGAGCACCTGATGTTCCAGGGCTCCGCCCAGGTGCACGGCAACGGGCACTTCGAGCTGGTGCAGGGCGCCGGCGGATCGCTCAACGGCACCACCAGCTTCGAGCGCACCAACTACTTCGAGACGATGCCCGCGCACCAGCTGGAGCTGGCGCTGTGGCTGGAAGCCGACCGGATGGGCTCGCTGCTCACCGCGCTCGACGACGAGTCCATGGAGAACCAGCGCGACGTCGTCAAGAACGAGCGCCGCCAGCGTTACGACAACGTGCCCTACGGCACCGCCTTCGAGAAGCTCACCGCCCTGATGTACCCCGAGGGCCACCCCTACCACCACACCCCGATCGGCTCGATGGCCGACCTGGACGCGGCCACGCTGGAAGACGCCCGCGCCTTCTTCCGTACGTACTACGCGCCCAACAACGCGGTGCTGTCCGTGGTCGGCGACATCGACCCCGAGGCGACGCTGGCCTGGGTCGAGAAGTACTTCGGCTCGATCCCCTCGCACGACGGCAAGCAGCCGCCGCGCGACGGCGCGCTGCCCGACGTCATCGGTGGCGAACTGCGCGAGGTCGTCGAGGAGGAGGTCCCGGCGCGTGCGCTGATGTCCGCCTACCGGCTGCCCAGCGACGGCACCCGCGAGGCGGACGCCGCCGACCTGGCGCTCACCATCCTCGGCGGCGGCGAGTCCTCCCGACTCCACAACCGACTGGTGCGACGCGATCAGACGGCCGTGGCGGCCGGCTTCGGACTGCTGCGCCTCTCCGGGGCCCCCTCGCTCGGCTGGCTGGACGTCAAGACGTCCGGCGGCGTCGAGATCCCGCAGGTCGAGGTGGCCGTCGACGAGGAGCTCGCGCGGTTCGCCGCCGAGGGCCCGACGGCCGAGGAGATGGAGCGCGCCCAGGCCCAGTTGGAGCGCGA
Source organism: Streptomyces sp. NPDC091272 (assembly GCF_044757485.1). Taxonomy (NCBI): domain Bacteria; kingdom Bacillati; phylum Actinomycetota; class Actinomycetes; order Kitasatosporales; family Streptomycetaceae; genus Streptomyces; species Streptomyces sp. NPDC091272. Next base: position 111,120 of record NZ_JBIVVC010000001.1, read on the forward strand.
GTGGCTGGACCGGCTGGGTACGGTCGCGGGCCGCGCCGACGAACTCTGCCGGTACGCCGTGCTGTTCGGCGACCCGCAGCTCGCCCTGACCGCGGTGGGACGCGTGCTGGAGGTGACGGCGGACGAGGTCAGGGCCGTCGCCGAGGCGCGTCTGCGCCCGGACAACCGCGCGTCCCTGGTGTACGAGCCGCTCGCGGCCGCCGCCGGGTCCGCCGACGGCACGGCCGCCGACGACGTACAGGAAGACCAGCACGAAGGGGCGGACCAGTGACGGAGACCGCAGCTGTGACCAGCGACATGCAGTTCCACCCGCAGCCGCAGGCGGGCCCCGCCACCCCGTGGGCCTTCCCGGCCCCCGACCGCGGCGCCCTGGCCAACGGCCTGACCGTGCTGCGCTGCGATCGCCCCGGCCAGAAGCTGGTCGCCGTCGAGGTCTTCCTCGCGGCGCCGCTGGAGGCGGAACCCAAGGGCCTGGACGGCGTGGCCACGATCATGTCGCGCGCCTTCACCGAGGGCACCGACAAGCACTCCGCCGAGGAGTTCGCCGCCGAGCTGGAGCGCTGCGGCGCCACCCTCGACGCGTTCGCCGACCACCCCGGTGTCCGGGTCTCCCTGGAGGTCCCGGTCTCCCGGCTGCCCAAGGCGCTCGGGCTGCTCGCCGACGCGCTGCGCGCCCCCGCGTTCGCGGACGCCGAGATCGAGCGCCTCGTACGCAACCGTCTCGACGAGCTCCCGCACGAGGCGGCCAACCCGTCCAGGCGGGCCGCCAAGCAGCTCTCCAAGGAGCTCTTCCCGGCGGACCTGCGGATGTCGCGGCCCCGCCAGGGCACCGAGGAGACGGTCAAGGCCATCGACTCCGCGGCCGTCCGCGCCTTCTACGAGGCGCACGTGCGGCCCGCCACCGCCACCGCCGTGGTGGTCGGCGACCTGACCGAGACCGACCTGGACGCCGTCCTGGCCGACACGCTGGGGGAGTGGACGGGCAACACCGCCGCCCCGCGCCCGGCGACGCCGGTGACCGCGGACGACACCGGCCGGGTGGTCATCGTGGACCGCCCCGGCGCGGTGCAGACCCAGCTGCTGATCGGCCGCATCGGCGCCGACCGGCACGACCGGGTCTGGCCCGCCCAGGTCCTCGGCACGTACTGCCTCGGCGGCACCCTCACCTCGCGACTGGACCGCGTCCTGCGCGAGGAGAAGGGTTACACCTACGGCGTCCGCGCGTTCGGCCAGGTGCTGCGCTCCACGGCGGAGGGCACGGGGGCCGCCATGCTGGCCATCAGCGGCTCCGTGGACACCGAGTCCACCGGTCCCGCCCTGGACGACCTCTGGAAGGTCCTGCGGACGCTCGCGGCCGAGGGCCTCACCGACGCCGAGCGTGACGTCGCCGTGCAGAACCTGGTGGGCGTCGCCCCGCTCAAGTACGAGACGGCCTCGGCCGTCGCGGCCACCCTGGCCGACCAGGTCGAGCAGCACCTGCCCGACGACTTCCAGGCGCAGCTGTACGCGAAGCTCGCCGCGACCGGCACCGTGGAGGCGACCGCGGCCGTGGTCAGCGCGTTCCCGGTGGACAAGCTGGTCACGGTTCTGGTCGGTGACGCCGCGCGGATCGCGGACGCCGTACGGGCACTGGACATCGGAGAGGTCACGGTCGTCACGGGCTGACCGGCCTACGGAGAACAGCCGGCGAAGACCGTTGAGGGTGATCGGTCGACGGCGCCCGGTTGACCGGATGACCGATCAAAGGTCAGCCGGTCAACCCGTACAAATCAGGACAAGAGGGGCCCCGGCGACCGGCAGGTCGTCGGGGTCCTCCCTTATGTCCGATTTATTGGAGAGGTTGCCTGTCTGCCGTGTGGGCTCCGTTACAAAAGGGGCTGTCTGTTTGGTGATTGAAAGAAGTGCCGCTTAGCGTCGGTCCGGCTGTCCGTCGAAGTGCGTCGCAACCGCGGCACCGGGCAGTCATCGCCGAGTCCCCGTCAGGCGCGAGCCTGGGGAGCCGGGGACCCACTCAGTCCCTGGGGTGAATCGGACGCCATCGCCCTCATCGGGCCGGTGGGGCCCGTAGGAGACCTTCCTGCTCCGAACCCGTCAGCTAACCCGGTAGGCGAGAAGGAAGGAAAGGAAACAGCCACTTCATGGCGTTCACCCGTGCCGCCGGGAAGCACCGGCGTCCCTCCGTGCTGTCGCGCAAGAGCGCAAAAATCGCCGGAGTCGCCGCCCTCACCACGACCGGTGTCATCGGAACGCTGGCCCCGCAGGCCATCGCCGCCGAGCACGACATGGCCGCGGAGGACACCGGCACCATCCGCGCCGTCGTCATGGAGAACTCCGTGACCGAGACCCTCACCGCCCAGGTCGAGGCCCAGGCCACCGCGCAGAAGCAGGCCTACGAGAAGGCCGAGGCCGAGCGCAAGGCCGAGGCGGAGCGCAAGGCCGAGGCCAAGCGCAAGGCGGAGGCCAAGGCCAAGAAGGAGCGCGAGGACCGCGAGCGCGCCGCCCGCGAGGCGGAGCGCAAGCGCCTCAACGCCTTCCGGCTGCCCGTCGCCGGCTCGTACGTCTCCACCGGCTACCAGTCCGGCGGTTCGCTGTGGTCCTCCGGGAGCCACTCGGGCGTCGACTTCCACGCCGCCTCCGGCACCTCCGTCGTCGCCGTCGGCGCCGGCACCGTCGTCGAGGCCGGCTGGGGCGGGGCGTACGGCAACAACATCGTGATCAAGATGAACGACGGCTCGTACACCCAGTACGGCCACCTCTCCTCGATCGGTGTCTCCGTCGGCCAGTCCGTCGCGTCCGGCGAGCAGATAGCCCTCTCCGGCTCCACGGGCAACTCCACGGGCCCGCACCTGCACTTCGAGGCCCGTACCTCGCCCGAGTACGGCTCGGACATCGACCCGGTCGCCTACCTGCGCGGCCACGGCGTCAGCGTCTGACCGAACCTGCCGCTCCCATCGGGAGCGGATTGTCCCGAAGGCCCCGGCTCCTCGTGAGCCGGGGCCTTCGGCATGCCCAGGCGTACGGAGGTTACTCAAGGGGGCGGAAGAAATCGCGTGCACCGACGGCACCGGAATTGTTTCCGTGACGTCATGACAACTCCGCCGTAATTCCCGTACGTTGCAATGCGGTTGACGAATTGCTTCGGCGGGCAGACGGAGGTCGGGTCATGCGCATTCCCGCGCATTCGGTGTGCAGGGCGATCCGCGACGACATCGTGTCCGGCGTCCTGCCACGGGGCAGCCGGCTCACCGAGGAAGTCCTGGCCCGCCGGTACGGCGTCTCGCGCGTCCCGGTCCGCGAGGCGCTGCGCACCCTCCAGGCCGAGGGCTTCGTGACCCTGCGCAGGCACGCGGGCGCCTGCGTCGCGGAGCCGACCGCGCAGGAGGCCGGGGACCTGCTGGAGATGCGTGCGCTGCTGGAGCCGCTGGGTGCGGCGCGTGCGGCTGTTCGGCGGACGGAGGCGCACCTCAAGGTGCTCCGCGGGCTGGTCAGGCTGGGGCAGGAGCGGGCCGGGCGGGCGGAGGGCGAGGACCTGGGAGCCCTCACCGGCTGGTTCCACGAGACTCTCGCCCAGGCGTCCGCCAGCCCCGGCCTCATCACCCTGCTGACCCAGTTGCAGCACAAGATCGCCTGGATGTACGTGGCGGAACGGGCGGCCCGTCCCGCCGAGACATGGGCGGAGCGCGGTGCGATCGTCGACGCGGTGGTTAGGCGCGACGCGGACCGGGCCAGGGCGCTGACCGCGCGGCACGCGGAACGGACGACGGCCTCGTACCGCATGAGGATTCCGCAACATGCCGTCAACGTGGCGGGCGGCCGGATTTAACAACAGGGCCGTATACAGGACTTCCGTACATTTCCGGGCACGCATACATCTTCGTAATCCACTTTCCCCAGGACGCAACCGCGCCCCCCACCCAATTCCCTGGGACAGCAAAGAAGCCGCGGCCCCCGAATTCTGGGTGCCGCGGCTTCCGCTGCAGAATTCGCCCGTACGGGCGCGGCCCAATGGGGCCCGAGAAGGTCAGACGGTCTCGGGGAGCTCGTCCAGGCCCTCGGCGACCAGCTTCGCGAGACGGTCCAGAGCCGCGTCCGCACCTTCGGCCTCGGAAGCGAGAACGATCTCCTCGCCGCCCTGCGCACCCAGGCCCAGCAGCGCCAGCATCGACGCGGCGTTGACCGGGTTGCCGCCCGCCTTGGCGATGGTGACGGGGACGCCGGTCGCCGTGACGGCGCGGACGAAGATGGAGGCGGGGCGGGCGTGCAGGCCCTCGGCCCAGCCGACGGTGACGCGGCGCTCAACCATGGTGTTGCCCTTCATGTTCTAACGGTTGTCTAGACCAGTCTCTCATGTGGTGCGGGCTGCTCTGCCCGGCAAAAGTCCCGCCGGACAGGACCAGACTGCCCCGCTCCCCGAGGGCCCGCGAGTCGTAGGCTGCCCCCATGGCCATGGCTGCGGACGGTGCGGATCAGGTGAAGCGGGACCAGGACCACGCCTACCCCGGCCACTGGGAGGCCGACGTCGTGCTCCGCGACGGCGGGACCGCGCGGATCCGGCCCATCACCACCGAGGACGCCGACCGTCTCGTCAGCTTCTACGAGCAGGTCTCCGACGAGTCGAAGTACTACCGCTTCTTCGCGCCCTACCCCCGGCTGTCCGCCAAGGACGTGCACCGCTTCACCCACCACGACTACGTCGACCGGGTCGGTCTCGCGGTCACCGTCGGCGGCGAGTTCATCGCCACCGTGCGCTTCGACCGCATCAACGCCCAAGGACTGCCCGCCTCGGGACCCGACGCCGACCTGGCCGAGGTCGCCTTCCTCGTGCAGGACGCCCACCAGGGGCGCGGGGTCGCCTCGGCCCTCCTCGAACACATCGGGGCCGTCGCCCGGGAGCGTGGCATCCGCCGCTTCGTCGCCGAGGTGCTGCCCGCCAACTCCAAGATGATCAAAGTCTTCACGGACGCCGGCTACCAGCAGCAGCGCTCCTTCGAGGACGGCGTCGTCCACCTGGAGTTCGACCTGGAGCCCACCGACCGCTCCCTCGCCGTGCAGCGGGCGCGTGAGCACCGCGCCGAGGCACGTTCCGTGCAGCGGCTGCTGTCGCCGGGCTCCGTCGTGGTCGTCGGTGCGGGGCGCTCCGCGCAGTCCGTGGGCCGCAGCGTTCTGCGCAACCTCGTCGCCACGGGGTTCACCGGCCGTACCTACGCGGTGAACGCGGCGCTCCCCCCGGGTACCGAGGAGTTGGACGGCGTCCCGGCCTACCGCCGCGTCGCGGAGATCGGCGCCCCCGTGGACCTCGCGGTGGTCGTGGTGCCCGCGGCGCAGGTGCCGGAGGTCGTCGCGGACTGCGGCGAGAGCGGCGTCCAGGGACTCGTGGTGCTGGCCGCCGGGTACGCCGAGAGCGGCGCCGAGGGACGGGAGCGGCAGCGGGAGTTGGTACGGCAGGCCCGCTCGTACGGGATGCGGATCATCGGTCCCAACGCGTTCGGCATCATCAACACCTCCGACCTCGTACGCCTCAACGCATCTCTGGCGCCGCGGTCCCCCGAACGTGGGCGGATCGGCCTGTTCGCCCAGTCGGGCGCCATCGGCATCGCGCTCCTGTCCGGCCTGCACCGGCGCGGCGCGGGGGTCTCCGCGTTCATCTCGGCCGGGAACCGCGCCGACGTCTCGGGGAACGACTTCCTCCAGTACTGCTACGAGGACCCGGACACCGACGCGGTCCTGCTCTACCTGGAATCCATCGGCAACCCGCGCAAGTTCACCCGCCTGGCCCGCCGCACCGCCGCCGTGAAGCCGGTCGTGGTGGTCAAGGGCGCCCGCCACAGCGGGAGTACGCCACCGGGGCACGCGGTACCGGTGGCGCGAATTCCGGATGCCACTGTCTCCGCGCTGTTCCGGCAGGCGGGAGTCGTGCGCGTGGACACCGTCACGGAGCTCGTCGACGCCGGCCTGATGCTGACCGGGCAGCCGCTGCCGGGCGGTCCGCGTACCGCGATTCTCGGCAACTCCGAGTCGCTCGGCCTCCTCACGTACGACGCGTGCATCGCGGAAGGGCTGCGTCCGCTCCCGCCGCACGACCTCACGACGGGCGCCACCCCGGCGGACTTCCGTCAGGCGCTGTCCGCCGCGCTCGCGGACCCGTCGTGCGACGCGGTCGTCGTGACGGCGATCCCCTGGGTCGGCGAGAGCGGAACGACGGAGTCCGGCGACGGCGAGGTACTGGCGACGGCATTGCGCGAGGCCGCGGCGACGTCCCCGGCGAAGCCGGTCGCGGTGGTCCACGTGGAGATGGGCGAGCTCGCGGAGGCCCTGGCCGCGGCGACGAGCACGGCCCCACACAGGAACACTCCGCAGGACCCCTCGCGGGCGAGTGCTCCCCGGCAACCGGAAACCCGCCCGCCGCACACCGGAACACCCGCGTCCCCGCAGGCCCTGACCCCGCACGCCGGAACACCCGCGTCCCCGCAGCCGCAGGCCCTGACCCCGCACCGCGAGGCCCCGACCTCCCCGCAGTCGCAGGCCCCGGCCTCCGAAACCCCCGCCTCCCCGCAGCCGCAGCCCCAGCCGCAAGCCCCGCCCCCGCACCCCGGGACCGACGCCCCCGACCCCGGAACCCCCGCCCCCCACCCGGCACCCGGGGCAGCCGTTCGCCGCATTCCCGCGTATCCGGCCGCCGAGCGTGCCGTGCGGGCGCTGGCCGAGGCCGTTCGTTACGCGCGGTGGCGGCGGGAGGCCGCCGAGCCAGGCAAGGTGCCGGAGTACGACGACATCGACGAGGCCGGGGCCGCCGCCCAGATCGACGCGCTGCTCGCCGAGGACGCCGACCCGCGCGGTCTGCCGCTCGGGCCCGACGCCGCGCGGGAGCTGCTCGGCCGGTACGGGATCGACGTACGGGACGCCCTGCCCGCGCCCACCCCCGACCGCGCCGTCGAGTCCGCGGAGCGTCTCGGCTACCCCGTGGCCCTCAAGACCACCGCGCCGCACCTGCGCCACCGCCCCGACCTCGGCGGCGTACGCCTCGACCTGGCCGACGAGGACGACCTGCGGCGGGCGTACGCCGAGCTGACCGAGGCCCTCGGCAAACCGGCGGAGCTCTCGCCGGTCGTGCAGGCCATGGCGCCGCGCGGCGTGGACACCGTCGTACGGGCCAGCATCGACCCGGCCGCCGGGGCGGTGCTCTCGTTCGGCCTGGCCGGGGCGGCGTCCGAGCTGCTCGGGGACACCGCGCACCGGCTCGTCCCGGCCACCGACCGGGACGCCGCCGAACTGATCAGGACGATCAGGACCGCGCCGCTCCTCTTCGGCTGGCGGGGCTCCGCGCCCGTCGACACCGCCGCCCTGGAAGAACTGCTGCTACGCGTCTCCCGGCTGGTCGACGACCACCCGGAGGTGGTCGCGATCGCGCTGGAACCCGTGGTCGTCGCCCCGGACGGACTCTCCGTGCTCGGTGCCACCGTCCGCCTCGCACCCCCCGCCGTACGGAACGACCTGGGCCCCCGCCGTCTCCCGAGCTACTGAACCCCCACGGCCCGCCCCCGACGCAAGGGACATCCGCCCTCCCGGGGCCCGTAGGATGGAAGGCATGGCGAAGACCGGTACGACGACCCAGGGGCTGCGGGCAGCGATCGAGCGCAGCGGCTACTACCCGGCTCTTGTGGCCGAAGCGGTGGAGGCCGCTGTCGGCGCGGAGCCCGTCTCTTCGTACCTGGTGCACCAGGAGACCACCTTCGACTCCAACGAGGTCCGCCGGCACGTCACGGTCCTCGTCCTCACCGGCACCCGGTTCATCGTCAGCCACACCGACGAGCAGAACGCCGACACGAGCTCCCCGACGCCGTACGCCACGACGTCCACCGAGTCCGTCAAGATCGGCCGGATCTCCTCCGTCGTGGTCAGCCGGGTCGTCGCCAACCCCGAGAAGTACGTGCCGGGCACGCTGCCCCGCGAGGTCGTGCTCACCATCGGCTGGGGCGCGGTCGCCCGCCTCGACCTGGAGCCCGCCGCCTGCGGCGACCCCAACTGCGACGCCGACCACGGCTACACCGGCAGCTCCACCGCCGACGACCTGAGCCTGCGGGTCAGCGAGGCCGGCGACGGCCCGGACACCGTGAAGCAGACCCTCGTCTTCGCGCAGGCGCTGTCCGAGGCCACGGCCGCGACCGGCTCCGCCACCCGCTGATGGCGCTGCCCGCCGCCTGGCAGGACCCCGTCCCCCTCGCGCTCGACACCGCGCCGGTCCCTCAGTACGGCTCCGGTTCCCTCGCGGATCTGCTGCCCACCTTGGCCGCGGGCATGCAAGTGCCCGGAATGACCGCCTCCATCGGTGAGTTGACCCCGGCCGACCGGAACTGCGTGTTCCTGATCGACGGTCTCGGCTGGGAGCAGATCAAGGCGCACCCGCAGGAGGCTCCGTACCTCCACTCCCTCCTCGGCACCTCGCGCGGCGGCACCGGACTGCCACTGACCGCCGGTTTCCCCTCCACCACCGCGACCTCGCTCGCCTCGGTGGGCACCGGTCGGGCCCCCGGCACACACGGGCTGACCGGGTACACGGTCCGCAACCCGGACACCAACGCCCTGATGAACCAGCTGCGTTGGCGCCCCTGGGCCGACCCGCACAGCTGGCAGCCGTACCCGACGGTCTTCCAGCTGGCGGACGCGGCGGGCGTGCACACCGCGCAGGTGTCGTCCCCCGACTTCCAGCACACCCCGCTCACCAAGATCGCGCTGAGCGGCGGCACCTTCCAGGGCCGCCTCACCGGTGAGGACCGGATGGACCTCGCCGCCCGCCACCTGGCGGCGGACGACCGCTCGCTGGTCTACACGTACTACAGCGAGGTCGACGGCAACGGCCACCGCTACGGCGTCGACTCCGACGCCTGGCGCGGTCAGCTGATGTACGTCGACCGGCTCGCCCAGCGCCTCGCGGAGCAGCTTCCGCCGCGCAGCGCCCTGTACATCACCGCCGACCACGGCATGATCGACATCCCCTTCGACGAGCAGTCCCGCATCGACTTCGACGAGGACTGGGAACTGGGCGCGGGCGTCGCCCTGCTGGGCGGCGAGGGCCGCGCCCGGCACGTCTACGCGGTGCCGGGCGCCGCCTCCGACGTGCTGGCGGTCTGGCGCGAGGTGCTGGGCGAACAGTTCTGGGTGGCGAGCCGCGACGAGGCGATCCGTGCGGGCTGGTTCGGCCCGCACGTCGACGAACGGGTGCTCGGCCGGATCGGCGACGTGGTCGCCGCTGCCCACGACGACGTGGTGATCACCGCCTCGCGCAACGAGCCGGGGGAGTCCTCGATGACCGGCATGCACGGTTCGATGACCCCCGTGGAACAGCTCGTCCCGCTCCTCGAAGTACGCACGTAGCACCGCGACCGCACCCCACCCCCCACATGCCCGCCCCATCCCTCCACGCCCGCCCCGCCCCGCCCGAAAGGCTCCGTTCCTGATGTCCGAGCTGGTGTTCTTCTCCGGAACTATGGACTGCGGGAAGAGCACTCTGGCGCTCCAGATCGGGCACAACCGCTCCGCGCGAGGCCTCCAAGGAGTGATCTTCACTCGGGACGACCGGGCCGGTGAGGGCAAGCTGTCGTCCCGTCTGGGCCTGGTGACTGAGGCCGTCGAGGCGGGCCCCGGGCGGGATCTGTACGGGTACGTGGTGGACCAGGTGTCGCGGGGCGGCAGGGTCGACTACGTGATCGTGGACGAGGCACAGTTCCTCGCGCCGGAGCAGATCGACCAGTTGGCGCGGATCGTGGACGACCTGGATCTGGACGTGTTCGCGTTCGGCATCACCACGGACTTCAGGACCCGGCTGTTCCCCGGTTCGCAGCGGCTGATCGAACTGGCGGACCGGCTGGAGACGTTGCAGGTCGAGGCGATGTGCTGGTGCGGGGCTCGGGCGACACACAACGCACGCACGGTGGGCGGGGCGATGGTGGTCGAGGGTGAGCAGGTCGTGGTGGGGGACGTGGACCGGCCGGCGGAGGCCGTGGGGTACGAGGTGCTGTGCCGGCGCCATCACCGCAGGCGGATGACGAGCGCGTCGGCGCAGGCCGGTGCGCTGTCACCGGACGTGCTGCCGGTTTCCTCCAGCTGACGTCAGGGGGGCGCCGACGCGACCTGCTTCGGGCGATCAGAATGTGTGTCTCGGCCCCGCGATAGGTTGCTGGCATGAGCAGTCAACAGAACGTAGAAGTGGCCTGGAACCGTCTGGCTGACTGGCTGAAGGCGAATGCCCCGGTCTCGTATGCCTCGCTGCTTCCGCCTGCTCCCGAGCAGGCCATCGAGGACGCCGACGCCCGGCTCAGGCAGTCGCTGAACTTCGGTCTTCCTGTGGAGCTGGCCGAGCTGTGGCGGCTGTGCGGTGGTGTGGAGCACCAGTACATCGAGGCCAACGAGGAGGCGGGGGAGGTAGCTTCGGGGGCGTTCCTGCCGGGCGGGGTCCTGCTCGGCCCCGCGGCTGCGCTCGGGCCGCGGCTGCCCGAGAGCGGCCGCGGCGATGTGTGGGGCTCTGCGGTGGTTCCGTGGCTGACGGGCGACGAAACGGGCCCTGAGTACGGGCACTACGCGGGCGCGGACGGCGTCGGTTACTGGTCGATGCCGGACAACCTGGCCTGCGACAAGCCCGGCCATCCGTCGATCGCCGCCTACCTTGAGGCCGTTCACCGCACGCTGGTGGAAGGGCCGGCCGATGCCATGGGCACGGATGTGCCGGGCCTGGTGTGGGGCTGCCTGATCTGGGACGACCCCGATGCGCCCCTGCTGGACGATGCGCTGGAGCACTGGCGCCCGGTCCACTGAACGGACCTCGGCAGGCCCCGGGCAGATCCTGCCGGGGCCCCGCCTGGCTGGCGGGACCCCGGCAGGGACGGGTGGTTACGGCTTCTTCATCTCACAGACGAGGCTCGCCGCACCGGTGGCGCAGCCCGTGAACCACGAGCTGCCCGGGTCGACGGCGTAGGCGTCGCCGTCAGTGACCCGCATGTGTGCCAGGAACTCGTTGCCGTACTTGCTCATCGCGCCCTGGTTGACGAACCCCGACATCGAGGAGCGACCGCACTTCTCGCTGAACGTCGGTGCGTCGTAGCGGGTGTCGTCCAGGAGGTGTTCACTGCCGTCGTCGGCCTTCGCCGCCACGGTCTGGACGCACTCGCCGCCACCGGCCGTGCCCGCCGGATTCAGGCCGCCCGCGGAAGCGGGCAGGCCCACGGTCTCGTAGGTCGAGGCGAACGGCACCTCGTCGCAGTTCACCTTGTCCGGTGTCGGCAGGGGGATCTGCGGGCGGTACTCCGGGTGCAGGTACGTCTTGGGATGAGGCACGAACCCCTTGGCCGGAACATAGCCGTCGGTTCGGCTGCCGCTGTAGTAGCCGCAGACGCGGCTGCGGATCTTCTTCTTCGTCCAGGTGGAGTTCACACGGCCGTTGTCAGCGTCGGGGCGGTAGTGCAGCGGCTTGCCGAGCGTCCCAAGGCCCTTGACCCCGGACTTGTTCTGCACCATCCACAGGTGAGCCGCAGCAGCCGGGTAACGGGCGGCGTCCATCCGGTACTCGGGTACGTACTGCGTCAGCACACACCCCGGCGTGCCGTAGGAAGCGACCTTGTCGCAGCGCACATCGATGCCGGGGGACCGGGAATCGCCGCCGTCGATGTCCTTGTCCTTGCCCTCGACCGGAACGTACTCGCTCTCCGGGTTGTAGATGAACCAGACCGGCAGCTCCCGGGAGAGGCCGGCATCGGAGGGTCCTGCGCCGATGGTGGAACCGTCCCACTTGTGCGTGGCGGTACCCGTGGCCATGTGGGAGTCGGCCGGAGTGTTGTTGCCGCCGCCCGTCCAGCTGAGGTCGCCGTAGAAGTCGAAGTTCCGCACGTCCTTGCTGTCGGTGCCGCCCTCGCACGCGCTGCTGTAGCACATCGAGTCGATGTGGGCGATGGGGTTGCCGTCGCCGAACAGTACGGACCTGTCGTCCCCGGGGAAGTCGTTGAAGACCGGGTTCAGCTGGATCCAGGTCTTGATCGTCCCGTCGTGCGGGTCGGTCTTGACCTGGAAGGCGACCTCGAACTTGGCGTGATGTTCTGCGATCTCGACGCCTTGGAGGTAGTACGTCTTCGAGTAGTTCAGGTCGTAGAAGACGCAGGCTTCGTTACGGGTGATCAGCGACTTCTGGGCCTGTCCGAACAGCGACGGCTGGCACCAGGAGCCGGTGACGACCGGGTCGGGGTAGGACGGGGCCCGCATCTTCTTCTGATCGGCGAGTTCCTTCGCAGCCTTACGCGTTCCGTCCAGCGACCGCTCGTCCTTCGGCGTGAGGGTGACTGTCTCGCCGCCCTTGACCGTGGTGCGGGACGAGGTGCCCTGCTTCCAGTCGGCAATGCGCTGCGGGGCGTTGAGGTAGGCCGCGACGTCGGAGCTCAGGTCCGGCTGGGGCAGTTTGATGTCGATTTTCTGGGCGCGGTTGAAGTCCCGGTTCCCGGCGGTGAACCCGTAGTCCCTGATCGGACCCACGTTGCCCGCCCGGTCCACGGTTCGGGTCTGCGTCAGGTGGTTGCCGTCGGCGGCCGGGATCGCGGTGTAGGAGGCTTCGGGTGCCACAGCCCTGGTCGCCGTGGTGGTGGTACGTACGGAGGACCAGCCGTAGTCGTCGGCGTCGTCCTCGTACGGGTCGATGCGGTACTGCACCTCGTACGGGGACGCATCACCGGTGGTGACGTCGAAACGGCCTTCGACGCCCGCGCCGCCGCCGCCCCAGTTCTCCGGGTAGACCGTCGAGGAGATGCTCTTCGGCTCGCTCGGCGCGGTGGTGTCGACGACGAACTCGCGCCACGGTGAGAAGTTGAGGTTGTAGTGGCTGTTGTCGTAGGCGTTGGTGCGGAACTTGTAGGTCTTGCCGTTGACGAGCTGCCCGGCGGGGACCTTCACCGAGGCCCACTCGCCGGGGGCGACGGAGTCGGAGACGATCGCGCCGTCGCCCGCGGTGGTGGTGATGGGCTTGTTGGTGGCGGCGTCGTAGACCTGGAAGGTGCCGTTGACCTTGTCGCCGTCGGCGTCGGTGAACTTGTCCCGCAGGGTGGGCGTGGTGGTGTTGACCGCCCACACCCCGGCGTAAGACCTGAACGGCGGCCCGGCCTGCTGGGCGGTGCCGTCGCCGGGACGGTAGTTGTAGTTGACCGTCAGCTTGGGCTGATTGGCCGTGGCGTTACGGGAGTTGACCCGCTTCCAGCCCTTGGTGTCGTCGGAGGCGGCGCGCACGCCCATGTGGCCGCGGGCCTGCTTCGCCGAGGCCCACACCTTCACCAGGTCGGTGACGTCGGCCTTGATCCACCCGTCGGCGGTGGTGGTGCAGCCGGTGGGATAGCCGGCGGTCTGAGTGCTGGCGGCGTACTGCTGCATCCACTCGGGTTGGCTGGTCCAGCGCGAAGCAGAGGAACCGGCGGCGGTGTTCCACACCGTCCAGCCCTGCGCCTTGCAGTCGGTGGCACCGGAGTGGAAGTTGTACAGCTGCACGCTGGCCGATGAGACCAGCGCGTCGGCGAACGGCTCGCTGTTCCACGACATCAGCGTGCGGGCGGTGCGCGGGGTGCCGTCGGCGTTCTTGGTACCGGGGTTGCCGAAGTCGAGCTCGGTCTCCCCGCCGAGGTCGGTGGTCTCGCCCTGCTGCACATAGGTGTCGAAGGTGTTGCCGAGCGCGGACGTCGAGGGGTCGACGGTCACCGGGTACTGCGTCTTCGGGTCGGCGAGGAAGGCGGCGTCCGGGGTGACCTGGAGGTCGATGTTGCCGCTGCCGTGGTCGATGACCTTCATGCCGGCGCGGGTGCGGTTCTCGTGCTTGCCCGAGATCTCACCGACGCTCGCGTCCCACATCACCGGGGCGGGCATGGTGGCCTTCCTGACCCCGGTCTCGGTGTCGGTGAACAGCACCGAACCGTCCTTCTGCGCGGTGGCCTTGAGGCCCTTGGCCTTCAGCGGCAGCGTGTAGGTGTAGTTGCCCTCCGTCGGCTTCGACCCCAGCGTCACGAACTGCTCGAAGCCGGTACGGGTGGCCTTCACGATCACATCCGCGCCGGGCACCGCGTCCTTGTAGGTGGCGGTGGTGCCGTCCAGGGTGGGCTTGGGCAGGCCGCCCTTCCACTGGAGCGTCACCTGTTCGTCGCCGGTGCCCAGGGTGACCAGGTCGCGGCCCGCGTCGTCCTGTGCGGCCCGCAGTGAGCGGGCGGGGGCCCCGCCGCCGGCCGCGAGGGTCAGCCCCTCGGGGTGAGCCTTGGCCTGTACTCCTCCGTCAGCGGTGGTGGTCAACGTGGCGTCGACCTCAACCCACCTGCCGTCCCGCCACATCCGCTCGGGGCCGGCGGTGACCTCGGAGGTCAGGCTCCCGTCGGGGTTGGCGTAGGTGAGGTTCGTCGGTGTGGTCTCGTCCGGGACCAGCGTCCTGCTGCCCGACGACTTCGCCTCGGCCAGTGCCCAGGGGATGCCGCGCTTGCTGTGCTTCTGGGCCCAGGCCAGGTCGGACGCGAAGATCGCTTCCTTGCCGGCCTCGCGCGGCGAGGCCGTGGCGGCGGCCGGCTTCTCGGTGTCGGCGGCCAGGGCCTGACTGCTGCTCAGAACGGTGACTTCCGCCGTCAGTAGCAGCGCCGTCGCGACTGCGACGGCCACCCGTCTGTGCTTGGCCCGGAGGGGTCCCCCGGGTATGTGCGTGGACAACGTGTGACTCCCGTCTGCAACTTCTTGTTGAAGTTGATCAGGGGCTGACGGTAGGTCCAGGCCGCCTGTCGAATGCGGCTTTCTGTGAGGCACTTGTGTGACCCCGGGCACGGTTGTATGGGAGCTCGCGTGGAGGCTGTGAAAATTACGTGAACATGTCACGCTCTGTGGTGCGCCGAAAACGCACCACGGCGTGGACCGGCGGGCGGGGCGACGCGCTCCCGGCGCTGTCGGCGAGGTGTCAGCCGAGCCGGGCAGCAATCACGCATTCAGGACGGACGGTTCATCGAACCGTGGTCGGCCGGACGTGCGGATCCTCCGTGGTGCGACCGAGGAGAATGCGTTGTCGACGACTGTGCGAGGTACGAACTCCCGCCCACCCCGGCCGCGACGCGCCACGGTCACCGGAGGCGGAAAGGGGCCCCGGCCGGTCCCGAGCCTGGGGTTCCGGGAGAAGCTGACCGCGCTGCCCGCGATGCGGGGCGACCAGGTGGCCTTTCTGAGCAGGGCCATCGACAAGTACGGCGACCTGTTCCAGGTGCGGCTACGGTCGGCGGTCAGTCCTGGCATCGCCAACGCCGGTTGACGCGGCCGTGGTTCCGGACGTCGGACACCCCGCGCTGAGCATCCGTCACGAGAACCTCTTCGGCGCCGACGTCGGCCCCACCACGGAGGCCATCGAGAACGACTTCGCCGATGCCGACCACGAGACCACTACCGGCGCCGAGGCCGACGACCCTCGCACCGGCGCCGTGACCGTACGATCGGCAGATCCGCGCCGTGTCCGTACGATCGGCAGATCAGCGCTGCGACCGTACGATCGTGAACACCGCCCCCTCCGGGTCCGAGACCACCGCCGCGCGGCCCGTCGCGCCGTCGTGCGGGGGTCTGATGACATGGCCGCCGAGGTCCAGGACCAGCTGGGCGGCCTCGTCGGTGTCCAGGACCTCGAAGTACGTCATCCAGTGCGCGCCCCGGTCGCGGGGGAGCGCGTGTCCCACGCCGTGCAGCGAGGCCACCGGCCTCTTGTCGACCAGCAGTGTCGTGAAGTCGAAGTCAGCCGAGACGACCGCCTCCGCCTCGTACCCGAACACCGCCTGGTAGAACTTCACGATGCTCGCCGTCTCACGCGTGACCAGCTCGTTCCACACCGGTGTCCCCGGCGCCCCGGCGGTACTCGCGCCCAGGTGGGCCGCCGCCTGCCAGAGCCCGAACACCGCGCCCGAGGGGTCCGACGCGATCGCCATCCGCCCCGCGTCCCCCGCGTCCAACGGGCCCACCGCGACGGTGCCGCCACTGCTGTAGACCGCCTGCGCGGACTCCCCGGCGTCGTCCGTCGCCAGGTAGGGCGTCCAGGCGGTGGGCAGGTGCCGGTCGGCCGGCAGCTGCCCGATGCCGGCCACCTCGTGCCCGTCGAGCAGGGCCCGGACGTACGGTCCGAGCTGCTGGGGCCCGGGCCGGAACTCCCAGCCGAACAGGGCCCCGTAGAACTCCTGGGTGCCGGCCAGTCGGTGCACCATCAGACTCACCCAGCACGGGGTGCCGGGCGTGTGCCGTGCGGCGGCCTCGGTCATCGTCTCGTCTCCTCGGACCATTCGTGGTGGCCGTACAGGATGACGGCCGGCGCAGCGCGGCGCACCGGCCGTTACGGGGCGTGCACGCCGTTGTGCGGTACGGTTCCGTGCCCCGTGCAGATGCTTGCACCACCCGGCGCGTGGCGCGCCCCGGCCGCGCCGCGCGTCCCGTTTCGACCTCGTTACGAGACGGTCGGCCCCGAGTACCGGGCCGGCCGGGCCAGGTGCTGCGCGAGGATGGCTCCTATGAACGCCATCATCTCCGCAGCCGATCTCGCAGGCGAGTCGGCAGGACCCCGCCCACCCGTTCTCCTCGACGTCCGCTGGCAGCTCGGCGGACCGCACCTGCGCCCCGAGTACGAGGCGGGACACCTGCCGGGTGCGGTCTTCGTGGACCTCGACGCCGAACTCGCCGGCGCTCCCGGCCCCGGCGGCCGGCACCCGCTGCCCGACCCGGAGGAGTTCGGCGCGGTGATGCGTGCGGCGGGCGTCCGCGCGGCGGCGCCGGTCGTGGTGTACGACGGCGGGCTCGGCTGGGCCGCGGCCCGCGCCTGGTGGCTCCTGCGCTGGACCGGGCACGAGGACGTACGCGTGCTGGACGGCGGGCTCGCGGCCTGGGAAGGCGAGCTGTCCACGGAGGTCGTGACCCCGGCGGAGGGCGATTTCCGGCCGGTTCCCGGCGCTCTGGGGCTGCTGGACGCGGACGCGGCGGCGGAACTGGCGCGCCGGGGGCTGCTGCTCGACGCGCGCGCGGCGGAGCGTTACCGGGGCGACGTCGAGCCCGTCGACCGGGTCGGCGGGCACATCCCGGGCGCCGTCTCGGCCCCCACCGGCGAGAACACCGGCGCGGACGGCCGCTTCCTGGGACCGGCCGAACTGAAGGACCGCTTCCGGGCGCTGGGGGCCCCGCAGGCCGCGGCCGTCGGCGTCTACTGCGGATCCGGAGTCTCCGGCGCGCACGAGGTGCTGGCCCTGGAGATCGCGGGCATCGAGGCGGCGCTGTACGCGGGGTCCTGGTCCGAGTGGTCCTTCGACGGGTCCCGGCCGGTGGCCACCGGCCCCGACCCGCAGTAGCCGTAACGATGACAGGGGCCCGTACGTCCGGCGTACGGGCCCCTCGTCACGACGGCGTAGCGCCGTCCACTCCTGCTGCTGCGTCACTCCTGCTTCTTGCGCCGTGTGCCGAAGACGATCTCGTCCCAGCTGGGCACCGCCGCCCGGCGGCCCGGACGCACCCCGTCCGCCTCCGCCTGCCGGTCCGTCGTGCCCACCAGCCGGTCCCGGTGGCCGGCCACGGCGCGCGGCATCAGTACGTCCGCGTACGCGGCTCCCGCGGACGCGGCGGGCGGCTCCTCCGCCACGGCCTCGGTGTCGTCCAGGTCGATCGGGGACGGAGGCTCGGGAGGAGCGGGCGGAGCAGGTCGTTCCGGTACGACCATGTCGCCCCGGAAGCTGGGCACCGCCTCAAGGAGGCTGGTCAGCGAGTCGCGGTCGCCCGCGCCCTCGTCGGCCTCCAGCGCGGCCGGCGCCGTGGGGCGCTCCAGCTGCCGGTCCAACGCACGGTCCAGCGGCCGTTCCAGCGAGCGGTCGAGGGCGCGGTCCAACGGCCGGTCACGCGGGAGGCGCGCGATCCGGGGCACGAACGGGAAGCTCGGCTCGGGGGCCGAGGGGATGTCGTCGCTCTCGCCGATCAGCGAACGCGCCTCGTCGTCCACGGCCGCGACCAGCCTGCGCGGCGGGTCGTACGTCCAGCTCGCCGAGTGCGGTTCGCCCGCGACGCGGTAGACGAGCAGCACCTCCCAGGTGCCGTCGTCACGGCGCCAGGAGTCCCACAGCACGGTCTCCTTGTCGGCGCCGCGCAGCAGCAGCCGCTCCTGCACCGCCTCGCCCAGCTGGGGGCCCGCGTTCTCCCCCGGTCTGCGGACCGGCGTCTTGCGGGCGCGCTCCGCCATGAAGGCGCGCTCGGCGAGCACGGGGCCCTCGAAGCGGCGCACCCGGTCGACCGGGATCCCGGCCATCTGGGCGACCTCTTCGGCGGAGGCTCCTGCCCGTATCCGCGCCTGGATGTCGCGAGGGCGGAGGTGACTCTCCACCTCGATCTCGATCTGGCCGAGGCGGGCGCGGTCGTTGCGGACGGCGGCACGCAGTCGCTCGTCGATCGGAAGCGTGTACTCCGTGCTGTCCGCAGCCTTCAAAACCAGCCGTGTGCCGTCGTTGCTGACGGCCACGACACGCAGTTCGGGCATGGGGACCTCCCGGGTGGTGCCTGCCGACGTCACGTGCGTCGCTGCTTCCGCTAGTCGAGTGTGGCCTGCCCGGGTGCAGCCTGCCACTACCTTGCCGTGTTGCCCGGCGTGTCGGGCGTTGCGCCCTGGTTCGCCGTTATGGCACGGTGACCTGTTGTCGACGCAAAGTGACCGTTCGTCACCCTGTGTAGCAGGTACCCGTCGATGCCTTGGCGCCGCCGGTGCGAGTGCCGTTCGGCCCCCTCCCGTAGGGTCCGGACGCCCATGGGGAGACCGGATCCAGGGCTCGCCACAGTACTCCATTCGGGCCACATGGGTGGACCGGCGCGCCATCGAAGTTCTCCCCGCGCAAGGGAGTTGCCAAGCTCCCCCGACGGAGTCAACCCCGTAGGGACCCTCCTGCCCCGTGAGCGCGGTGCGACGCCCAGGGGTGTCCTGATTCACAGAAAGTTCAGAAGCGGAACTTTTCGCTTCGCCCAAAAGTCCACTCCTGTAGCAAGGTGGAGCAGATGGGTAAACAGGGGCTGGAGATGGACAAGAAGCTGGATACCGGCGGAGAACCGGCGAAGCGCCGCATCGACCTGAGCGTCGCGCAGGTCGCCGGCAGCGCAGTGGCCGCCGTGGTCGCCGCCGTGCTGGCGTCCAAGCTGGGTGTGTACGGAACGGTCATCGGCGCAGGTGTCGTCAGCGTGGTCGCGACCAGTGGCGGAACGATTTTTCAGCACTTCTTCCGGCGCACCGGCGAGCAGCTGCGCGAGGTCACCGTGCACGCCAAGCCGAAGGGCAGGCAGCTGTACGTCGACGACGCCACGCGGGTGCTGCGCTCGGTCGAGGTACCGACGGGGCTGGGCGACGGGCAGGTCCCGGGCGACGGCGAGTTCACCGAGGGCACCGTGCACGGCACGCGCGTGCGCGGGTGGAAACGCTCGGCCATCGCCGCCGCGGTGGTGTTCGCGGTCGCGATGGGCGGGATCACCACCTACGAACTGATCTCCGACCAGGACCTCAGCGGCAGGAAGGGCACCAGCGTGGAGAACTTCGTCCGCGGCGGCGGCGAGAAGAAGGCCCCGCCCGCCGAGCAGCCCCCCGCCACCACGGGCCCCGACGGCAGCACCCCCGGCACCGGCGAGACCCCGGGCCAGGACGCCGGCAACGGCAGTACCGAACCCGGCACGGGGACGGACGGCACGGACGGCACGGGCGGCGGGCAGACCCCGGATCCCGGCGCGAGCTCCACCCCCCGGCCGGACCCGGGCACGGGCGGCTCGGACGACGGCGGCGGCTCGCCCGAGCCGACACCGCCCGCGAAGGAGTCCCCGAAGACCGACCCGGGCGGGCAGGACGGCGGCTCCGGCGAGGGCGCGGACGGTTCCGGCGGCGCCCAGGAAGGTGCCGGCGGGGAGCTGCGGGCCCCGGTGCCTCCCGCGGGCACCCAGGCCCCGTGACGCGCCGCCCGCAGGCGGCGGACGGCTGTCAGTCGCCCAGGACCCGGCGCAGGTAGTCGTTGCCGAACAGCCGGTCGGGGTCGAGCCGGTCGCGTACCGCCGTGAACTCGTCGAAGCGGGGGTACGCGGCGCGCAGGTATTCGGCGTCGCGGGTGTGCATCTTGCCCCAGTGCGGGCGCCCGCCGTGCGCCGTCATGATCCGCTCGACGGCGGTGAAGTACCCGCGGAACGGAGTGCCCTTATACATGTGGACCGCTATGTACGCGCTCTCCCGGCCGGACGCGGTGGACAGCGGGATGTCGTCGGCGGGGGCGGTGCGCACCTCGACCGGGAAGCTTATTCTCAGCGGCGAACGCTCGACCATCGCCTTCACCTCGCGCAGTGCCTGCACGGCCGCCTCGCGCGGCACCGCGTACTCCATCTCCACGAAGCGCACCCGGCGCGGGCTCGTGTAGACCTTGTACGGAATGTCCGTGTAGGTACGGGCGGACAGGGCGCGGCTGGAGACCTTGGCGATCGCGGGAACCGTGCGCGGCACGGCCCGGCCGAGTGAGCAGACCAGCTGGAAGAGCCCGTTGGACATGAACTCGTCCTCGATCCAGCCGGCCACCCTGCCGGGCGGGGCGGCCGGGCCCAGGCTGCGGTTGTTGCGCTTGGTGTTGCAGTTGCCTGTGTGCGGGAACCAGTAGAACTCGAAGTGCTCGTTCTCGGCGACGAGCGCGTCGAACTCCGCGGTGACCCGGTCGAAGGCCATCGGTTCCTCACGGGCGGTCAGGAAGAAGACCGGCTCCACCGCGAAGGTGACGGCGGTGATGACGCCGAGGGAGCCCAGGCCGAGCCGGGCGGCCGAGAAGACGTCCGGATTCTCCTTCGCGGAGCAGCTCAGGATCCGGCCGTCGGCGGTGACCAGCTCAAGTGCCGTGATCTGGGCGGCGAGCGAGGCCGAGTCGCGGCCGGTGCCGTGCGTGCCGGTGCTGGTGGCCCCGGCCACCGTCTGCTCCATGATGTCGCCCATGTTCGTCAGCGACAGGCCCTCGCGGGCCAGCGCGAGGTTGAGGCGCTTGAGCGGGGTGCCCGCCTCCACGGTGACCGTGCCGGCCTCGCGGTCGATGTGCCGGATGCCGGTGAGGAGGTCGGGGCGCACGTGCACCCCGTCGGTGGCGGCGACGGCGGTGAAGGAGTGGCCGGTGCCGACCGCCTTGACCCGCAGACCGTCCGCGGCCGCCGCGCGGACCGTCTCGGCCAGCTCCTCGACCGAGGAGGGCGTCACCGCCCGCGCGGGGCGGGCGGTGACGTTGCCCGCCCAGTTACGCCATGCGCTGTCCGTCCGTGTGGTGTCGCTCATCGACGCCGAGCCCTCCCCGATTCGGTGCCGGCCTGCCCAGCCGGCGGTACCCCAGGAACGCCACCGCGGCCGCGAGAGCTCCCGACACGACGGGCACCACGTACGCCGCGTCCGCCCCCGTCCCGTCGACGGCCCACCCTGCGGCGGACGAGCCGAGCGAGACGCCGACGGCGAGACCGGTACTGGTCCAGGTCATGCCCTCGGTCAGGGCGGTGCGGGGTACGTGCTGTTCGACGAGGGCCATCGTGGTCACCATCGTCGGTGCGACGGAGAGGCCCGCGACAAAGAGCGCCACGGCCAGGAACGGCAGATTCCCGGCCAGTTGGAGGGGGATCATACTCACGGCCATCGCACACACGCCCAGCAGCCACCGCTTCGTGGGCGCCCCCTTGAGGTGCAGCAGCCCGAACACCGCGCCCGCCAGACACGATCCGAGCGCGTACGCGGCCAGCACCAGGCTCGCCGCGGCCTTGTGGCCCTGCTCCTCGGCGAACGCCACGGTGACCACGTCGACCGAACCGAAGATCGCGCCCGTCGCGACGAAGGTGGCCACCAGCACCTGGAGGCCCGGCGACCTCAGCGCGGATCCGCCGCCCGCCCTCCCGCGCGGACGCGGGTGCGCCGCGGGCTCCGTGGCACGCTGCGCGGTCAACCAGAAGACACCGGCCACCAGCAGGAGACCGGCGGCCAGCGGACCCGCCTCCGGGAACCAGGCGGTGCACAGTCCGATCGAGGCGATCGGGCCGAAGATGAAGCAGATCTCGTCCGCGATGGATTCCCAGGAGTACGCCGTGTGCAGCGCGCGCGGGGAGTTCCGGTAGATCTCCGCCCACCGGGCCCGGACCATCGAACCGACGCTGGGCACCGTGCCCGCACCGGCGGCGAACACGAACAGCGCCCAGTCGGGGGCGGACTGCTGTGCGCAGATCAGCAGTCCCGCGACGGCGACCGAGGCGACGAGCGTCGCGGGCCGCAGGACCCTGCGCTGACCGTGCCGGTCGACCAGCCGGGAGATCTGCGGGCCGCACACGGCGGCGGCCATCGCGAGGGTCGCGGAGAGCGCGCCCGCCAGCCCGTAGCGGCCGGTGAGCTGGGAGATCATGGTGACGATGCCGATGCCCATCATGGACAGGGGCATCCGGCCGAGCAGGCCGGCCGCCGAGAACTGCTTGGAGCCGGGGGCGGCGAAGATGGCACGGTAGGGACTGGGCAACTGTGGTTCCGATCAGGCGCGCGGGAGCGGGCGCGCCGGTCACACAAGTACATGGGTCGTACAGATTTCGTTACAGACTACGTTTCGAACGGGCCCCCGCGACAGCGTGATCTGTGTCGGGTGCGGGTCTGTCGGAGGCGGGTGGCAGGATCGAGGTATGCCTGATCAGCCCGAAGCGGTCCTCGACCCGGCGCTCGCCGCAGCGCCCGACCCGGCCCCCTACGACGCCCTGCTGCTGCTCTCCTTCGGCGGCCCGGAGGGCCCCGACGAAGTGGTCCCGTTCCTGCAGAACGTGACCCGCGGCCGGGGCATCCCCGAGGAGCGCCTCAAGGAGGTGGGCCGGCACTACTTCCTGTTCGACGGAATCAGCCCGATCAACGAACAGAACCGCACGCTGCTCGACGCCCTCCGCAAGGACTTCGCCGAGCAGGGCCTGGGCGGGGCGGCCGGCCTCCCGGTCTACTGGGGCAACCGCAACTGGGCCCCGTACCTGACGGACACCCTGCGCGAGATCACCCGCGCGGGACACCGCCGCGTCGCCGTCCTCGCGACCAGTGCGTACGCCTCGTACTCGGGCTGCCGCCAGTACCGCGAGAACCTCGCCGAGTCGATCGGCCTGCTCAGGGCGGAGGGGCTGGAACCGCCGCGCGTCGACAAGCTGCGGCACTACTTCAACCACCCCGGCTTCGTACGCCCGATGGTGGAGGGCGTCCTGAGGTCGCTGGCGGAGCTCCCCGATGAGGTGCGCGCGGGCGCCCACCTCGCCTTCACCACGCACTCCATCCCGACCACGGCGGCCGACACCTCCGGCCCGGTCGAGGCGCACGGCGACGGCGGGGCGTACGTCGCCCAGCACCTGGACGTCGCCCGGCTGATCGCCGACGCGGTGCGGGGGGCGACCGGTGTCGCGGACCGCCCCTGGCAGCTCGTCTACCAGTCGCGCTCCGGCGCCCCGCACATCCCCTGGCTGGAACCCGACATCTGCGACCACCTGGAGGCCCTGCACGGCGCGGGCGCCCCGGCCGTCGTGATGGTCCCCATCGGCTTCGTCTCGGACCACATGGAGGTCCTGTACGACCTGGACACCGAGGCCACCGCGAAGGCCGCCGAACTGGGGCTGCCCGTCGCCAGGTCCGCCACCGTGGGCGCCGACCCGCGGTTCGCCGCGGCCGTGCGCGAGCTGCTGCTGGAACGTGCGGCAACCGAGCGCGGCGCCGTGGTGCGACCCTGCGCCCTGGGCGCGCTCGGTCCGAGTCACGACCTGTGCCCGGTCGGCTGCTGTCCCGCGCGGGCCCCCAAGCCGGCCGCCGCGGGCGCGGACAGTCCGTACGCCTGACCGCGTCACCGGTCCGTGCGCCTGACCGCGTCACCGGCCGGTCCCTGTGCCCGATCCCGATGCCCGATTCCGACACACCGCGGGTGCGCCCGCCCCGTACCACCTGATCCGTACCTCTGGGAGAGCCGTGACCGACGCCCTGTGCAACGAACTGCTCGCCGTCGCGCTGGAGGCCGCCCGCCGGGCCGGTGAGCTGCTGCGCGACGGCCGCCCCGACGACCTCGCGGTGGCCGCCACCAAGACCAGCTCCGTCGACGTCGTCACCGAGATGGACATCGCCGCCGAGAAACTGATCACCGGCTTCCTGACGGCGCACCGGCCCGACGACGGCGTGCTCGGCGAGGAGGGCTCCGCCACCGAGGGCAGCAGCGGGGTCCGCTGGGTGATCGACCCGCTCGACGGAACCGTGAACTACCTCTACGGGCTGCCCACCTGGGCCGTCTCCATCGCGGCCGAGTACGAGGGGGAGGCGCTGGTCGGCGTGGTGGAGGCCCCGCTGCGGGGCGAGACGTACCGCGCGGTGCGCGGTGCGGGGGCGTACTGCGACAGCGCGTCGGGCACCGGCCGGCGGCTGGCCGTCCGTCCGGCGCCGCCGCTCGGCCAGGCGCTGATCGGCACCGGGTTCGGGTACCTCGCCGAGCGGCGGAAGCGGCAGGCCGAGATCGCGGGGCAGCTGATCCCGGGGTTCCGCGACATCCGGCGCGGCGGCTCCGCGGCGATCGACCTGTGCGACGTGGCGGCGGGCAGGCTCGACGGCTACTACGAGCGCGGGCTCAACCCCTGGGACATGGCGGCGGGCGACCTGATCGCCCGCGAGGCGGGCGCGCTGACCGGCGGCAGGCCGGGCGAACGCCCCTCGGGGGACCTGGCGGTCGCGGCCCCGCCGGGCGTCTTCGAGCCGCTCCAGCAGCTCCTCGACGGACTGGGCGCCTGGCACGACTGACCCGCCCAACGGCGTACGGGACGGGCGGAGGGCCAGCCGGCAGTCCTTCGGGCACGCGTACGGGACAGGCGGAGGGCCAGCCGGCAGTCCTTCGGGCACGCGTACGGGACAGGCGGAGGGCCCCGCTCCGGGTAGTTCGGAACGGGGCCCTCCGTACAGTGGGGGACCGTCTCAGGCGGCCATGTCGATCGCCACGCCGTGCTCGGCGGCGATCCGGTGCAGATCGTTCAGCTCCTCCTGCTCGACGTCAACGAGGAAGTCGTCGCCGGCCTCACGGGCCCGGGAGAGGTCCGTCTCGGTGTCCTTTATGCGGTTCAGGAGACTGGTGGTGAAAGCGTCCATGTGCGCCCCCTCGTCATCGGTCGGTGGCACGGGGGTGTGCCGAGGGTAGGTGCGATCACGGGCACTCCCTCTGGGGCCGGCGCATTCCCCTCTGTGCGTTCCACCGGGGGGCGGAGCGGGTCGTGGCGCGCCACATACGGGGCGTGATCGCGGGTGTTCTGTCGTCCTCCCCGCGCCGCTCCCCGGGGAAACCTCAACTTCCCCAAGAATCATGGAAGTCGCGCCCCCGGGACCGCGGGCGCGGTGCGGCCTCGGGGCCCGTACAGGCCGCCTTACAGCCGGTTTACTGCTGAAACGGGCAGGATGGGGGTCCACACCCCCCTGCCCGGAGGACACCCTCGCGGGCACCCAGAGGAAGGACCCGACGTGCGCGTACTCGTCGTCGAGGACGAGCAGCTGCTCGCCGATGCGGTGGCCACCGGACTGCGCCGGGAGGCCATGGCCGTCGACGTCGTGTACGACGGCGCCGCCGCCCTTGAGCGGATCGGGGTGAACGACTACGACGTGGTGGTCCTGGACCGCGACCTGCCGCTCGTGCACGGCGACGACGTCTGCCGCAAGATCGTCGAGTTGGGGATGCCCACCCGGGTGCTGATGCTCACCGCGTCCGGGGACGTCAGCGACCGGGTGGAGGGCCTGGAGATCGGCGCGGACGACTACCTGCCCAAGCCCTTCGCCTTCACCGAACTGACCGCCCGGGTACGCGCCCTGGGACGACGCACCACGGTCGCGTTGCCGCCGGTCCTGGAGCGCTCCGGCATCAAGCTCGACCCCAACCGGCGCGAGGTCTTCCGCGACGGCCGGGAGATCCAGCTCGCGCCGAAGGAGTTCGCGGTGCTGGAGGTGCTGATGCGCAGCGAGGGCGCGGTGGTCTCCGCCGAGCAGCTCCTGGAGAAGGCCTGGGACGAGAACACCGACCCCTTCACCAACGTCGTACGGGTCACCGTGATGACCCTGCGCCGCAAGCTCGGCGAGCCGCCGGTCATCGTCACGGTGCCCGGCTCCGGCTACCGGATCTGAGGCGCCGGTGAAGACCGCACCGGTACCACCGGCCGCTCCGCCCAAGCCGTCCTGGGACCCCAGGCAGCCCGAGCAGCCCTTCCCCTGGATCCGCTCCACGATCCGGATACGGCTCACGCTGCTCTACGGCGGCATGTTCCTGATCGCGGGCATCCTGCTGCTGTCGATCATCTATCTGCTCACCGCGCAGGCCCTGCGGGACGCCACCGGACAGCTGGACTTCCAGGTGTCGGGCCAGCAGGTCCACCTCTCCAGCGAGGCCTGCCCCGGCCTGGCCGACGCCCGGGACAACGCCGAGCTGAACGCGGTGCTCCGCTCCTGCCTCGGCAACACCCGCCAGCAGGCGCTCAACGATCTCCTCAACCGCTCCCTGCTGGCCCTGGTCGGCCTCAGCGTCATCGCCTTCGCCTTCGGTTACGCGATGGCGGGGCGGGTCCTGTCGCCGCTCGGCCGGATCACCAGGACCGTGCGCAGGGTGGCCGGAACCGATCTGTCCCGGCGGATCGAGATGGACGGCCCGGACGACGAGCTCAAGGAGCTCGCCGACACCTTCGACGACATGCTGGACCGGCTGGAGCGGGCCTTCACCGCCCAGCAGCGCTTCGTCGCCAACGCCTCGCACGAGCTGCGCACACCGCTCGCCATCAACCGGACCCTGCTGGAGGTCCACCTCTCGGACCCGGGGGCGCCGGTCGAGCTCCAGCAACTGGGCAAGACGCTCCTGGCCACCAACGAGCGCAGCGAGCAGCTCGTGGAGGGGCTGCTGCTGCTCGCCCGCAGCGACAACCAGATCGTCGAGCGCAAGCCCGTGGACATGGCCGAGGTCGCCACCCGCGCCCTCGACCAGACCCGCGGCGAGGCCCAGGACAAGGGGGTGGAGCTGCGCGGGGAGCAGGAGCCGGCCGTCGTCCAGGGCAACGGGGTACTGCTGGAGCGGATCGCGCTCAACCTGGTTCAGAACGCGGTGCGGTACAACGTGACCGACACTGGATGGGTCGAGGTGACCACGGGGGTCGAGGACGGCCACGCGGTGCTGGTGGTGTCGAACACGGGTCCAGTGGTTCCCGCGTACGAGATCGACAACCTCTTCGAGCCGTTCAGGAGGCTGCGCACGGAGCGCACGGGCAGTGACAAGGGCGTAGGCCTGGGGCTGTCCATCGCGCGCAGCGTCGCGAGGGCCCACGGAGGCCGTATCATCGCGGAGCCCCGCGAGGGCGGCGGGCTGGTCATGCGCGTCACGCTGCCGGTGTGACACCCGGCCGACGCGCTTGGCGAAGCCGCCAAAGTGTTCGCTTTAAGCGGAATTTTCGGGACGGAAACCCGGGCGTTCCGTGTGTGATCGATCACAGGTCGCACTTTCCTGCCACCTACTCTCCGTGATCACCAACCCGCCGCAAACCCGGGAAAAGTCCGGGTTTCCAGGGGGTGCGATCACGGGAAGTACACGGGGTGGCGCACAGGGAGTGCGGCATCCGGACCGTGTACGGTCCCGATCGCCATCCAGGACGGTCACTCCGAGGAGTGCGTCTCAGGTGTCGATTGAGTAACAGACCTTGATGTGAGGCAAAATCTCCGCCTCAGGTCGGGCACAAGTCCGGCCTCTCACGCGTTACTGCGCTGGAGACACCGCAACCACCCAGAGGGGGAGAGCGACATGGCAACGGATTACGACACCCCACGTAAGACCGATGACGACCTCAACGAGGACAGCATCGAAGAACTCAAGGCGCGGCGGAACGACAAGTCGAACACGACCGTCGACGTCGACGAGTTCGAGCAGGCTGAAGGCCTGGAGCTGCCCGGCGCGGACCTTTCCAACGAGGAACTGTCCGTCCGTGTGCTGCCCCGGCAGGCCGACGAGTTCACCTGCATGAGCTGCTTCCTGGTCCACCACCGCAGTCAGCTGGCCCGTGAGAAGAACGGCCAGCCGATCTGCCGCGACTGCGACTAGGACGGGGTCGGCCGTGACTGGCGCGACACCGTTCAGGAAGCGGCCTTTCCGGCGCAAGAAGGCGTCGGAGGCACAACCGGGCGGCACCGGCCCGACGGACGTCGACAAGACGTCCGCCGAGTCCACCGCCCTCGTGCAGTCCTCCCACCGGGAAACCCCGCGCGACGGGGAGACCTCCCAGCGGGAGGACGGCGAGTTGAGTGACGCCGCCGGCGCACATGACGGCGAGCAGGGCCTGCCGGTCCCGCTCGACGACACGAAGGGGCCCGTGACCGGGGCCCGGCGTCTGGCGGCCCTCAGGCAGGGCATACCCGCCATCAAGCAGAGTGTGCCCGCCATGAAGCAGGGCGCACGCAAGGGCGGAGAGGGCGCGAAAGCGGCTCTCGGCCACCTCACCGACCGGATCGTCGAGAGCGCCCCACGGGTACCCGTGCGGGACCTCGCGACCCTGCGCAAGCACTTCCCCGGGCTCGGCCCCGAGGAGAT
Source organism: Streptomyces sp. NPDC091272 (assembly GCF_044757485.1). Taxonomy (NCBI): domain Bacteria; kingdom Bacillati; phylum Actinomycetota; class Actinomycetes; order Kitasatosporales; family Streptomycetaceae; genus Streptomyces; species Streptomyces sp. NPDC091272. The sequence continues at coordinate 139,727 of NZ_JBIVVC010000001.1, forward strand.
CGCCGACAAGCTCGTGGCGGGCGCCTCCAACGGCACGTCCACCGTGGGCGCCGGCATCGGGGCCGCCGCGATGCTGCCCGTGCCGATGGCCATGCCTGCCGAGCTGGCCACCGAGATCACCGGCGTCGCCGCGATCGAACTCAAGCTCATCGCCGAACTGCACGAGGTCTACGGGCAGCGACCGCCGGGCAACCTCAAGCAGCGGACCTTCGCCTACCTCGGCTCCTGGGCCGAGGAACGCGGCATCGACGTCACCAAACCCACCACGCTCAACGCCGCGCTCGGCGGGCAGATGAAGCGCGAGCTGCGCCAGCAGATCATGAAGCGCATGGTGCGCAACCTGCCGAACCTGATGCCGTTCATGGTCGGGGCCGCGGTCGGCGCGGTGATGAACCGGCGGGACACGCGGAAGCTGGCCGACCGTATCCGCGGCGACCTGCGCAAGAAGCAGGTCCCGTGGGACGCGCTCAAGCTGCCGCCGCTGGACCACGCGCGGGAGCTCAAGGAGCTGGAGGGGTAGCTCCGCCGCGGCCGGATGTACGCGCCTCCGCGGGCGGGTTCTGCGAGCGGCCGGAAGTACGCGCCCCCGCGGGCGGGTTCGGCGAGGAGGGCCCCTACCGGGTGCTTTCCGCTCGCGCCGAGGCCAGCACGTCCGCCAGGGCCTGGGGGTGGCGGGTGGAGAGGTAGGCGTACGGGGTGGGGTCCGCCGGGTCGGTCACCGGGATTCGTACCGCCGTGGGGATGTAGCTGCGCAACAGCATGAAGGCGCGCAGATCGGCCTTGTGGGTGCGCCAGGCGCGCGTCTCCTCGGCGTCCAGCACCTCGGCCGCACCCAGGGCGGAGACCGGGATCCTCGCGTCGCCCGCGACCAGCGAACCGGCCACCACCCTGATCCGCACCGAGCCGTAACTGCTGACCAGCGCGCCCGTGAGGACGATCCCGCCGATCACTCCGCCGAGCATCGGCAGAGGGCCGAGCGGCAGCAGCATCAGCCCGCACGCGATGCCCACCAGCACGGTGATGAACCACCAGGAGCGGGGCGCGGTCAGGCGTTCTTCGTAGGACTGCATGACGCTTAGCTTGGCACGGCGCGAGGCGCGCGCCCCTACGCGGGGCGGTGCCTTCCCGGCGGACGATCTCCGAACCCCCGGCCGGACGGGCGGGCGCAGGGGCGGTCCGGATGACTCGCGTGCGGCAAACCGAAGTAAGGTCTGCGGCTGTGAGTACTGAGAACCCCCGGGAGGCGACCGGCGGACGTCCGGCCGGCTCCGCGGCCCTGATGCCCCCGGCCGACGCCATAGCCCCGGTCCGGCACCCCGACGCCCCGGCCCCGGGAGAGCTCCTCGGCGCGCACTACGAGCACTGTTTCGGGTGCGGTGACGCCCAGCCGCACGGGCTGCACCTCCAGGCGCGGGCAGGGGAGGGGCCCGGCGTGCGGGTCTCGGCCGAGTTCACCGTCAAACCCGCCCACCAGGGCGCCCCCGGCCTCGCCCACGGCGGTGTGCTGGCGACCGCGCTGGACGAGACGCTGGGCTCGCTGCAGTGGCTGCTGCGGGTGATCGCGGTGACGGGACGGCTGGAGACCGACTTCGTACGCCCCGTGCCCGTCGGCACCGCGCTGCACCTGGACGCCGAGGTCACCGCCGTGCACGGGCGCAAGATCTACTCCACGGCGACCGGCAGGATCGGCGGCCCTGAGGGGCCCGTCGCGGTCCGGGCGGACGCCCTCTTCATCGAAGTCAAGGTCGACCACTTCATCGACAACGGCCGTCCGGAGGAGATCCAGGCAGCCATGGCCGACCCCGACCAGGCCAGGCGCGCCCGCGCCTTCGAGGTGAACCCATGAGCCGTAACCCCGTGGACGTACTCATCCGCCGGGTCGACCCCGACGTACCGCTGCCGTCGTACGGGCACCCCGGTGACGCCGGGGCCGACCTCGTCACCACGCAGGCGTGCGTACTCGCACCGGGCGAGCGGACGGTGCTGCCGACCGGTGTCTCGATCGCGCTGCCCGACGGGTACGCGGCGTTCGTGCACCCGCGTTCGGGCCTCGCGGCCCGCTGCGGTCTGGCCCTCGTGAATGCCCCGGGGACGGTGGATGCCGGGTACCGTGGGGAGATCAAGGTGATCGTGGTCAATCTGGACCCGCGCGAGAGCGTTCGGTTCGAGCGTTTCGACCGGATCGCCCAACTGGTCGTCCAGCAGGTCGAGAAGGTGCGCTTCCACGAGGTCGCGGAACTTCCGGGCTCCGCACGGGCCGCGGGGGGCTTCGGGTCGACCGGCGGCCACGCCGCGGTGGGTGGGCCCGCTGCCGGCGGACCGGTGGGCGGCACGGTGGACGGCGCCACGGACGACTCATCGGGTGGGAACTCATACGCTTCGGTCGTTATCGACCGGGAAGGACAGTGACGTGTTCGGACGTCGCAAGAAGAGCGAATCCGCCGAGGACGAGGCGGGCGTGACCGAGCAGGTCGCCGACGGGGTCGAGTCCACCGAGGACACAGCCGGCACGGACGGCGAGGCGCGCAGGTCCAACCTGCCGCCGGCGCCCCGTCCGGACGGCCCCTGGGACATCTCCGAGGTCTCCGAGCCCGGCGAGGGCCGGGTGGACCTGGGCGGCATCTTCGTGCCCGGCGTCGAAGGCATGGAGCTGCGGGTGGAGGTCGCGGGAGACGCGATCGTGGCCGCGACGGTGGTGCTGCGGGACAGCGCCGTGCAGTTGCAGGCCTTCGCCGCGCCGAAGAAGGAAGGCATCTGGGGCGAGGTCCGCGAGGAGATCGCCTCCGGCATCACCCAGCAGGGTGGCGTCATCGACGAGGTCGAGGGCCCGCTGGGCTGGGAGCTGCGCGCCCAGGTCCCCGTACAGCTGCCGGACGGCAACAGCGGCGTCCAGCTGGTGCGCTTCGTCGGCATCGACGGGCCCCGCTGGTTCCTGCGCGGAGTGATCTCCGGACAGGGCGCGGTGCAGCCGGAGGCCGCGGGCGTCCTGGAGCAGATCTTCCTGGACACCGTGGTGGTACGGGGCGACGGGCCGATGGCGCCGCGCGACCCGATCGTCCTGAAGCTGCCGGACGACGCGCAGATGGTCGCCGAGGGCGTCCAGCAGGAGGAGCAGGCCGAGTCCCGCTTCTCCGGCGGCATGGGGCAGCTGCAGCGCGGGCCGGAGATCACCGAGGTGCGCTGACGAGGTGCGCCGAGCAGTACGCAGGCTCGGGCCGGTGGCCCGCATCCCCCCACGGGGTGCGGGCCACCGGCCTTTTCCGGCTCCGCGGGAGGGGCTCCGGGGGAGGGGAGGGTGGCCCGGCACGAGCGGCACGAGCGGCACGAGCGGCACGAGTGGCACGAGGGCGCTCCGGGGTCGAGCCGCCCGGACCCCTGGGCAGACTGCCCGGGTCCTTCGGCCGCCCGGGCCCGTGGGTCGCCCGGGTCCTTCGGCCGCCCGGGCCCGTGGGCCGCCCAGATCCTTCGGTCACCCGGACCCGTGAGCCGCCCGGGTCCCTCGGCCGCCCGGACCCTTGGGCCGGCGGCCTGGATCCCTGGGCCACCCGGCCCCTTCCGCCGCATCAGAATCCCGTCAAGGCGCCCCTCCCGCCTGCGCACTGTCCCAAAGGTCCGCTTCGCTGGCCTTATGGTCGACAGCAGCGCAGCCAGCTGCTTTCGAAAGACAATGGGGCCATGGGACGAGGGGCACGCGGAAAGCTCAGGATCTATCTCGGTGCGGCACCGGGCGTCGGCAAGACCTACGCGATGCTCTCCGAGGCCCACCGCCGGGTGGAGCGCGGCACCGACTGCGTGGTGGCCTTCGTCGAGCACCACGGCCGGCCGCGTACCGAGGTGATGCTGCACGGCCTCGAAGAGGTGCCCCGGCGCGAGATCGAGTACCGCGGTACCACCTTCACCGAGATGGACGTCGAAGCGGTCCTGGAGCGCGATCCGGCCGTCGCCCTCGTCGACGAGCTCCCGCACACCAACGTCCCCGGCTCCCGGCACGCCAAGCGCTGGCAGGACGTCGAGGCGCTGCTCCAGGCCGGCATCGACGTCATATCGACGGTCAACATCCAGCACCTGGAGTCGCTCGGCGACGTCGTCGAGTCGATAACCGGGGTACGTCAGCGCGAGACGGTCCCCGACGAGGTGGTCCGCCGCGCGGACCAGCTCGAACTGGTCGACATGTCGCCACAGGCGCTGCGCCGGCGCATGGCGCACGGCAACATCTACCGGCACGACAAGATCGACGCCTCGCTCTCGAACTACTTCCGCCCCGGCAACCTCACCGCCCTGCGCGAGCTGGCGCTCCTGTGGGTGGCCGACCGGGTCGACGAGTACCTCCAGCAGTACCGGGGCGAGCACAACATCCGCTCCACCTGGCAGGCGCGCGAGCGCATAGCCGTCGGCCTCACCGGCGGCCCCGAGGGACGCACCCTCATCCGCCGGGCCTCCCGGATGGCGGCCAAGGGCTCCGGCAGCGAGATCCTCGCCGTGTACGTCGCCCGCAGCGACGGCCTCACCGCGGCCTCGCCCAAGGAACTGGCCGTCCAGCGCACCCTCGTCGAGGACCTCGGCGGCACCTTCCACCACGTCATCGGTGACGACGTGCCCAGCTCCCTGCTGGAGTTCGCGCGCGGGGTCAACGCCACCCAGATCGTGCTCGGCTCCAGCCGGCGCAAGACCTGGCAGTACGTCTTCGGGCCCGGTGTCGGACAGACCGTGGCCCGTGACTCAGGGCCCGACCTGGACGTCCACATCGTCACCCACGACGAGGTCGCCAAGGGCCGCGGCCTTCCCGTGGCCAGAGGGGCCAGGCTCGGCACCTCCCGCATCACGGCCGGCTGGCTGGTCGGTGTCGTGGGGCCGGTCCTGATGACCCTGCTGCTCAACAGCATCAGCAATGCCCCCGGCCTCGCCAACGACGTCCTGCTCTACCTCTTCCTGACCGTCGTCGCCGCCCTCCTCGGCGGCCTGCTGCCCGCCCTCGCCGCGGCGGCAGCGGGCTCCTTGCTCCTCAACTACTTCTTCACCCCGCCCACCCGCACCCTCACCGTTGACGACCCCAAGAACATCGTCGCCATCGCGATCTTCTTCGCGGTCGGCGTCTCCGTCGCCTCCGTCGTGGACCTGGCGGCCCGCCGCACCCACCAGGCGGCCAGGCTGCGCGCCGAGTCCGAGATCCTGTCCTTCCTCGCGGGCAGCGTGCTGCGCGGCGAGACCACGCTCGACGCGCTCCTGGAACGGGTCAGGGAGACCTTCGCCATGGAGTCCGTGGCCCTGCTGGAGCGCCGGAGCGACGTCGACCCGTGGACCTGCGCCGGCAGCGTCGGCCCCAGGCCGACCGAGCGCCCGGAGGACGCGGACGTGGACATGCCCGTCGGCGACCACATGGCACTCGCCCTGTCCGGCCGGGTGCTGCCCGCCGAGGACCGCAGGGTGCTCGCCGCGTTCGCCGCCCAGGCGGCCGTCGTGCTCGACCGCCAGCGCCTGGTCGGCGAGGCGGAGGAGGCGCGCCGGCTGGCCGAGGGCAACCGGATACGCACCGCGCTGCTCGCCGCCGTCAGCCATGACCTCCGTACCCCTCTGGCCTCCATCAAGGCCGCGGTCACCTCATTGCGGAGTGACGACGTCTCCTGGTCCGAGGCGGACGAGGCGGAACTGCTCGCCGGTATCGAGGAGGGCGCCGACCGCCTCGACCACCTGGTGGGCAACCTCCTGGACATGTCCCGCCTGCAGACCGGCACCGTCACCCCGCTCATCCGCGAGACCGATCTCGACGAGGTCATCCCGATGGCACTGGTCGGCGTGCCGGACGACAGCGTGGAACTGGACATTCCGGAGACCCTGCCGATGGTCGCCGTCGACCGGGGGCTGCTGGAGCGGGCCGCCGCCAACCTCGTCGAGAACGCCGTCAAGTACAGCCCGCCGGGCGTTCCCGTCGCGGTCGCCGCGAGTGCGCTCGGCGACCGGGTGGAGGTACGCGTCACCGACCGCGGCCCCGGCGTCCCCGACGACAACAAGGAACGCATCTTCGAGCCCTTCCAGCGGTACGGGGACGCCCCGCGCGGCGCCGGGGTCGGCCTCGGCCTCGCGGTGGCCAGGGGCTTCGTCGAGGCGATGGGCGGCACGCTCAGCGCCGAGGACACCCCCGGCGGCGGGATGACGATGGTCCTCACCCTCAAGGTGGCGCCCGGCCAGACGGTCGTCGCCCCCGACTTCTCCCAGGCCCAGGCCGTCTCATGACCCCGGCCCGTACCGCCCCGACCCATACGACAGCAGTGAGGAAGGCCCCCATGACCCGGGTGCTCGTGGTCGACGACGAACCGCAGATCGTGCGTGCCCTCGTGATCAACCTGAAGGCGCGCAAGTACGAGGTGGACGCGGCCCCCGACGGCGCCACCGCCCTCCAGCTCGCCGCGGCCCGGCACCCCGACGTGGTGGTCCTCGACCTGGGCCTGCCCGACATGGACGGCGTGGACGTCATCAAGGGGCTGCGCGGCTGGACCCGGGTACCGATCCTGGTGCTCTCCGCCCGGCACACGTCCGACGAGAAGGTCGAGGCGCTCGACGCCGGCGCCGACGACTACGTCACCAAGCCCTTCGGCATGGACGAACTCCTCGCCCGGCTGCGCGCCGCCGTCCGCAGGGCCGAGCCGGTCGGCACGGCCGAGGAGGGCGACGTACTCATAGAGACGGCCGGCTTCGACGTCGACCTCGCCGCGAAGAAGGTGCGCAGGGAGGGCCGCGACGTGCGCCTCACCCCCACCGAATGGCACCTCCTGGAGGTGCTCGTACGCAACACCGGCCGCCTGGTCAGCCAGAAACAGCTGCTCCAGGAGGTCTGGGGCCCCTCCTACGGCACCGAGACCAACTACCTCCGGGTCTACATGGCCCAGCTCCGCCGCAAACTGGAGGCCGACCCGGCCCACCCGCGGCACTTCATCACCGAGCCGGGAATGGGCTACCGGTTCGAACGCTGAGCGACCGGGGCGCGGCGGGGCCGGGGCCCGGATCCCGGCCGGGCTCGCGGCCGGACCAGGACTGGGACCGGGCTCACGGCCGGGATCAAGGCCGGGACGGCGGCGTCCGTCACCGCTTCGAGTGATGATCGTGACTACGGCGGGTGACCCCGGACGTCCGTACCCCGGTACGCTTCCGGTATGAGTGCCGTACCTCGTCCCGAGAAGCCGACCGGGCGGTTCCGCCGAATGCTCGACCGCCTGTCCACCTCGCAGGAGGACCTGCACTGCACGGAACTCCAGGCGGACACCCACTCCGCCGGCTGCACCCCCATATCCGCCTGCGACGACCGACAGATCGTCAAGGTGACTGGTACGTTGCGCACGGTCACCCTGCGCCCGCGCGCGGGAGTGCCGGCCCTGGAGGCAGAGCTGTTCGACGGCACGGCCCCCCTGGACGTCGTCTGGCTGGGCCGCCGCTCCATCGCCGGCATAGAACCGGGCCGCAAGCTCATCGCCTCCGGCCGGATCTCCATGAGCCACGGCCGCCGGGTGCTCTTCAACCCCAAATACGAACTCCGACCGCTCGGACAGGAGTAGCCGGTGACGTCATTCGACAAGCCGACCACCGCCCCCCACCAGGACGACGACCCCGCACACCGCGGCGGCGCGGAGGCCGGGACCGAGTCCGGCGTCCCCGGGGCGCCCGACCCCGCGCGACCGTACGTCGTCCCGCAGAACGCGCCCCCGCAGGACCCCGCCGCGAAGGCCGCCACCGAGGCCGCGCTCTTCGAGGCGTTCGGCGGCGTGCGCGGCATGGTCGAGACGGTGCTGCCCGGCCTGCTGTTCGTGACCATCTTCACGATCAACAAGGACCTGCACATCTCGGCCATCGCGGCCCTCGGCGTCTCGCTCCTGATGGTCGTGGCCCGGCTGCTCCGCAAGGACTCCATGAAGCACGCCTTCAGCGGCGTCTTCGGCGTCGCCTTCGGTGTGGTCTTCGCGATGATGACGGGCAACGCCAAGGACTTCATGCTGCCCGGCATGCTGTACACGCTGGGTCTCTCGCTCGCCTACCTGGTGACCGCGGTCGCGGGAGTGCCGCTGATCGGTCTGATCCTGGGCCCGGTCTTCAAGGAGAACCTCTCCTGGCGGACCCGTAACCCCGGGCGCAAGAAGGCGTACACCAAGGCGAGTTACGCCTGGGGCCTGATCCTGCTCACCAAGTGCGCGATCCTCTTCCCGCTGTACTGGTGGGCCGACACCACCAAGTTCGGCTGGGTGGTCGTCGCGCTGAAGATCCCGCCGTTCCTGCTGGCCGTCTGGCTGACCTGGGTCTTCCTGGCGAAGGCGCCCGCCCCCATCGACGTGTTCGCGGAGATGGAGGCCGAGGAGAAGGCCGAGAAGGAGCGCAAGGCGGCTGCCACACAGCACCGCGAGCTCTGATCCGGCGCATTCGCACCTGACGCCCGCGGCACGCGGCACCTGCGGTCACGTGCCGTCCCGGGCACCTGAGGTTGCTTGCCGTACCGGGCACCTGTGGTCGCCCGTCATACCGGGCACCTGAGGTCGCCCGCCCCACCCGGCATCCGTGGTCGCCTGCCGTACGGGGAAGGGCCCGCACCGTCTCGCACGGTGCGGGCCCCTCCCCGTAGCAGCGCTCGTCACAGCGTGCCTGCCGGAACCGCCGCTCAGTCCTCGGCCGAGTCCTCGCGCCGGACCGAGAGCAGGTCCTCCAGTTGCTCCTCGCGTGCCTGCGCGGCCACGAACAGCAGCTCGTCGCCCGGCTCCAGGGTCTCCTCCGGAGTCGGCGTCAGGACCCGCGTACCGCGGATGATCGTCACCAGCGAGGTGTCCACCGGCCATTCCACCTCGCTGATCTGCGTGCCCGACAGCGCCGACTCGGGCGGCAGCGTCAGCTCCACCAGGTTGGCGTCGCCGTGGCTGAAGCGCATCAGCCGTACGAGATCGCCGACGCTCACCGCCTCCTCGACCAGCGCCGACATCAGCCGCGGCGTGGAAACGGCGACGTCGACGCCCCAGGACTCGTTGAACAGCCACTCGTTCTTGGGGTTGTTCACCCGGGCCACCACCCGCGGCACCCCGTACTCGGTCTTGGCGAGCAGCGAGACCACCAGGTTGACCTTGTCGTCACCGGTCGCCGCGATCACGACGTTGCAGCGCTGCAACGCCGCCTCGTCCAGCGAGGTGATCTCGCACGCGTCCGCCAGCAGCCACTCCGCCATCGGCACCCGCTCCACCGAGATGGCGGTGGGCGCCTTGTCGACGAGCAGCACCTCGTGCCCGTTCTCCAGGAGCTCACCGGCGATGGAACGCCCCACCGCGCCCGCTCCGGCAATCGCGACCCTCATCAGTGACCTTCCTCGGGGCCCAGCGAACAGGCCGCCTCGACCTTCGCGATCTCGTGCGTGTGCATCATCACGTGGACGAGGTCGCCCTCCTGCAGCACCGTCTGGGAGGTCGGCAGTATCGCTTCGCCCAGCCGGGTGAGGAATGCGACGCGCACGCCCGTCTCCTCCTGCAACCTACTGATCTTGTGCCCGATCCAGGACGGCGAGATGTGCACCTCCGCGAGCTGCACACCACCGCTCGGGTCCCGCCACAGCGGCTCCGCGCCCGAAGGCAGCAGCCGGCGCAGCATCTGGTCGGCGGTCCAGCGGACCGTGGCGACCGTCGGGATGCCGAGACGCTGGTAGACCTCCGCCCGGCGCGGGTCGTAGATGCGTGCCGCGACGTTCTCGATGCCGAACATCTCGCGGGCCACCCGGGCCGCGATGATGTTCGAGTTGTCGCCGCTGCTGACGGCGGCGAACGCACCGGCGTCCTCGATCCCCGCCTCGCGGAGGGTGTCCTGGTCGAACCCGACCCCGGAGACCCTGCGGCCACCGAACCCGGAACCCAGACGGCGGAAGGCCGTGGGGTCCTGGTCGATCACCGCGACCGTGTGCCCCTGCTGCTCCAGAGTCTGCGCGAGAGCGGCTCCCACTCGCCCGCAGCCCATGATGACGACGTGCACGTCCGTCCTTCCGCCCGTTAAGAGTCCATCAAGAGTTTTCGTTGACTTTTTGTCGGACTCACTAGAGTCGCAGACCGCCGACAAAGCTACACACGCGCGGTGACCCCGGGGACCCCCGGTCAGCGCCTTCCTCCATGGTCGGCGCCGCGCCGGGCCCGCCGCGGACGGAACATTCCGGCGACCGGGGGTGGTGTGCGGGCCACGCCCGTTCGACCCCTTACGATCCTCGACGTGTCCAAACTGACCGACGTGCCCAAACGGATCCTGATCGGCCGGGCCCTGCGCAGCGACAAGCTGGGAGAAACGCTCCTCCCCAAGCGCATCGCACTTCCCGTCTTCGCCTCCGACCCGCTCTCCTCCGTGGCGTACGCGCCCGGGGAAGTCCTGCTCGTGCTCTCCATCGCGGGTGTCTCGGCGTACCACTTCAGTCCGTGGATCGCGGTCGCTGTCGTCGTCCTGATGTTCACGGTGGTCGCCTCCTACCGGCAGAACGTGCACGCGTACCCGAGCGGCGGCGGCGACTACGAGGTCGCCAACACCAACCTCGGCCCGAAGGCCGGACTGACCGTCGCCAGCGCACTGCTGGTCGACTACGTCCTGACCGTCGCCGTGTCGATCTCCTCGGGCATCGAGAACCTGGGCTCGGCCGTTCCGTTCGTCGTCGAGCACAAGGTGCTGTGCGCGGTCGCCGTCATCGTCCTCCTGACGCTGCTCAACCTGCGCGGCATGAAGGAGTCGGGAAAGCTCTTCGCGATCCCCACGTACGTCTTCGTCTGCGGCGTCTTCATCATGCTCGCCTGGGGCGCCTTCCGGGCGCTGACCGGCGACGACATGAGCGCCCCCACCGCGAACCTGCAGATCAAGCCCGAACATCCGGGCCTGGCCGGCTTCGCACTCGTCTTCCTCCTGCTGCGCGCCTTCTCCTCCGGCTGCGCCGCCCTCACCGGCGTGGAGGCCATCTCCAACGGCGTCCCCGCCTTCCGCAAGCCGAAGTCGAAGAACGCGGCGACGACCCTCACGCTGATGGGCACCCTGGCCGTCATCATGTTCTGCGGCATCATCGCGCTGGCCATGAACACCGGCGTCAAGATGGCCGAGAAGCCGGCCGTGGACCTGATCCGCGACGGCGTGCCGGTCGGGGACGGGTACGTGCAGAACCCGGTGATCTCGCAGGTCGCCGCCGCGGTCTTCGGCGAAGGCACCTTCTTCTTCGTGCTGCTCGCCGCCGCCACCGCGCTGGTCCTCTTCCTGGCGGCCAACACGGCGTACAACGGGTTCCCGCTGCTCGGCTCGATCCTCGCCCAGGACCGCTACCTGCCCCGCCAGCTGCACACCCGCGGCGACCGGCTCGCCTTCTCCAACGGCATCGTGCTGCTCGCGGGCGCCGCCGTGCTCCTGGTCGTCCTCTACGGCGCCGACTCCACCAAGCTCATCCAGCTGTACATCGTCGGGGTCTTCGTCTCCTTCACCCTCAGCCAGATCGGCATGGTCCGGCACTGGAACCGGAACCTCAGGACCACCAAGGACCAGGCCGCGCGCCGCCACATGATCCGCTCGCGCGCGATCAACGCGTTCGGGGCCTTCTTCACGGGGCTGGTCCTGGTGGTCGTCCTGGCCACCAAGTTCACCCACGGCGCGTGGGTCGCCCTGCTCGGCATGGTGATCTTCTACGGCACGATGACCGCCATCCGTAAGCACTACGACCGGGTGGCCGAGGAGATCGCGGCGGCCGAAGGCCCCTCCGACGACAGCCTGCGCCCCTCGCGCGTCCACTCCATCGTCCTGGTCTCCAAGGTGCACAAGCCCACGCTGCGCGCGCTCGCGTACGCCAAGCTGATGCGCTCGGACCGGATGGAGGCCCTCTCCATCAGCGTCGACCCGGCGGAGACGAAGGCACTGCGCGACGAGTGGGAGCGCCGGGGCATCAACGTCCCCCTGAAAATCCTCGACTCCCCGTACCGGGAGATCACCCGCCCGATCATCGAGTACGTGAAGGGACTGCGCCGCGAGAGCCCGCGCGACGTGGTCTCCGTGTACATCCCGGAGTACGTGGTCGGCCACTGGTACGAACACCTGCTGCACAACCAGTCCGCCCTGCGCCTCAAGGGCCGGCTCCTCTTCACGCCGGGTGTGATGGTGACCTCCGTCCCGTACCAGCTGGAATCCTCCGAGGCGGCGAAGAAGCGCGCGAAGCGGCGGCAGAACTGGAGCGCGCCGGGGGCGGTCCGCAGGGGCCCCGTGGACCGGCGCCCCAAGGAGACGTCGAAGCACTGACGGGGCGCCGGCGAGGCGCTGGCGAAGCGCCGACCGGGATTCAGCGCCGGTCCGCGCGGGCCCGCGCGCATCTTCGCGGACTGACTGAGGTTTGCCTTGGTCGAGCGGCCGGGCGACACCCACGTAGACTGGTGGGCTGTTGTCCGGCCGTACGCCTTCCGCCCCCTTTGATCCCCTGGAGTCACCCCACCATGCAGTCCGAATCCCAGGCATCGAAGGGCGCCGAGGCACCCGAGGCATCCGACCGGCCCGCGACCCCCGGCGCGTCCGCATCCCCCGAGCCGTCTGCGGCCCCCGACCCGTCCGCGACCCCCGGCGCGTCCGCGTCCCCCGACGCGCCTGCGGCCCCGAAGGCCTCCCTCGTCGGTACGGAGTACGAGGTCGAGGTCGGGCCCGTCGCGCACGGCGGCCACTGCATCGCCCGTACGTCGGAGGGCCAGGTCCTCTTCGTCCGGCACACCCTCCCCGGCGAGAAGGTCGTCGCCCGGGTCACGGACGGCGAAGAGGGCGCCCGTTTCCTGCGCGCCGACGCGGTGACGGTCCTCGAACCCTCCAAGGACCGGGTCGAGGCCCCCTGCCCGTTCTCCGGCCCCGGCAAGTGCGGCGGCTGCGACTGGCAGCACGCCAAGCCGGGCGCCCAGCGACGGCTCAAGGGCGATGTGATCGCCGAACAGCTCCTGCGCCTGGCGGGCCTCACCCCCGAGGAGGCGGGCTGGGACGGCACGGTGATGCCCGCCGAGGGCGACAAGCTCCCGGCCGGCCAGGTCCCGCAGTGGCGCACCCGGGTGCAGTACGCGGTCGACGCCGAGGGCGTCGTCGGCCTCCGCAAGCACCGCTCGCACGAGGTCCAGCCGATCGACCACTGCATGATCGCGGCGCAGGGCGTCTCCGAACTCGGCATCGAGAAGCGTGAATGGCCCCAGATGGCGTCGGTCGAGGCGATCGCCGCCACCGGCTCGAACGACCGCCAGGTCATCCTCACCCCGGCCCCCGGCGGCCGCCTCCCGCTCGTCGAACTCGACAAGCCGGTCTCGGTGCTGCGCGTGCACGAGAAGGACGGCGGCGTCCACAAGGTGCACGGCCGCGCCTTCGTCCGCGAGCGGGCCGACGGCCGCACGTACCGCGTCGGCATGGGCGGCTTCTGGCAGGTCCACCCCCAGGCCGCCGACACCTTGATGCGCGCGGTCATGCAGGGCCTGATGCCCCGCAAGGGCGAGACCGCCCTCGACCTCTACTGCGGCGTCGGCCTCTTCGCGGGCTCCGTCGCGGAGCGCGTGGGCGAACGCGGCGCGGTCCTGGGAATCGAGTCCGGCAAGCGCGCCGTCGAGGACGCCCGCCACAACCTCGAATCGATGCCCAACGTCCGCATCGAACAGGGCAAGGTCGACCAGGTCCTCCCGCGCACCGGCATCACCGAGACCGACCTGATCGTCCTGGACCCGCCCCGCGCGGGCGCCGGCAAGCAGACGGTCAAGCACCTCGCCACCCTGGGCGCCCGCCGCATCGCCTACGTGGCCTGCGACCCGGCCGCACTCGCACGCGACATCGCGTACTTCAAGGAGGGCGGCTACAAGGTGCGGACGCTGCGGGCCTTCGATCTGTTTCCGATGACGCATCATGTGGAGTGTGTGGCGATTCTGGAGCCGGAGAAGAAGGACGACTGACCTGCGGGTTTGCGAGTGCGCGTTATGTGCATTGTGTCCGTTACGGGCGATATCTTGACGCATGTTCGACGCATGTGACGCACGTTTGACGCATGAACTGATGGGGCATCAGGCGTCCCGGTGTGCAGGTGGCGGTCCGTCAGGTGCGGTCTGAGGGTCTCTGGTCCTGCTGACTTCGGGGCCGAGGTTGAGCTCGGTTCGCGGACGGCCTCACCGTGGCGAGGTACGGCTCAAGATCTGCGCGGCTGGGGTGCGGAAGCGTGGGTAACTTCGGCGCCAAGGCAGCTTTGGTGAGTTGCTGAAGGTGGGCGTCTGCGAACGCGAGCCACTCCCCGATCTCGGTCTTTTCCTGTCCGGGCGGCAGGGATGCGGCGGCGTCGCGTACTGCTGTGACGAATTCGGCCAGGCGCTTGGCTTCGTGCCATGCGCCTGTCTGTTTTCCGAGGTGCTGCACACGATGGGCGTGGGCGTGTGCGGCATGGGCTAGGCGTAAGGAGGGCGGGTGTCGAGGTCGGCCCATTCGCTGCCGCGGTGCGGGGTGCCGTCCCGGAGGATGAAACGCAATCTGTCGGCAGGGGTGTAGTCGAAGCGAGGAATGCGCATCCAAGTGTGCTTCTCGGCGTCGGCGCGTTCCTTGTCGGTAGGGACGTGTTTGTTGTGGTCCTGTTCCTGTAGGACGAGGACGTCGATGGATTCGTCATGGCGGTAATGGTGAAGTGTGGTGCCGCCTGTCGACGATGGCGGGGCGGTGGAGTGGGGCCGAGTGCAGTCGTGTAGCCCTTCGATTCGACGGCGGCGACAAAGGCTTGGATGAGGCGTAGAGCTCTGTTGTAGACGGACGCGGTCAGTCCCATGCGCTGGGGATGCTCTTGGCGTGCCGCGACCACTGGGTGGGGTCTGGTGAGTCTGGCGCGCACAGTGATGGGGGTGAGTTCGGCGAGCCGCCAGGCGGGGATATCGACGAGATTGATTTCGTAGCCGTGGTAGGTGTGCTTGCCGCGGAGTTCCTGTGTGCGCGGGACCTTGCCGGACTTACGTGCGGCGCTGATCCGCGATGCCCAGTTCACTGCGTGCGGTCCGGATTCGATCGCCTTGACGAGGTGGTTGTTGTTGGCGGCCAGCTCTTCGAGGAGCTGGTCGGTGTAGTTCGTGGTGCGGGACCTCGGCACGGTCCGGATTTGAGGTGACAGCACTGCTGCGCCGGCGGCCCCGGGCATTTCACCGTCGGTCCCCTGGGGCCGGTAACGCTGGCAGTGAGATAGATCTGTCCCTTGTCGGTGAGCTTGGCGTTCCACTGTCCGCGGCGTTTGGTGACTTTGATCAGTCCTCGGCTTTGCAGGGCCTGAGCGCTCACCTTGTATGCACGTCCGGCCAAAACCCCGGAGGGCATCCTTGGCCTGCCAGGAGAGTACGGCGTGCTGCCGCTCGTTCAGGTCCCCGTGCACGCGGCCCTCCCGTGACTGTGCGACTGTGTTGCCCGTTCACAATGCCCGTTCTTGTTGCGGGAATTCAGGCGGGCTGGTGGGAGTACTTCGTTCAGATGACATCTACGGGCGAAAGTCCGTGAGTTCGGCGAGCGTTGGGTACGGTGTCGGCGGCCGGAGCCGCTCGCCCGTGGAATGGGCGGGGCGGGCGGGCCTGTCACGGACCCTCGGCGGTCCTCAGCGCGCAGCTTCGCACACCTGGAGAACTCGTTGCCTTTTAGCGGCCCCCGATTGGCACGGCGATCATGCTGGTATCCAGCACCGGGAGTGCCCTGGTCTTCCCCAACGAACACCAGGGTTACAGTCTCTGCGTTGCCACGCAGACCCCACTGTGGAATCTCAAATTCCGTGTCGGAATCTCACGGTCGGTGTCGGATGGAAGTCGGATCCGACACCATGCTGAGGTTCGCAGGTCGCAGTAGGCAAGAGAGAGCGCGGTCAGTGGGTTGCTGCTTTTCTACGCTGGTGCCCACGTTCACTCGTTGGGGGACTCCGTTGCCAGCGGTATGCCGCACCGCCAGCAGCCGTTCGCGTGGTCGTCCCCGCAGACGTAGCCGATGCCACCATCCACGCACCATTCGGCGGCCTCCTCGGACAGCAGGTCGGGCCCGGCATGGAGCAGCCGACGAAGTTCCGTGGTGTCCGCGATGGCGGCCGGGCGGTTGGTGAACCATTCGTCGAACCAAGGCTTGTCTCCGTGCACGTTCCAGCGCGCATTCTCCCGGTCGTCGACAGCCGCGGTGAACCGATCGACGATGCGCCCCCAACTCGGTGTTCCGAACCAGCCGTTGTCGGACGCGCAGAAGAATTCGATCAGGGTTCGCAGGCCGAACGTCTTCTCGCGAAGGCAGTACGCCCGCCCCCAAGCGATCGCGTCCTGTGCCATCTCTGCGAGTTCTTCGCGCGGATCAGCCTCGTGCGCCGGGTCGTCAGGATTGTGGCAGGTCAGCCCGAGCTCGAGAACAGACTGCCCGGTAGGGAGAACCCGGGACGGGTTGACGATCGCGAGACCGAGACCGATCCAGTCGACA
The DNA here is from genome assembly GCF_044757485.1 of Streptomyces sp. NPDC091272. Lineage (NCBI taxonomy): Bacteria > Bacillati > Actinomycetota > Actinomycetes > Kitasatosporales > Streptomycetaceae > Streptomyces > Streptomyces sp. NPDC091272. Next base: position 156,164 of record NZ_JBIVVC010000001.1, read on the forward strand.
TGGTCGAACGACAGCATCGAGCGCACGAGTCGGGTGGTTGCAGTGTTGATCCGCATCATTGTGCCGTCGTGGAGCGGACTCTTCCCGGCATGCCAGTTCTCGACGGGTGTGTTGCGCCACACCGCGAGCGTGATGCGGGTGGCAGCGAGCCACAGCAGGGCGTCGTCGTCGAGGTACCCGAACCGCTTGGCGCACTCCTGGGCGCCGTAGGGGATCAACTCTTCCGGTTTCGGCCACCTGTGGCTGTCGGGCCCTTCAGGCGCGTACTCATAGTCGTCGGCGTACTCGTCGAGGATCGCGCTCAACTCGGCAGCGCTGTAAGCCTCGCTGTACTCGGAGCTGTCCGGCTCCTCGACGGTGTACATGTCGTGGTCCCAGGAGACGCACACGTCGCGCCAGAGCACTACGTCATCGCACTCGCCGGCGTTGTCCGTCACAACCGGCCTGATGGTGATCGGGGCAGTACGCCCGTCGGTTCGCTCGCCGTCCTTCTCGGCGGCCCATGCGGTGATGACCCCGAGCGGCTTCGGAAGGAGGGGACCGACCTCGGTGATGCTGAACGGCTCGTCGTCGTCATCGGTGTCGAACCGGCTGTTGACGAACGCGACCGCCTCGGAGGGTGTGCTGACGATGGACTGGCTACCACTCTCGTTGTCAACCACTCGCCACAACGGGCTGTTCTTCACGATGCTCTCCGATCGCGGTGAGTGCACCCGGGGCGGGTGCGATGCGCCGGGTCGCTCGGCACTGACTCCAATTATGGGCTGATCACCCATCCGTAGTCCCGAATACGCTTGTCGGCGACAACGTTCGGTACGTTCGCGTGCAACCTGCTTTTCGCGACCGCGGCAACACAGCAGAGTCCCACAGCGGAGGAGGCGAAGATGGCGCTGAACAAGAAGGGTTCCCGGCGCATAACTGTTGACGGGATCGAGTACCGCTGGCGGATCCGCAGGAAGCCCTCCTACATGCAGGTCCTCTGCTGGACACCGCTGACCTATGCGGTTGAAGCGGCCAGCGGCAGCCAGCCGGGCACGACCTTGATCGTCACCAGCGGTCAGGCCCATCCCAGCAACTGGGTGGGCGTCGAGGCGGAGCCCATTCATCCGGCTCACGTTGTTGCCAGCATTCGAGAGGCACGGGATCAAGGCTGGGATCCAACCCGGTCGGTTCTCCTTTCCAGCTCGACCGATCCGCAGGATTCATCGCCCAGTCATGAGGCAGAGCGGAGTAGGACGGCGCCTCTGGCCCGGCATCATGGCCTGGTGACCACATGGATGCGCTGCTACTGGGACGAGGAAGACATCTGGTTCTACTTCGAGGTCGACGCCGAAGGCTGGGTGATCCGGCAGGTCGAACTCGAAGGGTCAGAGCTGATCCCAATCGCAGCTGCTTCCCTCGCCGAGTGGCAGCGGGCCCGCGATGCAGGCCGCCTCGGTGATTACGACAGCAGATTCGGGATCACCGCCGAGCTGCCCGTCTCGGAATGGGAAGGCCACGACCCCGAACAACTCACCTTCGAGGAGTTCGAGGACGTCTGGGGCCTTGCCCGTCAGCAGATCGCATTTCGGCCCAGCTGACCTCTCGGCGCCGCACTGGCTTCTTGGCGTCATCGCGACATGACCCCGACCCTTCCCCGCGCCGTCCGAGCCGTCGACACCGCTCAGCTCCTGGACCTGGCCCAGGAGGCCGCCATGCATGGCTTCAGCCAGCGCGGCTCCCGGCCGACTGGCTACGAGAGCACCTCGCCGCAGAAGCGACGCACTACCTGTTCCCGACACTCGTGCAGCTGCTCACGCACCGTCCCGAGGTGCCGCTGCAGTGGAGGTGCCAGCAGCTGCTGACCGTCAGCACCGGCGAGTAGATCTGGGGTCTCCTCGATGCTTCCCGACACCTTCGACAAGATTTCGGAGACCTTGGACACGGCGTCCAAGAAGAACATCGTCAACCGCATCGAGCAAGCAGTGAAGGTGCGTAAGTGGATGGAACGGACGGCCGCCGATGCAGGCTCATTAGGTCCGGCGCAGCCGGCTGGGCAATCTGAGGAAACGACATCGATCTGAGGCAGCCGCCTGCCGACACGTCGTGAGACTGGAGGGGAACGTCCAGGCCATAGCGCCGGCGCCTGACATCCAAAGTGACCTACACCCACGAAGGCCGACGCCGTGTTCCATGGCGTCGGCCTTCTCATGCGTGGGGCGGGTGGGACAAGGGCCGGGATTCAGAGCCGAGTCGCCGGCCCGCGCCGGGACGGTTTGCGCGGTGCGGGCAGCAGCTCCCACAAAGGCCGGCGACCCCGGGCCCACTGCTCCAGCAGGTGCCGGTCGACCAGGTGCCAGGCGCTGCTGGCGGGCAAACCGCTGCGCCGGGGCCGAGATACTTGCCGGGCGCTGGGAGATCGTGCGCCGACTCGGTACCGGCTCTACGGCGCGGGCGTTCCTGTTCCGTGACCTGGCCGGTGAGCCGAGGCGCAGTGGCGGCCTGCCGGGGTCCGTCGTTGTTAGGGGGCGAGCCATCACCGCCCGCCGCCGCTGTGCCCTGGCCTTCTCGGCGAATGCCTCCTCGACGTATTCGAGCATCTCCAGGAAGTCGTCCGCCGTGGACAGCCGGCGGTTCGGCTCGTAGGCGGTGGACGCCTCCACGAGGTCGTCGATGTCGGGGTTGAGGCCGTCCACCAGAGCGCTTGGCGCCAGGGTCTCGCCCGCTTCCAGGCGGGACAGGACGTCATTCTGGTTCGCACCCGGTGCCTGCCCGGTGATCAGCAGATACGTGAGGACGCCGAGACCGTAGACATCGAGCCGGACCGGATCCGCCTTGGGGATCCGCAGTTCGGGCGCCAGATACGGGTCGGCCTGCTGCGCGACGTGCAGGCTGGACAATTGGGAGGGGGCCATTGTCAGTGGCTTTCCCTGGCTGGCGCTGTGGCCGGAGGCGATCTGCCAGTCCGCGATTTGCAGGTGAGGGCTCAACCAGCGCTGTTCCTCACCCAGTTCGCCGCGCGGACCGCGATTGCGCGGGACGACGTGCACCGAGTGCGCCGACAGGGTGCGGTGATGGAGCCGGTTGGAGTGCGCCGAGCGGACCGTCTCGGCGAGCTGGCGCACCAGCGCGAGACGGCCCGGAAGGTCCAGGAGCCGACCGTACTGCACCAGGTATTCGTCGAGACGGAGGGTTTCCGGGTGGAAGTCGGAGAGGATCGTCGGTCCCGCCGGGCGCCCCGAGGGCAGATAGCTCTTCAGCTGCACCACGCCCGGGTGCCGGAACCGGCTCAGTACGGTGGCCTCACGGGCGGCAGCCTTCTCCACCGAGGCCCGCTCGGCGTCCGAAGCGCCGCGCTCGCTGAGGAAGACCCGTACCCGCGCCAGTTCGTGCAGCTTGGTGCGACGGCCCAGATAGTCGGCCCAGGTGGGGCCGGAGTCGAACGACTTCGCCTCCAGGCGGTACGAATACCTCGTGCTGGCGGCGGACGGGTGCGATGCGGAGCTGCTTCAGGGCCGCATCGACCTGGCGCGAGACGGTGGCGGTGATTTGCCTGCGGGCATCTGTCGGAGGGGTGGAGAGCATCTCCACCAGCTGCTTGATCGTGTATACGCCGTTCATGTCGGCGCTTGCCAGATTTACCCCGAGCTTGTCGTCGGTGAAGCAGACCGCCTCACTCACCCAGATCCGGGGCCGCCCATGACCGCGGCCCACGGTGTCGCCGATCAGGCTCGCCAGTTCCTTGGCCTTCTGGTTCGTCAGGTGCAGCGGGTTGCCGTGTCGACGCTGGGTGCCGCCGGGCGTCGTCTGCATCCAGCTGTTGCCTCCGCCGCTCACCGAGCCGTGCCAGTCCTTCAGCTCGATCAGGAAGACCCCGGCGGGTGCGGTGACCATGAGGTCGACCTCACGGACGTGCCCACTGCTCGCTGTGAAGGTGAAGTTCGACCAGGCGCGCCACGGTTCCTCGTCCGGCAGACGCTTGCGGATCGCCTCAAGACCGCGGCGCTCGTGCTCGTACCCGGACTCGGTGACCGTCGTCCGCCGGCCATCCTCCATGCGGCTCCTGCCCCGTTTCGGTTCGTGTGCGTGTATGCCGGGCGCAATCCTGCTCGTACGGCGCAAGAAACCCGGTTGATTCCCCCGGACGAAATCTTAAACGGTGACACTGCCAACTATCTGGCCGGAAGTAACAGGGGCCACATAGGGCCAGGTCAGGCGGCTGGAGGGACTGGAGGGAAGGGCGGTCCCGGCGGCGCGCGCCGGAACTGCCCGGCTCTTGCGTCAGGCGCGGTCCGAGGTGATCGACAGGAACGCCGACCACTCGGAGTGACCGAAGGCGAGCAGGGGACCCTGCGGGTCCTTGGAGTCGCGGACGTGGACGGTGCCCGGGGTGGCTGCGACCTCGACGCAATCCGGGCCCTCGTTGCTGCTGTAGCTGCTCTTGATCCACGTCAACGGGGCGGTCGCATCAGCGGAGGGCTTGATCGTCATGTCTCTCCCAGGACCTTTTCAATGAATGCCAGCGACTCCTGCGGAGTCAGAGCCTGGGCCCGAATGATTCCATACCGGGATTCCAGCATCTGGATGTCCCTCGGGTCTGTGATCACACGGCTCAACTGCTGAACCTCCAGGTGACCAGCCTTAGTTCCGTTGCGTGCGGAGAGGAGGCGCAGTTGCCCACCCATGCCGGCATGGTCCTCGCAGTTCGTCGGCATCACTTGGATCTCGACGTTGCGCAACTGGCCGACTTCCAGGATCCGTTCGAGTTGTTTGCGGTGCACTGTTCGGCCGCCGAGCGGACGCCGTAGGGTCACTTCCTCCTGGACGAAGCTCAGGATCGGCGACGGCCATCGACGGAAGATTTCCTGGCGGGCCATCCGTGCGGCGACCTGGTTCTCGATGTGCTCGCTGTCGAACATCGGCCGACGCATGTGGAACAGAGACCGAGCGTACTCCTCGGTCTGGAGCAGACCCTGAATGTTGTGGCTGCTGTACGCACCGATCTCGACTGCCTCGTCCTCCAACTTGGCCAGATCCCGGACCTTCTTCGGGTACTTGGCGCGCGCCACGTCCTCCGCGAACGCCACCAACATCCCGCCCGCCCCCAACGCCTCGTCGGCCACCCGCAGGAACTCTGCCTTCGGCGCCCGCCTGCCCCGCTCCACCGAGGACACCTGTTCCTCGCTGTAACCGATCGCCGCGCCCAGTTCCGCCTGTGTCATCCCCGCCTGCTCGCGCCACAGCTTGAGCTGCCTGCCGACGGTCTTGAGGAGGGCCGACGCCTCCTCATCGCCGTCGTCCCAGTCCTGCCTCTCGGTCCCGCTCCCCGAACGCCCCGCTCCGACCTCGTCCGTCATGTCCGACGCCACCTCCGGTCCGCCGCAGTCCCCGCCAACGCCCCCCGCACTCGCCCGTCACGCCCTGCTCCCCGTACACGGCCTCGGGCTAGCCGGACAGAAACCGGCGTGTACCGGTATCAGCCCTGTTCAGGGTAGAGCCGGACGGACACGCTCTGTCACATGAACGATGAAATCGGCAAGGGTGAAGTACCTCCGCACGAACGAGAGTTCACGCAGCAGCTCTCCGCCACCCCGCGCGGCGCCCGGCTCGCCAGGCGGCTCGCGGTGCAGCAACTCGACATGTGGGGCGTGCCGTTCGGCTGTGAGGTGTCCGACGCCGTCGCGCTCGTGGTGGCAGAGCTCGCGGCGAACGCCGTGACGCACGGCCGTGTATCGGGCCGCGATTTCCGGCTCGGCCTGCGGCTCAACCCGTACACCGTCCGCGTCGGGGTCACCGACCCGCGCGGGGAACGCCGGCCGCCGGTTCCGGGAATGGCCCCGCCACCGCCGGGGACGGCGACGACGGGGTATGGGCTCGTTCTCGTACAAGAACTCGCGAAGGAATGGGGAGTGAGCGAACCGGAGGCGGGGACGGTCGGCAAGACCGTATGGGCGGAAGTGCCGCTCATGCCGCCCCCGGCACCTCGGACTCCACCCACCGGACCATCGCCCGCAGCTCCTCCCGGCCGCTTTCGATGACCTGGAGCCAGGTGCCTGCCGAGGTGCCCGGCGGCAGCGGCACGTCGCCGATCAGGTCGAAGACGGTGTAGTCGCGGTCCAACCAGTTACGAAGGGCGTGCCAGTGCTCGGAGCGTTCGGAGCTGAGCCCAGGGTGTCGGGGGGTTGTTTCGTACGGGGTGGGGTCGGTGCCGGTGCCTGCCAGCAGCCCTGAGCGGCGGACCAGACAGGGGAAGCAAACGCCGCAGTTGACGTACGGCACCGCTCGGCGCTGACGGGGTGGAGCTCCGCAGCTCATGCTCTGTGCCATGACGGTCAGGGGGAGCCCCGCGCGGACAGCCGCGCGGCACACTTCGCCCTTGGTGAGGTGCGCGAGGGGATTCTCGACGGTGACGGAGCCGCCGACCGTACGGATGACTTCGTTGAGCAGGGACAGGGTGCGCGGGTGCACCGACCTGGTGGAGAGAGCGGCGGAACGGGCGGCGCTCAGGGGTGGGTTGAGGGCGAGCTGGCCGTTCTCCGGAACCTGGACCGTGTCCACATGGTTTGCGGCTGCCGCCCGGATGGCGGTGGCCGCGTAGAGCAGGCCTCGGGGGCGAGAGGAGTGCTCGGCCACCTTCCCGTAGACGCTGCTGTTGGTCTGGGCGAGGGTGAGTCGGCGCAGTTCACGCCCCGACCGACGGGCGAGAGCTTCGACGCCTGCGGACACGTTTCTCAGTACGTGCTCGACCTTCTTCTCCGAGAACGACACAAGCAGTAGGACGCCGTCGTCGGCACCGGTTTCCGCCGCGCGCCGGGCGGCCCAGCTGAGGGAGTCCAGACCGCCGGAGAAGAGGGCGACCTCTCGGGCGCACCACTCTGCGTCCGCGGGGAAGGGCTCCTGCCGCGGTGCGGAGCGCAGAGGGCGCAGAGAGATCTCCCACAGGTCACCGGTCAGGGTGCGCAGCAGGGACGGCAACGGGACGTCCGCCGCCGCAGCCCAGCGATCCGGGTCCGAGACGGGCACCGAGAGGCGTAACCGGCGAGTCCAGCGGTCCTCCGTCGCCTCGCGGGATGCCAGCTTGTCCGCCAGGAAGACGGCTCGGGACAGTCGCAGCAGGTCGTCGGCCCAGGCAGGGGCCGACCCGCGCAGGGAGTGATGGCCGCTGATCCTTCCTTCGATCTCCTGGAAACCGGCTGTGCCGATCGGGAGCCAGATGGGGGCAGGTGGCAGCTCGGAGCTGTGGCCGAGCCACCAGAAGGAGTTCAGGGGCCGTGCTGGCGTCATACCGAAGGATCCTCATCGATCGGGGTAGCGGCGGCAGCCCCCTCGGTGCTGGAGGTGGCGGAGGTCAAACCGAGCACCTTGCCTACGGTGCCGGGAACGAGGAGCCGGGCCACTTCGAGCAGGGGTGGAGCAATGACAGGAGGCCCGCTGGCGGCCCCGGCGGTCCCTCCGGGCGGCAGTTCGTCGCTCGGCACCAGGCCGGCCGGCATTCCTTCTTCCGCAGTCTCGGTGGCTTCCTCACAGGGATCCGGGACGAGAGAGAGGACAAGGTCGGTGACCTTGTCCGATATCCCTGCCTCCGGCGCGACAGATGACAGGCCCGGAACCATCAGGTCGATCTGTTCGGCGATCACCGCCCGCAGGAATTCCGAGACCAGGTCGGCGAAGAACCATCGGTAAAGGAGGCAGAGCAGATCGCCCGTCAGCCCGATGCCACCCGGCGCAGTCGAGGAGGAACCGGAGGGGGCACCCAGCGCCTCGCGCATCCCGGGCTGTTCGAGGATCCGACGGGCCGAGGCCACGACCGCGCGACGCAGGGCCGCATCCACCACGGTGGTGCCGTCGCCCGCGACCCGGTCGGTGAACTCCGCTACGAAGGCATCGGCCGGATCGGGCCATTGAGCACCCTCGGGGCCCCTCCAGGGGTCCGCCGGGGCCTCACTCGCGCCTGGGATTCCGTCTTCGTAGGAAACCTCGCCTCGGTCCTCAACCAGTTTGCCGACCGGCGCTTCCGGCGGATGCCGGTGCAGGCTCACGGGTCCGTCCTCCGCAAGCACTCGCAGAGTGTCGGCGAGACGCAGCCCGGCGGCGGTGGCTGCCTCCCGCAGCCCGAACGCGTCCTTATCCGCACGGCAGGCGTTCTGCAGAGCACCGATCGCGGACGCAGCGATGATCGCCGGGTCAGATCGGTCGGGATCCCAGCGGGAGAGCTTTGTGGTTACCCCAGGCCAGCGTGGCCCTTTCCAACGCGTGGACGTACCCATCCTGCTGCCTCCCCCGAATCGACCTACCACTGACTCGTGTCTCCCAGTGCAGCAGCCGTTGGTGCTCGCAGCCAGGGCGTGGATCAGCCATCGTCCGGAAGGCGGCGCCACGCCGATCGAAGTTTCGCGCCGAGGCTGCACGCGGTGGCGACGTTCCCTTGCGGGTGGCCACGACCTGTTCGCCGAGGCGGTGGATCTTGGTGTGGCTGCTGTTGTGGCGGCGCTTCAACGGCTTCAGCTGGCGGCCCCGGAACGGGACCCGGATGAGCCTGCCGGCCCCTTGGTAGGCGTTGCCCGCCCAGCACTTGAGCCCCCGCATCGGTGAGTGCGTCGATAGTGCCGTGCGTGCGGGCGGCGGTCAGGTTGTGCGTAGAGCCCGGGGGAGCGAGCGAGGCCCACAGCAGCCGTCCGAACGGGTCGGTCAGGACCTGGACGTTCATGCCATGTCGTTTGTGTTGCCGGAGTAGTACGGGGCGTCGGCGGCACTCCGGTCGATCGGCAGGAGCGTCCCGTCGAGGATCACGAAGGCCAGTCGGCTCACGATCCGCAGGGCCCCGGCCAGGCTCGGCGCGAACATGGCCAGGAGCCCTGTCGCCTCGCGGATGGAGCGGTAGACAGTCGCGATTCCGACGCCGGATCCGGCGGCGAGTCGGGCGTAGGTGTCGCCGCGGCACACGTGGGCGAGGACCAACAGGGCCCGACGGCCCGGTGGGATGCGCCGCCATCGGATGCCGATCTTGCGATGTCGAGCAGCCAGGTGCTGAGCGAGCTCAAGAGGGTGCCTGCTGGACAGATCGACTGCCGATGGGTGGACAAGTACACGTAGCTCCTGGTCGGCACGGGTGATCTTGGTCGTGAACCCGTCTACCAGGAGCTTCGTCAGTTCGTTCGGTCCGCCAACCGCCAACCGCCAACCGCCAACCGCCAACCGCCAACCGCCAACCGCCAACCGCCAGCCCGCACCGTCACGTTGGAAAGGGCTCCTTGATGCCGTTGACATCGCGGAGCAGGGGTGGCTGCTGTGCCACGAATGAACACTCTCCGACGTGCGGCTGTGCGGACTGATCCGATCGTGTGATGTACCGCTGACAATCGGTGACCACTTTCGCACACGCGTGACTACACGAGCGCGGGCACCTTCACTCCGGACTCCGGGTGTACGAGCGAACGCAGCTTGTCGCGCGTCTCCTGGTCCGTCGAGTAGATGACCGTGCCGACCATGCCGCGGGTCAGCAGCACCTTGTAGGTGTTGCGGATCAGCCGGTGGATCTCGTCGTCCGTGGTCGCCTTCGTGAAGATCGGGTCCTTGGACGCCGTCCGGTCGACGACCCAACGGTCGGTCCGCCACACCAGGTCGGGGCCGATGATCACGCCGGACCAGTCGTACTCGAAGCCCTGCGCCGTGTAGACGCAGCCGACCTGCCCGAATCCGGCGGGGTCGTTGGCCCACAGAGGTGAGGGCGGCGCACCGAGGACGGCCCGGTCGCCGTACACGTTCCAGGGCTTCGCCCACTGTCCGATGACGACGTCGGTGGGCAACTCCGTGGCGCCTGAGGGGATCTCGCGGGTCCACTTCCAGCAGTACCCGGCCGAGATACGTGCGCCGTACCCTTCCGCCCGCCGCGCGACGAGGAAGTCCTCCATCTCCTGCGGGTTCTCGGCGGTCCGCAGTTGCAGCTTGCCGTCCGGCTCCCACGCGTGCGGTGTGCCGCCGTCGAGCCCGAGCAGGTCCACGACCCACTTCTCGTACGCGTCGCTTCCCCCGCAGCGGAACTGCCCGTCCAGCTCTACGACAGTGCACTCAAGACCCTGCTCGGTCGCGGCCCGCTGGATTTCCTCCTTCGTGCCCATCTCACCCGGCCGTACGACCTGGTGCTGGTCGAGCAGGAACACCGGCACCCGGGCGGCGTCGATCAGTTCGGCCACCTGCGGTCGGCCGGTGCGGTTCTCCGCCCTGGTGTACCGGTTCGCGGACGTCTTGCGCAGCCGGTGGGCCTCGTCGCAGAGAAGTACGTCGATGTCGTTCGGCTCGGCTGCCGTGAAGCTGTTGAAGTACATGAACAGCTTCTGCACGACGGGCTTCCGCGCCCCGGCAATCTTGCGCATGGTCTTGGTGAACGATGCCGAACCGGTGGCGTGCAGCGCTGTCACGCCCTGCCGGTACAGCTCACCCAGCAGCGACAGCGCGACGACGCTCTTGCCGGAGCCGGGGCCGCCGGTAACCACGACGACCTGCTTGTGGTTGGAGCGCTTCGCCTTGCGGACGGCGGACATGACCTGCTCGTAGGCGACCCGCTGCTCGGCGATCAGGACGAACTGCTCGCGGTCACGGATCTCGGCCGCCGCGAGGGCCATGAGCTGCTTCGACGGGCGGATCCTCCCGGCGATCAGGGCATCCGCGGCATGGGCACCGGGCTTGGCCGCGAGGCGCGAGCGCAGGAAGTCCAGGAACGCACCGCGCTGCTCACCGGTGTACATGCGGCCCTGCTGATCCTCCTTGACGTCGCGCAGACCCGCGATGCGGTTCTCGGTCGCGTTGTGCAGGAAAGCCACCCCGGCGAGAGCCTCGGGCATGCGCTCCAGCGCGCCGTTGAACGCCATCAGGTACTCGCAGTAACCCCGAACCTGCTCGATGGGGTTGAGGACGGCGTCCCGGTATGCGTCGATCCGGCACAGCAGCGGCTCGTCCTCCACCGGGTACGCCTCGCTCCACTGCTTCAACTCCACGATCACGTACGACGGCTCGCCCGTGACTGGGTGCACGCCGGCGAGTACGGCGTCCGCGCGCTTGCTGGTGAGGGGCAGGCTGTACTCGATCAGCACCTCGACGTCCCCGAGCCCGGCTTCCGTGAGCGCGTTGACCAGAGCGGGAAGACTGCGTGCCCAGGATCGCTCTTCCGACTGCCCGGCGCTTCGGCCGTGCAGATGGCGGAAGTTCTCGCTGAGATGCAGCGCCAGCGACCCTTCCAGGATGCGGGCGGCCACGGACGAAGCGGACTCACGGAACAGCAAGGGAATGCCCCCAGGCAGCACGAAGAAGACTCGTGCGGGTGGGGGCATGTCCTCCGACGTCCGCCGCGCGCTCACGCGAGGCGGATCAGGAAGCCCGTCGGGCCGCTGATGAGATGGTTGTATTCATCCTAGGGGAGGGTGTTGATCAAGGGGGAGGGGATTAATGGGGGGGGGCTCGTCGGTCCGGTCGTGACCGAGCCGGTGTCGCGATCGATTACCCGTCACCTCGGCTGTCTGCTCTGGGCGTTCGTCGATGAGCCGGTCACCATGCTGAAGCAACCGCCGCGCGACGAGCGACGCCGCACCACGGCCATCGACTCCCGCGAGATAAAGGCTGCCCTCGACCGCATCGGCATCCGGTCTGCACCCAAGTGCCGTTCTCACCGGTTATGGACCGGTGCCAGTCCTTGAGCTCGAGCATGTACACGAGGAGGTCGACCTCACGGACGTGGCCGGTGTGCGCAGTGGAGCGGTGGAGCGGTGGAGGTGAAGTTCGGCCAGACCGCCAGGGGTCGGCGTCCGGCAGCTCCTCCCGGACGGCTTCCAGGCTACGGTGTTCGAGGTCCGCCAGCCTTGCCGCATGCGCTGTCCCCGCCGCTTGGTCTTCTGTCACCAGCCATGGCCCGATCGTGGCTCTACGCGTCGCTTCCGTCACGTCACGGCCCCGTTGAGTCCTAGCCGTGGCCTACGACAGGGGGTAAGTCGTTGCGGCGGCAGCAGGAGAGGGCACTTGGAATATGGGGAGGAATGCGCGGAGGGAAAGCGCCGTCAGCGCTTCTGCGCGCCCCGCGTTCGTGGTGGTTCGGCCGAGGCCTGCCGTAGGGGCTAGCTCGTTGATCGGCGCACGGGTCTGAGTCGGAGATAGATGTTCTGCGCGTGACGCGGAAGCAGAGGGAGGCAGGGTTGGAACGACTCAACCAACCTCGAGAGTTCCCCTGCAGGTGCGCGGGCCCGGCAGCAGCTTCAGGAGTTCGGTCGGCGCGCGACCGCGCTCCAGCAGAACAGCGCGCTTCACGGCATTGAGCGACGCGGTCGAGACCGTCAGACTCCGGCTGCGCGGATTGTCGCTCGGATCCTATGTGCGGTTCCTCTACGTTGCTCGCTGACATGACGGTCGTGTGCTGCTGTCAGCGAGGTAGAGGCGTGTGTTGCGATGAGGCCTGCCGAGATCGCGGTGGGCCTGAGGTATCGTCCGCGACGCTCGTTTGACGCTCGCAGGCGTGAAACCGGGCTACCTCGGTCTTGGTTGGATCTCTGAGCAGGCAATTCGCTGGGTGCGTGGGCTGTGATGTTGTTTCGATGACGCATCATGTGGAGTGCGTCGCGACCCCTGAGCCGGCGAAGAAGGACGACTGACCTGCTGGTTCGTTGAGTGTGCTTGAGGTGCGCCACGAGCGGTTTCTGACGCACGAATGACGCTCTGGGTCGGCAGGGACGTGGTCGCTCAGATTGAGCCACACCCGACACTGACGGCGCTGCTGTTCGCTGTAGGGGGTCTGGATCTCGATGACCGGCGTAGCTCCCAGGCGGCGTCGGCCGACTCCGCCGTCAGGGCGGCCCGGCGCCGCGGTCTCCTCGTCCATGCACCACTGGACGGTTGCTTCGAAGAGGTCGTCCTGCCCGGGGAAGCGGTAGCGGATGGCGGCAGTACTGGTGGCGTCAGGCCCCGACAATGTCCGCGAAGCGCACCGCGTGAGTGCAGTGCTCGGCGATCAGACCGGGCCGTTTCCCGCACGATCCGGAGCGGCCGCCCGCCCTCGGGCACGGCCCGGCTGTTACTTGGACGCCCCTGATCGTGTGCCGGTAGGTTCTCGTGCGCACTGACTCACGGACTGCCACAGCCCTGGCCTTGCAGGAAAGTCAACTTTTCTTGACAAGCTCGGTGCCCGACGCGCACTCAAAGTCAGGGTCATCCGAAACGCACAGCTTTTTCCCGTTCGAAATCACTTGAAGCCATATTCCGCACTCTCCTTGTGGCGCGCTCGGGAACGACAGGCCAATCATCTTGCCGGACTCTGCGTCTTCTGAGACGTAGGAGGAGTTCCCGTCCTCGGAGTCCACGTAGAAACCCCAAGTGCCGCTGGATTCTCCCGCGGGGCAGGAATTCTTGGACTCTCCCCACTTCTTCCATCCTGAGGATCTGAAGGAATGCTTTTGTGAAAGAGACAGGGTTTCCCCCGAGGTCCCGCTCCATGTGCCGGAAATTTCCTCGGCCGACAGGGCGGGGCCGGCTTCAGAACTGGCGCACGCCGAAAAAAGAAAGCATACAGAAATGACGGAAACCCATTGAGTTGCTTTCCGGATGAACACCTTGGAACCCTTTCGCAGAAGACGGCGTTGGGCACGAGAGTGACTCGCGCCCAACGCCGTTATTCTACCCCCTCTTCGGCCCGAATTCGCACATGCAGCTTGTGTTCATCAGCCGGACTTCCTCCCACTCGAAGTGCTGATCGGTCGCAGCTCCCCAGGTGTCCGCGAAGTATGGATTCCAGTCTCGGGGGATCAAATGCGTGGCAGAGCGCCAGTCGGATTTGTTCCGCGCGGTAAATTTCATCCGCACGGTGTTCGCTTTTTTGTCCACAGACACGATCCGCGCAGATGCCTGGTAGGTGCCCAGGAAGGCATCGGCGGAATTGCTGGTCCCGATCGCACCGTTCGACAGGGTCCCAGAAATGTCCATTGCTGCCCCCAGGAGGGAGTTCGCAAACTTGCCAGGGTACGGACCTTTGTCCTTGTACGAAAAGTCGTACTGCTTCTTCGCGTGCGGCGCGTTCATCCCTTGTGACAGGGCCTCACGGAGAAGTTTGCCTCTCGCCTCGCTCATTGTCTGGTCATCGGCGAGGATCTTCGTAAGGGCGTCGCCGCCTCCGAAGTTTTCTTCCTCCTCCATGGGCCAGCCTCCTCCGATGAACCATCCGAAGAACATGCCTCGCGAGGATTCCCACTCATTTCTCTTACCGTCGTCCACGAGACCGTACGGCGAAGGAGCAGCTCCGGGGAGAGAGGCAATATAATCCTGGATGGACCCCCCGTAGTTGCCGGCGAACCCATAGAGGTCCGGCGGACCCATAAGGCGAAGGGGAAGGGGCTTGGTCTTGGGGCCGGAATTCCCCCCAATGCTGGGCTGTTTCCTGGGCTTCGGCATGTTGGGGTACACGGAGTCCCACGTTTGGCCCTTCAGTAGATTGGGCGCTGCGTGACTGTCCATGAAATTGAGCATTTCTCCTCGACCACCGCAGTCTCCGCTGCAGGAGAACGAACGCAAGCCAGTGGGGTCGGCTGCCGTTGCAGGGTGGTTTTCCGAGTAGCTGTACCCGTTGAGGGACTGATGTTTGAGCGGCTCAATGAGCGGGTCGATACTGAGGAACTGGCCGATTGCCGGATCGTACTCCCGTGCCCCGATATGGGTAAGCCCGGTATTCGTGTCGGCAGGCTTGCCGAGAAAGGCCTTGTCGTCCGGCCAGGTCTTCGACGCCTCGCCGCGTGGGGCGCCGAAGAGCGCCGTGTAGCGCTTACTCGTGATGGCGAGGGTGGCGCTGTCGACGGCGAGGCTGGAAGTGCCGTGATGGTCACCGGCGAGGAAGTTCAGCTTGGTTCCTGCGACGCCACTCGTGGCGGTGCGTACGGCGATCGTCTGCCCGGCTGCAGAGTAGTAGCGACTCCCCGTGACTGTTTTCGTCGCTCCCTTGGTGCTGAGCCGGACTTCGGAGATGCCGAGGTAGAGAATGGTGTCTCCGTCACCTGTGGTGGTGCGGCGGATGAGGAGCTCTCCCGAGGCGTCGTACAGGTAGCCGGTGCCCAGCGCGGGCTTCGTGCCGACCGCGGGTTCGCTGGCGGAGACGAGTTCGCCCTCTGCGTCCCAGGTGAGAGTCTGCTGCGCCTGCGTGCCGGGGCGACTGGTGGTGTTGCCGGCTTTGTCGTAGCCGTATGTGTTGGTCTTCGTGCCAGACTCCGTCTTGTCCAGCGGATGTGGCTGCCCGTCAGTGGCGGCGTAGGTGTACTTCGTCGTGACGTTGCCGGTGGCAGTGTGGACCGTCTCGGTTTCGCGTTGCCCGGAGCCGGTGTAGGTGTAGCTGGACCAATACGGCGCCGCACCGCCGAGGTTGGCGGCTGTGCGGCCCGAGACGGCGCAGTCGGCCGTCTTCGGTGTCCAAGCCTCCGCGGTTCGGCGGTGACCGTCGTAGGTGAAGCACTGGTTGTCGGTCTTGCCGGTGCCGCCGAGGTTGCTCTTGTCGAAGATCGAAGTGAGGTTTCCCGCTTCGTCCTGGGTGAAGCCGAGATCCTGCAGCGGGTAGTTGTGGACGTTGTCGCTCACCAGCGAGTTCGTCAGCCGACGAGTGCCTGCTTCGTAACTGTAGGTGACGGCGAGCTGCTTGGCCGAAGTCGCCGAGTCGGTGCCGAGCCGCAGCTGGGTGGTGTCTCCCAGCGGACTGTACGAGGCATTTTGCAAGTAGCCGGTTGTTCCGGTGGACCCCACCTGTTGTCCCAGGTCGTCGTACCGGTAGGACACAGTCTCCGAGGGGAGCCCACCGACTGCCGGGGAGGTGGCCTGACGGACCGTCTCGTCCACGTTGTAGACCGTGTTCGAGGCCAGTGTGGCCGGGACGTGGCCGGCGGCGACCAGAGGTTCCGTCGCAGGCAAGGTCAACTTGGTGCCCATCACCTTGTAGGTGGGGCTGTAGGAGGTGACTTCCTGGGTGTAGGCCCTACCCGTGAGGCCGCCGACGTACCGGATGCTGCTGTCCTGCTGCCCCTTGGCCACCTTGTCGAAGTTCCAGGCCGCGAGCTTGGCCGCATCCGTCTTGGCGGGCCCGTCCCACAGTCCGGTCTTGCGGCCCAGCTGGTCATACTCCGTACTCAGGGTCTTGCCACGCACATCGGTGGTGGTGACGGCTTGGTCGAGTTCGTCGTACGTAGTGCTGTTCTTCCCCTTGTCAGGGTCGGTGGAACTGACCTTGCGTCCGAACAGATCGTATTCGTAGGTCCACTTGGTCCCGTCCACGCCGGTCATGCTGGACTGCTGTCCGGCCGGGGTGTACGAGAAGCGGGTGGTGGTGAAATCCGTGCCGGTCGGCTGGGGGTTGGCGTACTCGCGCCGTTCCGTTGTCCTTCCGAGTGCGTCGGTGACCACCACGCCGGCCTGACCGCCTGCGGGAGCAGTGGTGGTCACCGTGTCGCCTGCGTAGCGGGTTTCGGTGGTGGAACGGACCTTCCCGTAGTGGGAGGTGACGGTCTTGGTCGCCCGTCCGGCGCCGTCGTAGCTGGTGTCGGTCTGGGTCGGCGTGCCGCCCTCCGTGGCCAGGAGGGTGCCCGAGGGGGCGGTCTTGTCGGCCCAGATGCCGCCCTGCGAGGAAGTGGTGAGCCCACGCGAGTCATAGAGGTTCAGAGCGATGACGGTCCCACCGGCCGCCGTCGGCTTCTGTGTCTGCCTGAGTCTCAGGAGCGAGTCGTAGATCTCGTAGCTGGTGTTGTAGCCACTTCCGTCACCCTTGAGCGTGCTGGTGGAGACCCAGGGTGATGAGGACGCCTTGACGCTGTACGCGTACGTGTAGTTGGGAGTCGAGCCGATCGACTTCGGCCGGTTGGGCAGCCAGACCTTGGTGATGCGTCCCAACGCGTCGAACTCGGATTCGGTGACCTTGCCATTGGGGTCGGTCACCTTCTTCGCCACGCCTGACGAGAAGTCCACGACGGTGCTGACGGTGTGCCCCTTGGCGTTGGCGGCCGTCGTCGAGGTCAGCGGGCCCGTAGCTGCGGGGGTGTAGGCGTTGCTGGAGACGATCGCGTCGTGGGTGTCCTTCACTGTCAGGGGACGACCGAGCGTGTCATAGGTCGTCGTGGCGACCTTCTGCCATACCGGCTGATTGTCGCTGCTGTACCCCTTGGCACGTCCGGTCCACAGAACTTCTCCCTTGACCGGCTTCTGTACGGCGGACCAGGTGGTGCTGTCGAAGGCGGAGGCGGTGTCGGAGACGACATCACCCTGACGGGTGGCGTCCGCCGGAAGGTCGAGTCCGGCTTCTGCCGTCGCGCACCCGTCTGCGGCCTTGGCCGAATTGGCGGTGATCCGGGTGCGCGAGACGAGGTTGTTTATACCGAGCGCGTCGTTGCGGGCGTACCACGTGCGGGTGCACTTTTCGTCACCGACGACGGCGTTGTCGCCCGTGTCGAGCGAGGTGACGGGCATGCCGTATTCGTCGTATGTCGTCAGTGTGGAGCGCACACGGTCCCGCGCCCCGGTGCCGCTGGTGATGTTGGTGCGGGCATGGGTGGCCGCGGATCGGACGTAGTACGCCTCGATGTCGGCGTAGGACTTGTGCTGGGTGGCGGTCTTCTTCGACCAGGGGTCGCTGATCGAGCCGTTGACCTCGTCGGCGCCGTCGTAGGTGACCGTCTCGCGGGTGAAGCCGGCGTATTGCTCGGAGTCCGGGATCGCCGGAGCCTTGATGCCGGTGACCTGGACACTCTTGCGCTTGGTGGGATCGACGCTCTTTCCGTCGGCGGCCAGCACGCGGTCGCCGTTCATGCCCCGCAGGGAGACGGTGACGGTCTTCGACTGGATCTTTCCCGGGACACCGGTGAGGTGGGTGACCTTCTCGAAACCCCGCCAGCTGGACCAGGTGCGGTCCTTCTCCTTGGTGAAGGGGTCGTCGTTGTAGGCCCAGGCACCACCGTTTGCGTACTGGTACGTGTGCTGGACTGCTTCGGAACCGCCCTTGGGATCGACGGTGGAGACCGATTCGACCGGGAATTTCTGGAACCAGTCAAGGATGGTGTCGTCACCCCCGTTGGGGGCCCGCTTGACCGGGTAACAGCGGCGGGAGTTCTCGTCGAGCTTCGGTCTGGCCTGGCCTGCGACGCAGTCGGCCGGCAGGTAGGTGACGATGGTCTGCGCCCCGGCCTCGGACGTGACGGTCCTAAGGCGGGGCTTGTGGAAGGGGAGCATGTCGTCGCTCGCCCCGTCGACCCGGTTGGCCAGGAATTCGTGGCCGAAGGTGACGGGGTCAAGGGAGATCGGGGTGCCATTCCTACCGGTGTGCCGGATCTCGTCCAGCCACAGGGACTGGTCGGAGGAGTCTCCGGTGTCGCCCGGGTCGAGGTACGTCTGCTTCAGTGCCCATTCGTCCACCGGTACGAACCCGGGAGTGCCGGCAGCGGCGTTCCACGCGTACGTGGTGAGGCCGGTCATGCGCTTGCGGGTGAAGAAGCTGGGGCCGGTATTGCCCGTGCACTTTTCACCGTCTTTGCAGACGGCGTCGAAGGGTACGTCCGGCCAGTTGTCCCGGGTGTCCTTGGTGAGGGAATCGCAACCTGTGCCCGTCGCCACGCAACGCTCCGCGTAGCCGAGCACGACTTTGCCGGAGGCGGCAGGAGCGGCGGAGAAGAGAGCGCCGGCGCGCTGGCCGTAGCGGATCTCCTTCAGGTAGCCCCCGCGGATGTAGCTGCTGCCGGTGTTGTCGTCACCGAGCTTGTCGTAGCTGTTGGTCTCCGCCTCGTACCAGTACGACATGGCGTTGCTGTGAGTGTCGACGACGTAGTCGAGGTTCCACCGCCACGCCTGCTTCTTCTCCCGAGCTGCGAAGGTGGTGCCGTCCGCGTAACCGGGCTCGCCCGGATCGTCACCGAAGACCGGCACCGTCCACACCGACTTGGTGCGTTCGTCGGCTCCGGCTCCGTCGAGCTTGTTGAGGCCGAAAACGTACCTGGTGCCCTCACCGGTGGTGACGGTCCAGTGCTCGCCGTTGTCGTCGCCGTTGTCCGCGCCGGTGGAGAGGGTGACCGTGGACGCGTCGTCGTTCTTCAGCCGCCAAGTGCCCTTGGTGTCGTCCTTGACCAGCTCGGTGGCCTGACCGTTGAGCACGAGGGAAGCGTTGTCGTACTTCCAGCAAAGGTCGTACTTGTCCTTCTGTCCGTCGTCATCACATGAGTTGTATTTGCGTTCTACGTAGGAGGACGTGAGGTCGAATCCCTCACCGACTGACGTGCCCTGATTGTTGCTGGACGCCGTCCGGCCGTCGACGCTGCCCGAGTCGTATCCGAGTGCCAGCTCCGGCTTGGGGCCGGCGGCTGCCAGCGGGAGACGGAACGGGTAGGACCAGGTGAAACCCCCCGAGGAACCACCGGCCTCCCAACTGGCGGACGGGCTCAGGGGCGTGGCTCTGTAGTCACCGCCCCCGGACTTGGCTCCCGCGGCCAGAGCGAGAAGCATCGTCTGTCCGGCGGCGGCACTCGCTCCGGGCTTGACTGGAGAGAAGGACAGAGGAGCGGTGACGCGGTTGCGCTTGCGCAGGTTCTTGGACGGCAGCGGCTGACCGGGGCGGCACTGGGACTTCGCCGGATTGGTCAGCGCACAGTCGGGAAGGCGGGACACCTGAAGGCGTCCGGCCCAGTCGCCACCGTAGGCAGATGCGAACTTCGCGTAGTTGATGTCCAGTTCGGCGTCACCGCCGTTCGAAGGCCCGGTTACTCGGAGCAGGAGGCCCTTGACGCCGAGCCTCTCCGCTGTCCTCTGGTCCAGCACCTGCACGGTCACGGAACCCGCCGTTTTGGGCTTCTTGCCCTTCACCGCACCGGGCCGCCTCAGTGATACGGGAAGCGAGCCCGGAGTGGCGGAAGCTCCCTCGGTTCCGTCCAGCGAAAGCAGGCTGGTGCCCGTTGTTGGCCAGGCGGCCTTGCGGGAACGGTCCTGTTCCGCACGAGCCTTGGCTGTGCGGTCGGCGTTCTCCGCGTTCGCAACGGCCCGAGCACCCGCCTTGTTCGCAACAGCGGTCAGCGGCGTGACCTTGTCCGCACGATGGCGGGCAACATCAGGGATACCCAGGGGATTTGTGTCGGCGGCGAATGCCGCAGGGCTCAGGAGTCCGGGCAGCAGCGCGAATCCGGTCAGCGTCGCCATGCGGCGCCCGCCCAGAAGGCGTCTCGCTCTGGCCCATCTGCCACGTGAGGCTGCAGGCAGCAAGCTAGTCATGTCCAAATGTCCTTCTACAGGGCCGTTCGAAGACGGCATGTCTCATCGACTCAGGGCGGCACTGTGCCGCCTGAGTGTGAGGACTCGGAGGTGGCAGGCCTGTCGCGGCCTGTCATGAGCCGGGTGACAGCACCCACAGTGCTGTCACCCCGACGGGTTGAATCAGCTTTCGCCGGGAGTGCCGAGGACCTTCGTGCGGACCTGGTCCGCAGTCATCGCGCCGGCCCACACCCGGACTTCGTCCAAAGCGCCAGGAAGGAAGTGTCCCGTCGTTCCACCGGCCGCCCCGCGACCCACTGCGAGCGTGCCAGTCCCTTGCGTGAGTGACTTGAAGGCCGGGATACCGAAAGCGACTTGCTCGGCGTCGCCGACGTAGAGGTGGGTATTGCCTTCCTCTGGCGCCTTCGCGCCGTCGTAAATGCCAGTGACCTGGGTCCAGGTGTCAAGCTCGGCCGGCAGTTCCGCCTTTGCAGAGACTGTCTCGACCGGTTTGCCTGCGGCATCCACCCCGGTGCGGCTGAAGTTCCACAGGTAGGCGCCGTCGCCTTCCGTGCTCATTTTCTCCACCCAGAGGCTCCAGGAGGATTCCAAGCCACCGGATGCCGCTTGGCTGAAGACGGTCGCACGGTAGCCAATCGGCTTGGTGGCGAGTGTGGCCTTGTCGAGCCGTACTTCGGCCGTGACGGTGAAGGCGCCTGTTTCGTCGACGACAGGGCCGCTTGTGGAGAGGTATCCCGAGGCACCGTCGAATCCGACTTCGTTGTCCTCCGGGTTCGCCGTCGCGCCAGTGGCGGAGAGGTTCATTCCCTCCGCCGCATAGGAGGTCCACTCAGGAACGACGTTGTTCGCGGCGCCTGCCGCGTCCCAGTATCCGACGAGTGCGGTCTGGGGCACTGAGTCCTCCGTCAGAAGGGCCTCGTCCCGTACCTCGTCGACGCTCAATGCGCGCTGCCACAGCCGCATTTCGTCGATCCGTCCCAGAAAGTACTCTTGGTAGTTGCCCAGGGCCTTGGACCGGCCTATCTGCAGGTCGCCGGTGGAAACCCACGGGGTGTAGGCGGGCGCTGCGGTCGACAGCTTGACAGGGCTACCCTGCGGCCGGCCGTTGACGAACAGCTGGATGGTGTCATCGGCCGGGCTCGCAGTGTTCTTACTGTCGAACACGCCTGCCAGGTGCGTCCAGACGTTCTTGACCGGTCCTGCCGTGTCAGCGACCGACCTGATGTAGGTCGGACCGCTTTTGACATCGGCTGCGGTTCGGTTGAACACCCACTTCTTGTAGTCCTTGGAGTAGTAGAGCGTGAACGCCGAACCGTTCGTGCCCGGAGCTGCTGCCACCGCGTGGTTGACGGTGTCATCCTGCAGGAGGACCCATGCAGACAGGGTGAAGGAATCCTTGGAGTTCACCGGTGCACCTGCGGTGTTGGCGTACCCGAGACGTTTGGCAGGGTCGTCGATGTCGTCATTGAGCCGCAGGGAGTAGTCGTTGCGCGCCGTCTCGACGCCGCTGACGTCGCTGATGCTGGTGCCTCGGCGGCCCAGGACGGACCATGTCGCCGCGGTACCGGCCTGCTGTTGGAGGGTGGCAGCGTGCCGGGCCCCCTCAACGGCACTGTCCTTGGCGATGACTCCGGTTGTGCCCGGTGCACTGTCGTCGAAGTGCCACTGCCCGACCGGCCCTTGGGGTGACTGCACCTTGAAGAGGAACTCGGAGGGCGCGCCCCAACGTACCCGCCCTGCCGCGAGGTCGCTTGCCTCCACGGAGAGAACGTAGGTGCCCGAGAGGGTGGGGGTGACGTCGGTAACGGTGACGGTGGAACCGGGCACAGTCTTCGCGCCAGCCTGGGCAGAGGTCATCAGGCGCCAGCGATAGCTCTTGATGTCCTTGTCCGCCGCGTTCGGCTTGAAGGTGAAGGTGCCCGGCACACCGGGCCCCCCCTTGCCTTCGCACGTGGCGGCGCACTGGGTGTAGGGAGTGACCGAGGTGATGACCGGCGCCTTGGGCGCTCCCGCGTCGTAGGTGAAGTAGCACCATGGGGTGTAAGCAGAGAACAGCTCGGTGTTCTTTCCCGCATAACTGATGTGAGATTCAGTACGGGACTTCAAGCGGTAGAGGCCACCGTCGACCAACGCGGCGGTGGGCGCCTTCTCCAGCGTGCCGTCGACGTGCCAGCCGGGTTTGGGGCGGTAGTCCGCCCAGAACCGTGACCAGCTGCCACCTGGTTGGCCGTTGCTGCTGCGCTCGATCTCGAACTCTGCCTGGAGCTGGCCTCTTTCCTCGGTGGACTTGGGCTGCACTGCCGTTTCCACTGCTGCCTGAGCCGTCGGAGTCGGGATGGTCACCGTCGTCGGCGAGGCGGCGTTGGCGCTGCAATATTGCTGCGTTCCGTTGTTCGGAATGATTCCGGCCCTGGAGGGGGTGCCCGGCTTGGGTACGTAGACGACCTGGAGCTGGGCGTTGTCGTCGAACCGCTTCCAGGCGTTCGGGTCACCTTCGTCGCTGGCGCTCAGCCGCAGTGTGAGCCGAGAGAACTTTCCGTTCGCCAGGTTCTGAACGGAGGAGGTCAGGTTCTCGTCCGGCTCTGCCGGGTTGTCATGGAACTCCACCCAGGCATCAGGCTGGGAGGGGCTGCAGTTGTCTCCTCGTCCGGCCGAGACCCAGCGGTCGGCCATCAGATCCCGGTACGCAGGTCCCGGCCAGCGCGTGCCCGCAGAGATGTTGTCCGTCCGCGTCAGGTTCACCTGCCGGGCCGTGCAGTCCCACGACCAGGTCTCATACGCGCGGAACGTTGCGTCGAGAACCTGTTTGCCGGCCAGCTTCGTCGCGGCGAACTCGAAGTACATCCGGTTGACGTGGTAGGTGTCGCAGTAGTACGGACCGGACTGACTGCAGTTGCCGACTCCGTAGTCTCCGTCGAAGTCCCAGAAACGGTCACCGTCGGACGACAGCACCGTACGCTCGCTCAGGTCCAGGCCCAATGGCGGATCGATGAAGACCGGGTAGACGGTGTCCTGTCCGCGCAGCAGCTTCAGGTCAGTCTGGACGGAGACACTGCCCTGACCCACCTGGACCGGCAGGTCGGAGCTGGCGTCTCCCTTGTCCGGATGGTCTTCCTCCTGCTCAGGGGCATCCACCGCCATACCGTGCGGAGCCATGCCTCGCGCCGCCGACGCCGAAGGCCCGGGCTGACCGGACTGCCCGGACTGCCCGGACTTCCCAGCCGAGTCCCACATCAGGCCGGCCGGGCCGGAGAACACTCCGTTGCCGTCCATGTCGATGGCCCGAATACCACCCCCGGCGCCCGGAACGATTCGCAAACCGTCCGCCGACGAGGTCAGTTTGATCTGTTCCAGGGTGGGATTGGCAGCGGCTTCGGCCGACTTGACCACGAGGACCTGCCGGTAGCCTTCCGCAGTGGCTGTCAGCTTCAGGTCGACCCCCTTGAGCACCTCCGGGTAGGTTGCGGTGTCTTTGTCCAACGTCGGCTTGGGAAGCACCCCAGCCCAGCCCAGGGATACCGAGCCTTTCGCGTGGCCAAGACGAATCAGGTCCGCACCCTTGCCACCGCCGGAGAAATTGACGTCAGCCACCGCGGACTTCGGCCCGACACTGCCGTCGGCATGTTGCACCAAGGTCGTGTCGATCGCATGCCACGCGTCGTCCTTCCCCTTCGCGCGCTGCGGGGTCGTGTTCTGCGTCAGCGTGAACGTACCGTTGGGATTGGCAACGGTGGTCGTGTATTGCGATCGCTCTGTCTCCACCTCCACCGGCTCACCCGACGCTGCCGCTCGTGCCAGGGCGGAAGTCGCCCCGTCGGCTGTCGAGCCGGACGCTGCCGCCCGCCCCCCTGTCGTACCAGCCGCCGCAGCCGGAGTACCTACAACCAAAACGGCAGTAAGTACAGATATGCCCATTTTTCGACGCACGCGGCGTCGTTCCCGGACCCTCACACCCACCCCAACACTTACAGGATTTTTACAATTCGCGCCCAATATGTATGGGCCACGTAAGGGCGTCAAGTCGACGCTCGAGGCTCACTCCTGTGATTTGCTGGGGTGAATTGATGAGGCGTCAGGCCTGCTCACCTATTCGGAACCCTGGAATCCCCTTCTCTCACCCTGTGAATTCGGCTACGAAGTCGGCGATGAGAGCAGTCGCGCCACTTGGTCGAAATATTCGGTTTTGAGTACTTAGCAAATCGCTATAGCAAATTCGTGTGGGCATACCGGTGTTGGGCCTGTTTGCTCCAGTAGGGAAGAAAGCGTACTTACTCTCTGGTAGATGCGCATGAGGAACATTTGTTCCGATTCACGTGATCCTCGTACCCTTCAGTGCCGGGGGCGAGCCCGGAGCCCCGTCGCAAGGGGCCCTGCACCGGATCTCCGGACGGGGTTGGCCGCTGTGTTCACCGGCGCCGCGGCGGCCAGCTCGGTGAGACGTCGTTCGTCCCAGTGGACCGTTCCCGGCGGCGGGGTCAGTGCGCCCAGCTCGCTCAGTACCGGCCGGTCGGCCGCCTTGCTCGGGCGGGTGGCGTAGTCGAGGAACCCGGGAGCCGTCGGGGTGTCGGGGGCGTCCGTCTCCCGCACATCCAGCGCGGTGCTGGTACTCGACCTTCTTCGGGCGGAATTGCTCCGACTCCACTGAGGCACGCACGGCGGCCACAGCCAGCACGCGGCGCTGCTCGCGCCCCAGCAGTCGCGTACCGCTCGCGGGGGATCACGTGCACGGCTCGGGCGGCCGGGGCCCGGTGATGGATGCGCGCCGAGTGCGCGGAGCGGATGGTCTCAGCGAGTTGTCGGACCAAGGCCATCCGGTTGTAGCACGGCCGCCGCACAACGGGCCGCGTTCTCCACCGCCCGCAGGATCGACGCCTCCGACCCGCGCTCGTTCAGATGGAAGCGGACACGGGCGACCTCAGGCAACTCGCTGTGACTCGCCCTGTAGCCGGCACAGGTGGGTGCGGAGCCAAGGGCCGTCGGTGAAGCAGACGGCCTCGCCGACCCAGACCCGCCTGCCGTTCTCATCAATCACGGAGCCGTGCCAGCCCTTGAGTTCTGTACACGCCGCCCGGGGTGACGAAGAGGAGGCCGACCTCGCGGACGTGGCGGGTGAGTGCGGTGAAGGTGAAGTTCGATTAGGCGCCCAAGGATCGGCGGCCGTCAGCTTCTCCCCAATAGGCTCCAGACCACGGTGTCCGTGGTCGAACTCGGACCCGTGACCGTGGCCCACCGGCCTTGCCGCATGCGCAGTCCTCGCCCTTGGTCCTCTGTCACTCGCTCGTGGCTCTACACGCCGCGTTCGCCACATCACGGCCCTGAGATTCCCATCCGTGGCCTACGACAGGCGGTAAACCGTCGCGGCGGACAACAAGCGAAGGTGCCGGGGCGTGAAGAGGAATTCGTGGCGTAAGAGCGCCGTCGGTGCTTCTACGCGCCCCGCGTTCGTACGGGTTCGGCCGAAGACCTACTGGCCGTGGCGAAGGAGCTCCCGATATTCATGGAGGTCAGGGGCGGGGGACGGGGGCTCGATGGTGCTTGTCGTGGCACTACTGGTGATCGGCGGGGTTGCACTGGTGTCGCGTTGCGGGGGGCCGACGGCCTATCACCGGCCGTGTCGCCGTAGGCGCAAAGGAGTGTTCGCGCGTTGCCGGGACCACTCCTTCACGTTCGTCACGATCACCGATATGGCGGGGCTCGCTCTGTTCGGACTCGCCTTCGGCGTCTGGACGCTCTTCGGGGCGGCCGGCTGATGCCACGCCGGCGGAGCCAGGGAGGGTGGTCGGCAGTGCCCTGGTGGGCCTGGGGGGTGGCAGCCCTCGCCGGAGTGGGTGCACTGTGGCGTGCTGTCGTGGTCTGGCCGGTGTGGACGGGCGCGCTGCTCGCTGTCGGGGCGGCAGGGCTGGTGCTGAAGCCGGGCCGGCCTGCGGTACGGCGGTGGGTCCGCCGCTCGGTGCCGTCCGGTGCGGCCCTGCGCTACTCGCTGGCACATCTGGACGCCTTGGACCCGCGTGACTTCGAGCTGGCGGTCTGTTCCTTGCTGCGCCGCGACGGACTGAGTGCGAAGCACGTGGGGAGAGCAGGGGACAAAGGCGCTGACGTGCTCGTCGTCGACCGCTCACGAAGGCGGGTCGTGGTGCAGTGCAAGCGGCTGCGGCCGGACCGCCGGGTCGGTGATCAGGACGTGCAGCGGATCAACGGTACCTACCGTCATGATCATGGCGCCCAGTTCGCCGTGATCATGACCACCGGCGGCTTCACGGCAGCGGCCAGGGCGAGCGGCCCACGCTACGGAATCCACCTCGTGGACCGGGACGCCCTGCAGAGGTGGGCGGCCCAGGGCGAGCCGCTCTATCGAATACTTCGGGTGCTCGATGCGGGTGCCCGTCGAAGCCGTTGGTTGTCCAGATCTTGAGAGTTCGGGATCTCGCGCAGGGTGATCGTAGATCATTGCGGGGGGTCGGCTCGGCCGGCAACAAGGCCAACAAGAACAGCAGTTGACGTAGTGAGGGGAAACATGTCCGACGAGGTCGAGTCCGCACGCATCCTGGTATCCGGTGCCGATCCACGGCACGCGGAGCTGGAAGCCCGGGAGCTGCGCGACGTCCTGCACGAGTTGGACGGCGCCCAGGTGCGGTTCGCCGCGGCGGAGAAGTCCGACGGCGCCGAGGGAGCGAAAGGGGCGGAGCTCCTGACACCGGAGGTCGTGCTCGTCCTCACCACGGGCAGCTTCGGGGTGGCCGGAGCCGCCATCAGGGCTTGGGCGAGCGTCCGTCGGAGTCGAAAGGTGCGCATCGAGCATCCCGACGGCACCGTCACGGAGTTCCACGGCGGAGTCTCCGGACGCGAGGTGCGGTCGTTGCGTGAGGGCCAGGGGGAAGGCCCGGGTGCGGGACAGGGGTCCAGTCGATGAGCCGCAAGTACGCGTTACTCGTGGGGACCGCGGTCTACGGGGACGCAAACTTTCCCGCGCTTCCTTCCGTGCGCGCGGACGTCCACTACCTGAGCCAGGTCCTGGAGATGCCCGCGGTGGGCGGGTACGAGGAGTGCGTGCGCGTCGAGGACTCGTCGAAGTCTGCCATCAAGCAGGCCGTCGAGCATTTTCTCGGAGCACGTGAGCCTGACGAACTGGTCGTGCTCTATCTCAGCGGTCACGGCACCTACGACCGTGACGGGGGCCAGCTCTACTACGTCACCACGGACACCGAGGACGGCCGCGTACAGGAGACCGCCCTCGAAGCCTCTTACGTGACCGATCAGCTGGAGAAGTGCGCTGCCCGGCGCAAGGTTCTTCTGCTCGACTGCTGCTTCAGCGGCAGCGCGGTGCAGGGCTTTCGTAGCAAGGGCGCTTCGCGCTCGACCACGGCACCGGTCGTAGAGGCAGGTGGCGTCCACGTCATCACCGCGTCACAGCACTGGGAGCCCGCGTTCACCACCGATGCGGACCAGCCGTCCCAGTTCACCCGCGCGATCGTCGAAGGGCTGCATTCGGGCCAGGCGGATCTGGACGGCGACGGCCAGGTCTCGGCGAACGACCTGTTCCGGCACATCAGCCGCGACCTGCAGAAAGTGCCCGACGCGCGGCGGCAGACACCGACCCAGTCGAGTCTGCACGTCACCGGCGACATTTATCTGGCTCGTGCCTCCACCGGACGCCAAATTCCCGCCCTGAAGCCACTGCCCGCCGGTCACTGCGCAGTCGTCGACGAGTCAGGGGAGGCCGTACCGGCTCCGGTCAAGTCCACCGAGGCGACATACGACGACTCCGCGTTCACCGAAGCGGACTGGAACCACCTGCTGACGTACTACCAGTCCTGCCTGGAGGCCGAGAGCTCGACCGACCAGCTGCTCCCCCTCGCGGGCAGCGAACCTCCACGTGTGGTTTGGGCGGCGAAGGAAGAAGTCCTGCTCTCCGGCACGGAGACCTCGGTACAGGCACCCGAGGGCGTCGCTGATCTGGCAGAACGAGCCAGTAAGGACGGTGCCGACCTCTGGTACGGGTATCCCGTCGCTGTTCTCTACGACGGCAAGCGGCAGGTGTGCGCGCCGCTCGCCATGCGGCAGGTCGAAGTCGAACGCGATGCGCAGGGGCGCAATGTGGTCACACCCACGGGGCCGATCGCGCTGCATCCCAAACTCGTCCTCGAACGGTTGGGCAAGGACGAGGGAAATGAGCTGTTGGCCGCCTACCAACCCAATTGGCGGCCGGGGTTCCGGGAGGACATGGTCCGCGATCTGCGCAGCCTGCTGCAGGAGCTGGGGGTGTCCGACACGGAGCACCTCGACCCGGGATCGCTCGGCGACGGCAGCTCCTTGCGAGCCGCGCACGAAGGGGCCCGCAATGTGGCGATCGTCTTCGCCGCGCGATCTGACTCCGCCGCAACCGCGCAACTGCTGAAGGACTACAAGACGCTGTGCAAGAGCGTCGGACAGTTCTCCGGCACCGCGCTGGGCGCGTTCGCAGATGCGGGACTCGCCGAGGCCGACGAGAGCGCTGAGCGGGCGGTGCAGATCGTAGCTCCGCTCGAGATCAACGAAGGGCAGGAAGCCGTCATCCGGGCCGCCATGGTCCGCAGGCTCACCGTGGCTACCGGCCCACCCGGTACCGGCAAGAGTCAACTCATCGTCAACGCCGTCGCCACAGCCAGAGCGGCCGGTCAGACAGTGCTCGTGGCGTCGACCAACAACAAGGCGGTCGACGAGGTCTGGGAACGGTGCGAGGAACTGGTGCCCGGCCTTCTCGTGCGCACGGGCAACCAGATTGCCGTTGATCAGGAGCTCCGGACGCTGGAGCGGTTGCTGCGCAGCGTCCAGCCCGATCAGACCTCCCAGACGTATCGGGGTGAACTCCGCAACCACGTCCGCGCGCAGGACGCGGTGCGACGCCAGCTCGACGGCATCACCACCCTGGAGAGCCGGCTCGCCCACCTTGGGCGGCTGCGCTTCGACTACGCCGCACGACATCACGCCACTCCGGAGGAGGTCGCTGCGGCTCTCGGGGACGATGACGGCCTCCGCCGATGGCTGCGTCGAGCGCGTATGGCGGCCCGCCTCGGCTTCTTCGGCCACTGGTTGCGGAACCGGGGTCTCCGTGCCCTTTCCCCCTTGCCAGTACCGATGTCAGGGCGTCAGGACTTCACCGACCTGTTGTCCTTCGCGGAAGCCGAGTCCAGCTGGCGACAGACAAGCGGCCAAGGAGACACCGCGGTCGACGACGCTGAGCTCCTCGCGGCGCTGCGGGATTCCGACAGCCGGGTCCGCGAATCGGCAACGGCGGTGCTCCGGGCGTCAGTTGCCGAGCAGGCATTGATCGCCCGCTCGGGAATCCACGAGCGTGTCGACGCGGTCAAATCACGGTCGCCCCGGGAGTGGTCGACCCTGGACCGGATCCTGCCGCAGGTGTCCGGTTGGGCGGTCACCGCGCGGTCCCCCAGAAGGTTCCGGGACCGAGCCGCCCTCTTCGATTTGGTCATTGTCGACGAGGCGAGTCAGTGCTCCACGCCGGACGTACTGCCCCTGCTCTTCCGCGCACGCCGAGCCCTGGTGATCGGCGATCCCATGCAGTTGCAGCACATCACCACCCTTCAGCCGCGGCAGGAGGCCGAGGCGCACCGAGGGGCTGGGCTGCGGGCGAGCTGGCTCGACGAGCACCGGTTCGAGCACCGCCGATACTCGTCGTTCCACGCAGCCGCGCATGCGGCCGGGGAAACGCTGCTCCTCGACGAGCACTTTCGCTGCCACCCGGACATCGTCGACATCTCGAACCAGCGTTGCTACGGCGGGCGGCTCACGGTCCTCACCGACCCCCGGTCGCTGCGGCGACTGCAAGGGGTTGACGCGGTCCAGTGGCTCGATGTCACGGGAACGGCACGCAGGGGAACGAGCGGGTCGTGGCTCAACCACGAAGAGGCTGAGCGTGTTCACATCTCGATCGAGCGATTGCTCAAACGGTTGCCCGAAGGATCAACGGTGGGAGTAGTCACACCCTTTCGTGCACAGAAGGATCTGATTGCAGAGCGCTGGAAGCACGAGTCGCGCGTTCGGGTAGGCACGGTCCACACCTTCCAGGGAGGACAGCAGGACGTCATCCTGCTGTCGCTCGTGGCAGGGGTGAGAATGCGTCCCAGCGCGGTCAACTGGCTGACTCGCGAGATCAATCTGTGGAACGTCGCCATCACCCGTGCCCGCTCGCACCTCATCGTGTTCGGTGACCGTGACTTCTGGTCGGTCCGCGACGGCATGCCGCGCGCGCTGCTGGACGCGGCCGAGGCCAAAGCCAAGGCGGGTCCGACCTCGACGGACGCGAATTCCGGTGCCCACGAAGAGCTGGTCGGCGACCAGCTTCAACTCCTGCTGGCTGAGGACATCCCCGGCGTGCAACTGGACCGGAACGTCACCGCAGACGGCCACTCCTACGACTTCGACGTCCGGCGGAGCACCGGCAGGGCTGCCCAAGTCAGGCTGGACCACGGCGCAGCGGCCGACTCAGAGGGGGCCCGTCATCTGAGGCTGGCACTCCTGCGCGCCGCTCTGCTGCCCAACGCTGCGAGGCTTCCCGCGTGGCATGTGTGGGCGAGGCGAACAGGCCGAGTGACGGACCGGCTCGGCCACCCATGACGGCCACACGACGCCGACGGAGACCTCGGCGAACAGCCATGTGCGCCAAGATCTGCGCCGTACACTGGGATTGGGGGATTTCGATGACGTGACCTGCATGTGTTGTCGACCGCTACCGGTGTGTCAACACGCCGTGCGAGTCTCTCCGACCATCGTTCATCGCAGTCCGCCGGGAGCCCAACGTGCCGTACACGGCAGAGATCAGCCGCAGCAACCCCACGAGCATCATCTTCCTCGTCGATCAGTCGACCTCCATGAGCGACCCCATCGGCGGTGAGGTGCCGCAGCAGAAGGCCGATGTCGTCGCCGACGCCATCAACCGGCTCCTCACCGAACTGTCCGTCAAGTGCGCCAAGGAGGAGGGCGTGCGCGACTACTTCCACGTAGCGGTCATCGGGTACGGCGCGAGCGTCGGATCCGCGTTCGCCGGGGGCTTGGCCGGTCGGGACATTGTCCCTCTCAGCGAGGTCGCGGACAATCCGGCCCGGGTCGACGAGCGAAGCAAGAAGGTGTCCGACGGCGCCGGCGGCCTGGTCGAGACCGCCGTGAGCTTTCCGCTGTGGATGGACCCGTTGGCGCACGGTGGAACCCCGATGAACCGTGCCCTTCAGTACGCCGAGAACCTCGTCGCGGGATGGACCGAGCGCTACCCCGCCAGCTTCCCGCCCATTGTCATCAACCTGACGGACGGCGAGTCCACCGACGGCGACCCCACCTCGGCTGCTGAGGCCATCACGTCGCACGGCACCGCCGACGGAGCGGCGCTGCTGTTCAACCTGCACGTATCGGCCGCAGGGGGAACCCCCACTGCCTTCCCTGGTTCGACCGACGGCCTCCCCGACAACTACGCACGGACGCTGTTCGCGATGTCGAGCCCGTTGCCCAGCCACATGCGTTCGTACGCTGCCTCGCAAGGCCAGCGAGTCAGCGAGAGCACCCGTGGCTTCGTCTACAACGCGGACATCACGACAGTCGTGCAGTTCCTCGATATCGGCACCCGGGCCACTGAACTGCGGTGACGACTCCCACCTCATGCGTGTACATCACGCACCTCGTGGCTCCCAAACACGGCAGCACGGAGGCGGAATGCGAAGACGCCGTCACCGTGCTGCCGATACGCCCGCACGACTTCATGCTCCGGGAGCCGCTCACCGCGGGCGTCTGCGACGGGGCGACGGAGAGCGCACTGGCCAAGGACTGGGCCAGGCTGCTCTCCCGAGCCGCGGCCGAACATTCCATGGCATCGCCGGACCTGCTGGCAGGCGGCACCGCCTTCGAGGAGTTCGCGTCGGCTGCCGTGTCGCAGTGGGAGCCCTGGCTGGAGCAGTACACGCTGGCGCGCCACGAGCAGGGTCGCCCGTTGAAGTGGTACGAGCACACCAAGATCGCAGAAGGGGCCTATTCCACCCTGCTCACCGTGCGCGTCGACCAGGACGCCGAACTCCCGCTCACGTCGACTGAACCGGGCTGGCGATGGCGGGCTGCCGCACTCGGGGACAGCTGTCTGTTCCATGTGCGCGACAACCGGTTGGTTCAGGCATTTCCGGTGGAGTCCGTCGAGGAGTTCGGTACCACTCCCGACCTCTTCGGCAGCCGTAACCACGATGTAGCGTTGTTGTCCCGCCGTTCGCGCTTCGTCGAAGGTCGGTGCGGGCCCGGAGACCGGTTGTTCCTGATGACCGACGCACTGGCTGCGTGGCTCATGTCCGTGCAGGACCAGGAAGACGCGGTTGAGCAGTTGCTGGAGTTCGCGGGCCCCGAGGACCTGGAGCAGTTCAACAACTGGTTGAACCGAATGCGGGGTTGTGGGCAATTGCGTAATGACGACGTGGCGCTTGTACGGATCGATTTCGAGGGGCGATGAACGTGGGCCCGGCCACCGGCCCGCAGCGGCCGTTTCCGAGTGGTGCCCAGTACGCAGAGGCACTGCAGCATACGCAGTTGTGCTTCCAACATCCCGAACTTGTCGGCGCGCGGCCGGAGCTCACCAAGCTCGGTCTGCCCCGCGCCATCTCGGGCGCCTTCGCGAGCGTCTTCTCGCTGACCTCGGTCGACTCGGGCAAGCGTTACGCCATCAAGTGCTTCACCCGGAATGTCCCGGACCAGGAACGCCGTTACCAGGCCATCAGCGCGCGGCTTGCTCGGCTGGACCCGGCTGAACTGTCGCAGCGTTGGAATCTCGGATTCGAGTACCTTACTGACGCCATCAGCGTGGGGCCGCATCGCTATCCGGTACTGAAGATGGAGTGGGCTGAAGCCGTCACGTTGTCCTCGTGGCTCGACGACAACCATGCGCACCCGTCCGCTGTTGATCGTCTGGCCGACCGGTTCGAGGCGCTGACCCGCGATCTTGATGCTCTCGAGATTGCGCACGGTGACCTGCAACACGGCAATCTGCTCGTCGCAGATGACGACACGCTGCGCCTGGTCGACTACGACGGCATGTATGTCCCTGAGCTGGCCGGCATGAGCGGCACCGAAAGGGGACACCGCAATTACCAGTCACCTATGCGTGGGAACGACGATTTCGGGGCAGAACTCGACCGGTTCTCCGCCTGGGTGATTTTCCTTTCGCTCAAAGCGATCGCTTCCGACCCCGCCCTGTGGGGTCGCCTGCACGAGCCGCGCGGTGAGTTCCTGCTGCTCACCGAGGACGACTTCAAGAGTCCTGGCGGCTCCACGAGACTGCAGACGTTATTGGCGCATCCTGATCGGACGGTGGCTGGACTCGCGGACCAGCTGATGTCCTTGGCGGCCCAACCGTTGGATGCTCTGCCGCCTCTTGCCTTGGTCGTGCCCAAGCAACGCAGCACTGCGACAACCTCTGCTTCATCTGTTGCCGGCAACCCTCCTGCGTCCCCTGCTGCGGGCGGACTGCCGGGTTGGATGATGACCGGGCACGTCTCTGCGAAGGCCGCGCCGATCCCTCCCCGGCCCTCGGAGGCTGCTCCGTCCGGATTCCAAACCCGGACGCTGCTGGATGTTGTCGCTGCCGTGCTCTGTCCTCTGCTGGTGATCGCGACAGTCGTCATGTACGTCGCGGGGTTCTGGGCGTCACCGATCGGAGCAGGGGTGCCCGGGGCTGTCGCTGTGGCGCTCGCCGTGTTTGCCCGGAGCCGCCGCACGGAGAGGACGCAGCTGCGGGCCACTCTGAACAAGCTGACAGCTGAACTCGCGCAGCTCGACGACCCGGGCAAAGCGGCGGAGAAGCTACAGAAGGACCGGGCGAAGTTCGACGCGGCGGAAGCCAAGCGGGTCTCCGCTTTCCCGAAAGCCCAGGACAAAGTCACCGCTCGCTGCAATGCCGAGCTCAGAGAGGCCGAACAGCGCAAGGTCCGCAAGCAGCGTGACATCGACAGGAAGATCGACGGCCTCGCGGAGGAACTCCGTAGGGACCTGGCCAGGGCACTCGCCGACAAGCAGTCCGCGTATGTGCGGGACCGGCTTGGCCGGCAGCTGATCGCTCAGTCTCCACCCCCGGGCATTGGACCGAAACTCGCCTCGCGTCTGGCGGCGGCCGGCATCCGGACCGCGGCGGATTTCAAGGGCTACCGGCCTGTGCAGAACACGCACTACAACAGCACTGGTGCCGTCCTTGTGCTGAGCAACGGTGGTGTCGTCGACGTCAACGGCATCGGCGAGGCAAAGGCCATCGCTCTTGATGTCTGGCGAAAGCGCGTGGTTGCTGCGGTGGAAGCACGGCAACCGAACTCCCTCAGCATGTCGGAGCGTCAGCTGATCGAGAGGGACATCGCCCGTCGCGGGGCTCAGCTCCGCGATCGGCGCAAGGATGTGGAGTCGGAAACAGACACGCTGCGAGAGCAGGCGCACAAGCGGAAGAAGGAAGGTCTGGAGCGACTCAACCACGAGAACTTGCTCGCGGGTGATCAGGCCAGGCAGCGCCGTCAGGACTTCGGTCGGCGTGCGACGGACCTCCAGCAGAACAGTGTGCTCCACGGAGCGTTGAGCGACGCGGTTGCGACGGCGAGACTTCAGCAGCGCGGGCTGTCGCTCGGCTCCTATGTGCGGTTCCTCTACATCCTGCGCTGACATACCGTCACGTCGTCCGGTCGGTGTTCTACGCAGCAGCTCGAAGCACCAGCTCGGCGGCGCGCGGGGCACTCTGGCAGCGGGCGTTGAGACGGGTGGGGCGTGGCGTGAGCACCTCGTGCCCTCGCCCGAGCGCGGTGGCCCGGGACGTGCGGTCGCAGCAGTCGGATGCGGACATCTGCGGGCAGGCCGTCCCACGATACGGAGCAGCCGACGCCCTGTACCCGTCCGGGCGGGACGGCGGCCGGCCCGGTCCGCAGGCCATGCTTCTGCTCGACATGCACATGTTTGCCGGGGAGGCGCGGGTGAGCGTGGATGTGGATTCGGGTGCGGGTGCCTCTTCTGCCGGGGTACCGCCGAGGCTGTTGTGACCGCCGCGTCCGGGGCGCCGTTCAAGGCCGGGTCTGATCATGATTGTGCGTCGCGTACCAGCAGCGCGATCTGTACCCGGTTGTGGACGTCCAGCTTGGCGTAGAGGCTGCCGGTGTGCGCCTTGACCGTGGCGACACCGATGCCCAGGCGTCGGGCGATGTCGCGGTTGTCCAGGCCGTCCGCGATGGCCAGGGCGGTCTCGCGTTCCCGGTCGGTCAGCGCGGACAGTTTCGCCTGCGCGCCGCGGCGGGAGGTGTCGTGCGCGTGCGGGGAGTCCGTGGCCGCGGCGACCACCCGGGACATGGCAGCCGGGGACAGTACGTGCTCACCTGCCGCGACGGTCCTGACCGCGTCGAGGATGCGTGGCGGCGGAGTGTCCTTGAGGACGAATCCGAGAGCCCCGGCGCGCAGCGCACCGAGTACCAGGCCGTCGGAGTCGAACGTGGTCAGCATGAGCACCCCCGGGGGAGCCGGCCGGGCGAGGAGTTCGAGGGCCGCGCTGAGGCCGTCCCGGCCGGGCATCCGGATGTCCATCAGCACGACGTCCGGCCGGTGCCGGTCCACTGCGGCGATCGCGGCGTCCCCGTCGGCGGCCTCGCCCACGACGGTCAGATCGGGTTCACCGTCGATGACGAGCCGTAGCGCCAGCCGTACGAGCTGTTCGTCGTCGACCACACCGACACGCACCGGCTCCCGCTGGGTGTCCACTCAGGCGCTCTCTTCTTGGCGTGACCCTGGCCAGGGCAGTTGGGCGGCAAGGAGATACCCGTCGTCCGCCGTTGGGTGATGGATCAGCTCCCCGCCCACCAGGCTGACACGTTCCGCGAGTCCGAGCAGGCCGAACCCCGACGCCGGTGCTCCCGAAGGGGCCGCGGCGGCAGGAGAGTTGTGGACAGTGACGGCGAGTGCGTGGCCGGGTTTCCCTTCGAGGACCACGTGTACGCGAGACCCAGGGGCGTGCTTCGCTGCGTTGGTCAGCCCTTCCTGGACGGTCCGGTAGCAGGTGCGGCCGACGGATCGCGGGGGTGTTCCGGTTACGGAGTCGGTGAGCGTGACGTCCAGCCCCGCCGAGCGGGCATCGTCGAGAAGGTCGGGGATGTTCTCGACGGAGGGCTGCGAAGTCTCCGGCGGGTCCGCGGTCGTCCTCAGTACGCCCAGGACGTCGCGGAGTTCCTCCAGCGCCTGGTGGGAGCTCTGCGCGATTCCGCGGATCAGCGTGCCGCTGTCCTCGGGGGTGAGGTCGGGGCGGTGATCGAGCACCGCGGCCTGCATGGCCACCAGGGAAATCCGGTGGGCGAGCACGTCGTGCATCTCGCGGGCGATCCTGTTGCGCTCCGTCGCCCGCGCCTGGGCCGTGCGGGCGGACTGTTCCCGTTCCGCGCTCCGCGCCTGTTCTTGCAAGGACCGCACCTCGGCGCGCCGCGCGCCGACGGCCACGCCCACGGCCACCGCGATTCCCCCGGTCAGTACTGGGAACAGTAGTTGGGCCCACCAGACCGTCGGCAGGCCGAGAGCCGCATAGGGCGCCAACGCGAACTGGAACGCGCCGACATGGACCAGCACGGCGGCCCCGATCTCCAGCGGGCGGCGACGCGCGGAGAGGGAGACCATGCCCAGCAGCGCCGCGCCGGTCGCGAGCGCCGAAACGGCGGAGACGAGCGTGACCGTCAGGACGACGGCCAGCGGGAACCGACGGCGCCACCACAGCGCGGTCAGACAGCAGAGAGCAACCAGCGGATCCCCGACGCGGAACCAGAGGTGGGGGCCGGCCACCTGCCCGTGGTGCACCAGCACACCGGCGGTGAGCCACACCGGTACGCCGGCGGCTACGGCGGCCGCCAGCCGCCAGGCCTGCTGACGTCCCGCGAGACGTGGCGCGAGGTCTGTCTTCACCGGGTCATTGTCGCGGGTGAGCCCACCCTGCGCGTCGGACCGCGGGCGGAGACGTACCCCTGCCGGAGTCGAACTCCGAGTCCGCCCGCGGTCGTGGTGGGTTCCGCCGATGGGGGACAACGTGACGGGCGGGGACTTCGCGCCGGACGGGGTCGGGAGTCGGCCTTGGGCGGGGCGGGGCGGGGCGGTGGCCGGTGGCGGGGCGATGGGCTTGGGCGAGGCGATGGCCCGTGCGAAGAGCCGGCCGAGGGCTCCGCGAGGGCGGGGACTTCGTGCCGGCCGGGGGCGACTCGACGGCGGGGAGCTCGCAGCGGTGTCCGCGAGGGAGCCGACTGCGACGGCGGACCGTCGCGCCGGCCGGGGGCGACTCGGCGGCCGGGGGCCTCGCAGCGGTGTCCGTGACGGGCGGACCCTCGTGCCAGCCTCCCCGGCAGTTATCGCGCCTCAGCCGGTGCCCGCTTCAGGCGCCCGTCCGCGAGGGAGCCGACTGCGCCGGCGGACCGTCGCGCCAGCCGGGGGCGACTCGACGGCCAGGGGCCTCGCAGCGGTGTCCGCGACGGCGGGCCCTCGTGCCGACCTCGCCCCCCGGCAGCCGGAGCCTCAGCCGGCTCCCGCTCCGCGGACCCCGTCCGCAAGGGAGCCGACCGCGTCGCCGATCGTGCCTCCCGTGGCATCGCGTACGGCCCGCGCCAAGCGGTGGATCACGTCGGCTTCGAGGTTCCCGGCGGGGCCGCCACGTGTCGCTGCGGCGCCGAACTCCTCGTGCACGACCCGTATCGCGGCGGACGCCGCCGCAGCGTGCAGGCGTACCTCCAGGTCGTCGGCCGGCCGGCACAGGCGCCTCGCGACGATCCCGGTCAGCTCGCGCGCCACCTGGTCGCCGGCCATCAGCCAGGCCGTACGGATCGAAGGCTCGTGCTCCGCCAGCCGGATCATCCTGACCGCGAGCAAGGTGTCCGCCTGTTCGACGGCGTCGGCGACGGCGTCGGCGTCGGCGGCGTTCTCGTACCTGGCCGCCTCAGCGGTCAGGTGGCTCTCCAGGGAGAGATGGCGTGGCCAGCTCCGCAGGGCGCGCATCTCCCGTTCCACGCCCTGTGTGACGATCGGTTCGGCGCAGCTCTCCTTGTTGCGGAAGTGGCGCCAGACCGTACGAGTGGACAGGCCGACCGCCTCGGCGATCCGGTCGCCGCTGGTCGCGGCCACCCCGTACTCCCAGAACAGGCGGGACGCCGCCCTGGAGATCTCCAGGCGCAGCAGCCGGCGCCGCTGCTCGCTCGTCCCGTTCCCGCCACGCCCGGCCGCGGCCGGGCAGGTCACCTCAGATCTCCGGCGCAGGCTTCGGCCAGCGCAGCCGCGATGTCCGTGACCAGTCCCGCGACGGGATCGTGGGTGAGCTCCGTCATCCGCAGCTGGCCGCCGAGGGTGACCACGCCGAGAACGTGCTCCCCGCGGAGTTGAGTGATCTGCCCCGGGCCCCACAGGGCGGTGAGCGTGCTCGCGCTCCGTCGATTCGGCTGTGCCACACCGAGGTTGGTGATCTGGATGTCCGCGGCGGTGGCCGCGCCCATCATCGCTTCGGCCTGTTCGGCACTGGCCGGGGCGTGTTCCGCCAGCGCCGCACCCGCGGCCTTGAGCGCGGCCGGGTGCCGCTGCCGGGCGAGCGACGCGCGGGTGGCGCGGGCCAGCTTCCAGAAGTCGTCCGCCTCGTGCGCCTCGCTCGCGGTCCTGGCACCCGCGAAGCGGTTGACCACCTCGTCGGGCAGGTCGCAGGCGCGGCGCAGGTCCATCGGGGTCAGCACCCGTACGAACTCCCGGCCGCGCCGGTGGAAGGCCACCGCGGCGGCGGTGCAGAGCGCGGCATGTACCGAGGTGCTCTCCCGCCGGCACCGGTCGACGAGCCGGGTGGTCAGCTCACGGTCGAGCGCCAGAGCTTGCAGGTGCGGCAACTCTCCTGAGGAGGGGATGAGTTCGCCGCCCGTGTGCATGCGCGGATCGTCCGCCGCCGCGGTGGCGGCGGCGGGGGCAGGACCGGAGCCGCGGCCGGGGCCGATACGAGGGCCGGGACCGGGACCAGGACCGGGGCCAGCGCCTGGACCACCGCCGGCAGGGCCGGGGTCGGCACCGGCGTCCGGGTTCGCGGCAACGCGGGCGAGCAGGTCCTCCAGCGTCTCCGGAACGCAGCCGGGACCCGGTTCCGCACCGTCCAGCACCGCCACCAGGTCCAGCAGCGCCCGCAGAGCGCCGACCCCGTCGGTGATCTGGTGGGCGAAGGTGAGCACGAGGTCGCACCGCCCGCCCCGCGGCACCAGGACGGCGCGTACCGAAGGACCGTCCGGAGCCGGGGGAAGCGGGCGGATCTGTTCGTCCGTCACGACGGCTTGCCAGGGCGTGCCGTCGGCGCGTGTCGTCACCGGGATCGCGCCGCCGGTCCTGCGGTAGACAGCCTGGGGCGTGGTGCGGTCCACCATCACCCCGAGCATCGGATGGCGGGTGCGCAACTTCGTCAGGGCCGCAGCCAGTTCGACTTCCGTCACGTGCCGGTCGAGCTCCGCCACCAGGGAGAACTGGAGCGGGTTGTGGTGCATGTAGAGGTCGATGGTGCGCTCGAACGCGCCCAGCGGCCGGACCGTTTCGCCATGGCTCGATGTCACCGTGTCCTCCTTCC
The DNA here is from genome assembly GCF_044757485.1 of Streptomyces sp. NPDC091272. Lineage (NCBI taxonomy): Bacteria > Bacillati > Actinomycetota > Actinomycetes > Kitasatosporales > Streptomycetaceae > Streptomyces > Streptomyces sp. NPDC091272. The sequence continues at coordinate 195,984 of NZ_JBIVVC010000001.1, forward strand.
TGTCTGCCTCGGCCGGGGTGGTCAGCCGTGCTTGGCGGGCAGCAGACCGATCGCCTTCAGTCGCTTGTTGGAGCTGCGGGCGGCCCAGGCGACCACCAGGAGGGCCAGGGCGAGCAGCGGGAAGCCCATGGCGATCTTGGCGAAGCCCAGCGAGCCGACCTGATCGGTCACGTAGAAGTACTGCTGCACGGCGAACCGCGCACCGAAGACGACGGCCAGCACCAGGGTGGCGATGTCGTAGTAGAGCCGCGAGCGCTTGTCCGCGCGCCAGACGTCGCCCTTGCCGGAGGCCACGTTCCAGATCACACCTGCCAGCGGCCGGCGCACCAGGACGGAGCCGAGGAAGAGGACGGCGCCCGCCAGGCTCGCCCAGATGCCGATCAGGAAGTAGTCCTTCGCCGAGCCGGTGAACCACACGATGCCGGCGGCGACGGCGACACCGAACACCCCGCCGATCGCGGGCTGTACCGATTCCTTGCGCACCAGTCGCCACAGGCCGATGGCCAACGCTACGCCGAGGGCGGCGATGACCGCCATCCGCATGCCGCCCAGGCTGTTGGCGACAACGAAGGCCACCGCGGGCAGCGCCGAGTAGATGACTCCCTCGGTGCCGCCGGCCTGGTCGAGGACCGAGGGACGCGGCTGGGGTGTCGTCTGCTCCACCTGAGTGGCGGGCTCCGTCTCCAGGGAGCTCTTGGTGTTCATGGTCTTCGTGGTCTTTGTGGTCTTCATGGTGGTCACTTCTCCGAGTTCGTTCTGGGGTGCAGGATGCGATCTCGTTGTGTCACTAAGTGAAACCTTGTCATTAAGTGACACGACTGGCTACCCCGCCTCGGAGTGATGCGCATCACATGTCGACCCACGCTTCGTTCGGCTGCCCCGGCAAGGCGCCCGTACCCCCTCGCTTCAGGGCCCCGAAGCGACGGGGGTGGGGGCTCGGGACCCGGACACACGCACGGGTGGGCCTGCCGAAAGCGTCGGCAGGCCCACCCGGGTCAGGAAAAAGTACGGTCAGTAGATGTTGGCCTCGATCTCGGAGCCGTCCCCGCGTGCCGCATTGATCTGTGCGCGCAGCGAGATCTCGTCGTAGACCCGGACCTCCTTGACGATGCGGCCCCCCTGGATCAGGAACTGCGAGACGCCGAGAACCGTGACCGGCTTTCCGGTCAGGGGGCCGAAGGCGGGGGTGCCGCGGTAGGTGCCGTGCATGGTCCACAGGACGGCCACGCGCAGGCCCGCGTACCGCGGGGAGTGGTTGGTCTGGATGTCACGGACGGCGAACCGCGCGTCGGGGAAGGGGCCCACCATGGACAGGAGGTCGCTCTGGTAGCGGTCCGGGCGTATGACGGTGCGGTCGCCGACGGTGTGCAGGAAGAGGTCACGGTCCATGAACTCGGGGACCTTGTTCAGCCGGCGCTGCGACCACACCTGGTCGATGAACTCCAGCACCATCTCGCACTCGGGGCGGAACTCGTCCGGGCGCGGACCGCTGACCCCTTCCGCCAGCACGTCCTTCGGCGGTGCGTCGAGCATGGAGCCGCTGTACCCCTGGAAGGTCAGCCCACGCGCGACCTCGTCCGGGTCCAGGCCGCGCTGCAGGCAGTCGGCCAGGTCGTCACGTACCACCCATTCCTCCACCATCCGGCCGCGGCGGTAGAGGCAGTTGGCGACCGTACGCTTGCGGATGCGGACGTTGCGGCCGTCCACGAGGTGCTCGTCGGCGGAGAAGACCAGGTGGGAGCTGAGGAAGGCGTCGTCGCCGCGCGCCTCCCACACCACGTCCTCCGCCTGGCCGATGTGTCCGGGCGTGCTGCCCATGCGGATGGTGGTGCCCTCGATGACGCCGTCACGGCCGACGACCGTACCGAGACTGGCGTGCACGATGGAGTCGGGCTCGTAGTTCTCGACGATGTGGGCGATGTCGCGGTCGACCCAGATGCGGTCGGTGACCTCGCGGATGAAGTCGTCGGGGTCCTGGTAGGGGAGGTATGCGACGGGGTCGAGCGGCATGGTGCTTCCGTTCTTCTCAGGTCTTCTCGGGTCTTCTCGGGTCTTCTCAGGGCGGTGAATGCGTATGTAGGGGTTGGGTCCGGAGGGTAACCGGCCGGTGCCTGGGGCTGGTTGGTGGGGTCGGGCCGCCGGTGGGTCAGCGGGCGAACTTGTCGTCGCCCAGCTGACTCCGGTACGTCTCCTTCATGAAGGTGCTCACCACGACGAGGGCCAGGACGGCGGCCACGGCGAGGTAGACCCAGACGGCATAGATGGTGTCGAAGGTGCTGACCAGCAGCGTCGCGACGAACGGCGTGATGCCCATGAAGATGGAGAACGAGCTGTTGTACGCGATGGCGCCGGCGCTGAACCGGGTGCGGGTGGCGAAGAGTTCGGCCACACACACGGTGACGATGCCCGTGAGGAAGAACTCCGGGACGATGTAGATGAGTTGGCTGGCCACGGCCGCGCCGAAGGTGCCGTGCTCACCCACCCAGAACGCCAGCGGCACCAGCACGATGCAGGCGACGGCGCCGGTGATCAGCATGGGCTTGCGGCCGATGCGGTCCGACAGCATGCCGGCCAGCGGCAGGAACGGGATCAGGACGGCGATGGAGATTGCGTTCGACGCGAGCCCCATCCAGCGTGGCAGCCCCAGGGTGTCGGTCAGGTACTGCGGATAGAACGTGACCCAGGTGTACGAGAGGATCGCGAGCATGATCGAGATCCCGCAGAAGACCAGGATCGGCCGCCACTGCGAGCGAAGGGCCTCGCGGATCGGGGACTTGACGACGTCCGTGCCCTCGGCGGTCGCGCGGACGAACTCCGGGGTCTCCTCGATGTGCCGGCGCAGCACGATCCCGACCAGGCTGAGCGGGATGGCCAGCAGGAACGGCAGCCGCCAGCCGTACGAGTCCAGCGCCGCGCCCTCGAACGCCCAACTGGTCAGGGCCGCGACCCCGGCGCCGGCGAGGGTGCCGACGAAGCAGCTGTTCGAGGCGTACGAGGTGTAGTAGCCCCGCCGGTTGGGCTCCGCCCACTCCACGATGAACGCGACGGCTCCGACGTACTCGCCGCCGGAGACGGCCCCTTGGGCGACACGGAGCAGCAGGAGCAGTACCGGTGCGCCGATGCCGATCTGCTGGTACGTGGGCAGTACCGCGATCAGCGCGGTGGCCACGCCCATCGCCACGATGGTCCACAGCAGTGTCTTCTTGCGGCCGACCCGGTCGCCCCAACGGCCCACGAGGGTGCCGCCGAGCGGCCGGAACAGACAGGCGACGGCGATGATCGCGTACGTGCCCAGCACCGCCGCGGTCCTGTTGCCGGAGGGGAAGAACGCGGGGGCCATGATCGGGGCCATGTAGCCGTACAGGCCGTAGTCGAACTGCTCGATGAAATTGCCGATGCTGCCGGCGCCGATGGCTTTACGTATTGCCTTCCGCTTGTGCAGATCAACCTGGGGGGAGGTGACGGCCGGACTGGGGGGCGCTGCGGCGGACATGGCTTCTCCGATCGCGCAAATGAGGAATGCATACGTATGAACTGCTCGTGAACACTAGGGATTCGGATCGGGGGGCGTCAAGGGTTTCCCGGGGCGGAAACGGTGGCCTCGGGGGTGGCCCGCGAGGGGGATCCGGCGGCGGTTGTGGGAGGGGTTCCGGCGGTGGTTCCGCGGTCGGTTCCGACCGTGGTACCGCGAGCGCTTCCGGGGGTGGTGGTGCGACGGCTCCGGGGGAGCGGCTGCCGTGGGCGGGTGGGGGCCCGGGGGCGGGAAGTGCGCGCGGGAGCTGGGCACTTGACGCCTACGCGGCACGGGGGTGTGGCGCCACTGCGGGCGGTGCGCGGTCGGTGCGCGGTCGGTGCTCGCGGGGGTCGGTGGGGGTGGGGTGGTGCTCGTGGCGGCACGGTCGATCGGGGGTGGTCGGCTCTGTCGAGCGGAGACGGCCGGCCTGTCGATCTAGGGCGGCAGGTGCGGGGATACGTGTTGCCGCGCGCTGGGGGCGGTGACGGCCGTCGAGGCAGGGGGTGTGCGGTGTGTGCCGCGTGCCCTTGGGGTTGGGGGTGCGCGTGGTGGTGGCCGGGGTTGGTGGCGTCGGCGGTGGGCCCTGGGGGCCCACCGGCAGGGCGGGTAGGCCGGGAGCGGGGCTGCCTCCGGGGTGGGTAGGTCGGGGCAGGGCCTGTTCCTGCGGGTGGGCAGGCCGGGGAGGGGGCCGGTCCTGCGGGTGGTCGGTGCGTGAGGAGGGCCCACCCCTGCTTGGTCGGGCCGGGAAGGGGCC
>NZ_JBIVVC010000001.1:200349-494717 GCF_044757485.1 Streptomyces sp. NPDC091272
CCCACTTCTGCGGGTGGTTTGACCGGAGAGGGGGCCGGTCCTGCGGGTGGTCGGTGCGTGAGGAGGGCCCACCCCTGCTTGGTCGGGCCGGGAAGGGGCCCACTTCTGCGGGTGGTTTGACCGGAGAGGGGGCCGGTCCTGCGGGTGGTCGGTGCGTGAGGAGGGCCCACCCCTGCTTGGTCGGGCCGGGAAGGCTCCCATTCCTGTGGTTGGTTAGGCCGGAGAAAGGGCCCACCCCCCCGGGGCGGCCCTGGGGTGGGGCCGACTCCCGAGGGTCGTCAGGGCGCCAGACGGGCCCAACTCGGCGTGATGAAGCCGGGGCGGGCTCACCCCCGGGGTGAGTAAGCCGGGGAGGGAGTCCAGCCCGGGAGGGTGGCTGGGCCGGGTCGGGGCCCATCCCCGAGGGCAGATGGGGCAGATGGAGGGCCCACCTCGGGGGTGGTTGGGTCGGATGGAGGACCCGCCCCGAGGATGGTCGGGTCGGATGGAGGGCCCACCCCGGGGGTTGTCAGGCCGGGGCAGGGGGCGTGCCCGATGCGTCCGGGGGAATCGTCGCGCCCTGTGCGGCCGGGGGAGGGGACGTGCCCGGCGCGGTCGGAGGAAATGTCGCGTCCGGTGCGTCCAGTGCATGCGGTGCGGCCGGGGGAAAGGTCGCGCTCGGTGCGTCCGGTGCGTCCGGTGCGTCCGGTGCGTCCGGTGCGTGCGGTGCGTCCGGTGAGGCCGGGGGAACGGTCGCGTCCGGTGCGCTCGGTGTGGCCGGTGCAGCCGGTTGTGCCGAGGGAGGCGGTGTGGCCGGTTGTGCCGAGGGAGGCGGTGTGGCCGGTTGTGCCGAGGGAGGCGGTGTGGCCGGTGCTGCCGGCTCTGCCGAGGGCGGCTGCGTGACCGGTACGTGCAGAGCAGTGGTCGTGTCCGTCGTTCCCGGTGTGCCCGAGGGTGGGGCCGCGGTCGAGTGTGTTGGGTTCGCCGTGGCCAGGGGGGTTGTCGGTGTGGCCAGGGAGCGCAAGGTGTCCATGAGGACCTGGGCGAGGTTGTAGACGATCAGTTGGGCGCCCTGTGCCTTGGCGGCCTGTGCCGCCTCCAGGTGCGGCACGATCGTCATCACCGCGCGTCCGTTGGCCCGCGTCGCCTGGTGCGTCCGTGCGGTCAGCCCGGTCACCACGCCCGGCTCGGGGAAACCACAGTCCGCGGCCAGGTCGGCCGGGCCCACCAGGACCGCGTCCACCCCCTCCGTGGCGGCGATCCCGTCCGCACCCGCGCAGGCCCGCCTGGTCTCGACCATGGCCACGACGAGGGTCTCCCGGGCCGCGGCCACGTGGTCGGCCGCCGTGACCGTACCGAACAGGCCCGCCCTGCTGTAGGTCGCGAACCCCCGTTCCCCCAGCGGCGGGTAGTGGCTCGCGGCCACCGCCCGCCGGGCGTCCGCCGCGTCGTCCACGTGCGGGTGGATCAGCCCCGCGGCCCCCAGGTCGAGGCAGCGCAGCGCGAGCGCCGGCTCGTCCTGGCCCACGCGGACCAGGACGTCGAGGCCCCGGGCGGCCGCGGCCGTGAGGTGTTGCTGGAGCAGGGCCGTGTCGGCCGGCCCGTGCTCACAGTCGACGACGACGAAGTCGAGTCCCGCGACCCCCGCCATCTCCACCAGCGTCTCGGAGGGAAGCCGCAGCAGTGCGCCGCGCAATTGCTCGCCGTCCGCCAGGCGCTGTTTGAGGCTGCGGCGCGCGGTGCTGCGCGCCGTCACCGTGCCACCATCCCGGCGGAGAGGTCGATGTCCGCCCCGCACAGTCCGCGCATGCGGAGCATCGCGCTGACCGCCTCGCCTACCTCCTCCTCGGTGACCATCCGCCCCAGGGCCGCGCGCGCCACGAACGCCTCCTCGGCCTCGGCGTAGGTGCTGCCCGTCCGCTCCGCCTCCAGTCGGAAGTTGCGTTCCATGCGGGGGCCGGAAACGGGCCCGGGCGAGAGGGAGTTGACCGAGACGCCCAGCGGTCCGACCTCACCGGCCAGCGTCGTCGTGAGCCCGATGACCGCCATCTTCGACGCGCAGTACGGCGTACGCCGCAGCAGCGGGCGCTTGCCCGACACCGAGGCGATGTTCACGACGTCACCCGCGCCCCGGCCGGTCATCGCGGGCAGGAAGGCGCGGCACATCAGGAACACACCCCGCACGTTCACGTCGAAGACCTCGTCCCACTCCTGCGGGGCGATCTCGGTCAGCGGTGCCACCGGGCCCGCGATCCCGGCGTTGTTGACCAGGACCGAGATCTCCTCGTCGGCCAGACTCCGGGCGAGTTCCTCGATGTCGTCCGGGCGGGAGACGTCGCAGACGCGGTACGAGACGTGCGGGCCGAGCTGCGCGGCGGTCTCCTTGAGCGCGGTCCCGTTGCGGCCCGTGATCACGACCCGCGCCCCGTCGGCCAGCAGGGACCGGGCGACAGCCCGGCCGAGGCCACTGCCGCCCCCGGTGACGAGCGCGGTGCGCCCGGCCAGCGGTGCGCTGCGGTCGAGGGGCGGCGCGACGCGATCGGTGGGCGGGGCACTGCGGTCGGCGGGCAATTCCGCGGGACCGCCAGCCCGTGGCGCGGTGGGCCCCCCGGAAGGCCCGGTGTGCGCCGCGGAAGGTCCGGTGTGCTCCCCGGAACGCCCGGTGTGCTCCCCGGAACGCCCGGTGCGCTCGCTCATGCGCCGGCCTCCTCGTTCCACGGCAGGGTGCCCTTGCCGTACTTGGCGGCCCGGACGTCGCCCGAGCGGGCGTGGCCCTCGAACAGCTCGACGCGCGCGGCCCGGCCGCACACCTCGCCGAGCAGCGCGGAGGACGCCGTGTCCGTGACCTCCTGGTACGTCACCGTCTTCAGGTACTTCCCGACCCACAGGCCCCCGGTGTAGCGGGCGGCGCCACGGGTGGGCAGGACGTGGTTGGTGCCGATGACCTTGTCGCCGTAGGAGACGCAGGTGCCCTCGCCCAGGAACAGCGCGCCGTAGTCCCGCATCTTCTCCAGTGCCTGGCGCGGGTTCTCGGTCAGCACCTCGACGTGCTCACTGGCGTACGAGTCGGCGATCTCGAAGGCCTCGTCGAGGGAGCCGGCCACCACGATCTCACCGTGGTCGCGCCAGGCCGGCCCGGCGAAGTCCCGGGTGGGCATGCCGGGCAGCAGCCGCTCGACGTGCCGCTCGACCTCGCGTCCCAGCTCCTCGGACGTGGTGATCAGCACGGCCGGGGAGTCGGGCCCGTGCTCCGCCTGCGACAGCAGGTCGACGGCCACCACGAACGGGTCCGCGTGCTCGTCGGCGATCACCAGGATCTCGGTCGGCCCGGCGAACAGGTCGATCCCGACCTCGCCGAACAGCTGCCGCTTGGCCTCCGCCACGTATGCGTTGCCGGGGCCCGCGAGCATCGGGACGCTGCGGACGGTCTCGGTTCCCACCGCCAGCGCGGCGACGGCCTGGACGCCGCCCAGCAGGTAGATCTCGTCGGCGCCCGCGAGGTGCATCGCCGCGACCGTCGCCGCGGGGATCTCCCCCCGGATGGGCGGGGTGCAGGCGGCGACCCGGGGCACGCCCGCCACCTTGGCGGTCACGATCGTCATGTGGGCCGAAGCGGTCAACGGGTAACGGCCGCCGGGCACATAGGCCCCCGCGCCGGAGACGGGGACGTGCCGGTGACCGAGGCGGACGCCGGGCAGCGTCTCGATCTCGACGTCGAGCAGCGCGTCACGCTGCGCCTGGGCGAACGTACGGACCTGCCGCTGTACGAAGCGGATGTCGTCGAGGACCGTGTCCGGCACACCGGAGACGATGCGGCGGATCTCGTCGGGGGACAGGCGGAACGACTCGGGACTCCAGTTGTCGAACTTCTCGGAGTACTGGCGGACCGCCTCGTCGCCGCGCAGACGGATGGCGCCGAGGATGTCGTGGACGCGTTCGGCGACATCCACCCGCGCCGCACTGACTTGCGCGGCGGGCACGGGGGACTTGAGGTGTCGGGGCATGACGGCTCTCTTCCACTGCGGGTGAAGGGGACAGATATGTGGGGGGAAGGCTCGGTCAGGGGGTGGTGGTAGTGGTGGTGGGCGTGGCCAGGGCGTGCAGTGCCGCGGTGACCTCCTCCGGCCGCTGCCACGGCAGCAGGTGTCCCGCGTCGGGCAGCACCGTCAGGCGGGCCCCCGGGACGGGGTCGGCGATCGCGTGGTGGAACGCGGGCGGGCACAAGGCGTCCCGCGCCCCGGCCAGCACCACGGTGGGGCAGCCGACCGTACGCAGTACCTCGACCGCGTCCGTACGGGTCGCCTGCGCGGCGAGCTGCGCCCGGGCGGCGGTGGCGCCCACCCGGTGCGCCATGGCCCGGTAGCGGCGCGCGGCCCAGGGTGTCGGGTTCCGGCCGGGGAACATGCCGGGCAGTGTCTCCTCGACGACATCGGTGAACCGGCCGGCCGCGATCCGGTCGTCCATCGCCCGCCAGGCCGCGTACTGCTCGGGGCGCGGAGCGTGCGCGTTGGTCGCCATCACACACAGCCCGGCGACACGTCCTGGTGCCCGGCGCAGCACCTCGAAGGAGACGATGGCGCCCAGGCTGAGCCCGACGAGCACGAACCGTCCCGCCACCGCGGCGAGCACGTCGTCGGCGAGCGCCCCGATGTCCGTGCGGCGTAGCGGGACGTGCCGGACCTCGTGTCCTTCGGGGAAGCGGACGTCACGCCACAGGTCCGCGTCACAGAGCATCCCGGGCACGGCCACGAAGGGCAACGGTCCGGCCGCCGTCCCGTTCGGTGCGTGGCTCGCCGTCGGGAGCGGACCCGTGGCCTTCTCGTAAGGCACACCCGCTGTTTCTACGTAGGGCACATCCGCCACTTCCTCGTACGGCACGCCGGCCACCTCCACGTACGGCCCGCCCGCTGCGTCCCCGTACGGCCCGCCCGCCACTTCCTCGTACCGCACGCCCGTCACCAGGGGCGCGCGGAGCGGGGCAGCAGCGCGTACGGGGCGACGTAGCCGTTGTGGTCGATGCCCAGGCCCGCGTCCGCCGCGGCCTTGAGGACCTCGTCGTCCCACTCCAGCCGGACCCGTCCGTCGCCGGAGTTGACGACCAGGAGATCGGCCTGCTCCGTACCGACGTTGCGCACGGTGCGCCATGCGTCCTGCGGGACGGAGAGCATGTCGCGGGGGCCCAGCCGCACCGTGACCGGGTCGATCCGGTTGAGGGTGACCTCCCACAGGCCGTCCTTCACGATCAGGGTCTGGGTCTCGTGCTGGCGGTGCTGCGAGACGCCCTGCCCGGGGTCGGCCCTGAGCCAGGCGAGGTTGTGCCCGTGCGGGTTGAAGACGCGGGGCTCCTGGTGCGGGTCCTCGGTCATGCCGTAGCCGATGACACAGCTCAGCCGGGCGCCGCCGCCGGGCAGGGTGCTGTCGACGAAGGGGTGCTCGGAGAAGACCAGGTCGTCCGCCGCCGCGACCCGTCGGCTCATCTCCTGCGGGGTGTAGTGCCGAAGCCGGTCGATGTGCTCCTGGGCCAGCGGGCCGACAAGTTCGGACTCCGGCGGCACGGTGTCTCCGGCGACGGTGTCGACGAGTTCGTTGTCAGCGGTGAGGTACAGCCCGTGGTGCTGCGCCTCGCGCAGGACCGAGGGGCCCCAGATGATCCCACCGGTGCGGTCCATGCCCAGCACGGTGAACATCCAGCCGTCGTCGGGGCCCGTGTTGGTGAAGCCGCGGAAGATCCAGGTCGGGACGGACGCGATGTCGCCGGCCCTGAGCGTGAGTTCGCCCTCGGTGCCGTCGGCGCCCCAGCGCAGCAGGTACTCGCCCTGGGTGCAGATGAACACCTCGGCCGTGTAGTGCAGGTGCAGGTTGTTGGTGATGCCGTGCGGCATGGCGGCGGCGCCGATGTTGTAGCCGTGCGGAAGGCGGAGGTTGACGTGCTGGCCGGCCGCCTGCGAGACGCCGGGCCCGATCATCGCGTAGTTCTCCTTGCGGTCCGAACCCGGGGTGCGGCAGTCGATGAACGCCTGGTTGCAGGAGACGAAGTCGCTGCGGCGCACCGTGCGGCGGTCCAGTTCGCTGGGGGTGACAACGGCATCGGACATGATCGCTCCTTGCTTGTGAATACGTATGTATTCCATGACAGGCCTCGGGTGCGGGGATGTCAAGGGGGTTGGTCACTTCGCTGCAAGTGAGTTGGGCCGAGGTAGGTGGACGGGTCGACTTGCGTACGGACCGCCGGTCCCGGTAGCGGCATACGTATACTGGGCCGGGGTGCCCGCCGGGTGGCGCCGGGAGGCGACGAGGAGAGGGCCGATGGGGATCACCAGTCACGATGTGGCGAGGCTGGCCGGTGTCTCGCAGCCGACGGTCTCCCGCGCGCTGCGCGACGACCTCCGGGTCTCCCAGGCCACGCGCGAGAAGGTCAAGCGCGCGGCCCTGGCGCTGAACTACGTGCCGAGCGAGGCCGGACGTACCCTCTCGACGCGTGCCACCCGCCGGGTCGGCGTCATCGTCACCGACCTGACCAACCCGTTCTACCCGCACGTCATCGCCCCGCTGCACGACGAGCTGAGCAGCCTGGGCTACCGCATGATGCTGATCACCGAGCGGTCCGACGAGGCGGTCGCCGAGGAGAAGCTGCTGGACCAGTCGATGGACGGCGTCGTGCTCGCCACCGCCACCACTGACTCCCGGCTGCCCGCCCAGCTGGAGCGGCGCGGCATGCCCTACGTCTTCCTCAACCGCGACACCGGCCGGGCCGGCGACTTCGCCTCCGTCGTGGACAACGAGGGCGGCGGACGGCTTGTGGCCCAGGAGCTGGTGGCCCTCGGGCACCGCCGCATCGCCGGTGTCTTCGGCGCGGCCAACACCACCACCGGACGCGAACGCGAGATGGGCTTCCGGCTGGCTCTCGCCGACGCGGGCGTGGGCCTGCGCGAGGACCGGGTGGTGCGCGGTGCGTTCGAGTACGAGACCGGCTACCGGGCCCTGCCCGCCCTGCTGGCGGCGGACGAACCGCCGACCGCGGTGTTCTGCGGCAACGACGTCGTCGCCATCGGGGTTCTGAACGCGGCCATCGCGGCAGGGGTGAAGGTCCCCGACGACCTCACCGTGATCGGCTTCGACGACCTCCCGATGGCGGCCTGGGAGGTCTTCCGGCTCACCACCGTCCGGCACGACCTGCAGGAACTGTCGCGGCAGGCCGCCCGGCTGCTGGTCCGGCGGATCACCAAGGACGTGGATCCGGCCGGGGAACGCCTCGTCCTGGCAACCGAGTTCGTACCCCGCGCCACGCACGCTCGGGCCCGCTGACCCGGCGCGGCCCGGGGCGCCCCGCACGCGAACGCCATGGCGGGCGGCGCAGGCGTTCCACGGTCGATGCACCGCCTTGCCGCCTTGCCGCCATGCCGCCTTGCCGCAGGTGGCGTGCGCCGCGCGGAACCCCCGTGGCGTACCGCGCGGAGCCCCGTGGCGTGCGCCCCGCGGAACCCCCGTGGCGGGTACCGCGCGGCACCGCCCGTGACCTGCGCCCCGCGCCGGTGTCAGAGCTGCTCGCGCAGAGCGGCCGGCACGTCGCGGAACGCGCCGGACGACCGGCCCACCCGGTCGATGCGCAGCGTCGCCGTGGCGCCGTGCGCCGCCAGCCCCTCGAACGCCGAGATGCGCTCGACGGCGGGTGCCAGGGACGCCGTCCCCTCCTTCGACGCGCGCTGGTACGTGAGCGGCTTAAGGAACCTGGAGACGGAGAGCCCCGCGTTGTAGCGCGCGGTCTTGCCCGTGGGCAGCACGTGGTTGGTACCGGCGATGCCCTTGTCCGAGTAGGCGACCGTCGACCAGGAACCGATGAACAGCGAACCGTAGTTGGTGAGGTTCGCCAGGTAGTGGTCGTCGTCCTCGGTCTGGATCTCCAGGTGTTCGGGGGCGATCACGTCGGCGACGGCGACGGCGCCCGCGCGGTCCTCCACCAGGATGACGGAGCCGAAGTCGCGCCACGCCGGGCCCGCGATGTCCCGGGTGGGCAGCGACGCCAGCTGGCGCTCCATCTCCGCCAGCACCGCACGCCCCTGCCTCTCCGAGGTGGTGATCAGGGCGGCCGGGGAGTTGGGGCCGTGTTCGGCCTGGCCGAGCAGGTCCGCCGCGACCCACACCGGGTCGGCGCTGTCGTCGGCGATGACCGCGACCTCGGAGGGGCCGGCGAGCAGGTCGATGCCGACCCGGCCGAACAGCTGCCGCTTCGCCTCGGTGACGTACGCGTTGCCCGCTCCTACCAGCATGTCCACCGGGGCCTCGCCGAGCAGACCGAAGGCCATCGCGCCGAGCGCCTGGACACCGCCGAGCGCGAACACCCGGTCGGCGCGCGACAGATAGGCGCCGTACAGCACCGCGGGGTGCGCGCCGTGCTCACCCGACGGCGGGGTGCACGCCAGGACGGTCGGCACCCCGGCGGCCTTCGCCACGTTCACCGTCATGAACGCGCTCGCCAGCAGCGGGAACCGGCCGGCCGGCAGGTACGCGCCGACGCGGGACACGGGTACGTAGCGCTGGCCGCCGAGGACACCGGGTGCGACCTCGGTCTCGAAGTCCACCAGGTGCTCGCGCTGCGCGGCGGCGAACCTGTGGGTGCGCTCGTAACCCATCTCCAGTGCGGTACGGACGTCCGGGGGCAGCGCATCCCCCGACTTCTTCAGCTCGGCGGCCTCGATCTCCAGGGGGCCGGACCAGCCGTCCAGCTCCTGGGCGTAGCCGCGCACCGCGTCCATGCCCTTGCGTTCGATCTCCTTCAGCATCTGCGAGACCCGCTCGACCACTGCGGGGTCGCGCTGGGCGGGGGGACCGTCCACGGCCGGCTTCTTTAGCCACCGGAACGGCGGGAGGGACTGGGCTTCGTCGTGCGTGATCTGCATGGCACGGACGCTAGACGTCATGCCGCCACGGGACCAGAGGGGCAGTTCCTGTCTCAACCACAGGGTTTTCCTGTGCAGGGGTGATCGTCGTGCGGACCCGCCGGGCGGATCACAGGCCGAGGTCGTCGCGGAGCTCGCGCAGGGTGTCCTCCGCGATCCGGGCCAGTTCCCGCGTGGCCCGGGACAACGGGTACCCCCGCCGTTTGACCAGGGCGATCGTGTCGTGGAGCGGATCGGCGAACGGGACGGTGCGCAGCCCGGCGGGGAACGCGGCGCCCGCGACCACCGCGCGGCTGGCGATCGTGTCGCCCACCCCGGCCGCCACCAGGCCCAACGCGGCCTCCACGTGCTCCAGTTCGATCAGTGGGTCGATGCTCACCCCGGCGAGCTGGGCCCGCTCGGCGAGCTGGCGCCTGGTGGGGTCCTGCCAGCCGTAATGAGCGTCGTAGAGGACCAGGGGCGCCCGCGCGAAGTCCTCGATCGACAGCGGGGCGCGGGTCCGCTCCTCGCTCGCGCTGACGTAGAACACCTCGTCGCGCAGCAGCGGGGTGACCGACAGTCCTTCGTCGTCGATCGGCAGGACGACCAGGCCTGCCTCGATGCGTCCCGCGGCCACCGCCGCGGCGGTCTCCGCGGAGTTCTGGCCCACGAGCCGGACCCGGACGGACGGGTACCTGGCGTGGAACAGCTGCACCAGATTGGACAGCAGGTAGTAGTCCGCGTTGCGGAGCACGCCGAACGTGGCGGTTCCGCCGCCCAGTGAGCCGAGCGAACGCACCGCCCGGGTCCCGCTCTCGGCGGCCTCCACCGCCTGCCGGGCGTACGGCAGGAGCTCGTGGCCCGCCGAGGTGAGGGTCAGGGTGCGGCTGCCGCGCGCGAACAGCTCGGAGTCCAGCTCGGCCTCCAGCCGGCGCACCAGTTCGGACGCGGACGCCTGCGCGATGTCCATGGCCAGCGCCGCGGCGGTGAACGACCCGAGCCGTTCCGCCTCGACGAAGGCTCTCAGCTGGTTGAGGGTCATGCGGGTGCCTGTCCTGTAGGGGGAGGAGCGGACGGGTCGGGGCGCCCGTCCGCGTCCGGGCCGCGGCGGATGCCGTCCGGGCCGTCCTACCACGGCACTTCGGGGGCGCCGTCCCACGGGGTGCGGGTGCCGCCCCCGGGATCGCCCTGTGGATCGCACCGGGCCGCGCCGGAAGGGGGAGGTGACGGGGCTCGGGGCGTGCTTGACGGCCGGTGGGGCGCAGCGGTGAGGAATTCATGGTTCCGCGCGTGAATCGGCCACGTCCGCGCTGGTAGCAGGCAACTGTGCGGGTGGGTTCGGCCGTGGCATCGTCTGCCCCGATTGACGTCTGGGTCCCGGGGGCACGTGCCGCCGCCCCACACTTCACCCACGGGGGCAACACATGCAGAGAATCGTTTTCACCGCGGCCGATCTCGCCCGCATCCGGCTGCGGAGATCGCTCGGGCCGGTCGCCGAAGGAGCCTTCGCGATCGGCGCGCTCACCGGGTCGCGCAACGTGGAGTACACCCGGTGGCGCAGCGACGTGCTGCGCCGCCTGCGCGAGGACCCTCAGCTGTACAAGCAGTGGGACCCCCGGCTGCGCTCGCTGAAGTCCGCGGACGACCTGCTGTTCCTGCTGAACTCCCGTGCAGAGCGTGACACTTCGGGGTCAGGGTCCTCGCTGACCCGGTCCGAGGCGACCCGACTGGCGATGGACATGTGGCGGATCGGTGTCGTGCCGTACCGCGACCGCATCCTGGACCGGCTCAGCACCGAGTGCGACGCGCACGGGCGGATCGCGATGTCCGGCGGTGTCGAGCAGCTGCTCACGACGCTGCACCCGCGGATCGTCTGGAACGCGCCGGTCCTGGAGATCCACGACGGCCCGGCCCTCGACATCCGGCTCAACGGCAGGGGGCTGCTGCTCACCCCCTCGGTGTTCATGGCGGGCGGGGTCGGACGGGTCGTCGAGGCCGACCGGGAGAGCGACTCGGCCGCGCTGGTGTTCGCCGTGCCGCCCGGGATCGCCGACCTGTTCCGTGTCGCGGAGCGGGTGGAGCCCGACTGCGGGCGGGCACTCACCGGTCTCGTCGGCCGGACCAGGGCCGCCGCCCTGCGGGCCCTGACCGACGCGTGCACCACCAGCCAGCTCGCCGCCCTGCTGGACGTGTCGCCAAGTGCCGCGAGCCAGCACGCCTCCGTGCTGCGGGACTCCGGGCTCGTCACCTCCCGGCGGGTGCGCAACAGCGTGCTGCACTCGGTCACCCCGCTCGGCCGCGAACTGCTGGGCGGCCGGCTGCGCGAGGCGGTGCGCGCGGGGAGCCGGCTCGGTGCCTCGTCCGCCGCGAGCTGAACGAGGGAGCCGGCCGCCGGGGGCCGCCCGGGGGCCAGGGGGGCAGCCGCCGGGGGCCTTCGGTACACCCGCAGACCGTCCTTCGGACTTCGGCCGGCAACCGCTCGAACTTCACTTCAGCGTCAACACAGGCCTCGTAGGATGCGCTTGAGCGGTGAGAGTGTGTGCCCGACCTGTGTGCCGGTCCATGAGGACTTCACATCTGCGGCGTGAGTCCGACACTGTCACCGCTGTGCGCCCGCCGCGCAGAATCACTCCGTAACCCCGGCCACTCGCGAAGGAATGATCACTGTGACGAACGTGCTCGGATCACACTCGTTTGCCCCCCCGACGGCCGCCTCACACCGTTTCGACGGCCGGTCCCTCGTGATCGAGGAGTTCGACAAGTCGGACCACGGCATCGCCCTGCTCAGCATCTGCGTGGTCGCCACGCCGGACACCACGGCGTTCGCCGGCCCCCTGCGGAACGAGGGATGAGCGGGGCGGGGGGCCGCGCGACCGTCACCGACGACACCGGGGAGCGCCTCGGGTTCAAGCGGCACATCCGCGCGACCGTCGTCCCCGGCGAAGCGGCGTACCTGCTCTCCCAGCGCGGTGTCGTCGCGCTGCACGGAGAGCCCGCCGCGGTGCTGGTACCGCTCCTGGACGGCAGCCGGAGCCCGGCCGCCGTCGTCAGGGACGCGGTGCCCTCACTCACCGAGGAGGAGGCGCGGCACTCGCTGGTCGCCCTCGACACCGCCGGGCTGCTGCGACTGCGGCCCGCCGCGACGGACGGCACGCGCGCCACCCCCTGCCCCGATCCGGCCGCCGAGGCCTACTGGGACCTGGCCGGCCTCGACGGCAGCCAGGTTCCGGGCACGCTCGCCGAGCGCCGGGTGCGTGTCGTCGCCCTCGGGGGCGTCGGCACGGACCAGGTGCACGAGGCCTGCCGGGCCTCCGGCCTCAGCCTCGCCGCCCCCGGCGAGCACGCCGACCTCTCGCTCGTCCTGTGCGACGACTACCTCGCCCCCGGCCTGCGGGAGATCGACGCGGAACACCGCGCGTCCGGCACCCCCTGGCTGCTCGCCCGGGTCGGTTCCACGGCTTCCTGGGTGGGCCCGCTGCTGCGGCCCGGCGACGGGCCGTGCTGGAACTGCCTGGCCACCCGGCTGCGCGGCCACCGGCTCTCCGAGTGGCCGCTGCGCCGCGCGCTCAACCTCGCGGGACCTCCCGCCCGCCCGCACGCCACCCTCGCGGCGGGCCGCTCCCTCACCGTGCAGCTCGCCGTGCTGGAGGCGGCCAAGTGGCTGGCAGGCGTCCGCAACGACGCCCAGAACGCCGTGGTCGCGCTGGACACGTTCGCCCTGGACAGCACCGCGCACCCGGTGAGCCGGCTGCCGCAGTGCGCCGACTGCGGGGACCCCGGGGCCGTCGCCCGCCGGGTGCGGGCCCCGTTCGTACCGCGGTCCCGGCCCAAGGCCGCCCAGGACCTGAACGGCCACCGGGCCCTGACACCCGCCCAGATGCTGGAGCGGCACGCGCACCTCGTCGACCCGGTCACCGGCATCATCAAGGAGATCCGCCGGGCGCCCGGCAGCCCCGGCTTCGTCAACGCCTTCCTGTCCGGGGAGAACCTCGCCATGCGCAGCCCGACCCTGGCCGGCCTGCGCGCCGGGCTGCGGGCACTCAGCGGCGGCAAGGGCCTCACCGAGGACGAGGCGCGCACCAGCGCCCTGGGCGAGGCGGTCGAGCGCTACAGCGGGACCCGGCACGGCGACGAACCCGTGGTGCGCGACTCCTACCTGGGTCTGGGGCCCGCGGCAGTGCACCCCAACTCCTGCCAGCTGTACGACGAGAGCCAGTTCCGGGAGCGCGAGGACTGGAACGCGCGCGGCTCGCGGATGAGTCACGTACCGCCGAGGTTCGACGAGCGCCGGCCCACCGACTGGACGCCGGTGTGGTCGCTCACCGCACAGACGCAGCGGCTGCTGCCCACCTCGATGCTGTACTACAGCGAACAGGAGTCGCCGGACGGCCTGTTCGCCGACTCCAACGGCAACGCCGCGGGCAGCAGCCCGGAGGACGCCCTGGTCCAGGGTTTCCTGGAACTGGTGGAGCGCGACGCGGTGGCCCTGTGGTGGTACAACCGCACCCGGCAGCCGGGCATCGACCTGGACGCCTTCGCCGAGCCGTACATCGGCACACTGCGCGAGGGCTACCGGACACTGAACCGGGAGATCTGGGCACTGGACCTCACCTCGGACTTCGGTGTCCCCGTGGTGGTGGCGCTCTCGCGGCGCACCGACACCCCGGCGCAGGACATCCTCTTCGGCTTCGGTGCGCACTTCGACCCCCGGCTGGCCCTGCGCAGGGCGCTCACCGAGATGGGCCAGCTGCTGCCGCTGGTCAGTGAGGTGACCCCCGAGGGCACCGGATATCGCATCTCCGAGGCGGAGCCGCTCGACTGGTGGCGCCGGGCCACCACGGCCAACCAGTCCTACCTGTCGCCCGATCCGGCCGCGCGCCCGCGCGGACCGCACGACTGGTCCTACGTGGCCCACACCGACCTGCTGGACGACGTGACGCTGATCGCCGACATGGTCAGGGAACGTGGTATGGAGCTCCTGGTGCTCGACCAGAGCAGACCGGACCTCGGGCTTCCGGTACTGAAGGTGATTGTTCCCGGACTGCGGCACTTCTGGCCGCGATTGGGCCCCGGTCGGCTGTTCAGCACGCCGGTGTCCCTCGGCAGGCTGGAACTTCCCACTCCCAGGCATGAGTTGAACCCCATACCACTCTTCGTCTAAATGCTCGTTGGACACTCGCTCGTGGCACCGGCCAACTACGATCTTCGCCTAGTACAGAGTTTCGACGAGCCGAAGTTCGATGTGCAGGGACAAGCACAGACAAGGTCACGCAGAGAACGGCCATGCCACTTCACGAAGAGCGAGCACCCCGTCAGAAGACTCTTGAGGTATCGGATCTCCTGGCGCCCCGACTGGCCCGCACCATCCTCACCCTGGCGCTGATCAGCTACCTCGGCGTCACCGTCCTCAACCTCGTGGGGGAGCATTTCGACACCTGGGTCTTCTTGTTCGCGCTGCTGTGCCTCGGCCTCATCTTCGTCCTGCAACTGCGGCACTCCGCCGCACACGCCGCCGCGGCGCCGCCGTGGCAGACGGCGGCGACCCTGGGCGCCCAGGCGCTGCTCACCTATCTGCCGATCGTGCTCTTCCACGCCCAGTGGGGGGCCATGGCCGGGTTCCTGGCGGGCTCGCTGCTGCTGCTCCTGCCGGCCAGGGCGGCCTGGCCCGCCTACGGCGTGGTGGGACTGTCCATGCTGATCCCGCCCACGCTGGACGGCCTCTCCGTGGTGGAGACCATCTACCTCTGCCAGTCCACCCTGTTGACCGGGCTGGTGGTGTACGGGTTGTCCCGGCTGGCCACCCTCGTGCGGGTGCTGCACGACACCAGGGGCGAACTGGCGGGCAGTGCCGTCGCCAACGAACGGCTGCGCTTCGCCAGGGACCTGCACGACCTGCTCGGCTACAGCCTCTCCGCCATCACGCTCAAGAGCGAGCTGATCCACCGGCTGATCCCCACCCACCCGCGGCGTGCGATGGAGGAGATCAGTGAGGTCCTCACGGTCTCCCGCCAGTCGCTCGCGGACGTCCGCGCCGTCTCCAGCGGCCTGCGCAGCATGTCCCTGGAACAGGAACTGGGCTCCGCACAGTCCCTGTTGGAGGCCGCCGACCTCGAAGTACGGGTCGAGGCGCGGATCGGGCTGCTCCGCGAACAGGTCGACACCGTGCTGGCCGCCGTGCTCCGGGAGGCGATCACCAATCTGCTGCGTCACTCACAGGCGGGCTTCTGCAGCATCGAGGCGGTCCAGGAGGCGGGCCAGGTACGGCTGTGCGTGGTCAACGACGGCGCGCACCCCTCGTACCGCGACGTGTCCCCGCACAGCGGCAGCGGGCTGGGCAACCTGCAGGAGAGGCTGCGGTCCGCCCACGGGAAGCTGACCGCGGAGCACGGCCCCGGCGACACCTTCCGGCTGGTGGCCGAGGTCCCGGCGTGCCCCGTGCGGGGCGTCGCCGACCCCGGGGCCGAGGTCTTCCCCCGGGGGTCCGCCGCCTGAGCGCCGTCGAGTCCACCGTCCGTCGTGAGAAGGAGCATTCCGTCGTGACCACCCGCATCCTGCTGGCCGAAGACATGAACATGGTGCGTGGCGCCCTGGTGGCCCTGCTGAGCCTGGAGGACGACCTGGAGGTCGTCAGCGAGCTGGAGCGGGGCGACGAGATCGTGGCGGCAGCCCTGGAGCACCGGCCGGACGTGGCCATCATCGACATCGACCTGCCCGGCCTCGACGGGCTGACCGCCGCCGCGCGACTGCGCAAGCGGCTGCCGGAGTGCCGGACCCTGATCCTCACCAGCCTCGGCAGACCGGGGACGCTCAGACGCGCCCTGGCGGCGCAGGTCAGCGGTTATCTGCTCAAGGACGCCCCGCCGCGTGAACTCGCCTCCGCCGTACGGAGCGTGGTGGCGGGGCAACGGGTGATAGACCCCCAACTCGCGCTCTCCGCCTGGAACAGCGTGGAGACCCCGCTCACCGAGCGGGAGACGGAGGTCCTGCAACACGCCGCGGAGGGACTTGAACCCAGCGAGATAGCCAAGCGGTTGAAGATCACCCAGGGGACCGTGCGGAACTACCTGACCAGCATCGTCACGAAGCTGCACGCCAGGAACAGGGTGGACGCGCTCAGGATCGCGCGGGACGCGGGCTGGCTGCACTGAGGGAGTCAGCCGTTCCGCGGTTCGGGGCCGGGGCCGCTGGGATCGGGGTCGGTGCTGCCGGGATCGGTGCTGCCGGGATCGGGGCCGGGGCTGCGGGGGTCGGGGCCGTCCGTCAGGAGCATTCCGGCCGAGGCCAGATAGCCCACGATGTTCTCGACGAGGGCCACCGGCAACGGCAGCATCCGTGCCAGTTCCTCCGGTGCGGTGGGCCGCACCAGCGTGCCCACCACCCACATCGCCTCCGGACGGTGCAGCACCACACGGAACGCGCCGCCGGGGCGCTCCAGCGCGAACCCCTGGCTCTCCAGCGTGCACGTCACCCCCCGCGGAAGCCGCACCGGTCTGCACCGGGACACCCGCACCGGGGCGAACTGCGCCTCCCGGGACACCGGGCACACGGAGAGCAGCGGGCCCCCGAGGCCGACCGGGCCCAGGGTGCGGATCACCAGGTGGGAAAGCTGCTCGAAGGTGCGCAGCAGCAGGGGCAGTACCTCGGACTGGGACGCGGGACCGTCCGGACAGGGCTCCAGGTTCTTCAGCAGCACCGGCCCGAGCTCCATCCTGCGCAGCGCCTCGCGGACGACGGCAGGTGCCCCCTCGATGCGGTCCCAGCCCCAGGGGCCGGTGAGGACGCACTCACCGTCGGCGGTCTCCGGCTCGACGACCACGTCCTCGCGTAACGACCAGAGCTGCACTGTCTCGTTCATGTCCGCACATCCCATGGCGCTTCCTCGGCTCGGCATGATGATCACGCCGAGTGTGGGGCCATCGGCTCAGCAGAGAACAGTCACGGAGTCACACGATCGGTATGGATAATTCACCGGTCCTTTGGGGTGGGGTTCACCGTGCGACAACCCGGCGGAGAACCTCGTTGCCCAGGGAGGTGGCCGGATCACCGAGGTCGAAGGGAAGGTCGAAGTGGTGCCGGCCGTCCACGACGAGCGGGGTGACACGTGTTCCGCCGAGTCGTGCCGAGCGGACGAACCGTTCCTGCTGGCGGGCGAACTCGTCCGTCTCGTTCTCGCCGCGGGCCACGATCAGCGGCGGGAGCGCGGCCGGCAGCCGTAGCTGCGGGCTGCAGTCGCGGGCCTCGTCCTCGTCCATGCCCAGCAGGTCGTTGACGTAGGTGTGCCGCAGGGGTTCCAGGTCGTACACGCCGCTGAGCAGGACCGCCGAGGAGACCGCGTCGGAGGCGGTCGTCCCGGCCCGCCGCCAGCCCTCGGGGTCGAGCAGCGCGGACACCACGAGGTGCGCGCCCGCTGAGTGGCCGGCCAGGTGCACCGTCCGCGGCGCACCTGGCAGCTGGGCGAGGGAGGTGCAGATCCACCGCAGCGAGTCGCCCGCGGCGGCGGTGACCTGCCGCATGCTGTGGCGGGGCGCCAGACCGTAGCCGAGGGCGGCGAAGGAGATGCCCGCAGCGACGAAGTCCCGGGCGGCGAACGCCGCCTCGTTCCTGCTCTGTTCCTGCCAGTAGCCGCCGTGGACGAACACGAGCAGCGGGGCGCCCGCGCGCGCCGCGGGAAACAGGTCGAAGGTCTGCTCGGGGAGCGGCCCGCAGCGCAGTGCGGTGCGGGCCGCGGGAGCCGAGCGGGCGAGTGCGCTGTCCGTCGCGTACCGGGCGAGGTGGACGCCGAGGTCGTCCACCCGGGAGCTGGGCGAGTACTGCCGGTCGAGCTCCTCCTGGCCGTACGTACGCCAGCCGGCCGGGCTCTCCTCGTACGTCCCGGGGCCCGGCACGCCCCGGGCGTGGTCCGTCGTCATGAGACGGCTGTCATTCCCACGGCCCACACGTCGGGCACCAGGCGGCGCCTGGCCGCGTTCCACAGGTAGGACGCGCCTTCGGAGCCCGCCGTGCCCGTGGCGCCGCCCAGGAACCGCTCGGCGAGCACGGCGTGCCGCGCGCGCCACAGGGCGAAGGCCTCGTCGAAGTCGAGCAGCGCCGCGCGGACGGCGTCGGTGGTCTCCCGGTCGCCGCAGCCCGCCGCGAAGTCGCGGTACGCCTCCTGCAGCGAGCGCTCGTCCAGCCGTCGCTGCAGCCTGGCCCGGTCGGCGGGGGAGAACCCGGCGGTGTTCATGAAGCGGGTGTCGCGCACCCCGCAGAAGTACTCGATCTCACGGAACTGCACGGACTGGAAGCCGCTGGCGTCCCCGAGGTCGGTCCTGATGGTGTTGAACGCGTCCAGCGACAGCGTCGCCAGGGCGTCGAACTGCCGTACCAGCGTGGACACGACGACGGGCAGCGGCTTGATCCGGGCGGCCGCCAGCCGGCCGTCGCCCGCGTCGAGGGCCGCCCTCGTCGCCTCCAGGTGGCGCAGGATGACGGCGAAGTAGATCTCGCAGGACTGGTGGGTGGCCAGGAACAGGACCAGGTCCACGTCGTCGTCCCGGACCCGGGCGGCCTGCAGCAGTTCGTCGAGCCTGAGTACCTGTCCGTACGACGGAGCGGCGGTCTGGCCGTTCATGCGGCCTCCTTATGGATTGGCAGTCGGCGAAATCGCCTCGATCTACTCGGTGGCCATTGTGCTGCCGATTCGCGCCCGGGGCACCAAGGTCAAGCGCTGGCTTAAAAGTGCACGTCGCACGCGGTGCGCACGCGGGCGCGCGGACGCGTTCGGGCGCGCTTTGCCGTACCGGGGGCCCGAGTTGACGGCCGGGCGGTGTCAGCGGAATGTCAGCGCGAGCCGGGAGACCTGGGGCAGAATCCGGCCGGGTGATCGAACAGTTGCTGTCCGGCCCGGTCGTCGCCCTCGACTCCTTCACCGACACCGGGGACGACGAACTCTTCCCCGAGGAGCGGGCCGCGGTGGCCACGGCCGGTGCGGGGCGCCGCCGCGAGTTCACCACCGTCCGCCACTGCGCCCGCGCCGCCCTCGGCGGCCTCGGGCTGCCGCCCGTGCCCCTGCTTCCCGACGCCCACGGTGCGCCGCGCTGGCCGGACGGGGTGGTGGGCAGCATGACGCACTGCCGCGGTTACCGGGCCGCCGCGGTGGCCCGGCGCGGCGAGGTGCGCTCGCTCGGCATCGACGCCGAGCCGCACCGCCCGCTGCGGGACGGCGTGCTGGAGACCGTGTCGGTCCCCGGGGAGCGGGAGCGGCACGCGGCACTCGCCCGCCTGCACCCTGCGGTGTGCTGGGACCGGCTGCTGTTCTGCGCCAAGGAAGCGGTCTACAAGGCGTGGTTCCCCCTCACCCGTACCTGGCTGGATTTCTCCGACGTCCGCGTCACCTTCGACCCGGCCGCGGGCCGGTTCGCCGCCGAGGTGCGCGACGAGGTTGCCAGGGGCGCGCAGGACGCTCCCGCGTCCTACACCGGCCGCTGGACGGCCGGTGCGGATCTCCTGCTCACCGCCGTGGTGGTGCGCCGCGGGGCGGCCTGAGACAGCCGTTCGTGCCAGGGCAAGGTCTCGGCCTAAACTCGGCTTGAAGTTTTCAGTACATCCGAACGCCAGGGCCGAACACCGCAGCCCGAACGCCAGGGTCTGAACGCGGAGACCGAACGCCGGAGCCCGAATGCCAGAGGTGGATCATGACCAGTGAGGAGCTTCTGGCTGTCCTCGCCGCCGTTGGCCACGCACAGCGCCTCCGGGTCATCGTCGAGCTCTCCGAGGGCCGGATGTACGTCAGCGAGCTGGCCCGCCGGCTCAAGGTGTCCCGGCCGCTCCTCTACATGCATCTGGAGCGGCTGGAGAAGGCCGGGATCGTGGTCGGCAACCTGGAGCTCTCGGAGGACGGCAAGGCACTCAAGTACTTCGAGCTGGCCCCGTTCGAGCTGCAGCTGAACGTCGATACGATCCTTGCGGCGGTCCTGGCGGACGAGGCCGCGGCGGAGGCCGGGGAGGCGGGCGCCGTCGCGGGGCCGGCGGACCCGAAGACCTCAGAGAACTGAAAGAGAGCAGCACATGACCGGTGCCGTGATC
The DNA here is from genome assembly GCF_044757485.1 of Streptomyces sp. NPDC091272. Taxonomy (NCBI): domain Bacteria; kingdom Bacillati; phylum Actinomycetota; class Actinomycetes; order Kitasatosporales; family Streptomycetaceae; genus Streptomyces; species Streptomyces sp. NPDC091272. The sequence continues at coordinate 220,269 of NZ_JBIVVC010000001.1, forward strand.
ACCATTGCCATCGTCCTGATCGTCGTGGGAGGCATCACGGTGAGCGCGGTCGCCTACTTCCGGCTGCAGCGCCACCGCGCCGACGCCGTCGCCCTGGCCGAGTACCGCCGGCTGGCGGAGGAGGCGGTGGCGGGCCAGCGGGCCCTGCACGACCAGCTGGCCGGGCTGGGGAACCGGGTGGAGGCCGTGGAAGGGCTGCTGCGCAGCGTCGACTGACCGGCCGCGCACCGGCGCCGGCCTGCGACTTTCGTCGAGTGCTTAAGGGCGTGGCCCGAGCGTTGCGCCGAACCTAGGGTGGTGCCCGTTCCTGCTGAGCACCGGGCCACGCCTGTTGATGTACGACTGGAAGCCCCATTACGTCCCACGGTGCCGCCGCGTTCCCGGCGCGCACCACTCCGTCGGTAGCGAAGCGGCCTCGGGCGAGGCAGCGGCGTGTCTGCGACCCACGAGAGGAAGGGATGATCAGGGATGTTCGGTCCTGGCGTCTACCTGAACGACACCACCCACCCACCACTGCTCCGGTGCGAGGCACCGGCCCCGGACGCCGTGGCCTGGGCGGCGGAGCACCGCCCGGCCGTCGACGGGCTGCTGCGGGAGCACGGGGCCGTACTGCTGCGCGGCTTCGGCGTCGAGGACGCGGACGCGTTCGAGGTGCTGGCGGCCTCGCTGGTGAGCACCCTCTACGGCGACTACGGCGACCTGCCGCACGAGAAGGACGCCGACCGCGTCTACAAGTCGACCCCGTACCCGGCGCAGCAGTCGATCCTCTTCCACCACGAGAGCTCGCACATGCCGCAGTGGCCGAACCGGCAGTTCTTCTGCTGCGTACAGCCCGCGGCCCAGGGCGGCGCGACCCCGATCGTGGACGGCCGCAAGGTGTGGGCCGCACTGCCCGACGAGCTCCGCACCCGCTTCGAGAAGCTCGGCATCCGCTACGTACGCAACTTCATCCCGGGGCTCGACGTCGGCTGGGAACAGATGTTCTCCACCACCGACCGGGCCGAGGTGGAGCGGCGCTGCCTGGCCCAGGGCGTGGAGTGCGAGTGGCGGCCCGACGGCACGCTGCGCACCCGGCAGACGGCGCCCGCCGTGATCCGGCACCCCGGCACCGGGGAGACGGTCTTCTTCAACCAGCTCTTCCTGCACCACACGGCCTGCCTGGAGCCCTCGGTGCGGGACGTGATGAGCTCCCTGTTCGGGGACGACGAGAGCGCCTATCCGCGCAGCGCGACGTTCGGCGACGGCTCGCCGATCGACAGCGCCACGATCACTCAACTGCGTTCCCTCTACGACTCGTTGGCGCAGCGTTTCGCCTGGGAGCGGGGAGACGTCGTGGTCATCGACAACATGCTCGTCTCGCACGGCCGGGACCCCTTCGAGGGCGAACGCAAGATCATCGTCGCGATGGGCGACATGGTCTCGCGCGACGAGGTGGCCGCCGGCCATCCGGCCGGAGCAACCGCTTCCGTATCCGCATCCGTATCCGCATCCGAACAGCCGTCGGCCGGGCCACTGATGGCCGGCCGGTCCGCAGCCGGGCACCAGGAGTAGGAAGGCCTCGTCAGTGGCACACACCAGCTTTATCTCCGGTGCGGTCCGCCGCGTCGAAGCGGACTCAGTGGTCCGGATGGTGCGGGAGCACGCCGTGCTGCGGCCGGACGCCGTTGCTGTGGAGAGCGCCGGATCCTACGTGACCTACGGGCAGTTGTGGCACCGCGCGCTCGTGGTCGCCGCGGCCCTCGCGGAGGCAGGCGTGGCGCCCGGTGACCGGGTCGCCCTGTGGGCCGACCGGACCGCCGGAACGACGGCCGCCGCGCTCGCCGTGATGGCTCTCGGCGCGGCCTACGTGCCGATCGACCCGGCGCACCCGGGGGAGCGGACCGCCGCCGTGCTCGCCGGATCGGCGCCGGCCGCACTGGTCCACGACGGTGCGGCGGCCACGGGCCTGCTGCCCGCCGTGGACGTGCCGGTCGTCGACGTACGGGCGCTCGCCGACGCCGCCGCACCTCCGCAACGTTCGCTGCCGGCCGCCGAGGACATCGCGTACGTGGTCTTCACCTCCGGGTCGACCGGCACCCCCAAGGGCGTCATGGTCGCACACGGTTCGCTGGCCAACTACGTGTCCTGGTGCGGGGAGCTCGTGGGCGGCGCGGGCAGCGGCAGCCCGCTCTTCGGCAGCCTCGGCTTCGACCTGGCGATGACCTCGCTGTGGGTGCCGCTCTCCCAGGGCCGCCGCGTGGTCACCGTCGCGGGACTGCACGACCAGGGCGCCCTCTTCGGCGCGCGGGACGAGCCGTACACCTTCATCAAGATGACGCCGTCGCACGCCCGCTTCTTCGACGTGCTGGCCGAGCCGCCGCGCTACGACCTGGCGACCCGGCTGCTCATGTTCGGCGGCGAGGGCCTCGACCCGGCGCTGATCACCGCGCTGGGCCCGCGCGTCGACGGCGTGCGCCTGGTCAACCACTACGGCCCCACCGAGACCACCATCGGCTGCTGCGCGTACCGCTTCGACAACACCCGTGTGCCCGCGACCCCGACGGTGCCGATCGGCACGCCCGCCTGGAACACCAGGGCCTACGTGGTGGACGAGCAGCTGCGGCCGGTGCCGCCCGGCAGCCCCGGCGAACTGGTCGTGGCGGGCCGTGCGGTGGCCGCGGGGTACCTCGGCGACCAGGGCTTCGGCGCCAAGTTCATCGACGAGCGCGACCTCGGCGGCGAACCGGGGCGGGCGTACCGCACCGGCGACATGGTGGAACTCCTGCCGGAGGGAGCCCTGTTGTACCTCGGCCGCGGCGACGACCAGTTGAAGGTCAACGGCCACCGGGTCGAACTCGGCGAGCTGCGCCACCACGTACTGGCCGTACCCGGTGTCGCCGACGCCGCCTTCGACATCACCCGCGGCCCGGTGGACAGCCTGGAGCTGTTCGTCCGCCCCTCGGGACCGCGCACCGACGGCGCCCAGTTCGCGGAGGTGGTGCGCAAGTCCCTTGCAGCGGCGCTTCCTTCGGCACTGGTACCGCAGTCCGTGCGGGTGGTCAGGGAGATCGTGGTCAACGCCAACGGCAAGTGCGACGTCGCGGCGACCCGGCGGCAGGCCGAGGAGTGAGTACGGTGCGCCGTACGAGGCCCCGGCTGAGGCGCGGTGCGCCGTACGAGGCCCTGGCCCGGCTGTCAGAAGACGGTCAGCGCCCTGTCAGCGCCGGCCAGGATCATGAGGGGGCGGGCCCAGGGCCCCGACGCCGGACCGCGGACCGTCGGGGCGCCCGCACCCAACGACTTGGATACGGAGTGTGTGACGTGTCGAACCCCTTTGACGACCAGGACGGAACGTTCCTCGTGCTGGTGAACGACGAGGGCCAGCACTCCCTCTGGCCTGCCTTCGCCCAGCAGCCCGAGGGCTGGACGGTCGTCCTCGGCGAGGGCCCGCGCGAGGCCGCGCTCGCCTACGTCGAGGAGAACTGGACGGACATGCGGCCGCGCAGTCTGCGCGAAGCCACCGGCGCTCAGGTCGCTTGACGGTCCGGTCGGACAGCCCGGGAGCCGGAGGAACAGCTGTGGGAATGGCGATTCAGGCAGAGGGCCTGCGCAAGAGTTACCAGCAGACCGAAGCACTTGGCGGGGTGGACCTGGAGGTCCCGGCCGGCACGGTGCTCGGCCTGCTCGGCCCGAACGGCGCCGGCAAGACGACGACGGTGCGGATGCTGGCGACGCTGCTCCAGCCGGACGGCGGGCGCGCCGAGGTGGCCGGGTACGACGTGGTGCGCCAACCACATGAGGTACGACGCCGGATCGGACTCGCCGGCCAGTACGCGGCCGTGGACGAGATGCTCACCGGCCGCGAGAACCTCGTGCTCATCGGCACCCTGCTGCACCTGGGCAGGCGCGCCGCCCGGGAACGTGCGGCGCGGCTGCTGGAGAGGTTCGACCTGTCCGCGGCCGGCGACCGCCCGGCACACACCTACTCGGGCGGCATGCGACGGCGCCTGGACCTGGCGGCCTGCCTGGTCGCGACGCCCTCGGTGCTCTTCCTGGACGAACCCACCACCGGCCTCGACCCGGTGAGCAGGATGGGTCTGTGGACGGTGGTCAGGGAACTGGTCACCGACGGGGTGACCGTGCTGCTCACCACGCAGTACCTGGAGGAGGCGGACTTCCTCGCGGACCGGATCACGGTCATCGACTCCGGCCGCGTGATCGCCGACGGCACTCCGGACGCGCTCAAGCGGAAGGTCGGCGAGGAGCGCCTGGAGGTGTCGGTGGTGCAGCGGGAGAGCGTTCCCGCCGCGGTGCGCGCGCTGCGCAGGGCCACGGGCGACGAGCCGTCCGTGGAGCTCGACAAGGGACTCATCAGCGTCGCCCTGGGGGACGGGACGGGAGGCCTCGCGAGCGCGGCACTCGCCCTGCAGGAGGACAACATCGAGGTCGCCGACTTCGCACTGCGCAGACCGACGCTCGACGACGTGTTCGTCACGCTCACCGGCAAGTCGGCCTGACCCCAGCCACACGCCGGCGCCGCACCGGACCACATCGCCGCCGCACCGGGCCACATCGGCCCGGTGCGGCGGCATTTGCGACGGCGCTGCTGAACGCCTTCCCCCGCGTAGCGGTTGTTACGGGCGGTTCCCCCACCTCGCGAAGGCCACCCTCCCACGAAGAACCCCCGGCGGGCCCCGCCGGGGGTTCTTCGTGGGTGAGTTGGGTGGTGCGTCGCGGGGGTTACTCCCGGGCGCCCACCACGTCGCCGGGGCGGCTTCGCAGGACGGCTGCGGAGGCCAGGAGGGTCGTGCCCAGGGTCAGGCCGAGTGCGGCGACGACCACCGTGACGAAGATCCACGGTGAACCGTCGGGCACCGCCGACCCCAGCACGCTCATGCTCAGCGGCACCAGCGTCAGCAGGGCGACCAGCACGCCCAGCACGATACCGGCCACCGCGACCAGTACCGCCTCGACCGTCATCATCTGCATCACCTGACGGCGGGTGGAGCCGATCAGCCGCTGCAGCATGAACTCCCGACGGCGCTCGGTCGTCGACAGCACCTGGGTGTTGACCAGCGCGATCGTCGCGTATCCGACGACCACACCGAGCAGCAGGTACGCCATCCAGCTCTGGGTGTCGTCCTGGTCCGCGCGCACCAGGGTGAGCGCCTCCCGGTCGGCCACCCGCAGCCCCGGCTGGGAGGCGGCGAGTGCGGACAGCGTGCCCGCGAGCTTCGCCTGGTCGGTGCCCGGTTCGGCGCTCACCATGATCTGCGGGACCAGCCCGGTGTCCGTGTGCGCGACCAGTACCGAGGCCGGCAGCAGCGCGGTCTCGTAACCGCGCTTCCCCTCGACCGTGGCGACCAGTTCCAGGACGACCCGGCTGCCGTCGCCGAGCCGCATCGGCACCTTGTCGCCGATCTTGCGTCCGTCGGTGTAGCGGGTCGGCAGCGCGACGGTGTTGCCCCGGAGGGCGTCGAGACTGCCCTGGGACGCCCGGAAGGCGGTGGTGCGGGTGAGGCCTTCTGGGGTGATGCCCTGCATCGACACCGCGACCGGCTCCGGCCGTTCCACCTCTTCGCCGTCCGCGTTCTCGTCGACCGGCGGGGGCACCGCGGGGGCGCCCTTGGGCTCGATGTATCCGAGGCTGGGGATCTGGGCGGACGCCGCGGCCACCCCGGGCTGCGCACGGATGGTGTCCACCGCGTCGAGCGGCAGCCCGCCGGAGTCGGAGGTGACGACCAGGTCGGCGCGCAGACTCTCGTCGAAGGCCCGTTCCGAACCGCTGGCCTGGGTGGTCTGCAGATAGATCAGGGCGATGGCCAGACCGGTGGCGAGCATGACCGGCATCACCGCACCGGCCAACTGGGGGGTGCGTACCTTCGTGTTCAGCATGGCGAGCCGGCCGGCCAGCCCGGACACGGCACGCACCGGTCCGTGCAGCGCGGCCGCGATGCCCTTGGCGAGGCCGGGCCCGAGCAGGCCCACGCCCGCCGTCCACAGCATCGCCGCCGGAGTGGCCGTACTGCCCGCCTCGGGGCCGTCCATGTTGGCGGTGACCATGGCGAGCGCGGTTCCGCCGCCCAGGCAGAGCAGTGCGAAGACCAGCCGGACACCGCTGAACCAGCGGTGTTGCAGGGCTGCTTCGGAGAGCGCCTCGGTGGGGCGGGTACGGGCCGCGCGGCGGGCGGCGATGAAGGCGGCGCCCACCGCGGTGAGCATCGCGGTGCCCGCGCCGACGGCGAGCGGTACCCAGCCTGCCCGGTACTCGATCGCCTCCGGCACCACACCGGCGTCGGCGAACGCGCTGAGCAGCCAGCTGCCGACCGAGGGCCCCGGCCAGCAGGCCAGCGCGGTGGCGATGGCCGCGACGAACACGGTCTCGCCGAGGATCAGCCGGCGGAGCTGGCCGGGGGTGGTGCCGATCGCGCGGAGCAGCGCCATCTCGCGCTGCCGCTGCTGGATGGACAGTCCCAGGGTGCTGGAGACGACGAACACGGTGACCATCGCGGACAGCCCGCCGAAGGCGGCGGCGAGGCTGACCAGGTCGCCGCCGTCGGCGATGACGTCGGGGTTCTCCGCCCGGCCGCGGTCGTCGCCGGTGGTCACGGTGGCCTGCTTGCCGACGACGGCCTTCGCCAGGCTCTCGCGGACCGCGCCGAGGTCGGCGCCCGCGGCGGGGAAGACGCCGAAGGAGTCGACGGCGCCGGGGCGTCCGGTGACCCGGGCGGCCTCCGCGTCGGCGAGGAAGACGCTGCTCGCCCCGTCGGGGCCGGTGCTCAGACCGGAGATCTCGTAGCTCTCGGCTGCGCCGTGCACCAGCAGCGGGAGCTTGTCGCCGACGCTCAGGCCGGCCTGCTCGGCCAGACCCGCGCCGACGACCGCCTGGCGGGCGCCGGCCGGCGGGGAGCCCTCGGTGAGCTTGTACGGGGTGAGGCGGGCGGAGGCCCAGCCGTGCCCGGTCACCTTCTGGCCGGCCTGCTTGCCGCTGCCGTCCGTGAGGGCGGCCTGGAACGACACGTCGGGTACCGTCTCGCCGACGCCGGGCACCGCCGCGATGGTGCCGGCCAGCTTCGCGTCCAGCCGGATGCGCTCGGCGAACAGCTCGCCGCTCTGGCTACCGGGGTACAGCTGGTCACCGGTGACCACGATCGGGGCGCCGGCCAGCCGCTTGGGCGGGGCGGCGTTGTGCAGGCCGGTCTCCAGCAGGCCGCCGGAGCCGATCACGATCGCGGCGCCGAAGAACAGCGCGATGAACGACGCGAGGAAGCCGCCCTTGTGGAAGCGCAGGGTGCGCAGCGCGATCCTGATCACCGGTGCACCCCGTGCCCGGCCTGCGGTGCGGTGGCGGCGGTCCGGTTGCCCCAGGCGCCGAGGTGCGTCATCTGCTCGGCGACCTGGTCGGCGGTCGGCCGCTCCAGGGCGCTGACCAGCTGGCCGTCGGCGAGGAAGAGCACCCGGTCGGCGTGTGACGCGGCCACCGGGTCGTGGGTGACCATCACGATGGTCTGGCCGCCCCACTGCACGGCCTCGCGCAGCAGGGTCAGGACCTCGCGCGCGGTGTAGGTGTCCAGTGCGCCGGTCGGCTCGTCACCGAATATCACCGCGGGCTGGGTGATCAACGCCCGTGCGATGGCCACGCGTTGCTGCTGTCCGCCGGAGAGCTCGCCGGGCCTGCTGGTGCGCTTGCCGGCCAGGCCGACCCGTTCGAGCACCTCGTTGACCGCGGCCTTCTTGGGCCTGGTGCCCGCCAGCCGCAGGGGCAGGGTGACGTTGTCCAGCACGGTCAGGGCGGGCAGCAGGTTGAACGCCTGGAAGATGAAGCCGATCCGCTCGCGGCGCAACTTGGTCAACTGGCGTTCCTTGAGCGGCGAGAGGTCGACGCCGTCGAGCATGACCGTCCCCGACGTCGGCCGGTCGAGGCCGGCCGCGCAGTGCAGAAAGGTGCTCTTGCCCGATCCCGAGGGGCCCATCACCGCGGTGAAGGTGCCCTGGCCGAGCCCGATGCTCACCCCGTTGAGAGCGGCCACCTCGTTCTTCGGTCCGCCGTACACCTTGCGTACGGCGTCAAGCCGTACGACTTCCTGAGCTGCCGGTGGGGCTGCGATCCCGTTCATGGGTCAAGTCCTTCGGATGCGTGGGCCCGTAGGCCGGGAGAGTGAGGTTCAGCGGGCCCGGCTCGGCGAGCACCCGCTTGGCGTGTGCGAGCGGGTCGGGGGGAGGCCGCAGGAGGGCGTGGGCGATGGTCAGGTTCAGCCGGGCGGCTGCCACCACCGCGCGGGAGGCGTACAGGGCGACGGCCAGGAAGACGGCCGAGGCGATCAGCGCGGCGGGCCAGGAGTCGATCCACCACCCGATGCGGGTGCCGTCGGACGGGCCGAGGCGTACACCGGTGTGGTAACTCCCGTCCGCCTGGAGGTTGTCGACCGTCCAGAACCACAGCGGCAGCGCCACACCCGCGAGGACGGGCAGCCAGAGCGCCAGCACGATCACGTCCACCAACAGCAGGAACGGGAACGCCAGCAGCAGATAGGTGAGGTCCCGGAAGATCACCGGGTCGGTCCAGCGGGCGTTGATGTGCCCGGAGAGGCCCGGTTCCGCGGCCAGTCGGTACACGTAGGGAATCGGCTCGTCCACCAGCACCGCCCGGCCCCGCTCGACCTGGGCGCAGCAGCGCACCACCCAGGCCGAGCCGATGGTGAGCGCCACCGTGATGGTGAGCTGGCTGAACGCGAAGGCCGCGACCAGGGCGGCGGCCGTCACCACGAACAGCAGCGATCCCACCACCAGGTGGCTCGCGAGGTAGCCGGTCGCCCGCCAGGGGGCGGCGGAGAGCAGCGTCCGCCGGGGGTTCGCGGGCAGCGGCAGCAGTCGAGCCGTCCTGAGCACCCGGCCCGGCCGGTGCTCCGTCGCGGGCTGCCGGTTCATCCGACGCTCCGCAGCAGGCTCTCGATCTCCTTGAGGCGGCCGTCGATCAGGGACAGCCGGTCCTGCAGGACGTCGAGTTGGGCGGTCGACTGCTCGGCCAGCTTGCGGTAGTGGGCCATGGCGACCGCGTCGGCGCGATGGCGCTGCAGCCTGAAGTACGAGATCACGCCCGCTGTGCTGCCACCGACGAGGATGAGGATGATGGCGATGGTGATGACGGCGCCGGTCATGTGGGGGTTCCCTTCGCGTCACTGCGCTCTTGTGTGTCTGCCGCGACAGCCGCAACGACGGTTTCTATGGTCAAGTGCAAGTGGAACTCTGCCAGTTCGAAATACTTCAGCGCCTTGCCTGAGTCGGAGAGTTCCAGGTGGCCGACGACTATCCCGGCCTGCTCCAGGCGTTCCAGGTGCATGTAGAGCAGGGGCCGGGAGATCTTGAGCCGGCGGGCCAGCTCGCTCACGTACAGCTGTCCCGTGGCGAGTTCGGCGATGACGCGCAGGCGCTGTGCGTGCCCCACGGCGGCGAGAACTGCCAGCAGGTCCTCGCTCGTCATGGGACATCCTCATCAGCAGGTCGGAGTGTGTAAGTTGAGACTTACACATGCACTGAAAACCTGTCAACCGTAAGTCGTGGGTGGCGTTTTGGGCGGGACACGCGCGACGGGTCCGGCCCCACGGGGTGGGGCCGGACCCGGCAGCACTGTAGGTAAAGGGGCCGTGGATCGCGGGAGTTGAGGGTGGGCGCGGTGGGGGCCGCCCTCAGACCGCGGACCAGGCGCGGAACTGGCGCAGACCGTAGAGCAGCGGCGGCTGGGCCTGCCCCGTGGAGATCCGGCGGGCCGCGCCGAAGACGGTGACGTGGTCGCCCATCCGCTGGGTCAGTACGACGTCGCAGTCGGCCACCGTGTGCGCGTCCTTCACCAGTTGGGGGCCGCCCGTGCGCGGCTCCCCTTCCCAGGAGGTCATCAGGAACCGGTCCGGGTTGCCCGAGGCGAACAGCTCCGCCGTGTCCTGGGCGCCCTCGTGCAGCAGGTTCACCGTGAACCTGCCTGCCTCCAGGACGGCGTCGAGGGTGGGGCTGCCACGGCGCAGGCAGACCAGCAGCGTGGGGGGCTCCAGCGAGACGCTGCACACCGAGGAGCACGTCATGCCGCGCGGTGCCCCCGTGCCGTCGAAAGCGGTGACCACGCAGACGCCGGTGGGGAAGCCGCTCATCATCGTCCGGAAGCTGCTGGGCGTCGCGTCGGCGGGCAGGTCCGACGCGCGCTCGGTCAGTTCGGCGGCCACCTCCAAGGCGCGCTCGGTCAGTTCGGTCGCCGCTGCCACCACCGCGGTGGCCGGGTCGGTCGCTGCCACCGCGGTGGTGGCCCGGTCGGCCGGCCCGGCGTCCCGCGTGGTCGGTTCCGTGGTGGGCTGGGGCGTCCTCGTGGTGGGTTCGGTCATCGGACACTGCCTTCCGTCGCTACGGCGGCCTTGCCGGCCGCGGGGGCGGTCCCCCTGCGATCGAGGAGGCCGAGGAGCGGCCCGGTCATGGCCGTGGTCACCAGTGCCATCACGACCAGGGCCAGTACCAGGGGCGCCGTCAGGATCCCGGCGCTGAAGCCGGCCTGGAGCACGATGAGTTCGGTCAGGCCCCGGGTGTTCATCAGTACGGCGATCCGGCGGGACGTGCCCAGTGACTGACCGCCCAGTCGCGCCCCGAGGTAGCCGCCGACACCCTTGCCGAGGCAGGCCAGCACGATCGCCGAGACGATCAGCGTCCAGGAGGCCTGGCCGAAGGCGCCGTTGAGCACGGTGATGCCGGCGACGACGAAGAACGCGGGAGCCAGCGCGCCGCCCGCCCTGGAGAGGGTGGTCACCGCGCCCGCCCAGGGGGCCTTCTCGTCCGCGGGTATCGCCAGGCCCACCATGGCGGCGCCGAGTATCGCCGTCATGCCGAGGTGTTCCACGGTCAGCGCCACGGCGAGCGCCGCCGCACCGAGCAGCACCGCGACGGTCCGCGGCAGCCGTACGCAGGCGAGCTGGGCGGTCCTGGTACGCAGCGCGAACCTGACCGCCAGTGCGCACACCGCGCCGACCAGCAGGGCCCGCAGCGAGTGCAGGGTACCGTCGAGGTCGCCGGCGCCCAGACTGATCGCGAGCGTCAGGAGCAGCCAGCCCACCCCGTCGATGGTGATCGCCGCGGTCAGTGCCAGCCGGCCGGCCGCCGACCCGCTCATCCCGCGGTCGGCCAGGATCCTGGCCATCACCGGCACCGCGGTGATGGACATCGACACCGCCACCATCAGGAAGAAGGCGGGCAGCGGTGCGCCGCCGCGCGCCGCGGTGTCGTCGGTGAGCAGGATGATGCCGGTCATCAGCGCGCCGGTCAGCAACGGCGGGACGAGGGAACCGGCCGCCACCCAGAAGGTGGCGCGGCGCGGCGGTCCGTCGGCGCCCGGCTGCAGTTTGTGGGCCAGACCGACCAGGAAGAGCACCAGGCCCGCCTCGGCGAGCAGCCGCAGGGTGGCGAACACCGGCCCCGGCAGCACGCGGTCGAACACGTCGGGTCCGAGCAGGGCGATCAGCGCGGGCCCGAGCAGCAGCCCGATCACGATCTCCCCGATGACCTCCGGCTGGCGCAGCAGCCGGGCGGCCCTGCGTCCGGCCCAGGCGGTGAGCAGCACCACGGTCAGTGCTCCCGCCACGTGCGCGGCGGTGGTCAGGAGGTGCGGCACATCCATGGCGAAGTACCTTTCCCGGCCTGCGGCCCGGTCAGTGCATCTGGGCGAAGTAGTCGTACGCCTTCGGCAGCGTCCCGCTGAGGTGACGCGTCTTCTCGCGGATCTCCTCGAACTCCCTTTGGGCCGCGCCGGGGTCGGAGAGCGCGAGGGCCGGCGACGGCTTGAGGTCGATGCCGCCCATCCCGAGCAGGATGCACATGTACGAGTACGGCGGCAGACCGTGGTAGTACGGGTAGACCGTCTCGGAGTCGGGCAGCTGGGTCTTCCACCGCTCCAGGCGCTCGGCCAGCGAGTCCGGGATCTGCCGGGTCTTGGTGTCGCGCCAGTACTGGGTGTCCGAGCGCTTCGCCGCGACGTAGTGCAGCACCAGGAATTCCCGCACGCCGTCCATCACATGGGCGATGGAGTCGTTGTAGAGGTCGCGCTGGGTGGGGTTCCAGTCCTCGTTGGGGAAGTTCTTGGCGAGCTGCTCTATCGCGTGGTGGATGAAGAAAATTCCGGTGGATTCCAGCGGCTCCACGAATCCACTGGCGAGGCCGATGGCCACGCAGTTGTTCGCCCAGGAATTCTCGCTGCGCCCGATGCGCATCTTGATGTGATTGGCCGAGACGTCCGCGGCGGCGGGGCCGACGAATTCACGCAGGGTGCGCTCGGCGTCCTCGGGGGAGAGATAGTCCTTGGCGTACACGTAACCCGTACCGACGCGGCCCATCAGCGGAATCGTCCAGATCCATCCGGCGTCCTGGGCGGTGGCGGTGGTGCACGGCAGAATTCCGCGGCGCTCCATGTCCATCGGCACCTGGAGGGCGACCGCGCTGTCGTTGGGCAGGGTGTCCTGGTAGGAGATGAAAGGCACTTCCAGGGCCTTGTTCAGCAGCAGCCCGCGGAATCCGGTGCAGTCGATGTACAGGTCACCGGTGACCTCGCCGTGCTCCTTGGTGGTGACCCCGGAGATCCAGCCGCGGTCGTCGAGGGAGACGTCCAGCACGTCGTCGGTGATGTGCTTGACGCCCCGCTCCACCGAGTACTGCGTCAGGTACTTGGCCAGCAGCGCCGCCTCGAACTGGTAGGCGTACGGGAACTGCGTCTTGCCCTGGTGCTCGGACATCGTCAGGCCCTGCATCTCGTCCGCGCCCTCGACGAAGGGCTGGTCGATGAGGCTGCCGTCGAGGTGCCGGGGGCTGAGCCCGGCGTCGATGATCGAGGGCATGACGAAGCAGTCCTTGTCGAACCGGTCGGAAGGACCGTTCTGCAGCCACCAGTCGGTCAGCGGGAAGCCGTTGACCGAGCGCATCTGCTCGAAGGGGTGGTAGAAGTAGTGGCCCTTCTCCCGCCAGTTCTCGAACCGGACGGCGAGCTTGTACGTGGCATTGCAGGCCGGCATCCAGTCCTTCTCCTTGAGTCCGAGAAACTCGAAGAAGTGACGGATATCGCTGAACGTGGCCTCGCCGACGCCGACGGCGCCGATATGACCGGACTCCACCAGGGTGATGTCTATTCGTTCCCCGAATGCGGCCTTGAAGTAGGAGGCGGTCATCCATCCGGCTGTTCCGCCGCCCACAATCACAACTTTGTTGAGCATGCTGACTCCCGTTCGGTGGCTGCACGAGTTTCCGAGACTAGAAGCCGTGCAAAGCCCCGGCCAGGTCCTTAAGCGGCCGACGAAACTTGCAGGTGGGGATGTTTGGCGCCGTGATGCGTCAGCACTGTGTCAGGGGGAGTCGGCAGCATGTCGGTCGGGTCACTGGGCGGCAACGGTCCGCCCGCCCGGCGCAAGGGAGTTGTGGATGACGCAGCACGCACAGGTTCCGCCGTTCGCCGTGATTCCTGGCATTCAGGTGCACCGCGTCCTGTCAGGTCAGGAGAAGCGCACCATCGACCTGGTGGAGGCGGCCTACCGGGTGCACGGCGAGGGCGACACGGTGAACCCACCGTCGTACTTCCTCCGCTTTCCGGACCGTCCCTCCTCCCGCATCATCGCGTTGCCCGCCTCCCTCGGTGGCGCGAGCAGGGTCGACGGACTGAAGTGGATCTCCAGCTTTCCGGAGAACGTCGCCACGGGCATACCGCGGGCCTCCGCGGTGCTGATCCTCAACGACCACACGACGGGGTACCCGCTCGCCTGTCTGGAGAGCTCCATCATCAGCGCCGCCCGCACCGCGGCGTCGGCCGCGCTGGCGGCCGACCGGCTCTCGCAGGGCCGGGGCCGGCCGAGGCGGATCGGCTTCGTGGGCACCGGGCTCATCGCCCGCCATGTCCACTCCTACCTGGCGGGCTCCGGCTGGTCCTTCGACGAGGTGGGCGTGCACGACCTGTCGGCGGAGTACGCGGGCGGCTTCCGCTCGTACCTGGAGGACTCCGGGGAGAGCGGGCGGATCACCCTGCACGACCGGGCCGAGGACCTGATCCGCGCGTCCGACCTGATCGTCTTCGCGACCGTCGCGCCGGCTCCGCACGTCAGCGAGCCCGCCTGGTTCGCCCACAACCCGGTGGTGCTCAACGTCTCGCTGCGCGACCTGGCGCCCGAGGTGCTGCTGGCCTCGGCGAACGTGGTCGACGACGTGGAGCACTGCCTCAAGGCGGACACCTCGCCGCACCTGACCGAACAGCTCACCGGCAACCGGGACTTCATCGACGGAACGCTCCATGACGTGCTGACCGGCAAGGTCGAGGTCCCCGTCGACCGGCCCGTTATCTTCTCGCCGTTCGGACTTGGCGTGCTGGACCTGGCCGTCGGCAAGCACGTGTACGACGAGGTGGTGGCGCGTGGCGAGCTGAACGTCGTCGACGGCTTCTTCCACGAGGTCGACCGGTACGGACGAGGCGGTACGCCCCGTGCCCGTTCCTGAAACGAGGGGATTCCCGTGTCCGTGATCTCGGCGCCCCAGGACTTCCTCCTGGACGACCTCTATCTGGACCTCAGGTCCGTACTCGGCCGCTCGCTCTACCTGAAGTGCGAAGGCTTCAACTTCGCGGGTTCGGTCAAGCTGAAGGCGGCGGCGGCCATGGTCGCCGACGCCGAGCGCAGAGGGGTGCTCACCCCCGACTCGGTCATCGTGGAGTCCTCGTCGGGGAACCTCGGGGTGGCGCTGAGCATGATCGCGGCGAACAAGGGCTACCGGTTCCTGTGCGTCACGGACACCCGCTGCAACCTCGCCACCCGACGGCTGATGGAGGCGGTGGGCGCGGAGGTGCACATCGTCACCGAGCCGGACCCCGAGGAGGGGTTCCTCGGCGCGCGACTCGACTACGTACGGAAGGTGTGCGCGTCCGACGAGCGGTACCTGTGGCTCAACCAGTACGCCAACCCGTACAGCTGGATCGCCCACCACCGCACCACCGCGCCCTCCATCGCCGAGCACTTCCCCGAGCTCGACGTGCTGTTCGTCGGAGCGGGCACCACCGGGACCCTGATGGGCTGCGCGCGGTACTTCAAGGAGTCGGGGCGCCCGGTCACCGTGGTCGCCGTCGACTCCGTCGGTTCCGTCAACTTCGGCGGCCCGCCGGGGCCCAGGATGATTCCCGGCCTCGGCTCCGGTGTGCGCTCGCAGTTGCTCGACCCGTCCTTCGTGGACGACGTGGTGCATGTGCCCGAGGTGGAGTCGGTGCGCGCCCTGCACCGGCTGGCGGCGGGCGGATTCCTGCTCGGCGGCTCCACCGGCACCGTCGTCGCGGGGGCGCTGAGCTGGCTGGCGGCGAACCGCCCCGACGGGACGGCCACGGCCGTGGGGATCTCCCCGGACCTGGGCGAGCGCTACCTCGACTCCGTGTACCAGAGCAACTGGGTCCGTGACATCTACGGCGCCCACGCCCTGGACCTCGACCCGGTCGGCTCGGCCTGACGGCCGGCGGCGGCCCTTCGCGACCCGGTGCCACCAGGGCCTGATCCGGCTCCTCCCGCCGACCCGGCGGGGGGAGCCGCGCTGTTTCTCCTCCCGGTGCGCGCGCCGGCCCTCCCGAGCCGCCCTCCCGCACCGGCCCTCGTAAGCCCGTCCGCACCTGCCCGTAAGCCAGTCCGCACCCCGGAAGGTCAGAATCCGCCCACACCTTGTACCGACTTACGGTTGACGGCCCGAGCCTGCACCTGTAATTCTTTTCTTACACACGTCGGGAAGTCATGACGACCACAAGGAGCTGGGCACAGTGGAGAAGCAGCCGATCACCGTCCGGGTGGCGAGCTGGAGCGCCTTACACCCCGGCCGGGCCATCGCGGGATGGTTCGTGTTCGTCGCCCTGTGCCTGGCTGTGGGAATCGGTCTCGGCACCAACAGCGCGACCGCCCAGGACTTCCAGGTGGGTGAGTCGGGGCGCGCCGAGGCCATCGCGACCGAGGCGAAGGTCCTGGAGAGGCCCTCCGAGCAGATCATGATCACCTCGAAGTCCGGCCCGCTGGACGAGGCGCAGGCCGAGACCGCGGCCCAGGACCTCACGGCCCGGATGAAGAAGCTGCCCGAGGTGCTGGACGTCGCCGCCCCCGCACGGGCCGCGAACGGAAAGATGCTCATGGTCGAAGTGACCATGAAGGGCGTCAAGCGGGAGGTCAAGGAGTTCGTCGACCCGCTGCTGGAGCAGACCGCCCAGGTGCAGGCCGCCCATCCCGACCTGGTCGTGGAGGAGACGGGTGACGCCTCCGTCAGCAAGGGGCTCGACAGTCAGCGCAGCGCCGACCTCGCGACCTCCGAACTGATCTCCTTCCCGGTCACCCTGATCACGCTGTTCCTCGTGTTCGGCTCGCTGATCATGATCGGCGTGCCGCTGCTGCTCGCCCTCACCTCGATCGCCGGCGCCTTCGGCCTCTACATGGCCGCCTCGCACCTGCTGCCCGACACCGGCGTGGGAATGAACGTCATCCTGCTGATCGGCATGGCGGTCGGCGTCGACTACACCCTCTTCTACCTCAAGCGGGAACGCGAGGAGCGGGAGAAGGCGGCCGGGCGGCTCAGCCCGGAAGCCGTGGTGGGCATCGCCGCCGCGACCTCGGGCCGGGCGATCGTGGTCTCCGCACTCGCGGTGATCATCTCCACCGCGACGCTGTTCCTGGCCACCGACGTCATCTTCTCCTCGCTCGCCGTCGGCACCATCGTGGTGGTGTTCGCCGCGATGATCAGCTCCGTCACCGTGCTGCCCGCCCTGCTGGTCAAGATCGGACACCGGCAGGACCGCCGGGCCGCCCGTGCGGCGGCCCAGGGCAAGACGCCCAAGCGGCGCAGGTCCACCCGGGAGACCGGCAAGCTCTGGACCGCCCTGCTGAGCCCCGCCCGCAACCACCCGGTGGCCACGCTCGTGGTGTCGGTGCTGGTGATGGCCGGACTCGCCCTCCCCGCGCTCGGCATGGAACTGCGCGTCCTGAACAAGGACACCCACTCCCGCGAGATCCCCGAGATGAAGACGTACGACCGGCTGAACGAGGCCTTCCCCGACATGCTCGCCGAGCACTGGGTGGTCGTACGCGTCGGGGCCGACCAGCAGGACGAGATGCGCGCCGCCCTCGGGGCGCTGACCGAGCGGGTCCAGGCGGACCCCGCCTTCTCCAATAAGAAGCCCGAACTGCGCACATCGGCGGACGGCCGGGTGAGCGTGCTGAACCTGAGCGTGCCGCACCGGCTGAGCTCCGCCGAGACCAAGGACTCCCTGAAACACCTGCGGGAGGACTACATCCCGGCCACGGTCGGCAAGATCGCCGGCGCCGAGTACGGAGTCGACGGGACCTCGGCGCAGGACGCCGACTACCTCGACCACCAGAACGCGAAGCTGCCGGTGGTCGTCGGGTTCCTGCTGCTGCTCACCTTCCTGCTGACCGCCCTGGTCTTCGGCTCGGTGGTGCTCGGACTGATCGGTGTGCTGCTCAACCTGCTTTCCGTGGCTGCCGCGTTCGGCCTGCTGGTCGTCTTCTTCCAGTGGGGACTGGCCTCGACCCTCTTCGGATTCGACGAAAGCGCCACCAGCGCGATCGGATCGCGGGTACCGCTGTTCCTCTTCGTGATCCTCTTCGGCCTCTCGATGGACTACCAGGTCTTCGTGGTCAGCCGGATCAGGGAGGCGGCGCTGGGCGGAGTACCCACCCGCAAGGCGGTACTGGACGGTATCGAGAGTTCCGCGAAGGTGGTCACCAGTGCCGCGGTCGTCATGGTGACGGTGTTCTCCAGCTTCATCCTGCTGCACCTCGCCGAGATGAAGCAGATCGGATTCAGCCTCGCGGTCGCGGTACTCCTGGACGCCTTCATCATCCGCGTGATGATTCTTCCCTCGGCCATGATCCTGCTGGGCAACGCCAGTTGGTGGCCCTCGACCCGGATGCGGCGCGCCCAGAGCGGCGCCCCCGAAGCCCCTGTGACCGTCCCCGAAGCCCCGGTGGCCCAGCTCCGCTGACCCACCGGCCCACAGACGGGCGCCGGACCGGAACCCCCGCCGGTTCGGCGCCCTCCTTCGTCCGCCATACCATCCGGCAGGCCCGCCCGGCCCCGGATGGTATTTCCCTCGTCCGGATGGGCTGGGCAGGATGTGAGCCACCGGCAGACGATGACGGGGGATGCACACAATGGAAATTCAAATTCTTGGTTCAGTTTTCCTCTCGTTCGGCGACAGGCAGTACGTCCTGGCCTCGAAGCGGGAAAGCACCGTTCTTACGCTACTTGCACTGTCTCCACGTGAAACTGTCCCGTCCGACCTTCTTGTGGACGAACTGTGGGCGGACAAGAAGATGGCGAATGCGCGAAATGCACTGCAGGCGAATGTCAGCAGGCTGCGCAAGTATCTGGAATCGATCACAGGAATCAAAGGAGGTGCGCTGATCCGTACCGTCGGCAGTGGTTACCTCCTCGACGTACCGCCCGAGACGGTCGACGCCCACCGCTTCCTCAAGCTGGCGGAAGCCGGCGCCGCACTCGTCCACCGGGACCCGGCGCAGGCCGTCGGCAGGCTGGAGCAGGCACTCGCCCTGTGGCGGGGCCCGGCCCTGACGGACGCCTGCGAGGGGCTGCGCGGCCGGATCAGCGCCGCCCACCTCGAAGAGCGGCGGATCACCGCGTACGAAGACCTGACCACGGCGAGACTCGCGGCCGAGGCGCACCGGGTGTCGGTCTCCGAACTGCGGCAG
Source organism: Streptomyces sp. NPDC091272 (assembly GCF_044757485.1). Taxonomy (NCBI): domain Bacteria; kingdom Bacillati; phylum Actinomycetota; class Actinomycetes; order Kitasatosporales; family Streptomycetaceae; genus Streptomyces; species Streptomyces sp. NPDC091272. The sequence continues at coordinate 238,994 of NZ_JBIVVC010000001.1, forward strand.
CTGGCCGACGAGCATTCGGAGCGGGAGCGGCTCAGTGAACTGCTGATGCTCGCGCTCTACCGCGACGGGCGCCAGTCCGAGGCCCTGGAGGTGTTCCACGGCGCGCGCCGGCGTCTCGCCAGTGACCTCGGCCTTGAGCCTGGGCGCGCCCTGCACCGGGTCTACGAGGCCATCCTGAAGCAGGACGAGGCGCTCGGCGAGCCCCGCCAGACCCTCGTTCAAGCCGGCCGGGTTTCCTACTGAAAAGCCGCCAAACGGAATCGGACCCCCGCTACCTGAAACTGTGAGCCCCCTGTCCCTCCGTCCGCCTGACTCCTCGTCAAGAGGTAGTCGGTGGACGGATTCGGCGTGCCCTGGGTAAGGTTCATCGGTACGTTTCAGAGATTTCCATCACGGGGGGCCGGTGTAATGGACATCGAATTACGTCATGCTCGCACAGTGGTTGCAATCGACACCGCCGGAAGCATTTCCCGGGGCGCGATCGCGCTCAACCTGCCGCAGCCCAGCCTCACCGCGCAGTTGCGCCGCATTGAGAAAGCGGTCGGTGGCGCCCTGTTCGTCCGGTCCCACTCGGGCGTGACCCCGACCGGGCTGGGGCAGCGGCTGATTCCCATGCTGGCCGACCTGGTGCGGCGCGCGGACGAGGTCATCGCCGAAGCGGCGGCGGCCACCTCGGCCACGCTGCGCTTCGGCAACACCGAGTGGACCCCGCCGACGCTGCGCGGTGCGCTCCAGGCCTCGCTGCCGTCCGTCGAGGTGCAGACCGAGACGCTCGGCCCGGCCGCCGCCGTGGACGCGCTGCAGCGCGGCAACCTCACCGCCGCGCTGATCTCCGGCCTGCGCGCCGAGCTCGACGAACCCTCCCTGGGCAGGGCGGTGATCGTGCGGGAGCCGGTCTGGCTGGCGCTCGCGCACGACCACCCGCTGGCCGGCCGCGACCGGGTGGGCGTCCGCGACCTCGGCGAACTGTCCTGGGTGCACTACTCCAAGGACCACTGGTTCCAGGCCGTGGAGAAGCGGCTGTTCGCCATGCTCGACCACAGGCCGCTCGACGTCCTGCACCACGTCGACGGCCACCGCGAGGCGATGAGCTGGGTGCGGGACATGGGCGTGGCCGCGCTCACCACCCCCTCGGGGGTCACCCCCGACGTACGGCTGGTACCGGTCGACTGGTCGGAGTCCGTCGATCTCCTGCTGGTCTGGCGCGGCGGCACGGTCGCCGGGGGCACCCTGCGCAAACTGGTGGAAGCGGTGCGCCAGTACTACTGCGAGTACGCCCGCACCGTACCCCTGTACTGGCCCTGGATCACGGCGCATCCGCAGGACTTCACCGAGCTCGGGCTGCCCCGGCGGGTGCCTGTCAGCTCGTAGTCAGTTCCGCATCAGCCCGCTGTCAGGGCTCTTCGCCAGCATCGTCGGCATGACAACCGCGAATCAGCTGGACACCGACAGCCGTGCTCAGATCAAGACGATCATCTGCGACATCCTGGAGATCGAACCGGAGGAGATGACCGACACCAGTCGCTTCAAGGAGGACCACGAGGCCGACTCGATGGGCGCCATCGAGATCCTCTCGCAGCTGGAGCGGGCCTTCGGGGCCGACATCGACCAGGCCGAGCTGGCCCGGATGGTCAACCTCGACGGTGTCGTCACCGTGGTCTCGGAAGCCGTCGCCGCCAAGTCGGCGCAGGCCGGCTAGGCCTCGGCCCCGGACGACTGGAGCGCATGGTGTACGACAACGAGCAGCAACCACGCCGAGTGGTGATCACCGGTCTGGGGACGGTCAGCAGCATCGGTCTCGGCGTACAGGCCTTTCTCGACGGGCTGCGCGCCGGGCGCAGCGGGGTCAAACCGATCACGGCCTTCGACACCTCCGGCTTCGCCCACGCCAACGGCTGCGAGGTCGACGACTTCGAGCCCGCGGACTGGATCCACCGGGTGGAGCCGGCGGAGCTCGGCCGGGCGACCCAGTTCGCGGTCGCCGCGGCCCGGATGGCCGTCACGGACGCGGGGCTGTCCGAGGACGACCTCAGACAGCGCAGGGCGCTGGTCTCCGTCGGTACGACCGACGCGGAGTCCCGCGACCTCGACGTGCTCGCCGGAGCCCAGCTCGCCGACGGCGCGGAGAAGCTGGACCCCGGTGTCGTACGCCGTGCGCAGGCCGGACGGCTTTCCACCGGCATCGTCAGGGAGCTGGGGCTCGTCGACGTCGAGGCACTCACCATCCCCACCGCGTGCGCGGCCGGCAACTACGCCATCGGCAGCGGCTTCGACGCGATCCGCGACGGTGACGTCGAGGTCGCGCTGTGCGGCGGCGCGGACGCGGTGTGCCGCAAGACCTTCGCCGGGTTCTACCGGCTCGGCACCATCGCCCCCGAGGTCTGCCAGCCCTTCGACAAGGACCGCAAGGGCATCCTCACCGGCGAGGGCGCGGGCATCCTGATGATGGAGAGCCTGGACTCCGCACGGGCCCGCGGCGCGCGGATCTACGCCGAGGTCTTCGGCTACGGCCTCAACTGCGACGCGCACCACCCGGTCGCCCCCGACCAGGGCAGCCTCGCGCGCTGCATCGAGGTGGCGCACCGCAACGCAGGCGTCAAACCCCAGGACATCGACTTCATCTCCGCGCACGGCACCGGCACCCGCGCCAACGACGTGACCGAGGCCGGGGCGATCCGGCAGGTCTTCGACTCACCCCCGCCGACGGTCTCCATCAAGTCCATGATCGGGCACTCCATGGGCGCGGCCAGCGCGCTCGCCTCGGCCGCCTGCGCCCTGGCCATCACCGAGGGCTTCATCCCGCCCACGATCAACCACCGGGAGACCGACCCCGAGTGCGGCCTGGACTGTGTGCCCAACGAGGCGCGGCCCGCCGAACTGAACGTGGTCCAGAACAACGCGCTCGCGTTCGCGGGCAACAACGCCGTGCTGATACTCGGCCGGCTCCGGGAGGCTGAGTAATGTCCCCACTGGTCCTCTCCGCCTGGTCGGCGGTCTCCCCCTACGGCGTGGGGAGCGCCCCGTTCCGCGCGGGGATCAACGCAGGAGACAGTGCCGTCGCCCCGCTGGACCGCGAGGCGCACCCGGGCCCCTTCGAGAGCGGCGGCCTGGTGCCCGACTTCACGGCCGCCCGGTACGTGGGCAAGAAGGGCACCCGGACGATGGACCGGGTGACCGCGATCGCCGTCACCACCGTCGGCCGGCTGCTGGCCGACTGTGACGACGAACTCACCGCCCACCCCGAGCAGTTGGCACTGGTTCTCGGCACCGGGTCGGGCAGCGTCCAGAGCATCATGGACTTCACCAAGGACTCCCTGGAGGGCGAGCGGCCCTACCACGTCGACCCGTCCCGCTTCCCGAACACCGTGATGAACAGGGCGGCCGGGCAGAGCGCCATCTGGCACGGCATCAAGGGCCCGAACACCACCGTGGCGGGCGGCGCCCTGACCGGACTGCTCGCCCTGAGCTACGCGCTGCGCCTGCACAAGGGCGGCCACTGCACCCGGGTGCTCTGCGGCGCCGCCGAGGAGTACTCCACGCAGCGCGCCTGGCTGGAGTGGCACGGCCGCGGCGAGGAGGAACGTTCGACGCCGCTCGGCGAGGGCAGCGCGGTCTTCCTGCTGGAGAGCGCCGAGGACGCACGGGGAGCCGGACGCGAGCCACTGGCCGCCGTGCTGGCCACCCGCTTCCGCGCCTACCACGACCGCGAGGACGCCCGTGAGGCGCTCGCCGTCTGCGTCGGCGAGGCGTTGAAGGCGTCGGGGCTGGGCGCCCAGGACGTCACTCTGGTGTCCCCGCTGGGCGCCGGGGGCCGGCTCGCGGAACTGGAGGAGGCCGCCCTCACCGACGTGCTCGGGCCGGACGGCCCGCGGCGGGTCAGGCTCGGACCGCTGCTCGGCGACACCTCGGCGGCCGCAGGCAGCCTCCAGGTGGCGGCGGTGCTCGCGACCGCGGGCGAGAAGGGCCTCGCCCCCGGCGAGGCGGCTCTGATCACCGGCATCGAACGCGACGGCACGGTCGGCTGCGCGGTGCTCGGCGGCAACTGACCGCACGGAGCGGCCCGGCCGCGGCGACCCCACCGCGCGACCGGGCCCCCGCCACGTGCGCACGGGGCACCCACCACACGACCGAGGAGAGACAGACATGCCCGCAACCGACCGACGCGTCGCCCTGGTGACCGGAGGCTCCCGGGGCATCGGCCGCCACGTGGTGAGCCGGCTGGCCCGGGACGGCTACGACGTGGCCTTCTGCTACCAGTCCAACAAGGAGGCCGCGGACGCCGTGGCCGAGGAGGCGGCGGCGGCCGGGGCCCGGGTGTACACCGCCCAGACCGACGTGGCCTCGCACGACGCGGTACGTACCTTCGTGCGCGACAGCGAGAAGACGCTCGGACCGCTGCACACAGTGGTCTCCTGCGCCGGAATCGTCCGCGACAACCCGCTGGTGATGCTCTCGGAGGCGGACTGGGACGCGGTGCTCCGGGTCAACCTGGACGGCACCTACCACCTCTGCAAGGCGGCGGTCTTCGCGATGATGAAGCGCAGGGCCGGCTCGGTGGTCACCCTCTCGTCCGTCGCCGGGGTGTACGGGAACGCCACCCAGACCAACTACTCGGCGACCAAGGCCGGGATCATCGGCTTCACCAAGGCGCTCGCCAAGGAGTCCGGCCGCTACGGCATACGTGCCAACGCCGTCGCCCCCGGATTCATCGAGACCGACATGCTCTCCGGGCTGTCCGGCGAACACGTCGCGAAGATGACCGAGCGGATCCCGCTCGGCCGGTTCGGCCGCCCCGAGGAGGTCGCCGACCTGGTGTCCTTCCTCGCCTCCGACCGTGCTTCGTACATCACAGGACAGGTCTTCGGGGTCGACGGCGGCCTCGTCGTCTGAGCGTCCGAACAGTCCCAGAGAGACGGAAAGGGCCGTCACCGTGCCCAAGAACAAGACACCGCGCTTCTACTTCTCGCTGCGCAGCCCGTACTCGTGGCTGGCCCACCAGGAACTGACCGCGCGCCATCCCGAACTGGTCGAGCGCCTGGAATGGGTGCCCTTCTACGAGCCGGACGAGAGCAGTGCCCGCCAACTCGCGGAAGCGGGAGGCCGGTTCCCGTACTCGGAGATGTCCCGGGAGAAGAACAGATACGTCCTGCAGGACGTCGGCCGGCTCACCAAGGCCCGTGGGATCGAGGTGACCTGGCCCGTCGACCGGGACCCGGTCTGGGAGGTCCCGCACCTGGCCTACCTGGTGGCAGCCGCGCACGGCCGCGGCCAGGACTACATCGCGGCGGTCTACCGTGCCCGGTTCGGCGAGGGCCGCAACATCTGCGACCCCGCGACCGTCGCGGAGATCGGCGCCCGGCTCGGCCTGGACCCGCAGTCGCTCGCCGGGGCCTCGCAACGGCCCGAACTGCGCGCCGAGGGGGTCGCCATGCTGCTCGACGTCTGCAAGGACGGCGTCTTCGGCGTTCCCTTCCTGGTGCACGGCTACACCAGGTTCTGGGGGCTCGACCGGCTCGACGCGTTCGTGGAACACCTGCGCACCCAGCAGCCGTCGGCCGGTTCGGTGCCGCAGCCGCTGGCCGCCGTGGGCCTGGGCAGGTCGGCGGACGACGGGCACGCGGGCGGCTGCGGCTGACCGCGCCCCACTCCACCCGCGCCGCCCGTACTTCCCGTACCGCTCCCCAGCACCCGTACCCCTGAACGGCCCTCGTCCCTCCTGCCGGAGCGCCCCCGCGCGGCGGAGGGACGGGGGCCGCTTCGGCATGTGCTCCCGTTCGCGCGTTCGTGCCCGGTGTGCACGCCCGGTCCGTCAGACCGGAGTCAGCCCGCTGTCAGCGCGCCGGTCAACGATGAGAGGTGTGAATTCGGTGACCTTCGCTAGGGGATTGCTATGACTCGCGTTCTAACGGCCGGCCTCCCGCTCACCGCTGGCCAGAAGGACATTTGGTTCGACGAAAAGCTCTCCGGCGGCGGTGCCACGTACAACACCGCGATCTACTGGGACATTCGCGGACCGCTCGACCAGGGCCTCTTCAGGGCCGCGCTGGAACGGCTCGTGGAGGAGTCGGAGTGCCTGCGCGCCAGGTTCACCGAGGTGGACGGCGAGCCGCGGCAGTTCATCGAGCCCGTCACGGACCTGCCGCTGAGCGTGAGCGACGTCAGCGGCGCGCAGGACCCCGCGGCGGCGGCCCAGGAGGCGATCCGCGCCGATCTGCGGGAGCCGCTGCCGATCCTCGCCACCCCGCACGTCCCGCTGTTCCGGCTGAGCATCTTCACCCTCGCCGAGGACCGCACCTTCTTCTGCCTCCTCAACCACCACCTGGTCTCCGACGGCTTCAGCTACGTCATCTACTGGCAGCGCCTCGCCGCCATCTACGAGTCGCTGCTCGCCCGCACCTCCCTGGACGAGGGGCGCTTCCCGCCGCTGCGCGAACTGGTCGACGCGGAGGCGGCCTACGGCGCCTCGCCGCGGGCCGAGCGTGACCGGGCCTACTGGGAGCAGCAGTTCGCCGACCGGCCCGAGCCGATCAGCCTGGCCACCCGCGACGCGGCCCCCGCCCAGACGTTCCACCGGGAGGCGACCGTACTGCCCGACGACCTCGCGCAGCGGCTGCGGGCCGTCGCCTGGGAGGCCAGGGTGACCTGGCAGACGCTGCTGGTCGCGGCGCTCGGCGCGTACACCGGGCGGACGGCCGGCACCGAGGACGTGCTGCTGTCCCTCCCGGTCACCGCCCGGGTCGGCGGCACCATGCAGGACATTCCCGGCATGGTGGTCAACTACCTGCCGCTGCGGCTGACCGTCCGGGGCACCACGACCCGTGCCGAACTCCTCGCGGAGACCTACCGGACCTTCGCGCAGGGCCTCAAGCACCAGCGCCACCGGGTGAGCAGGATCCGCCGCGCGATGGGCCTGACCAGCGACGACCGCAGGCCGTTCGGCCCGTTCATCAACATGATGCCGCAGGTCGAGAAGCTGGGCATCGGTCCGTGCGAGGCCACCATCTACAGTCCGTCCACCGGACTGGTCGACGACCTCGAATTCACCGTCGCGGACAAGGGCGGGGCCGGCATCGGCATCGACCTGAGCGGCAACGAGGCCCGCTACACCACCGCCGAAGTGGCCGCCCACCTGGCCCGGTTCGTCGGTTTCCTGGACCGTTTCACCGCCGCGGGCCCCGACGTCCCGCTGAGCACGCTCGGCCTCCTCGCACCGGAGGAGGCGGCCGGCCTGGCCGCCGCACTGACGGGTCCGGTCCGCGAAGAGCCCTACCTCGGCGTCGTCGAGCGGATACGGGCGCACGCGGCCGAGCGGCCCGACGCCCCCGCCGTCACCGACGACGGCGGCACCGTCGGCTACGGCGAACTCGTCCGGCGGGCAGCCGCCGTCTCCCGACGGCTGCGGGGCAGCGGCCCGGTGGCCGTACTGTCCGAGCCCGGCCGGGACTTCGTCACCGCGGAGCTCGGAGTGCTCGGCGCCGGCCGCGCCTTCCTGCCGCTGGACCCCGGCGCCCCCGCCGCGCGGCTGGCGATGCTCCTGCGGGACAGCGGCGCGAGCGCCGTGCTCGCGGACTCCTCCCACCACGCGCTCGCCGGACAGGCCGCGGCCGAGGCGGCGCCCGGGGCGCCCCTGCCCGTACACCTGCTGGACGGTGCGCAGGATCCCGCGGACGACCTGGCGCCCGTCGTCGGCGGTCCGCTGGACCTGGCGTACGTGATCTACACGTCCGGCTCCACGGGCAGGCCCAAGGGTGCGATGGTGCAGCGCTCCGGCATGGTCAACCACCTGCTCGCCAAGGCCGAGGAACTCTCCCTGGGGCGCGACGACGCCCTGGTGCACAACGCTCCGGTGACCTTCGACGTCACCGTCTGGCAGAGTCTGGCCACCCTGATCGTCGGCGGCCGGGTGCGCGCCGTGGCGCGTGCGGAGGCGGCCGACCCGGAAGCACTGTTCGGCATCATCGCGGCCGAGCGGCTGACCGTGCTCGAAGTCGTCCCCTCGCTGCTGCGCGCGACCCTGGACATGTGGGACGCGCAGGGCGGCGCCCCCGCCCTGCCCGGCCTGCGCTGGATGATCTCCAACGGCGAGGCCCTGCCTGCCGAGCTGTGCGAACGCTGGTTCGCGCGCCGCCCCGAGGTCCCGCTCGCCAATGTCTACGGCCCGACCGAGTGCTCCGACGACGTCACCCACGCGTACGCGCACTCGCACACCGACGTGGACGGCGCCCTGGGTACGTCCATGCCGATCGGGCGCCCGCTGCGCAACACCGTGCTGCACGTCCTGGGCGACGACCTGCGCCCGGTGCCCCGCGGGGTGCCGGGCGAACTCTTCGTCGCCGGGGCCGGGGTCGGCCGCGGCTACCTCGGCGACCCCGGCCGTACGGCCACCACCTTCGTGCCGAACCCCTTCACGGGTGACGGCTCCCGCATGTACCGCACAGGAGATCACGTGGTTCTGCTCCCCGACGGACAGCTCGTCTTCACCGGCCGGCGCGACCACCAGGTAAAGATCCGTGGTCAGCGCATCGAGCTGGGCGAGGTCGAGACGGCCCTTCGCACCCTGCCCGGCGTCACGGACGCCGTGGCCACCGCCTTCACCGACCCGGCCGGCCACCAGCGGCTGGCAGGCTACCTGGTGTCCCAGGACGCGGCGGCGGATCCCGCCGCCGCGCGGGAGCTGCTGGCCCGCACGCTGCCCGAGGCCCTCGTCCCCTCCGTGCTGCTGTTCCTCGACGAGCTGCCGCTGACCGCCCACGGCAAGGTGGACCGCAAGGCGCTGCCCGTCCCGGCCGTGGCGACGGCGGCGGCGCTCCCCGCGGGAGCACCGCGCTCCCCGGAGGAAGAGATCATCGCCGCGGTCTTCGCCGAGGTCCTTGGGGTGCCCCGGGTCGGCGTCGACGAGAGCTTCTTCGCTCTCGGCGGCGACAGCATCAGCTCCATCCAGGTGGTCGGCAAGGCCCGCGCCGCCGGGCTGACCGTCTCCTCCCGCGACGTCTTCCAGCACCGCACCCCGGCCGCCGTCGCCGCGGTCGCCCGGCGCACGGGACCCGCCGCGGCCACCGTGAACGAGGACGGGGTGGGCGACATCGAACTGATCCCCGTAGCCGACCAGCTCCGCGAGGACCTCGCACAACTGCCGGTCGCCGGAAGGGAATTCGCCCAGTACGCCACCGTCTCCGTGCCCGCCGGGGTGGACACCGGACGCCTGGAGCGTGCGGTGCAGGCGGTCCTGGACCGGCACGACGCACTGCGCCTGCGGCTCACGGTGCCGGTCGCCGGGCTGTGGTCCCCGCAGACGCTGCCGCAGGGCGCCGTCCGCGCGTCCGACGTGGTCAGCAGGGTGCAGACGGCGCCCGGCGAGGGCCGTGACGAGGCACTCGCCGCGCAGGTGCAGGCCGCCCGGGCGCGGCTGCGCCCCGAGGACGGCCTGATGGTGCAGGCGGTGCTCCTCGACGAGGGCGACGGGCGGGCCGGCAGGCTGCTCCTGGTCATCCACCACCTCGCCGTGGACGGGGTGTCCTGGCGGATCCTGCTGCCCGACCTCCGGGACGCCTGGAACGCGGTGTCCGAGGGCCGTGACGTACAGCTCGACCCGGTCGGCACCTCCTACCGGCGCTGGACCAAGACCCTCTCCGAGCAGGCCAGGACCGCCGCCCGGGTCGCCGAACTCCCGCTGTGGACACAGCAGTCGGCGGCCGACGAGGTACATCTGGGTCAGCGCCCGCTGGACCCCGCCCGCGACGTGCACGCCGGCGCGGGCACCCTGCGCGTCGAACTCCCCGCGGAGCGCACCCGGGCCGTACTCGCCCAGCTGCCCGAGGTCTTCCACGCCGAGGTCAACGAGATCCTCCTGACCGGTCTCGCCCTCGCCCTCGCCGACCGTGCCCGCCGGCTCGGCAGAACGGGTTCGCGCGCGCTGGTCGAACTGGAGGGACACGGCCGCGAGCAACTCCTCGACGACCAGGACCTCTCCCGTACCGTCGGCTGGTTCACCAGCGTCTACCCCGTCGGCCTCGACATCGGTGAGGTGGACTGGGCCGAGGTCTGGGACGGCGGAGCCTCCTGCGGCGCCGCGCTCAAGCGGGTCAAGGAGACCCTGCGCGCCCTGCCCGACCACGGCATCGGGCACGGCCTGCTGCGCCACCTCAACCCGCAGACCGCGGCAGTCCTCGCCCGCGGGGCCGTCCCGCGGATCGGCTTCAACTACCTCGGCCGGTTCACCGTCGGCCAGGGCGGCGACTGGACGATGGAGGCCGGCGCGTCCGGTCTCACCACGGCGCCCGAGACCCCGCTGCGGCACGCCCTGGAGGTCGTGTCGATGACCCAGGAGCGGCCCGAGGGACCCGTGCTCGTGGCCGAGTGGACCTGGGCGGGCGAACTGCTCTCCGAGGAGGAGGTCCGCCACCTCGCCGAGGGCTGGTTCCGCGCCCTCGGCGCGCTCGCCGCGCACGCCGGCCGGCCCGGGGCCGGTGGCCGTACCCCCTCCGAGTTCCCGCTGGTGCGCGTCGACCAGCAGGAGATCGAGACCTTCGAGCGCGAGGTCGAGGAGCTTGAGGACATCCTGCCGCTCTCCCCGCTCCAGCAAGGACTGCTGTTCCAGGCCGAGTTCGACCGCAGCGGCATGGACGCCTACACCCTGCAGGTGGTCATGGACATCGGCGGCCCGCTGGACCGCTCGGCGCTGCGCGACGCGGCGACCGCGCTCCTCGACCGCAACCCGCAGCTGCGCGCCCGCTTCCGCGAGCGCGACGCGGGCGACCCCGTCCAGCTGATCTCCGCCGCAGTGGAACTGCCCTGGCAGGAGATCGACCTCGGCGACGTCGCCGAGGAGGACCTCGACGCCGAGCTCAGGCGCCGCACCGAGGAGGAGTGGCTGCACCGCTTCGACGTCACCCGGGGGCCGCTGACCCGCTTCACCGTCTACCGGGCGGGACCCGAGCGGCACCGCGTGGTGTGGACCGTGCACCACATGCTGGTCGACGGCTGGTCGCTGTCCGCGGTACTGGCCAGCGAGCTGGTCACCCTGTGGGCCAACGGGGCGGACGCCTCGCAGCTGCCGCAGGTCGTGCCCGTACGCGCCTACCTGGAGTGGTCGGCCGCCCAGGACAAGAACGCCGCCCGCGAGGCCTGGCAGAAGGAACTCGCCGGGATCGACGAGGCCACCCGGCTCGGCCCGGCCGACCGTGAGCGCGCATCGGCGCTGCCCGCCACCCTGTCCGGGGAACTGCCCGCCGACCTCACCGCGGCCGTGACCGCGGTGGCGCACGCCCGCGGCCTGACGATGAACACCGTCGTCCAGGGCTGCTGGGCGGTCGCACTCGGCCGGCTCACCGGCCGCCAGGACGTCACCTTCGGCGCGGTCGTCTCCGGCCGCCCCGAGGAACTGCCGGGCGTGGAGCGGATGGTGGGCGCCTTCCTGCACACCCTTCCGGTACGGGTGAGCCTGGAGCCCTCGCTGCCCTTCGACGCGATGCTCGCCGACCTCCAGGCCCGCCAGCTCGACCTGGAGCCCCACCAGCACCTGGGCCTCGCCGAGGTGCAGCAGGGGGCCGGCGTCGGTGAACTCTTCGACAGCGTCGTCAGCTACCACAACTACCCGGCCGGCGCCCTCGACGGCATCGCCGAACACCTCCCGCAACTGCGGATGCTGGACTGGCAGGCCAGGGTGATCGCCGAGTACCCGGTGGCGCTCAACGTCTTCCCCGGCGAGCGGATGCGCCTGGAGGCGCAGTACCGGCCGGACATCTTCGACGCCGGCCAGGTCGACGCGATCCTCCAGCGGTTCGTCCGGGTCACCGAACGGCTCGCGGCGTCCCCGGGCACCCGGCTGGGCAGGCTGGACACCCTCGGCGCCGACGAGCGCCGGCTGCTCCTGCAGGACTGGTCGGGCACCGGCGCGGCCCAGCCGGTCCCCGCCGAGCTCACCACACGGACCTTCGAGGCGTGGGCCGGCCGGACGCCGGAGAAGGAGGCCGTCGTCCTCGGCGCCGACCGGCTGAGCTACGCCGAACTGAACGCCCGCGCCAACCGGCTGGCCCGCCTCCTCGTCGCCCAGGGCGTGGGCCCCGAGCAGACCGTCGCCGTGATGCTGCCCCGTACCCCCCAACTGGTCGTCGCGGCCCTCGCGGTGATCAAGGCGGGCGCGGCGTACCTGCCGGTCGACTCCGACTACCCGGTCGACCGCATGGCGTACATGCTGGCCGACGCCAGGCCGGCGGTCTTCCTGACCGACACCGCGACCTCCGCAAGGCCCGCGGGCCTGCCCACCACGGACGCCGGCCTGCTGCTCCTCGACGCGCCCGACACCACCGAGCGGCTCGCCGCCCTCCCGGACGGCGACCTCACCGACGCCGACCGCACCACGGCGCTCCGGCCGGAGAACCCCGCGTACATCATCTACACCTCCGGCTCCACCGGCCGCCCCAAGGGCGTCGTCGTGGCACACACCGGGCTGCTCGCCATGGTCGAGAGCCTCGGCGAGCGGTTCGAGCTCGACACCGACACCCGGGTGCTGCAGTTCGCCTCGTTCAGCTTCGACGCCTCCGTGTGGGGCATCATGCTCGCCCTGCTCACCGGCGGCACCCTGGTCATCGCGGACGAGGACAGCCGGGCGCCGGGACAGCCCCTGGTCGACCTCCTCCGCCGGGAGCGCATCAACCTCGTCGCACTGCCGCCCGTCGTCCTGGGCGGACTGCCCCGGGACAGCACCCTCCCCGCCGACCTGCGCCTGGTGGTGACCGGCGAGGCCGTGCCCGCCGAGGTCGTCGACCGCTGGGCGGGATCGGTCAAGCTCTACAACGGCTACGGACCCACCGAGGCCGTCGTCGGCTGCACCGTCAGCGGCCCGCTCACCGGCGGCGGCCGGCCCCCGATCGGCAGGCCCACCAGCGCACACCGGGTGTACGTCCTGGACGGCCACCTGCGGCCCGCACCGGTCGGCGTCGTCGGCGAGCTGTACGTCAGCGGCGGGCTGGCCCGCGGCTACCTGGCCCGCCCCTCGCTCACCGCACAGCGCTTCCTGGCCGACCCGTACGGCCCCTCGGGAGCCCGGATGTACCGCACCGGCGACCTGGTGCGCTGGCTGCCGGACGGCGAACTCGACTACCTGGGCCGCGCCGACGACCAGGTGCAGCTGCGCGGCATCCGCATCGAGCTCGGCGAGATCTCCTCCGCGCTGCTCACCCAGCCGGAGGTCGAGCAGGCCGCAGTGGTCGTCCGCGAGGACGGGGCGGGCGACCGCAGGCTGGTGGCGTACGTCGTCACCGCCGGCCGGACCCCCGCTGCCCCGGCCACCGGCGGCGCGCTGCGCGAACGGCTCACCCGGTCGCTGCCCGAGTACATGGTCCCCTCCGCGGTGGTCGTCCTTGACGCGCTGCCGCTCACCGCGCAGGGCAAGCTGGACCGCAAGGCGCTGCCCGAGCCCGACCTGGGCGCCGTCTCCCGCGGCCGGGCACCGCGCACCCCGGCGGAAGGCATTCTCTGCGGCCTGTTCGCCGACGTCCTGGGCCTCGAAGAGGTCTCCGTCGACGACGACTTCTTCGAGATCGGCGGCCACTCGCTGCTCGCCACCCGGCTGGTCAGCAGGGCCCGCAGCGCACTCGGCGTCGAACTGCCGATCCGCGCCCTCTTCGAGGCCCGCACGGTCGCGGCCCTCGCCGGGCACGTCGCCGCGGCGGCCGGCGCCAGGCCGCCGCTCACCCCCGCCCCGCAGGGCACCGAACGGCCGCTGTCCTTCAGCCAGCAGCGCCAGTGGTTCCTCAACAGGCGCCAGGGCGTGAGTGACGGCTCGTACAACACCCTGATGGCCTTCCGGCTCACCGGCCGCCTGGACACGAGCGCACTCCAGGCCGCGCTGCACGACGTGGCCGCCCGCCACGAGGTGCTGCGCACGGTCATACCGGAGACCGACGGCGTGCCGTCGCTGCGGGTGCTCGACGCCGCGTCGGGCGGCCCCACGCTCAAGGTCGTGACGGTGGCGCAGGACGCACTGGAGTCCGCGCTGGGGGCCGAGGCCGACCGCGGCTTCGACCTCACCACGGAGACCCCGCTGCGCGCCCTCCTTTACCCGGTCCGCCCCGACGAGTGCGTACTGCTGCTCGTCCTGCACCACATCGCCTTCGACGGCTGGTCGATGGAGCCGGTGCTCGCCGACCTGGCCGCCGCCTACCGCGCCAGGAGCGCGGGACAGGCCCCGCGGTGGACCCCGCTGCCGGTGCAGTACGCGGACTACGCCGCCTGGCAGCACGAGACGCTCGGCTCCGAGGACGACCCGGACAGCGTGGCGTCCCGGCAGCTGTCCTTCTGGCGGGACGCCCTCGCGGGCCTGCCCGACGAACTGCCCCTGGCCACCGACTTCGCCCGCCCCGAGGTGAGCGGCTCGGACGGCGACGTGGTGATGTTCGACCTCGACCCCGCCCTGCACGGAGCACTCGTCGAGATCGCGAGGACGACCGGCACCACCGAGTTCATCGTCTTCCAGGCCGCGCTGTCGGCCCTGCTGACCAGGCTGGGCGCCGGCACCGACATCCCGCTGGGCGTGTCGGTCGCCGGGCGCGCCGACGAGGCGCTCAACGACCTGGTCGGCATGTTCATCAACTCGCTCGTGCTGCGCAGCGACACGAGTGGCGACCCGACCTTCCGCGAACTGCTCGACCGGCTGCGGGAGACGGACCTGGCGGCCTACGCGCACCAGGACGTGTCCTTCGACCAGGTCGTGGACACCCTCAAGCCGACCCGTTCGCTGAGCCGCAACCCGCTCTTCCAGATCGGGCTCGGGGTGCGCAGCGACCGCGTGCAGCCGCTCGTCCTGACCGGCCTGACCGTCACGCCCGAGTACGTGGGCTCCGACCAGGCCAAGCTCGACCTGCTGCTCGAACTGCTGCCGTGGCCGGGCCAGGAGGGGCTGCGCGGGCTGCTCACCTTCAGCACGGACCTGTTCACCAAGGCCACCGTGGAACGCATGGTGGAGCAGTTCCAGCAGGTGCTGCGCTCGGTCGCCGCCGACCCCGACGTACGGCTGAGCGCCCTGGAGCTGCTGAGCGGCGACGCCCGCGAGCAGGTGCTGCGCGACTGGAACGACACCGCGCACGAACTGCCCGCGACGACCCTGCCCGAGCTGCTCCGCGCACCGGCCGGGCAGAGGGCGTCGGACACCGCGGCGCCGGACGCCGCCGCAAAGCACGTCGTGACGTACGAGGAGATCGAGGCACGCTCCAACCGGCTGGCGCGCAGGCTCGTCCAGCTCGGGGCGGGCCCGGAGCGGGTCGTGGCGCTCGCGGCGCCCCGCGCCGCCGACCGCACCGTCGCCGCTCTCGCGGTACTCAAGTCCGGGGCGGCGTACCTGCCGGTCGCGGCCGACGAACCGACCGCCCGGGTCAAGGCGCTGTTCGCCGACGCGGACCCGCTGTGCGTGCTCACCACCGCGGGCCTGGCGAGCAGGCTCCGTAACACCGGGGTCACCGTCGTGGTGCTCGACGCACCCGAGGTGCAGGCAGGTTCGGCGGAGCCGCTGACCGACGCGGACCGGACGGCGCCGCTGCGGCCCGAGCACGCCGCCTACGTGATCCGCACCGACGCGGTGGCAGGCCGGCCCGGCGGCACGGTCGTCGAGCACCGCGCGGCCGTCAACCACCTCGCCTGGGTACGGGAGCGGGGGAACGGCGCGGCGGCAGGACTGTTCGAGCCGCTGCTCACCGGTGGCGGGGTCGGCGGCACCGAGCCGCCGGCCCAGGACTGGGCCACCCCGCGGACCTTCTCGCCCGACGAGGCGGCCTGGAACAGCCGGAGGTACGTCCTCGACGAGTGGCTCACCCCGGTGCCCCCGGGCGTGGTCGGTGAGCTGTACGTCGCCGGAGCCGGCCTGGCCCGCGGATTCGCGGGCCGGCCGGGAGCGACCGCCGAACGCTTCGTCGCCGACCCGTTCGGGCCGGCCGGGTCCCGGCTGTACCGGACGGGACTGCGCAGGAAGTGGGGCGCCGAAGGCGCTCTGCTCGACCCCGACACGCATCTGACGCCCCCGGCCGTGGCCGCGAGCGCGCCCGCGCCGGAGGCCGAGGAGGCGGCGCAGGCGGATCCCGCCGAGGAGACGCTGTGTGCGATCGTCGCCGAGATCCTCGGAACGGACGGATTCGGGGCACAGGAGAACTTCTTCGAGGTGCCGGCCGGGATGGACAGCATGAAGTCGCTGCGGCTGGTGAGCATGGCGCGCAAGGCCGGCCTGCCGATCAGCATCGCGGACGTCTTCGTCCACCAGAGCGTCAGGTCGCTGGCTGCGACCTTGCGTCCGGAGCCGGAGCCGGAGCCGGAGCCTGTCGCGGTCGAACCGGAAGCGGTGGCCGCCGCCGGTGATGGTCAGGAGACCGCCTCGGGGGCAGCGACCGCCGGTGACGGTCAGGAGCCCGGCCCCGCGCGGCGCCACAGCACGCAGATCATGGCCGACGCGATCGCCGAGGCCGGCGGGCTGGATTACGCGGACCCCTTCGGCACGATGCTCTGCATCAAGCCGACCGGCAGCCGTCCGCCTGTCTTCTGCCTGCACAGCGGAGTCGGCTTCGCCCTCTCGTACATGCCCCTCACCCGCCACCTCGGCGCCGAGTACCCGCTCTACGGGATCCAGGCGCCCAGCGTGGTGGCCGGCGCCCCGTTGCCGACCAGCATCGAGGAGACCGCCGCCGAGTACATCCAGCTGATGAAGGAGGTCAGGCCGCAGGGTCCGTACCACCTGTTCGGCTGGTCGTTCGGCGGGCTGCTCGCCTACGAGATCGCCGTCCAGCTGCGCGCGGCGGGCGACGAGGTCGGTCTGGTGGCCAACCTGGACTCCTACCCGAGGACCGGGACGCCCGACGAGCGCGACGAGCAGGGAATGCTCGCCTGGCTCCTGGAGGGCGTCGGACACCACCGCTCCGAGTACGGCGGCCGGGACCTGGTGTCGGACGACATCATCGACGCGCTCCGCCGCGACAACAGTCCGCTGGCGCAGATGGGGGAGGAGCGGATGGCCCGGATGATCGACCTGATGACCCACCATCAGCGGCTCATCCCGCACTACACACCGGGGGACTTCGACGGCACCATGCAGCTCTTCCTCGCCGAGCACTCGGCCTGGGAGGGGACGGACATGGAGCAGGTGTGGAAGCCGTGGTTCAGCGGCACCCTGGACGTGCACCGGATCGCCTGCAACCACGACGACATCCTCAACCCGGGCCCCCTCTCCGAGATCGGTCCGCTGGTCGCCGCCGAACTGGACCGGCTCCACGAGGAACACACCGGCCGGCTCGCACAGGCCCGCTCGGCCCCCCAGGCCCCCTCGGCCGCCAAGTCCCCGCAGATCCCCCAGCTCCCGCAGGACGGCCGCGCCCAGCAGGACCGGCAGGCCCGGTCATGACGGCGACCCTGCTCGACATCGGCGCGTCGAGCGGCCCCAGGACCGCGCTCACCGAAGTGCTCGCCGTCGCGGGCCGCCGGCTGCGGCACCTGCGCCGCTCCCCGGGCCGGGTGATCGGCGTGGTGCTGAACCCGCTCGTGTCGATGCTCATGCTCGGCTACCTCTTCCGGGACGCCATCACCCTGCCCGCGGGCGGGGACTACGCGGAGTACGTCTTCGCGGGCGGCGCGGTCCAGGTCGGCCTGGCCTGCGTCGGCCCGACGGCGATCTCGATGGCGATGGACCTCAAGGGCGGGCTGGTGGACCGGTTCAGGTCACTGCCGATCAGCAGGTCGGCGGTGCCCTTCGGACACACCCTCGCGGACTTCGCGGTGGGACTGCTCGGCCTGGGCATCGCCACCGCCGCCGGGCTGTTCCTCGGCTGGCGCTCGCACACCGGACTGCTGCCCACGCTCGCCGGGTTCGCCCTGATCGCGGTCTTCATCTACGTCATGCTGTGGCTCGGGGTGCTCTTCGCCCTGACGATGCGCAGCGTGGAGACCATCAGCGTGGTCACCCCCTTCATCGTCATCGTGCTGCCCTTCCTGTCCAGCGCCTTCCTCTCCCCGCAGTCCATGCCGGCACTGATCCGGCCGGTCGCCGAGTGGAACCCGGTGAGCGCCGTGATCGCCACCTGCCGTGACCTGTGGGGCAACCCGGCCACGACCGGCGGCAGCCTCCCCGGGGAGCACCCGCTCGCCGTGGTGGCCGTGACGCTGACCGTGTTGTTCGTGTCCTGCTCCTTCGTGAGCCTTCGCCGCTACCGCACCGCGGGCGTCTGAGTCCGTACCTGGAGGAAGTCAATTCATGACCGAGCAGCAACTGTTGGCGCCAGCGGACCTGGCTGCCATCGACCTCACCGACCCACGGACCTTCGTCGGGAACGACCTCTCCGCCCTGTGGCGCAGGTTCCGCGACGAGAGCCCGGTCCACTGGCACCCGGCGGGCGCCCGTACCCCCGGCTTCTGGGTGGTCTCCAAGTACGCCGACAGCGTCGCCGTCTACCGCGACAACAAGCGGTTCACCTCCGAGCGGGGCAACGTACTGGCGACCCTCCTCCAGGGCGAGGACTCGGCGTCGCGCAAGATGCTCGCCGTCACCGACGGGGCCAGGCACCGCGAGATCCGCAACCTGATGCTCAAGTCCTTCTCGCCCCGGGTGCTCGCCCCGATCGTGGACGGCATCCACCGGCACACCCGGGAGCTGGTCGCCCGTGCCCTGGCGGCCGGCGGCCGGGTGGACTTCGTCACCGACGTCGCGGACCACATCCCGATCAACACCATGGGCGACCTGATGGCCATCCCGGAGGCCGACCGTGAACAGCTGGTGGAGTGGAACTCCCTGACGCTGTCCCGGCAGAGCTCCGACGACAGCGAGATGGAATCGCTGATGGCCCGCAACGAGATCCTGCTCTACCTCTCGGACCTGGCGTCCGAACGGCGCAGGAACCCGGGCGACGACGTCATCAGCACCCTGGCCACCGCCGTCGTGGACGGCAAGCCGCTGACCGAGGACGAGATCGTCTTCAACTGCTACAGCCTGATACTCGGCGGCGACGAGTCCACCCGGATGTCCACGGTCGGCGGCCTCATCGCCCTCGCCGAACACCCCGAGCAGTGGCGCCGGATCAAGGCAGGGGAGGTGACGGTCGAGAGCGCCACCGAGGAGGTGCTGCGGTGGACCACCCCCGCGATGCACTTCGGACGCCGGGCCATGGTGGACGTCCCGCTGCGGGACCAGGTGATCAAGGCGGGTGACGTGGTCACCCTGTGGAACACCTCCGCCAACTTCGACGAGGACGTCTTCGACGACCCGTACGCGTTCGACGTGGGCCGTACGCCCAACAAGCACGTGGTGTTCGGACACGGCCCGCACTTCTGCCTGGGCGCCTTCCTCGGCAGGGTCCATGTGGGCGCCATGGTCGAGGCGTTGCGCGCCACGGTGGCCGAGGTGGAGCTGACGGGCCCCCCGCAGCAGCTCTACTCCAACTTCGTGCACGGCTACAGCGGGCTCCCGGTGCAGCTGACCGCGGAACCGGGGACGCCGGTCGCGGCACCGGCAACCGCAACCGCAACCGCAACAGCCACGCAATCGCAAGCGGACACGGCGCAGGCGGCCGGGACGGGGAGGCGCTGACATGCGCGACGAGAGGCGCACCACCGGTGGCACCACCCTGGCGGTCCTGCACACCGAGGGCCGGCCGGACTCCTGGGACGCCGACAGCCTGGACGCGGTGAGGCTGCGCGTCGAGGGTCTGCTCGCCGAGTGCGGGGCGGTCATGGTCCGAGGTCTCGGCACGGCCGACGCCGACGAGTTCCACCGCACCGTCAGCCGGTTCGGCGACTCGCTGATCGACAGTTACCGCGGCGGCAACACCCCGCGCTCCACGGTCTCGGACGGGGTCTTCACCTCCACCGAGTACCCGGCCAGGTTTGACATCTCCCTGCACAACGAGCTGTCGTACGCGCACAGTTGGCCCAACCGGCTGTTCTTCTGCTGCCTCGTCGCCCCGGAGACCGGCGGCGCCACCCCGGTCTGCGACGGGCAGGCGCTGCTGCGCGGCCTCTCGCCCGAGGTCAGGGCGCGGTTCGAGTCCGGCGTCGTCTACCACCAGCATCTGCACGGCGGCTTCGGCCTCGGCAAGTCCTGGCAGGACACCTTCGAGACGCAGGACCGGGAGGTCGTCGAGGACTTCCTGAAGACCTCGCAGGCCGAGTTCGAGTGGACCGCGGAGGGCGGCCTGCGGTTGAGCCAGCACCGCCCGGGGGTGAGGAAGAATCCGCGTACGGGGGAGGACACCTGGTTCAACCAGGCCGACCAGTGGCACCCGTCGAACCTCCCGGGTGACGAGGGCGAGACGCTGCTCTCCCTGATCGACAGCGTCGAGGACCTGCCGCACTGGGTGACCTACGGCGACGGCACCGCGATCCCGGAGGAGGACCTGGCCGAGGTGCGCGCCTCCGCACGGGACAACAAGGTGGTGGAGCCCTGGCTGGCGGGCGACATCCTCGTGGTCGACAACATGTCCGTGCTGCACGGCCGCGAGGCATTCACCGGCTCGCGCCGGGTGGTCGTCTCGATGACGTGAGCCGCCGGACGTCCGCCGGGTGGTCGTCTTGATGACGTGGGCCGCCGGACGTCCGCCGGGTGGTCGTCTTGATGACGTGGGCCGCCGGACGTCTGCCGGGTGGTCGTCTCCGTGACGTGGGCCGCCTGACCTCCGACGCCGCCCGGCAGGCCCGCTCGGTGCCACGAGCAGGTCTGCCGGGCGCCGACCGTACCCGGCGGCGCTTTCCGAGAGCTCAGGGCCTCTCCCCGGAAGCACGCAGGCCCGGCCCTGGCGAAGAACCCCGGTGCCCGGCGTCCGGCCGCGAGGCGAACACCGAGTACCGGCCGGAATCCGCCACCCCGTCGTTACGGTGGGGGCCGACGGTGAACCCGCGCTCACGCAACAGACCGCCGAGAAGGGCAAGCCGTCCCTCCGTCGGCGTGCCGGCCTCGTCGTGCACCTCCAGTGCGATGCGGTCGATCAGCGGCCAGTGGTCGTCGTCCACCCCGCGCAGCACATCCGCCTCCGCCCGCTGGACGTCGATCTTGAGCATGTCGATGTGCGTGATCCCCAGCTCGCGGACCACGTCCGAGAGCCGCCGGGTCCGGCAGCGGTAGGGCACCTCCCTGAATTGGTACTCCAGCAACTCGTCCAGCATGTCGTGGGCGTCACCGACCTCTTGCCGGGAATTCTCCAGCACCTGCTTCCTGACAAATTCCCGGTCGAATTCCGAGGCCGCGTGGGAGGAGTCGGCCGACATGGTGGAATAACCTGGATAGTAGGTGAATTCGACTTCGCCCTCGGCGTCGGACAGTGCGTACGGAAAGACCTCCGCACAGACCTCGTGGGCGGCCAGGTTGGCGCTGAGTTTTTCGAGGACGGGCGGCATCGGCTCGAAGGCGTACACCTTCGCCGTGGGGAACATCGTGTGCACGAACAGGGAGTACATCCCGATGTTGGCCCCGACGTCGATGACGGTCGCCCCCTCCGGGAGCGTCATCCCCTCGGGCAGGTAGGCCTGCTGGACAAATATCTCTTCATAGAGATATTCCGTCTCGTGTGCGTTGATGTATTCGAGTCGGGCGGGATCGACAGACACTCGTTCTCCTGAAGTGGCCGGGCATGGGGGGAATCCACGTCTCGCTACCCAGGTGAACACATGTGCATGCCACGAGAAAACACCGTGGCCGAAGTGGGCCGGTTCCGGACGGTCGAATCGCGAGGCCCACCAGCGAGTTTTACCGAACGCTGAATGACATGGTTCCCGGCCGCCCCGCGTCCCTAGAATTCCGACCCGTGGCGCCTGGTCGTGGCCCGGCCGTCGACCGGCCGGGCCGGCCGGCGCGTGGAAGCGGAAGGACGCAGCGATGAACGTGCTCGACTCGATCGTCGAAGGAGTACGCGCCGACCTGGCGGAGCGGCAGCGCCGGGTGCCGTTGGGCGAGTTGCAGGACCGGGCCGCCGATGCCGGGCCCGGTGTGGACGGCGCCGCACTGCTGCGCCGTCCGGACGGCCTGTGTGTGATCGCCGAGGTGAAGCGCGCAAGCCCGTCCAAGGGGCCGCTGGCGGAGATCGCCGATCCGGCGGCGCTGGCGGCCGAGTACGAGAGCGGCGGTGCCACCGCGATCAGTGTCCTCACCGAGGGCCGCAGGTTCGGCGGCTCGCTGGCGGACCTGGACGCGGTCCGCTCCAGGGTCGCGGCCCCGGTGCTCCGCAAGGACTTCACCGTCGGGCCCTACCAGCTCTGGGAGGCGCGGGCGCACGGCGCCGACCTGGCCCTGCTGGTCGTGGCCGCGCTGGAGCAATCGCTCCTTGCCGAACTCGTCGCGCTCGCGGCCGAGATCGGGCTGACCCCGCTGGTGGAGGTCCACGACGAGGGGGAGACGGACCGGGCACTGGCGGCCGGCGCCCGGCTGATCGGCGTCAACGCCCGTGACCTGCGGACCCTGGAGGTCGACCGGGGAACCTTCGAGCGCCTCGCGCCCGCGGTCCCGCCGGACGTCGTGACGATCGCCGAGTCGGGCGTCCGCGGCCCCGCCGACGCGGCGCACTACGCCGCCCACGGCGCGGACGCGGTCCTGGTCGGCGAGTCCGTGGTGACCGGTGGCAGTGCGGTGCAGGCCGTCGCCGCCCTGGTGTCCGCCGGCCGACGGCCCGTCAGCCCTGCTGCGCCAGCTTCGCGGTGACCGTCGCCCAGCGCTCCAGCACGGCCGCCGCCGCACCCGAGTCGACGGCCTCGGCGGCCCGCTCCGTCCCGGCCGCCAGCCGTTCCGTGACCGGCCGGCCGCTGGGCTCCAGCGCCGCGAGACCTGCGGCGGCCGACAGCAGCACCGCATCCCTGACCGGCCCCCGCGCCCCGGCGAGCACCTCGCGGGCCACCCGGGCGTTGTGAGCCCGGTCGCCGCCGCGCAGCGCACCCGCGTCGGCGTACCCGATACCGATGTCGCGCGGGTCGAAGGACTCCTCGCGCACCTCGCCGCCGGTGACCGACCAGACCGTGGAGGTAGTGGTGACCGTCAGTTCGTCCATCCCGTCGTCACCCCGGAACACCAGCGCCGACACCCCGCGCCCGGCCAGCACCCCGGCCAGCAGCGGAGCCTGCCGCAGGTCGGCGACGCCCACCGCCTGCGCGGCCGGCGAAGCGGGATTGGCCAGCGGCCCCAGCATGTTGAACACGGTGCGGATGCCGAGCTCCCGGCGCGTCGCGGCGGCGTGCCGCATGGCCGGATGGAACACCGGGGCGAAGCAGAACGTGATGCCGGTCTCCTCCGCCACCGCCGCGATCTCGGCGGGCGGCAGCTCCAGCGCCACCCCCAACTCCTCCAGCACGTCCGCCGACCCGCAGGACGAGGAGGCGGAGCGGTTGCCGTGCTTGACCACCCGCGCCCCGGCCCCGGCCGCCACGATCGCCGACATCGTGGAGATGTTGACACTGTTCGACCCGTCGCCGCCGGTGCCGACGATGTCCAGCGCCGGCCCCGGTACCTCCAGCGGCACGGCGTGCCGCAGCATCGCCCGTACCAGGCCATCGATCTCCTCGACGGTCTCGCCCTTGGCGCGCAGGCCCACCAGCAGCCCGGCCAGCCGGGCGGGGGAGACGTCGCCGGCCATCACCTCGTCCATGGCCCACGCCGTGTCCCGCGCGGACAGGTCCTCGCGGCTCAGCACCGCGTTCATCAATTCCGGCCAGGTACGGCCCTGCGGCTCGGCAGTCACGGGGATTCTCCTTGAGCGGCGCCAGAAAGAGTCTTCGCCTTCGATTCTGTGAATTCCCGCGAACACTTTCCAGACCACTGACCGGGCAGCCGTACGGTCCAATCAGAAAAAGGGGGAGGGCCGGTGGCCCTGCATGTGGCGGTCGAGGTCGTCAGAGAATCCGAGACGTCGCTCACCTCGCAGATCCAGCATTACCTCAAGAGGGAGATATCCGAGGGAATCCTCCACCCGGGCACCCGGCTGCCGTCCAGCCGGCGGCTCGCCGACGACCTCGACGTGTCGCGGAGCGTGGTGGTGGAGGCGTACGGACAGCTGGTCGCCGAGGGGTATCTGGAAGCGGTCCAGGGCGCGGGCACCCGGGTGGTGGGCCATCTGGACGCCGGACCGGCCGTGGTGCCGGCCCTGCTGGACGAGGGCCGGGTGCCCGCCGTCCGCTGGGACCTGCGCCCCGGCGGCCGCAACTTCCCCGCCTTCCCCCGCCGCGAGTGGCTCAGCTGCTACCAGCGGGCGCTGTACGCGGCCGACACCGCTGACCACGACTACCCGCCGCTGGCCGGTACACCGGCGCTGCGTGTCGAACTCGGCCACTACCTCGGCCGGTTGCGCGGGGTGCGCACCACTGCCGACCAGGTGATGGTGGTGTCGGGCTTCGCCCAGGCGCTCGGCCTGCTCTGCGCGGTCCTGCCCGGACTGGGCGTCACCGAGCTCGGCATCGAGAACCCGGGCCACCCCGGCCAGCGCCAGTTCGTGCACGGCAGCGGACTGCGCACCGTGCCGCTGCCGGTGGACGACGAGGGCATCGACGTCGACGCACTCGCCGCGTCCGGGGTGCGCGCCGTCCTCGTCACCCCCGCCCATCAGTACCCCACCGGTGTCACCCTCTCCGCGCGGCGCCGCGAGGCGCTGGTGCGCTGGGCACGCGAGCACGACGGCTGGGTGATCGAGGACGACTACGACGGCGGGCTCTGGTACGAACGCGGCACCACCCGCCCGCTCGCGCTCCAGCGGCTGGCCCCCGACCGTGTCGTCCACGCGGGCACGGCGAGCAAGTCGCTCGCCCCCGGCCTGCGGCTCGGCTGGCTCGCCGCGCCGCGGCCGATGCTCGACCAGTTGCTGAGGGCCCGCGCCCGCCACGACCTGGGTAGCGAGACACTCACCCAGCTGGCCTTCGCGGAGTTCCTGCGCAGCGGACTGTTCGACCGCCATCTGCGCCGGCTGAACGCGCTGTGCCGCAGCCGCAGGGAGACGCTCGACGAGGCGGTGCGCCGACACCTCCCGGGGGCCGAGGTCGTCGGGCGGGCGGCCGGCCTGCACGCCTACGTACGGCTGCCCCGGCACACCGACGAGGCCGCGCTGGTGGCAGGGGCGCTGCGCCGCTCCGTGCTGGTGCGCGGCGCCGCGGCCTTCCACGCCGGACCGGGGGGCGCAGCGCCCGCGCTGGTCGTCGGCCACGCCCACCTTCCGCGCTCCGGGGTGGCCGAGGCGGTCCGCGAGCTGGCGGCGGTCAGCCGTTCGTCCGAAGGAAGTTCTCCAGCATCACCAGTCCGCCGTTGGTCGTGATGCTCTCGGGGTGGAACTGCACGCCCTCGATCGGCAGCGTGCGGTGCCGAAGGCCCATCACATACCCGTGGTCGGTGGCGAAGGCCGTGGAGACCAGCTGGTCCGGGAGCGGGTCGGCGACGATCAGCGAGTGGTAGCGGGTCGCCTCCAGGGTGTTGCCGAGCCCCTGGAACACCCCGGCGCCGTCGTGCCGCACCGTGCTGGTCCGCCCGTGCATGAGTTCACCCGCCACCTCGACCCGCCCGCCGTGCGCCAGCGCGATCGCCTGGTGGCCCAGGCAGACACCGAGCAGCGGCACCCGGCCGGCGAACTCGTGCACCAGCTCGACGTGACCGGAGTCGGCCGGATGGCCAGGACCTGGGCCCAGCACCACGGCGTCCGGCTCGGACCCGGCCAGTTGGCCGGGGGTACGGGAGAGCGAACGCACCACCTCGGTCTGCGCGCCGAGCGTGCGCAGGTACTGGTCGATGATGTGCACGAAGCTGTCGTAGGCATCGATCAGCAGGACCTTCATGTCCTGGATTTCCTTCACGGCTGCAACTCCTCACCGGTGAGCGCCCAGTAGGCCGCCCCCATCTTCGCGAGCGTCTCGCGCCATTCGGCCTCCGGTTCGGACTGGGCGACGATGCCCGCCGAGCTCTGCGTGGAGTACTTCTGGCCGTCGTACTCCACGGTGCGGATGCACAGCGCCAGTTCACTCCAGCCGCGGACGTCCACGAGCCCGACCGCGCCCGCGTAACTGCCCCGCCGCTCCACCTCCAGCTCGTCGATGATCTCCATGGCGCGTACCTTCGGGGCGCCCGTCATGGTGCCCGCGGGGAACGTCGCGCGCATCGCCTGCCAGGGGTCCACGCCCTCCTCCAGCCGGCCGGAGACCGTCGACACCAGGTGGAAGACGTGCGAGAAGCCCTCCACGGCCATCAGCCTGTCCACCGGCTGGGTGCTGGGCCTGGCCAGCCTGCCGATGTCGTTGCGGCAGAGGTCGACGAGCATGATGTGCTCGGCCCGCTCCTTGGTGCTCTCCTGCATCTCCTTGATGCGCCGCTGGTTCTCCTCCTCGTCCGGGCCCCGCCTGGCGGTGCCCGCGATGGGGCGCATCACGATCTCGTCGCCCTCGATCCGGAAGAACAGCTCGGGGCTGGCGCCGATCAGGGTGCTGCCCGCGCGCGGCATCAGGAACATATAGGGGGAGGGATTGCGATGGCGAAGCCGCCGGTAGACCTCCAGAGGCGTCAGCGCGGACCGCACGTCGATGCGGTGACCGATCTGGATCTGGTAGATGTCGCCGACGCCGATGTGCTCCAGGCACTGCTCGGCCCAGCCCAGGAACGTCTCGCGGCTCACGCTGTCGTGCACCGAGACCGGCTCGGGCGCCCGCGGCACCGCGGGCCGTACCCCCGAGGGCACCGGACGGGCCGCCTCCGCCGCCAGCATGACGACGTCGACCCCCGCCGCCGTGTCGGGGAACGCCGGGCTCTCGGCCCGCAGCCTGTGCGCGCTGCCCACCGCGAGGTCGTACCGGACCGTCTCCTGGAAGAGCGTGAGCGTCATGTCCGGAACCTGGAGCTCCGCCGTCCTGGCGGGCAACGACTCCATGAGCCAGGCGGATTCGTACGCCAGCGAGGTCAGGAAGCCGAACGCGTAGGCCGTGGTGGGCACCGAGCTCTCCACCGTGAACACCGACCGGGTCGCGGCCAGAGCCTGCCACAGCTGGTCAGGGGCGGCGAAGCGCAGCCGCCGCGCCCCTTCCCCCGCCGTACGGTCGGCGGTGAGTCCCGCGCCCTCGGCCGCCTCGGCGAGCGCCCGGACGACGGCCGGCGCCCCGTCGACCTCGATGTGGCCGTCGAACACGCGGATCTCGGCCAGCCTGCCGAAGCCGACGACCGCCGAACGGCGGTCCTCCTCGGCCCCCGCCCTGCTCTCGAAGAGGAACACGTCCTGCTCGGGGAGGACGTCCCGCAGACGTACGTAGAGATCGAGGGGGTCGTGCTGCGGCAGAACCGCCTCGGTGACCCGCACACCGATCGTTGTTGTTTCCGGCAAGGTGAACTCCCTCTGGTCCCGTCGGACTCGACTGACGGTGAGTGAACCAGCGGACGGGAGAAGGCGGCCAGACCAATTTCCCGCACCCGATGCGGGCCATTGTGCAATCACTTGACCCGGGCGGCGGCCGCGGATTGAGTTGTGCCACGTTCTTTATGGGCCTCCCCATCGGAAGGCAGTAATGAAAAGAAGCATGGAAGACATTCCGGGAAGCATCGGGAAAACCCCGGGAAGCATCGGGAAAACCCCGGTAAGTATCCGGGAAACCCCGGGAGCCGCCCCGGAAGACCCCGCAGGCACGGAAGAGGGCCGGCGGGGGAACACGGCCGCCGACTCCTGGCGTGCGTTTCCCGCCGGGCAGCAGCCGGACTGGCGGGGCACCGACGAGCTGGGCGCCGTCACCGGCTGGCTGGCCGGGGCCCCGCCGCTGGTCTTCGCCGCCGAGTGCGACCAGCTACGCCGCCGGATGGCGGCCGTCGCCCGCGGCGAGGCCGTCCTGCTCCAGGGCGGGGACTGCGCCGAGACCTTCGACCGGGTGACCGCGGACACGATCCGCGGCGGCCTCAAGACGCTGCTGCAGATGGCCGTCGTGCTCACCCACGCCACCGCCCTGCCCGTGGTCAAGATCGGCCGGATGGCCGGGCAGTACGCCAAACCGCGCTCCAGCCCCGTCGAGAGCCGCGACGGCCTCTCCCTGCCCTCCTACCGCGGCGACGCGGTCAACGGCCTGGCTTTCACCGCCGAGGCCAGGGCGCACGACCCCGCGCGGCTGCGCATGATGTACGAGGCGTCGGCCCGGACGCTCAACCTGGTACGGGCCCTGACCACCGGCGGATTCGCCGACCTGCACCAGGTGCACGCGTGGAACCGGGGCTTCGTCGCCGACTCGCGTGCCGGCGAGCGCTACGAGGAACTGGCCGACGAGATCGGCCGCAGCCTGGACTTCATGCAGGCGTGCGGGGTCGACACCAGGGAGCTGGGCACCGCCGAGTTCTTCGTGGGCCACGAGGGGCTGCTGCTCGACTACGAAGCCGCACTGACCCGCACCGAACCGGAGAACGGCCGGGCCTACGCCACCAGCGGCCACCTGTTGTGGATCGGTGAGCGGACCCGGGACCTGGACGGCGCGCACGTCGAGTACTTCTCCAAGGTCCACAACCCCATCGCGGTCAAGCTCGGTCCCGGCACGGACCCCGACACCGTGCTGCGGCTCATCGACCGCCTCGACCCGGACCGGGAGGCCGGCCGGCTGACCTTCGTGGTGCGCGCCGGCGCCGACCGCGTCCGTGACCTGCTCCCGACCCTCGTGGAGAAGGTCAACGCGGAGGGTGCGCTGGTCTGCTGGGTCAGCGACCCGATGCACGGCAACACCACCACCGCCGCCAGCGGGCACAAGACCCGCAGCTTCGACACGGTGCTCGACGAGGTGCGCGGCTTCGTGGAGGTCCACCAGGCGCTGGGCACCCACCCGGGCGGCATCCACGTCGAGCTCACCGGCGACGACGTCACCGAGTGCACCGGAGGCGGCAACGAGGTACTGGCCGAGGACCTGCACCACCGGTACGAGACGGCCTGCGACCCTCGCCTCAACCACACGCAATCCCTGGACCTGGCCTTCCTGCTCGCCGAGATGTACCGCGAACAGATGCGCGTCACCGCCCGCGCACGGCCTCGTCGATGAGGGCGAAGGGCGGGTCGGCGGCCAGGTAGAAGTGGTCCCCGGGAAGCGTCCGCAGCCGGAACGGGCCACGGGTGGACCGCTGCCAGGCAGCGGTCTGCTCGACGCTCACCCGGGGGTCGGACGCACCGACGAGCGCGGTGACGGGACAGCTCAGCGGTCTGTCCACATCGCCGCCGTACGCCGCGAGCATGCGGAAGTCGGCCGCGATGTAGGGCATCACCAGTTGCATGAAGGCCGGGTTCTGCAGCAGCTCCGCGTCGGTCTGGCCCAGTTCGACCAGCGTCGCGGCCACGGACTCGTCGGACCAGGTGGTCCCGGCCGCGGGGTCCGCCCGCATCAGCTGCGGTGCGCGGGCCCCTGAGGCGAAGAGGTGTCCCACCGCGGCGCCGTCCGCCTCCAGCGCCCGTGCCACCTCGTAGGCGACGGCGGCCCCCATGCTGTGCCCGAAGAGGGCGGTCGGCCGCTCCGCCACGAAGGGGCGCAGCTCGTCGGCGATGAGCCGTGCCATGGCCACGAGTTCGGTGGCCGGGGGCTCGGCGATGCGCTCCGCGCGGCCCGGGTAGCAGACCGCGTGGACCTCGAACCTGTCGAGCGCCTTGGCCCAGCTCCGGAAGAAGTAGGGCGAGCCGCCGGCGTGCGGGAAGCACACCACCCGCTCCGCCGCGAAGGGCCGAGCCTCGACGCACTGCGTCCACACCATGCTGCCCCCAAGGTCCCTGGCCGGCGCACGCGCGTCCGGTACCGCACCGGTCATGATCCCGGTCCACCCCTGACAGCCCACTGACAGGTGCGACCGCCCTGGGGGCATAACACCGAGCGAGGGGGCAACTGGCAGCTCCCGCCGGGGGGTTGTCGGCTCCTACGGTACCGGTACCCCCACCGAGATCGAGGAGACACCGCCATGCTCCACAGACATGCCAAGGCCGCCTGTGCCGCGTTCGCCGCGGTCGGCGCGCTCGTGCTGGCAGGGCTGCCGGCCACCGCGGCCGCGGACCCCGCCCCGGCCGCGGCGCCCTCCGCCGCCGACACCCTGGGCGCGAGCCGGACGGACCCGGAACTGCTGAAGGCCATGCAGCGCGACCTCGGCGTCACCGCCCGGCAGGCAGCGGCGCGACTGGGCAACGAGGCGGAGGCGGGCGCCGTCGCGGGCCGGCTGCAGAACGCGCTCGGCGGGAACTTCGCCGGGGCCTGGGTCCAGGGCGCCGACTCCGCGACGCTGACCGTGGCCACCACGAACGCCGCCGACGTCGCCTCCATCGAGTCGAAGGGGGCACGCGCCCTCGTCGTACGGCACTCCCTGCGGCAGCTGGACGCGGCACTGGCGAAGCTCGACGGGACCGCCACCGCGGCAGCCGAGCAGAGCGTGCCCGTGCGCTTCGTCGACGTCAGGACGAACTCGCTGACCCTCCAGGCCGTCCGTCCCGCCGCCGCGGACGCCCTCGTCGCAGCGGCCGGCATCGACCCCGCTCTCGTACGGACGCAGCAGTCGCCGCGCCAGCCGCGACCGCTGTACGACATCAGGGGCGGCGACGCGTACTACATGAACGGCAGCGGACGCTGTTCGGTCGGCTTCCCGATCACCAAGGGCACGCAGCAGGGCTTCGCCACCGCGGGGCACTGCGGACGGCCCGGCACCACCACCACCGGCTTCAACCAGGTCGCGCAGGGCTCCTTCCAGGCCTCCACCTTCCCCGGTCGCGACACCGCGTGGGTAGCCACCAACGCCAACTGGACCTCGACGCCCTACGTCAAGAGCAACAGCGGAAACGTCCAGGTCACCGGCTCGACGCAGGCCGCCGTCGGTGCCTCGGTCTGCCGGTCGGGCTCCACCACCGGCTGGCACTGCGGCACCGTCCAGCAGCACAACACCAGCGTGACCTACCCCGAGGGGACCATCAGCGGGGTGACCCGCACCTCGGTCTGCGCCGAACCCGGGGACTCCGGCGGCTCGTTCATCTCCGGCAGCCAGGCGCAGGGCGTCACCTCGGGCGGGTCCGGCAACTGCAGCTCCGGCGGCACGACCTTCTACCAGCCGATCAACCCCCTCCTCCAGGCGTACGGCCTGACCCTCAAGACCACCTCGGACGACCCGGGTCCCGGTCCGGGCGACCCTGGTGAGCCCGGCGGCACCTGGGCGGTGGGCACCGTCTACGCGACGGGCGCCCAGGTGACGTACGGGGGCGCCACCTACCGGTGCCTCCAGGGCCACCAGGCCCAGGCCGGCTGGACGCCCCCGAACGTTCCCGCACTCTGGCAGCGCGTATGACATCTGGCGCACACGCTGTCCCGGCGGCCGTCGGTGCATGACCCGGGCCATGTGGGGCAGCAGGAGCCATGACTCGACGTCCGGTGCCGCGGTCCGCGGCACCGGACGCCGCGCCGTGGCGCCGCCGGGTCTGCCGCTGTGGCGGAGAATGTGCGGCCGATCCCCGTTCGTACCGTGTCGCTGGTAGGCCGTACGGGTGAGGGGCGTCAGAATTGCCGGATGCAGATACAGCACGTGGGTGGGGTGGTCCGGTGAGCAGGTATGACGTCACCGACGAGCAGTGGGAAGGGCTCGCCCAGGTGGTACCGCTGCGCAGCCGCAACGAATGGCCCTCCAGGACCGATCACCGCACGATGCCGCAGGAGTACGAGGCGGTGGAGCAGCGACGGATGATCGTCCTGCGGGTGCAGGTCTTCTCGGACGCCAGAGAGGTCGCGGAGTACCTGATCGCGCAGATCCCGGTCCTGCTGGACCTGACGAGCGTGGAGTCCGACGTGGCCAAGCGAATCCTGGACTTCAGCAGTGGAGTGGTCTTCGGCCTCGGCAGCGGCATGCACCGGGTGGACCGGAACGTGTTCCTGCTCGCGCCGGTCGGCATGGAGGTCGAGGGCGCCGCGGAGGCGGCCGTCCCCCGATCGTAGGAAGGCAGAACAGGTGTAACGGTTCGCCAGGGGTGCGGGCGCATAGCGTCCGCGTCATGACTGCGTCCTCGCTCGCCGGCCAGCCCGCGCCCACCCCCTCCGTACGCCCGCACCGCCCCGAGGTCACCGAACTACGGCTGTCCGCCTTCGGACCGCACCGCGGAGCGGTCTTCCCGCTCGGCCCGCTGACCTTCTTCGCCGGGGCGAGCGGCAGTGGCAAGTCGACCGCGCTGCGGGGGTACGAAGCGCTGGCGCGTCTTGCCGTGGGCGACGTGCTCGCCGAGGTGTTCCCCGACCCCGTCGGCTGCGTGCCGGACGGGAACGGCCCGGACGAGCAGGGGCGCCGCGGCTTTCGGATCGGGTGCACGGTCGACGGCCCGGCGGGCCCCGTACGGCTCGAACTCGCCGTGCAGGCCGAGCCGGACCTCAGAATCGTCGGCGAACGGCTGTCCTGCGAGGGCCAGGACCTGCTGTCCACCGCGCTGCGCGATCCGCGGGGGAGCACCGTCCAGGCGGCCTGGCACACGGCGGGCGCCTCGCGAGTGACGCGTGCGCCGCTGCCGGACGACCGGCTGGGAACGGCGCTGCTGCCGTTACGGGTGGCGGGCAGGACCGACGGGGAGCTGCGGGTGCTGGCCGCCGCCGAGCAGGTGCTCGTCGCGCTGCGGTCGGTCTACGTCTGCGATCCGCAGCCGCAGCGGATGCGCGCCCCGGTGGCCGTCGGCGAGGGACTGCTGCGGCGGGGCTGCGACAACCTCGCGGCGGTCCTGCGGCGCACCGGTGACGAGTGCGCCAGACGGCACACGGCACTCGTCGCGGCGGCGCGGCAGGGGTGCGCGGGCCCCGTCGAGGACCTCACGGCGGAGGACCTGCCCGACGGCACGGTGGGGGCGGTGCTCGGCCGGGGCGCCCGGGGCGTGACCCCGCTCGGGCGGCTCGGCGACGGCGAGCTGCGCTACCTGGCGCTCTCGTTGGTGCTGCTGACGGGGCCGCGGGTGCTGGACATGGAGTACCTGGGCGAGGTGCCCGACGCGCACCAGGCGCTCGCGGTACTGGCCGACGGCTTCGACCGGGGGCTCGACCGGCGCCAGGCGCGGGCACTCGGCGAGCTCGCCGCGCAGATGTGCGGCCGGGGCCACATCAGGCTGGTCGGTACGGTCACGGACACCTCGGGCGTGCGTGAGACGGCGGGGGCGGCGGTGGTAGACCTGTAGCCGTGAGAGACGAAACGCAGGCTGTGGCGGGGAGCAAGGTGTCCGGGGACCGGGGGGCGGAGAATCAGGTGTCGCCGGCTCAGGTGTCGCCGGCCCCGGTGTCCGGGGACGAGGCGTCGGGGAGTCAGGTGGTGGAGCTTCAGCGCAGGCTGGCTGCGTTCGCCGCGGCCCGGGACTGGGAGCAGTACCACACGCCCAAGAACCTGGCGGCCGCGCTGAGCGTGGAGGCGTCCGAACTGGTCGAGATCTTCCAGTGGCTGACCCCCGAGCAGTCCGCCCGGGTGATGGAGGAGCCGGACTCGGCGCACCGGGTGGCCGACGAGGTCGCGGACGTACTGGCCTACCTGTTGCAGTTCTGCGAGGTGCTCGGAGTCGATCCGCTGGCGGCGCTGGCCGCCAAGATCGAGCGGAACGAACGGCGTTTTCCCGTACCGGGGGCAGAGGTTCCGGAAGCCTCGGAAGGAGCGGTTCGTCACTCTTCGGAGTGATGGCAATATCCACAACCGTATTTGTGTCCACAGATTTCCGCATAGCCCTGGTTTTCCGGGTCCCTTCCACTCACTCTGGGTAGTGAACAGGGAGAGAGAAGGACGGGCAACGGGGGTCGCTGATGGACGCGGTGAGACTCATTCGGGTCGGCAGACACGCACTGGCGCAGAGCCAGGAGCCGTTGGACATCCTGACAGAGGCCTGGCAGGCGCAGGCGCTGACCCAGGCCATCGGCGGGATGCTGGCCATGAAGGGCCCGCCGGAACTCCGGGGAGAGGCACAGGGGCTCTGCGAGGCCGGCGGCAGGGGCTGCGGGACGATCGACTGGTCGTCGCTGTGCGCGAGCGGGGTGAGCGTGCCCGGCCTGTCGGCGGCGCGCCCGCCCGAGCTCAGGCCCCGGGCGGCGCAGCTCGGCGAAGTGGTGGACCCGCGAGGGGCGTTGGTGGGGCTCGGGGGTCTGCTGGGAGAGGTGGGGATCGCGCTCGTCGCGGTGGCCTGCGCGGCGGACGAGGAAGGGTTCTACTGGCAGACGATCGAGGCGATCGACGCCGCCGACGAGTCGAACGACCGGGTGCGCGGACTGCTCCGCCGGCTCACGGTGTGGGAGCACGGCAGACTGCAAGGTGCCGCGGACTCGGCGGGCTCGTCATGACCCCGCCCCGGTCGGTAGGACCGGCCCCGGCCGCCCTGCCGGCGGGCGTCACCGCCGCATTCGGATCAGCCGGTACCCCGGCCCTCGCCGCTGCCCTCGTGCGTGCTGCTGCCGGAGCCGGCCGTGCCGCCGGACGGCGGGCGGTCGCCCGTGGTCTGCAAGTCGGCGTCGAGCTGCGAAAGATCGGCGGTCAGCGCCGCCATCAGCTCCTCCATCTGCTGCAACAGGCCCTTGGGGGCGGCCTGCTGAAGTGGTACGGACTGCCGCACCGGATGTGGTGCGGACGACGCGCTCTGTTCAGGTACGGCTTCCTGGGACATGGCGGCCTCCTCGGCCCGAGCCCTCCCGGCGGGGGAGGGCGGTGTCGCTGGCGACGCCCCGGCAGCGTGCGTCGGCGCGCGGGCCGGGCGGTCCGGCTCCGCCCGACCAAACGAGTGGCTGGGGCGCCGGTCACCGGCACGGCGGTGCGAGGACCCCCACGGTGTCGGCTTTTCACCCGACCGGGCAGATGGGGGACAGATGGGGCCGACGGGATTGACGACGGATCCCCGGTGCAGGATGGAGGCATGGATCTTCGAATTTTCACCGAGCCCCAGCAGGGTGCGAGCTACGACAAGCTGCTGACCGTCGCGAAGGCCACCGAGGCCCTGGGCTTTGACGCCTTCTTCCGGTCCGACCACTATCTGCGCATGGGGACCGCCGACGGGCTGCCGGGCCCGACCGACGCCTGGATCACCCTCGCCGGGCTCGCCAGGGAGACCAGCCGGATCCGGCTGGGGACGCTGATGACGGCGGGCACCTTCCGGTTCCCCGGGGTGCTGGCCATTCAGGTCGCACAGGTCGACCAGATGTCCGGCGGACGGGTCGAACTGGGCCTGGGCGCAGGCTGGTTCGAGGAGGAGCACAAGGCGTACGGAATCCCGTTCCCCAAGGAGAAGTTCGGCAGGCTGGAGGAGCAGCTGGCGATCGTCACGGGTCTGTGGGAGACGGAGGTCGGCAAGAAGTTCAGCTATGACGGGACCCACTACCAGTTGACGGACTCACCCGCGCTGCCCAAGCCGGCCCAGCGCAAGGTGCCGGTGCTGGTCGGAGGGCACGGGGCGGTCCGGACCCCGCGTCTCGCCGCCCAGTACGCGGACGAGTTCAACATCCCGTTCGCCTCGCTGGAGGACACCTCGCGGCAGTTCGGCAGGGTAAGGGCCGCCGCGGAGCAGGCGGGGCGGAAGTCGGGAGACCTCGTCTACTCCAACGCGCTGGTGGCGTGCGTCGGCAAGGACGACGCGGAGGTGGCCCGCCGGGCGGCCGCCGTCGGACGGGAGGTGGACGAGCTCAAGGCGAACGGGCTGGCGGGCTCGCCCGCCGAAGTGGTGGACCGGATCGGACAGTTCGAGGCGATCGGATCGAGCCGGATCTACCTCCAGATGCTGGACCTGGACGATCTGGACCATCTGGAACTGATCTCCTCGCAGGTCCTGTCCCAGCTGAACTGATCCCCCTCCCCAGGAGTTCTCGTGCAGCCCACCCGCCCGCTCGCCGCCGCACTCGCCGAGGGGACGCTCGTCCTCGACGGCGGGCTCTCCAACCAACTGAATGCGCAGGGGTGCGACTTGACCGACGCGCTGTGGTCCGCGCGGCTGCTCGCCGACGACCCGGAGCAGATCCGCGCTGCGCACGCGGCGTACGTGCGGGCGGGTGCCCAGGTGCTGATCACCTCCAGCTACCAGGCGACGTACGAGGGGTTCGGCGCACGGGGCGCCGGGCGCGCGGAGGCGACCGGTCTGCTGGCCCGCAGCGTGGAGCTGGCACGCATGGCCGCCGCCGACGAGCCGCGGCCGGTGTGGGTGGCGGCCTCGGTCGGGCCGTACGGGGCGATGCTCGCCGACGGCAGCGAGTACCGGGGGAGGTACGGGCTGGCGGTGACGGAGCTGGAGCGCTTCCACCGGCCGAGGATCCAGGCACTGGCCGCCGCGGGGCCCGATGTGCTCGCACTGGAGACGGTGCCGGACACCGACGAGGCCGAGGCGCTGCTGCGGGCGGTCGAGGGGTGCGGGGTGCCCGTCTGGCTCTCGTACACCGTCGCGGGGGAGCGGACCAGGGCCGGACAGCCGCTCGCCGAAGCGTTCGCGATCGCCGCTGACAACGATCAGGTCGTCGCGGTCGGGGTGAACTGCTGCGAGCCGGGCGACGCCGGGCGGGCGGCGGAGATCGCGGCGCAGACCACCGGCAAGCCGGTCGTCGTCTACCCGAACAGCGGTGAGGAGTGGGACGCCGAGGCCCGCCGCTGGACCGGGCGCGCCACCTTCGACCCGGACCGGTTGCGAGGATGGCAGACCGCAGGCGCGCGGTTGGTCGGCGGCTGCTGCCGGGTGGGACCCGAGCAGATCGCCGCACTGGCGAGGGACGTGGCCCAGGTCGCCTGAGGACCGCACGTGCGTGCGAGGCCGGGGTGAGGGTCGCGCGTGCCCGCCGGGCCGGGTTGAGGGCGCGTGTGCCTGCCGGGCCGGGCCGGGGCGGGTGTGGGAAAACCCGTGGGCAGGGTGGGTGGGGCGGACGATACTCGGACGTGTGTTCATGACGATCAGTACCACCGGCACCCAGGAACGCCCGGCGACCGACCTCGGATTTCTGCTGCACAAGCATCCCGGACGGCGGCAGGCGTTCTCCACCTCGTACGGCACGGCGCACGTCCTCTACCCCGAGGCGACCGCCGAGCGCTGCACGGCCGCGCTCCTCCTTGAGGTGGATCCGGTCGCGCTGGTCCGGCGCGGCAAGGGGAAGGGGCGGGGCGGTTCACCCGACGCCGCCCTGGCCAGTTATGTCAACGACCGCCCGTACGCGGCCTCCTCGCTGCTCGCCGTCGCGCTGAGCACCGTCTTCAGGAGCGCCCTGCACGGGGTGTGCGAGGCCCGCCCCGAGCGTGCTGCCGAGCCGATGCCGCTGCGCGTCGAGGTGCCCGCGCTGCCCGCTCGCGGAGGCGCGGAACTGGTGCGGAAGCTGTTCGCGCCGCTGGGTTGGAGCACGGTCGAGGCCGTCCCCGTACCGCTGGACGAGCAGTTCCCCGAGTGGGGCGAGTCGCGTTACGTACAGCTGGTGCTGGAAGGGGAGCTGCGGCTTGCCGACGCCCTGCGGCACCTCTACGTACTGCTCCCGGTGCTCGACGACGCCAAGCACTACTGGGTCTCGCCCGACGAGGTCGACAAGCTGCTGCGGGCAGGCGAGGGCTGGCTGCCGCAGCACCCCGAACAGAAGCTGATCACCAGCCGCTACCTGTCCCGGCGTTGGGGGCTGACCCGGCAGGCCACCGAGCGGCTGGCCGCGTCCGCCCAGGGCCTGGCCCGGCTCGCAGACGCCGACGACATCCAGGTCGAGGAGATCGACAACGCGGTGGCCGAGGAGACGCTGACGCAGGCGCCGCCGACGCCGCTCTCCGTGCAGCGCAGGGAGGCGATCCTGGCAGCGCTCCGCACGGCGGGCGCGGGCAGGGTGCTCGACCTGGGCTGCGGACAGGGGCAGCTGGTGCAGGCACTGCTGAAGGACGTGCGGTTCACCGAGATCGTCGGTGTCGACGTGTCCGTGCGGGCACTGACCGTCGCCGCGCGCCGGCTCGGGCTGGAGCGGATGGGCGAGCGGCAGGCCGAGCGCGTCACCCTGCTGCAGGGCTCGCTGACGTACACCGACAAGCGGCTGCGCGGGTACGACGCCGCGGTGCTCAGCGAGGTGATCGAGCACCTGGACCTGCCCCGGCTGCCCGCGCTGGAGTACGCGGTGTTCGGCGCCGCGCGTCCCGCGACGGTGCTCGTGACGACCCCGAACGTGGAGTACAACGTGCGCTGGGAAACCCTGCCGGCCGGCCATGTCCGGCACGGCGACCACCGCTTCGAGTGGACCCGCTCTCAGTTTCGGGACTGGGCCGAGCAGGTGGCGGAACGGCACGGTTACGGCGTCGGGTTCACGCCCGTGGGGCCGGAGGACCCGGAGGTCGGTCCCCCCACCCAGATGGCGGTCTTCACCAGGGAGCCGTCCGCCCACCGGACGCCCGCGGGAAACCAGGGGCGGAACGAAGCGGCCCACCACCCGGACACCGAGCCGGCGAACAACGCGGGCGACGAGACGCAGAAGGAGGCGAAGGCCGCATGAGCAGCACCACGGAAGAAGCAGCAGGCACCACCGCACCGCGCAGACTGCCGGTCACCGACCTCTCCCTCGTGGTCCTGATCGGGGCCACCGGCTCCGGCAAGTCCACCTTCGCACGCACCCACTTCAAGCCCACCGAGGTCCTTTCCTCGGACTTCTGCCGTGGCCTGGTCGCCGACGACGAGAACGATCAGAGCGCCAGCCGCGACGCCTTCGACGTGCTGCACCACATCGCGGGCAAGCGCCTGGCAGCCGGCCGGCTGACCGTCGTCGACGCCACCAGCGTCCAGCCCGCGAGCCGTAAGACGCTCGTCCAGCTGGCCAGGAAGTACGACGTCCTGCCGATCGCGATCGTGCTCGACCTGCCCGAGGAGGTGTGCGCGGCACGCAACGCCGAACGCCCCGACCGGGCGGGGATGCCGCGCCACGTGATCCAGCGGCACCGGCGCGAACTGCGCCGCTCGCTGCGCGGGCTGGAGCGCGAGGGCTTCCGCAAGGTGCACGTCCTGCGCAGCGTCCAGGAGGTCGAGACGGCCGAGGTCGTTCTGGAGAAGCGCTACAACGACCTCACCCATCTCACCGGCCCCTTCGACATCATCGGCGACATCCACGGCTGCAGCTCCGAGCTGGAGACCCTGCTGGTGAAGCTGGGTTACGTCGACGGGGCGCACCCCGGGGGCCGGACGGCTGTCTTCGTCGGTGACCTCGTCGACCGCGGCCCGGACAGCCCCGGCGTGCTGCGCCGGGTGATGGGCATGGTCGCGTCCGGCGACGCGCTCTGCGTGCCGGGAAACCACGAGAACAAGCTCGGACGCTGGCTGCACGGCAAGAACGTCCGGCACACGCACGGACTCGCCGAGACCGTCGAGCAGCTGGCGAAGGAGGAGGAGAGCTTCAGGGAGCAGGTGAAGGTCTTCATCGACGGCCTCGTCAGCCACTACGTCCTCGACGGCGGGAAGCTCGTCGTCTGCCACGCGGGACTGCCCGAGAAGTACCACGGGCGCACCTCGGGACGCGTCCGCTCGCACGCGCTGTACGGCGACACCACCGGCGAGACCGACGAGTTCGGCCTGCCCGTGCGCTACCCGTGGGCCGAGGAGTACCGCGGCAGCGCGGCCGTCGTGTACGGACACACTCCCGTCCCGCAGGCCTCGTGGATCAACAACACCCTCTGCCTCGACACAGGTGCCGTGTTCGGCGGCAGGATGACCGCGCTGCGCTGGCCCGAGCGCGAACTCGTCGACGTGCCCGCCGAGCAGGTCTGGTACGAGCCGGTCAGGCCGTTGCTCACCGAGGCACCCGGCGGACCCGACGGGCGCCCGCTGGACCTCGCCGACGTCTCCGGACGGCGGGCGGTGGAGACCGGCGAGCACGGGCGCGTCGTGGTCCGCGAGGAGAACGCGGCGGCCGCGCTCGAAGTCATGAGCCGGTTCGCCGTGGACCCGCGGCTGCTGATGTACCTGCCGCCCACGATGGCGCCGACGGCGACCTCCGCCGTGCCGGGATACCTGGAGCACCCGGCCGAGGCGTTCGCGCAGTACCGGGCGGACGGCGTCGCGAAGGTCGTGTGCCAGGAGAAGCACATGGGCTCGCGCGCCGTGCTGCTGGTGTGCCGGGACGCGGGGGTGGCGCGTGAACGGTTCGGGGTCGAGGGCCCGGCCGGGGTCGTGCACACCCGTACCGGACGTCCGTTCTTCGACGACGAGAGCATGAGCGAGCTGGTGCTGGCCAGGCTGCGTGCGGCGATGGACGAGGCCGGGCTCTGGGACGAGTTCGACAGCGACTGGCTGCTGCTCGACGCCGAACTGATGCCCTGGTCACTCAAGGCCTCCGGACTGCTGAGGCAGCAGTACGCCGCCGTCGGCGCGGCCTCGGGAGCCGCATTCCCGGCTGCGCTCACCGCCCTGGAGACGGCTGCGGCACGCGGTGTGGAAGGCGCGGGCGAACTGCTGGTCCGCCAGCGCGAACGGGCCGGGGACGCGGCTCTGTTCACCGAGGCCTACCGGCGGTACTGCTGGCCGACCCAGGGCCTGGACGGGGTGCGGCTCGCTCCCTTCCAGCTGCTCGCCGTGCAGGGCCGGGTCCTCGCGGCCGAACCGCACGACCGGCAACTCGCCTGGCTGGACCGGCTGGTGGAGCACGACGCGTCCGGGCTGCTGCGTACCACCCGCAGGCTGGTCGTCGACACCGGCGACGAGTCGTCGGTGCGGGCGGGTGTCGACTGGTGGACGGAGATGACCAGCAGGGGCGGTGAGGGCATGGTCGTCAAGCCGCTCCAGGCGCTGGCGCGGGACGGCAAGGGCCGCCTCGTGCAGCCCGGCGTCAAGGTGCGGGGCCGCGAGTACCTGCGGATCATCTACGGACCCGAGTACACCCGCCCCGAACAGCTGACGAAGCTGCGCAAGCGGTTCCTCGGGCACAAGCGGTCCCTGGCGCTGCGCGAGTACGCACTCGGCCTGGAAGCCCTGGAGCGGCTGGCCGGCGGCGAACCGCTGTGGCGGGTGCACGAGGCCGTGTTCGCCGTGCTCGCCCTGGAGTCGGAACCGGTGGACCCACGGCTCTGACAACCCTCTCCGCCCGACCGGGGCCGCGACCGAATGACGGTCGCGGCCCCGGTCCCTTTCTGCACCTGATAGATCATCAACTCGACTTTCCAAAAGGGGAGTTGATCGTTCTTGACTGGCGTGGGGCGGGTGCTTAGTCTTCCTTTCCTCTCTGCTTGACGCATCGTCACCACGTCGCGTCCGAAGCGCCATCGGGGGCGAGGTGATGAGTCTGTTCGGGCAGGGCCGCCCCTTCCTCGACGCACTTCCGCGCCAGGACCGCGAGAGCCTGCTCTCCCTGGGTGCGCCGCGCAGTTACGACCCGGGGCAGGTCATGCTTCAGGAGCGCGACACCGGAACCTTCGTGCTCGCCGTACGCAGCGGGTGGTCCGTCGTCTCCGTCTCCACCGAGCGCGGCGCCCGTCTCATCCTGGCGCTGCGCGGGGCGGGCGAGGTGATAGGGGACCTCGCCGCGGTGGACCAGGGCCCGCGCAGTGCGACGGTGACCGCGCTCGGCCCGGTCGAGGCGACCTCCATCAGCGGGGAGCGGTTCCGGCACTTCCTCTCCGCCCGGCCGCACGCCACCGCGCTGATCATGCGGCAGTTCAGCGCGCGGCTGCGCAGCGCGGACAACGAACGGCGTTCCCTCGCCTCCGAGACGGTCCTGCGCCGGCTGGCCGTACGGCTGGTGGAGCTCGCGGAGCGCGCCGGGCGGGCCGGGAAGGACGGCGCCGTGGTCGTCGAGCTCCCGCTCCCGCAGCACGATCTGGCGTCCGCGGTGGGAGCCACCAGGGAGGCGGTCGCCAAGGCGCTGCGGCTGCTGCGCGAACAGGACGTCGTGCACACCGGGAACCGCCGGGTCAGCGTCACCGACATGGGTCTGCTCCTGCTGCTGGCGGAGGGCAGGGCCGGACCGCCCCCACGCGGCGGCCCGGGGGTGCGGCCCGGCTCCGGGGCAGGGCCCGGCGCCGAGCCGGCGGAGGAAGCCCGGCCGGATGTGTAAACGGCTACATCGCGCGGTGACGGACGGCACGAGAGTGGACCCGGCGGACAAGGACGCAGGAGGCGACGGTGTACGGAACGACAGGCGCGGCGGGTCCAGGCGGTCCGGGCGGTCCGGGAACCGAACCGGCGGCGGTCAACCGGATCGTGGTCTTCGGCGACGCCTGCGGCTCGGGGTCGATGGGCCTGGAGACGAAGAAGCGGATGCGGGCGGCGATGTACGCGGCGTTCGGCGAGGCGTTCGCGGTCGTCGGCGTTCCGCCCGACCGGCTCCACCAGGAGGACAGGGGGGACGGGATCCTGGCAGCTCTGCCCCCCGACATGCCGCCGGCGCTGATGGCAGGGCGTTGGCTGAGCAACCTCTACGAGAGCCTGCGGGAGTACAACCACGGCAGGTCGGAGCGGTTGCGGATGCGGGTGGGCATGCACGCGGGGCCGGTGCTCGACGACGGGCGGGGGCTGGTGGGCAGGGCCGTCGACCTCGCGTGCCGGCTCTGCGACAGCGACACCGCGAAGCGGGTCATGGAGGCGGCGCCCGATGCCGGGCTGATGCTCGTCGTCTCCGACTGGTTCTACGAGAACGTGGTCCTCGACGGCGGCAGGTACATCGAGCCGCAGCAGTATCTGAGCGGTCGCGTCCGTGCGAAGGAGACCGACGAGACCGCCTGGTTCCATGTCCCGGGGCTGGCGACACCGCCGTTGGCAGCGGTGTCCGCGCCCCGGGGGCCGACCGCGGCGAAACAGGCCGCGGCGCTCGGGCGTGACGGTGGGCCGTGGGAGGGGGCCGGCTCACCGTCGCGCCGGGTGAGCGGGGCGGGGGCAGGCCCGGCGGCGCAGGAGTTCCACGTGGGCGGCGACAACCTGAGTGTGACCGGCAGCACGATCCACGGAGGCTTCACGGGCTTCCGCAAGGAGGAGAGGCGGGAGCGGGCTCCTGAGCAGCCCGAGCGGGCGGCTGAACAACCGTCGCGTGCACCGGAACAGCCCGCTCGGGCCCCCGTACAGCGGGGGCGGGCCCCTGAGCAGCGGCCCGAGCGCGATCTTGAAGAGACCTGGCCCGCCGACGACACCTCCCGGAGCGGCACATGAGCGAGCCGGACGAGGGAGCGTCCGCAGAACCCGCGGGCGGCGGGGACGCCGGGGCGGGCCAGGGGGGCGGGCCCGCGGGACGTGACGGCGCGGCGGGCGGCGGCGACAATGGGGCGCGGGGCGCAAGAGGCCAGGCCGGGGGCCGGGCAGGGGGAGCGGGCGGCGGCGCCGATGGCGAGGGCGGCGCCGAGGGGGACGGGCAGAAGGCCGAGAGCAGCCCGTTCGAGCAGGCGGGCAAGGGGCCGCTCGGCGGGTCCGGCGGCGGTGTCGGAGGTTCGGGGCCCGCCCACGCCGCGCGCCAGAACTTCGCCCAGCCCGGCAACCACTTCGCGACCGGTGGCGACAGCGTGGTGGTTCAGGGCAGCACCGTCCTCACCCAGCACTACCACGGGGACACCTACGGGTCCGGCGCAGTCGGCAGCACCATGGTCGCGGGGCCCGTTCCCCAGACAGAGCTGGACCGCCTCGCGGACGTCTACTGCGAGGCTGCCGGATACCAGCAGATGAAGGAACTGCTGCGGGGATGCGGCCTCCTGGTGCTCTGCGGCGAGCCGGGCAGCGGCCGCACTGCCACCGCGCTCGCCCTGCTCTCCGAGCTCACCGACAACCGGGAGCAACGGCTGGACCCCGACAACCGTGTGCACCGGCTGGACCCCGGCAACCCGCTGCACCGGATCAAGGCGTCCGACCTGACGGAGGGGCACGGGTACCTGCTCGAACTCCCGCCGGACGAACCTCCGCAACACCCCTCCCTTATCGATGAGTTGGCGCGCGGGGAGTCCAGAGGCGGTGAGCGGTGGGCCGGGGCGTACGGGTGGGGCCCCGGCCGCCCCACCGGACTGCACCTCGACCGGCTGAGCGGGCTGCTCGCTGAGAAGAAGGCGTATGCCGTCGTGCTGGCCAGGGGCGGTGAGCTGGCGGGACAGTTCCTGCGTGGCAGGTACGGGCTGCCCTGTCTGCCGCCGCCCACTGGGGAGGTCCTCCGGCGGCACCTGCGTGTCCTGCTGAAGGATGCGCCCGAGGGGGCGATGGGGGAGGCCGGGCGTCTCTTCGAGAGGCCCGAGACCAAGGAAGCGCTGGGGCTCGACGAGTTACGGCCGCGGGAGGCCGCCCGGCTCGCCGAGCAGCTCGCGGGCCGCGTCAGCAATCGGCTGACCGCCCAGCAACTCGCGTACGGGTGCGCGGAATTCGTACGAATACAGGCACGGGCCTGGTTCGCCGACGCCGACCGGCCGGGCACGCTCCCCGCGGCCCTGCCGGTGCTCGACGCCACCGCCTTCCGGATCGCCGTCGCGGTGT
Source organism: Streptomyces sp. NPDC091272 (assembly GCF_044757485.1). NCBI lineage: Bacteria > Bacillati > Actinomycetota > Actinomycetes > Kitasatosporales > Streptomycetaceae > Streptomyces > Streptomyces sp. NPDC091272. The sequence goes on from NZ_JBIVVC010000001.1 coordinate 283,291, forward strand.
TCAACGGCTCCTCGTACAGCCTCACCGCCGAGGCGGGCGAGCAGCTGGTCTGGGAGCTGGCAATGACCCTCGACCCCGAACAGGCCGTGGGCAGGCGGCTGTTCGCGGTGCACGACGTGGACCGTCCGGCTCTTGCGCGGGCCGTCGTCGAGGACGGTGAGTTCGACCTCGGGGACGCCAAGGTGCCGATGCGTGCGGTCCGCTTCCAGGGCCGGGGCCTGGCCACCGCCGTGCTCCAGGAGGTGTGGCACGGATACCACAACGTACGTGGCCCGCTGACCCGTTGGCTGCGCGCGCTGTGCGATGACCCGCGCCCGCACCTGTGGGTACGGGCGTCCATCGCGGCCGGGGTGCTGTGTTCCTGGGACTGGGTGTACGGAGCGGGGGAACTGCTGCACCCGATGGCGGCCCAGGAGAGCCCGACCCTCCAGATGTCCGCGGCGACGGCCCTGGCCGAGGCGTCCCGTGAACCCTCGGTGCGCCCGGCCGCCCGCACGATGCTCAAGGAGTGGGCGAGGAGCGGGGACGCGTGCGAACGGGCGACCGCACTGCTGACGCACGGGTACGGCATGGCGGCAGGTTCCGTCGGGGCCTCGCTCGACGCGCTGGCCAAGGTGGCGCGCCAGGAGGACGTGGACCTGGACGAACTCGTCACCGCGTCCTTCAGCGTGACCCGGCTGCTGGCCGGTTCCGAACCCGCCCTGGTCGTCGCCCGGCTCGGCGGCTGGTTGCGGGAGGACCGCCGCGAGCTCGCCAACCTCGTACTGCTCGCGGTGATCAGGGCGTTGCAGACCAAGGCGACGTACCTCTGGGGGCTGCACGAGGACAAGGAGATGGAGCGGCACGGGGCCAAACCGCTGATCGCCGCGTTGCTGGTGACCCGGCCGGAGCTGGCGCGCAGACTGGCGGACCTGATCCGGCACACGCTGGTCACCGCCCGGTCGGGCGACGCCGCACTGGAAGCCCTGGCCAGCTGGTTGCGCAGGGCGGCGAAGGACGCCGAACAGCTGCGTCTGGTCTGCCGGTTCCTGCCGTTGCTGGCCGTCGACCACCGCGACCGTGAGCGGCTGCGGCACCTGCTGGACCGGCTCGTACGCGATCCCGGCGATCCGCTGGCCAAGCCGGCCGCCCAGCGGATGTGGAACGCGGTCGGAGAAGGGGCCGGGGGATGACGACGTCGGGTGAGCAGCCGGGCCGGTGGGACCGGCAGGAGCAGCCCCGGCTGCGGGACGAGGACGCGGACCGGCGGGCTGACGGTGCGGAGCGGGTGGAGCGGGTGGATCGGGTGGAGCGGGTGGAGCGGAACGAACGCGATCAGCGGGACGAGCAGAACAAGCGGAACGAGCGGGATCAGCGGAACCGGCAGGATGCGCGGGGCCGGGGAAACGAGCAAGGGGATCGGGCCCCGGAGGATCAGCGGGGTCGGCAGCAGCGGACGGATCAGGACCGGGGCCAGGCCCGGGGCCGGGGCGACGGTCAGGAGCAGGGGATGCGGCAGGGCCGGGGCGGGCAGCAGGAGCGTGGCGGGGGGCAGGTGCGGGGGCAGGGCCGGGGGCAGCAACCCGAGGGTCCGCTGGTCGCCGAGTACGCACCGCCGTACGAGCGCAGGAGCGGGCAGGTCGCCGCGGTCATGCTCTACAAGAACGGCGGCCACAGCGTCATATGGCCCGACCACCGCGAGGACGTCCGCAAGCCGTGGCTCGGGCTCACCTCCCCGTACACCGTGTTCGAGGTGCTGCTCGGCGTGCACGTCACCGAGTTCGACCTGAGGCTGCCCGCCAACGGTGACTCCGCGTTCTTCGACGCGAAGGCGCGGGTGCGCTGGGAGGTGGAGGACCCGCTTCTGGTGGTACGTCAGAACGTCTGGGACGTGGCCGAGTTGGTGCGGGACGAGCTCTTGGCAGGGCTACGCAACGTCTCGCGTCGCTTCCGGCTCACCGATTCGCACCGCGCCGACGACGCGGTCAAGGCCGAGGTGGAGGCGGGGCGCATCAACCTGGGCCGGGACCTCGGGCTGACGACGCGCGTGCATGTCTTCATCGACCTCAGCGACGAGGTCAAGAAGCGGGTCCAGGCCACGGACGACATCATCCTCACAATGGACACCGATGCGGCCGAGGCCGAACGGGAACGGATCAAGGCGGTGCGCAAGCGCGAGGCGATACGGGAGCAGGCAGCCGAGCTCCAGCGGTTCCTGCGCCAGGGCGACGTGGCCGAGATCGCCTACCAGATGGCCGCCAATCCGGACAAGCAGTGGGAGATCCGTGAGGCGATCCGCCGTGAAAGGCGTGAGGGCCAGGCCGACTTCATCGGTCTGTTCCACAAGTTGCTGGACACCGGAAACCTGGAACGGCACGACATCGGCGAGCACATGTACGAGGTGCTGGAGTACCTGCGCGAGAACTCGGACGGGGTGCTCGGCGGTGTGACGGACTCGATCCTGTCGCAGCGGGGCGGCCGACGGGACGACCGGGCCCTGGAAGGCCGGGGCAATCGGCGGGAACCGGCCGAACGGGGGCGGGAGCCGTTCTGGTTGAGGGAAGGGGCGAGTGCGGACTCTCTCGAAGATCCGCACAGGCCGAGGGAGTTGGACGCTCGCTCGAACGGGGGTCACGCCGCTTACCCGGACGACGAGGAGCAGGGCGACCAGGATCCGCGGGTGCATCAAATCACCCGGGTCTCCTCGTCGGCGGAACAGCGGCAGGAACGGGAACGACGGGAGCGTGACCGCTACGACCATGACCGGGACCGGGATCCCGACCGCGAGGGCGGCGGGACCCGCCGGCCGAGCGACGGCTTCGACGACTGGGACGAGGAATGAGCAGCGAAGAGACCGGCACGGCGACAGCCCCGGCGACCACCGTGACTTCTCCGGCGGCGCCGGCCCCAGCGACCACCGTGCCGTCTCCGGCGGTACCCACCACGTCCGTCCCCGTCGCGGACACCCGGTTCGTCGCCGAGCGGCTGCTGGATGCCGTACGGGAGGACATCGGGCGGGCCGACGCCAAGGCGGCGGTGCTGCTGTCCGGCGGGCTGGCGTTCCTCGCGGTGGTGTGGGCCGGGGAGGGGGCGGTCGTCCCCCCGGGGGCGGCGCTCGGGCTGGTGGTGGCCGGTGGTGTGCTCTGGCTGGTGGGGCTGCTGATGCTCATCGGCGTGGTCCTGCCGCGTACCCGCATCGGCGCGGACGTCACCTTCCTGCGTGATCTGAGCGCCGGAGTGGCGCCGGAGGTGCTGCGGGAGCGGCTGACCGCGTCCGGCGCGGACGTCGTGCGCTGGATGCTCGCCGAGGCGAGCGTCCTGGGAGCGGTACTCACGGCCAAGTACCGCTGGCTGCGCGCGGGGGTCTGCTTCCTGACCCTCGGCGTGGTGCTTTCCGTAATCGGCCAGGTGTGGTGACGGGACGATGAATCAGCAGTCGCAACAAGCGCAGCAGAGACAGCGGACGCAGCGGATACAGCGCAACCGGCAGGCTCAGCGGTCGCAGCGGCCCGGAGGGGGCCGGTGGGGGCAGGTGCGCGGACGGAGCCGGACGCCGTGGCGTGCGGCAGGGCTCGGGCTCCTGCTCCTGGCGCTCTGCGGAGCAGCCCTGCCCGCACAGGCCCTGGCACCGGCACCGGCACAGAACCAGGCCCACGCCCACGTCTACGCCCAGGCACCCGCGCCACGGGCGGCGCAGCAGCAGTCGAAGGGCCAGTCGGAGGGGCAGTCGGAGGGCCAGTCGAAGGGACAGCCGAAGGGGCAGCAGGCCGTCGAAGGGCCCGACCCCATCGACTTCGCCGTCGTGGTGGACCTCTCCAAGAGCCTCTCCCCGCAGGACCTGGCCCGGGAGGTGGAGGCCGCCGCGCTGCTCGTCCAGGGCGAGATATCCGAGCGGTCGCGCGCCGCGGTGATCGGCTTCGGCAGCTCCGAGAAGGCCGGCGAGTCGGCCGTGCGCGAGGTGTGCCGGCTGACGGTGTCCGACGCGGCGGGCCGGCAGAGGCTCAGCGACTGCGTCCAACAGCTCGGGAACCGGGAGAAGAACGGCACCGGCCCGGGAACCGACTTCCCGGCCGCCGTCCGGCAGGCCGTGAACCGGCTCACCGAGGACGGCAGACCGGGCACCCCCAAAGTGGTGTTCCTGCTCACCGACGGCAAGCTCGACGTCGGTGACAGCCCCGCGTACGGCGCCGACAAGGTGTCCCGGCAGAACAACGCCACCCAGCAGCTCACCGACGAACTCGGCCGCGCACGGCGGGAGTCGGTGCAGATCTGGCCGCTCGGTTTCGGGGCCAGCATCGACCGCGGGTCGCTCGCCGCGATGGCGAACGGAGGCTACCGGGGCGGCTGCGCCGACCTCCCCGACGCCAAGCCCCGGATGCGTGTCGTCGACAATTCCGAGCAGATCGACAAGGCACTCCAGGAGACCTTCGCCGCCGCGCGGTGCGCCCAGGTCGTCGAGGGCACCCGCGGCAAGCCGCCGGGCGAGCTCTCGGTGGTCATCCCGCCGATCGCCACCGACGGCTCGATCACCGTCAGCAAGCACGACCGCAAGGTCACCGTCACGTACTACGACCCCACCGGGAAGAAGGTCCCCACCAGCGGTTCGGCCGACGGGTCGAGCTTCGAGGCCAGCGGCCAGGACGGACCGGTGGAGGCGCTGCGGGTGAAGAACCCGCTGCCGGGACGGTGGAAGGTGAAGGTCGACGCCCCCGAGGGGCACCGCGGCCAGGACGTCGCGGTACGCGCCATCTGGCAGGGACAGCTCCGCTCCGCGCTCACCCTCGACCCGTCGTCGCCACGCGCCGGTGAGAAGACCGTCGTGGAGATGCGGATGCAGACCAGGCGCGGTGTCGTCATCACCGACCGCGACCAGCTCGCCGGCATCCGGGTCGGCGTGAAGGTCACCGGGCAGGGCTTCGCGCCGGTGACCACCACGCTCAAGGACGACGGGAGCAAGCCCGACGCGAAAGCCGGGGACGCCCGCTTCACCGGCACGCTCGCCGTGCCCGCGGGCGCCGTCGGCAACATCCGGCTGACCGGGGAGATGTCGGCCCCGGGAGTGACCGGCGACCACCGGCCGCTGCACACCGCCCTCGCCTCGGGCGCCGCGCCGGTCGAGGGCGGGATCACGGTCGAACGCAGCACCGTGTACCCGGGGGGCGCCCTGCGAGGGACCCTGGACGTGACGAACAACGACACCGTGGCGCACACCCTCGCCCTCGGACTGGCCGACCAGCCGGCCGGCTCCCGGCTGACCGTCACGCCCGCCAAGGTGCGGGTGGAGCCGGGCAGTTCGCACCACACGTTCACCGTGTCCGTCGGCGCGGGCGCCCCCCTCGGGGAACTCGCGGGCGGCATCGTGCTCAGCGACGCGGACGACGGCGGGCGCACCCTGGACACCACCTTCCTCGACGCCCTCGTCGCGGCCGAGCCCACCTGGTGGGAGCGGTGGTGGTGGGCCGTGGTCGCCGCCGCCGCGCTCGTGCTGGCGGTGGCCGCCTTCGTGCTGGTACGGGTCAGGGAGGCCGGGCGGCGGCGCAATCTGACCGGCGTACGGCTGGAGCTGCTCCGGCAGGGTCGGTCCGTCGACGAACTGACCGTACGGGCGGGGCAGAGCAGCGGGGACTTCCGCTTCACCGTGGAGAGCGCGGCCGGGGCCGCGCCCAAGCTCAAGCGGGTGAGCGGCGGTGGGGACGCGCACCGGGTACGGCGCACCACCGCCGGCGTGATCATGGTCAGGCCCTACCGCGGCGGTGAACGCGCCCTGGCGGCCGGCGAGCCGGTCGAGCTAGGCGAGGGCATCGAGCTGCTGGTCCACGACAACCGCCGCACACCTGCCGGTGCCTCCTCCCGGGGGCGCGGCGGGAGCGGCGGGCGCGGTGGACGCGACGGACGCGATGGTCGCGGCGGGGGCGAAGGACGCGGCGGACGCGGCGGCCGGGGCGGCGGCCCCGGTTCCGGCAGGCCACCACGAAGGCCCTTCAGGCCGGGCAGGCCGGGCGGCGGGGCAGGCGCAGGGGCCTCGGACGGGGCGCCCGGAACCGCGCAGGGCGGCGGTCGGGGTGCGGGCGGTGACCCGGGCACCGGTGCGGGGCCCGGCTCCCGTCAGTACGACGCCAACTTCTGAGTCCGCCGATCTCCGGGCCCGCGACTTCGGGGCCCGGCACATTCTGAACCCGGCCCGCGAGGTCCCGAACTCCGGGGGCCCCGGGGCCGGGGCGCAGGCACCAAGGGGAGACGAGAGACGACATGAAGATCTACCAGCCCATGCTCTTCGTCGGACTGGGCGGCACCGGCGGGCGCATCGGCGCCGAGCTGGAACGCGGGCTGCGCCGCGAGCTGTGCGGCCCCGACGGGACCAAGCTCGCCGTCGACGACCGGCGCAAACGCTTCCAGCTGCCCGACTGCCTCCAGTTCGTCTACGCGGACTTCAGCGAGTCCGAGCTCGACCAGCTGCCGCACCTTCAGGCCAAGGGCGCGGAGGCGGCCGCGTACGCCCGTACCTCCAGGGTCGTCCATGACCTGCTGCCCGCCGACCACGACAGTTCCCCCGACGTTGCCAGGATGCTGCGGGTGGCACTGCACGAGGAGACGCAGGGCTGGCTGCCGCCCAAGGAGCGCGAGCCCCGGGTCGCACCGCTGCACAACGGGGCGGGGCAGCTGCCCACCGTCGGCAGGTCCGCGCTCTTCGCGACGCTGCGCGGCGGCCTGGAACCCGTGCTCGGCCAGTTGCGCGCGGCCATCAGCGCGATCAGCAACTCGGCGGGCGACCTGCGGGACGTGGGCGGACGGCAGATCCGTGGCTGCGACGTCTTCGTGGCGTTCTCGGTGGCGGGCGGCACCGGGGCGGGAATCTTCTACGACTTCATCCACCTGATCGGGCACGAGTTCCGCAAGTCCAAGGTGCCGGGGGTGAAGATCTACCCCCTCGTCGTCATGCCGTCGGCCTTCCCGCCGGGTGCGGGCGGTGGCCGGGACGCCGAACTCAACGCGGCGCGCGCCCTGGTGGACCTCTCGCGGCTGGTCGACGACCAGAACGTGCCCAGTGCGCAGTCCGACTTCGGCGACGTCGAACAGGGCGGGTCGATGGCGGTGCGCTACCCCAGGGAGGGGCTGATACGGCTGCGCTCCTCGACCGTCCAGACGGCGTTCCTGTTCAGCAAGCCGTCGGGGATCAGACCGGAGGACCTGCGCAGATCCGCCACCGCCATGGTGATGTCGCTGATCGGCACCGAACTCGGCGACGACTCCGCGAACGGCCGCAGCGAGGGCGACTACCAGTCGTTCGCGGCGAGCTTCGTCAACAAGAGCGTGGAGCGCTCCACGCCGTCCCGCTCCGGCATCGGCTACCGCGGCATGTCGACCAGCCTGGCCGCTTCGCTGACCGTGCCGGTGGACGACCTCGCGGAGATCGTCGCCAGCAGGCTCCTCGCCCAGGCCGTGCGGGACATGGGCGAACGCGCGGCCCGCCCCGACGAGCAGGGCACCGAGCGGGTCCGTGACATGTTCGAGCGCTCCGGCGTCGGCAGGCTCTGGACCCGGGAGGCCCCCGAGGTGCCCGCCCCCGACCCGCTGCCCAAGGGCACCAAGGACATCGGCCAGGCCCTGCGCGACCGCATCGGCGACATGGACGACGGCCTGAGCAGACTCGACCGGGAGCTGGACCGCGAGGTGCCGCGCATGGTCGAGGACTTCAAGCCGGGCACCGGAGCACGCGAACTCCTCGGACTTGTCGGCCCGTTCAGGGCGGAACGGGTACTGCTCGGGCTGGCCGACCACCCGCAGCGCGCCGCCGCCGCAGGCTTCGCCGGAATGCTCGACAACCGCAAGAACGACCCCGAGAAACCGGCCGGGGTCAACCCCTCCGCCCCTCAGGTCCCCCGGATCAGACGGAGCGTGGGCGGCATCGTCCCGGCCCGCTGGGGCGACCCGGACGTCCAGGAGGCCATCGAGGAGCAGGACCGCTGGTACCAGTGGCGGGCCAACCGGCTGTGGCACCGCGGCTGGAAGGACCACGAACTGCGCTGGCGCGCCCCTCTCGCCCGTACGCTCAAGGAAGTCACCGCCCTGGTACGCGCGTTGAAGGCGCACGAGGAGGACGAACGCAAGTCCTTCAGGGACCGTCGCAAGGAGCTCTACCGCGACGACCGCACCGGGGTCTCCTATCTGCTGCCGCCGCAGGGCACCCTGGGCGCCTTCTACGACGACGTCTTCGACCGCCTGCGGCAGAACGAGGGACTGCCCGAGAACCAGGACGCCGCCGGCCTGCTCGACAAGCTCGTACAGCCCTCCGACTGGCAGCTCGCGCTGGACGCCGTACGCCGCTCCCCGAAGGACGCGGTCAAGGAGGTCAAGCAGGTCGTCGAACGACGGGTCAAGGGCCTCTTCGGCGAGGCCGGCATGCTCAACGACCGACCGCTGCTGCCCTCGCTCGGCGTGCTGCTCCAGGCGGCGGCGGGGGACGAGGAGGCGGAGGCCTCGGTCGACGCGCGCTGGCTGGAGCAGTTCCGCTCCCAGCTCGCGAGCCTGCTGCCGGTCGGCTTCACCCCGGACGGCAGCGGCCCGTTGAAGGTCCTGATCGTCTATCCGCAGAGCGAGACCAACGAGCGCAACTCCCATTTCCTGCGACAGGAGTTGAACCTGCCCCGCGACCTCGGGGCGGCGCCGGAGAGCCGGGCGGTCGACACCCAGGCCATCACCGTGGTGCTGTTCCGCAGCGGGATGAGCCTGACCGACGTCTCGGAGGTGCGGCACGTGCTGCGGCTCTGGGCGGAGTCCAGGGACGCGGCCGGGACCGACGACTTCCTGCAATGGCGCCAGCGGCTCGGCTACCGCGACGACTGGCTCGCCAGCACGGAGGACGACCGCCGGCGCATCCTGCACCGCATTCTGTGCGCGATGTGGAACGGCCGGGTCGAGGTGCGCGGCCCCCTCACCTCCCCGGACGCCATCCGGATCCGGCTCCAGGACGGTGACTCGGCGACCATGACGCTGCGGCTGGAGGCGTTCGACGAGTCGGTCTCCAGCTGGTCGGGACTGCTGCGGGCGTACGAACAGTGGGCGCTGCTGGACGAGGGCCAGATCATCGAGGACTTCTGCGACCAGCTGATGGCCGCCCAGCCGCACGGCCTGACCACCACCCCCGTCCCGCCGTCGGAACTCTTCCGCACCCTCGTCGAGGAGGTCGCGCCGCAGCAGATCGCACATCTGGAGGAGTTGTCGGGGCAGTACGGGGCGCAGGACGAGGAGTGGATGGTGCCCCTGCGCGGCTTCTGGGAGCGAACCCTCCAGGGGGCGCTCGACCTCCGCTTCCCCGGCGCACTGCGTCCGACCCGGCCGAACCTGCGTGCGCTGTACGCGCGTTACGGGACGGGCCGGGTGCCGTCGGGGCGGCCCGCGCAGGGCCAGGCCACGTGGGAACCGGCCCGCGACCGGCCCGCGAACGGCCGTCCGCCGGCCGAGGAGTGGTCCGCCACGGAGCCGGACGGGCGGGCGAACGGCCGGGACCCCGGACCGGACCGTCCGTGGCAGGGGCGCCGGACGGCAGGCGGGGCCTGGGACGACGACCCGCTGTGGACGCCGGACGAGGCCCAGTGGTCCCGGGAGGAGCCCGACGAGCCGGACGACGAGCCGACCGGGCGGGGCGACCCCGGCCGGACCGGCGGACGCGCGTGGCCGGACGACTCCGGCACGTGGGACACGACAGACGGACGGGAGGCCCCCGACGGCTCGGCCCGGCACGGCGACGGCCCCGACGGCCCCGACGGCCGGCAGTCCCGTAAGGCGGCCGCCGACGAATGGGCGGAGGGGGAGTCGTGGTGAGTGTGGACCTCGGGGTGCCGGGCCACGCGGTACGGCTCGATCTGCGGGCCGTGACCGGTCCGGGCGCCCCGCCCGGGGAGGGCGCCCGCACGGTGCGTGACGCGCTCGCGCTCGTCAGGTCCCCGGAGGCCGGCCGGCGGTTCCTCGTCGTGGACGCCGCCGCCGAACTCGATCGCAACCAGCTGCTCTACGAACAGCTCTTCGCGCACGGTGCGGCCCGCATCCTCTGTCTCGCCGTCGGAGCCGCCGAGGGCGCGGCGCAGGACGGTCCCGGAACCCCCGCGCCGGCGGTCCGGCCGCTGGCCCGGCCGCTGTCGCTGCGGCCCCCGGACGCCGGAGTGCTGTGGGTCCTCGACGCGCTCGCGGGGCAGGCGCAGACACCGGCGGGGGCCGTGGGCACCGCAGAGCCCGCGGGTGAGGACGACGTACTGCGCCCGCTGGCCGAGGTGCTGTGCGAGCCCGCGGTCTTCGACGCCGTGCTGCACGCGCTCGGTCAGGTCAGGGACGGCGTCGCCGTACCCTCCGTGCGCATCCTCGAACACGACCTCACCGACTCCGCGCGGCGCAGGGCCTGGCGGCAGGCGCTGGACACCCTGGCGGGCGAGGAGGTCCCCGCTCCCGCGCTCGTCGCCGCTGCCTCGCCCGCCGGTCACTCCGGCCACGCCGACGAGGACCTTGAGGGTACGGGCGGGGCCGGGGGCACCGGATCGCCGGAGGCAGTACCCGCCGAGCTGGCCCCGCTGCTCGGCGGCGGGGTGCCCAGGAGCATCAGGGAGCGGGCCTGGCTGGTGCAGGGCGGGGACGCCGAGACGAAGCACCGCCGCTGCGAGCACGCGCTGCGCGATGCCACCGGGGCCTACGAAAGGACGTGGCCCGCCGCGGGGCTGTTCACCTCCGCGCGCAAGCAGGCGGACATTCCGGGCCCGCTGCGCGAACTCGCCGACGCGCTGCACGACTTCAGAGAGGCCGTCGGCGGGGCCTTCACCGACGGCGACGGACTGCGCCTCCTGCCCGAACAGCGCAGCCGCCTCGCCCGGCGCGGCATCGAGCTTCCCGAGATCACCGAGGTGTCCAGGGAGAGCGTCGCCCCGGGGCTGCGCGGCTACACCGAGCGGCTGCTCGGCAGAGGGCTCCCGCTGCGTTCGGTGGCGGCCAGGCTCGGCGCGCTCTGCGACCTGTCCGCGCCCGCGGGCAGCGCCGCCAGGCTGACCGAGCTCAAGCGGATCTGCCCCGGGGAACACCTGCGGCGCCTCGCGACCCCGGCGCTCTTCGTGGTCGCCGAGCGCCCGCGTCCGACGGACTTCTCCCTCGCCTTCCTCCTGGCCTTCGTCGCCGGTCTGTGGCCGTCGCTCGGCTGGCTGGTCGGCCCGTCGGCGGGCGTCGCGATGGCGCTGCCCGCCCTGCTGATGCTCAGGCGCAGGCCCAGCCGCTCGCCCGACGGACGACTGGACGGCGGCGGGGACACGGGCTGGGCCGGCCGGGTCGTCGCCGGGGTGGCCGGTGGCGTGGCAGGTGGTCTTGTGGGGCAACTCGTCGGCGTACCAAGCTGGTTGGGTCCGGCGGCGCTGGTGCTGACGATGGCCCTGTCCGCTTCGCTCTCGGTGCGTGACTGGACGCGGGCGGTGGAGGCGTGGTGGGCGGAGATGCGCGTGGACGAGGCCGTGCGGTGCTTGCGGGAGATCGACGACCTGGTCGCCGAGACCGCGGTGCACGACTGGCTGTTCGCCGACGCCCGCTACCACTGCTCGGACGGCGCACGCGCGGTTGCCGCGCTGCTGCGGCGGGTGGCGGTGAACGTGGAGACGTACGAGGTGCCGGCCCCCGCCCCGCGGGGTTCCGGCCACGGCTACGAGTACGAGACTGCGGACCACGCTGTCCGCATCCCTGACGTGGGGGGTACCACGAGGCCGCCCGACCTCGGAGCCGGGGTTTCCGAGGACACGAACTCAGGTGCCTCGTCGTGGAGTTGGGACACCTGGAGTGACGCGGTGGAGGCCGAGCCCGGCGACGGCGCCTTCGACGACCTCCTCCCGCCGCCCCGGCCCGCGGCTCCGGAGGCCGAGACTGTCGTGCCGTACCACCTCGGTGGCGATATCGATCAACCCTCCATTCCCGAAGGGCCGTTGGGTGGAGCCGTGGTACCTCCCTGGCTGTCGCGCGAGACCGGGGAGGGCGGCGCCGCGCTGGTCCCCACCCTGGTGTCGGACCTCGCGGACGGGATCACCCAGCTGCTCGGCACCTGCTGGGCGACGGTCGAGCGCGACCCGGAAGCCGCTGCGCGACTTCGGGTCGAACCGAGGGTGCACGAGTTGCTCGGCCAGGAGCACGCGGCCCTGTGCCGGGACGCCGCCGCGGCGCCGCCTTCCTTCGTCCGCGCCACCGGGGCTTCCGGCGCCTCCGGGAGCAGGCCGGCCGTCGCGCTGCTGCTCGGCGTGCCCGGCGACCGTACGGCCGAAGCGCTCGGCACCGAGGGCTTCGCCGACCGGACGGTACGGCTGTGCGCCGCCGAACACCGGCGGATGCTGTCCAAGGACCCGGGGGCGGAACGCCGGGTGCGGTTCGCGCCCGAGGCCGCCCGCCGGGGCGCGGAGGCGGTGGACCCGGACGGCTGGCGGGGGGCCACCGACGACGTGGTGTGGACGCCCGGCGGGCGGCGGGCGGGAGTGCTCGGCCTGGTGCCGCTGCGCGCAGGGGGCGTCCGCACGGTGCGGTCGTACGACGGACCGGAACCGGAAGCGGAGGGCGAATTCGCATGACAGGGGTACTGCCGGTCGAAGAGCTGGAGTTCTTCCTGCCCAAGGGGGACTCCGTCCGCTTCGCGGCCGGGTTCGGAGCGGACCGCAGGGCGCAGGGCAGGGCGGGCATGCTGACCCGTGACGCGAGCCTGGGCCGGGGGTGGCAGGTGGTCCAGCACCGGCTGCCGCTCTCCGCGAGGGGCAGCCGGTCCGCGTACGACGCGCTGGAGCGCGAGATCGCCGCCGCGATGACCGTCGAGCGCAGTTACGGGGAGGAGGAGTACGGCGAGATCTTCACCCGGCTGGTCGGATTCAACCTGGAGGTCGCGGAGCCCTTCGTCCTCTACCGGCAACCCGCCGGTGGCCCGCTCGCAGGTCTCCTGGGGACGCTCGGCATCCAGGCCCAGCGCAATGTCATCGGACAACTCGTGCTGGCGATAAGGCTGTTGGGGGCGGCCGGGCTGGTGCACCGGTCGCTGACCCCGCACACCGTCCGCTGGGACGGCGCCAGGGTGCAGCTGACCGAGCCGTACTGCGCGGCGCGCGCGGGTGCCCCCCGGGACGCCTTCGGCGCCGGGCCGTGGGCCTCACCCGAACAGCGCGCGGGCCAGGGCGAGACCGACGAGCGCGACGACGTGTGGTCCGTCGCCCAGCTCTCGTACACCCTGCTCTCGGGGCGGCCCGGAAACGGCGCGGGCCCGCCCGCCGACCTCGCCGACTACCGCCAGCTCGCCGCCCTCACCAGCAGCGGCGCCTTCGCGTCACTGGCCGCCGACCGGCCGCCCGCGGCAAGCCTGTTGCGGCTGCTCGGCGCCCCAGACCCACTCGCCGCCGCCCCCAAGCACAGCGACCCGCTGCTGCGCGCCCGCTCCGACTTCGACTCCCGTACGGCGGCGAAGAGGCAGGCCAGAGGCGTCGCCGAACCCGCGTACCACGGCGCGTCCGGCGCGAACGGCGGCAGCGGCGGCCCCAACGGACCCCGCGCACCGGGCGGTCCTGACGGCCCGCACGGACCGGGCGGTCCTGACGGCTTCGGCGGCTTCAACGGGGAGGATCAGTATCTCGGCTTCGACAGTGTCAACGGGCGGGATCAGCCCCTCGGTTACGAGTACGAGAGGCCACGGACCGGCCGCCGGTCCTTGCGTGACTGGTTCGCCACCGGCACCCCCCGCCGCCCCTCCGCGGCGCCGGGGGCCGAAGCAGCGGCGCAGCCGGCGCCGGACGTCGGAGCGGGAGCCGGGCCGGGACCGGACCTCGCCCCCGGGCAGGCCGCCGTCCCGCGCCCCCCGCTCTGCCCACACTGCCGGCTCCCCGTCCTCTACGACGAGGGCCGGCTCTTCGCACGTAACGCCAAGAAGGAGTACAAGCCCCTCGACCTCGCCGCCGAGCGCCGCCCGATGCACCGGACGGAAGCCCTGCGGCACGCCTTCCAGAAGTGCCCGCACGCCCCCGGCAACCGGCCCCACTACCTGCCCGTGCCCTACCTCACCCACGGCGAGCCGCTCACCGTCGCAATGGTCGGCAGCTCCGCCGCGGGCAAGACCCATCTGCTGGCCGCGATGCTCGGCGAGATCGAGCAGGGCGGACTGGAACCGTACGGACTGACCTGCCTGCCGTTGAACCCCGACTGGCACCGGGAGTTCCTCCAGGAGAAGGTCCAGCGGCTGCACCAGGGGGAGATGCTCGACGGCACCAACCAGGAGCCGTTCGCGGACTTCGCGGACGGACTGCTGGTCTCCGGGCACGGCGCCACCCGCCCCGTCCTCTTCTTCGACCTCGCCGGCGAGGACCTGGCGCAGGACAACGAGGTGACCCGCTTCCTCGGCGAGGTCGGCGCGTTCATCTTCGTACTCGATCCGCTGCGGGCGCTTCGCCTGGCCTCGCTGGACCCGGTGCGCGAACGGGTCGGGATCCACCAGCGCGACCTGGGCGACGAGGCGTTCACCACCGTCCTCAACCGCATTCCCAGGAACGGCCGTTACGTGGACGCCGCCGCGACGGTCGCGGTCAACAAGAGCGACCTCGTGCGGTTCGACCCGGCCGTGGACCGCTGGCTGAACCGGCCGCAGGACGGCCGTTTCGACGTGGGCAGGGTGCGCGAGGAGAGCAGGGACGCGTACGCGTTCGTCCAGCACCACGGCAGCCGGGCCTGGTTGAAGCCGTTCGACGACTGCGGGCGGTGCACGCTGCACTTCGTGGCGGCGACCGGGGGACAGGAGCGGGACGCGGCGTTCCCGCACGGGGTGCGGCCCCAGCGGGTCCTCACCCCGCTGCTGTCCGTGTTCGCGATGTGCGGGCTGCTGCCCGGCGCCGACCGGGAAGAGGTGGGAGTCTGATGGGGGGCACGGTGAGCAGAGGGCGCGACGGGCGGCCCCAGGACGCGGTCGAGCAGATCGTCTTCCGCTGGGACGCGGCCAACAGGTCGGGCAACACCGGCTTCGGCCCGGTCGCCTGGTCCTGCGCGCGCAGCCAGGTGCAGGACCTCTTCCGCAGCAGTGTGGCCCCGCTGCTGCGGGGCAACTTCCAGGCCTCCGACGGCCCGGACGCCTCAGGTCTGGTACGGCTGGAGCAGCACGGCCAGGGCGATGCCATGCTGCTGCGCCGCACCCCGCACCGCGACCCCGGCGGACGGCCCGGCACGCTCTGTCACGCCCTCATCGGCCCCGCGCAGGTCCTCGACCCGGACACCTGCATCGGTCTCGACAGCTGGGCCTGGGCGGACGACTTCTTCGGCGACGTGGACTGGGGGGAGGTCCAAGGGGAGCTGCCGCTGGTCCCCGGGCAGGCGCTGCGCGACTCCGCGCTGCGGGGTTACGCCGAACTGGTCGACGAGGTCGACGGCAGCGGACCCGGCTCGGCCCGCCCCCTGATCGCCGCCACGGCGGAACTGATCCGGCACCCCCGGCGGGTGCAGATGCTGCTGGACCGGGACGGCGGGCGCAGCGCCTGCCGCACCATGATGGGCCTGTACGGGATCTTCAGCGGCATCGTCCCGGACCGCTGGACCTACGCGACCCGGGACACCGCCGAGTCCACGCTCATCCGGTTCGCCTTCGTACGGCGCTGGCCGGGGTCGGCGGCGCCGGACATCCAGCGCACCCGGGTGGACCCGGACGAACGGCGGGGCGACCGGGCGGAGGAACTCGCGGTCCACCTGGTGCGGCACTATCTGGCCCGGGTCGGCAGGCAGTCCCGCATGTTCGAGGTCGCGGACGCGCTCGGACACGCCGTCGAACCGTCCGGCTCGGCGCCCTTGGACGCCGAGCTCATGCACCGGACCGCGGAACGCGCCCTCGGCGAACTGGAACACCAACAGAACCAGGCGCACGAGGAGTTCCAGCGGCAGCGGGACGACCGGCGCAGGCAGGAGCGGGCACTCCAACGGGAACAAGAACTCCAGCAGGAACAACTCCAGCAGGAACAGGACCGGGCACGCGAGCGCGCCCGGGAGCGCGAACGGCAACAGTCCCGCGGCCAGAACCGCCCGCCGACCGCCGGCCTGGACCACGAACTCCACCTCGAACGGGAACGCAAACTGCGCCGGGACCGCCCCGCCCGCCCGGCCGCCGCGTTTCCGACGGCCCCGCCGCCCGCCGCCCCCGAGCGGGCCACGCAGCTGGCTTCCACACCGCCGGCTCCCGCGGCCACGCCCCCTGCACCGCGGGGTCCCGCGCCAACGGGCCCCGGGCCGACGGCTCCCGTACCCACCGGCTCCGCACCCCCGGCTCCCGCGCCCACAGCCTCCGCACCGCCGTCGGCCGCCCCGCCCTCGGCCGCCCCGCCCTCGGCGGTTCCGCCCCCGCCCGCCCGGCCGCCCGAGCCCTCGCGGCAATCCGCCCGGCCGTCCGAGCCCCCGTCCGGCCCCGACACCGCCGCGCCCGGCACAGGGGCCCACTGGCCCGGCCCCTCCGGGGTCCGGCGGGCCCGGCCGGTCTGGCGCCGCAAGTCGCCCCTGACCTACGGCGACCTGCTCGCCAAGCTCGGTTCGCTCGACGAACGCTCCCCCGACTCGGCGCGCGAGCAGGTGGCCGCCGACCTGCCCGATGCCGCGGACACCGACCTGGTCGACGCGCTGGGCGAGGAGCTCAGCTACCCGGCGACGACGCTCCTGGTGACGGAGGCCGCCGGGCGCTGGCCGCACTGGAAGGAGTCCACCCGCCGTCGGCTCTGCGAGGCCGTGCTGGACGCGGAACTGTTCCTGCCGCGCTGGCACGGCCGGGCCGGCACCTTCCCGGGAGAGGAAACGCGGGCCGCCAACGCCGCCGCCCTCTACCGCTGGGCGGTCCGGCCGCTCGCGGCACAGGACGGGACGAGCGCGCGGCTGACGGCGCTGCTGCCCGAGCTGCGTACCGGCCCCGACCCCGCCGCCAGGGCCGCGGTGCGGCAGATCCTGGAGGAGGGCGAACTGCCCGGCCTGCGCGAGGAGGTCTGGCGGGCGCTGTTGACCAGGGGCCGAGAGCCCCGTGGCCGCCGGTCCTCGGGTCCTGACCGACCACCCCGGGAGGGCGTTCCGCACGCGTCGGCGGCGCGGCCCTCCGTACCCGAAAGGCCAGGCCCAGGCCCGGACGGAGCAGCACGGCCGGCTCCCGCGCCCGCCACGCACGCCTCTGCCGCATCCGCCGCGCCCTCCGCCGCCCCGAGCACCGACCCGCCCCCCACCCCCCACGAGGAGGGCTACGAACGCCGCATCCGGTACGTCCTCCTCCTGGCAGGCGTCCTCGTGGCGCTGTTCCTCCTGCTGCTGGCCGTGGTGGTCGCGGTGGCCCTCTGAAGCCGCTCTCCCGGTCATCAGCAGGGCGTGGGCCGCCGGTCTCGGCCAGGATGGGGGCCATGGGATTCCATGTCGACTCCGAGACCGGGCGGCTGCGCCGCGTCATCCTCCACCGCCCCGACCTGGAGCTGAAACGGCTCACGCCCAGCAACAAGGACGCGCTGCTCTTCGACGACGTGCTGTGGGTGCGCAGGGCGCGCCAGGAGCACGACGGGTTCGCGGACGTGCTGCGCGACCGGGGCGTGGAGGTGCACCTCTTCGGCGACCTGCTGACCGAGGCGCTGGAGCTCCTCGACGCCAGACGCCTCGTGCTGGACCGGGTCTTCGACGAGAAGGAGTACGGGCCGCTCGCCACCGACCACCTGCGGGCCGCCTTCGACGAGCTGTCCGCGGCAGAGCTGTGCGAGGCGCTGGTGGGCGGCATGACCAAGCGGGAGTACCTGGAGCGGCACCCCGAGCCGACCTCGGTCCGCTTCCACGCCATGGACCTGGACGACTTCCTGCTCGGGCCGCTGCCCAACCACCTCTTCACCCGGGACACCTCGGCGTGGATCTACGACGGGGTGTCCATCAACGCGATGCGCTGGCCGGCCAGACAGCGTGAGACCGTGCACTTCGAGGCGATCTACAAGCACCACCCGCTGTTCACGGGGCCGGAGGCGGGCGGGTTCCACACCTGGTCGCAGGGGCAGAGCGACTACCCCTCCACCATCGAGGGCGGCGACGTCCTGGTCATCGGCAACGGGGCGGTGCTGATCGGGATGAGCGAGCGCACCACCCCGCAGGCCGTGGAAATGCTGGCCAGGGGCATGTTCGCGGCGGGGTCGGCGCGGACCATCGTCGCCCTCGACATGCCGAAGCGGCGGGCCTTCATGCACCTCGACACCGTGATGACGATGGTCGACGGCGACACCTTCACCCAGTACGCGGGACTCGGGATGCTCCGCTCGTACACGATCGAACCCGGTGTGGGCGGCAACGAGCTCAAGGTCACCGACCACCCGCCCGAGCACATGCACCGTGCGATCGCCGCCGCGCTCGGCCTCGACTCCGTCCGGGTGCTGACCGCCACCCAGGACGTCCATGCGGCGCAGCGGGAGCAGTGGGACGACGGCTGCAACGTTCTCGCGGTCGAGCCCGGGGTGGTCGTGGCGTACGAGAGAAATGTGACGACCAACACCCATCTGCGCAAGGAGGGCATCGAGGTGATCGAGATCAGGGGCAGCGAGCTGGGCCGGGGGCGGGGCGGGCCTCGGTGCATGAGCTGTCCGATCGAACGCGAGGCCGTATAGTGATGCGCTCTTACGCATACAGTTTCACTGTTCGCGCAGTGACCTAGTCGCATCCGGAGCGTCCCATGGCGTCATTTCTCGAAGGCCGTCACTCCCTGAAGGGCCGTCACTTCCTCAAGGAGAGCGACTTCTCCGCAGCCGAGTTCCGCGGCCTGGTCGAGCTCGCCGCGGAGCTCAAGGCCGCGAAGAAGGCCGGTTCCGAGGTGCAGTGGCTGCGCGGCAGGAACATCGCGCTGATCTTCGAGAAGACGTCGACCCGGACGCGCTGCGCGTTCGAGGTGGCGGCGGCCGACCAAGGTGCATCGACCAC
Organism: Streptomyces sp. NPDC091272; assembly: GCF_044757485.1. Lineage (NCBI taxonomy): Bacteria > Bacillati > Actinomycetota > Actinomycetes > Kitasatosporales > Streptomycetaceae > Streptomyces > Streptomyces sp. NPDC091272. The sequence goes on from NZ_JBIVVC010000001.1 coordinate 302,200, forward strand.
CTACCTCGACCCGACCGGCTCGCAGATCGGGCACAAGGAGTCGCCGAAGGACACCGCGCGGGTGCTCGGCCGGATGTTCGACGGGATCGAGTACCGGGGCGACGCACAGGCCACGGTCGAGGAGCTCGCGGCGCAGGCGGGGGTGCCGGTCTTCAACGGGCTGACCGACGACTGGCACCCCACCCAGATGCTCGCCGACGTGCTCACCATGACCGAGCACAGCGACAAGCCCCTGGAGCGGATCGCCTTCGCCTATCTCGGCGACGCCCGCCTCAACATGGGCAACTCCTACCTGGTGACCGGCGCGCTGCTCGGGATGGACGTGCGGATCGTCGCTCCGCGCGCCTACTGGCCGGCGGCGGAGGTCGTCGCGCAGGCGCGCGCGCTCGCCGAGGGGAGCGGTGCGAGGATCTCGCTCACCGAGGAGGTCGAGGAGGGCGTGCGCGGCGCCGATTTCGTCGCCACCGACGTCTGGGTGTCGATGGGGGAGCCCAAGGAGGTGTGGGCCGAGCGCATCAAGGCACTGGGTCCGTACGCCGTGACGATGGACGTACTGCGAGCCACCGGCAACCCGGACGTGAAGTTCATGCACTGCCTGCCGGCCTTCCACGACCTCGGCACCAAGATCGGCCAGGAGATCCACGAGCAGTACGGGCTGACTTCCCTGGAGGTCACCGACGAGGTCTTCGAGTCCGCGCACTCGATCGTCTTCGACGAGGCGGAGAACCGGCTGCACACGATCAAGGCGGTTCTGGTGGCGACGCTGGCCACTCCGGCGGGCGGAGAACAGGCGGGCGGGGAATAGCAATGCGCCCGATTGGGTGAATATGCGATGCGTTGGTTACCATCGCGGTGCTTGATGGGGTTCGGGCTCTACTGCCCGGACCCCATTCTCTCTGTGTACACAGGCATCAGGAATGAGAACCACCCCGCATGCAACGCATCAAGTCCCCCGACCTGCTCGTCGCCGAATCCGGCGCTGACCTGGAGGGCCATGGCCTGAAGCGCACCATGGGGCTCTTTCAGCTGGTGTGTTTCGGGGTCGGCGCCATCGTGGGCACCGGCATCTTCGTGGGGCTGTCCGACAGTGTCGCCGAGGCGGGCCCCGCGGTCGTCGTCTCGTTCGTGCTCGCCGCGATCACCTGCGTCTTCACCGCGTTCTCCTTCGCCGAGCTGGGCGGTGCGATCCCGGTCTCCGGCAGCTCGTACTCCTTCGCGTACGCCACCCTCGGCGAGCGCGTCGCCTTCCTGGTGGGCTGGTGCCTGCTGCTGGAGTACGGCATCTCGGTCTCCGCGGTGGCCGTCGGCTGGGGGCAGTACCTCAACGAGCTGCTGAACAGCCTGATCGGCTGGCAGCTGCCCGCCGCGCTCTCCAACCCGCCGGGCGACGGGGGCATCGTCAACATCCCGGCCGTGGTCGTGACGATGCTGGCCGCGCTGCTGCTGGTGCGGGGCATCCGGGAGAGCGCACGTGCCACCGCGGTGATGGCCGTGGTGAAGATCGCCGTGCTGGTCCTGTTCTGCGCGATCGCCTTCACCGCCTTCGAGTCCGGCAACCTGTCGCCGTTCGCCTCGCACGGCCTGATGGGCGTCACGTCCGGCGCGTCGGTCGCCTTCTTCTCGTACATCGGCTTCGACGCGATCACCACGGCCGGTGAAGAGGTGAAGAACCCGCGCAGGAACATCCCCATCGCGATCATGATCTGCATCGGAGTGGTCACCCTGCTCTACTGTCTGGTCGCGATCGCCGCCATCGGCGCGATGTCCGCCGACGACGTCGCCGCCAAGCCCGCCGCGCTCTCCCTGATCGTCAACCAGGTCACGGACTCCACGCTCGGCGGCGGCATCATCGCCTTCGGGGCTGTCGTCGCCATCGCGTCCGTCGTCCTCGCGGTGATGTACGGCCAGACCCGCATCCTGATGTCGATGTCCCGCGACGGACTCGTCCCGCGCGTCTTCGAGCGGGTGTCACCCAAGACGTCGACGCCGGTTGCCAACACCTGGATCGTCGCCTGCGTGTTCGCCGTCCCGGCCGCCGTCGTCCCGCTCGACGTCGTCATGAATCTGACGACCATCGGCACTCTCGCCGTGATGGCCGTGGTCAACGTCGCGGTGATCGCACTGCGCCGCCGCAACCCGGACCTCCAGCGCTCCTTCCGGGTGCCGCTGTTCCCCGTGCTCCCGGCCCTGGGCGTGCTCTTCTGCCTGTACCTGATCTACGGGACCGGCTGGCGGACCTGGGTCCAGTTCGCCGTCTTCCTCGCCGTCGGGGCGGTGGTGTACGCGCTCTACGGGCGCCGCCACTCCCGGCTGGGCGACCGCGAGGTCAGCGCGACGCCGGGAGCCTGAACCAGACCGCCTTGCCCGAGTCGGTCCGCCGGTGCCCGCAGTCCGAACTGAGCGTGCGGATCAGCAGCAGGCCGCGGCCGTGTTCCTGCCAGGGGTCGGGGTGCCGGTCGGCCGCCGAGGAGTCCAGGTCGCCGGGCGGCCCCGGGTCGCTGTCGTGCACCTCGACCTGGCAGCCGGTCGGCAGCAGCTCCACCACCAGCTCTATGGGGGCGGAGCCGCCGGTGTGCTCCACGGCGTTCGCGACCAGCTCCGCGGTCAGCAGCTCGGCGGTGTCGCTGTCAGCCGCCGGGGCGTCCAGGTCGGCCAGTGCCGTACGGATCAGTGCGCGCGCCAGCGGCACCGCGGCCGGTGAGTGCGGCAGTTCGATGCGCCAGGAGGTGGGTCCTTCAGGAGACAAAGCGGGTCCGATCGAGGGACGGAGTTCCTGCTTTCAACGGTACGAAGCGAAACGCCGCGGCACGAGGGTCCCTCGCCGGATTCCGGAGGGACCTGCGCCACACTTCGCGGGGACCTACGGTCTGTCGGCCACCGGACACGGCCCGGTGCGGACGGGCGGGCCCCGGGCGGCCGAGCGCGCTGTCGCGTGCTCGGGACGGTCTGTCGCGTGCTCGTGCTGGTCTGTCGCGTCTTCGTGACGCTCTATCGCGTACTCGTGACGGGAGTCACAGACCGGTGATAGCTTCGGGGGACTGGCATCGGCATCGGGAGGCCGCGTCCCATGAGCCCGTTCCTCAGCTCCGCACCGCGCACCGAGAAGTGGCACCACCTGCGGCTGACCCTGGACGACGGGGTCGCGACCGTCACCCTCGCCCGGCCCGAGAAGCTCAACGCGCTCACCTTCGGTGCCTACGCAGACCTGCGTGATCTTCTGGCCGAGCTGGCCAGGGAGCGGTCCGTGCGCGCCCTGGTGCTGGCCGGTGAGGGGCGCGGGTTCTGTTCGGGCGGGGACGTCGACGACATCATCGGCGCCACCCTGGGCATGGACACCGCGCAGCTGCTCGACTTCAACCGGATGACCGGGCAGGTGGTACGGGCACTGCGCGAGTGCCCCTTCCCGGTGATCGCCGCGGTGCACGGGGTGGCGGCGGGGGCGGGCGCCGTACTCGCGCTCGCGGCGGACTTCCGGGTCGCGGACCCGAGCGCCCGGTTCGCCTTCCTCTTCACCCGGGTCGGGCTGTCCGGCGGCGACATGGGGGCGGCGTACCTGCTGCCGCGGGTCGTCGGCCTCGGGCACGCCACCCGGCTGCTGATGCTGGGAGATGCGGTCCGGGCCCCGGAGGCCGAACGGATCGGTCTGATCAGCGAGCTGACCGAGGAGGGCGAGGCCGACAGCCGGGCCGCCGCCCTCGCCCGCCGGCTGGCCGATGGCCCCGCCCTCGCCCACGCCCAGACGAAGGCGCTGCTGACCGCCGAACTCGACATGCCGCTGGCCGCCGCCGTGGAGCTGGACGCAGCCACCCAGGCACTGCTGATGAACGGCGACGACTACGCGGAGTTCCACGCCGCCTTCACCGAGAAACGGCCACCGAACTGGCAGGGGCGGTGACCATGCCCGCCACGCCCCCCATACCGCCCACGGCCCCCGAGCCCCCAATACCTTCCGCGGCCCCCGAGCCCCCCATACCTTCCGCGGCCCCCACGCCACCCGTACCTTCTGCGGCCCCCGAGCCCCACGTGCCGCCCACGCCCCTACGTGTCGCCGTCGTCGGCGGGGGTCCCGGCGGGCTGTATGCCGCTGCCCTGCTCAAGCGGCTCGGCCCGGACCGCGAGGTCACCGTCTGGGAGCGCGGCGCTCCCGAGGACACCTTCGGATTCGGCGTCGTCCTGTCCGACGAGACCCTCGGCGGCATCGAGCACGCCGATCCCGAGGTCTACCGGGCGCTGACCGCCGAATTCGTCCGCTGGGACGACATCGACGTCGTGCACCGGGGAAGCCGGCTCACCTCCGGCGGCCACGGCTTCGCCGCCCTCGGCCGCCGCAGGCTCCTGGAGATCCTGCACGCCCGATGCCACGCGCTGGGCGTCGGCCTCCGGGTCCGCACCGAAGCCCCGCCCGCCGCCGAACTCTCCGCCGCGTACGACCTGGTGATCGCCGCCGACGGAGTGCACAGCCTCACCCGGCAGGCCCACGCGGACGTCTTCGCCCCCCGCGTCACCTCCCACCGCTGCCGCTACATCTGGCTGGCGGCTGACTTCGCCTTCGACTCCTTCCGCTTCGAGATCGCCGAGACCGAGCACGGCGTCATGCAACTCCACGGCTACCCCTACGCCCAGGACGCGTCGACCGTCATCGTCGAGATGCGCGAAGAGGTCTGGCGGGCCGCCGGCTTCGACAGCTGCGACGAGGCGCAGTCCGTCGAACGCTGCGCGAAGATCTTCACCCACGCCCTCGGAGGCCGCCCCCTCAAGGGCAACAACTCCTCCTGGACGGCCTTTCGCACCGTCGTCAACGCCCGTTGGTCGCACGGCAACACCGTGCTGCTGGGGGACGCCGCGCACACCGCGCACTTCTCCATCGGCTCCGGCACCAAGCTCGCCGTCGAGGACGCCCTCGCACTCGCCGCCAGCATCGAGGAGCAGCCCGACCTGCGATCCGCACTCGACGCGTACGAGCGCGAACGCCGACCGGTCGTCGAGTCCACCCAGCGTGCCGCCGCCGCCAGCCTGCGCTGGTTCGAGGACCTGGCCGGCTACCTCGACCAGCCGCCGCACCAGTTCGCCTTCAACCTCCTCACCCGCAGCCGCCGTGTCACCCACGACAACCTGAGGCTGCGCGACAGCGTCTTCACCGAGTCCGTCGAGCGCGACTTCGGCTGTCCCCCCGACACGCCCCCGATGTTCACCCCCTTCCGGCTGCGCGGCCTCGAACTGCGCAACCGCGTCGTCGTCTCCCCGATGGACATGTACTCCGCGCGGGACGGCCTCCCCGCCGACCTCCACCTCGTGCACCTCGGCGCCCGCGCCCTGGGCGGCGCCGGACTCGTCATGACCGAGATGGTGTGTGTCAGCCCCGAGGGCCGCATCACGCCCGGCTGCACCGGCCTCTACAGCCCGGAACAGGCCACCGCCTGGCGGCGGATCACCGACTTCGTGCACCGGCAGTCCCCGGGCACCGCGATCGGGGTGCAGCTCGGCCACTCCGGCCGCAAGGGTTCCACCAGGCTGATGTGGGACGGCATCGACCAGCCGCTCGACGCCGGCAACTGGCCCCTCGCCGCCGCCTCCCCGCTGCCCTACCGGCCCGGCGTCAACCAGGTCCCGGCCGAGCTCGACCGGACAGGGCTGACCGACGTCCGCGAGCAGTTCGCCGCCTCCGCCTGGCGCGCCGCCCGCTGCGGCTTCGACCTCCTCGAACTCCACTGCGCCCACGGCTATCTGCTCTCCGGCTTCCTCTCCCCCCTCACCAACCGCCGGACCGACTCCTACGGCGGAACCCTCGCCCGCCGCCTGCGCTTTCCCCTCGAAGTCTTCGACGCGGTCCGGGGCATCTGGCCCGACGACAAACCCATGACCGTCCGCATCTCCGCCACCGACTGGGCGCCGGGCGGCACCTCCGAGGAGGAGGCCGTCGAGATCGCCCGTGCCTTCGTCGCGCACGGCGCCGACGCCATCGACGTCTCCACAGGCCAGGTCGTCCCCGACGAGGCCCCCGAATACGGCCGCTCCTACCAGACCCCCTACGCCGACCGGATCCGTAACGCCCTCGGCGTCCCCGTCATCACCGTCGGCGCGATCTCCTCCTGGGACGACGTCAACTCCCTTCTGCTGGCGGGGCGGGCCGACCTCTGCGCCCTGGCCAGACCGCACCTCTACGACCCGCACTGGACACTGCACGCCGCCGCGGAACAGAGCTATTCGGGCCCCGGCGCCCCCTGGCCGCTGCCGTACGCCGCCGGCAGCCGCAAGCCGCCTACCGGCCGCACCGACGGCCCCAAACCCCGCCTGCGCCTGGGCAGTTCACGCTGAGGAGCCCGGTGCCTACGGCCGCACAAGGGCGTCGGGCCGTACGAACGCGGAGCCGGCGTCCCGCAGGCGCGCGTGCAACTGCGCGAAGACCTCCGCCGAGCGGCCGCCGGGCCAGTCGTCGGGCAGCAGCTCGACGGGCAGCCCCGGGTCCGCGTACGGCAGCCGGCGCCAGGAGTCCAGTGCCAGCAGATAGTCCCGGTACGCCCGCTCGCCGGCCGTACCGTCGGCCGCCGGCCGTGTCTCCCACTCCCGCAGCACCGGCTCGTGCCTGGCCAGGAAGTCCTCGTGCTGCGCGGCGATCCCCGGCAGGTCCCACCAGCGCGCCACCGCTTCGGCCGTCGCCGCGAACCCCAGGTGGTCGCCCCTGAAGAGATCGACGTAGGGAGCCAGTTGGAGCCGGTCCAGGGTGTGCCGGGTCTCTTCGTACAGGCCACCCGGCGCGATCCACACACCGGGCGCCGCCGTCCCGAAGCCGAGCCGGGACAGCCGTGAGCGCAACAGGTGCCGCTTGGCCCGCTCGGCCTCCGGCACGGAGAACACGGCCAGCACCCAGCCGTCCGACAGACGCGGTTGCGCACGCCCGTAGATACGGCGGTCGCCGTCGTCCAGGAGCTGGCGGGCGTCGTCGGACAGCGCGTACCCGGCCGCGCCGTCCGCCGTGCGCGCGGACACCAGCAGCCCGCGCCGCTTGAGGCGCGACACCGCCGAGCGCACGGACGGCGCGTCGACGCCGACGGCCGCGAGCAGCCGGACGAGCGCCGACACGGGGATCGGCCGGTCGCCACCGCCGACTCCGTTCTTGGGGCCGCCCGGCCAGGACGCACCGCGGCGCCCGTACGCGCCGTACAGCGTGATGATCAGAGAACGGGGAGTGTGCAGGTCAGCCACGTGATCACTGTACGTTCCCGGGGCTGCGCAGACGGAACCGCTGGAGTTTTCCCGTGGGCGTGCGCGGCAGTGCCTCCAGGAAGACGACTGCGCGAGGGCACTTGTACGGCGTGAGCTCCGCCTTCACGAAGTCCTGCAGGCGCGCCGCGGTGGCCTCGCTGCGCGCCACGGTGTCCCGTACCACCACGTAGGCGGTGACGACCTGCCCGCGCAGATCGTCGGCGAGGCCGACCACCGCGGCCTCCGTGACGTCGGGGTGGCGCAGCAGGGTGTCCTCCACCTCGGGCCCCGCGATGTTGTACCCGGCCGAGACGATCATGTCGTCGGCCCGCGCCACGTAGTGGAAGTAGCCCTGGGCGTCGCGCACATAGGTGTCGCCGGTCAGGTTCCAGCCGTCCCGCACGTACTCCCGCTGACGCTCGTCCGCCAGGTACCGGCAGCCCACCGGGCCCCGGACGGCCAGCAGCCCCGGCTCCCCGTCCGGCGCCGTGGAACCGTCCGCGGCCAGCACGCGCGCCTGCCAGCCGGGCACCGGGCGGCCGGTGGACCCCGGACGGATCTCGTCGTCCGCAGCCGAGATGAAGATGTGCAGCAGCTCGGTCGCACCGATGCCGTTGATGATGCGTACCCCGGTGCGGTCGTACCAGGCCTGCCAGGTGGCGGCCGGGAGGTTCTCACCCGCCGACACGCAGCGGCGCAGGGCGCTCAGGTCGTAGCCGGTGGAGGCCGAGGCGGCAGCGGGCGACGCAAGCTCCTCCAGCATCAGCCGGTAGGCGGTCGGCGCCGTGAACAGCACCGACACCTGGTGCTCGGCGAGCGCGGGCAGCAGCTGTCCGGGGCCCGACTGCTCCAGCAGCAGCGTCGAGGCACCGGCCCGCAGCGGAAAGATCACCAGCCCGCCGAGCCCGAAGGTGAAGCCGAGCGGCGGGCTGCCGGTGAACACGTCGTCCGGCTCCGGCCTGAGCACATGGCGCGAGAAGGTGTCGGCGACGGCCAGCACGTCCCGGTGGAAGTGCATGCAGCCCTTGGGCCGGCCTGTCGTCCCTGACGTGAACGCGATCAGCGCGACATCGTCCGACGCGGTGTCCACCGCCTCGTACCGCGTCGGTTTGATCGCCGCCTGCCGCACCAGGTCGTCCGGCGCGTCCCCGCCGAACGCGGTGATCCGAAGGCCCGGCACCCCGGCCTTCACCAGCTCGTCCATCGCCCGCACGTCACACAGCGCGTGGCTCACCTGCGCGATCTCACAGATCGTGGCCAGCTCCGAGGCCCGTTGCTGTGCCAGTACGGTCACCACGACCGCGCCCGCCTTCAGTACGGCGAGCCAGCACGCGACCGTCCAGGGGGTGGTCGGACCGCGCAACAGGACCCGGTTGCCGGGGACGACGCCCAGGTCGTCGGTCAGGACGCACGCGATCTGGTCGGTGTGCTCACGCAGATCGCCGTACGACCAGATCTCGCCGGACGGGACGCGCAGGGCGGGGCGGTCGGAACGGAAGTCCTCAAGAGGGCGGTCCACCAGCTCCGCACCGCAGTTGAGGCGGTCCGGGTACTGGAGTTCCGGCAGCTCGAAGAGGAGCTCGGGCCACTGTTCGGGGGGCGGCAGATGGTCACGCGGGAAGGTGTCGGCGTGGGCCGAGGGGTGCAGTTCCATGGCCATGGGATTGGCCCCCTTGCAGCGAGCAGTCCGGGGTGCGACTGGCGATCTGACGGGTGGGTGATCCTGCGGTGCGTTGGTGTTCCCGAGCGTATCGTGATGGTGACGACAGTCAATGCCCCGCGATAACACGCGTGGTGAGCGAGCTGAGAGGGGCCGCGGATGCCCGGATTCGCGCTGGAGCCGGAACAACAGACGTGGTGCGACACGCTGCGCACGCTGGCGCGGGAGAAGTTGCGTCCCCTGGCGGAGCAGGGCGAGGCCGGACACCTCAACCGTCCGCTCGTCGAGGCCCTGGGTGAACTCGGCCTGCTGGAGCGGCTGTTCACCTCCGGAGCACTCGACCTGTGCCTGATGCGCGAGTCGCTGGCCCGGGGCTGCACCGAGGCGGAGACCGCCCTCGCGCTCCAAGGGCTCGGCGCGGCGCCGGTCGCCCGCGCGGGCACCGACGAACAGCGCGCCCGCTGGATGCCGGGCGTACGCGCGGGGCGGACCGTCGCGGGCTTCGCCCTGAGCGAGCCGGGAGCGGGCTCGGACGCGGCGGCACTCACCCTCGCGGCCGAACCGGAACGTCGGTACGGGAGCGGAAGTGCTCGCGAGAGCGGCGCAGGCGGAAGCGACGGCGCCGCCGTGGGGGACTGGCGGCTCAGCGGTGAGAAGTGCTGGATCTCCAACGCCCCGTACGCCGACTTCTACACCGTCTTCGCCCGTACCACCCCGGGCGCCGGCGCCCGCGGCATCACCGCCTTCCTCGTGCCCGCCGACCGGGCCGGGCTCTCCGGGACCGCGCTCGACATGCTGTCCCCGCACCCCATCGGGACGCTGGTCCTCGACGGCGTACGGGTCGGCCGGGCGGACGTCATCGGCGTACCCGACAGGGGATTTCGGGTCGCCATGGACACCCTCAACCTCTTCCGGCCGAGCGTGGGCGCGTTCGCGGTCGGCATGGCGCAGGCCGCGCTCGACGCGACCCTCGCGCACACCGCGGGACGCACGGCCTTCGGCGGCCCGCTGAAAGACCTCCAGTCCGTGTCCCACCTGGTCGCCGAGATGGCCACCCGCACGGAGGCGGCCCGGCTGCTCGTGTACGCGGCGGCGTCCGCGTACGACAGGAACGAACCGGACGTGCCGAAGAGTTCCGCCATGGCCAAGCTCTTCGCCACCGAGACGGCCCAGTTCGTCGTGGACTCCGCGGTCCAGCTGCACGGCGCCCGAGCGCTCCGCCGCGGTCACCTCCTCGAACACCTCTACCGCGAGGTCCGCGCGCCCCGCATCTACGAGGGCGCGACCGAGGTCCAGCGCACGATCATCGCGAAGGAGCTGTACGCATGAGCCCGCAGGAGGACGAGCCCACCGTGCTGGGCCCGCAAGGGGACGACGCCGCCTCGCGGGCCCCTCGCCGGGACGGTCCCGCTCCGCGCGCCGGCCGTCTCCGGCGGCACAATCCCGCCGCGCTCTCGCCTCCCACCGGCTTCTCGCACGCCGTGAGCGTCGCGGCGTCCGGCTCCCGGTTGGTGTTCCTGGCCGGGCAGACCGCGCTCGACAGCGCCGGCACGGTGGTGGGCGGGACGCTGGTCGAGCAGTTCGAGACGGCGCTCACCAACCTGCTGGCTGCGCTCGCCGATGCCGGAGGCGGCCCCGGCGACCTCGTCCGGGTCACCGTGTACGCCACGGATGTCGCCGACTACCGCGAGAACGCCCCCGAGATCGGGCGGATCTGGCGGAGGCTGGCGGGTCGCGAGTATCCCGCGATGGCGGTGATCGGTGCGGTCCGTCTGTGGGACGAACAGGCACTCGTGGAGCTGGACGGAATTGCCGTTCTCTGACGGGTAGTTGGGGAGCAACGGCTCCAACCTCCATTGCTGGCACCGGTGTTGTGTGACATATTACTGGCGTGTTCACGAGACGTCCTGTTGATGTTGTCGTCGTCGGGGCCGGGGTGGTCGGCGCCGCCTGCGCCTTCTACGCCGCCCGGTCCGGACTCTCCGTCGCCGTCGTCGACCGCGGTCCCGTCGCAGGCGGTACGACCGGGGCAGGGGAGGGCAATCTGCTCGTCTCCGACAAGGAGCCGGGGCCGGAGCTGGAACTGGCGCTGCTGTCCACGACGCTCTGGCGTGAGCTCGCCGAGGAGTTCCCGCGGGAGATCGAGTACGAGGCGAAGGGCGGTCTCGTGGTGGCGGCAGGGGAGACGGGTTTCGCCGCGCTCCGCGCCTTCGCAGCCGCGCAGGCGGACGCCGGCGTCCACTGCGAGGTGGTGCCCGGCTCCGGCCTCACCGATGCGGAACCGCACCTGGCGCCGGGTCTGGCGGGCGGCGTCCACTACCCGCAGGACGCGCAGGTCCAACCTGCCCTCGCCGCTGCACACCTCCTGAAGGCCTCGGGGGCGGAGCTGCGCCTGGGCGAGGAGGTCACCGGTGTGCTGCTCTCGCCGAGCGGTTCGGTACGGGGAGTGCGCACGCGCCGCGGCGAGATCCTGGCGGCCGCCGTGGTCAACGCCGCCGGCACCTGGGGCGGGCAGCTCGCGGCGCTTGCCGGGACCGAGCTGCCGGTGCTGCCGCGGCGCGGATTCGTGCTGGTCACCGAGCCGTTGCCACGCGTCGTACGGCACAAGGTGTACGCGGCGGACTACGTGGCCGACGTGGCGAGCGGGTCGGCGGCGCTCCAGACGTCCGCCGTGGTGGAGGGAACGGCTGCGGGGCCGGTACTGATCGGGGCGAGCCGCGAGCGGGTCGGGTTCGACCGGTCGCTGTCGACCGAGGCGCTGAGCCGGCTGGCTGCCCAGGCAGGTGAGTTGTTCCCGGTGCTTCGAGGGGTGCGGGTGATACGGGCCTACCACGGGTTCCGCCCCTACCTGCCGGACCACCTGCCGGCGATCGGTGCTGACCCCCGGGTGCCTGGCCTGGTGCACGCGTGCGGGCACGAGGGCGCGGGGGTGGGGCTGGCACCGGGAACGGGAGCACTGGTCACGGCGGCGCTCCTGGGGACGCGGTCGGGTCCGGCCGGGTGGCACGCGTTCCGTCCGGAGCGGTTCGGTCGTGCGACGCCTCCGGCACAAGCAACGCCCACTTTGGGTCGGGGGACCAGACAGCGACTCAGTCGGGCGGGCCCGGAGGACGCGGCGGGCCCGGAGGACGCGGGGGGCCCGGAGGACGCGGGGAGTGCCAGATGGCGCGGGGGCAGGGGCCGCGGGGAGTGCCGCATGACGCGGGGGCAGGGGCCGCGGGGAGTGCCACATGACGCGGGGGCGGCGGGGGCGGCGGGGGCGGCGGGGGTGCTCGGGGGCTCAGGGGTGCGGGGTGAGCACCGCCCACCGATGCCGGACCGGCTGCCGGGGTCGGGAGGCCCCTGGCGCGGTAGCAGTCGGCCCCGCCCGGCGGCTGGGTACGTCGGTCAGGCCTACCTACGGGGCATGTCGACCCCGCCTGCCTGCCGGGAAGCCAGCTCCTTCCGCTCGGCGGCCGGGCACGCCGTCCCCCCCCGCCTACCGGGCGCGCGAGCCTCTTCCGCCCGCCGGGCAGCCCGCCCGTCCTCCCGACGGCCAGGCCCGCGGGCCCCACCCGCCAGGCCCTCCCGCCCGCCAGGCACGCCGGCCCCTTCCGCCCCACCCCTCCCCACCCACCCCAAGAAAGGACAGCACGCGTGCGCCCTGCCCGTACCCCGTTCTCACTTGCCCGAGCCACCCCTGAGCCCCCTTTCGAGATCACCTTCGACGGTCGGCCCGTCACGGCTCTGCCGGGGCAGACCATTGCCGCAGTCCTTTGGGCCGGCGGGATCCTCTCCTGGCGGACCACCCGCCGGGAGGGACGTCCCCGAGGGGCGTTCTGCGGGATCGGTTCCTGTTTTGACTGTCTCGCGACGGTCAACTCCGTTCCCAACCAACGTGCTTGCCTCGTACCCGCCCGGCCGGGCGACCGGGTCACCACCCAGGAGGGACACGGACGTGCCGACCTCACCGTCTGAGCAGCCCGACGGCACGCCCCCGCCCCGCCCGTACGATCTCGCCGTCGTCGGCGCCGGACCCGCCGGTCTCGCCGCCGCCGTCACCGCTGCCGGTCTCGGCCTGCGTGTGGCCCTGGTGGATTCGGCCGCCAGCACCGGCGGGCAGTTCTACCGGCATCCCGCACCCGGGCTCCGGGCCCGGCGGCCCCAGGCCCTGCACCACTCCTGGTCCGCATACGCCAGGTGGGCCGCCCAGTTGGAGGCCCACCTCGCCTCCGGCCGGGTGAGCCACCTCGCCGAACACCACGTGTGGGCCGTCACCCCGGCGCAGGGCGGGTGGGCGGTGCAGGTGGTCCGAGGGCCCGACGGAGCCGGCAGTCGCGGTACCGTGCACGCCGCCCGGCTCCTCCTCGCAACCGGATCGTACGAACGCCAACTTCCCTTCTCTGGCTGGACCTTGCCCGGCGTGGTCGGCGCGGGAGGCGCGCAGGCCATGCTGAAGGCCGGGCTCGTGCTGCCCGGTCGGCGGATCGTCGTCGCCGGGAGCGGTCCGCTGCTGCTCGCGGTCGCCGGGTCGCTCGCCGCCGTCGGTGCCACCGTGCCGGTCGTCGTTGAGGCCGGCGGATACGCCGGCTACGCCCGCCGCCCCGGTGCACTGGTCGCCAACCCCGGCAAGCTCGCCGAGGGTGCCCGGCACGCGGCAACCCTCCTGCGGCACGGCGTACGGGTGCGAACCCGCGCCGCTGTCACCGCAGTTCACGGCAACGACCGGGTGGAGGCCGTCACCGTCTCAAGGCTCGACCGTGGCTGGAGGCCCGTGCCCGGCGAGGCGGCCCGTATCCCCTGTGACGCCCTCGCCGTCGGGCACGGCCTGGTTCCGCAGGTGGAGCTGGCGACGGCGATCGGCTGCGCCACCCGCACCGGCCCTGACGGGACGCACGCCCTGGCCGTCGACCACCGGCAGCGCACCTCCGTTCCCGGCATCTGGGCGGCGGGGGAAACGGGTGGCGTGGGTGGAGCAGAACTGGCATTGCTGGAGGGTGAGTTGGCGGCGCTGGACATCGCGGGTGCCGGTGGTCAAGTCGTGGCGCCATCCTCCGCGCGCGGTGACGGCGACCGCCTCCGTACGAGCCGCCGTGTCACGAGACGCGCCGCCCGTCGCGACCGGCTGCGCGCCTTCGCCGATGCCATGGCCGCCGCACACGCCCCAGGCCCCGGCTGGACCGACTGGCTGCATCCCGAAACGGTCGTCTGCCGGTGCGAGGAAGTCACCGTCGGGCAGGTCCGCGAAGCCGTCAGTGACCTCGGCGCCCGCGACGCCCGCACGGTCAAGCTCCTCACCCGGGCGGGGATGGGCTGGTGCCAGGGACGGTTGTGTGCTCCCGCCGTCACCCGGCTCGCCGGCGGTACGGCTGCCGGAACCGCCGACCGACGCCCCCTCGCCTGTCCGCTCACCCTTGGTGAACTCGCAGGCGGTGAGGGCTAGTTGGAAACCGCGCACCCTTGCCGGGCAGTACTGCCACTCAATAAAATGTCACACGTCACCATAAGGAGTTCTCGCATGGACACGCTGGGCAGCAAGCGGACCGCGCCCTCTCCCCGACCGCACCCCTGGCGAGGCATCATGGTCGCCACCACCCTCCCGTTCCGCGACGACCTGTCCGTCGATCACGACGCGTACGGTGCCCAGGTGGCCCGCCTCCTCGAAGCGGGCTGTGACGGCGTCGTCCCCAATGGGTCGCTCGGCGAGTACCAGACCCTCACCGACGCCGAACGCGCCCGAGTCGTCCGTACCGCGGTCGAGGTCGCGGGCGGCGACCGTGTCATGCCCGGCGTCGCCGCGTACGGCAGTGCCGAGTCCCGCCGCTGGGCCGACCTGGCCGCCGAGGCCGGAGCCGGCTGCGTACTGCTCCTGCCGCCCAACGCCTTCCGTGCGGAGGCGGACGCGGTACGGGCGCACTACGCCGAGGTCGCCCGCGCGGGCCTGCCGGTCGTCGCGTACAACAACCCCTTCGACACCAGGGTCGACCTGACGCCCGCCCTGCTCGCCGACCTCCACGCCGACGGCAGCATCGTCGCCGTCAAGGAGTTCAGCGGCGATGTCCGCAGGGCGTACGAAATAGCCGAACTCGCCCCCGGACTCGACCTGTTAATCGGCGCGGACGACGTTCTCCTCGAACTCGCCATCGCCGGCGCCGTCGGCTGGATCGCCGGGTATCCGAACGCGCTCCCGGTGTCCTGCGTCGCCCTCTACCGGGCAGCAGTGGCCGGGGACCTCGCCACCGCGCTGCCGCTCTACCGGGCCCTGCACCCGCTGCTCCGCCGGGACTCCAAAACCGAGTTCGTCCAGGCGATCAAGCTTTCCATGGACCTCGCGGGACAGCATGGCGGACCCACCCGGCCGCCGCGGTTCCCGCTCCCCGAGGACCAGGCGGCCGCCATCCGCACCCTGACCGAGAAGCTCATCGCCGACGGCCATCACTGACCCGGCCGCCGCCCGACGTATCTGGACGTACCTGACGGACCTATCGCCGTGCAGGCCCAACTCCCCCGCCCGGAGGTCATGTTGCGCACCCGCCACATTTTCCACGCCGTCGACTCCCACACCGAGGGAATGCCCACCCGGGTCATCACCGGCGGCATCGGCCCCCTCCCCGGCGCCTCCATGGCCGAACGCCGCCACCACCTCGCCACCCACCGGGACGACCTCCGCACCCTCCTGATGTACGAGCCGCGCGGCCACGCCTCCATGAGCGGCGCGATACTCCAGCCGCCGACCCGCGAGGACGCCGATTACGGGGTCCTCTTCATGGAGGTCTCGGGCTACCTGCCCATGTGCGGGCACGGCACGATCGGGGTCGCGACCGTCCTCGTCGAGACCGGCATGGTCGAGGTCCACGAGCCCGTCACCACGGTGCGCCTCGAAACTCCGGCAGGCCTCGTCTCCGTCGACGTACAGGTCACGGACGGGGCCGCCACCGCGGTCACCTTCACCAATGTGCCGGCCTTCAGCGTCGCCATCGACCGCAAGATCGACGTCCCCGGACTCGGCGCCCTCACCTACGACTTGGCGTACGGCGGCAACTTCTACGCGTTCGTCCCGCTGGACACCGTCGGCCCCGGCGGCATCGCCTTCGACCGCGCCCGCAAGGACGACATCCTCTCGGCCGGGCTCGCCCTGATGGCAGCGGTCAACGGCGACGCGGCACACCGCCCGGTACACCCCGAGGACGACCGCATCGCCGGCCTCAAGCATGTCTACTTCGCCGCCCCGGGCTCCGACGCAGTGCGCTCCCGGCACGCCATGGCCATCCACCCCGGCTGGTTCGACCGCTCGCCGTGTGGCACCGGCACCTCCGCCCGCATGGCCCAGCTGCACGCCCGCGGCCAACTCGCGCTCGGCCAGGACTTCGTCAACGAGTCCTTCATCGGTACCGAGTTCACCGGCCGGCTCGTCGGTGAGACCACGGTGGGTGAGATCGACGCGGTCGTCCCGACGGTCACCGGAAGGGCCTGGATCACCGGCACCGCCCAGTACTTCCTCGACCCCACCGACCCGTTTCCGGCGGGCTTCCTGCTGTGAGCCGGTAGTCACGCCGATGAACGCGAGCGCGAGCGCGAGCGCGAACGCGAGCGCGAACGCGACGGTGCAGCAAGTGAGTTGCGCTCCTCGTCGTCCGCGTAACCTGCGCACCGGCTCCGTGGTGCGCAACGTGACATCGTACGCTGGCAGCCCGCAGCAACCCGGAGGGCCGCCATGGGCGAACTCAAGCAGCAGCGCCACCTGATCACCGCCCAGGAACGGCTCCGGGACCAGGTGGCCAACGCCCTGCGCGCGGCCCTCATCGCGGGCGAACTGCGCCCGGGGTCCGTCTACTCCGCTCCCGGGCTTGCCGCGGACTTCGGTGTCTCCGCCACGCCGGTGCGCGAGGCGATGCTCGATCTGGCCCGCGAAGGGCTCGTCGAACCCGTACGCAACAAGGGTTTCCGGATCACCGAGGTGAGCGAGCGCGACCTCGACCAGTACAGCGAGATCCGCGCGCTCATCGAGGTGCCGGTGATCGGCCAGGTCACCAGGACCGCCACCCGGGAGCAGCTGGAAGCACTGCGTCCGGTCGCCGACGAGATCGTCGCGGCAGCGCGCGAGCACGACCTGATCGGCTACCTGGAGGCCGACCGCCGCTTTCATCTGACGCTGCTGGGCCTCGCGGGCAACGAACGACTCGTTGAGACAGTGGGTGACCTGCGCAAACGTTCCCGTCTCTACGGGTTGACGCGGCTCGACGAGCGGAACGAGCTGGTGCCGTCGGCCGAGGAGCACATCGAGCTCCTCGACCTGATGCTGACCGGGGACGCCGAGGCGGCCGAGGCCTGCATGGCCCGTCACCTCGGGCACGTGCGCTCGCTCTGGGCGCAGTCCCGCGACGAACCGGCGCGGACCCAGCTTCCCGGCGCCCGGAAGCTGGGCGTCCGCTAGCGGCGGCAGGCCCGCCGTACCAGGATGGGCCCCGCTCGGCCGCTCGGCCCGAGCAGTACGTGAGCAGCGGAGGACCTCATGGAATGGACCCTGGAAGTCGTCACGGTGCCGGTCTCGGACATCGAGCGGGCGAAGGTCTTCTACGCCGAGAAGTGCGGGTTCCGAGTCGACGTCGACATGCGCTTCACCGAGACGTCCAGGGTGGTGCAGCTGACCCCACCGGGCTCCCGGTGCTCGATCGCCCTCACCGAGGGCATGGACCCCCCGGCGCAATGGGTCACACCGGCCACGCCCGGCTCGCTGCAGGGGCTCCAGATGTGCGTGAGCGACGTGACCGCGGGCCGGGAGGAGCTGGCGGCCCGCGGGGTGGAGATCAGCCCGGTGCTGCACCTGGGGGAGAAGGGCTGGGTGCAGGGCACGGGGGACACCTGGAACTCCTGGGCCTACTTCAAGGACCCGGACGGGAACGGCTGGGTGCTCCAGGAAGCACCGGCACCGCTGAGTGAGAGGTAGGCGCGCGCGAGGCAGGGGGCCGCGCGAGGCACGAGTCCGCGCGAGGCTTGGGCGCTCACGACGCCTGCGAGGCAGGGGGCGCATGCGACGCACGAGGCGCCTGCGAGGCGCGTGGCGCGCGCACACCTGCGAGGCACGAGGCCGCGCGAGGCCCAGGTGCACGCGACGCCCACGAGGCCCGAGGGCACACCAGCGCTGAATGAGCTCCCGGCAGGCCCCTGGGCACGGGCCGACAGGCAAGGCGCACGGCAGGGACTGGCCGACGGGCAAGGGGATCGGCAGAGACGGGCCGACAGGCAAGGCGCTCAGCGGGGACGCGCCGACAGACAGGGCGCACGGCAGGAGCGGGGAACAGCGGCACCAGCCGCCCCGCGCCTCCTGCCCGCTCCTCTTACCCATGCCCCCTGCCCTCCGCCCCGCGCCCCGCGAGCCTCCCCTCCGCCCCGCGCCCCTGGGCGTCCCCTCCGCCCCGCGCCCCGCAGCCTCACTCGCCCTTGCCGGCCACGTCTCCGAAGGTCAGGCCGGTTCCGGCGAGGTCGGCTCGGATGCCCTCCGGCTCGACGTTGATGTCCCGCAGCCGTAGTTCGCCCGGCGTCCTCGGCAGCCGGAAGGACATCGAGAGCTGCTCGGACAGCTGCGGCGGACGCATCGCGAGCAGCGAGGCGATCATCTTCGGGTCGATGCCGACCTTCTCCAGCAGCCACGGGTGGTCGACCACCACGTCCACCAGGTTGAGCCCCATCAGCTGCTTGACGAACTGCGGCGACCCGGTCAGCCTGTGCAGCTCCGCCTCGCTGCTCAGTGCCTTCTTCACATACTCCTGCGGCACACCGAGCCGCTGGACGACCGCCGGAACCGCCAGTAGTGCCTTGATGCGTTCCCCCTGCTCGGCCAGCGCCGCCGCGGCCTGCGGGTGCAGGCGCAGGCCCGAGGTGGCACGGTCCTTGCCCGGCCGGTACGTCACGATGCCGGGCAGGTCGACGCGCATGTTGTCGACGGTGGTGGAGACGGCCCGGTCGCCGTCGCGTCTGACCCTCGCCTCCGCGCCGACCAGCACCTTCGTGCCGGCGATCGGGAGTTCGCCGCTGACCTTGATGCGGTCGTGGCCGTCCTTCTCGAACGTGGCCTGCGACGAGCCGAGTTCACGGTTCAGGTCGTCGAAGGAGAGCAGCACGTCCCCCTCCACGCTGCCGATGACGGCGCCCTGGATCGACGACGGCAGGCTGCCGACGATGCGGATGTCACGGGCCGTCGCCCGTACCTCCGCGAGTGACACCCGGTCGGCCGCGACGTCCGGCACCGCGACGTCGACGCGCTCAATGCGCTTGTCGAAGACCTGGGTGAGGAACGGGAAACCGTGGATCTTCACCTCGGGTGCGGTCGCCAGCTTCATGGACTTCTTCAGCTGGTCCTCGGCCTTGTCCTGCGCGTACAGCAACGCGAACCGGTCCGCGAGCAGCAGGAACGCCACCGCGACGACTCCGGTGACGGCGACCTTGAAGACCACCGGAACCGCGCCGAAACGGCTGCGGCCCCGGTGGTTCGGCGGCTGCCACCCGTCGTCCTCGTCGTCACGGTCCGACTTCAGTGCCAGACCCAGGAGGTCTTCGTCCGGCTCGTAGGACGCGTAGTCGGGCTCGGGTGGGGCGAGTTGGGCCAGCTCTTCGTAGGGGTTGCGCGGCTTGTCGGATCTGCTCGATCCGTTCCGTGTGTGGGGGCCTGCGGGACGGGGGTTCATGCGTGTGGGGGGTCGCATCGCGTTATCCCACCACGCGCACTCCCCTCGAACGCAAGCTCGATGACCGGCTCCACCTCGTTTGGGCCGGTTTGAACGAGGGGCCCCTGCCGTAGGAGCCCCTCGGGGCCGGCCCCGCCGGGTGGCTAGATGTCCCGGAAGATCTCGATCTGCGCACCCACCGAGTTCAGCCGCTCCGCCAGGTCCTCGTAACCGCGGTTGATCACGTACACGTTGCGCAGTACCGACGTGCCCTCGGCCGCCATCATCGCGAGCAGGACGACCACGGCCGGCCGCAGTGCGGGCGGGCACATCATCTCGGCGGCCCGCCAGCGGGTCGGGCCCTCGACCAGCACCCGGTGCGGGTCGAGGAGTTGCAGACGGCCGCCGAGCCGGTTGAGGTCGGTGAGGTAGATCGCGCGGTTGTCGTACACCCAGTCGTGGATCAGGGTCTGGCCCTGTGCGGTGGCCGCGATCGCCGCGAAGAACGGCACGTTGTCGATGTTGAGGCCCGGGAAGGGCATCGGGTGGATCTTGTCGATCGGAGCTTCGAGCTTCGAGGGGCGGACCGTCAGGTCGACGAGGCGGGTGCGGCCGTTGTCCGCGCTGTACTCGGCGGAGCGGTCGTGGTCGAGCCCCATCTCCTCCAGGACGGCGAGCTCGATCTCCAGGAACTCGATGGGCACGCGGCGGATGGTCAGCTCGGACTCCGTCACGACGGCCGCCGCCAGCAGGCTCATCGCCTCGACCGGGTCCTCGGAGGGGGAGTAGTCGACGTCGACGTCGATCTGCGGCACGCCGTGCACGGTCAGCGTGGTCGTGCCGACGCCGTCGACCCGGACGCCCAGTGCCTCCAGGAAGAAGCACAGGTCCTGGACCATGTAGTTCGACGACGCGTTGCGGATGACGGTCGTGCCGTCGTACCGGGCGGCGGCCAGCAGGGCGTTCTCGGTCACCGTGTCGCCGCGCTCGGTCAGCACGATCGGGCGCTCGGGGCCCACCGGCTTCTCGACCTCGGCGTGGTAGATGCCCTCGGTCGCGGTGATGTCCAGGCCGAACCGGCGCAGCGCGATCATGTGCGGCTCGATCGTGCGCGTACCGAGGTCGCAGCCGCCCGCGTAGGGCAGCTTGAAGTGGTCCATGCGGTGCAGCAGCGGGCCCAGGAACATGATGATCGAGCGGGTCCTGCGGGCGGCGTCCGCGTCCATCGACGCCATGTCCAGCTCGGCCGGCGGGACGATCTCCAGGTCCTTGCCGTCGTTGATCCAGCGCGTACGGACGCCGATCGAGCTCAGTACCTCCAGAAGGCGGTACACCTCCTCGATGCGCGCCACCTTCCGCAGGACCGTGCGGCCCTTGTTGAGGAGGGTGGCGCAGAGCAGCGCCACGCAGGCGTTCTTGCTGGTCTTGACGTCGATGGCGCCGGACAGACGGCGGCGGCCGACCACTCGCAGATGCATCGGCCCCGAGTAGCCCAGCGACACGATCTCACTGTCGAGGGCTTCACCGATTCGAGCGATCATCTCAAGGCTGATGTTTTGATTGCCGCGCTCGATCCGATTCACCGCACTCTGGCTGGTGCCGAGCGCGTCCGCGAGCTGGGTCTGGGTCCAGCCCCTGTGCTGCCGCGCGTCACGGATGAGCTTGCCGATACGTACGAGGTAGTCGTCTGCCATGGGCGGAAGGCTATCTCAGATATGAGATGTCACTCACCCGGGTGATCCAGAGGAGTGACGGAGCTGTCGACTCGTCAGTTTCACCAGGGCATACGCCGCTGCGATGCGGTCCGGAGCGCCACCGGAGGCAGGCGCGGAGGCGGGGCGCGGCACCCGCAGGGCACCCTCCGCGTGCCGGAACCGGACATACGGGGCGTCCGCCGCGCGCCACGGCCGACAGGAGGGGGCTGTCCTTCGACATCGAACTTAGTCGAGAGCGGCGCTCTGGCCTGGCTCGACTAACTTCGATGGCAAACGATCACGCGGCGGTCGCCGAGGGCAGTACCGACGGACGTACTGGTAAAGCGACGAGTAGGAGAGCGAGACCTCGTAGTCATCCATGAGCCGCAACCACATCTGTTTCGGCCCGAGCCCTTCACCCGCCATGGTGTAGATGGCCTCCATGAGGTCGCTGTCGAGGTCTGAGTGGCTCCGCTCGACTCCTCGGGGAGGAGGCTGCATCGTGTCCAGGGCGAGGCGAACGAGACGTTGGGGGACTTCGTGTCGGAGAGCCAACTCCTGAACGGTGTGGCCTCGGAGGGCGCCGACGTAGATGAAGAGAGGTAGTTGCGGGTCGTCGGCGAATGGATCTGTTCGAGCTGTCCGCGGGTTGGGCTTCATGCGGCCGCGCGGGGAACTGGCGTCAGCGAGTGCCCGGTCCAGAGCTTCCTCGGAGCGACCGGAAATCCTGGCCAGACGGTCGAGTTGGGGCTTGCCGAACCAGAACGGCGGCCCGTTGAGGAAGCAGTGGAGATAGCTCGGTCTGAGATGGTTCGCGTGGGCGAGCCGACGGACGTATGAGTCGGTGATCTCGCCCATGCAGGGGCGCACTCGAACGGGCAGCGGAGCCAGCGGGCGAGGCATTTCTGGTACTGGTCGGCTCACTTCTTCGGCCCCTTCTTCGGGGTTTCCGCGGCGTGGTCCAGGGGGATTGCGTCGAGCCCTGCCTTCGTCACGCGTTCTGTGCCGCTGAGGATCGCGTCGATCGCGGCGCCCCGGATGGCGTGAGACAACGCGCCGATCATCCCGGAGGTCCGGTTGTGGAGGTAGCGGTCCAGCTTGACCAGGCTCCCCGGTGTGTGGTTGTGCAAAAGCAAGGTGTCCTCCATGGTCGCTACGAGCCCTTTCCACTCGTCGCCGTAGGGGAACGGGCGGGTGGGGACCAAGGTGAAGCGGCCCGCGATCTGGGCTCCCCGGGTGCCGGCCAGGAGCTCGCTGGTCTCCAATCCGATGCCTGCGTAGACGAACGTTGCGGGGATGCGCTCGGAGAAGTACTTCAGGGTGTCGGAGACCTCGCCGCCTGCCCGGGTGATCTGCGAGACGTTGTGGATTTCGTCGACGAGCACGAGACCGGTGCGAGTGTCGGTGCAGACTCCGACGACGGCCTCGATGATGTCCGTCATGTTTGACCGCGCCCGGACCGGAAGGCCCAGAAAGCGGGCGAACTCGGCTGCGACCATGCGGGCAGTCGCGGCGGGAGGGACGGTGATGTAGAGAACGGGGATGCGGTCGGTGACGCCTGGGTGGCGGGCCCGATCGAGGAGTTCATGGGCTCGTCCGAGCTGGGTGATGGCACTGGTCTTGCCCGTTCCGGGAAGCCCGGAGACCATCAGGCCGCGGCGGGCGCTAATTGCGTGGCGGTTGAGTAGGACCAGCCGACGCCCGCAGACCACGGTCTTCTCGACGAACGAGGTAGCGACCACGAGCATCCGGGCATGGTGGTCGAGCCGGTATTCGTCGTCGAGCTCCCGCTCGGTCCCGGACAGCTGCTTCAGTTCGCCGGCAGACAACAGAACTGGGGGTGCGGGCGGGGCCTCGATGGATTTCCGCCACCCCTCCAGGGTGGTCAACTGCCAGTTGGCCTCGGTGTCGATCTCGCCCAACGCGACCTGTCGGGATGTCGAGTCGGAGATGGTCACGTGCGCCTCCAAGGGTTGGCCAAGGGATCGAACAGGCCCAGCGGGATGACCTTCGCCACCTCGGTGTCCGCATCGTCGGGCGGGGCCTCGGCGTCCGAGGAGTCAGGGCTCGGCCGATCGGTGATGGTGGCCCGGGTGCGGGCGGCGATCCGCCGGTCTCGCTTTGAGCGTTTGACCGTCTGGTCTGCTTCCGTGGCAGGGCCGTCGTGAGCCCGCCGAAGCAGGGCAGCGGCAGCGTCGGCGATCTGTTCCTCACTCCCGCCGGGCACCTGTTCACGGGCGTGGTCCCAGGCCATCTCACCGAACGGGACGCCGACGCGGTGCAGGTGCTTCCAGAACACCGTGATCCACCGGGCGGGTTCGCTGCGGCGGTCGCGTACCCAGATGCGGGAGACGTCGTAGGGGTCGTAGTGGATCTCCCACAGCCCCTTCTTCTCCACTACCCCGGAGTGCTGGCGGCGGATGGGGGTCAACTCGCGAGCGTCATAGGTGCGGTGGTTGATCCGGATGCCGTAGGCGTTGATCGCCTGCCACCGTTCGGGCAACAACTCGATGTAGTCTTCGCCGCTGAGCGGGGCCGGAACGTATCCGCACGACTCCAGCAGCGTCGCGTACTTCTCGTTGGGTGAGAACGCTCGTTTCGGAGAGTCCGGGTCCCGCAGCGCATCGTGCGGACGGTTCTGCCAGACGGCGACCGTCCACTCCTCCAGCAGGCCCTGCAATTCAGGCAAGGACCACAGCGGCCCGTTCTCCAGGCCCCGGCCCCGGCGGTCCACTGACCTGCCTGTGTAGCCCGCGACGAATTGCGCGAACAGCGTCGCCACCGACCCCAGCGTCTTTTCGATCGCGCCCTTCTCGAAGGGGGACGCCTTGTGTGTCGGCTGAAGACTGATGCCCAGGTAGCGGCATGAGGCACGGAAGTTGTTCGAGATGAAGACCTTGCCGTGGTCACAGACGATCGTGTCCGGCACGATCACCGGTTTCGCGGCCGCGTGCTCCAGCCGCTCGTCCAAAGCCAGCAGCCGTCGGTGCGGCATCGCCGACCTCGACATCCGAAGCGCGTCCGACCAGCCAGGACGCATCGTCTCCGGGGTGACGCTCCGAGCCAGGAGAGCTGAGGCGTCGGCTGCTTTCGTCGTCGGTCGCAGCACCACAGCGGCCAGCGACCTGGTCGCCAGGTCGATCATGGCCGTCAACTCGACCTTCTCGGCAATACCGTCGTCCAGCCGCACCAGGACATCCAGCGGAGTCGAGTCGATCTGCATCCACTCGCCCGGCGCGCAGGCGGGCACCTCCCCGAATGGGCCGGTCGGGCGCGCGTTCACCGAGCGTCGCGTGGTCGCCGAGCCCGTGGCGTGGGTGCCGGCCGCCAGCCTGTCGAACAGCCGGTAGAGCGTGCGCTCGGACGGGACCTCGACATCTTCCGCGTCCTCGCGTGCGTTCAGGATCTGCGTCGCCCGCCAGACCACGAAACCGATCGTCTTCGACGACGCCTCGGCGGTCTCCTCGATCGCCTCCCGCATCGCCTCGACCACCGCCGGGGCGACCCGGCCGAACGACGGCATCTGTTTGGCCGACCGGCCATCGGCCAGCCCGACCAGTCCGTCGCGCTGGTAACGCTGGCGCCGCTGCTTGATCCCGCTGGCCGTCATCACGTGCCCGGCCGCCGTCAGCTCGGCGGCTTTGGCCCGCTCCCGCTGGGCCAGCGAGTTCCGTTCGGGATCGAACTCCGGCCGTGGTGCCGTCCCCGCAGGAGCATCCGGCGGTAAGCCGTCCAGAACCTCCAGAATGTGGCTCTCCCACCAGCGGGCCTGTTCGGCGGCGCTCTCCGGGAATTCCGCGATCCGGCCCGTCGGAGGCACCCGTCGCGCTTTCTCCGTCATCGTCCACCTCTGTCCGCCAGACGCACGATGGTGGAAGGACCCAGCAACTCGACCGCCAGTCCCTCGGCGGCCACCTCCTGGAGCCAGAGGAGATGGAACAAGGCAGGCAGCGTCTCCAGCCGGTCCCCGGTGGCATCGGCTCCGGCCATCAGCGGGACCGGGGCTGAGAGGGCCGCCCGGAGCCGGTCCACTACCGGTCCGTGCAGGCACCGCGGGTGCCGGTAGCGCGACAGCCACCGGACATTCGCCAGAAGTACCGCATCGGGCACCCCGACCCGCTCGAAGCCCCATCCCGCCTGGGCGCAGGCCAGGCGAGTGACCTCGAACGCCTCGGCGTCCTTCGGCTCGATCCGTTCATCGGCGCGGACGTCGACGACCACCGCCGAGCCATCTGCGCGGCGTACGAAATAGTCCGGAGCGTGCCGACGCTCCCGCTTGCCGTCGTGCCAGTGCAGCCAGAACGGTTGCGAGGCGACCCCCGTAACCTCGGGGTCGAAGTCCATCAGCAGAAGCCGGTCCCGCTCCAGCCACGATTCGAACCCGACGTGCTGCCCGGTCGTGGCCGCCCAGTACCAGCCCGAGAAGTGACGCTCACCACGCGACCAGCGAAACGGCCGTACGGCGGCCGCGTCCTCGAACCGGGCCGTCACACAGTCCAGCAATGGACGCCGCTGACGCTCGCGTACAGCATCTACGTACGAGAGCTCGACGTACGGCTCTGCAAGATCCATTCCGACCGGTACGGCCACTTCAAGCACCCCCAGCGCGTCACCCCGTACGACTAGGTTCGCTGGCAAGGAAGGCGAAACGACTGGGTTCGCTGTCAAACGCCTCGATTGGATGACAGCGGTCAGGGGCGGCCGGGCATGACCGTACTGCGGCCATGTACTAGAGTTATCTCGACATCGAGATATCTGCCCAGCGCGCCGCAGTCGCCACTGCTCGGTAAGGGTTACCTAACTAAGCCTTACCTTAGCGGGTCTGCCCGGAGTCGTGGCGGCAGGATTGCTGTATTGCGGTAGAACGCGCACTTTTTTGACGCGCACATTTTGAACGAATGGAGACTGTCGTGTCGGCGAACAGCTTCGACGCCCGCAGCACGCTGCGCGTGGGTGACGAGTCGTACGAGATCTTCAAGCTGGACAAGGTCGAGGGCTCCGCGCGCCTCCCTTACAGCCTGAAGGTGCTGCTGGAGAACCTGCTCCGCACGGAGGACGGCGCGAACATCACCGCCGACCACATCCGGGCGATCGGCGGCTGGGACTCCCAGGCACAGCCCAGCCAGGAGATCCAGTTCACGCCGGCCCGCGTGATCATGCAGGACTTCACCGGCGTGCCCTGCGTGGTCGACCTCGCCACCATGCGTGAGGCCGTGAAGGAGCTGGGTGGCGACCCGGCGAAGATCAACCCGCTCGCCCCGGCCGAGCTGGTCATCGACCACTCCGTCATCGCCGACAAGTTCGGCACGGCCAACGCCTTCCAGCAGAACGTGGAGCTGGAGTACGGCCGCAACAAGGAGCGCTACCAGTTCCTGCGCTGGGGCCAGACCGCCTTCGACGAGTTCAAGGTCGTCCCCCCGGGCACCGGCATCGTGCACCAGGTCAACATCGAGCACCTCGCGCGCACGGTCATGGTCCGTAACGGCCAGGCGTACCCCGACACCCTCGTCGGCACCGACTCGCACACCACCATGGTCAACGGCCTGGGCGTGCTGGGCTGGGGCGTCGGCGGCATCGAGGCCGAGGCCGCGATGCTCGGCCAGCCGGTCTCCATGCTGATCCCGCGCGTCGTGGGCTTCAAGCTGACCGGCGAGCTCCCGGCCGGCACCACCGCCACGGACCTCGTCCTCACGATCACCGAGATGCTCCGCAAGCACGGCGTCGTCGGCAAGTTCGTCGAGTTCTACGGTGAGGGCGTCGCCGCCACCTCGCTCGCCAACCGCGCCACCATCGGCAACATGTCGCCGGAGTTCGGCTCCACCGCGGCCATCTTCCCGATCGACGACGAGACGCTGAAGTACCTGCGTCTGACCGGCCGCGACAAGCAGCAGGTCGCGCTCGTCGAGGCGTACGCCAAGGAGCAGGGCCTCTGGCTCGACCCGGCCGCCGAGCCCGACTTCTCCGAGAAGCTGGAGCTGGACCTCGCGACGGTCGTCCCCTCCATCGCCGGCCCGAAGCGCCCGCAGGACCGCATCGTCCTGGCGAACGCCGCCGAGCAGTTCGCCGTCGACGTCCTCAACTACGTCGACGCGCCCGCCCCGCAGCCGAAGTCGCACGGCGCGTCCCCGGTCGACGAGGCGAGCGACGAGTCCTTCCCCGCCAGTGACGCCCCGGCCTACGGCAGCGACGACAACGGCGCCGGCGCACCCGAGCACGGCTCCTCCACCGGTGCCGCCGT
The DNA here is from genome assembly GCF_044757485.1 of Streptomyces sp. NPDC091272. NCBI lineage: Bacteria > Bacillati > Actinomycetota > Actinomycetes > Kitasatosporales > Streptomycetaceae > Streptomyces > Streptomyces sp. NPDC091272. The sequence continues at coordinate 329,638 of NZ_JBIVVC010000001.1, forward strand.
ACCGTCCAACCCGGTCACCGTGACCGCCCCCGACGGCTCGACGTACGAGCTGGACCACGGCGCGGTGACGGTCGCGGCCATCACCTCCTGCACCAACACCTCGAACCCGTACGTGATGGTCGCCGCCGCGCTCGTCGCGAAGAAGGCCACCGAGAAGGGCCTGACCCGCAAGCCGTGGGTCAAGACCACGCTCGCCCCGGGCTCCAAGGTCGTCACCGACTACTTCGACAAGGCCGGGCTCACCCCGTACCTCGACAAGGTCGGCTTCAACCTGGTCGGTTACGGCTGCACCACCTGCATCGGCAACTCGGGCCCGCTGCCCGACGAGGTCTCCAAGGCCGTCAACGACAACGACCTCGCGGTCACGTCGGTCCTCTCCGGCAACCGGAACTTCGAGGGCCGCATCAACCCCGACGTCAAGATGAACTACCTGGCATCCCCGCCGCTGGTCGTCGCGTACGCGATCGCCGGCTCCATGAAGGTGGACATCACCAAGGACGCGCTCGGCACCGACCAGGACGGCAAGCCGGTCTTCCTGGCCGACATCTGGCCGACCGAGGCCGAGGTCAACGACGTCGTCGCCAACTCCATCGGCGAGGACATGTTCAACAAGTCCTACCAGGACGTCTTCGCGGGCGACGCCCAGTGGCAGGCCCTCTCCATCCCCACCGGCAACACCTTCGAGTGGGACGACGAGTCCACCTACGTGCGCAAGCCCCCGTACTTCGAGGGCATGACGATGGAGACGACCCCGGTCGAGGACATCGCGGGCGCCCGGGTGCTGGCCAAGCTGGGCGACTCGGTCACCACCGACCACATCTCCCCGGCCGGTGCGATCAAGGCCGACACCCCTGCCGGTCAGTACCTCACCGAGCACGGCGTCGAGCGCCGCGAGTTCAACTCGTACGGCTCGCGCCGTGGCAACCACGAGGTCATGATCCGCGGTACCTTCGCCAACATCCGCCTGCGCAACCAGATCGCGCCGGGCACCGAGGGCGGCTTCACGCGTGACTTCACGCAGGAGGACGGCCCCGTCTCGTTCATCTACGACGCCTCGCAGAACTACCAGGCGGCCGGCACCCCGCTGGTCATCCTGGCGGGCAAGGAGTACGGCTCTGGCTCGTCCCGTGACTGGGCGGCCAAGGGCACCGCGCTGCTCGGCGTCAAGGCCGTCATCGCCGAGTCGTACGAGCGCATCCACCGCTCGAACCTGATCGGCATGGGCGTCCTCCCGCTCCAGTACCCGGAGGGCGCGTCGGCCGAGTCGCTGGGTCTGACCGGCGAGGAGACGTTCTCCGTCACCGGCGTCACCGGTCTGAACGACGGCGGCATCCCGCAGACGCTCAAGGTGAAGGCGGGCGACGTCGAGTTCGACGCGAAGCTGCGTATCGACACCCCCGGCGAGGCGGACTACTACCGCAACGGCGGCATCCTGCAGTACGTGCTGCGCAGCCTGATCCGCAGCTAGTCGCGGGCAGGACATGACGAAGGGCCGCACCCCCGCGGACGGGGGTGCGGCCCTTCGTCATGTCCGCCGTGCGGTCCGGTCCCGCGGACCGGCGCACTCGCCTGCCGGAGCGGTCTAGAACAGGCTGCGGAACTTGTTCCAGCCGCCGGTACCGATCTTCACCGGCTTCTTGTACGGGGCCGCCGGGTTGGCGTTGCCCGAGTAGCGCCACAGCGTGCCGTCGTTGCCGCGGGCGACCAGGTCGGCGATGCCGTCGACGTCGAGGTCGCCGGCGCCCACGAGGTTGTTGTACGTGTTCCAGCCCGCGCCGATCTTCACCCGGGACTTGAACGGCGCGCTGTAGCTGCCGGTGCCCTGGTAGAGCCAGAGCACGCCGGAGCCGTCGCGGGCGACGATGTCGGCCCTGCCGTCGCCGCTGATGTCACCCGTGCCGGCGATCTGGGTGTACTCGCCCCAGCCCGCGCCGACCCTGGTACGGGCGGTGACGGTGCCGGTCTCGTAACCCAGGTAGATCCACAGCACGCCCGCGCCGTCACGGGCCAGCAGGTCGTAGCCCTGGGCGCCGGCCAGGTTGCCCGGCGAGAAGACGCGGTTGTAGATGTTCCAGCCGCCGCCGACGTGGAAGGGCTCGGTGAGGGAGTCCTGGTAGAAGAGGTGGCCGTCCATGGTGATCTCCCACAGGCCGTCGGCGTAACCGTCGGCGTTGTGGTCGGTCTGGGTGACGGTCTTGGAGAAGCCCCAGGTGTCGTTCTCGAACACGCCGGGCTGGTAACCGCCCAGCCAGTCGGGCTCGTAGTAGTGGAGCTCCGGACCGCTGAGACCGAACAGGGGCTGGAACACGGCGGCCGCGCCCGCTGCGGCGCGGGAGGTCGCGGCACGCGAAGTGTCCTGCGCCGCCTTGGCCTTGGCCTTGGCCTGGAGCTCGGCCTGTGCCTCGATGACGGAGTCGCGCGAGGGCCTCGGGGCGGGGTCGGCGTGCGCCGCGCCTGCCGTGGTGCCCACCAGGGCGGCGGCGAGTGCGGCGACGGCGATCCGGGAAAGGGCGCGTCCGCGTCTGCCGGGATTGCCGGTCCTACGGGAAGAGAGTCGGGCCATGCGTGTCTCCAGTGCTGAAGGCCGTGGCGCGGCAGGCGTGAAGGGCCGCGGCACGGGTTCATCTTGTTTAGTACACGACATCTTCACATGCCAACTGTCCCGGCACCAGCGAAATTTGGGGCAGCGGGCCCTGGGGTGGGCACAAACGAAGGCGCGGGCCGCACCGAATCGCTCGGTACGGCCCGCGCCCCGGCTCAGCGCTGTGCCGGGCCCTGTGCCGTCACCGCAGCAGCTCCACCTCCGCCACGGTCGGCGCGCCCGGCGTCACCAGCCGGTACTGCCGGTAGCTGCCCGGGTCGGCCACCGTGAAGACCCGGGTCTGGTGGTCCCACTTGAACGACTCGCCGCGGCGCTCGTCCAGCACGTCCCACTTCTTTCCGTCGGCGGAGCCCTGAAGGACCCAGCCCGTCGGGGCCGAGGCGTGGCCTGCCGAGGTCAGCGTGTACTGGCGGGCACGCGTGGCGCCGCTCACCGGCAGCGCGGTCTCCGCCGCCAGCTTCGCCTCCGTCGCGGAGGAGTTGTCGAAGAGCGGGCCAGCGCCCGTGAGCGCGTCGGTGCGCGGATCCGGGGTCCTGTCGTCCTTGGTGATGGAGACGGGGGCGGCTCCCCGGCCCGAACCCCACGCGGACGGGGTGGCGCCCATCGTGAAGTCCAGCGTGCCGCCCCTGGCGATCAGGTCGTGCGGGAGCGCGGTGGAGTTCCACTGCTTGCCGTTGACCTTCAGGCCCTGAACGTAGATGTTCTTCGCGTTGTTCTTCGGGGCGCGGACGGTCAGGGTGCGGCCGTTCTCCATGCGGATCGTCGCCTTGGTGAACAACGGGGAGCCGATCGTGTACTCGCCGCTGCCCATGACCAGCGGGTAGAAGCCGAGCGAGGAGAAGAGGAACCAGGCGGACTGCTCGCCGTTGTCCTCGTCGCCGTGGTACCCCTGGCCGATCTCGCTGCCCGTGTACAGCCGGGACAGCACCTCGCGCACCTTGGCCTGCGTCTTCCAGGGCTGCGATGCGGCGTTGTACATGTAGGTGGCGTGGTGGGCGACCTGGTTGGAGTGGCCGTACATCCCCATCCGTACGTCACGCGCCTCGGTCATCTCGTGGATGACGCTGCCGTACGACCCGGTGAACTCGGGCGACGCCGTCTCCGGCGTGGAGAAGTAGGTGTCCAGCTTCTTGCCGAGGCCGGAGCGACCGCCGTACAGGTTGGCCAGACCGCGGCTGTCCTGCGGGGCGGTGAAGGCGTAGCCCCAGCCGTTGGTCTCGGTGTAGTCGTAACCCCAGACGCGCGGGTCGTAGCTCTCCGACGGCACCCGCCAGTCGCCGGCCAGGTCGCGGCCCTGGAAGAACCCGGCCTTAGTGTCGAACAACTTCACGTAGTTCTGCGCCCTGTTGAGGAAGTACTCCGACTCCTCCTTGTAACGGGCCTTCTTCGTCTTCTTGTAGAGCGCCTCGCCCATCTTCGACAGGCCGTAGTCGTTGAGGTAGCCCTCCAGGGACCAGGACATGCCCTCGTGGGTCTCGGTGGAGGCGTAGCCCAGGAAGGGGGAGGTGGCCATGCCCTTGCGGCCGACGCCGGAGAACGGCGGCAGGACGGTCGCGTTCTTCAGCGCCGCCTCGTACGCGGCGCTCGCGTCGAAGTCCACACCCTTGACGTACGCGTCAGCGAAGGCGACGTCCGAGGAGGTGCCGGTCATCAGGTCCGCGTAACCGGGCGAGGACCAGCGGGAGATCCAGCCGCCGTCCTTGTACTGCTGGACGAAGCCGTCGACCAGCTTCCCCGCCTTCTTCGGGGTGAGGAAGGAGTACGCGGGCCAGGTCGTGCGGTAGGTGTCCCAGAAGCCGTTGTTGACGAACACCTCACCGTCCACGATCTTCGCGCCGGTGTGCGTGGGGGTGTCAGGGCCGGTCTGCGGTGAGAAGGGACTCGCGTACTTCGTCGTCGAACCCACCTTCTCGTGCCCGGCGTTGGGGTAGAGGTAGAGGCGGTAGAGGCTGGAGTACAGGGTGGTCAGCTGGTCGTGGCTGGCGCCCTCGACCTTCACCCGGTCGAGGATGTCGTCCCAGGCGTCCTGGGCGCGGTCCTGGATCCGCTCGAAGCGGGAGCCCGCCGGGATCTCCGCCGCCAGGTTCTGCCTCGCCTGGTCCACGCTGATCAGCGACGTGGCGAGGCGCAGGGTGACCTGCTTGTTCTTGCCCGGCTTGAAGCGCAGGTAGCCGGTGACGTCCTCGCCCCCGCCGCCGCTCAGCTTTCCGCTCGCGGTCACCGGTGCGTCGAAGACGCCGTACACGAAGAGCCTGGTCGCGCCCGTCGACAGACCGCTCTTCACGTCGGAGAAGCCGGTGAAGGAGCTGGTGGCCGGGTCGAGGGTGAGACCGCCGTCGTTCGACACGTTGTCGAAGATGATGCTGGCGTCGTCGCCGGGGTAGGTGAACCGCATCATCGCCGCGTGGTCGGTCGGCGTCATCTCGGTGCGCAGGCCGTTCTCGAAGGTCACGCCGTAGTAGTGCGGCTTCGCCGTCTCGTTCTCGTGCCGGAAGGGCAGCGCGCGGGCGGTGCGCGAGGCGTCCGGGGCGCCGGCGGCGGCCGACGGCATCACCTGGAAGGTCTGCCGGTCACCCATCCAGGGGCTCGGCTCGTGGCTCGCGCTGAACGCCTGGAGGGTGGGGAGGTTGTCGGCGTTGTTGCCCCGCGCGTAGTCGTAGAGCCAGCTCGTGGAGCCCGCGTTGGTCACCGGCGTCCAGAAGTTGAAGCCGTGCGGCACCGCGGTCGCCGGGATGTTGTTGCCGCGGGAGAACGAGCCGCTGGAGTTCGTGCCCCGGGTGGTGTCCGCGTAGTCCGACAGCCGCGCGAGGGGCTTCTCGGGAGCCTTCTCGGCGATCTTCACGTCGTCGATCCAGCCCCGGAACTTCGCCGGGCCCTTCGGGTTGTCGTACGCCACCAGGATCCGGTCGACCGTCTTGCCGGCCGCGACCGAGCCGATCCGGGACTCCTTGTGGTTCCACTGGTTGGCGTACAGCGTCTTGGAGGCGCCCTGGCCCTGCGGCGAGAGCGTGGCGCCGTGCTGGTCGAGGGCGCGCAGGTCGCTCAGGTAGGTGCCGTCGGTGAAGGCCAGGTCCACCGAGACGTTCGTGGCCGGGTAGTTGAGGTCGGCGCCCTTGTCGTCAGCGGGGAGCGAGGGGAAGACCCGGTAGGACAGCTCGGTGTTGCGGCCGATCCGGGTGTTCACGTCGAAGACCTTGTTGTACGAGTACGCGCGGCCGTCCGGCTTGTGCGTGCCCGCGTAGCGCAGCGCCCGCTTGCCCGTGGAGCCCGCGCCGGACTTCGCGGTGGGGGAGCCGGACGGACCGCGGTCGACCTGGCTGCGCATCTCCTCGGGGGCCGGCGAGGAGGTGCCCCCGGTCGAGAACTGGACGTCCGCGAGCTGGAGGGCGTCGCCGCCCCCGTTGCCGGTGATCTCCAGCCGGTAGTGCGGATAGGCGGTGTCGTTGGCGAAGTCGTAGGTCTTGGTCTGGAACCGCGAGGCGAAGGTCTCGCCCTTGCGGGTGTCCAGCGTCGTCCACGTCTTGCCGTCGGCGGAGCCCTGGAGCGTCCAGTCCTTCGGATCCCGTTCGGCGTGGTCGTTGGCCGAAGTCAGCGCGTACGTCACGACCTTGGCGCCCTCGTCGAGGTCGAACTCGACCCAGCCGACCGGCAGGAAGGACAGCCACTTGCTGCCGGGAGTGACGTCGATCAGGTTCTCCTTGACCTCACCGCCCGCCGTGTTCTCCGCGCTGGCGCGCAGGTTGGTGACCCGGTCGGTGACGGCGCCGGGGATCCCCTCGGTGTCGCCGCCGTCGACCCCGGAGGCCTTCTTGCGCCCCTTCGCATCGGTTTCCACGGTGTTGCGCCAGGTGGGGGCGGGTTCGTCCGCCTCGAAGGAGGAGCTGAACTCCCCGGCGGGGGGCCCTGGTCGGGCGGGCTGCGACGGCTGGGCGGGCCGCTTCGGTACGGCGACCGCGGCCGAAGGGGCCAGCACGGTCACGGTCAGAACGGCCGCGGTGAGGCCGGCGAGTGCCGCGCCGGCACTCCGGCCGCGTCCGGTTCCGGAAGGCCTGAGGCCGGCGGGTCTGGGTCTGGGCTGCATCCCGAGTGCTTCCTTTAATCAGACAACGTTGTCAGAAGCGTGCGTAACACCAGTAGGGAGCCAAGTGGCCAGTGGTGTCAAGGGTGTTCAAGGGCACGCCCGTTGGACAATTGTGCGCCCAGATATCCAAGAGGTCTCAACTCGGGAAAGAACGCCGCTCAACCTTGCTTTCGATCTTGCCCAGTTGGCGGGAAGTGGACTATACCTATCGGCGTCCGCACTGCTCGGTAAACCGGCGCGGGCCAAGAGGGCGAGGGGTTCACGGGGGTGGCATCGAGTGCCTCCTTCGCGCACCCCGGAAATCCCGCTGCACCAGCTGAATCCAGAAACGAGTCTGTCGTCGACCGCGGTGGCGGGGCCCTTCGTCCGAGGTGAATTCTTGTGCGGGCGCACCGGTACACCGCCTGAGTCCTGGAGAGGGCGAGGACCCCAGCATGGGACCCATCAACGTGAACCGTCGTGATGTGCTGAGGAGGACGGCCGCCGCAGGTCTCCTCGCGGTACCCGGAGTCGGTGCCCTCAGTTCCTGCGCCAGTGGTGGCGGCAGCGGTGAGGACAAGGCCGAGAAGGGCACGAAGTCGGCCAAGAATCCGCTGGGGGTGAAGGAGGACGCCGCGCTGGCGGTCTACATCTTCAACGGCGGTTACAAGGACAAGTACGCCCAGTTCGTCACGGACAAGTACCAGAAGGCGTATCCGCGGTCCAAGGCCGTGCAGAAGAAGACGGAGAAGATCGCCACCCAGCTCCAGCCGAAGATCGTCCGCGGCAACCCCTCCGCCGACGTCATCAACAACTCCGGCGCCGACGACATGAACATCGGCAAGCTGGTGGCGAACAAGCAGGTCGCCGACTTCACGGAGATGCTCGACGCGCCCTCCTGGGACGACCCGAAGGTCACCGTCCGCGACAGCCTCTACCCGGCGATGCAGCCGATGGGCGCCTTCGGCACCAAGGGCTGCTACCAGCTGAACATCGCCATGACGGTGTACGGCAACTGGTACTCCCGGCGGATGCTGGAGGAGACCCTGGAGAGCCAGTACCCCAAGACCTGGGACGAGATGGTCGAGGTCTGCAAGAAGGCCAAGGCCAAGGGCGTCCACGGCTGGAGCTACCCCGGCGGCCACCCCCGCTACATGCTCTTCTCGATGTACGCGATGTTCGCCCAGGCCGGTGGCCGCCAGGTCGTCGAGGCCATGGACTACCTGGAGCCGAACGCCTGGAAGCACGACGCGGTGAAGTCCGTCTTCGAGGCGTTCGAGGAGCTCGTGGCCAAGAAGTACGTACTGACGGGCTTCGACGGCCCCCAGGGCCACACCGAGATGCAGACCGCCTGGACCAAGGGCAAGTGCGTCTTCGTGCCCAACGGCTCCTGGGTGGAGAACGAGGCCAAGGACACCACTCCGCAGGGCTTCGGCATGACGGTCGGCGCCACGCCCTCGCTCTCCAAGAGCGACGCGCTGCCCTTCGGCACGCTGTACGCGCCGCCGGGCGAGCCCTTCATCGTCCCGGCCAAGGCCGCGAACGTACAGGGCGGTCTGGAGTGGATGCGGATGATGTACAGCAAGGAGGCCTCCGTGAACCTCTTCAAGGAGACCGGCGGCATTCCCGCGCTCAAGGGCGCCATCGACGGCCTCTCGCTGCCGCCCGGCACCGACAGCGCCCAGAAGGCCATCACCGCGGCCGGCGACAACATCGTGATTCCCTTCTTCAAGGAGTGGTACAGCGAGCTCTTCGACGAGGACTTCAACAAGGTGATGGGCCGCTTCATGATGGGCGACCTGTCGGCCAAGCAGGCCGTCGACGAGATGCAGAAGGCCTCGGACCGGGTGGCGGGCGACCCCGACATCACGAAGGTCGAGAAGGTCTGAGCACCGGCGGGTCCGCGTACGTGCCGCGCGCCCCCGCGCGCGAAGGGCGCGCGCTTCCGCGCGCGTGAGAAACAGGTGGAATCGGAGCGGCGTGAGTATTGAGAAGCGGGCGGCCAAGCCCCCCAACCGGCTGTTGTTCTTCGCGGCGATACTCCTGCCGCCCCGATTCACCCCCGCGAGTGTGCGCTACGACCGCAGGTACCGGACGCTCGACAAATACCGGTTCATCGCGGGATTCCTGGCGATTCCACTGGCCTTCTATGCCGTATTCGTCATATCGCCCTTCATTCAGGCGATCTACTACTCCTTCACCGACTGGTCGGGCGGGCCGATCGCCAACTTCGTCGGCCTGGACAACTTCGTCAAAATGTGGAACGACGAGCGGTTCTGGGACTCCACCCTGACCAGCCTCACCCTGCTGGTCGTCGCCCCGCTCGTCACGCTCGTCCTCGGTATCTTCTTCGCCTACATGATCACCGCGGGCGGCCGGCACCGGGACGGCAAGGCGATCGCCGGCGTGGCCGGCTCCGCGTTCTACAAGGTCGTCTACTTCTTCCCGCAGGTCCTCTCGGTCGCCATCGTCGCCGTGGTCTGGGGGCGGGTCTTCAACACCAACGCCGGTCTGATCAACGGCGCTCTGAACGCCGTGGGCGTCGAGGGGCCCGCCTGGCTGGGCGGTGAGTACGCCCTCGCCCTGATCGCCGTGCTCACCGTCATCTGCTGGAGCTTCGTCGGCTTCTACGTGGTGCTCTTCTCCGCCGCGATGGGGGCGATCCCCAAGGACATCTACGAGGCCGCGCTGCTGGACGGCGCGGGCCGGGGCGCCACCTTCTTCAAGGTGACGCTCCCGCTGATCTGGGACACCGTGCGGACGGGGTGGATCTACATGGGGATCCAGGCCCTGGACTCCTTCGCGATCGTCCTGGTGATGATGCCCTCGCACGCCATGAAGGTGACGCCGGTCTTCCTCTACGAGCGTTTCCGGGAGGGCCAGTTCGGCTACGCCACCGCCATCGGTGTCGTCCTGCTGCTGCTCAGCGTGGCGTTCTCCCTGATCGTCATGCGGATCGGCAACCGCGACCGGATCGAATACTGAGAGCGTGGGAGAGACGCACCATGAGCACACTGGCCAAGGCCGACCAGATCAAGGTCAAGGAGGGCGGCGGCACCCTCAACGTCTTCTCGCACGGGTTCCTCGTCCTGTGGACCGTGATGGCGGCCGGCCCGCTGATCTGGGTCGCGATCACCGCGTTCCGTACCTCCACCGAGATCCTCAGCGACCCGATGGGGCTGCCGTCCTCACTGCACTGGGCGAACTTCGCGCACGCCTGGACCGAGGCGCACATCGGTCAGTACGCGATCAACTCGCTCGTCATCCTCGCGGGTTCGCTCACCGGCACCATGCTGCTGGGGTCCATGGCCGCCTACGTGATCGCCCGATTCACCTTCCCGGGTAACAAGTTCGTCTTCCTGCTGTTCGCCGGCGGCATGATGTTCCCGGTCATCCTGGCGCTCGTCCCGCTGTTCGCGGTCATGGAGAACTTCCAGCTGCTCGACACGCGGCCCGGTCTGATGATCGCGTACATCGCCTACTCGCTGCCCTTCACCACCTTCTTCCTGACCTCCTTCTTCCGCACGCTGCCCACCGGTGTGCAGGAGGCGGCCATGGTGGACGGCGCTTCGCACACCCGTACGTTCTTCCAGATCATGCTGCCGATGGCCAGGCCGGGCCTGGTGAGCATCGGCATCTTCAACTTCCTCGGCCAGTGGAACCAGTACCTGCTGCCGCTGCTGCTCAACAACGAGAACGAGGGCAGCTACGTCCTCCCGCAGGGCCTCGCCTCGCTGGCCGTGGCACAGGGCTATCGGGGTGACTGGGGTGCGCTGTTCGCGGGTCTGACGATCGCGATGGTCCCGGTGCTCGTCGTCTACGCGGTCTTCCAGCGGCAGGTGCAGGCGGGACTCACCGCCGGCGCCCTGAAGTGAGGCACTGTGGGAGGCTGCACAAGTGCCGCGAAGTGACTTGTGCAAGAACCCTGTTGAAGGCTGATTTCGGCTTGGACACGAAAGTGGTCTAGGCCTGTTGCAGTCTCCCGGGCCCTGAGTAGTGTCTGCGCCACGGCGCTGCGGCAGATCTTCGCCCGGCCGGTGGGTCCGGGGGCCTACCCCCGGAAATTGCAGCAAGTCGACTTGGAAGTCGAAGGGTTGGACAGTATGAGGAATCGCGTAATCGCCACCGGTGCGGCAACGCTCGTGATGGCACTGGGCCTGAGCGCCTGCGGCGGCGACGGTGGTGAAGGCGGTGGCGAGGGCGGCGGCAAGACGATCAAGGTCGTCGCCGCCGACTACGGGGACAAGGCGTCCAACGCGTCGAAGATCTTCTGGGACCGGGTCGCCAAGGACTTCGAGGCAGCCAACTCCGGTTACCAGGTGGACGTCCAGGTCATCAACTGGAACGACATCGACAAGACCGTCAAGAACATGATCCAGACGGGCAACGAGCCGGACATCCTGCAGACCGGCGGATACGCCGACAAGGTCGCCGACGACCTGCTCTACAAGGTCGACGACGTGATGTCGCCGAAGACCAAGGCCAACATCGTGCCCGCCTTCGCCAAGGCGGGCGAGGTCAAGGGCGCCGCCTACGGCATCCCGTGGGTGTCCTCCAGTCGGGTGCTCTTCTACAACAAGAAGGCACTTGCCACCGCGGGCGTCGACAAGCCGCCCACCACGTGGGCCGAGGTCGCAGCCGCGGCGAAGAAGATCAAGGACAAGAAGGCGGCCGACACCCCCTACGCCCTCCCGCTCGGCCCCGAGGAGGCGCAGGGCGAGACGATGATGTGGGAGATGGGCAACGGCGGCGGGTACACCGACGCCTCCGGCAAGTACACGATCAACAGCGCGGCGAACGTCGAGACCTTCAAGTGGCTCCAGGAGAACCTGGTCAAGCCCGGCCTCACCTATCCCAACCCCGCCTCCACCGACCGCAAGACGGCTTTCGCCGACTTCGCCGCCGGCAAGGTCGGGATGATGAACGGGCACCCGAGCGTCATCCAGATGGCCCAGGAGAGCAAGGTCGAGTACGGCGTCACCACGATCCCGGGCAAGGACGGGCCGCTGGCCAACACCCTCGGCGTGGCCGACTGGACCATGGCCTTCAAGGACGGTGGCGCCGAGAAGGAAGCCGTCAAGAAGTTCCTGGACTTCACGTACACCAAGAAGAACCTGGTCTCGTTCGCCGAGATGTACAACTTCATGCCGGTCACCACGGACGCCGTCGCGGAGATGCAGGCCAACCCCAAGCACGCGTCCCTGAAGCCCTTCTTCGAGGCGCTGCCGACCGCGAAGTTCTACCCGGTCAACGACACCGCCTGGGACGTCATCTCCGCCGAGATCAAGAAGACCGGCGGCAAGGCGGTCAGCGAGGACCCGAAGACCGCCCTGGACGCCCTGCAGAAGAAGGCCGAGGACGCGGCCGCCGCAGCCAAGTAGCAGCCGGCGCCCGCCCGTCAGCCCCGCTTCTCGCACCCTCTCCCAGGAGAAAACGTGTCACTCAAGGCCCCTCCGTCCCCGGCCGAAGCCGGCCGGGGACGGGGCGGGCGCACCCCCAGGCCGGTAAGCCGCCGCAGCGGACTGGCCAGGCTCGGCCCGCTGCCCTGGATTGCGCCCGTCATCCTGCTGATCCTCGTCGTGGTCGTCTGGCCGGTCGTCGAGCTGATCCGCACCTCGTTCCTCAAGATCTCCATCGCCGGCAAGGTGCGCGGCAGCGCCGGGACCGACAAGTACAAGAAGCTCTTCGAGGAGACCGACTTCGGTTCCGTCCTGCTGTGGACGGTGATCTGGACCGTCGTCGTCGTGACCTTCACGATGCTGATCTCGTTGGGCCTCGCCCAGCTCTTCAACCAGAAGTACCCCGGCCGCCGCTTCACGCGCTGGGCGCTCATCGCCCCGTGGGCGGCGTCCGTGCTGATGACGGCCATCGGCTTCAAGTGGATGCTCAACCAGACCGCGGGCGTGCTCAACACCGTGATGCTGGACCTCGGTCTGATCGACAGCTCCGAGGACTGGCTGGGCAAGGCGGACACCGCCTGGCCCTGGATGATGGCCGTCGCCGTCTTCGTGTCGCTGCCCTTCACCACGTACACGCTGCTGGCCGGGCTCCAGACCGTCCCCGGTGAGGTGTACGAGGCCTCGCGCATCGACGGCGCCGGGCCCTGGCAGACGTACCGGCACATCACCCTGCCGATGCTGCGCCCCGCGTTCCTGATCGGCGTCGTCATCAACCTCATCAACGTCTTCAACTCCTTCCCGATCATCTGGGCGATGACGCAGGGCGGTCCCGGCTACGACACCTCCACGTCGATGGTGTTCATGTACAAGCTGAAGGAGACCGACATCGGGGAGTCGGCCGCCATGTCGGTCGTCAACTTCCTGATGGTCGTGGTGCTCGTGCTGATCTTCCTGAAGGTCAGCCGCTGGAACGAGGAGGACTGATGGCCACCGCGACGGCCGCACGGCCGACGACGGGTCGCACCGTCAAGGCCCCGAGGCGCACCTTCAAGCCGCGCACCCTGGTGATCACCGTGGTGGCCTGGGGTCTCGCCGCGATCTTCCTCGCTCCGTACCTGGAGATGATCGTCACCGCGCTGCGTCCCAAGTCGGAGCTGCGGGACCGCACCTATCTGCCGAGCGAGTTCGAGTGGTCGAACTTCATCGACGTCTGGAAGGAGTCCGAGCTCGGGCAGAACCTCCAGGTGACGCTGCTGGTCGCGGGCGGGGCGACGGTGCTGGTCCTGCTGGTGGCACTGCCGGCCGCGTACTACACGGCGCGCATACGGTTCAGGGGACGCAAGATCTTCCTGCTCCTGGTGCTGGTCACCCAGATGTTCCAGCCGACCGCGCTGCTGGTCGGTCTCTACCGCGAGTTCTACCAACTGGGCATGCTGAACTCGGTCTGGACGCTGATCATCACCAACGCGGCCTTCAACCTGGCCTTCGCGGTGTGGATCCTGACCGCCTACATCGGCTCCATCCCCGCGGAGTTGGAGGAGGCGGCGATGGTGGACGGCACCAGCAGGTTCGGCGCGATGATCAAGGTGACGCTCCCGCTTGCCCTGCCCGGGGTGGTGACCGCGCTGATCTTCACGTTCATCACGACGTGGAACGAGTTCGCGATGGGTCTGACCCTCACCACGGAACCGGCCAGCCAGCCGCTGACGGTGGGCATCAACAACTTCATCGGCGCCTACACCGTGCAGTGGAACTACCTCTTCGCCGCCTCCGTGGTGGCGATCGTGCCGGTCGTGATCCTGTTCGCGTTCATCGAGCGGCACGTGGTGTCGGGACTGACCGCGGGGTCCGTGAAGTAGCGGCGATCCGTTTCCGTACGGACTCGGTGCCCTTTTTGTTACGTACGAAGCGCCCGTCGGCCCCGGCCGACGGGCGCTTCGTTGCGTTCCGGCCCCTCTTTGCTCAAGGTCTTGACGGGAGAGGGCGGCAAAGACTCTGCTTAGGGTTCATATGTTGGAAGAACGGCGGGGCCCCACAGTTGTGGCCCCGGTGCGGACGGCCGTCGAGCCGGCCGCCGGTAACGGGAGTGGATGAGTCGATGGAGACTCCGGGGTCGCAGACGTCTCTGCACCGGGCCAACCTTGAGCGGGTCGTGCGCGCGGTGCGCATGGCGGGCTCGCTGACCCAGGCCGAGATCGCGAGAAGCACCGGGCTCTCCGCCGCCACGGTCTCCAACATCGTCCGTGAGCTGAAGGACGGCGGGACGGTGGAGGTCACGCCCACCTCCGCGGGCGGGCGCCGGGCGCGCAGCGTCTCGCTCAGCGGTGACGCGGGCGTCGTGATCGGCGTCGACTTCGGCCATACGCACCTGCGCGTCGCGGTCGGCAACCTGGCCCACCAGGTCCTCGCCGAAGAGTCCGAGCCCCTCGACGTGGACGCCTCGGCGGCCCAGGGCTTCGACCGGGCCGAGCAGCTGGTGAAGCGTCTGATCGAGGCCACCGGCGTCAGTCAGGACAAGGTCATCGGCGTCGGTCTCGGTGTGCCGGGGCCGATCGACGTGGAGTCGGGGCGGCTGGGCTCCACCGCGATCCTGCCCGGCTGGCAGGGGATCAACCCCAGCGAGGAGCTCTCGGCCCGCCTCGGTGTGCCGGTGTACGTCGACAACGACGCCAACCTCGGGGCACTGGGCGAGCTCGTCTGGGGAGCCGGACGGGGGGTGCGCGACCTCGCGTACATCAAGGTCGCCAGCGGTGTCGGTGCGGGCCTGGTGATAGACGGCCGCGTCTACCGGGGCCCCGGCGGCACGGCCGGGGAGATCGGCCACATCACGCTCGACGAGTCGGGCCCGGTCTGCCGCTGCGGCAACCGCGGCTGCCTGGAGACCTTCGCCGCCGCGCGGTACGTACTGCCGCTGCTGATGCCGGGGCACGGCCCCGACCTGACCATGGAGCGCGTGGTGCAGCTCGCCCGGGAGGGCGATCCGGGCTGCCGCCGGGTGATCGCCGACGTGGGCCGGCACATCGGCAGCGGCGTCGCCAACCTCTGCAACCTGCTCAATCCCAGCCGGGTCGTGCTCGGCGGCGACCTGGCGGACTCCGGCGAGCTGGTGCTGGGCCCGATCCGCGACTCCGTGTCGCGCTACGCGATCCCCAGCGCGGCGCGACAGCTGAGCGTGCTGCCGGGGGCGCTGGGGGGCCGGGCCGAGGTGCTGGGCGCACTGGCGCTCGTATTGAGCGAAATGGGCGATTCGACCCTGTTGGACACCTCGATGGAGGCCAACTCCCTTGGCGAGGGGCAGCGTTCCACCCCCGCCTTCACTTAGATAACGAATGGCACCGTTGTCATCTCGTTAAGCATTTACTCCTTGACGCTATGGCGGCGCGCGAGTTGACTTCCAGACACCTCGGCCGCAACGACGCGGCCTCGTCAGGGAGGCTTTCCACATGAACGCAATGACGCGCCGCGTCGTCATAGCCACGGCCGCCATCTCCATGGCCGTCTCGCTCTCCGCCTGTGGCAAGGCGGGCGACAGCGACAAGGGGGACGGCGGTTCCTCGCAGGGCAGCGGTGACCTCGGCAAGACCATCGGACTGCTGCTGCCGGAGAACAAGACCACGCGCTACGAGACCTTCGACCGCCCCATCATGGAGGCGAAGATCAAGGCCCTGTGCGCGGACTGCGAGGTCAAGTACAACAACGCCGCGCAGGACATCGAGACCCAGAAGAAGCAGTTCGACGCGCTCATCACGCAGGGCGTCAAGGTGATCATCCTGGACGCGGTGGACTTCAAGGCCACCAAGTCCTGGATCACCACCGCCGAGAAGCAGGGCGTCAAGGTCGTCGCGTACGACCGCCTCGCCGAGGGTCCGATCTCCGCGTACGTCAGCTACGACAACGAGAAGATCGGCAACCTCCAGGGTGAGGCCCTGGTCAAGGCGCTCGGCGCCAAGGCCAAGGACTCCAACGTCGTCATGATCAACGGTTCGCCGACCGACCCGAACGCCGGCTTCTTCAAGAAGGGTGCCGAGGACATCCTGAAGAAGGAGACGAAGAAGGTCGTCTACTCCCAGGACATCCCGGACTGGTCCCCGGACGAGGCCAACAAGAAGATGGGCGCCGCCATCGACTCGCTCGGCAAGACCGGGTTCCAGGGCGTCTACGCGGCCAACGACGGCATGGCGGGCGGCATCATCACCGCCCTGGAGAAGCAGGGCATCAAGGTCCCGGTCGGCGGCCAGGACTCCGAGCTCGCCGGTCTGCAGCGCATCCTGAGCGGCAAGCAGTCCTTCTCGATCTACAAGCAGATCAAGCCGGAGGCCGAGACCACCGCCGAGATCGCGGTCCGGATCCTCCAGGGCAAGAAGTTCGACGACCTGACCCCGATCAAGGTCGACAGCATCAGCGGCGACTTCAAGGGCACGCCCTCCAAGCTGTACGACGCCCAGGTCGTCACCAAGGAAAACATCGCGGACACGGTCATCAAGGACAACGTCTACAAGGCGTCCGAGATCTGCACGGCCGACTTCAAGAAGGCCTGTGACGCGGCGGGCATCAAGTAACTCGCTCCTTCGGTACGGCAGGTGACGCGCGGCGCAGCAGTGCGCCCGGTCACCCGTACCCGGCCGGCCAGGTGTCCCGCTCCCGCGCGGGCGGGACACCTGGCCGGCACCTCCCCCCCCTCGTCAAGTCCTTGTGCACCATGCACCACCATCCCCGCCGGTCAGGCGGCGAAGGAGATGATTCACGTGTCCGCTACGCCCGTGCTGGCGTTGCGCGGAGTCTCCAAGCGGTTCGGCGCCGTCCAGGCGCTCACCGACGTAGACCTGGAGATCCAGCCCGGCCAGGTGGTCGCCCTCGTGGGCGACAACGGCGCCGGCAAGTCCACCCTCGTCAAGACGATCTCGGGTGTCCACCCGATCGACGAGGGCGCCATCGAGTGGGACGGCAAGCCGGTGCAGATCAACCGGCCGCAGGACGCCCAGAACCTCGGCATCGCCACCGTCTACCAGGACCTGGCGCTCTGCGACAACCTCGACGTCGTCGCCAACCTCTTCCTCGGCAGCGAGATCCGCCGCGGTTCGGTCCTCGACGAGATCGCCATGGAGAAGCGCGCCAAGGAGCTGCTGGACACGCTGTCCATCAGGATCCCGAGCGTCCGCATCCCGGTCGCCTCGCTCTCCGGCGGTCAGCGCCAGGTCGTCGCCATCGCGCGCGCCCTGGTCGGCGACCCGAAGGTGGTCATCCTCGACGAGCCGACCGCCGCCCTCGGCGTCGAGCAGACGGCGCAGGTCCTGGACCTGGTCGAGCGGCTGCGCGAGCGCGGCCACGGCGTCATCCTCATCAGCCACAACATGGAGGACGTGCGCGCCGTGGCGGACAAGGTGGCGGTACTGCGCCTGGGCCGCAACAACGGCGTCTTCGACGTGAGGACGACCTCCCACGAAGTGATCATCTCTGCCATCACCGGCGCCACGGACAACGCCGTGACCCGTCGTAAGGCGCGTACCGCCACGGCTTCGGCCACGGCCACGGCAACGAAGGAGGACGCGAAGTGAGCGACCTCGCCAAGACCCCCGAGAATAAGACCGAAACGACCCCCGGGGCCCCCGCTGCGGACGCCGCCGCGGCCCCCGCGGGCCCCGCGGTCGACCCCCGCCTCCTCGTCCGCGAAGAGGGCTTCAAGGGCTATCTGACCGAGTTCTCCCGCAAGGTGCGCGGAGGTGAGCTGGGCTCGCTGCCCGTCTTCCTGGGCCTGATCGTCATCGCGATCGTCTTCCAGACCCAGAACAGCAACTTCCTCTCCGCCAGCTCCATCGCCAACATCGCCGTCTACACCTCCGGCCTCGGCATCATGGCGGTCGGCATCGTCTTCGTGCTGATCCTCGGCGAGATCGACCTCTCGGTCGGTTCGGTCGCGGGCGTCGGCGCGGCGATATGGGCGGTGCTCAACGTCTCCAACGGCTGGAACGACTGGCTCTCCATCGTCGTGGCACTGCTCGCGGGCCTCGCGCTCGGCCTGCTGCACGGCTTCTTCTTCGCCAAGATCGGCGTCCCGGCCTTCGTCGTCACCCTGGCCGGCTTCCTCGGCTGGAGCGGCCTGCAGATCTGGCTGATGGGCAAGGAAGGGTCGATCAACACCCCCACCGGCAGCATCGTCGAGAACCTGACGGGCTACTACTTCGAGGACAAGTTCGCCGCCTACGGCCTGGCCGTCGTCGCGATCGCGGTCTACGCCCTCTCGCTGTTCCTGGACAGCAAGCGCCGCCGCGCCGCCGCCCTGCCCGCCCGGCCGGTCAGCGAGATCGTGCTCCGTACGGCCGTCGTCGGGGTGCTGTGCCTGGTCGTCGCGTACGTCCTGAACGAGCCGCAGGGAGCCCGCGGTCTGCCGCTCGCCCTGGTGCTGTTCCTGGCCGTCCTGCTGATCGCCGACTTCGTGGCGCGCCGCACCACCTTCGGCCGTCAGGTCTTCGCGGTCGGCGGCAACGCGGAGGCCGCCCGCAGGGCCGGCATCAGCGTCGACCGGATCCGGATCACCGTCTTCGGCCTGTCCGGTCTGCTCGCCGCGTTCGGCGGACTCTTCGTGGCCAGCCTCTCGGGCGGTGCCACCAAGAGCCTCGGCGCGGGCAACACCCTGATGCTCGTCATCGCGGCGGCCGTCATCGGCGGCACCAGCCTCTTCGGCGGCCGGGGCAAGGTCTGGTCCGCGCTGCTCGGCATGATCGTGATCCAGGCGATCCAGCAGGGCCTGAACATGCTCGGCATGGCCAGCGAGATCCAGTTCATGATCACCGGCGCGGTGCTGCTCGCCGCCGTCGTGATCGACTCGGTCTCCCGCAGGACCCAGAAGAGCGCCGGACGCGCCTAGCGGACGGCCTGGCGGCGGTCCGGGGCGTCAGCCGACCGGACCAGCGCCTGTCGTCGGCGTCAAACCCTGATGTGCCCGGCACCGGTCACCCCGGTGCCGGGCACATCTGTGCGCCCGTGGGTCCGTACGAGTGACGCAGGTCGCACAACCCGCCGACCGCCGCCGCGCGCGGAACATTAGACTCGGCAGATCGGCACGAACGTCCAAGCACTTGATGTGCAAGTAAGCCGTTTCAACCGCAAGGAGGCACGGGTGGCGCTGCTGACCCGCATCAAGGGACCGCGTGATCTGGACCGGCTGTCCCCGGAGCAGCTCGACCAGCTGGCTGCGGAGATCCGGACCTTCCTCGTCGACGAGGTGTCCAAGACCGGCGGCCACCTGGGGCCCAACCTCGGCGTGGTCGAGCTGACCATAGCGCTGCACCGGGTCTTCGAGTCGCCGAAGGACAAGGTCCTCTGGGACACCGGCCACCAGAGCTACGTCCACAAGCTGCTCACCGGCCGGCAGGACTTCACCCGGCTGAAGATGAAGGGCGGCCTCTCCGGCTACCCGGCGCGCGCGGAGTCCGAGCACGACGTCATCGAGAACAGCCACGCCTCCACCGTGCTCGGCTGGGCGGACGGCCTCGCCAAGGCCAACGAGGTGCTGGGCAAGGACGACGCGGTCGTCGCCGTCATCGGTGACGGCGCCCTGACCGGCGGTATGGCCTGGGAGGCGCTGAACAACATCGCCGTCGCCAAGGACCGCCCGCTGGTCATCGTGGTCAACGACAACGAGCGTTCCTACGCACCCACCATCGGCGGCCTCGCCAACCACCTGGCCACCCTGCGCACCACCGACGGTTACGAGCGCTTCCTGGCCCGCGGCAAGGAGTTCCTGGAGCGCACCCCGGTCGTCGGACGGCCGCTGTACGAGACGCTGCACGGCGCGAAGAAGGGCCTCAAGGACTTCATCGCCCCGCAGGGCATGTTCGAGGACCTCGGCCTCAAGTACGTGGGCCCGATCGACGGCCACGACATCGAGGC
This sequence comes from Streptomyces sp. NPDC091272, assembly GCF_044757485.1. Taxonomy (NCBI): domain Bacteria; kingdom Bacillati; phylum Actinomycetota; class Actinomycetes; order Kitasatosporales; family Streptomycetaceae; genus Streptomyces; species Streptomyces sp. NPDC091272. Next base: position 349,589 of record NZ_JBIVVC010000001.1, read on the forward strand.
GCTCGAATCCGCGCTCCAGCGCGCCAAGCGGTTCGGCGGCCCGGTCATCGTGCACTGCCTCACCGAGAAGGGCCGCGGCTACCAGCCGGCCCTCGCCGACGAGGCGGACCGCTTCCACGCCGTCGGCAAGATCCACCCCGACACGGGCCTGCCGATCGCCTCCTCGGGCGTCGACTGGACCTCAGTCTTCGGTGAGGAGATGGTCAAGCTCGGCAAGGAGCGCGAGGACGTCGTCGCGATCACCGCGGCGATGCTCCAGCCGGTCGGCCTGGACAAGTTCGCCAAGGCGTTCCCCGACCGGGTCTACGACGTGGGCATCGCCGAGCAGCACGGCGCGGTCTCCGCGGCGGGCCTGGCCACCGGCGGACTGCACCCCGTCTTCGCCGTCTACGCCACCTTCCTCAACCGTGCCTTCGACCAGGTCCTGATGGATGTCGCCCTGCACAAGTGCGGTGTGACCTTCGTACTCGACCGGGCGGGCGTCACCGGCACCGACGGTGCCTCGCACAACGGCATGTGGGACATGTCGATCCTCCAGTGCGTGCCGACCCTGCGGATCGCGGCGCCGCGCGACGCCGACCAGGTCCGCGCCCAGCTGCGCGAGGCCGTCCAGGTCGAGGACGCCCCGACCGTGGTCCGCTTCTCCAAGGGCGCGGTCGGCCCGGCGGTCAAGGCCGTCGGCAAGGCGGGCGGCATGGACATCCTGCGCAGGCCCGTCACCGACGTGGCCCGCCCGGACGTCCTGCTGGTCTCGGTCGGCGCCCTCGCCCCGATGTGCCTGGAGATCGCGGAGCTGCTCGACGCGCAGGGCATCTCCTCCACCGTCGTCGACCCCCGCTGGGTCAAGCCGGTGGACGAGGCCATGGCCCCGCTCGCCGAGCAGCACCGCGTCGTCGTCACCGTCGAGGACAACTCGCGGGCCGGCGGCGTCGGTTCAGCCGTCGCGCAGGCACTGCGGGACGCGGACGTCGACGTGCCGCTGCGTGACTTCGGCATCCCGCCGCGGTTCCTGGACCACGCCTCCCGCAAGGAGGTCATGGCCGAGATCGGGCTGACCGCCCCGGACATCGCACGTCAGGTCACCGGCCTGGTCGCACGGATCGACGGACGGCTGGAGCGCGCCGCCGCAGAGGTCGCCCGCGACTGACGCGCGGTCACCGCGCCCTTCAGGGTCCGGGCCGGAGGGAAACCTCCGGCCCGGACCTTTTTCGTACATTCGTCCCATCGAGTGAAACCCCTCCGCCCCTCTCGCGCACCGGGACGAATGATCACGATGATTGCGGAGACCCGTCCTCTCACACACACCCGGAACGTGGGCGACGGCCGACAGGCGGAGGTGCTTCGTGAGTACAGAACACCAGGGATCCACGGGCAGTGGCACGGGCAGAGACCCGCACGGAGGCGCGGACAGGGCGCGCGCGGGGATGCTGCGCACCAAGACGGTCGAGCAGTCCATCCGGGACACCGAGGAGCCGGAGCACGCGCTCAGGAAGTCCCTCTCCGCACTCGACCTGACGGTCTTCGGCGTCGGTGTCATCATCGGCACCGGGATCTTCGTCCTGACCGGCAAGATCGCCAAGGAGACGGCGGGGCCCTCGGTCGCCCTCGCGTTCGTCGTCGCCGGTGTCGTCTGCGGTCTCGCGGCCCTCTGTTACGCCGAGTTCGCGTCCACCGTCCCCGTCGCCGGCTCCGCCTACACCTTCTCGTACGCCTCCCTCGGTGAGCTGCCCGCCTGGATCATCGGCTGGGACCTCGTCCTGGAGCTGGCGCTGGGCTGCGCGGTGGTGGCCGTCGGCTGGTCCGGCTACATGCGTTCGCTGCTCGACACGGCGGGGGTCCACCTGCCGGACTTCCTCTCCGGCACCCATGACGGCAAGTTCGGCTTCGACCTGCTGGCCTGCATCCTGGTGCTGGTCATCACCGCGATCCTGGTCGCCGGGATGAAGCTCTCCTCCCGGGTGACCAGCATCATCGTCGGCATCAAGGTGACCGTCGTACTGCTCGTCATCATCGTCGGCGCGTTCTTCATCACCGGATCCAACTACAAGCCCTTCATCCCGCCGTCCCAGGATTCGGACGGCGGCTCCGGGCTCACCGCCCCCCTCGTCCAGCTGATCTTCGGCTTCACGCCGACCAGCTTCGGCGTGATGGGCGTCTTCACAGCCGCCGCGGTCGTCTTCTTCGCGTTCATCGGCTTCGACATCGTCGCGACCGCCGCCGAGGAGACCCGTAACCCGCAGCGGGACGTGCCGCGCGGCATCCTCGGCTCGCTGATCATCTGCACCCTGCTCTACGTGGCCGTCTCGATCGTCGTCACCGGTATGCAGAAGTACAGCCAACTATCGACGGACGCACCGCTCGCGGACGCCTTCAAGTCGGTCGGTCACCCCTTCTGGGCAGGCGTGATCAGCTTCGGCGCGGCGGTGGGCCTGACCTCGGTCTGCATGATCCTGCTGCTCGGGCAGTCTCGGGTCTTCTTCGCGATGAGCCGCGACGGCCTGCTGCCGAAGACCTTCTCGCACGTCCACCCTCGCTTCGGGACCCCGTACCGCTCGACCATCCTGCTCGGTGTGATCGTCGCGGTCGTCGCCGGTTTCACCTCCATCGACGAGCTCGCCGAACTGGTCAACATCGGCACCCTGTTCGCGTTCGTCGTGGTAGCGCTCGGCGTCGTCATCCTGCGCCGCAAGCGCCCGGACCTGCCGCGCTCCTTCAAGACGCCGCTGGTCCCGCTGGTTCCGGCGCTGTCGGTGCTGGCGTCGCTGTGGCTGATGCTGAACCTGCCGGCCGAGACCTGGCTGCGATTCGGCGTCTGGATGGTGATCGGCGTGGCCGTGTACTTCCTGTACGGCAAGAAGCACAGCAAGCTCGGGCGCGAACTCGAGCAGCGGCCGGGCAAGGGCTGAGCGGGGGCAGGTCGGGGGCGTAGCGGGCGCAGCTGGAGGGGCGGGGCTGTAGCGGGGGCAGCTGGGAGGCGGTGGTGCCCGGCCGGATAACTTTGGCCCATGCCCGCCGAGCAGTCCGCCCCCGAGCGCCCCGCGCCCCTCTCCGCCCCAGGGCACTACTGGCGGCGGTTGCTCCCCGTGCTGCTCCTGCTGGCGGCCGTCACGCGGCTGCCGTCCTTCCTGCACCCCCTCTGGAACCCCGACGAGGGCTTCCTCGCCGTGCAGGCGCGCCAGCTCGCCGCCGGGGGAGTGCTCTACGACACCGTCGTGGACCGCAAGCCGCCGTTCCTGCCCTGGCTGTACGAGGGCGCCTTCGCGGTTTTCGGCGACGGCTCCCTCGTTCCCCTCAAGGTGCTCGCGGTCCTCGCGCTCCTCAGCACCGCGGTGCTGCTCGCCTCGCTGGCCCGCCGCAGATGGGGCGACCGTGCGGGGGCGGTGGCGGGTGTCGCGTTCCTGCTCATCTCGGTCGGGCTGCACCCGGAGGACACCCAGGCGGCCGGCTTCGGGCTCTTCACGCTGCCGTTCACGGCGCTCGCCGTGTGGTGCGCCGACCGCAGGGCCTGGACCTGGGCGGGGGCCGCGGTAGCCGGGGCGTTCCTGACGAAACAGACGGGCGGCGCGGTGCTGGCACCGGTGCTGTGGCTCGCCTGGACCACCGCCGTCGCCCCGGCGGTCGGCGCCGTCACCACCCCGGTTGCCGCCACCGCTGAGGAAGCCGCGGTCGGCGCCGGTGAGCCGCGGGTCCTGGCGCTGCTGCGTATCGCCGTGGGGTTCGTGGTCCCCGTCGTCGCAGTGGCGCTGCTCACCGGTCCCTCCGGCTTCCTCTTCTGGGTGGTCACGGGTTCCGGTTCGTATGCCGACCTCACCGGCTCCGGGCTGCACGCGCTGGGCCGGGGCCTGGGCAACGCGCTGATCCTCGCGGGCGCCTGCATCGGCCTGCTGGTTCCGCTCGTACGACGGTTCAGGGTGCCGGGCGCGGACCTGTGGATCTGGCTGGCTGCCTCCGCCGTCGCCGTCATGGTCGGGTTCCACTTCTTCGGCCACTACTACCTGCAGCTGATGCCGCCCCTCGCCCTCCTGGGCGCAGCCGCGCTCCACGGACTGCCCCGCCGCCGGACGGCCACCGCCCTCACGGTCACCGCCTGCACCTGCGCGGTCTTCCTGGTCTGGGGCTTCCTCGCGCCCCGCCCCGAACTCGCCCACGCGCAGCGCGTCGCGGAGGCCGTCCGGGAGCGCACCGCACCCACCGACCGCGTACTGATCTGGGGCATGCACCCCGAGACGTACTGGCTGGCCGACCGCACCCCGGCCGGCCGCTACCTCACCGCGGGCCTGCTGACGAACTTCAGCGGGGGTCGCGACGGTTCCCGGGTGGGGGAGGAGTACGGCGTCGAAGGCAGCTGGACATACCTGCGCACCGACCTCGCCGCGCACCCGCCGGCCGTGATCGTCGACGACTCGCGCGGCAAACCGTACGGCCCGGACCGGATGCCGACGCTCCGCGGGATCCTGGCGCAGGACTACCGTCCGGCCGCGACGGTCGACGGCGCGGTCGTCTACGTACGCTCGCCCGGCGCGCCCTGACCCCGTACGGCTCGCGGACCCGTGCACTGCGCGCCGAGCGCCTCCACCCGGCGCCGCAGCTCGCGGTCGGCGGTGACGACGAGGCAGTCCCGGCCGGCCTCCCGTTCCGCCACGACCGCCACGATCCTGTCGTCGCCGCTGCCTGCCGCGGCCACCACCCGTACCCCCGGCACCGACTCCACGCCCCGGGCCGCGCCCTCCACGACGAGCACGAGCTCCACCGGGCCCGGAACTCCGGCGACGCCCTGCGCCGCGTACACCGGCAGCCGGTCGCGCAGCCGCTCGGCGGCGCCGTGCCGGTCCTTCCACCAGCCGTCGGGCACCGAGCCGACGACGTTGGCGGCGTCGACGACGACGAGGGTGGGCAGCGGTGTGGGGGATGTCATGCGGCCAGCGTCCCACGCCCCGGATGTCCGACCGGCCCCCTATTCTTTAGGCGCAAGTCGAACCAGTGAGCGAGTTAATCGGAAAGGCGGCTGTCGCGTCATGGGGCTCGGTACCGCGGGTGTGACCAGGGCGAGGGCCATCGCGCCGTTGTCGGGCGAGAGCTGGCTGCTGCGCGGCAAGGACGGCAGGCTCAGTGCGTACGCGACCACCGACGGCGGCCTGCTGCGCTGGACCGAGACGCGCGCGGGCGGGCCGGACTGGCAGGGGCCCGACTTCTTCGAGGCGCCGGCCGCCGAGGGGCTCACGGCAGCACAGGGCCCGGACGGCTTCGTGCACGTGGTGGGGCGCGGCACGGCCAAGGACGGATCGCCCGACTACGTGCACGCGACGCAGTACCAGTCGGGCCGTCCGTTCGGCTCCTGGCACTCCTTGGGCAGCTTCCGCTACCCCGACCCGGCGCAGACGGCCAAGCTCGGCCGCCCCGCGGTGGCGGTCGGCGCACAGGGTGCGGTCCACGTCTTCCTGCGGAACGCCTTCGGCGGGGTGCTGATGCGCTGCCAGGCCGCGAGCGGCAAATGGGGCGGCTGGCAGGACCTGATCGGCTCGCGGGCGGAGGAGGCCCTGGTCCCGACGCGTCTGTCGTCGGGCCTGCTGGAACTGCTGGCGGTGAAGAAGGACGGCACGGTGCTGCGCTGGACGCAGGAGAAGCCCGGGGCGGCCTTCTCACCGGTGACGGTCATCCCGTTCACGGTCACGGCGGGCACGGTCACCGCGCTGGAAACCTCCGAGGACGGCCTCACCTACTACGGGACCGCCCCGGGCCAGGTCGCGGCCCAGATGTCGGCCGACGGAACCGCCCCGGGCCAGGTGCCGGCCGACGGAACCGTCCCGGCCCAGGCCCCGTCGGACGGGGCCGTCCCGCACCGCCAGGAAGTCACCGCCTTCCGGCTCGGCCTCGGGCCCGACCCCGCCTCCGCACCGTCCGCCGTCCCGCTGGGCGGCACTCCTGCCACCGAGCCCGGCGTCCGCCCGGCCGCCCTGCGCGCCACCATGGACGGCCACGACTGCACGGTCCTGGCACACCGCACCACGGGCGGCCGTCCCGCCCTGGCCGCCTCCCGGACGCTCGCCGAGCACGAGGGCGTGTGGTGGGCGGAGACCGGCCCGGAGTGCGTGGGCGCACCGGCCCTCGCCCTGGACGCGGCGGACCGGGTGGTCATGGCGGTGATCGGCGCCGAAGGCGCACTGCACGTGGCGCGGCAGCGGACGGACGAGGAAGGGCTCGCGCTGGCCGCCTGGCAGCGCGTCTGAGCCTCCCAGGTCCCGCCGCGCCCCGACGGCCGAAGTCAGCTGCTGCCCTCGGCAGGCGACCTCTTCGCCGTGTCCGGCACCGGGCGGCCGTCCCGCAGCGCGTTCCACAGCGCGTCGGCCTGCGGCTGTGCGGCGACGACCCGGTTGGGGTCGGTCTTGTCGTAGCCGACCGGCAGTGTGATCGTCTCCATGCTCCCGGTGTCCAGCCCCTGCATGCTCTTCGCGAAGGAGACGAGCCCGGTCAGGGAGCCGATGTCGGAGTCGGTGGTGAGGGCCTTGGTGGCGGCGTCGGCCACCTCGTAGAGCTTGGTGGGGCTGGAGAGCACACCCTGCTGCTTGATCTCGTCGAGCAGCGCCAGGATGAACTTCTGCTGGAGTTCGATCCGCCCGAGGTCGCTCCCGTCGCCCACGCCGTGCCGGGTGCGTACGAACGCGAGGGACTGCGTGCCGTCCAGCTTGTGCGTACCGGCCGAGAGCCGCAGCCCGCTCTGCTTGTCGTCGATGGCCCGGTCGGTGGTGACGGTGACCCCGCCGAGCGCGTCCACCAGGTCCTTGAAGCCCGCGAAGTCGATCTCGACGTAGTGGTCCATCCGGATCCCCGACATGGCCTCGACGGTCCTGACCACACAGGCGGGTCCGCCGGAGGTGTACACGGAGTTGAACATCACCCGCCGCGCGGCGGGGAGTTCACCGCCCTCGGTCTTCGTGCACGCGGGCCGGGTGACCAGGGTGTCGCGCGGGATGCTCACCGCGGTCGCCTTCTTCCGGCCCTCGGGTATGTGCACCACCATCGCGGTGTCGGAGCGCGCGGTGCCGCCCGTGTCGCCACTCGCGAGGGTCTTGTTGCTCCCCGACCGGGAGTCGGACCCGAGGATCAGGATGTTCTGCGCCCCGGTGTCCGACTTGCCGGGCCGGTCGCCGCCCAGGGCGGAGTCGATGTCGATGCTGGTGAGGTTCCCGTCGAGCCGGGTGTAGGCCCAGTAGGCCACCCCGCCGCCGAGTACCAGCACGCCCGCGAGGGTCCAGCAGAGCGCGCGGACGGTGCGGCGGCCCCTGCTCCGGGCGGGCCGCGGGCCGGTTGGTCTCCGGCCGGTTGATCGTATCGGCATTCACTTACCTGTTCGCTGGGGCGGGTGCTCGTGCGTCGGACCCGGTGTTCTGGACCGCGACGTCCTGCGGGGCGTCCCGAGGGGTCGCGAGGGTGTCCGCAGGGAAATCCGAAAGGAGTCCGCGAAGGGTCCACGACCGCTTACAAGTGTCGGCTGTCCCACAGTCCTCCTCGGCCACAAAAGGGAGGACGGCGGCCGTCGGGAAAAAGGTGGCATGGCAAAAGTCACCTGTTCCCGGGACCAAAGTCCCGGTACAGGAGGGCGCCGCCCCCGCGACAGCGGCGGAAATTGGGACCGTCGGCGAACACACCGTGATCCATCGCATTGCCGGGCGGGTCTTTCGGCTCTTATTCGGTTCGGCGGATCGGCTACTTTTGATGAAGTCGTTGTATGCAAGGGCCGGGCTGTGCCGTGTGCTCCGGAAACCGCGAACCGAAGGAGCAGCCCCGGATGCCGCCAGAGCTCAGCATTGTCGTGCCGTTCCAGGACGTGCAGGAGTACCTCGACGAATGCCTGGAGTCGATCAGGCGGCAGAGCTTCTCCCGCTTCGAAGTGATCATGGTTGACGACGGTTCTTCCGACGGCTCCACGGAGATCGCCGAATCCTACTGCCGTCGGGACAGCCGTTTCCGACTGCTTCGCCAGGAGGCGAACGGGCCGGGCCACGCCCGTAACACCGGTATTCGCGCCGCCTATTCCGATGCCGAATTCCTCGCCTTCGTCGACGGCGACGACGTGGTCCCGCATTACGCCTATGAGTTGCTCGTCCGCACCCTCCGTCAGTCCGGTTCCGATTTCGTCTCCGGCAACGTGCAGATGATGAACTCCACGAAGACCTGGCAGTCCCCGCTGCACGGCGCCCCCATGAAACGCGCCCGCCGGGGCACCCACATCACCCGTCAGCGGGAACTCATCTACGACCGCACGGTCTGGAACAAGGTCTTCCGCCGCGAGTTCTGGGACCACCACTTCCTGGAGTTCCCCGAGGGCGTCATGTACGAGGACTCCTGGGTGAACCTCGTCGCGCACTTCCGGGCCGCGAAGGTCGACGTCGTCAACGAGCACGTGTACTTCTGGCGCCGCCGCGACGGTGCCTCCGCGCCCTCCATCACCCAGCGGCACACCGAGGTGGCGTGCCTGCGGGACCGGATCTCCGCGGTGCGCTCGGTCAGCGGCTTCCTCGCCGGGCACCGGGCGCGGGCCTACGAGACGTACAAGCGCTGGTACGACGAGGCCTGTCTCAAGTCCGACCTGATGATCCACCTCAATGTGCTGCCCGACGCCGACGAGGAGTTCCAGGACCTCTTCATGCGGCGGGCGAAGGAGTTCCTCGACGAGGCCGACCCCTCGCTCGTCGACGAACTGCCCGCCGTGCAGCGCCTGAAGTGGAGTCTGGTGCGCGAGGAGAAGCTGGCGGAACTGCTTGAGGTGCTGGCGTTCGAGCGCAAGGGCGGCGCCCTGCCGGTGCGCCGCCGGGCCCGCCGCTACCTCGACTACCCCTACCTGGGCGACCGTTCCGTCGGACTGGGCAAGAGGACGTACCGGGTGGACAAGGAACTCGCGCTGCACGCCTCGCTCGGCTCGGCGCACTGGCAGGACGACCGCCTCCAGCTGAACGGCACGGCGTACATCAAGTTCCTCAACGTGCACAAGCGCCGCATGTCGGTGAAGGCGCTCGCGCTGCGCAACCGCAAGACCGGACGCAGGATGGTGATACGGGCCAGGACCACCTACGCGCCGCAGGCCACGGAGGCCTCCCAGCAGAGCCGCTACTGCTACGACTGGTCGGGCTTCCGGGTCGACTTCGACCCCAAGCGCCTGCAGGAGAAGGGCAAGTGGGTCGAGGGCACCTGGGACGTCGCCATGGGCGCGTACAGCAGGGGCCTCTTCCGCTACAAGAGCATCGGCGCGGGAGCCGCCGGGACGGCAGCCCATCCGCCCGTGCGGTACGTGGACAAGAACACCCGGCTGGTCCCGCTGTTCGTCAACGGGACGCTCAAGCTGCGGGTGGAGATCGTCCGCTGCCGCATCACCCGCCACCAGCTGGTCGGGGAGGACCTGGAGCTCCGCGGCGTGCTCCTCGCCGATGAGGTGCCCACGGCGGGCACCTTCCAGGTGCGCAGCCTCAAGGGCGCCGGACAGTACCGGGCGGACGTGCGCTTCACCCCCGGCGGCGACGGCTGGTGCACCTTCAGGACCCGGATACCCGTCGCGCGGCTGGTGCCCGAGGGCCGCTTCGACGACGGCTCGGGCGTACCCAAGGCGTGGACCATGGGCAGCAACGGCTGGAAGACCTCCCTGAGCATCGAGGGCCGGCGCGCGCCGCTCTACCCGGTGATGGCGCCCGGGACCGAGGACGGCCACTACCCGCTGCCCGCACGGCTGCGGCCCGAGGGCGGCGCTCGTGAGTGCGTCGTGCACCGCAACGGCAACGGCTATGTCGTGCTGTTCGAGCGCGAGACCCTGCCCATCGCCACCGCGCTGTCCTGGTCCGAGACCGGCGCCCTGCGTCTGACCTGCGGCTACTCGGCTGCCTCAACGATCCCCGCGGCCCCGCTCATGGGCTGCGAACTGGTGGTCCGCTCCCGCGCCCACGGCGTCGAGCGCACCTTCCCCGTCGACTGGCAGGGCGACACCTTCGTCAGCGAACTGCACCCCGCCAGGGTCCGCACCTTCGCCGGCGACATTCCGCTGACGGCCGGCCGCTGGGACTTCTACCTGCGGGTTCCCGGCCCGGGGGCGCGCCAGGGGCAGTCGCAGGGCCCGCCGCACACCGACCTGATGGTCAAGCTCGACCAGGGGCTGCTCGCCGGCCTGCCGGGCCAGGAGGAGATCGACGAGCGCCGTTACGAGATCCAGCCCCAGGCGTACGACCGGCTGACCCTGCTCGTCCACTCGGCCATGCCCGACAGCGCCCGCGGCCCCTACCGCCAGAAGCTGCTGCGCACCCGCACCTACCCGGCCGTCCGCAGGCAGCCGCTGCGCGAGACGATCCTCTTCGACGCGTTCAAGGGCACCCAGTACTCCGACAGCCCCCGTGCGCTGCACGAGGAACTGGTGCGGCGCGGAACACACCTGGAACAGCTCTGGGTGGTCAGGGACGACCAGGTCGACGTGCCCCCGACCTGCCGCGCGGTGCGCCTGTGGTCGAAGGAGTGGTACGAGGCGCTGGCCGCGTCCCGCTACATCGTGGCCAACAACCACCTGCCCGACTGGTTCGAGCGGCGCGAGGACCAGGTGGTCGTGCAGACCTGGCACGGCACGCCCCTCAAGAAGATCGGCCACGACATCGAGGCCGTGCACTTCGCCGACCGGAGGTACCTCGAAAGGCTGGAGCAGGAGGTGAAGCAGTGGAGCGTGCTCGTCTCCCCGAACAGCTTCAGCACCCCGATCCTGCGCCGGGCCTTCGGGTTCGAGGGCGAACTGCTGACGACCGGGTACCCCCGCAACGACCTGCTGCTGGGCGCGGACAGCGAACGGCGCGCCGCACAGGTGCGCCGCAGGATCGGCCTGCCCGAGGGCAAGAAGGTCATCATGTACGCCCCCACCTGGCGCGACGACCAGTTCTACGCACCCGGCAGGTACAAGTTCGACTTCCGCATCGACCTGGAGGAGGCGCGCGCCGAACTGGCCGCGGACCACGTCCTGCTGGTCAGACGGCACCCCAATGTGGTTGACCCGGTGCCGGAGGCGGGTGACGGATTCGTCTGGGACGTCTCTGAGTACCCGGACATGGCCGAACTGGCGCTGATCACCGACGTGATGGTGACGGACTACTCGTCCCTGATGTTCGACTACGCCGTCACCGGAAGGCCGATCCTCTTCTTCACCTACGACCTGGAGCACTACCGGGACACCCTGCGGGGCTTCTACTTCGACTTCGAGCGCAGCGCCCCGGGCCCGCTGCTGTCGACCTCGGCCGAACTCATCAGGGCGGTACGGGACATCGACCAGGTGTCCCGCGTCTACCGGGCCCGCTACCGGTGGTTCCAGCAGCAGTTCTGCGACTACGACGACGGCGGCGCGTCCGGCCGGCTGCTGGATCGGATCATGCGGGCGAACGACATAGGCCCCGCCGCGCTGCCCGCGCAGCGGGACGCCGGGACCGAACTGCCGCACGGCACACCTGACCTGCGGCACGACACACCCGAACTGCCGCACGGCACCGACCTGCGGCACGACACACCTGACCGGCGGCACGACGGCCGGCACGGTCGCAGCGCGGCATGAGGGCCGCGGGCAGCGGCGAGGCCGAACCATCCAGGTGCCCGGACCAGGGCGCCGTACCGAGGAGAAGTGCGCAGTCCATGAAGGTCGCTTTCCTGATTCACGACGTCTACGGATTCGGCGGCACGGTGAGTGCCACCGTGAACCTCGCCCGAGCCATGGCGAAGACGCACGAGGTCGAGATCGTCTCGATGTTCCGCAGCCGGGAGACCCCGCGGGTGGCCGTCGACCGGAGCGTGCGGATCGTGCCGCTCGTGGACCTGCACGCGGGAAGCGACCGGGACAACCCGCTGGCCTCCCAGCCGTCGGCGATCCTGCCCGACTCGCCCTCCTTCTCCAGCCTCTACACCCGGCTGCTGGACGAGCGGGTGGAGTCCTACCTGCACTCGACGCGCGCGGACGTGGTCATCGGCACCCGTCCGGTGCTCAACATGTACCTCTCGCACTTCGGTGACAACGGGTACCTGCGGATCGGGCAGGAACACCTCACCCACGACTCGCAGATCCCCGCCCAGCGCGTCGCGCAGAACGCGGTCATCAAGGACCTCGACGCCTTCGTGACGGTGTCCTCGAACGACGCTCAGGTCTATCGGGACGTCCTGCCGCAGCTGAAGGACAAGATCTTCAGCATCCCCAACGGGGTGCCGCGGCCCACCGCCGAACCCTCCGACGGCGACTCCAGGATCGTGCTGGCCGTGGGCCGCCTCATCGACGTGAAGCGGTACGACGTGCTGGTGCGGGCCTTCCTACGGGTCGCCACCGAGCGCCCCGACTGGTCGCTGCGGATCTACGGGGCGGGCCAGAAGGAGGCGGAACTGCGGGCGCTGATCGACGAGCTGGGCCTCTACAACCACGTGAAGCTGATGGGCGCCTACTCGCCCATCGAGCCGGAGTGGCCCAAGGGCAGCATCGCGGCCTCCTCCTCCAGGTCCGAGGCGCTCCCCATGAACATCATCGAGGCCATGCACGCCGGCCTGCCGGTGGTCAGCACCGACTGCCCCTTCGGGCCCAGGGAGATCATCGACCACGGGGTGGACGGCCTGCTCGTCCCGGTCGGTGACGACGCGGCGCTGGCCGCCGGACTGCTCAGCCTCATCAACGACGAGGACAAGCGCCGGTCCATGGGCCGGGCGGCCCGCGCGAAGGCGCTGCGCTTTTCGCCTGACCGCAACGCGGAGCGCTACGACGCCCTCTTCGACCAGCTGCTGCGGGAGCGCGCACGGACCGGGGCCTCCCGGCAGGGAGGCCTGCGCGCCGAGGCCCGCTGCCGGGCCACCCCCGACGGCCGGCTGCAGCTCGCCTTCACCTCCTACGGCCCGGTCGGGCCCGGCAGCCGGCTGACCGCCAGGTTGCGCGGCGAGGTACGGGCAGAGGTCACCTTCCCGCTGTCCGAAGAGGCCGCGGACGGTGCGGAGGAGGCCCGGGGGAGCCACTGCGCGCAAGCGGTGGTGGACCCGGCGCTGCTCCGGCCGCACGAGGGCATCTGGGACCTCTACCTCGACGACGAGGCCGGGCAGCAGGAGCGGCGCGTGGTCGCCGGGCCCGTGGAGCTGCGGCACCTCGCGACCCGGGGGCCGTCGGTGCGGGCCGACGGGGCGTCGCACGCCATCCCGTACCGCACGATGGACGGGTTCGTCGCGGTCCGCACCTGGTACCGCCCGCACCACGCCGAGGTGCGTCAGCTGCACGTGGGGGCGGACGCCCTGACGGTCAGCGTCACGCTGTGCGGCGGCGAACCGGCGCACCGCGGTGACGATCCGGCCCAGGCACCCACCGTGCTGCTGCGCCACCGCACCCGGCCCGACATCCTGCTCGAACTGCCCGCGCACCGGGCCGGCCAGGACCTGCTGACGGTCTCGGTCCCGCACCGGACCCTCGTCGACCACGCCCCGTCCCAGCAGTCCGACATCTGGGACATGTGGGTGAGCTCCGGGCCCTCCGGCAGCCCCGCCGCGCGTGCGCGACTGGGCAAGCTGTCGGGCGATTTCATCGACCGCAAGCGCGTCGAGAAGTACCCGCACGGGCTGCTCACCACGGAGCGGGGAACGCACCGCGCGGTCGCGTACTTCACGGATCAGCACGACCTCTCGGTGGCCGTGCACCACGACCTCGGCTGAGCGACGGAACCGCGGAACCGACGGACCAATCAAATAGACGGACCCGCGAAAATGCCGGGAGGCGGGCCGCACGGAAGTCTCCGTGCGGCCCGCCTCCCGGCTGCTGTGCGGCGGCGTTATGCCGGAACGCTCGCTACGCCCTGCGGCAGGAACTTCCTCCCGGCGGCGCGCTCCGAGAAGCCCTCGCGGTCCAGGTACGGCGTGATGCCGCCCAGGTGGAAGGGCCAGCCCGCGCCCGTGATCAGGCAGAGGTCGATGTCCTGGGCCTCGGCGACGACACCCTCGTCGAGCATCAGCGCGATCTCCTGCGCGACCGCGTCCATGACCCGGGTACGCACCTGCTCCTCGGTCAGGACGGTGTCGCCCTGCTTGAGGAGCGCCGCGACCTCGGGGTCCAGCTCCGGCTTGCCGGAGTCGTAGACGTAGAAGCCGCGCTTGCCCGCCTTGACCACCGCGGCCAGGTTCGGCGAGACCGTGAAGCGGTCAGGGAAGGCGCGGTTCAGGGTCTCCGAGACGTGCAGGCCGATGGCGGGGCCGACCAGCTCCAGGAGGACCAGCGGCGACATCGGCAGACCCAGCGGCTCGACGCCCTTCTCGGCGACGGCGACCGGGGTGCCCTCGTCGATGACGTTCTGGATCTCGCCCATGAAGCGGGTCAGGATGCGGTTGACGACGAACGCCGGGGCGTCCTTCACCAGCACCGCAGTCTTCTTGAGCTTGCGGGCCACACCGAAGGCCGTGGCCAGCGAGGCGTCGTCCGTCTTCTCGCCGCGGACGATCTCCAGGAGCGGCAGGATCGCGACCGGGTTGAAGAAGTGGAAGCCCACGACCCGTTCGGGGTTCTTCAGCTTCGATGCCATCTCCGTGATGGAGAGCGAGGAGGTGTTGGTGGCGAGGACCGCGTGGGCGGGGGCGACCGCCTCGACCTCGGCGAACACCTGCTGCTTGACCGACATCTCCTCGAAGACCGCTTCGATGATGAAGTCGGCGTCGGCGAAGCCGTCGGCCTTGTCCAGCACGCCGGAGACCAGGGCCTTGAGGCGGTTGGCCTTGTCCTGGTTGATCCGGCCCTTGCCGCGCAGCTTCTCGATCTCGGTGTGGACGTAGCCCACGCCCTTGTCGATGCGCTCCTGGTCGATGTCGGTCAGCACGACCGGCACCTCAAGGCGGCGCAGGAACAGCAGCGCGAGCTGCGAGGCCATCAGACCCGCACCGACCACACCCACCTTGGTGATCGGGCGGGCCAGGTTCTTGTCCGGGGCGCCGGCCGGGCGCTTGGCGCGCTTCTGCACCAGGTTGAACGCGTAGATGCCGCCGCGCAGTTCGCCGCCCATGATCAGGTCGGCGAGCGCCTGGTCCTCGGCGTCGAAGCCGGCCGCCAGGTCGCCGGACTTGGCGGCCTCGATGATGTCGAGTGCGCGGTAGGCGGCGGGGGCCGCGCCGTGCACCTTGGAGTCGGCGACGGCACGGCCGCGTGCGACAGCGGCGTCCCAGCCCTCGCCGCGGTCGATCTCCGGCCGCTGCACCTGGAGTTCGCCGCGCAGGACCGCGGAGGTCCAGAGCAGCGACTGCTCCAGGAAGTCGGCGCCCTCGAAGATGGCGTCGGCGATGCCGAGTTCGAAGACCTGGCCGCCCTTGAGCTGGCGGTTCTGGTTCAGCGAGTTCTCGATGATGACCGAGACGGCCCGGTCGGCGCCGATCAGGTTCGGGAGCAGCGCGCAGCCGCCCCAGCCCGGGACCAGGCCGAGGAAGACCTCGGGGAGCGAGAAGGCCGCGATGGAGGTCGAGACCGTACGGTACGAGCAGTGCAGGCCGACCTCGACGCCGCCGCCCATCGCCGCACCGTTGTAGTACGCGAAGGTGGGCACGGCCAGGTGGGAGAGGCGGCGGAAGACGTCGTGGCCGCCCTTGCCGATGGCGAGCGCGTCCTCGTGGCGCTTCAGCAGCTCCACGCCCTTGAGGTCGGCGCCGACCGCGAAGATGAACGGCTTGCCGGTGATGCCGATGCCGACGATGGTGCCCTCGGCGGCCTCCTTCTCGACCTGGTCGACGGCGGCGTTCAGGTTCGCCAGCGACTGCGGGCCGAAGGTGGTCGGCTTGGTGTGGTCCAGGCCGTTGTCCAGGGTGATGAGGGCGAAGTTGCCGCCGCCGCCCGGGAGTTCGAGGTGGCGTACGTGCGCCTGGGTGACGACCTCGTCCGGGAACAGCTCGGCCGCGCCCTTCAGGAGATCGGTGGTGGTGGTGCTCACTTGTCGTCGCCTCCGTTGAAGTGCGGGTTCTCCCAGATGACCGTGCCGCCCATGCCGAAGCCGACGCACATGCTCGTCAGGCCGTAGCGGACGTGCGGCTGGTCCTCGAACTGCCGGGCCAGCTGCGTCATCAGACGCACGCCGGAGGAGGCGAGCGGGTGACCGAAGGCGATGGCACCGCCGTACTGGTTCACGCGCGGGTCGTTCTCGGGGATGCCGAAGTGGTCGAGCATGGCCAGCACCTGGACGGCGAAGGCCTCGTTGATCTCGAACAGGCCGATGTCGTCGATCGACAGGCCCGCCTTGGCGAGGGCCTTCTCGGTCGCCGGGACCGGGCCGATGCCCATGACCTCGGGCTCGACGCCCGCGAAGGCGTAGGAGACCAGCCGCATCTTGACCGGCAGACCGAGCTCGCGCGCGACGTCCTCGGCGGCGATCAGGGACGCGGTGGCGCCGTCGTTCAGACCGGCGGCGTTACCGGCGGTGACCCGGCCGTGCGGGCGGAAGGGGGTCTTCAGGGAGGCCAGCGACTCCAGGGTCGTACCCGGACGCATCGGCTCGTCGGCGGTGGCCAGGCCCCAACCGGTCTCGCCCGCTTCGGCGTTGGTGCGGCGCACCGACACGGGGACCAGGTCGGCCTGGATCTTGCCGTCGGCGTACGCCTTGGCGGCCTTCTCCTGCGAGCGCACCGCGTACTCGTCCGCGCGCTGCTTGGAGATGCCGGGGTAGCGGTCGTGCAGGTTCTCGGCGGTCATGCCCATGAAGAGCGCGGACTCGTCGACCAGCTTGTCCGAGACGAAGCGCGGGTTGGGGTCCACGCCCTCACCCATGGGGTGGCGGCCCATGTGCTCGACGCCGCCCGCGAGGGCGATGTCGTACGCGCCGAAGGCCACGCCGCCCGCGACGGACGTCACGGCGGTCATCGCGCCGGCGCACATGCGGTCGATGGAGAAGCCGGGCACGGAGGTCGGCAGACCCGCCAGGATGCCGGCGGTGCGGCCCAGGGTCAGGCCCTGGTCGCCGATCTGGGTGGTCGCGGCGATAGCGACCTCGTCGACGCGCGCGGGGTCGAGGTCCGGGTTGCGGCGCAGCAGCTCCCGGATCGCCTTCACGACGAGGTCGTCGGCCCGGGTCTCGTGGTAGATGCCCTTCGGGCCCGCCTTGCCGAACGGGGTGCGGACGCCGTCGACGAAGACGACGTCCCTGACGGTACGAGGCACGATTGGCTCTCCTCCGGGGTGCGGGGTGGTGCTGCTGCCGGTACGCGGTACGCCGAGGTGGGCGCACCGCACTGCCCCATGCTA
The DNA here is from genome assembly GCF_044757485.1 of Streptomyces sp. NPDC091272. Classification (NCBI taxonomy): domain Bacteria; kingdom Bacillati; phylum Actinomycetota; class Actinomycetes; order Kitasatosporales; family Streptomycetaceae; genus Streptomyces; species Streptomyces sp. NPDC091272. The sequence goes on from NZ_JBIVVC010000001.1 coordinate 366,822, forward strand.
CTTACGAGTAACCAGGCTGCCCAGCCCCCACGGCCGGAGCGGCGAAGGTCACACTCTCCACCGGTCGCCGCGGAGCCCTTCCGGGTGGCGGAAAGTCGCCGCTGCGCCCTGTGCAACGGGCCGCGGTCGTCGTGTTGGGACGCGCTTCCCGGGGTCCGGACTCGGTTGCCCCGTACGGGATTTCGGGCCCTCCGGTTCCCGTTTCCGGCCGAAAAATTGGTCTGGACCATACCGCTCGGTAGCCCTTAGGCTCGGCTCAAGATCGTGCGCATCCGGCCCGCGAAACGGCTTCGACCCGCCCCTCTCCACCGTGCCCGGCCGCTCGCCCGCCCGGGCCTTCGCCCCGCGTTGCCTCTGCCTCTGCCTCTGCCTCTGCCTCTGCTGTGCTCAGCCTGCCGATGGGATGGACCGTGCAAGACGTACTCGACCTGGTGGTGGTGTCGAGGGCCGAGGACGCGGCCCTCGACTTCCTCTCCGTACTCGGCGGGCCCACGGCTGTGGATCCCGTGCCCGGCGCGGGGCCCCGCGGAGAGATCCGGGTGCTGTGCTGTGACACCGGGCAGTGGGTGGACCTGCCGGCCGGTGGCTCCCTGGCCGACCGGCTGGCCGCCCTGGCCCCGCACGTGCGCCCGCCGCAGGCGCACAGCGCCCCGCCGGGTGCGCAGGAGCTGTCCGGGCTGCTCCGCGAGGCCGCCGGCGAGCGCGGCGCCCGGGTGTGGACCCATTCGCCCGCGGACAACCGCCGCGGTCGCGGGCGGATCGGCCGGGACGTCGCGGCCGGGGATCACGGGCTGCCGGTGCGGCACGCCGTCGGCTACTCCCCGTACCTCCAGTTCGTCAGCGACGAGGACCGTCCGCTGGACCGGGCCCAGGTCGCCGCCAAGCTTGACTTCGTCAACCGGCACTGCGGTGCGCTGCTGAGCTCGGACGAGCCCGAGACGATGGTCTACACGGCGCGCGTACCGGCCACGGAGCGCTTCTTCACCACAGCGGGGCCGCGCGAACGTGAGGGCCTGTACGCCCTGTTGGCCAGCCTCGACGAGGAGGCGGCCACGGTCGCCGACCCGTGGGAGTTCGAGACCTCCGCCTACGAGCGGACCAGGCTGGACGCCACCACCGCGTGGGTGGCCCGGCACCGCGAGCCCGACGGGGGGCAGCTGGTCGAGGCGGGTGCCTGCGAGGGCGCGCTCACGGTGCGGCTCGCCGCCAAGGGGTTCGAGGTCGACGCGACCGAACCCAACGCCCTCTTCCGGGCGCGGCTCACCGGGAACGTCGCCACGGGCCACGACGGGGTGCGTGTGCACGCGGACCCGCTGGAGGAGCTGGCGCGGACACGACGGCTGCCGGGGGCGGCGTACCTCCTGGTCGAAATGCTCTACTACGGCCAGGAACTGGACCTCCTCGACGACCTGCCGACCGATGTCGTGTTCCTGGCCCTCGAACCCGCCGCACTGGCCGAGCGCGTCCGCCCGTGGCTGGCCGGGACGTCCCGGTGGCACCTGGTGGACGAGAGCGTGCTGGTCGCCCCGGCCCTGGAGCCGGTGTGCGGCGGACGCGCCTATCTGAGCAAGCGCGGAAGTACCGGGCTGGTGCTGCGCAGGTCGATCGTGTGACGCGACCTGTCGACCTGTCGTCCTGCCGACCGGCCGCCTGAGGGCTCCGCGAACACGCTGCCCTGATGACTCACCCCCCTCTGCCGAAGGTGACCTTCGATGAGTTCTCTCGTGTCCTTGGTGAACGCCTGCCTGCTGCCCGCGTACGACGGGCGGATTCCGCCCGACTGGGTCAAACGCGCACTCGACCAGGGCCTCGCCGGGGTCGGGCTCTTCGGCACCAACCTCCTGCCACCCGGCGGCCCGCTCCGCACGGACATCGTCGATCCGCTGCGCGCGGTGCGCCCCGACGCGCTGATCGCCCTGGACGAGGAGGGCGGTGACGTCACCCGGCTCGACTACCACCGGGGCAGCGTCTACCCGGGCAACCACGCCCTCGGAGCCGTGGACGACACCGCCCTGACCCGGGAGGTGGCCGAGGCCGTCGCCGACGACCTGCGGGACGCCGGCGTCAACCTCTGCCTCGGACCGTGCGCGGACGTCAACTCCCGGCCCGCCAACCCGATCATCGGCGTACGTTCCTTCGGCGCGGCCCCCGGCCTGGTCGCCCGGCACACACGTGCCTTCGTGGCCGGTCTCCAGGGGCGCGGGGTGGCCGCCACCCTCAAGCACTTCCCGGGCCACGGCGACACCGGCACCGACTCGCACTCCTGGCTGCCGGACATCCCGCGTCCGCTCGACTCGCTGCGTGCGCTCGAACTCCCGCCCTTCGCCGAGGGGTTCGCGGCCGGGGCCAAGGCGGTGATGACAGGTCACATCAGGCTGCCCCAGGTCGACGACCTGCCCGCCACCCTGAGCCGGCGCGTGGTCACCGGGCTGCTGCGCGAGGAAATGGGTTACGAAGGCGTCGTCATCAGCGACGCACTGGAGATGGCACCCATCCTCGACCGCTGGGGCTTCGGCGGGGCCGCCGTGCTCGCCTGGTCCGCGGGCGTCGACCTGGTCCTGCTCGGCGCGACGGACGGGGAGAAGATCCTGCCCGAGGTGTACGAGGCCGTGGAACGCGCCCTCGCCACGGGGGAGTTGGCGCGTGACCGGCTGGAGGAGGCCGCCGCCAGGATCGCGGACCTGCGTGCCTGGGCGGCCCCCTCCGCTGCCGTCGCCCGCACCGCTCTGGACCCGGTCGGCGTCGGCCTCGCCGCCGCGAGGCGTGCCCTGACCGGTGTGGGGCTCCCGGTCCTGCCGCGGACAGGGCCCGTGCACGTCCTGCGGCTGGTTGTCGGCGCCAACCTGGCGGTGGGAGAGGCCCCTTGGGGACTGGCGCACAGCCTGGAGCGGCTCGGCCGGCTCGGTTCCGCCACCGATGTCGAGCCAGGGACGGACCACCGCCGGATTCCGTTGCCGGGGGACGAAGGCGGGGACGCGGGCGGAGATGGGCGCGGTGGCGAGCATTTTGGCGAGGACGGGCGTGGTGGCGAGCACGGGTACGGCCCGGTGGTCGTGGTCGTACGGGACGCCGCGCGTGACCCCTGGCAGCAGGAGACGCTGGCCGCCCTGCGGGCCAGGCGGCCCGGCCTGATCGCCGTCGAGATGGGCCTGACGCCCGTCCCTGCGCCGACCGCGCCGACCCTCCTGACCCGTGGCGCCGGACTCGCGAACGCGATGGCCGCCGCAGAGCTGCTCACCGGCCGCCTCTGGGCCGGCCCCCTGCGCACCTGAACCCGCGGGACCGCCGGGGCGGAGCTGCCCGCCGGTTGCCGCTGGGCCTCCGCGCTCCTGTGATCGAGGGGCCGCCCCGGTGGAACGGCCCGCGGGTCGTCTCTGGGCCTCCGCGCTCCTGTGACCGAGGGGCCGCCCCCGGTGGAACGGCGCACGGGTCGCCTCTGGGCCTCCGCGCACCTGCAACCGAGGGTCCGCGCGGCGGAGCTGCCCGCCGGCCGCTTCTGGCCGGCCCCCGCGCACCTGCGACCGAGGGCCCGCTCGGGCGGAGCTGCCCACCGGCCGCTTCTGGCCGGCCCCCGCGCACCTGCGACCGAGGGCCCGCTCGGGTGGAGCTGCTCACCGGCCACCTCCGGGACGGCCCCGCTCACCCGAATGCGCGGGACCGCCCCGGCGAAGCTGCCCACCGGCCGCTTCTGGGCCGGCCCCCGCGCACCCGAACCCGCAGGATGACCCCGGCGAAGCGGCCCACCGGCCGCCGCCCCCGGGTCGGCCCGCGCACCTGAACCCGTGCAGGGCCGCATCTGCCCGCGCGGCCCCGGCCTGCGCCTTCCTCCCCTCCTCCCCTCCTCCCCTCCTCCCCCCCTCCCCCACCCTGAACTGGAGAGCCGTGTGACCCCGGTGCCCCCCGCGTCCCGCCCCGCCCCGCGCCCCCCGGCCCCGTACGACGTCTGTGCCGGGCTCGGGTACCACTGCGAGTCGACCCATCAGATCCGCCGCATCACCGGCGAGGAACGTGCCCACTTCTTCGACTGGCTCGACCTCGACTTCGAGTCGGTGCTCGCACTCCTCGACACCGACTTCCGGGACGTACTGCTGCCCGGACGGTCCGAGCCCTTCAGCGACGGGCTGTGCGCGCACGACCGCGGCACCGGGATCCGGTTCTTCCACGAGTTCCACCCCGCCCCGGGAGAACCGATCACCCAGGCCGACATCGAGAAGCAAATCCCGGCTGTGCGGAGCAAGTTCGCGTATCTCGCCGATCGCTGGCGCGAGCTGGACCGCTCGCCGGCGCGGGTTCTCTACGTCCATCACGACGCCTTCGACGAGCTCAAGGACACCGATCTCGGCAGGCTGCGGGACCTGTTGGCGTCCCGCCGGCCGCAGCACCGGTTCGCGGTGCTCTGGCTGCGCCGCACCCCGCCCGGGAGCGTGGCCGCGCTGCCGCCCGGCGTCGTCTGGGACACCGTTCCCGAGGTGCCGGGGCGCTGGCAGGGCTCCGACGCCGCGTGGGACCGCGTGTTCGACGCCCTGGACCCGCGCTCCCTGTGGCCCTCCTGACCCCGTTCCCGCCCCCACTCCGCCCCGCCCCTCACCATCACCTCGCTCCCTCGCCCCCTTGCCCGCCGCCCCAGGAGGAACACCACCTCATGCCCGCCGTACCGCGCGTTCCCTGGCACACCGTCGTTCTCTCCCCGCACTTCGACGACGCCGTCTTCTCCCTCGCGGGAATCCTCGCCGCCCTGCCCGGCCCGACCGCCGTCGTCACCGTGCACGGCGGCGCACCCGCCGCCGGAGCCCCCGTCTCCTGGTGGGACGACAGCTGCGGCTTCTCCTCCGCGCACGAGGCGCACCGCGCCCGCGTCGCCGAGGACGCCGCCGCCTGCGCCCGCATCGGCGTCGAGCAGGTCGTGCTCGACCACCCCGACGGCCCCTACGCCCAGGGCGCCGAGCTCACCGGCCTGGACACCTTCCTGCAGGGCCTGCCCCCGGGCACCGGCGTATGGGTTCCGCTCGGCAGCAACCAGCCCGACCACGAGGCGGTCCGGCGCCGCGCCACCCAGGTCCTCGACCGGCTCGGCGCACCCCTGCCCCTGGTCTACGCCGACCTCCCGTACACCGGCCACCTCCCGGAGTGGGGCACCGACGCCGCGAGCAAGGCCCTCGCGCGGAGCCCGATGTGCGGTCTCGCGTACCAGGACCTGCTGCGCACCCACCGCACCGCCGTCCGCCACCAGCTCGTCCTGGACGACGACCGGTGGGCCGCCAAGCGGGCAGCCGTCCAGTGCTACGGCTCCCAGCTCGCGCCGCTGGCCGCCGACCACGGCAACTTCCTCGCCCGCGGCGGCCCCCTGCGCGCCGAACTGGTCTGGTCACTGGAGCCCCGCACCCCCCTGGAGCCCGCGTGCTGACCCCGGCCGCCGACGACCCGCGTCCCCCGGTGCTCGTGGTCCGCGACCTCGTCAAGGAGTACGTGCGGGGCCGCGCGGTCGACGGCGTCACGCTCACCGTCCGTACGGGCGAACGCCTCGGGCTGCTCGGTCCCAACGGAGCGGGCAAGACCACCACCCTCCTGATGTGCCTGGGCGCGGTCGAACCCGACGCGGGCAGCGTCGAGATACTCGGCCACCGGCTGCCCGACGACCGGGCCCGCGCCATGCAGGGCGTCGGCTTCGTCGCGGGCTACCTGCCGCTGCCCGACCGGGTCAGGGTGGTGGAGTACCTGCGGCTGTACGCGGACCTGTACGGGCTCCGCGACCCGCACGCGGCGGTCGCCGAGGCCCTGCGGCGGTTCGGCATCGAGCACCTGGCCGCCGCCATCGGCACCCAGCTCTCCAGCGGCCAGCGCACCCTGGTCGGCATCGCCAAGGCGGCCCTGCACCACCCCCGCCTGATGATCCTGGACGAACCCACCGCCTCCCTGGACCCGGACATCGCGCTCCGGGTGCGTACCGCCCTGCTCGCCCTGTCCGCCGAGCGCGGCACCGCCCTCCTGGTCACCAGCCACGACATGACCGAGGTGGAACGCCTCTGTGAACGGGTCGTGTTCCTGCACGCCGGACGCGTCGCCGCCGACGGCGCCCCCGCCGACGTGGCCAGCTCCTTCGGCCGCAGCGACCTCGAAGGCGTCTTCCTGCACCTCGCCGCCGAACGTGACAAGGCCCGCGACAGCGAAAGGGCGTCCACCGCATGAGCAGCAGCCCCGCCCAGGACGCCCTCGCACCCCCGGGCGCCGAGGGCCCCGCCCTCCGCTCCCCGGCCGCCGCCTCCGTCCACCGGGTACGCGCGGTGGCCCGCCGGCACTGGCTGGTGCTCAAGCGCAGCCCGCACCGCTTCTTCGACGTGCTGGTCTGGCCACTCGTGGACACCCTGCTGTACGGCTCCATCGGCCTGTTCGCCGCCGAGGCCGCGGGCGAAGGTCCGGGCGCCACCACCGCGGTGGCCGTCTACCTGCTGAGCGGCACCGTCCTGTGGCACCTCGTCCACCAGACCCAGATCTCGCTCGCCACCGGCTTCCTGGAGGAGACCTGGTCGCGCAACATCCTTGGGCTGCTGGCCACCCCGATGCGCGACTGGGAGTACCTCGCGGGTGTCGGACTCTTCGCCCTCGTGCGCACGGCGGCGAGCACCGTCGCGGTCGCCGCACTCGCCCTCGCCGCCTACGCCTTCGACGTCACCCGTCTCGGCCTCGGCCTGATCCCGGTGGCCGCCCTGCTGCTGGCCTCCGGCTGGGCGGTGGCGCTCCTGGTCGTCGGGCTGGTGCTGCGGTACGGCAGCGGGGCGGAGGCCCTGGTGTGGGGCGCGCTGTCGGTGGTGATGCCGCTCTCCGGCGTCTTCTACCCGGTCACCACGCTGCCCACGGTCCTCCAGCCCGTCGCCCAGGCGCTGCCCACCACCCACGTCTTCGCGGTCGGCCGCACCCTGGCCTCGGGCGCGCCGATGCCGTGGGGCGAGCTCGCCCTCGCCGCAGGTGGCACCGCGGTACTGACGCTGCTGAGCCTGCTGGCCCTGCGCCGGATGCTGCGTACCTTCCGCCGCAAGGGCCTGGTGACCCGCTACTCCTGACGGCGTCGGCGGCGCGGCCTGCGGGGGCTCAGGCCTCCGGGGCCTGCGCCGCCAGCGCCGTCACCAGCAGCGGGGTGACCAGCTCGATCTGCCACTGCCTCGCCCCGTAGGCGGCCAGCGCCCCGGCCACGGTCTCCGCGGTCGCGGGCTTCGGCGGCTCCCAGCACAGCCGGCGCACCGTGTCCGGGGTGATCAGGTTCTCCTGCGGCATGGTGATCTCCTCGGCCTTCGCCGAGACCGCCGCGCGTGCGGCGGACAGCCTGGCCGCCGCCACCGGGTCCTTGTCGGCCCAGGAGCGGGGCGGCGGAGGGCCCGCGACCGCCTGCCCGGGCTGCGGCAGCTCGATGTCGGGCAGCGCCTTCGCCCGGTCGATCGCGGTCTGCCACTGCTCCAGCTGACGCCGTCCCATCCGGTGCCCGAAGCCGGGCAGGGCGGCCAGCGCGGTCGCGTTCAGCGGCACCGCCAGGGACGCCTCGACGATCGCGGAGTCGCTCAGCACCTTGCCGGGGGAGACGTCGCGGCGCTGCGCGATGGCGTCCCTGGCGTTCCACAGCTCCCGTACGACCGCGAGCCTGCGCCGGCCGCGCACCTTGTGCATCCCGGAGGTGCGCCGCCAGGGGTCCTTGCGCGGCTGCGCGGGCGGCGCCTCGGCGATCGCACGGAACTCCTGGAGCGCCCAGTCGAGCTTGCCCTGCCGGTCCAGCTCCTTCTCCAGCGCGTCGCGCAGGTCCACCAGCAGTTCGACGTCGAGCGCCGCGTACCGCAGCCAGGGCTCCGGGAGCGGGCGGGTCGACCAGTCGACGGCGGAGTGGCCCTTCTCCAGCGCGTACCCGAGGAGGTTCTCGACGATGGCGCCGAGGCCCACGCGCGGGATGCCCGCAAGGCGTCCGGCCAGCTCCGTGTCGAAGATCCGGGTCGGGATCATGCCTATTTCGCGCAGGCAGGGGAGGTCCTGGGTGGCCGCGTGCAGCACCCACTCCGCGTCCGCGATCACTTCGCCGAGGCCGGACAGGTCGGGGCAGCCGACCGGGTCGATCAGAGCACTGCCCGCGCCCTCGCGGCGCAGCTGTACGAGATATGCCTTCTGTCCGTACCGGTAGCCGGACGCGCGCTCGGCGTCGACGGCCACGGGGCCGGTTCCGGCGGCGAACGCCGCGATCACTTCGTCGAGGGCCTCCTGCGTCGCCACGACGGGGGGAATGCCCTCGCGTGGCTCCAACAGCGGGATCGGCGCCGGTTCGACGTCGTCCGGGGGGCCGCCCCCGGTGGTTCGCAGGTCTGCTTCTGCTGCGGTCTCTTGGGCGTCGGTCACCCGTCAAGGGTATCTGTGTATGACAGCGGCACGACGACCGAGCACCGGGGCGCGCGCCCGGGGTGCCACGAGCGCCGCCCGGACACCACCCGGGGGCCCTGCGGCGAATCGTTCCGCCGCCGGGCCCCCGGGTGTCTGCGAGGCGTGCGCGGGGCCGGCCCGCCGGGTGCCTGGAGGCTCACCCGGGCCGGGACCCGTGCCCGCCGCTCAGTGGATGATGCCGGTGCGCAGGGCCACCGCGACCATGCCGGCCCGGTCGCCCGTGCCCAGCTTGCGGGCGATGCGTGCCAGGTGGCTCTTGACGGTCAGGGCGGACAGGCCCATCGAGACTCCGATGGCCTTGTTGGACTGCCCCTCGGCGACGAGTCTGAGGACTTCGACCTCACGGCCGGAGAGCTCGCGGTAGCCGCCCGGGTGGCTCGGGGAACCCGGGGGGCGGCGCTGCATGCGGGCGGCGGCGGCACCGATGGGGGCCATGCCGGGGCGGCCGGGGTGCTGGCCGATGTTGTTGCGGGTGCCGGTGACGACATAGCCCTTCACACCGCCCGCGAGGGCGTTGCGTACGGCGCCGATGTCGTCGGCGGCGGACAGGGCGAGACCGTTGGGCCAGCCCGCCGCGCGGGTCTCGGACAGCAGGGTCAGTCCGGAACCGTCGGGGAGGTGGACGTCGGCCACGCAGATGTCGCGCGGGCTGCCGACCCTGGGGCGGGCCTCGGCGATGGAGGACGCTTCGATGACGTCACGTACCCCAAGTGCCCACAGGTGGCGGGTGACGGTGGAGCGGACGCGCGGATCGGCCACGACGACCATGGCGGTCGGCTTGTTCGGCCGGTAGGCGCCAATGCTTGCGGGCTGCTCAAGGAGAACGGACACCAGGCCTCCGGGGGAGTAGCGGGAAGGCTCCGGCCGAGGGGGGTCAAGCCGGGGCGAACCGTGCTGGAAGGGTCAATGTCCTCTTCGGCAGCAATCCCGCCCGGCTTTAGGGAAAGATCACGAATTGATGAGTAACAATTCGGGCAATTCGGATAGACGATCGATGAATTCCCTGATCAGAGCACCGGTTCGATGATCCGTCAGGGAGGCCCCGACAACCTGCGCCCCCCGTCGACGACCCGTCAGAGTGACTGCGGGCCGCGCCGCTGCGGCAGCGAGACCACGCCGGACAGCCCCTGGACCCCCGTTTCGAGGCCGCCCGCCGTGGCCGGCGGCAGCCCGGCGACCTGGCACAGCAGGTCGCACCAGGCCGCCAGGTAGGACGCCGTGTCCGGCACGCCGCCGAGACCCTCGCGCGGGGTCCAGGAGGCGCGGATCTCGATCTGGGTGGCGGGCCGCCGGTCGGCGAGCCCGCCGAAGTAGTGCGAACCCGCCCGGGTCACGGTGCCGCTCGCCTCTCCGTACGAGAGCCCCCGTGCCTCCATCGCGCCGGTCAGCCACGACCAGCAGACCTCCGGCAGGAGCGGGTCGGCGGCCATCTCGGGCTCCAGCTCCGCCCGTACGAGCGTCACCAGCCGGAAGGTGCCCTGCCAGGCGTCGTGACCCGCCGGGTCGTGCAGCAGCACGAGGCGGCCGTCGGCCAGGTCCTCGTCGCCGTCGACCGCCGCCGCCTCCAGCGCGTAGGCGTACGGAGCGAGCCGCTTGGGGGGCTTGGTCGGGTCGACCTCCACCTCGGGGCGCAGCCGGGCGGCCGCCAGCGCGTCCACCGCCTGCCGGAAGGGGAGCGGGGCAGTGTTCTCCTCCGTACCGTCCCTGGTGTCCCTGCCGTGCGAGTGACCGTGCGCGTCATCTGAAAATCGTCCCTGAGCCGGAGCCATGCGGGGAAGGGTAGGCGGAAGGGGGCCCCTGGAGCGGGAGAGACACCCGGCCCGGGACGAGTGCTTCCGCGCGCGTGCGAAGATTCTGGGCGTGAGTGCCAACGAAAGCCCCACGGGCCGTCCGCAGAGCAAGACGTACGACTCCGCCTTCCTGAAGGCGTGCAGGCGCGAGGCGGTGCCGCACACGCCGGTGTGGTTCATGCGGCAGGCGGGGCGCTCGCTGCCGGAGTACCTCAAGGTGCGCGAAGGCATTCCGATGCTGGAGTCGTGCATGCGGCCCGAGTTGGTCAAGGAGATCACCCTCCAGCCGGTGCGCCGCCACAAGGTCGACGCGGCGATCTACTTCAGCGACATCGTCGTCCCGCTCAAGGCCATCGGCATCGACCTGGACATCAAGCCGGGCGTCGGGCCGGTCGTCGCCGACCCGATCCGCACCAGGGCCGACCTGGACCGGTTGCGCGACCTGACCCCCGAGGACGTCTGGTACGTCACGGAGGCGATCGGGATGCTGGTGGAGGAGCTCGGCGAGACCCCGCTGATCGGCTTCGCGGGCGCGCCCTTCACCCTCGCGAGCTACCTCGTGGAGGGCGGTCCGTCCCGCAACCACGAGAACACCAAGGCCATGATGTACGGCGACCCGCAGCTGTGGGCCGACCTCGTGGACCGGCTCGCCTCCATCACGGGCGACTTCCTCAAGGTGCAGATCGAGGCCGGGGCGTCGGCCGTCCAGCTCTTCGACTCGTGGGTGGGCGCCCTGGCCCCCGCCGACTACGTCAGCTCGGTGATGCCCGCCTCGGCGAAGGTCTTCGACGCGGTCGCGTCCTACGACGTCCCGCGCATCCACTTCGGCGTGGGTACGGGCGAACTGCTCGGGCTGATGGGCGAGGCGGGCGCGGACGTCGTCGGCGTCGACTGGCGGGTCCCGCTGGACGAGGCGGCCCGCAGGGTCGGCCCCGGCAAGGCGCTGCAGGGCAACCTCGACCCCGCCGTCCTCTTCGCCACCCCCGAGGCGCTGATGGCGAAGACGGACGAGGTGCTGGAGGCGGCGAAGGGCCTGGAGGGACACATCTTCAACCTCGGGCACGGCGTACTGCCGTCGATGGACCCGGACGCGCTGTCGCGGCTGGTTGAGTACGTCCACACGCGGACGGCGAAGTAGGCCGCAGGGCGGGCGGGGCCGGCGCGGTACGCGGGCGTACGGGCCCCGGCCACGGCCGAGGTGGCGGGCCGGCCTGTGCGGCGGAGCCCAGGCCGGCCGTGCCGCGGACTCCGGCCCGGCTCGGCCCGGGCGGCGCGGTCTCCGGGCCCGGCCCGGGTCTCGCGGGCCGGGCGTTGCCGGGTGGGGCTAGGAACCTGCCTTGCGTACCGCCGTGACCGCCTTGCGGGCCGCGACCAGGACCGGGTCCCAGACCGGCGAGAACGGCGGGGCGTAGCCCAGGTCCAGGGCGGTCATCTGGTCGACCGTCATGTTCGCGGTGAGGGCGACCGCCGCGATGTCGACGCGCTTGGCGGCGCCCTCGCGGCCGACGATCTGGACACCGAGAAGGCGGCCGGTGCGGCGCTCGGCGGTCATCTTGACCGTCATCGTGGAGGCGCCCGGGTAGTAGCCCGCGCGGCTCGTCGACTCGATGCGCGCCGTCACGAACTGGAAGCCCTCCGCGCGGGCGTCCTTCTCGCGCAGGCCGGTCCTGGCGATCTCCAGGTCGCAGACCTTGCTCACGGCCGTGCCCACGACGCCGGGGAAGGTGGCGTAGTCGCCGCCGACGTTGTGGCCGATGATCTGGCCGTGCTTGTTGGCGTGCGTGCCCAGGGCGATGTGCCGCAGCCGCCCTGACACCAGGTCGAGAACCTCGACGCAGTCACCGCCGGCCCAGATGTCCTCGTGCCCGCGAACCCGCATGGACATGTCGGTGACCAGGCCGCCGGAGTCACCGAGCGGCAGGCCGGCCGCCTTCGCGAGGGTGGTCTCGGGGGCGACACCGATGCCCAGGACCACCACGTCCGCCGGGTAGGTGGACTCCTTCGTGGCGACTCCGCAGGCCCGGCCGTCGGAGTCGGTGAGGATCTCGGTGACCTCGGCGCTGGAGACGTTGGTGATGCCCATCCCGTTCATCGCCTCGTTGACGAGGGCGCCCATGTCCGGGTCGAGGGTGGCCATCGGCTGCTCGCCGCGGTTGAGGACGGTGACCTCGTACCCGCGCTTGATCATCGCCTCGGCCATCTCCACGCCGATGTACCCGGCGCCGACGACGACCGCGCGCCGGCCCTCGGTCTTCGCCAGGGTGTCGATCAGCGCCTGGCCGTCGTCCAGGTTCTGCACGCCGTGCACGCCCGGGGCGTCGATACCGGGGATCGGCGGGCGGACCGGGCGGGCGCCGGTGGCGATGACGAGCTTGTCGTAGCCGGTCCAGACGTCGTTGCCGGTCTTGAGGTTGCGGGACTTCACCCGGCGGCCCTCGACGTCGATCTCGGTGACCTCCGTCTGCATCCGCAGGTCGATCTCGCGGGCGCGGTGCTCGTCGGGCGTACGGGCCACGAGGTCGTCGGGCGACTTGACGTCACCGCCCACCCAGTACGGGATCCCGCAGGCGGAGTACGAGGTGAAGTGGCCGCGCTCGAACGCGATGATCTTGAGCTCGTCGGGGCCCTTGAGTCTGCGGGCCTGCGAGGCGGCGGACATGCCTGCCGCGTCGCCGCCGATCACGATGAGGGTCTGCGGGGTACTGGTCATGCGCACACGCTATGGCCTCCCCCAACCCCACGCCCCAGGGCCTCCCCACCACCCATTTCCCCAACCCCCCCCACCCCGCCCCCCAGCCTCCTTGGGCAGCGGGTCCGCCCCCCTGGTCCACCCCCAGCCTCCTTGGGCAGCGGGGCCGCCCCCCGGGGGCGGGACGGGTGGGCAAGGGGGCGGCCCCGCGACCGCCCCGCCCCACCCGTTACCCCTCGCTCCGCGACCGCCCCTCCCTCGGGGACGGGAGGCCCGAGCCGTCGCCCGCCCGCTCGCCGTCCGAGGGCGGAAGATCCGAGCCGCCCGCCGCCCGGTTCCCGTCCGGGGACGGGAACCCCGAGCCACCCCCCGGCCCCCCTCCACCCGGCGCCAGCCGCGCCCGCACCGGCATCACCACCCGCCGCCACACCAGATACACCAGCACCAGCGCCACCGCGAACGGCGCCACCGCCCCCACCACCATCGCGATCCACCGCACCGTCGTCAGGAACGCCTGCCAGCCGCCGTCCAGGGCGTCCAGGAAGCCCGGCTCGTCCTCCTGCGCCACCACCACCGGTTTCTTCTTCGGCGCGGGCTCCGAGATGACCAGAGTGATCGTCGCCATGCCCGTACTGTCCCGCAGGGCGGACTGCTGGGCGAGCAGGGACTCCAACTCGGCCTGGCGGGTGGAGAGTTCCGCCTCCAGCGAGACCACGTCGCTCAGCTTCACCGCCCGGTCCATGAAGTCCTGGACCCTCGCCACACTCACCCGCTGCGACTTGATCCGGCTGGTGACGTCGACCACCTGGTCGGTGACGTCCTTCGCCTCCGCCTTGCGGGCCAGCAGCTTGCCGCCGCTGTTCTCCAGCGTGGTCAGCGTCTCGGAGTACTTGTCCTGCGGGACGCGCAGCGAGACGCGCGAGTAGACGTGTCCCGAGGCGTCGCGTTCGGTGGACTCGCTGCCGACCAGACCGCCCGCCGACTCGGCCGTCGTACGGGCCCTGGCGAGCGCCGCCGTCGCACTGGGCACCTGGATGTGGAGTTCGGCGGTACGGATGACATGGGCCTGCACCGCAGGCGGGGCCTTGGGCCCGGCCGCCCCCGGGCCCGGCTTCGACTGGTCCGCGGCCCCGCCGCCCGCGCCAGTCCCACGCTCCGCCGGCTGCCGGTTCTGCGGCGCCTGGACGGGCCCGTCCGCCTTGCTGGCACCGCCCGCGTCGCCGCCGGCCGAGCAGCCCCCGGCCGCGAGTGTCGCCGCGACCACCGCGGCGCCCACCCAGGACAGGCGCCTGTGACGTCCTGCACCACGAGCTGTCGTACGCAACTCTGCACGCATTGCGGTCCCCCCGAAGACGGTGATGGGTGTTGCAGGTTCGACGTACGAGGCGTGCGTACGGGTTGCCCTCTGCCGGTCCCGAAGCGGCCCCGAACCGGTCACGGACGGGACTCGGCGGTCACGACGCGGTCACGGCACGACCACGAGCGGTCCCCACCACGGGGTTTGAGAGAGTGGAGGCATGAACGGTACGGACGGGAAACAGGCTCATGTGGTCGTCGTCGGCGGCGGTGTCTCCGGACTCGCCGCCGCGCACCGGCTGGTCGCCGACGGCGCCCGGGTGACGGTGCTGGAGGCCACCGACCGGCTCGGCGGCAAGCTGGCGGCGGGCGAGATCGCGGGCGCCCCCGTCGACCTCGGCGCCGAATCGATGCTGGCCAGAAGGCCCGAGGCCGTCGACCTCGTCCGTGCGGTCGGGCTCGGCGACCGCCTCCAGCCGCCGTCGACCGCCACCGCCTCGCTGTGGAACCGCGGCACGCTGACCCCGATGCCCAAGGGCCATGTGATGGGCGTGCCGGGCGACCCGGCCGCACTGGGCGCGGTGCTCTCGGCCGAGGGCCTGGCCCGCATCGAGGAGGACCGCTCCCTGCCCCGTACCGAGGTGGGCGACGACATCGCGATCGGTGAGTACGTCGCCGCCAGGCTCGGCCGCGAGGTCGTCGACCGGCTCGTCGAACCGCTGCTCGGCGGGGTCTACGCCGGCGACGTCTACCGGACGTCGATGCGCGCCGCCGTGCCCACCCTGTACGACGCGGCCACCTCGTACGACTCCCTGCTGGAGGGTGTGCGGGAACTCCAGCGGCGCGCCGGGGCCAACCCGGCCACCGGGCCGGTCTTCATGGGCATCGACGGCGGCATCGGCACCCTGCCCGGCGCCGTCGCCGACGCGGTGCGCGCCGAGGGCGGCCGGATCCGCACCGAGACGCCCGTGGTGGAGCTGACCCGCACCCCCTCGCACTGGCTCGTCCGTACCGACAAGGAGACCCTTCAGGCGGACGGCGTCGTCCTCGCCGCCCCCGCCTGGTCCGCCGCCGCGCTGCTCGCCGACGAGTCCCCGGCCGCCGCGGCCGAACTGCGCGCCGTCGAGTACGCGTCGATGGCGCTCGTCACCATGGCCTTCTCCCGCAAGGAGGTCGACGCCGTGCTGCCGGAGGGGTCCGGCTTCCTGGTGCCGCCCGTCGACGGGCACACCATCAAGGCCTCCACCTTCTCGTCCCGCAAGTGGGGATGGGTGAGCGAGCACGCCCCCGACCTGTTCGTACTGCGTACGTCGGTGGGCAGGTACGGCGAGGAGGAGCATCTGCACCGCGACGACCACGAACTCGTCGACGTCTCGCTGCGCGACCTGTCGGCCGCCACCGGGCTGGCCGCGAGGCCCGTCGAGACCCTGGTCACCCGTTGGATCGGCGGGCTGCCCCAGTACCCCGTCGGCCATCTCTCCCGGGTCGCCCGCATCCGCGCCGCCGTCGCGAAGCTGCCGGGACTGCGGGTCTGCGGCGCCGCGTACGACGGTGTCGGCATCCCCGCCTGCGTCGGCAGCGGGCAGCGGGCGGCCACGGAGATCGCGGAAGAGATCTTGGCCACGCCCACCCTGGTGGAAGGCACGGCAGGCGGCGCGGGACAATAGCCACATGACTGCTCAGGAGAACGCCGCGAACGGGGCCGCCGCCGCCCACGGCAAGGCCCCGAACGCCGGCAAGAAGGCCAAGGACCTCAACGAGGTCGTCCGCTACACCCTGTGGTCCGTCTTCAAGCTGCGCGACGTGCTGCCGGAGGACCGCGACGGCTACGCCGACGAGGTCCAGGCGCTCTTCGACAAGCTCGCCGCCGAGGACGTCACCGTCCGCGGCACCTACGACGTCTCGGGCCTGCGCGCCGACGCCGACCTCATGATCTGGTGGCACGCCGAGACGGCCGACGAGCTCCAGAGCGCGTACAACCTCTTCCGCCGCACCAAGCTCGGGCGTGCGCTCGAACCGGTGTGGTCGAACATGGCGCTGCACCGCCCCGCCGAGTTCAACAAGTCGCACGTCCCGGCCTTCATCGCGGACGAGACCCCGCGCGACTACGTCTCGGTCTACCCCTTCGTGCGTTCCTACGACTGGTACCTGCTGCCCGACGAGGACCGCCGCCGTATGCTCGCCGACCACGGCAAGATGGCCCGCGGCTTCCCCGACGTGCGCGCCAACACGGTCGCCTCGTTCTCGCTCGGCGACTACGAGTGGATCCTGGCCTTCGAGGCCGACGAGCTGCACCGGATCGTCGACCTGATGCGCCACCTGCGGGGCTCCGAGGCCCGTATGCACGTCCGCGAGGAGGTGCCCTTCTACACCGGGCGCCGCAAGGACGTCGCCGACCTGGTGGCGGGGCTCGCGTAACTCCGTGGTCCTGTACCCCGTGCGTACGATTCCCGTACGCCAACCTTGACTTGGTGACGTTCCTGGCGCGTATTCGCCAGGAACGCCACCCCAGCCCGGAAGATCAGACGGCCGCCGGAATCCTCTTGGGGAGGGCGCGCCCGTCCAGCGACACCGGGTTCGGCTCCTGGTGCGGCGCGCACGATGCGCGCCGCACCGGTGTCTTTCCGGTCAGCAGGTACGTCTCCAGGTGCTTGTTGACACAGGCGTTGGGACCGCCGCCGATGCCGTGCGTACCGGCGTCCCGCTCGGTGACCAGCGCCGCGCCCGGCAGCCGCTCCTGCAGCTCCAGGGCCCCCTGGTACGGCGTCGCCGCGTCACGCTCGGCGGCCAGGATCAGTGTGGGCGGCAGTGCGCCGCGCTCGGCGCGCACGTCCACCGGCTGCTGCCGGGGCGCCGGCCAGTACGCGCAGGGCAGATTCATCCACGCGTTGTCCCAGGTCTCGAACGGCGCGCGCTCGGCGAGCTGCGAGTTGTCGCGGTCCCAGGTCCTGAAGTCGGTCGGCCAGGTGGCGTCGTTGCACTCGACGGCGGTGTAGACGGCGTTGCCGTTCTCGTTGGCCCTGGCGTTCTCGGGCCGGGGGGCGGCCTGCTCGATCAGCGGGGCGGGATTGCCCTTCACGTACGCGGACAGGGCGCTCGCGCGCGTCGCCCACACCTCGTCGTAGTAGCCGGTCTGCAGATAGGCGGCCTGGAGCTGGCCGGGCCCGACCTTGCCGCCTGCGGGCCTGACCGAGAGTTCGGCGCGCACCTTGGCGTAGCTGTGCGCGACGGCGTCCGCGGTGTCGCCGAGGCCGTACGTCTTGTCGTGCTTGGCGACCCAGGTGCGGAAGTCGGCCCAGCGGCTCTCGAAGGCGGCCGACTGGTCGAGGTTGTTGCGGTACCAGATGCGGGACGGGTCCGGGTTGACCACCGAGTCGAAGACCATCCGGCGTACGTGCGAGGGGAAGAGCGTGGCGTACACCCCGCCGAAGTAGGTGCCGTAGGAGGCGCCCACGAAGTTGAGCTTCGGCTCCGCGAGGGCGGCGCGCAGGACCTCCAGGTCGCGGACGTTGTTGAGGGAGGTGTAGTGCCGCAGGGCGGGTCCCGCGTTGCGGGCGCAGCCCTGCGCGTAGGTCTTCGCGCGGGCGATCCGCTCCTTCTTGTACGAGTCGGAGGGGTGCACCGGCGACTGGGTGGGCGCCTGGGCGAAGTCCTCGGGGTCCATGCAGGAGAGCGGGGCGGAGCGGCCCACCCCGCGCGGTGAGTAGCCCACCAGGTCGTAGGCCGCCGCGATCTTCTTCCACTCCGCCAGCCCGGCGACCAGCGGGAAGTACATGCTGGAGGCGCCGGGGCCGCCGGGGTTGTACACCAGCGCGCCCTGGCGTCCCGCGCGCTGGGTGGTCGTCAGACGGCTGACGGTGAGGTCGATCTGCTTGCCGTCGGGCGCCGCGTAGTCGAGCGGGACCTTGACCGTGCCGCACCGGATCGGGGCGGGCAGCGACTCGGACGCCGGGCACGGGCCGAACCTCACTCCGGACTTCCGCGCGCGCTCCGCGGCCAGCTGCGTGCCGTGCGCCTCGGGGGAGCCGTGGAGGGCGGGGGTCAGCGGTGTGTTGACGCTCCCGGCGGGGGCCGCGGCGAGGGCGGTCAGGACCAGGGAACCGAGGGTGGTGGCGGCTCCGTACAGCGCTAGTGCTCTCATCGCGATCCCTTGTTCTGTGCCGAAGCGTCGTGCGCCGACTGCCGTGATGGACAAAAGGGATACTTGGCAAGGTAGTTGACGATGTAAAGCACCTGTGTGCGGTGTCGGGGTCATTGACCCCGATGCGCGGGACGCGGACGCTCCACGGGCCCGGCGAGCGCGGTGCGCAGTTGCGGATCGGGTATCGCCCCTATCCCGCCGAGGGCGACGGACACGAGAAGTGCCTGTCCGCCGGGGAGAGCGCCATTCCCGAGGCCGTCGTGGCCGTCCGGGCCGTGGCCGTCGGTGGGGCGCGGCAGCTCCCGCAGACGGGCCAGTCCGGCGGCGGAGGCCCAGCGGACGTACGGGTGGACCTCCAGGCGGGCGATGGCCAGACAGCCCAGGGTGAGGACCAGCGGCAGCGAGAACCACAGTGCGGCCTCGCCCCGCTCCGCCGGTTCCTGCGGCAGGACGAGCACCGACACCACGGCCAGCGCCAGGACCAGGACGAAGGACCGGCGCACCGCCCCCACCCCGGCGGCCACCGCGTGCCGGGCGTGCTCGGGGACGGCGAGGCCCGAGGCGACCAGCCGATCGGAGAGCTCCCGCACCGGGTCTGCCGCCGCCACCCCCGCCCGTACCGCGGTCGTACGTGCCTGCCCGCCGGGACCCGCCGCACCGATCGCCGCACACTCCAGGGCGTTCGTCCCGCGCGGGGCGACGACGGTCGTCCAGCCGGTGTGCGCGAGCATCAGGCGGCGGCCGGCGTGCATGGTCACCAGGGTCAGATCGGCGACCCGCTCCGGCCCGCCGCTGAGGAACGCCGTCTCGGGAAGCGTCAACGCGCCCTCCTGGGGCGGGACGTCGGGCACCGGGCTGTCGGCGGCGGCGACCACCGTGGCGGCGATGCACAGGCGGGCGCAGGCGGCGAGCGCGGCGAGCCAGGAGACGAGCAGGAGGGCGACCCAGAACATGCCGGATTTCTATGCGAGGCGCGGGGCCTTGCGCTATGGCGTGTCCATGATGTGGGCAGGGTGTGGTGGTTCCGTCACCTTCCGACGAGGGCGGCGGCGGCCCGTACGAGGCGGGTGGCGCGGGTCGGCGGGCGGGCGTCGGTGCGGTCCTGCCACCAGTGGGTGAGGGCGCGGCGGGCGGCCGGGGTGAGGGTCGCGTGCGCGAGGGCGTGCTCCGCGAAGTCGAGTGCGTCGCGTCGGTAGCCGGACCGGAGCGGGCGGCCGGCCGCGTACGAGAAGAAGGCCGGCCGGAAGCCGGTGCTGCCTGCGCTGCTCGTGCTGCCCGTACTGCCTGAGCTCAGGCCGCTGCCGTGGCCGGCGCCGAGGATCTGCGGCAGTTCGGGGGCGACCTTGGCGACGATGTCGGCACGCTTGGCGGTCAGGGCGCGGGCCTGGACGCGCAGGCGGGGGCCGTCGAACCCCTCGGGGACAGGCCCCGCGGCGACGAGGGCTTCGAGCAGGGCGGCCTGGGAGAGGGCGAGCCGCTGGCGGGCGGGGTCGGTGGCGGTGGAGGCGGCCTCGGACCCGGTCGCTGCCTGCCTCTCCACGGGCCCGCCGGCTGCCTGCCCCCCCACGGGCCCGGTGGCTGCCTTCGCCCCCACGGGCCCGGTGGCTTCCTCCGACCCCTCGGGGGCGGCTCGCACGGGACTGACGGTCCCCCTGATCAGTTCCAGTTCCGCGGCGAGTTCGTGCGCCGCCGGGAAGTTCTCGTCCCGTTCCAGCAGGACGCCCGGCGGGGTGGCCCGGGAGCGCAGGGCGGCCAGGACGTTCAGGACGGGTTCGGTCACCGGATGGGCGTGCGTGTCGTGCCAGACGCCGTCCCGTTCCGTGCCGCCCGCCACATGGACGTACGCGATCGCGTCCAGTGGCAGCTCGTCCAGCGCGCTTTGCGGGTCCTCGCCCCGGTTGACGTGGTTCGTGTGCAGGTTGGCGACGTCGATGAGCAGGCCCACCCCGGTCCGCTCCACCAGCTCCGCCAGGAACTGGCCCTCCGTCAACTCCTCGCCCGGCCAGGCGATCAGCGCCGCGATGTTCTCCAGTGCGAGCGGCACCGGCAGCTGGTCCTGTGCGATTCGGACGTTCTCGCACAGCACGCGCAGCGCGTCCCAGGTGCGCGGCACGGGCAGCAGGTGGCCCGCCTCCAGCAGTTGCGAGGCGGTCTGCGCGCCTCCTGCCCGTACGAACGCGATGTGCTCCGTCACCAGCGGTGCCCCCAGCGCCTCCGCACGCGCCGCCAGGTCCGCGAGCCTCGCCGGGTCCGGACGGTCCGCGCCGCCGATGCCGAGCGCGACACCGTGCGGGATCACCTTCGTACCCCGCGCACGCAGCCGGCGCAGGGAGTCGGGGAGGTGGCCGGGGCAGATGTTCTCCGCCACCACCTCCACCCAGTCGATGCCGGGCAGCGCCTCGACCGTGTCGGCGATCTCCGGGCGCCAGCCGATGCCGACCCCCAGATGTGTCCGCCTGTCCATGTGTCCCCCTCATGCGGTCCCCGCCGTGCCCTGTGCAGGGGTCATGGCCCCGTGTCACCGCGCCGAATCCAAGGGGGAGGACGTTCAGAGGTTGATTTGAGGTTCCGGGCCGACTCGGGCCCCAGGAGTCACTGCCGTGCCGCCGGGTCACCGATCTCGCCCGCCGGGGGGCCCGAGGGCAGGGAGGTGAAGCTCTGGGTGCCCGTCGGTACGGCAGGGGCGGGCGCCGGGATCCGGCTGCCGGGCACGGGTGGGGGCGGTCCGGTGGGGCTGGCGGTCGCGTCGCCCGCCGCCTCGTTGGCGATGGCATCGAAGTCGACCAGGCCGGTCGCCTCCAGCATGGTGATGTGATCGAGGACGGTCTGGTTGGAGGCGTCCGCGAGCTGCCGGATCAGCGCGTTGCGGGTGCTGTTGCGGACCTGGGCGATCACGGCGAAGACCTTGCCGTGGGCGCGCCGGAGCAGGTTCGCGAAGAGGCGTTCGTACGTCGGCCCGGTCGAGGCCGTCAGTTCGCGCAGCCAGCCCTGTTGTTCCGGGGTCGGCTGGTTGGGCAGTTCCACGCCGAGCTGGGAGGCCACGGAGCGGGCCCGCGCGTCCAGGTCGGTGTGACCGACGACGAGGTGGTCCCCGGCTGCCTTGACCGACTGGCTGGGCGCCCGCTCGATCGCCTGCTGTCCGGCGGGCAGCTCCCACAGCCCGGCCAGGCGCACCTTCACCAGCAGGTCGCGGTCGACGGCGGTCAGCGGACCCCATCTGGTGCTCACCGTCGACGCCGCCAGATTGGCCTGGCCGGTGCCCGAGCGGTCGGCGTACGACCAGACGGGGAACGCGAGCGCGGCGAGGGTGGCGAGCAGGGCGGCGACGACGAGCGCGGTGCCGTTGACGCGGCGCAGCAGGGCGAAGAGGGCGGTGGGCATGTGCGGGTCTCCGAACGCGGTGCGTGGTGTGCTGCGGTACTCGGGTACGCCGTCGAATCAACCGCCAAGTGCCTTGATCCTTCAGTCACTTGGCGGCATTCGTGGATACGTGTGAGACACGCGACACGTTCAGGTGAACGAGTGCCGACCGCGGTGGCCCACCGCGGGGGATCCGGTGTGTGCCCGCCGCGGGGGCTCCCGTCTGTGCCGCCGCGAGTTCCCGCCGCCCTCGCGGGTGGCCGCGTCCGGTTGTCCGGTTACGGGTCAGCCGTGCCGGGCCGGGCGCAGCGCCGGGTGGTCGGCGACCACCGTGCACGAGCCGGGGGCGATCTCCGTGAAGCCCGCGTCGCGGACCACCGGCAGTCCCGAGCCGGACAGTTCGCGCCACCGGGCCGCAGGCGCCGTACGGACGGCCAGCGGGAAGCCCGCGTCGCGCCAGGCGGCGCGGTCCTCCCCGCCCAGCTCCCACCAGGCGAGCTGCGCGCCGTGGCCCGCCTGCGCCATGGCCTTGCCCGCCGACATGTCCAGATCGGGGCTCATCCACAGCACGGGCACGCCCGGGTCCGGGGCGTCCGGCTCCCGCGGGTCGTCCAGATCGGTCCCGGACACCTGGAGCTTGGCCAGCTCCTTCGGCCAGCCGTCCAGCGGCACCGGCGGGAAGACGCGCACCTCGGCCGCCTTCCCGGTCACGGTGATCCCCGGCAGTTCCGACGCCTTGCGCCACTCGGCGCCACGCGCCCGCCGCACCACCTTGCGGATCCGGGCGTCCTGCCAGTCCCGTACCGCCTGCGCCCACTCACCGGCGTCCTCGCCGGTCCCCGTCGCCCGCGCGTCGGACAGCATCACCAGCACCGCGCGCGCCGCCGTCTCCAGCGCGTCCGTGCGCGCCGGGGGGTCGGTCTTCTCGATGTGCACGACGAGGGGGAGTACGTACTGGGGCGCGTCGTCGCGCGGATCCGCGGCGCGGTCGCGATCCGGGGTGTCGTTGCTGCTCATGCGGCCAAGTTTGCCAGGGTGTGATGGCGGGCTCCTTGTGGGACCAAATCCGGACGCGGGAGGATGGGGGCCATGAAGAGTGATCTTTTTGCGTCAGAGAACATGGCCCAGCCGGCCTCCGTCGCCGGCATGACCCTGCAGAACGCCAAGTCGGTGAAGTACGTCGTCAACGGCGAGATGCAGGCCCGGCAGGGCGCGATGATCGCCTACCGCGGCAACCTCCAGTTCGAACGCAAGGGCCAGGGCATCGGCGGCATGCTCAAGCGGGCCGTCACCGGCGAGGGCCTCCCGCTGATGGCGGTGCGCGGACAGGGCGAGGCGTGGTTCGCGCACGAGGCGCAGAACTGTTTCATCGTCGACATCGAGCAGGGCGACGCCCTCACCGTGAATGGCCGCAACGTGCTGTGCTTCGACTCGACGCTCTCCTACGAGATCAAGATGGTGAAGGGCGCGGGCATGACCGGTGGCGGCCTCTTCAACAGCCTCTTCACCGGGTACGGCAAGCTCGCCGTCGTCTGCGACGGCACCCCGCTGGTCATCCCGGTCACCGGCCAACTCCCGGTGTACGTGGACACGGACGCCGTGGTCGGCTGGAGCGCCCAGCTCAACACCTCGCTGCACCGCTCGCAGTCCGTCGGCTCGATGATCCGCGGCGGATCGGGCGAGGCGGTGCAACTCATGCTGCAGGGCGAGGGGTTCGTCATCGTACGGCCGAGCGAACTCACCCAGCCGAAGGCGACGGCGAACTGAACCGCGCGAACCTGACCCTGGTCAACGCGGGGCGCCGTTACGGGCCGGGCGGCGCATGGGTGCTCCGTGGGATCGACCTGGAGCTCGCCCCCGGCGTCCTGGCGCGCTTCCAGGGCGCCAACGGCACCGGAAAGTCGACCCTGTTGAGGATGCTCGCCGGGATCGACGCGCCCACCGAGGGCCGGATCGGGGGCCGCCCCGGCAGGGTGGGTTACGTCCCCGAGCGCTTCCCCGGCGCGCTGCCGCTGACCGCGCTCGGCTATCTGGTCCACCTCGGCCGCGTTCACGGTCTCGGCCGCGCCGAGGCGAGGGCGCGGGCGGGGGAGTGGCTGGAGCGGTTCGGGGCGGCCGGGCACTCCCGTACACCGCTGTCCGAACTCTCCAAGGGCACCGCACAGAAGGTCGCCGTCGCTCAGGCGCTCCTCGCCGCACCGGAGTTGCTGGTGCTCGACGAGGCGTGGACCGGCCTCGACGAGACGGCCAGGGGCGAGCTGGACCGGGCGGTGGCGGAGCGGGTCGCCGCAGGCGCGACGGCCGTGTTCGTCGACCACGACCCGCGACGGCTGGCGGGGGCCGTCGACGTGGCCTACCGGGTGGCGGGGACCGGCCTGGAGCTCGTCAACCCCTGTGCGGGTGAGGAGGGTTCGGCGTCGGGGCCGCGGGTGCGGATCCTCGCGACCGGTCCGCGCGGGGCGGCTCTGCCGTCGGGCCTGCCCGGGGTGCTCTCGGCCGGGCAGCGGGCCGACGGGAGTACGGAGCTGACCGTGGCGGCGGCGCACTCGGACGGGGCCCTGCGGGCACTTCTGGGTGCCCGGCCGCCGTGGCACGTACGGGAGGTGTCCGCACCGGACACGGCACAGGCCGAGCCCGACCGGCCGGCCAGGGAACGGGAACAGGAACGGGAACAGGAACGGGAATGGGAACGGGAACAGGCGTGAACGCACTGCTGGGGTACCAACTCGCCCTCCTCGCAAGGTCGCAGCGATGGCTCGCCCCCGTCCTCCTCTACGCCGCCTTCCTCGCCATCGGCGTCCAGGGCGGCCAGCCCGTCCTCGACTCACTCGGTTACGGTGCGGCCGTCCTGCTGCCCGTCGCCGCCTGGCTCGTCCGGGTCTGCGTCACGAACGAACCTCCGGCAGCCCGGCACTGCGCCGCCGCGGCCACCACCCCGGCCCGCGTGCACCTGGCCACGCTGCTCACCGCCGCCGGCTGCACGGCGGCACTCGGCTCGCTGGGCACCGGGTTCGTGGTGCTGGTCAGCAACTGGGCGGACACCGGCGGCGGTGTCCGCGTCTCCCCGCTGCCCGCCGCTACGGCCGGTCTCCTGGCGGCCTTCACCTGTGCGCTGCTCGGCACGGCCGTCGGGGCGCTGTGCAACTGGCCACTGCTGCGGGGCACCGGCTGGGGCATCGCACTCACCGCGCTCGGCGCACTGTTGGCGTTGGTCATGGTCGGCTCGCCCGCGCGGACGGCGGTGACAGGCCTGGTCAGCGGCTCGCACACCGGGACGGCCGCGGTCCCGCTGCTGCCGTTCACGGCGGCGGCGCTGCTCGCGGCGGGGGTGGGCGCGGTGGCCTGCCGCCTGTCCGCTCGGCGCAGCTGAGTAATCTCGCCCCATGCGCGAACAGAAGGACGAACAGAAGGTCGAGCAGAAGGTCGAGCAGAAGGACGAACGGCCGGGCGGGCCGGGTCGGGTCCCGATGGCGGACTGTGTGCTGTGCGGGAAGCCCACCGATTATCCGGAGACGGTCCGGGGCGTCGTGCACTGTCCCGTCTGCGAGTGGCAGGAGGGACAGCGCACGGCCTGTTCCGGCTAGGTGTTCTTCTGCTGGCGGGCTCCCGCGCCGATCAGCGAGGACACCTTCACGAAGCGGTATCCCTTCTTCCGGAGCTCGGGCACGATCCGTCGCAGCGCCTTCTCGGTCACCGGGGCCGCGCTGCGCGTGCAGTGCATCACCACCAGCGACCCGGGCTTCACGCCGGCCAGCACCTGCTCCGTCACCGCGTCCGCGTCCGTCGCGAAGGCGTCGCCGCTGACCACGTCCCACTGCACCGCCGTCACCTTCGCGGGCCCGAGGCTGCGCAGCGCCCGGTCGTCGTAGCAGCCGCCGGGGAAGCGGAAGTACGGCACCACGTTGCGCGCGCCCGCCTTGCGGAACGCGGCGAACGCCCGGTCCACGTCCGCCTTCATCGCGCCCGGCTCGACGGTCGGCAGTCCGTAGCAGGGCGACTTGAAGGCGTGGTGGCTATACGAGTGGTTCGCGATCTCGAAGAGCGGGTCGGTGCCGATCGAGCGTGCCTGGTCCGGGTACTCCTCGGCCCACCGCCCCGTCATGAACACCGTCGACGGCACCTTCCAGCGGCGCAGCGAGGAGATCAGCGCCGGGTTGTCGAAGTGCTCGCCGCGGCCCGCGCGCGGGCCCTGGTCGGCGGTCATGTCCGCGTCGAAGGTGAGCGCGACGACCTTGTCCCGGCCGAGCCCGCGGGCCCGCTCGAAGACGGGCGTGAGTCCGCCGGGGCCTGCCGCGACGGTCGGTGGTGCGGTCGGGGACGGGGGAGCGGGGGACGGGGACCCGGAGGCGGAGGACGACCGGCGTGCGTCCGGGGTACTCCCGGGATCACCGGCCCGGCCGGCCCCCTCGCTCCCACAACCGGTCAGAACCGCACCGACAATCGCCACCGCGAGCATTCTTCGTACAAAAATGGTCACTCACGGAAAGTAGCCGATCATTTCCGTTCGGTACGTCAGCGGCACGGCATGCATACGATCAGTAATACTCTCTGGGTGACTGCACTTCTTACGCCGAACTCCGGACCGGACCGAGGCGGCGTCCGCGTCCGGCGGGCCACCGCCCGCGATGCCAAGCGCCTCACCCGGCTCGTCCGCACCTCACGGGCCTACGAGGGACCGTACGAGTCGATGGTGGCGGGATACCGGGTCGGTCCCGACTACGTCGAGCACCACGAGGTGTACGTGGCCGAGTCGGAGCAGGGCGTCGTCCTCGGCTTCTACGCACTGGTCCTGGAGCCGCCGGAGCTGGATCTGATGTTCGTCGCGGACGCGGCCCAGGGTCTGGGCATCGGCCGCGTGCTGATCGCCCATCTTTGCGGGCGTGCGCGGGAGGAGGGGCTGGCGGAGGTGCGGATCGTCTCGCACCCGCCGGCGGAGGGTTTCTACCGGAGCGTGGGGGCGGAGCGGGTGGGGGTTGTTGCGGCGAACCCGCCGGTGGTGCTTTGGGATCGGCCGGAGATGGTCATGCGGTTGTGACTGCGTCGCGGATGCAGTGGGTGCGGGGCGGGGGCGGGGGCGGGGGCGGGGACGTAGGCGTGGGCGGGGGTGCGGGAGGGCGCGGGGGCGGGCGGGCGCGGTAGGGGTGCGCTCCGCGTGGGGGCCGCCCCCTTGCCCACCCGTTCCGCCCCCGGGGGGCGGCCCCGGTGCCCAAGGGGGCGGGGGTGGGGTGGGAGGGGGCGGCCCGCTGCCCAAGGGGGCTCGGAGGGGTGGGGTGGGAGGGGGCGGCCTCGGGGGGGGGGGTCTAGTTTTCCCAGGGGCCGGTTACGGCGAAGGTGGTGCCGGGGGTGTAGCAGTTGACGTACATCGTCGACTGGTCGGGGGAGAACGTGACCCCCGCGAACTCGCCCCACTCCGGCTTCTGCGGCGTGCCGATGTTCTGCCGGCCGCGGGCCATCGCGTACACCTGACCCTTCCTGCTCAGACCGAAGACGTGCTGCGCGCCCTCGCCGTCCTCGCAGACCATCAGCCCGCCGCTCGGCGCCAGACAGATGTTGTCGGGGGACTCCCCGGGCAGCTGGACGTCCGTCGAGGGGCCGAAGACCACGACCAGCGTCAGCCGCCGCCGCTTCGGCTCGTACTTCCAGATCTGCCCGAAGTGGTCGCGGGCCGAGCCCTCCTTCGTACGGGCGAAGCTGGAGACGAAGTAGACGACACCGTCACCCCAGTAACAGCCCTCCAGCTTCTGGGCGTGCGTGATGCCCTTGGGGCCGAAGTCCTGGAAGCGGATCGGGGTCCCGGCCGCGAGCGGATCGGGGACCGGCACCCACTCCACCCCGCCGAAGCTCCTGCCCGTCTCGTGCACGGCGGACAGGTCCGGTACGCCCGGGACCCGCATGGCCTCCAGCGTGCCCCCGGCCCGCAGCGAACCGACCCCGCCGCACGGTTTCTTCGGCAGGAACCGGTAGAAGAGGCCGAAGGGGCGCTCGAAGGCGTCCTCGGTCTCGTAGACGATGCCGCTCCTGGGGTCGACGGCGATCGCCTCGTGCTGGAAGCGGCCCATCGCGGTCAGCGGGACCGCGCCCGAGCGGTGCGGGTCGGACGGGTCGACCTCGAAGATGAAGCCGTGGTCCTTGGTGTAGCCGTTGGTGCCGGCCTTGTCCTCGGTCTCCTCGCAGGTCAGCCAGGTCCCCCAAGGGGTGGGTCCGCCCGCGCAGTTGACGGCGGTCCCGGCGATGCCGACGCGCTCGTCGAGGACGTTGTTGCGGCCGTCGAGGGTGAGGACCGTGCAGCCGCCCTTGCCCGCCGGGTCGTAGGTGAGGCCCTTGACGGTGGGGACGGGGACCGTGGCCGTGACCCGGTTCTCGTGGTTGCGCACCAGATGGACCCGGCCGCGCCGGCCTCTGAGGGCCGTCATGCCGTCGTGGTTGCTCGGCACCGGCCCCTCGCCGGAGCGCAGCGGGTCGCCCTCGCGGGAGAGGACCTTGTAGCGGAAGCCCTTGGGGAGGTCGAGCAGGCCCTTGGGGTCGGTCACCAGCGGGCCGTACCCCGCACGGCCGTGCCCACCGCCGCGCGGCCCGGCAAGTGCTGTACCCGCGAAGACTTCGGAGAGGGCGCCGGTGAAGGCGATACCGGCGCCCACCGAACCTGCACGGGCGAGGACTTGGCGCCGCGAGGCACCGCCGGGCGGGGCGTCGGCGGAAGCCCGCGTGACGGGCGAGGACGAGCTGACGGGCGAATCAGACATGAGGCAACTCCCTGCTGGCGGACAGGAATGTGACCCGCACGTGTGTACCACGCAACTGGTGACACGTGAACCGTACGAGCCACAATCGACCTCACCGGTACACCTGACGGCCCAGCACCGACGCCGCCTTCGCCGGCCGCCGGGGGTGCTCCGGCGCGGCGTGCCACGCCGGAGCACCCCCGGACCACGTCGGATCAGACGAGCGTGGCGCTCAGCGTGATCTTCGTGCCCGAAAGCGCCTGGCTTACCGGGCAGTTGGCCTTCGCGTCCTCGGCCGCCTTGGTGAAACCGGCCTCGTCGAGACCCGGCACCTCGCCCTCCACGGTGAGGTGGATGCCGGTGATGCCGGTGCCCGGCTGGAAGGTCACCGCGGCGGCCGTGGTGATCCGGGTCGGGGTGTGACCCGCGCCGGACAGACCGTGCGAGAGGGCCATCGAGAAGCAGGAGGAGTGCGCGGCGGCGATGAGCTCCTCGGGGCTCGTCTTGCCGTTCGCCTCCTCGGCGCGCGACGGCCAGGACACGGCGTACTCGCCGGCGTGCGAGGAGTCGAGCGAGACGGTGCCCTCGCCGTCCGTGAGGTTGCCGGTCCAGACGGTGTGCGCGTTACGGATGGTGGCCATGGTGAATCCCTTCGAGAACGGACAAAAGAATCAACGTCCCCGAACCTACTGTGCGACGAGCCCCTTGGCGTCCCGTGCCAGCGCCGTGAGCCGGGAGATCGCCCGGAAGTACTTCTTCCGGTAGCCGCCGTTCAGCATTTCGTCACTGAACAGCCGGTCGAACGGCAGCCCGGAGGCGAGCACCGGCACCTCGCGGTCGTACAGCCGGTCCGCCAGCACCACGAGCCGCAGCGCCGTCGACTGGTCGGGCACCGGGGTGACCCCGGTCAGGCAGACCGCCGCGAGGCCGTCGGTCAGCGCGCCGTACCGGCTCGGATGCACCTTCGCGAGATGGTCGAGCAGCGCGGGAAAGGCGTCCAGGCTCGCGCCCCCGGTCGCGTGCGCGGCCCGGGTGACCTGCTCGTCGGTGTACGGCGGCGGGGCCTCGGGCAGGCCACGGTGCCGGTAGTCCTCGCCGTCGATGCGCAGCGGCCTGAAGTGCGCCGAGAGCCCCTGGATCTCGCGCAGGAAGTCGGCGGCGGCGAACCGGCCCTCGCCGAGCTTGCCCGGCAGCGTGTTGGAGGTCGCCGCCAGTGCCACGCCCGCCTCGACCAGCCTGCTGAGCAGCGAGGACACCAGGACCGTGTCGCCCGGGTCGTCCAGCTCGAACTCGTCGATGCACAGCAGCCGGTGCCCGCTGAGGGTCGCCACGGTCTGCTGGAAGCCGAGCGCGCCGACCAGGTTCGTCAGCTCCACGAAGGTGCCGAAGGCCTTCAGCGACGGCTCGGCGGGCGTCGCGTGCCAGAGGGAGGCCAGCAGGTGGGTCTTGCCCACGCCGTACCCGCCGTCGAGGTACACCCCGCGCGGTCCGGCCGGCCGCGCCGCGGGCTTCTTCGCGAACCAGCGCCGCTTCCCGCTCTCCGGCGCGGACCCGAGACCCGCGGCGAAGGCGCTCAGCACGGTGACCGCCTCGGTCTGGCTCGGCTGCTTCGGGTCGGGGACGTAGGTGTCGAACCGTACGGAGTCGAAGCGCGGCGGCGGCACCATCTCGGCCACGAGCCGGTCGGCGGGGACGCGGGGCTCGCGGGCGCACAGGGAGAGGGGTGCCGCGTCGGATATGGGGTCTGGCCCCGGCTCGGACACGGACGGCGACTGCTGCGGAGACGGCTGAGAGGACGACACAACCATCCACTCTAAGCTCCGCGGGCACCGTGCCAGACTGCATGCCATGCGACGCCTGTTCCCCGTGACCGACGAAGTGACCGACGAAGTGACCGACCGGACAGCGCTCACCGCCGACGGCGGGTGGAGCCTGGACGCGCTGGCGGACGCCTACGCGTATCCGCAGGACCAGAAGGTGTGGCTGCGCGCCAACATGGTCAGCTCGCTGGACGGCGCTGCCCAGCACGACGGCCGGTCCCGGCCGATCTCCTCGGAGACCGACATGCGGATCTTCGGCACCCTGCGGGCCCTGGCGGACGTGGTCGTGGTGGGTGCGGAAACGGTACGCCTGGAGGGCTACCGGCCCGCCCGCGCCCGGGACGCCTTCGCGGAACGCCGCAAGGCGGCCGGTCAGGGACCCGCCGCGGCGATCGCCGTCGTCAGCGCGAGCCTCGACCTGGACTTCTCGCTTCCGCTTTTCGTCTCCCCGCTCGTACCGACGCTGGTCCTGACCGGGGCGACCGCGCCCCTGGAGCGTGTCCGCGCGGCCCGCGAGGCCGGGGCCGAGGTGCTGGTCGCGGGGGACGGCGGGCGGGTGGAACCGGCCAAGGCGGTCCAGGCCCTCGCCGAGCGCGGCCTGACCAGGCAGCTCACCGAGGGCGGGCCCCGGCTGCTGGCCCAGTTCGTCGCGGCCGGCGTGCTGGACGAGCTCTGTCTGACGGTGTCCCCGATGCTCACGGCGGGCCGCGCCCAGCGGATCGCCGACGGACCGGGACCCGAGGTTCCGGACCGCTTCGCACTGGCGTCGATCCTGGAGGAGGACGGGTTCCTGTACACCCGGTACCGTCGGAATCCAGTCGAAAAGTGATCATTGGTCTAGGGTCGACAAACGACGGAATTTGTCGTTCCGGTTAGCCATCGGCGGGCACACTTACCTCGCGGTCCCCGTGCGTGCACGGGGAAGGATGGTTTCCGCAAGGTTTCGCGGCGGCAGGTGCGCACAGGCGTACGGGCCAGAGAAGGAGAAAGGGCGCCCGACATGTTCACGAGCGTATTGATGATCGAGAAGCCCCTCACTGCGGCCGACGTCGAGTTCGTCACGACCCTGCACGGCGACGAGGCCGTCTCGTTCGTGGTTCTGATGCAGCCACGCGGCGACCAGGCCGACGTACTGCTGAGAGCCATCGACGACGTGGCGCTGGGCGAACTGGACGAAGCCGTCCGCGAGGGCGAGGAGCCCGAGGGCGCCGACGCCAGGCCCGTCGCCGACCAGGCCCTGGCGGTCTCCCTGACGGCGCTGCGCCAGTCCGGCAGCGAGGCGGTCGGCCGGGTGGTCGAGGAGCACCCCCTGGACCTGCTGAAGTCGGTGGTCGACGAGACGGGCGCGGACGAGGTCATCGTCCTGACGGCGCCGCACTACGTGGAGGAGTTCTTCCACCGCGACTGGGCGTCCCGGGCACGCCACAAGGTCGGCGTACCGGTGCTCAAGCTCTTCTCGCACAGCGAATAGGCTGGGGCTTCTCTTCCGCCAAGAACCACTGGAGAACCGCATGGCACCCGGCATCCCGACCGCTCTGGACCGACCGCACTTCATCGGCATCGGCGGCGCCGGAATGTCGGGCATCGCCAAGATCCTCGCCCAGCGGGGCGCGAAGGTCGCGGGCAGCGACGCCAAGGAGTCCGCCACCGCCGAGGCACTGCGCGCACTGGGCGCCACGGTGCACATCGGGCACGCGGCGGGCAACCTGGCGGACGACGCCACCTCCGTCGTGGTGTCGTCCGCGATCCGCGAGGACAACCCGGAACTGGTCCGCGCCGCCGAGCTCGGCATCCCGGTGGTGCACCGCTCCGACGCACTGGCCTCCGTCATGGACGGCATGCGCTCGATCGCGGTCGCCGGCACCCACGGCAAGACCACGACCACCTCGATGCTGGCCGTGGCGCTCAAGGAACTGGGTCTCGACCCGTCCTACGCCATCGGCGGCGACCTGGCGGGCCCCGGCACCAACGCCACGCACGGCGAGGGCGACATCTTCGTCGCCGAGGCGGACGAGAGCGACCGCAGCTTCCACAAGTACGACCCCCAGGTCGCCATCGTCCTCAACGTCGAGCTCGACCACCACGCCAACTACGCCTCGATGGACGAGATCTACGAGTCCTTCGAGACGTTCGCCGGCAAGATCGTCCCCGGCGGCACCCTGGTCGTCAACGCGGACCAGTCGGGCGCCGTCGAGCTTGTCGCCCGCCTCCGCGACCTCTCCATGCTCAACATCGTCACGTACGGCGACTCCGCGCAGGCCGACGTACGGGTCCACAAGGTCACCCCGCGCGGTCTGACCAGCGAGGTCACCGTCCTGATGGACGGCAAGTTCCTCACCTTCACGGTCTCGGTCCCCGGCGCGCACTACGCGCACAACGCCGTCGCCGCCCTCGCGGCAGGCGTCGCCCTCGGTCTGCCCGCGCACAACCTGGCCTCCGCGCTCGGCAAGTACACCGGCGTCAAGCGCCGCCTCCAGCTCAAGGGGGAGGAGGCCGGCGTGCAGGTGATCGACTCCTACGCGCACCACCCCACCGAGATGACCGCCGACCTGGAGGCGATGCGCGGAGCCGCCGCCGACTCGCGACTGCTGGTCGTCTTCCAGCCGCACCTCTTCTCCCGCACCCAGGAGCTCGGCAAGGAGATGGGCGAGGCGCTCGCCCTCGCGGACGCCTCCGTCGTCCTCGACATCTACCCCGCCCGCGAGGACCCGATCGAGGGCGTCACCAGCGCCCTGATCGTGGACGCCGCGAAAGAGGCGGGCGCCGAGGTGACGGCGGTCTCCGACAAGACCACGATCCCCGAGGTGGTCGCGGGAATGTCCCGCCCCGGCGATCTCGTTCTCACCATGGGCGCGGGCGACGTGACGGACCTGGGCCCCGAGATCCTGGCCCGGCTCGCTCAGAAGTAGCCGAAGCACGAAGCAAGACGAGAAGGGGACGGACGCACCATGGCGTACGACATCGAGAAGCCCGACGAGCAGTGGCGCGCGGAACTGAGCCCGGCGGAGTACGCGGTGCTCCGCCAGGCCGGCACCGAACCCGCAGGCGTCGGCGAGTACACCGACACCAAGACGGCCGGTGTCTACTCCTGCCGCGCCTGTGACGCCGAGCTGTTCCGCTCGGACACCAAGTTCGAGTCGCACTGCGGCTGGCCGTCCTTCTACGACCCGAAGGACACCGACGCGGTCGAGCTGATCTCCGACACCTCCCACGGCATGGTCCGCACCGAGGTCCGCTGCGCCCGCTGCGGCTCCCACCTGGGCCACGTCTTCGAGGGCGAGGGGTACGCGACCCCGACGGACCAGCGGTACTGCATCAACTCGATCTCGCTGCGGCTGACGCCGGACGGCGAGTAACCCGGGAGCGTTGCCCCGGCGCGTCCTGATCCCGCTCGGCCGTCCTTCGGACGACGCCGGGCGGGATCCCGCCGTTCAGGCCTGCGCGAGGAAGGCGGTCCAGGCGGCGGGGGAGAGGGCCAGCTCGGGGCTGTCGGCGAGCTTGGAGTCACGGACGTGGACGGTGGTGGGGGAGGTGGCTACTTCTACGCAGTCGTCGCCGGAGCTGCTGCTGTAGCTGGACTTGTGCCAGGAGAGGGCTACTTCTACGCAGCTGTCGCCTGAGCTGCTGCTGTAGCTGCTCTTGAACCATGCCAGCTCGGTTGTGCTCATGTTTCTCCTCGCATCATCCGCTGCATCAAGCTCAGAGAGTCCTTGGCAGTCAGAGCCTGAGAGGTCATCCTGGCATACCGTAACTTGAGGGTGCTGACCACTTTCAGGTCGGTGAAAATGAGGCCGCTCTCTTGACCTTCGACATATCCGAGCCACCTGTTGTCAGGTGTCTCCAGAAGGTGTAAAGACCCGTGCAGGCCTGCGTGTTCGCCTTGCGCCAGCGGCATGATCTGGATGGTGATGTTCCGCCGCTGAACCAACTTGACGAGGTGAGCAAGGAGCTCTTCCGTCGCTTCCGAGCCGCCCAGGCCCCGACGGAACAAGTGCTCCTCCAGGATGAACCCGAACGTCGTGTTCGGCCGCTCCTGGAGCAGTTGTTGCCGCTCCGTGCGGGCGTCCTGCTGTGACTCGATCTGCTCGTCGCTCAGCGGCGGAAGGTGTTCCGAGTGCAGCGCCTTGCTGTACTTCTCCGTCTGCAACAGGCCCGGGACGACCCGGCATTCGTACGTGTAGAGGGTGATCGCCCTCCTCTCGAACTCCGCCCACTGCCGGAACCACTTCGCCAGCCCCGGCTTCCGCGCCAGATGCTTTGCCGCACCCTTGATCGCCCCGAACGCGTCCAGTACGTCCTCCGACCGCTCCACGAACGGCCCCGGCGGGAAGCGGCGGCCCTGTTCGACCGAGGCGACGGTCGGTAGCGAGTACCTGACCAGTGGCGCGAACTGTTCCTGTGTGAGGCCCGCCCGTTTCCTGAACGCCTTGACGACCTCGCCGAACGCCTTGAGGCTGTCCGTGCTCTCCGGTTCGCCGCCGTTCTCCGCACCGTCCGTGTCGTACGTCATCCCGCTCACCTCTCGCGCCGCACGTCTCCCCGCGCCATCAACAGAGCCATGGTTACGGCCTGTTACTAGTCGCGTCTACGGTGCGTACCCGTACGCTGCCGCAGCGTACGGGTTGCTGATCTGGTGAACAGCGCCTGCTCAGCGCCACATTGGGCCCATGACGCACATGACGCCACTCTCGACCCAGCAAGTCGCGGTCACCGTACGTACGTTCGCGCAGCTGCTCAGCCCGACCGGGCGCGGTGCCCGCCTCGCCCGGCAGCTCGCCCTGCACCAGTGCCACGCCTGGGGCATTCCGTACGGCAGCGAGGCCTCCGACGCCGTCGCGCACATCGTGGCCGAGCTGGCCGCGAACGCCGTGACCCACGGCCGGGTGCAGGGGCGGTGCTTCGAGTTGCGGCTCGTACAGCTCGACCACTCCACGGACGCGCTCCTGCGCATCGAGGTGTCGGACGCGCGCGGCGAGCGGCGCCCTCCGCAGCCGGGAGCCTTGTGCGAGCCCGGTCCCGACGCGGACGCCGGGCGCGGGCTCCTCCTGGTGGAGGCGCTGGCCGACCGGTGGTCCGTGCACGACCGGGAGCCCGGCGGGAAGACCGTACGCGCGGAGATCGACCTGCGGTGAGGGGGAGGGTGCGGGGTCAGGCCGGGGACTCCAGTGCCAGCGCCGCGAAGGTGGCCAGCCAGTGGTCCGTGGTGAAGTCCCCGGAGCCGGTGTGCGGAAGGGCCGCAGCCAGGTGGGCCTTGGCGGAGGTACGGAGGAGGGCGGTGCGGGGGTCCGTCGAGGGGAGGGCGGCGGCCAGGTTGCGCAGGGCGTACGCGCGGCTCAGGGAGAGCCCGATGAGGTGGCCGATCTGCGGGTCGGCCGGGTCCGCGACGGTGGGCGGGACGAGGATCGGGGAGCCGGTGCCGAGGGCCGGGAGGAAGCGGTCGAGCCAGACGGCGAACGCCTCCGGCGCCAGCACCCTGCGTACCGCGTCCGCCTCGGTCAGCGCGGGCGAGAGGAAGTCCTGGCCGGAGGGTTCCCAGTGGGCGGGGGCGTCGTGGTCGTCCGCGAACCAGCGGAGGAGGGTCTCGCTCACGGGAGCCGTCAGCTCGGGGTGGCCGCTGTCCAGGACCAGGCCTAGGGCGAAGGCGCTGTTGGCGTGCGTGCCGTGCCGTACCGGGTAGGTGGCCTTGGGCAGCCAGGCCCGTACGAGAGCGGCGACGGTCCGGACGGCCGGCGCGAGCGCATCCGCCCACCGGGTACCGGCCGCACCGCCCAGTGCGCGGCACTCCGCTTCGAGCAGGAGCAGCCAGGCCCAGCCGTAGGGCCGCTCGAAGGTGGGGTGGGCCGCCAAGTAGTGTGCCTCGGCGCGGAGGTGAGCCGTCGTCAGGTGTCGGTCCAGTACGGCGGTGACGGCCTCGGCGTCGATCTCGTCCGCGTACCGGCGCAGCAACCGTACGAGCAGCCAGTGCATGTGGACGGACGAGTGCCAGTCGTACGCCCCGTAGAACGCGGGGTGCTGTTCGCGCGGGGCGAGGACGTCGTCCGGGCCGGCGATCAGGTGCATCGGGGCGTAGGGGTAGGGGCGGGTGACGTTGGCCGCCGCGACCTGGGAGAAGGTACGGGCGTGGGTGGCGAGCGGGCGCCGGTCGGGCGGGGCGGTCCTCGGTGCCGGGTGAGTGCTCAATGTGTTGCTCCTTCCGCGACGCGCAGGTCCGTCTCCGTGGTCAGCGCGGCCGTGATGATCGCGCGCAGGCCGTCCGCCATGGCGGGGACGGGGAGGGAGGGGAGCGCGCGGGCGCTGACCTGCTCCGGGGCGTACGGCACGTGGACGAAGCCGCCGCGCAGGGCCGGGAACTCGGTGGCGGCGAGGTGGGCCAGGCCGTAGAAGACGTGGTTGCAGACGAAGGTTCCCGCGGTCTGCGAGACCGACGCGGGCAGGCCCGCCTCCCGTACCGCGGCCACGCACGCCTTGACCGGGAGCGGGGCGAAGTACGCGGCGGGACCGCCTGCTACGACCGGTTCGTCGACGGGCTGGTTGCCCGCGTTGTCGGGGATGCGGGCGTCGTCGACGTTGACGGCCACGCGCTCGACGGTGAGGTCGGGACGGCCGCCCGCCTGGCCGACGCACAGGACCAGGTCGGGGGCGAAGTCGGCGACGGCGGCCCGGAGTTCGTCGTTGGCGCGGCCGAAGACGCAGCTGAGCCGGACGGTGTGCAGGGTGATGTTCTCGGGCGGTGCGTCCCGTACCAGGGACACCGCCTGCCAGGACGGGTTCACGTCCTCGCCGCCGAACGGCTCGAAGCCGGTGAGCAGGACGCGGGGGAGCTGAGACATGGGGGGTTCCTTGTGCGGCTGGTTCCGGCCCGGGTCACGGGGTCAGAAGGCGAAGAGGGAGATGACCGCGATGTTGCAGACCAGCAGCGCGCTCGCCGTCGGGATCTGCGCCTTGATCGGCCCGTACTGGTCCTTGAGCTCCAACAGCGCCGCGGGCACCAGGTTGAAGTTGGCCGCCATCGGGGTGCAGAGCGTGCCGCAGAAGCCCGACAGCATGCCGACCGCGAGCACGACGGCCGGATCACCGCCACCCGACTGGATCAGCACCGGCCAGCCGATCGCCGCCGTCATCACGGGGAACGCGGCGAACGCGTTGCCCATGATGATCGTGAAGAGGGCCATGCCCAGGCAGTAGACGAGGACCGAGACGTAGATCATGCCGCTCGGCAGCACGGCCTCGGTGATCTTTCCGACCTGCTCGCCGACGCCCGTCTTCTGGAAGATCGAGCCGAGTACGGCGAGGAGTTGGGGCAGCAGCATGGCCCAGCCCATGGCCTCGACCATGTTGCGTCCCGCGTGCACGGGAACGGTGATGCTCTTCTCGCGGAGCAGGACCATCCCGACGGCGAGCGCGACCAGTGCGCCGATGCCGAGACCCAGGATGGTCTCGCTGCCCTCCTGGAAGATCGGCTCGCCGCCGATGTGGATCTTCTTCAGCAGGGTCGCGCACAGCATCGCCACGACGGGAATCGTCAGCGCCGGGATGAACAGCCTGCTGCCGAAGCGGACGGCGGAGGCGGCGCGCTGCTCGGGGGTGGTGGTGTCCACCTTGCCGCGCCCGGTGAAGCCGCAGCCCGCCAGGACGATCATGATCAGGACGAGTACGCCGAGGGGCTCGGCGGGAGCCGACTTGTCGACCACCCAGGTGCTGTAGACGAAGCCGATGCCGAGCAGGCCCCAGAAGGCGGCGGTGCCGAGCCGCTTGGGATTCGTACGGTCCAGGAACATCTGGGCCGCCATCAGCAGGAAGATGGCGCCGATGAGCCAGTAGAACCACTCTGCCTTGATCACTTGGCCGTCTCCTTGTCAGCTGCGGAGGCGTCACCGGCCGGACCTGCCGTCAGCTCGCGGGCCATCTGGCGGTCGAGGCGCAGCAGGCGTGCGCCGTGGATGAGGAAGGCGCAGACGGCGGTCGGGATCGCCCACAGGGCCAGGTGCAGGGGTTCGAGGTGCTGGTTGTACGTGGTGTTGACGAAGCCGGTGATCAGCAGGATCGAGCCGATGGCCAGGAAGCAGTCCTCGCCGAAGAACAGACCGACGGTGTCGGCGCCGGAGGAGTGCGAACGCACCTTCTCGCGCCACTTCTCGGGGAGCGGTCCGTACTTCTTCTCCGCCGCGGCCTCCGCCATCGGCGCCACGAGCGGGCGCACGGTCTGGGCGGGGCCGCCGAGGCTGGTGAGGCCGAGGGCCGAGGTGAGCTGGCGCAGACCGAGGTACAGGGTGAGGAAGCGGCCGGTGGTGAGCTTGGTGAAGCGGGAGATCAGCCGGCGGGCCTGCTCCTGGAGGCCGTAGCGCTCCAGCAGGCCGATCACCGGCAGGGTGATCACGAAGATCGTCACGGACCGGCTGGAGGCGAAGCCCTCGCCGAACGAGGCGAGCACCTCGCGCGGCGACAACCCTCCGAGCAGGCCGGTGGCTATGCCGGCGACGCCGACCACCAGCAGGGGGTTGCGTCGGGTGGCGAAGCCTGCGATCACCACGGCGACGCCGAGAAGGACGATCATGCGTCGCCCGCCTTCCAGTCGGTCGGTCTCATTCCGCAAGAGCGGACTAGCGGAGTCCGGTGACAGTAAGGTATTGCTCAACAATCCCACAATGGTTTCCGGCATACGGATTTTCTGGTGGCTGGGGAAGGCAACGGGGACGACTGGGCAAGGGAAGTGGGCAACGGTGAGTGATCCAGGACGAAGCGTGGGGCTCGGCGAGGGCGCCGGTACCGCTCAGCGGGTTGCCTCGTCCCTGCGGGACCGCATCGCGGAGGGCGGTCTGAAGCCGGGGGCGCAGCTGCCCGAGGCGGCGCTGGCCCACGCGTACGGCGTGTCGCGCAACACGGTGCGCGAGGCGTTCCGGCTGCTGGTGCACGAGCGGCTGGTGGTGCACGAGTTCAACCGAGGAGTCTTCGTCCGGGTCCCGGGCGTGGCGGACATCGCCGACATCTACGCGGTGCGGTTCGCGCTGGAGACCGCGGGGGTACGGGCGGGCGGCGCGGCGTCGCCGCGGCTGGTGGCGGATGTGCTCCGCGCGGTGGAGGACGGGGAGAGCGCCGCGGTCGCGGGCGACTGGCCGCACGTCGCCGACGCGGGCATCCGCTTCCACCGTGCGCTCGCCGCCCTGGCGGGCAGCCCGCGCACCGACGCCTACATGAGTGCGATCCTCGCGGAACTGCGCCTGGTGTTCCAGGCGATGCCCTCCGCCGCGCACCTCCACGAACCCTTCGTGGGCCGCAACCGCGCCATCGCGGGACCGCTGGCGGACGGTGAACTGGAACTGGCCGAAAGCGAGTTGCGGAGCTATCTCGTCGACTCGCGGCAACTGATCCTCGACACGCTGGACGGGCAGACGGAGGCAGGAGAATGACGACGGCAGACGGGCGCCGGCCCGAGGAGTCCGAGGGGTCCGAGGTGCCGGGTGCGACGGAGAGCGTGCCGGCCGGTGCCCCGCCCAAAGTGATCGACCTCAACGCCGACCTGGGGGAGGGCTTCGGCCGCTGGACGCTCACCGACGACGAGGCACTGCTGTCGGTCGTCACCAGTGCCAATGTCGCCTGCGGCTTCCACGCGGGGGACCCGGTGACGATGCGCCGGGTGTGCGAGCTGGCCGCCGAGCGGGGGGTACGGATCGGTGCCCAGGTCTCCTACCGTGACCTGGCCGGCTTCGGACGGCGCGCGATGGATGTGCCGCCGGACGAGCTCGCGGCGGAAGTCGCGTACCAGATCGGCGCGTTGGAGGTCTTCGCCCGTGCGGCGGGCTCTCGCGTCGCCTATGTGAAGCCGCACGGCGCGCTCTACAACCGGACCGTCCACGACGCGGAGCAGGCGACGGCGGTCGTCGCCGGGGTACGGCTGGCGGGCGGCGGCCTTCCCGTCCTGGGGCTTCCCGGCTCGGAACTCCTGGCAGCCGCCGAGCTCGCCGAACTCCCCTCCGTACCGGAGGCGTTCGCTGACCGTGCCTACACCGCCCGGGGAACGCTGGTCTCCCGCCGGGAGCCGGGAGCGGTGATCCACGACGCGGACGCGGTGGTCACCCGGGCGGTGACGATGGCCACCGAGGGCGAGACCACCGCCCTGACCGGCGAACGCATCCAGGTCCGCGCCCGCTCACTGTGCCTGCACGGCGACACCCCAGGAGCATCGGAGCTCGCCGCTCGTGTACGTGCTGAACTGGTGGGCGCTGGCGTCGAGTTGGAGCCGTTCGTATGAGGGGCGTGGGTGGCGCGGACCGCTGCGCGGGCGGCAGTGGGGGTGACGTGGCCGACGCGAACAGCGGCAGCGTCGGGGAGAGTCGTGCCGAGGCGGACGGCCTCATGCGTGTCCTCCCCATGGGGGCGCACGCCCTTCTCGTCGAGATGCCCGACCTCGCGCGCGCCCAGGCGCTCCACGCCGAGCTCCGCCGGCGCCGGGCCGCAGGTC
Organism: Streptomyces sp. NPDC091272; assembly: GCF_044757485.1. NCBI lineage: Bacteria > Bacillati > Actinomycetota > Actinomycetes > Kitasatosporales > Streptomycetaceae > Streptomyces > Streptomyces sp. NPDC091272. The sequence goes on from NZ_JBIVVC010000001.1 coordinate 407,511, forward strand.
AGATGCCTTCCGTGCGCGCCCTCGTACCGGCCGCCAGGACCGTCCTCATCGACGGCCTCGACGCACCGCAGGCCTTCGCCGCGACCCTCCGGACCTGGCACATCCCGCCGCTCGTCGCCGACGAAGGCCCGCTCGTCGAGATTCCGGTGCGCTACGACGGGCCCGACCTCGCCGACGTGGCCGCCCTGTGGGAAATGCCCGCCGAGCGTGTCCCGGAAGTGCTCGGCGGGCTCGAACTCCGCGTCGCCTTCTGCGGGTTCGCGCCAGGTTTCGGGTACCTCACCGGGCTGCCCACCGCCCTTCACCTGCCGCGCAGGTCCAGCCCGCGTACCGCCGTGCCCGCCGGGTCGGTGGCCCTGGCCGGCGAGTACGCGGGCGTCTACCCGCGCTCGTCCCCCGGTGGCTGGCAGCTCGTCGGCTCCACCGACGCCACCCTGTGGGACCCCCGCCGTGAACCCGCCGCACTGCTCGCCCCCGGTACCAGGGTGCGTTTCACCGAGGAGACCCGTACCCGATGACCGAGGCCACCCCGGCAGCGCAGGAGGTCGTACGCCCCGGCGCCCTCAAGGCCACCCCGGCAGCTCTGGAGGTCGTACGGCCCGGCGCCCTCACCACCGTCCAGGACGAGGGCCGCCCCGGCCACGCCCATCTGGGTGTCCCCCGGTCCGGCGCGCTGGACGCGCATGCCCACAGGCTGGCCAACCGCCTGGTGGGCAACCCCCCGGCCGCCGCCACCCTGGAGACCACCGCGGACGGCGTCGCACTCCGTACCCGCGTCCCGGTGACCGTCGCCGTCACCGGCGCCCCCTGCCCGGTGCGGGTCGACGGGGTGCCCGCCGCCTGGGGCGCCCAGGTGCGGGTCCCGGCCGGTGCGCTGCTCGACGTCGGCCGGCCGACCTCCGGCCTCCGTACGTATCTCGCCTTCGCGGGCGGAGTCTGTGTCGAGCCGGTCCTCGGCAGCCGCTCGACCGACCTCCTCTCCGGGCTCGGCCCGGAGCCGCTGGCCGAAGGTCTGCTGCTTCCGCTCGGGCCCCCGGTCGCCGCGGTGCCGGCGGTGGACACCGTGCCCTGGCACGCCCCACCCGCCGAGCTGGTGCTGCCCCTGCTGCTCGGCCCCCGGCACGACTGGTTCACGGCGGAGGCACTGGTGGTGCTCGCCGCCCCCGGCTACCGAGTCTCCCCGGCCGCCAACCGCATCGGCCTGCGTACCGAGGGACCTGCTCTCCCGCGCGCCCGGGACGGCGAACTGCCCAGTGAGGGAATGGTGTTGGGTGCCGTCCAGGTGCCTCCCGACGGCCGCCCGGTGGTCTTCCTCGCCGACCACCCGGTGACCGGCGGCTACCCGGTGATCGGCGTGGTCCCCGAGGAGCACCTTCCGGCGGCGGCCCAGGCGGTGCCGGGAACCCCGATCCGGTTCGCGGTGATCGGTTCGCGGTGATCGGTTCGCGGTGATCGGTTCGCGGTGGCAAGCCCCAAGGGTGCGCTGGATTCGAACTTTGTTGAACAGTCACCGAGTGCAGAAAAGTTGTGATGGGCTTCTCTTCCGAGGTTCACACCATGTGGGTCTCGTGCAAAAGGGGGGCTACATGTTTCGAGGGAACGGCATACGGACGGCCGTACCGGCCGCGGTCGGAGTCGTAGGGCTGCTCGCCTGTGCGGTGGCGCCGGCGCAGGCTGCGCCGAAGCACCAGGGCGGTGTCCACTTCGGCTGGATCCAGTACAACGGGGCGGGCGCGGACAGCGGATCGAACGCGAGCCGGAACTCCGAGTGGGTCCAGATCCACAACGCCACCGGGTACGCGGTGCAGCTCAAGGGCTACAAGGTGCGCGACAAGGCAGGTTGGACCTACACCTTCCGCTCGCTCACGCTCAAGGCGGGCAGGACGGTGACGGTCCGGACAGGCAGCGGGGGGAACACGGCCGCCAATGTGTACTGGGACCACCGGTACCGGGGTCGTGCCGCCTACGTCTGGAACAACAGCGGCAAGGAGAACGCGGCCCTGCTCAACGCGAAGGGCAAGCAGGTCGACTCCTGCGCCTGGCAGGGCAAGGGGCAGCGCACCAAGGCCGAGAGCGTGAACTGCCACTGACGGGACTGCGGTTGGTGAGCTGCGGCGCCCCGCACCGGGAGGCATCCGGTGCGGGGCGCCGTCGCCCGCTCCGCCGCACCACCCGGCCCGCGCGATCGGCCGGCGGTGCCAGGAGCGCTTCGGGCGACCCATCGGTCAGCGTCGCCCGAAGCGCCTCGCGAGTCTTCCCAGGGTGCCGCCCGACGAGCGGTGCCAGGCGCGGAAGTCGGCAGCGTGACTCCCTCCCGTACGGCTCAACTGGTCCGTCAGGGCGGACACCTCACGGCTGGTGAGGTGCTGGAGAGCCGGGCGCAGCACTTCCTCCAGCAGGGCGCTGCGGGTTTCGTCCCACAAGGGGCTCGCGCCGGGGTGTGCGCCCCACGCGGTGAAGCAGTCGGCGGCATAGGAAGGCACGGTGCGCAGCCGGTCCTGGATGGCGGCCGACCGGGCCGTCGCCGCGTACGCGCCCAACAGGTCGACGTCGCCGGAGCGGGCGAGGGCGGAGAGCTCGCCCACCGGGCGCTGTTCCGAGAGCAGGTCTCGGGCGAGCAGGCCGAACACCCGCCGGAGTACCGGGGGTTCGACCGGTTGCGCCGCCGCGCGCAGCGTCAGGGCGGTGGCCACCGGTCCCGCCCCCGCGCGCCCCTGTGCCAGGGACTCCGCGAACTCCAGGAGCCGCAGCGCGCCGAGCTGCCGGGCGTCGATCTCGTGCGGGAAGCAGCGGATCAGGTCGGCGGCGAGCGGAGTGACGTCCGGGTCGTCGGCCGGCCCTTCGAGTGCCGCACGGATCAGCTCCGGGTAGGTGCCCGCCGTGCGGTGCGCGTCCGAACCCGTCTCACCCAGGATCCAGCGGGCCTCCTGGGGGGTGGGCAGCAGCTCGCCGGGCCAGACCAGCCGGAAACCGGTACGCAGCACCAGCGGCTCGACCATGGGGGAGACCCCGGCGGCGCGCAGCACGGTGTGCAGGGTGGCCTCGCGGTCGTCCGCGCGCGCCGCCCCCGGTTCGGCGCCCGGTTGCGGGTACGCGGCGCACATCCGCAGGTGCGGCAGCCCCTCCGGGGTGCCGCGCAACAGGTCGGCGGTGTGCAGCAGCCGTACCAGCGTGAAGGGATTGTCGGGCGCCAACGCGTCGAGGTGTACGAGGAGTTGGGCGTGCAGGGCCGAATGCCTGGTCAGCGCCTCATGGACGGCTGCGCCGCGTGCCCGCTCGGGGTCGGCGAGGAGTTCGTGGGCCAGTCGGCGGGCCAGCTCGGGGACCGCGGCCGGATCGTCGTCCTCCGAGGCGACGAGCGCGGCCAGCGGGGCGGTCGTCTCGGCAGGTACCTTGCCGTCGACGCGCTCGGCGAGCTGTTCCAGGGCGGCCAGTTCACCGTCGGGGCGGGCCCCGGGAACGGGTGCGCAGAGCGCGCCGAGCAGAGCGGGCCAGTCGCTCGCGGACAGTCCGTCGGCGTACTCCGTGGCCCATACGGCCGCTGCCGTACGCCCCACCGAGTCGAGCGGGACCCCGGCGCTGAGCGCGGTGGCGGCCAGCGGACCCGCTTCGAACTCGCCGTCGTAGAGGGAGGGCTGGGCGGCGGCCCGCTTGAAGAGTTCGGGCCGGCCGGCCAGCCAGACCTGCGCGGCCACCGCGGCCCAGGTGTCCTTCCGCGACTCGCCACCGAGGGCGCCGGAGTGCTGCCCGGTGCGGTCCAGGTCCTCCGGCGCGGCGACGTCCGCGGCGGGCTGCGACGCGGTTCCGGCCCCGGCGCTATCTTGCGACACGGCCCCGGCCGCGTCCCCCGGCCAGGCCCACGGAGGCGGCTCCACCACGTCGCCAGGCCCCGGCGGCCCCGACGAGGTACGCGCCCGGCCGCCACCGCCACCGCCACCGTCATCGCCCCCGCCGGCCCGTACCGCAGTCCCGCCACGCCCCTCCCCGTGCACCCGGAACCCCGCCGCGGGGAACACGACGTCCGGGGAGGTTCCGACGATCTGCTGGAGTGCGTGCTCCGGGCGTTCCGCGTAGGTGGTGAAGGTCAGGCCGTGCGCGTGTTCGCGCGGCAGTGCGGCGCCCAGGACCGCGACCCAGCGCGCGATGTCGGCGGGATCCTCCTCGATCAGCACCACCGGCTCCGCGCCCGGGTCCTCGCGCAGGCGCCGTACGTCCGCCAGCACTCGGGCCAGGCGCGGCCCGCGGGAGGCCGCGAAGTCCGCGAGGCCGTCCCGGTCGAAGAAGCCTGCGGCCGGGGTCAGCAGTTCCAGCGGCGCCGGGGAAGCGCCGGGCTCTGGGGCGACCGGCGCCCAGCGCGGCGAGTCCCAGGCGGTGACGGGCAGCGCGCCGCCCGGCAGACGCTCTCCCGGGGGCAGGTGGACGGCGTGGGTGTGCGCGGCGCCGGTCTCCGGGTCGGTCGTCGTACGGCTGAGCAGCCGGCTGCCGTCGGAGAGTTCGGTGAGCGAGAAGGCGGAGGCGGGGAAGGCGGCCAGTACCTCCTCCGCCTCGTCGAGCAGCGCGCGCGGAACCTCGGGGCTGACCGCCGTGAACCCGGCGGCCGAGGTGTAGTGAAGCTGGGCCAGGCTCATGCGGTCGCTCGCTCCCTTGGTGCGGTGGGTGGGACGACAGGGACGTGGTGCCCGGCGCCGTGCCGGCATACCTTGCCGTGCCGGCGTACCTCCAAGATCACTTCTCCCTGCGACGTGCCTATACCAGCAGATCCCGGCGCTGCCTGCTGCGCTTTGCGGGATTTTCATGCCCGAAGGAGCGGGTGGGCGGAGCACGGTGCGGCGGGCGCCGCCGCGCCCGCCCGTCCGCTGCGGGAGCGGTGACGGAGCCCGCCGCGCCCGCCCGTCCGCTGCGGGAGCGGCGTCGGAGCCCCGCTGCGCCGTCTACTGCAAGCAGGACGGTCCCAGCAGTACCTTCAGGTCGCCGTAGAGTGCCGGGTCTGCCTTCACCCGGTGCCTGTCCAGGCGCAGCACCGTCGTCTTGCGCGGGCCCTGGAGCTTGATGCGCACCTCCGTGTCGCCGCGGTGGTGGGAGAGGATCTCGCCCAGCTTGCCGACCATCGGCGGGGTGACCTTGACGGTGGGGATGGTGAGGACAACGGGCGCGTTCGTGCCCGCGTCGGAGATGTCGGGGACCTGGAGCTCCATCGCGACCAGGCGCGGAATGTCCTCGCGCTTGTCGAGGCGGCCCTTGACGAAGACGACCGTGTCCTCGGTGAGCTGGGTCGAGATCAGCTGGTACGTGGCGGGGAAGAACATGCACTCGATGGAGCCCGCGAGGTCCTCGACCGTGGCGATGGCCCACGCGTTGCCCTGCTTGGTCATCTTGCGCTGGAGGCCGGTGATCAGGCCGCCGATGGTGGTGATCGCGCCGTCCGAGTAGTCACCGCTGGTGAGCGAGGCGATCGCCGCGTCCGCCTTGTCGGAGAGGACGTGCTCCAGTCCGAAGAGCGGGTGGTCGGAGACGTACAGGCCGAGCATCTCGCGTTCCTGGGCGAGGAGGAACGACTTGTCCCACTCGATGTCGCCGATGGGGGCGTCCAAACCGAAGCCGGGGGAGTCGTCAGGGCCCTCCGCGCCGAGGTCGCCGAAGAGGTCGAACTGGCCCTCGGCCTCCTTGCGCTTCACCTGGACGACCGCGTCGACCATGTTCTCGAAGACCGCGGACAGACCCTTGCGGGTGTGGCCCATCGCGTCGAACGCGCCCGCCTTGATGAGGGATTCCGTGGTGCGCTTGTTGCAGACGACCGACTCGACCTTGTCCAGGTAGTCGGGGAAGGAGGAGTACTTCCCCTTCGCCTTGCGGCACTTGACGATCGAGTCGACGACGTTCTGGCCGACGTTGCGCACCGCGGTGAGCCCGAAGACGATGACGTCGTCGCCCTGCGCGGTGAAGTTGCCCGCGGACTCGTTCACGTCCGGCGGCAGCACCTTGATGCCCATGCGGCGGCACTCGTTGAGGTAGAGGGCCATCTTGTCCTTGTCGTCCTTGACGGACGTGAGGAGCCCGGCCATGTACTCGGCGGGGTAGTTGGCCTTCAGGTAGGCCGTCCAGTACGAGACCAGGCCGTACGCCGCCGAGTGCGCCTTGTTGAACGCGTAGCCCGCGAAGGGGACCAGGACGTCCCACACCGCCTGGATCGCCTCGTCCGAGTAGCCGCGCTCGCGGCAGCCCCTCTGGAAGGGGACGAACTCCTTGTCGAGTACTTCCTTCTTCTTCTTGCCCATGGCACGACGCAGGAGGTCCGCCTGGCCGAGCGAGTAGCCGGCGAGGACCTGGGCCGCCTTCTGCACCTGCTCCTGATAGACCACCAGGCCGTAGGTGATGCCCAGGACTTCGGCGAGCGGCTCCTCCAGCTCCGGGTGGATCGGGGTGATTTCCTGCTGCTTGTTCTTGCGCAGCGCGTAGTTGGTGTGGGAGTTCATGCCCATCGGGCCGGGGCGGTAGAGCGCCGACACGGCGGAGATGTCTTCGAAGTTGTCGGGCTTCATCAGGCGCAGCAGCGAACGCATCGGGCCGCCGTCGAACTGGAACACGCCCAACGTGTCGCCGCGCGCCAGGAGTTCGTACGTCGGGCCGTCGTCGAGCGGCAGCGAGAGGAGCTCCAGGTCGATGCCCTTGTTCGCCTTGATGGCCTTCTGGGCGTCCTGCATGATCGTCAGGTTGCGCAGGCCCAGGAAGTCCATCTTGAGGAGGCCGAGCGACTCACAGCTCGGGTAGTCCCACTGGGTGACGACCACGCCGTCGTTCTTAGGCGAGAAGACCGGGGCGTGGTCGATGACCGGCTCGCTGGACATGATGACGCCGGCCGCGTGCACGCCCATCTGGCGGACCAGGCCCTCGATGCCGCGCGCCGTGTCGATGACCTTCTTGACGTCGGGCTCGTTCTCGTACATCCCGCGCACCTCGCCCGCCTCGCTGTAGCGGGGGTGCTTGGGGTCCGTGATGCCGTTGAGGTCGATGCCCTTGCCCATGACGTCGGCGGGCATCGCCTTGGTGATGCGGTCGCCCATCGCGTACGGGTAACCGAGGACGCGGGCGGAGTCCTTGATCGCGTTCTTGGCCTTGATGGTGCCGTACGTGCCGATCATGGCGACCTTGTCGGCGCCGTACTTCTCGGTGACGTACCGGATCACCTCGCCGCGCCTGCGCTCGTCGAAGTCGATGTCGACGTCGGGCATCGAGACGCGCTCGGGGTTGAGGAACCGCTCGAAGATCAGACCGTGCGGGACGGGGTCGAGGTCGGTGATGCCCATGGCGTACGCGACGATCGAACCGGCCGCGGAGCCACGTCCCGGCCCGACCGCGATGCCGTTGTTCTTGGCCCACATGATGAAGTCGGCGACCACGAGGAAGTACCCCGGGAAGCCCATCTCGATGATGATGCCCATCTCGTAGTCGGCGAGCTCCTGGCGGTCCTGCGGGACCTGGCCGTTGAAGCGCCGGTTCATGCCGATGCGCACCTCTTCGCGGAACCACGACACCTCGTCGTACCCGTCGGGCACGTCGAACTTCGGCATCAGGTTCTTCGGCTCGAACATGCCGGAGGTGTCGACCCGGTCGGCGATGAGGAGCTGGGTGTTGCGGCAGCCCTCAAGCCAGGCGTCGGAGGAGTCGATGGCGTACATCTCGGCGGCGGTCTTGAGGTGGTAGCCGGACCCGTCGAAGCGGAAGCGGTCCGTGTCGGAGATGTTCGAGCCGGTCTGGATGCAGAGCAGGGTGTCGTGGGCCGCCGCCTCGTTGGCGTACGTGTAGTGCGAGTCGTTGGTGACGACGAAGGGCGCCTGGATCTTCTTCGCCACCTCCAGGAGGCCCGCGCGGGCCCGGCGGTCGATGTCGATGTCGTGGTCCATCAGCTCGACGAAGAAGTTCTCCTTGCCGAAGATGTCCTGGAACTCGCCGGCCGCCTTGACCGCCTCGTCCAGCTGCCCGAGACGGATCTTGGTCGAGATCTCGCCGGACGGGCAGCCGGTGGTGGCCATCAGGCCCTCGCCGTACTCCTGGAGCAGCTCGCGGTCCATGCGCGGCTTGCGGAAGAAGCCCTCCAGGCTGGCCCGGGACTGGGCGCGGAAGAGGTTGTGCAGCCCGGTGTTGTTCCGCGCCCACATCGTCATGTGCGTGTACGCGCCGGCGCCCGCGACGTCGTCGCCCTTCTGGTGCGGGGCGCCCCACTTCACCGGCTTGTTGTGCCGGCGCGACTCCGGCGCGAGATACGCCTCGATGCCGATGATCGGTGTGATCTCCGCCTTCTTGGCCTGGTGGAAGAAGTCGTACGCCCCGTGCAGATTGCCGTGGTCCGTCATGGCGATGTGCGTCATGTCCATCTCGCCGCACGCCTTGAACATGTCCTTGAGCCGGGCCGCGCCGTCCAGGAGCGAGTACTGGGTGTGAACGTGCAGGTGCGTGAACGGCTGGTCGGCCACGGGGCGAGCCTTCTTCCTTGGAGCGGCTGGGCGTGCGGCACGCCGAAGGGGCCTGCGGCACAGAGCTGTCCCACCGAGGCGTACGAGGTGTCGGAGAACCCCGACCCTACCTCCCCGAAGCACCTGATCAAGGCTGCTCGCAGGACTGCCACTGGGAGTGTTTTCGCAGGTCAGAGGCGCTAATCGAGGACAAAGGCGAGGTCAGCGCGGTGTGAGAAATCCCTGTGGATCAATCCGGCGCACGCGCTTAGGCTGACGCCCCATGTCCCTCGAACTGCACCACCGCGCCGTCGTGGCGGACGCCCACAACGACCTCCTGATGGCCGTCACCGCCCGGCCGCCCCGGCGCTGGGCGGCCTTCTTCCGCGAACGCTGGCTGCCGCAGCTTCAGGAGGGCGGGGTCGATCTCCAGGTCCTGCCGGTCTTCATCGGCGACGCGTACCGGCCCGAGGGCGCCCTGCGCCAGACCCTCCGCATGATCGAGTGCGCGCACGTGCTGGCCGAGGGCAACCAGGACTCCGTACGGCTGTGCCTCGACGGCGACGACATCGACGCCGCGCACGCCGCCGGCAAGATCGCGCTCGTGCTGGCGCTGGAGAGCGCGCCGGGTGTGGACGCCTCCGTGGAGCTGTTCCCCACGCTCTTCCGGCTGGGCGTACGGGTCGCCTCGCTCGCCCACTGGAGCCGGACACCGCTCGCGGACGGCAGCGGTGAGGACGCCACCGGCAGCAGGCTCACCGAGGCGGGCGTGGCGGCGCTCGGGATCATGGAGAGCCTCGGCATGATCTACGACGTCTCGCACCTGAGCGCCTCCGGCGTCGCCCACGTCCTGGAGCTGGCGACCCGGCCCGTGATGGCCACCCACTCCTCGGCCCGCGCGCTGCGCGACCACCACCGCAACCTCACCGACGACCAGCTGCGCGGGGTGGCCGCCACCGGCGGCACGGTCTGTGTGAACTTCTTCCCGGAGTTCGTCGCGGCCGACCCGGCGGAGCAGACCGTGAACCGGCTGGCCGACCACTTCCTGCACGTGCTCGACGTGGTCGGCCCCGGCCACGTGGGCATCGGCGCCGACTTCATCGAGGAGGTCGACCACGACACGATGCCGCGCTGCTGCGAGGAAGAGGTCCCCGACGGCTTCCGGCTGTCCCTGCCCGGCCTGTCGGGGCCGCGCGGGCTGCCCCTGGTGACCGAGGCACTGCTGGGACGGGGCGTGCCCGAGGACACCGTGCGCAAGATCCTCGGCGGCAACGTGCTGGAGCTGTTCCGCAAGGAGCTGGGGCGGGCGGGGTAGGCACCGGCGGGGGCGGGCTCCCTGCCCGCACCGGCTTGGGCGGGCTCCCTGCCGGACGGCGCAGCGCAGCTGACGCCCCGCCGCGCGACGCCGGGCCGGGCGTCAGCTGCCCAGCACCACGCACGACTCCGCGGGCAGCGTCAGCACCCCGTCCTGCCCCGGCGCCTGAACCGGCTCCCACGCCGCCAGCACCCGGCTGCGCCCGTTGCGGCCCAGACCGATCGTCGCCGCGGTGTCGGAGAGGTTCACCGCCACCCTGATGTCGCCCCTGCGGTAGGCGATCCAGCGCCCCGCACCACCCGTCGCGTGGGCGGCGCGCACCGCGGACAGGTCCGGGTCCAGCAGGTCCGGGCAGGAACGGCGCAGCGCGATCAGCTCCCGGTGCCAGGCCAGCAGCCGGGCGTGCGGCTCCTGGTCCGGCTCCGACCAGTCGAGGCAGGAGCGCTCCCTGGTGCGCGGGTCCTGCGGGTCCGGAATGTCCTCCTCGGCCCACCCGTGCGCCCCGAACTCCCGCCGGCGTCCGTTTCGTACCGCTTCCGCAAGTTCCGGATCGGTGTGGTCGGTGAAGAACTGCCAGGGGGTGCGCGCCCCCCACTCCTCGCCCATGAACAGCATCGGCGTGAACGGGCCCGTCAGGACGAGCGCCGCCGCACAGGCGAGCAGCCCGGGGGAGAGCGACGAGGAGAGCCGGTCCCCGAGCGCGCGGTTGCCCACCTGGTCGTGTGTCTGCGCGTAACCGAGGAACCGGTGCGCGGGCGTCGACGTACGGTCGACGGGCCTGCCGTGCCTGCGGCCCCTGAAGGAGGAGTACGTGCCGTCGTGGAAGAAGGCCCGGGTGAGGGTCTTGGTCAGCGCCTCCAGCGGAGCGCGGGCGAAGTCCGCGTAGTAGCCCTGGGACTCGCCGGTGAGAGCGGTGTGCAGGGCGTGGTGGAAGTCGTCGTTCCACTGGGCGTGCAGACCAAGGCCGCCCGCCTCGCGCGCGGTGACGGTGCGGGGGTCGCCGAGGTCCGACTCGGCGATCAGGAAGAGCGGCCTGTCCAGCTCGGCCGCCAGCGCGTCGACCGCGGCCGACAGCTCCTCCAGGAAGTGCAGGGCGCGGGTGTCCGCGAGTGCGTGCACGGCGTCGAGGCGCAGTCCGTCGAGCCGGTAGTCCCGCAGCCAGGCCAGGGCGCTCTCGCGCAGGTAGTCCCGCACCTCGTCCGAGCCCGGCGCGTCCAGGTTGACGGCGGAGCCCCACGGGGTGTGGTGCGAGTCGGTGAAGTAGGGGCCGAACAGGGGGAGGTAGTTGCCCGAGGGGCCGAGGTGGTTGTGCACGACGTCGAGGACCACGCCGAGTCCGGCGGCGTGCGCCGCGTCGACGAAGCGTTTCAGCCCGTCGGGCCCGCCGTACGGCTCGTGCACCGCCCACAGCGACACCCCCTCATACCCCCAGCCGTGCGTGCCCGGGAACGGGCAGACCGGCATCAGCTCGACATGGGTGATGCCCAGGTCCACCAGGTGGCCGAGCCGCTTCGAGGCGGCGTCGAAGGTGCCCTCACGGGTGTACGTGCCGATGTGCAGTTCGTACAGCACCGCCCCGGCGAGCGGACGCCCCGCCCACTCCTCGCCCCAGACGTACGCCTCGTGGTCCACGACGGCGCTGGAGCCGTCGGGGCCGTCCGGCTGGCGGCGGGACCGCGGATCGGGGCGGACCGGGCCGCCGTCGAGCGCGAAACCGTACGGGCTGCCGTGCGCGGCCTCGGCCCGCACCACCCACCAGCCGGCCCGGTCCGGGTCCCGCTCCATTGGGTACGTGGGAACCGCCGCGTCCGGCAGGTGCAGCGTGACCCGTTCCTCGGCTTCTGGTGCCCACACGTCGAACAGCACTGGCGGCCCCTCCTCGTCGGCGAGCTCGGTGAGCTCCGCTTACCTGTCAGCCCCACGTCATCCTGTCAGCCCCGAGTCATATTGAGTGCCCGTTCGAAGTTGACACAACCGGCGCGCGCGAAGGCCTTGGCCGCCCGCCCCCCCGTGCGGCGGGCCGCACCGGGCCGCCGGCCGGCCGGGCGGGAACACCGGAGTTGCTGGACACCCCCGCCGTGTCGGCCCGACAATCCTCCTGTGACGCCCCCCTACGAGCCCCACACGTACCCGGCTCGGCTCTCCGACGCCGAACGGGACCGTGCGCTGGCGGTGCTGCGGGAGGGCGCGGCCCAGGGCCGGCTGTCCCACGACACCTTCCTGCACCGGATGGAACTCGCCCTCGCGGCCCGGCAGTCGGCGGAGCTGGCGGCTCTCACCGCGGACCTGGACACCGACGGCCGCTGGTCCCGGCGGATGTTCTCCGCGGTCGGCCGTGCCTCCGCGTTCACCGTGCGGCTGCGCAGGGCGTGGACGGCGGAGCGGCTGCCCAAGCTGCTGTTCCCCGCCCCGGGCCCGGCTCCGCTGCGGATCGGCCGCGGCACCGACAACGGGCTGCGGCTCAGCCACGAGACCGTCTCGCGCAGGCACGCGGAACTGGTCCTGCAGGGCGGGCTCTGGATCCTGCGGGACCTGGGCTCCACCAACGGCACCTGTGTGAACGGGCGCCGGGTGACCGGACCGGCCGTGGTCAACGACGGGGACCAGGTCAGCTTCGGCCGGATGACCTTCCGGCTGTCGGCGGGCTGACAGCGCGGGTTCAGCCGAACGGGTGCAGCGCGTACGGCCGTTCGGCCCGGGCGCAGTGCTCGGCGTACGGCCGTTCGGCCCGGCGTTGGTGCGCCGCGTACGGCCGTTCGGCCCAGTCACGGTCAACGCGGGTGCCCGTTCTGCCGATGCACCGAGCGGTGCGGGCGGCCGCTCGCACGTCCCGGGGCAAGGAACGGAACGGTGGCAGCCATGACGGCGGTACGGACAGCAGGACGCACGGCACTCGCCGCGGCGGCCGTGGCGGCGGCGCTCCTCGCCGGAACCGGCGCCGGGGCGGGCGGCGCCACCGCGGCGGACGCGGACCGGGAACCCCGCTCGGGCAACTGGCTCTACACCATGGTCATCGAGGGCGAGGACGAGGAGGCCGTGGACGACCTGGAGGGTACCGTCCTGCGCTGCCCGCAGCCGCCCGACACCGACGACCCGGAGAGCGCGGAGGCCTGCGCGCGGCTCGCGGCGGTCGACGGCGACCTCACGAGGATGAAGCGCGCCGACGTCAACTGCGCCTTCGTCTACCAGCCGGTCACCGCCGTGGTGTACGGCGTGTGGGACGGCCGGCGGATCGCGTTCGCCAAGAACTTCCCCAACCCGTGTGTGCTGGACGCCTCCACGGGCGCGGTCTTCAAGCCCGCCGGGACCACCGAACGGTAACCGCGGCGCGGGCCGCGCCGAGGGGCGACGCGGGCCGCGCCAGGGGCGGCGCCGGGGAGGATGCCGCCCCCGGCCGCCGCGCTCCTCCCGCGGAGGCCCCCTCTCAGGACGCCGGGCCCTGCGCCGCCCGCACCAGGAGTGCCACCGGGCGTTCGGCGAACAGTTCCGACAGTTCCACCGTGCCCTCGAACTCCCGGCCCGCCGCCAGCTCGTCCGTCCACCGGCCGTCGGGCAGCTCCAGCACCGTCCCCTGCCAGCCGCCCGCCTCGGCCAGCCGCATCGACAGCCGGGTGACCGCCGTGACGCTCTCACCCGCCCTGCTGAACGCCAGGCAGTGCCGCGCCTGGGGGCCACGCGCCGTCAGGGGGGTGTAGGGCGCACTCTCGCCGAAGAGTCCGGGGCGGTCGCGGCGCAACCGCAGGGCCGTCGTCGTCAGGGCCAGCTTCTCGTCCGACAGGGTGCCGCCGCCGGCTGCGCCGCCGTGCATCCGTACGAGCGCGGCCTGCTCGTACGCGACGGGGCGCCGGTTGTCCGGGTCGACGAGTGCCAGGTACTCGACTTCGGTGCCCTGGTAGAGCTCCGGCACCCCCGGCATCGTCAGCTGCACCAGCGCGGCGCCCAGGACGTTCGCCCGTACGTGCGGCGCCAGCTCACGGGCGAAGAGCGAGACCTCGTAGCGTGCCGGACCTGCGGGGCCCGAGCGGACGAAGTCCTCCAGGGACTGTTCGTAGGCCGCGTCCTGCTCCGTCCAGCTCGTGTGCAGGCCGGCCTCCCTGGCGGCCTTGAGGAGCGCGGGCGCCAGCCGCTCCGCCCCCGCGCCGGGCACGGCGAGTGCGGTCTGCCAGGCCGTCCACGCCGCGTGCGGGTCCGGTGCGGGCGCCGCCTGGGCCCACCGCCGCAGCAGCCCGGCCCACCGCTGCGGGCACTCGGTCAGCACCGCGAGCCGCGCGCGTGCGTCCGCACTGCGCTTGGTGTCGTGCGTGGACAGCACCGTCCCGGTGGCCGGCCAGTCGCGGGCCAGCCGTGCGCAGAACGCGTGGAACTCGTCCGGCGAGACGGCCGGCCGCCCGGGGTCCCCGCCCACCTCCGCCGCCGACAGCAGCGGGGCGTACCGGTAGAACGCCGTGTCCTCCACCGACTTGGCCCGCAGCGCGGAGGAGGTCTGCGCGAACCGCGAGCAGAACGCCGCGTGGTCGGGCCCGTCCCCCAGGCGGCCGAGCGCCAGCTCCCGCACGACGTCCACCGCCGCCGCCTCCTCGGCCACGGAGAACGCACCCTTCGCCTCCCGTACGGCCTCCGGCGGCAGCGTCGCCTCAGCCTCCTCCGGGGTGGGACCGCCCGCGGCGACGTAGGGCCGGTAGACGGGCATCCGGACGAGCAGTTCGCGCAGCGCGGTGCGCAGCGCCCAGGGCGCGTGGTCGCGCAGGGCCGGGTCGGCGGCGCAGATCCGCTCGGCGGCGCGCACCAGGAAGCCGGTCTCGGCGGCCAGTTCGTGGGTGAGGATGCGGTACGCGGCCCTGCGCGTGGTCGCCGCCCAGTAGCCGCCCCGGTCGCCCGGCGGATCGGCGAACGCCCGGTACAGCTCGGTGAGCTCGTCCGCGCCCGTGGGGTCGTGGAACAGCCCGTCGATCCTGTGCAGCGCGTCGTAGCCGGTGGTCCCGGCGACCGGCCAGTCGGCGGGCAGCCGCTCGTCACCGGTGAGGATCTTCTCCACGACCGTCCACACCGTGCGGCCCGAACCGTCCACCGCCGCGGTCGTCGCCGCGGCCAGCCGGCGCAGGTAGTCGCCCGGCGCGGCGAGTCCGTCCGGGTGGTCGATCCGCAGCCCCTCGACGACCCCGTCCCGTACCAGCTCAAGGATCTTCGCGTGCGAGGAGGCGAACACCTCGGGGTCCTCCACCCGCACCCCGATCAGGTCCGAGATGGTGAAGAACCTGCGGTAGTTGAGCTCGGTGCGGGCCAGCCGCCACCAGGCGAGCCGGTACCACTGGGCGTCCAGCAGCTCCGGCAGCGGCAGCTTCTCGGTGCCCTCGCGCAGCGGGAAGGCGTGGTCGAAGTAGCGCAGCACCCCGTCCTCGACGCTCAGGTGCGCCAGCTCCTCGCCGATCCGCCCGCCGAGCACCGGCAGCAGCACCTTGCCACCGCCCGCCTCCCAGTC
This sequence comes from Streptomyces sp. NPDC091272, assembly GCF_044757485.1. NCBI lineage: Bacteria > Bacillati > Actinomycetota > Actinomycetes > Kitasatosporales > Streptomycetaceae > Streptomyces > Streptomyces sp. NPDC091272. The sequence goes on from NZ_JBIVVC010000001.1 coordinate 422,755, forward strand.
CAGGTCGAACCAGCCGGCGTACGGCGAGGCGGGCCCCTCCCGCAGGACCTCCCACAGGGGGGCGTTGAGGTGCTCGGGCGCGGGGACGGCCATGTGGTTGGGGACGATGTCCAGGACCAGGCCGAGCCCGTGCGCACGGGCCGCGCGGGACAGCGCCCGCAGGCCGTCCTCGCCGCCCAGCTCCGCACGCACGCGTGCGTGGTCCACGACGTCGTAGCCGTGCGTCGAGCCGGGCACGGCTTCCAGCACGGGCGACAGGTGCAGATGGGAGACCCCGAGAGCGGCCAGGTACGGCACCGCTTCCCGGGCGGCCGAGAAGGGGAAGTCGGGCTGCAGCTGGAGGCGGTAGGTGGAGGTCGGCGTCATGCGAACGTACGTACCCGGATTCGGGGCTTCTGTGTCATCCACCCATGCACCGACTCCCGCGCGGAGCGTTAATTTCACCTGATGGCCGGAGAGAACGCACGAGGCACAGGCGCCCTGGCGGCGTACCGGGAGAGCTACCGCGAGGCGATCGCGCTGACCGGGCCCGTGCTGCCTGTCGTCTCCTTCCTGGGCAGACTGCCGCTCGCGATGTGCCAGCTCGGCACCCTGCTGCTGGTCGCCGAGACCAGCGGCAGCCTCGGCACGGCGGGGCTCGTGGGCGGCGCGCTGGCGGCCGGACAGACCGTCGGCGGCCCGCTGCTGGGCCGGGCGGCCGACAGACGGGGACAGCGGCTCGTGGTGCTCGGCGCCACGCTCGTCAACGCCGTCGCGGTGACCGCTCTCGTGCTTGCCGCCCTCGCCCGCGTCGAGACCCTGCCGCTCGCCCTGGTCGCGGTCGTCGCCGGTGCCTCCGTACCGCAGATCGGGCCGATGTCACGCACCAGGACCCTGGCGCTGGCCCGCCGTAAGGGCGCCGGTGAACGCCTTGTCGGGACGGTGCTGTCCTTCGAGGGCACCCTGGACGAGGTCACCTTCGTCCTCGGCCCCGCCCTCGTGGGTCTCGCCGTCGCCGTCGCGCACCCGGCCGCGGCCCTGCTCGCGGCTGCCGCCCTGCTCGCCGTGTGCGGTACCTGGTTCGCCCTTCATCCGACGGCCTCCCTGCTACGCCCGGCCGTCCGCACCGCGTCCGCCGAACGTACGAGGCTGACCGGTTCGGTGTACGCCCTGCGCGTCGCGATGGCGCTCCAGGGAGCCATGTTCGGCGCCTGCCAGGCGGGCATCACCGCGCTCACCGACGACCTCGGACGTCCCGAGCAGGCCGGACTCGTCTATGCCGCCATGGGGGTGATGAGCGCCGTCGCCGGCTTCGCCATGGCCGCCGTCCCCGCGCGGGTCGGGCTCGGTACCCGCTGGCGCCTCGCCACCGCGGCCCTGGTGGTGCTGTCGGTACCGCTGCTGTTCGTCTCGCAGCTGTGGGCGCTGTACCTCGTGGTGATCGTCCTCGGCGTCGCCCTCGCCCCGCACATGATCACGATCTTCGGGCTCACCGAACGCCTCGTCCCGGCCGGCCGGCTGGCCGAGTCGATGGCCTTCCTGATGAGCGGCGTCGTCGGCGGCCAGGCACTCGCCCTCGCGCTCTCCGGGCGGCTCGCCGAGAGCAGCGGCCCGCCCGCCGCCTTCGCCGTCGCGACCGGCGCGGCCGTGCTGTGCGCCGCCCTGTCCTGGGCGGTACGCCCCCGCAGCTCGCGGGTGCGCACCGCCCAGGTGGGTGCGGCCAGGGTCACGCGGGACGCTGAAGAACCGTCAGGCTCCGGCCGATCAGCGTGAGGTGCTCGCCCGCGTCGAACTTGTCACCCGTGCCCGGCGGCACCCCGTCGTCACGACCGGTGTCCACGACCACCTCCCACTGCTCGCCGTGGTCCTCCGGGACCATGAACTCCAGGGTCTCCGCACTCGCGTTGAACATCAGCAGGAACGAGTCGTCGGAGATCCGCTCCCCGCGGGTGCCCGGCTCCGAGATCGCCTCGCCGTTGAGGAACACGGTCAGCGCCTTGGCGTGCGCCGCCTCCCAGTCCTCGTGGGTCATCGGCTCGCCCTCCGGCGTGAACCACGCGATGTCGGAGAGCTCGTCCTGGGTGCCGCGCACCGGCCGCCCGTGGAAGAAGCGCCGCCGCCGGAACACCGGATGCTCGCGCCGCAGCGCCACCATCGCGCGCGTGAACCGCAGCAGCGTGCCGTCCTCCGGCTTGTTGCCCTCGGCGTCGGGCCCCGGCCAGGGCACCCAGGCCAGCTCGTTGTCCTGGCAGTAGGCGTTATTGTTGCCGCCCTGGCTGCGGGCGAACTCGTCCCCGTGGCTGAGCATCGGCACGCCCTGCGAGAGCATCAGCGTCGCCACGAAGTTACGCATCTGGCGCTGGCGCAGGGCCAGCACCCCGGGGTCGTCGGTGGGGCCCTCGACGCCGCAGTTCCACGACCGGTTGTGGCTCTCGCCGTCCCGGTTGCCCTCGCCGTTCGCGCTGTTGTGCTTGTCGTTGTACGCGACCATGTCGTGCAGCGTGAAGCCGTCGTGGCAGGTGGTGAAGTTGATGGAGGCGAGCGGGCGCCGTCCGTCGTCCTGGTAGAGGTCGGAGGAGCCGGTGAGGCGCCCCGCGAACTCCGCGATCGTCTGCGGCTCGCCGCGCCACATGTCGCGCACGGTGTCGCGGTACTTCCCGTTCCACTCCGTCCACAGCGGCGGGAAGTTGCCCACCTGGTAACCGCCCTCGCCGACGTCCCAGGGCTCGGCGATCAGCTTCACCTGGCTGACCACCGGGTCCTGCTGCACCAGGTCGAAGAAGGACGAGAGCCGGTCCACCTCGTGGAACTGCCGGGCCAGGGTGGCCGCGAGGTCGAAGCGGAACCCGTCCACCCGCATCTCGGTCACCCAGTACCGCAGTGAGTCCATGATCAGCTGGAGGACGTGCGGCGACCGCATCAGCAGCGAGTTCCCGGTGCCCGTGGTGTCCATGTAGTACTTCGGGTCGTCGGCCAGCCGGTAGTACGACGGGTTGTCCAGGCCCCGGAACGACAGGGTGGGCCCCAGGTGGTTGCCCTCCGCCGTGTGGTTGTAGACGACGTCGAGGATGACCTCGATGCCCGCCTCGTGCAGCGCCTTCACCGCGGTCTTGAACTCAAGGACCTGTTCGCCCCGGTCGCCCCAGGACGCGTAGCTGTTGTGCGGGGCGAAGAAACCGATGGTGTTGTAGCCCCAGTAGTTGCTCAGCCCCGCGTCGACCAGCCGGTGGTCGTTCACGAACTGGTGCACCGGCATCAGCTCCAGCGCGGTGACGCCAAGTTCCACCAGATGGTCGATGATCGCGGGGTGGGCGAGCGCCGCGTACGAACCGCGCAGCTCGTCCGGCAGGTCCGGGTGCAGCATCGTGAGGCCCTTGACGTGCGCCTCGTAAAGAATGGTGTGGTGATAGGCCGTTCGGGGCGGGCGGTCGTCACCCCAGTCGAAGTACGGGTTGACCACCACCGACGACATCGTGTGCGGCGCCGAGTCCTGGTCGTTGCGCGAGTCCGGCTTGCCGAAGTGGTAGCCGTACACCGACTCGCCCCACTCGATCTCACCGCTCACCGCCTTGGCGTAGGGGTCGAGCAGCAGCTTCGCCGAGTTGGACCGCAGCCCCTGGGCGGGGTCGTACGGTCCGTGGACGCGGTAGCCATATCGCTGACCAGGCATGATGCCGGGCAGATAGGCGTGCCGCACGAAGGCGTCGCTCTCCCGCAGTTCGACGGCGGTCTCCGAACCGTCGTCGTGCAGCAGGCACAGTTCGACCCGCTCGGCGGCCTCCGAGAAGACCGCGAAATTGGTGCCGGCGCCGTCATAAGTGGCGCCCAGGGGATATGTCTCTCCCGGCCAGACCTGCATCGAATCGACTCTTCCACTTCTGATCCGGGTGGTACGGAGCAAGGGGGACGGAGCTGTCGGGGACCTAGCGACGTGCGGTTCGGCCGCACGGTACAGCTATGAGGTAGTCGCATGTTCCCCCGAATCTTCCCCCAATGCGGGCCAACGACCCAGCTGTTCCGGCCGTCTCGGGGAACGGCTGCACCGGTTGCCCCGGGCGGAGTACCCTTCCTTGATCGTTGGCGGTGGGCGGACGAGCGTTCAGAAGGCGGTGCACGGGTGAGCTCGGGAGGGCTGGAGCTACCCCCGGGGGAGACGGGGCACGAGGGCGGCCCGGGGGACGACGGCCCGCCCGGCGCGGTCTCCCTCGCGCGTCCGATGGAGATCGGCGCGGAGCTCGACTGGGGCACGGACGCCTGGAGCGAGGTGCGCACCCGCGCCCAGCGCGCCGGGCGCGCCTACATCTGGCTCAACCTCGTCGAGCAGCGGATGCGCGCCGTCGTCGCCGCGGTGCTGCGCCCGGTGTACGAACCCGTGCACGGCGAGGAATGGGTGGTGGCCGCCGCGGGCCCGGCCGGACAGGAATGGGTGCAGCGGGCCGTCGCCGTGCGCGAGGTGAGCCGCCGCAAGGGGTACCTCCTGGACCCCGCCGACGACAACGTGCTGAGCTTCCTGACGCTGCCGCAGCTGCGCGAGCTGATGGTGCAGCACTGGCCCTGCTTCGAGCCGTACTACGACGACCGGCGCGACGTGGAACTGGCGCTGGACGAGCTGGAGGTCACCCGCAACGTCGTCTCCCGCAACCGCGCCCTGTCCGTCACCGTCCTGGCCCAGGCGGAGCGGGCCTCGGCCCGCCTGCTGGAGATCCTCGGCGCGGACTCGGGCGCGCCGTCGGCGGACCGGCTGCCGGTGGACGCCGTGGAGGACCTCGTCGGCGACCGGTACGCGGACGTGGTCTCCGTCCACCCCGACCGGGTGCGCCTCCAGCGGCAGCTGCCGGCCGAGGACCTCTTCGGCGGCGCCAGGCGCGTCGACGCGATAGGGATAGGCCTGAACCTCCTCGTGCAGAACTTCTCCGGCCGCCGGCTGGTCCGGCTGGCGGAGGCCGGCTGCCGGGTGCGGCTGCTCTTCCTCAACCCCGCGAGCAGCTCCGTCAGACGGCGCGAACGGGAACTTGGGCTGCGCAAGGGCGAGTTGAGCCGGTCCGTGGAGATGAACATCCTGCACATGCGCCGGGTGCGGGCCAGCCTGCGCGACCCCGGCGCCTTCCAGATCCAGGTCTTCGACGAGACGCCGCGCTTCACCGCTTACCTCGTCGACGGCGACGGCCCCGGCGGGCTCGCCGTCGTCCAGTCGTACCTGCGCAGGGCGCGCGGCATGGAGGCACCGGTGCTGGTGCTGCGCGGCGGCGGGCGTGGTGGTCGCAGCGGGGTGGTGCGGCACGGCGAGGACACCGAGCACGGACTCTTCGAGACCTACCGGGAGGAGTTCGAAGCGGTGTGGACGGACTCCAGGCCGGTCTCCTGAACGGCCTCCCGACGGCCCGGACGGCCCTCGGGTCCTGATTGTCAGTGCTGCGTGCGAGGGTGGTTCTCCGTCGGGGGAGAAAGACTCAAGGAGGCCCAGGGATGGGATGGCACGGGGAATCGCTGATCGGCTTCGACCTGGAGACCACGGGTACGGAGCCGTTGGACTCGCGCATCGTGACGGCAGCGGTCGTCGAGGTGCGGGGCGGGGCGGTGGTCGGGCAGCGGCTCTGGCTGGCCGACCCGGGGATCAGGATTCCGGAGCAGGCCTCGGCGATACACGGCATCACCACGGAGCGTGCCGCGGCCGAGGGGCGGCCGGTCCGTGAGGTGGCGGACGAGGTGGCCCAGGTCCTCGTCGGACACTGGGCGCGCGGGGTCCCGGTGGTCGCCTACAACGCGGCGTTCGACCTGACCCTGCTCTCCGCCGAACTGGCCAGGCACGGACTGCCCGCGCTCGGTGACCGGCTCGCGGCGCTCACCGGGGAGCCGGGCATCGGTCCGGTCGTCGACCCGCTCACCATCGACCGCGCGGTGGACCGCTACCGGCGCGGCAAGCGCACCCTCGAAGCGGCCTGCGCGGAGTACTCGGTGGTGCTCGACGGGGCGCACGAGGCCTCGGCGGACGCGCTGGCGGCCGTCCGGGTGGCGATCGCGATAGCCGAACGGCACCCCACCGTCGCGGGCCTGGGCCTGCCCGAGCTGCACCAGGAACAGGTGCGGTGGTACGCGGACTGGGCAGGCGGATTCCAGGAGCTCCTGCGCGAAAAGGGCACGGCGGACGCGATCGTCGACCCGGCGTGGCCCCTGCGGGCCCCGGCCCCGGTGCCTACCACGGGCTGAGGCAGGCGGTCTGCCCGCGGCGGGCCGAGTTCGTCTGCCCGGGGCGGCCCAGGGGCCGCTGTCGCTGACAGGCGCTCAGAACGGGTACCAGCGCACCTCGGGGTCGTTGTCCCGCAGCGAGGCCACCCGACGTCGGAACTCCGCCAGGGCCTTCGGGTTCGTCGGCGCGTGCTGGGCCACCCAGGCGCAGCTCGCGGTCTCCCGGGCGCCGCGCAGCACCGTACAGCCGTCCCACTCGCGGACGTCCCAGCCGTAGGTGGCGACGAACGCGTCGTAGGCGTCGTCCGGCAGGCCGTACCGGTCCCGGGACAGGGCCATCACCACGAGGTCGTGCTCCCGGAAGTCCGTGGAGAAGGTCTCCAGGTCGACCAGGACGGGTCCGTCAGGACCGACCATCACATTGCGGGGCAACGCGTCCCCGTGAATGGGCCCCGGAGTCAGATGCGGGTTGAGCGCGGCGGCAGCGGTGGCGAACCCGTCGCGGCGGCCCCGCAGATAGACCGCGTCCTCGGCGTCGATCGCGTCGCCCGCCAGCCGCAGCCACCGCTCGACCCCGGACAGCAGGTCCCGCGGTGGCAGCGTGAACGGCGGCGCGGGCAGGGCGTGCACCAGGTTCAGCAGCTGTGCGACGTCGCTGGGCCGCGCCGGGCGTACGGCATCGGGCAGCCGGTGCCAGAGCGTCACGGGGTGCCCGTCGATCAGCCACGGCTCGTCGGTGGCGGGACGCACGGCCGGCACACCGGCGGTCGCCAGCCACCTTCCGACGGCCAGTTCGCGCGCGGCCCGAGCGGCGAGGTCGGGGGAGCCGCGGCCGACCTTGGCCACGAACGAGCCGTCCCGGTTCGCCACCGCGAAGACCGCGTTCTCGCCCAGGGACACCAGTTCCGCCCCGGCGGCGAGACCGGTGGCCTCCAGCACCTCGCGTGCGCGCGTCTCGTCCATCGTCGTGCTTCTCCCGTGTGGCCGGTGGGTGTGCTCCCCGCGGCGGATCCGAGGTGGATCCGGCCGCGACGAATTCGCGGTGAATCCGACAAAGTCTCGCATCCGTGCAGGTTGGCTTGACGAACCCACGGGCCGTCAGCACGATTACGGGGGCCGCCGGGACGGCCAGACCAACACAAGCCGTCCGAACTGCCCAAAGGAGCCGAATTCGTGACATTGGCGACCGAAAAGGGGTGGTCCGGCAGGGCGAAACGGGACCGGCCCGGCAGAGCGGACCCCGGGCGGCGGACCGACTTCGGTACCTGGTTCCTGGTCCTGCCCGCCCTGATCCCGATCCTGGTGCTCAGCGTCGGCCCGCTGCTCTACGGCATCGCGCTCGCCTTCACCGACTCCCAGTCGGGCCGCACCGCGCCCACCCAGTGGGTCGGTGCCCTCAACTTCCAGGACCTGCTGCACGACACCCTGTTCTGGGACTCCTTCCGGATCGGCCTGCTCTGGGCGGTCGGCGTCACCGTCCCGCAGTTCCTGCTGGCCATGGGACTGGCCCTGCTGCTCAACCAGAACCTCCGGTTCCGCTGGCTGGCACGGGCTCTCGCGATCGTCCCGTGGGCCATGCCGGAAGTCGTCGTGGGCATCATGTGGCGCCTCGTCTACAACCCCGACGCGGGCATCCTCAACGAGACGCTCCGCGGTCTGGGCCTGGGCGAGGGGCGCGACTGGCTCACCGGACTCGCCACCGCACTGCCCGCCGTGGTGCTCGTTGGCATCTGGGCCGGCATGCCGCAGACCACCGTCGCCCTGCTGGCCGGACTCCAGAACACCCCGCACGAACTGCACGAGGCCGCCGCCCTCGACGGCGCGGGGGCCTGGCGCCGCTTCCGCGCGGTCACCTGGCCGGCGATCAAGCCGATCGCCCTGTCCATCACGGCCCTCAATTTTATTTGGAACTTCAACTCCTTCGCCCTGGTCTACGTCCTGACCAGCGGCGGGCCCGGCGGCCGTACCCGGCTGCCCATGCTCTTCGCATACGAACAGGCCTTTCGCTACGGGCAGTTCGGGTACGCGGCGGCGATGGGATGCATCATGGTCGCGGTCATCTCCGTACTCCTCGCGCTGTTCCTGGTGGGCCGGCTCAAGGGAGGGGAGGACCAGTGAGTACCCAAGCTCCCTTCGGCCGCGGTTCCCGCTCCCGCGCGCCCTCCGGCCTGCGCAGCCGTACGCGCAGCCCGATGCGGACCAGCGGGCCCGCTCGGGCGGGCCAGTACCTCGCCCTCCTCGCGTATCTCGTCTTCCTCGCCTTCCCGTTCCTCTGGCTGATCTCGACCTCCTTCAAGTCCCCCCGCGAACTGGGTGACCTGCACCCCACCTGGATCCCCAAGGACTTCAGCCTCGACAACTACCGGCAGGCCTTCGAGGAGCAGCCACTCCTCGAAGCCGCGGGAAACAGCCTGGTCGCGGCGGTCTCCGCGGCCCTGATCGCGGTCGTCATCGCCACCCCGATGGCCTTCGTGATGGCCCGCCACCGCTCCCGGCTGACCACCGCCGCCACCGGCTGGGTGGTGATCAGCCAGGCGTTCCCGTTCGTCCTGGTGATCATCCCGCTGTTCCTGATCCTCAAGAACCTGCACCTGATCAACTCGCTGCCCGGACTGATCATGGTGTACGTCGTCTGGTCGCTGCCCTTCGCGCTCTGGATGCTCGTCGGGTACGTGCGCGCGGTCCCGCCCGAGCTGGAGGAGGCGGCGGCGGTCGACGGGGCGGGCAGGCTCCGCACGCTGGTCTCCGTCACCGCGCCGTTGCTGGCGCCGGGGCTGGTCGCCACCGCGCTGTTCGCGTTCATCACCGCATGGAACGAGTTCTTCTTCGCGCTCGTCCTGCTCAAGTCACCGGAGAAGCAGACCTTGCCGGTCGTCCTCACCCACTTCATCGGCACCGAGGGCGTGGCCGACCTCGGCCCGCTGGCCGCCGCCGCCTTCCTCGCCACCCTGCCCTCACTGGTGATCTTCGCGATCATCCAGAAGCGGATCACCGGCGGGATGCTGGCCGGGGCGGTGAAGAGCTGATGCGCAGGTACCGGGCCCTGGTGGCCGCGGCGGCGACGGCCCTGCTCCTCGCCGGCTGCTCGGCCGCCGACCGGGGCCCCGACGAGAACGGCGTGATCACCCTCCGTTTCCAGTCGCTCGCCTGGCAGAAGGAGTCCGTCGACATCAACAAGAAGCTCGTCGCGGAGTGGAACGAGGCCCACCCCAAGGTCCAGATCAAGTATGTGCAGGGCTCCTGGGACAACGTCCACGACCAGCTGCTCACCTCCTTCGAGGGGGGCGAGGCGCCCGACATCATCCACGACGCCACCGACGACCTCGCGGACTTCGCCCACGGCGGTGACCTCGCCGACCTCACCGAGCTGCTGCCGCCCCGCCTCAAGGCGGACATCCCGCAGCGGAGCTGGGCCACCACCACCTTCGGCAAGAAGGTGTACGGCGTCCCCTTCCTCCAGGAACCACGTGTCCTGATCGCCAACGAGAAGCTGCTCAAGACCTCGGGCGTCCGCGTCCCGACCCCGGACGCACCGTGGACCTGGCAGGAGTTCCGGCAGGTCAGCAAGAAGCTGACCGCCGACATGGGCAAGGGCAGGTACGCCGTCGCCTGGCCCCTCAAGGAGCCGGTCTCCGCCACGCTCAACCTGAGCCTCTCGGCGGGCGGCGAGCTGTTCCGCAAGGGGGACGACGGGAAGTTCACGATCCGCTTCACCGAGGGCGACGGGACCGTCCCCGCCACCGTCCACGACCAGGTGAACACGGACGGCTCCGCGTCGTCGGCGACGCTGGGGATGGGCGGGTCCGACACCCTGCCCGGCTTCTTCGGGGGGAAGTACGCGATGGTCCCGCTCGGGTTCTCCTACCGCCAGCAGATCAACGAGCAGGCCCCGGAAGGCTTCCCGTGGACGGTCCTGCCCGCGCCCGCGGGCAGCGGCGGGCTCACCCAGGGCGTCAGCCCGCAGACCCTCTCGGTGGCCGAGGACAGTCCGTACAAGAAGGAGGCGGTGGAGTTCATCGACTTCTTCCTCCGGCCGCAGAACATGGTCCGGCTCGCCAAGGGCGACTGGATGCTGCCGACCGGCTCCGAGGCGCTGAAGGACCCCTCGCTGCGGACGCCGAAGGACGGCTGGGCCACCGGCACGGCCCTCGCCGAGCACCTGCGTGCCGCGCCGGCGCAGGAGGTGCGCGGCTACCCGGAGTGGAAGGACAAGGTCGCCACGCCCGCGTACCAGGAGTACTACAGCGGTGCGATCGACGCGCGCGAACTGCGTCAACGCCTGGAGAAGGACGGGAACTTGGTGCTGGCGCGCTATCAGCGCTGAGCGGGGCCCGGCGGCGATTATCGATTGCACGAGACGTCTCGTCTTGTCTACGGTGGTGACCATGAACGCCACCTCTCGCGCCGCCGCGCACATCCTGATGTTCTCCATCGCCCAGCCCGGCCACGTCAACCCGAGCCTCGAAGTCATCCGCGCCCTGGTCGCACGGGGACACCGGGTGAGCTACGCCATCCCGGCCGTGTACGCGGACAAGGTCGCCGCGGTCGGGGCCGAACCGGTGGTCTACGCCTCGTCGCTCCCGGTGGAGGGGGCCGACCCGGAGGTGTGGGGCACCGAACTCATCGACAACATCGAACCGTTCCTGGAGAACGGCATCGAGGCGCTGCCGCAAATGATCAAAGCCTTCGAGGGGGACGAGCCCGACCTCGTCCTGCACGACATCACCGGATACCCCGCCCCGATCCTCGCCCACCGCTGGGGAGTGCCGGTCATCTCCCTGTCGCCCAACATGGTCGCCTGGCAGGGGTACGACGAGGAGGTGGCCAAGCCCATGTACGCCGAGCTCCTGAAGACCGAGCGGGGGCAGGCCTACATGGACCGCTTCAGCGGCTGGCTGCGGGAGAACGACATGCCGGCCGACGACTTCTTCGAGTTCGTCGCACCCACCCGTTCCCTGGTCCTCATCCCCAAGGCGATGCAGCCGAACGCCGACCGGGTGGACGAGAGCGTGCACACCTTCGTCGGGGCCTGTCAGGGCCCGCGTACGGACCAGGAGGAGTGGCACCGGCCCGAGGGGGCCGAGAAGGTGGTGCTGGTCTCGCTCGGCTCGTCCTTCACCAAGCAGCCCGCCTTCTACCGCGAGTGCGTGCAGGCCTTCGGCGGCCTGCCGGGCTGGCACCTGGTGCTCCAGATCGGCAAGTTCGTCGAGGAGTCCGAGCTCGGCGAGATCCCGGCGAACGTCGAGGTGACGCGCTGGGCACCGCAGTTGAGCATCCTCAAGCAGGCCGACCTGTTCGTCACCCATGCGGGGGCCGGCGGCAGTCAGGAGGGTCTGGCCACCGGTACTCCGATGATCGCGGTCCCGCAGGCCGTCGACCAGTTCGGCAACGCCGACATGCTCCAGGGTCTCGGGGTGGCCCGGCGCATCGACACCGAGGACGCCACGGCGCAACTCCTGCGCGACACGGCGCAGTCGCTGGTGTCCGACCCGGAGGTCGCGAGCAGGCTGGCCGGGATCGCCGCCGAGATGGCGCAGGAGGGCGGCACGCCGCGCGCCGTCGAACTCATCGAGGCGCAGCTTCCGTGATCCACCCGCATACGCGGCTTGCGGGCGGGCTCTGTCGGTGGCGGCGCCTATCGTCGGTGCCATGACGACGAAGACGTACGCCGCGCTCCTGCGCGGCATCAACGTGAGCGGCCACCGCAAGGTCCCCATGGCCGAACTGCGCGCGCTGCTGGAGGGCTTGGGGCACGGTGCCGTCCGCACCCACCTGAACAGCGGGAACGCCGTCTTCACCACCCGGTCGGGCGACTGTGAGGACGCGCTCGCCCGTACGCTCGAAGCGGCCGTCGAGAAGCACTTCGGCTTCGCCGTCGACTGCCTGGTGCGCGGCGGCGACTACCTGCGCGCGGTGGCCGAGGCCTGTCCTTTCCCCGCCGCGGAGCTGGAGGGCAGGCAGCTGCACGCCAACTTCTCCTCGGCGCCCTACGACGAGGCCCGGTTCGCCGCGCTCGACCGGTCGGCGTACCTGCCGGAGGAGTTCCGCGTCGGCGACCGGGTCCTCTATCTCTACGCCCCCGAAGGGCTGGGCCGGTCCGCGCTGGGCGAGGCCCTGTCCAGGCCCGCCCTCACCAAGGGGATGACCATTACGAGCCGCAACTGGAACACGGTGGCGAAACTGGTCGAACTCACCGCCTGAGCCCCGCAGTGCCCCCGCGCGGCGGGTTACGCCGTCGCGCCCACCAGCGCCGTCCGTCCCGCCTGCTCGTAGCGGGACACCACCAGTTCGGCCAGCTCCGGGCAGGCACCCAGTACGCCCGCCACCGCCTCGGCGCCGGCCTCCCGTGCGCCCGCGAAGATCCTGGACGGCAGGAAGCCGGGAGCCAGGACGTAGGGGGCGACGGCCACCCGGTCGACGCCGGGGTCCGTGCGCAGGGCCCGTACCGCTTCCTGGGTACGGGGCAGTGCCGCGGAGGCGAACGCAGGCCGCACGGCGCACCAACCGGTGTGCCGCAGCTCCCGCGCGATTTCAGCGATCACTGCGATCGCCTCCGGGTCCGTGGAGCCCGCCGAGGCCAGGACGACCCCGGTCGAGCTCTTGTCAGCGGGCCGCAGCCCGGCCTCGTACAGCCGCCGCTCGACAGCGGCGAGCAGGAGCGGCGAAGGGCCCAGCACCCCGGCCGTGGCGAGCCGCAGCCGAGGGTGGCGCTCCGACGCCGCGTGCAGGACCGCGGGCAGGTCCGACTTGGCGTGGAAGGCACGGGTCAGCAGCAGCGGCAGCACGACCACCGCACGGGCCCCTTCCGCGTCCAGCCGCGCCAACTGGCCGGGGACGGAGGCCGTGTTGAAGTCGAGGAAGGACACCTCCACCCGGGTCCAGGGCCGTAGCTCCCGCACCCGCGACGCCAGCTCCCGCACCGTCTGCGCGTGGCGCGGGTCGCGGCTGCCGTGGGCGACGAGCAGGAGGGTGGGCGCGGTGGGTGCGGGGCTCTGCACGGGGATCAGCTCCTGACCAGGAGGCCGCGGCTGCGCAGCACGCGGCGCTCCAGCGGGGAGAAGAACAGCAGGTCGATGCCGATACCGACGATCAGGATCAGGATGATCGTGGCCAGCACGCCCGACATGTCGCTGTTGATGCGGAAGTTCTCCATCAGCTGGCCGAGGCCGGTGCCGAGGTCGGGGGAGTTCGCGATCAGCTCGGCGGCCATCAGGGAGCGCCAGGAGAACGCCCAGCCCTGCTTGAGGCCGGCGAGGTAGCCGGGCAGCGCGGCGGGCAGCAGGATGTGCCGGACGCTGTTGAGACCGCTGGCGCCGAGGGTGCGGCCCGCCCGCAGGTGCAGCGGCGGGATCTGGTCGACACCGGAGACCAGGCCGTTGGCGATGGAGGGGACGGCGCCGAGGAGCACCACCGCGTAGATCGTCGCGTCGGTCAGGCCGAACCAGATGATCGCGGCCGGCACCCAGGCCACCGAGGGCAGGGACTGGAGGCCGGAGAGGATCGGGCCGATCGCCGCCCGGACCACCTTGACCCGGGCCACCAGCAGGCCCAGCGGCGTGCCGATCGCGACGGACACCAGGAAGCCGAGCGCGCCGCGCGAGATGCTGGTCCAGATGTAGCCCAGCAGGGTGCCGTCGAGCCACATCGTCTTGACGGAGCCCGCCACGTCGAGCGGGCCCGGCAGTACGTAGTCGGGCTTGAGGTCGGAGGCGGCGGCCAGCTGCCACACGGTGATGACCAGGACGATGGCGACGAGCGGCGGAACGACCTTGGCGAGCAGGATCCGGCCCAGACCCACGCGCTCGCGGACCGGCGCGGTGTCCAGCGCGTCGAGCCCCGCCTCAAGTCCGGCCAGGCTGCTCGTGGACGGGGTCTCCCGTACCTCGGTGTCCTGCGCGGCAGCGGTGGCTCCGACGGCCCCGGTGGGCCTGGCGGTGCGGGACCCGTCGGCCCCGGCCGGCTCCGGGGTCCCGGTGGACCCTGCGGCCGTGGTGGTGTCAGTGCTGGCCATGTCGGCGGATCTCCCCACGCAGCTGTTCGGTGATCTCTACGGACAGGTCGGCCACCGCGGGATCCTCGATCCTGCGCGGCTGCGCAATGCCGACCTGCCACTCGCGGGCGATCCGCCCCGGGCGTGACGACAGCAGGACGACGCGCTGCGCGAGCCGCACCGCCTCGCGCACGTTGTGCGTGACGAAGAGCACGGAGACGGACGTCTCGGCCCAGATCCGGGTCAGCTCCTCGTGCAGCACGTCCCGCGTGATGGCGTCCAGTGCCGCGAACGGCTCGTCCATCAGGAGGAGTTGGCTGTCCTGGGCGAGAGCGCGGGCCAGCGCGACACGCTGGCGCATGCCGCCGGACAGCTCGTGCACCCGCTTGCCGTACGCGCCCTTCAGCCGTACGAGTTCGAGCAGGCGCTCCGCCTCCGGCCTGCGGTCCGCCTTGGCGGCGCCGCGCAGCTTCAGCGCCAGCTCGATGTTCTTGCCCGCGGTCAGCCACGGGAACAGCGCGTGTTCCTGGAACATCAGCGCCGGGCGCCCGCCCGGTACGTCGATGGCTCCCGCCGACGGCTCGTCGAGCCCGGCGACCAGGTTGAGCAGTGTCGACTTGCCGCAGCCCGACGCCCCCAGGAGGGTCACGAACTCGCCCGGCGCGACATCGATGCTGATGTCGTCCAGGACGAGCTGCCGGCCTGCCGAGCCCGGCCGGCCGAACGACTTCGAGACGTGGTCGATGCGCGCTGCGTACGCGGACGCCTGCCCCGTCACCGGCGCGGCGGCCGATTCCTGCTTCACGAGTGCGGTGGCCATGGGTCTCCCTCCTGAGGGCTGAACTGGTGTGTCGGACCGGGCTACTTGACGCCGAGACCGGCGTCGTCGACGGCCGGCTGCCCCGCCGCCTTGAGGACCTTGTTCAGCGGGCGCAGGTCGTAGATGCCCTCCAGCAGCGGGTCCTTCAGCAGACCCGCCTTCACCGCGTGCTGCGCCTCGTCGCGCAGGGTCGCGGCCAGCGGGTCGTCGAGCACGTCGACGTTCTTGAACGCCTGGTCCAGGACGCTCGCGGGCAGTTCCTTGCCGGAGTCGGTCTTCAGCTTCGCGTTGATGCTGGCCTTGGCCTTGTCGGGGTTGGCCTTGATCCAGGCGTTGGACCTGACCGAGCCCCGCAGCACCGCCTCGACGACGTCCGGGTGCTCCTTGAGGAAGTCCTGGCGGACGATGATGTTCGTGATGACGAACTTGTCGTCCTTCCACAGCTTCTTCTCGTCGAGCAGCACCTTGCCGCCCGCCTCGACGAGCCGTGCGGCGGTGGGCTCCGGCACCCAGGCGCCGTCGATGGCACCGGCCTTGAAGGAGTTCGGGATCTCCTTGTTGTCCTGCCTGACCACCGTCACGTCACCCTTGCCGGTGGCGGCGTCGACCTTGTGGCCCTTCTCGGACAGGTAGTTGAGGAGTGCGACGTCCTGGGTGTTGCCGAGCTGCGGGGTCGCGATGCGCTTGCCCTTGAGGTCGTCGAGCGACTTGATCTTGTCGGCCTTGACGACGAGGGAGACACCGCCCGACGCGGAACCGCCGATGATGCGCAGGTTCTGGCCCTTGGACTTGGTGTAGCCGTTGATGGAGGGCGAGGGGCCGATCCAGCCGATGTCGATGGCCTTGGCGTTGAGCGCCTCGATCTCGGACGGGCCCGCGTTGAAGACCTGCGACTTGATCCTCGTGCCGCCCAGTTCCTTCTGGAACAGGCCTTCCTGGAGGCCGGCCAGGGCGGTGGCGTGCGTGACGTTGGCGAAGTAGCCGATCTTCACCTCGTCGAGGCCGCCGATCTTCTCGCCCTTGGCGGCGGGGACGGGCTTGTCCTCGGACTTGGCCTCGGAACCGTAACCGCAGGCGCCGAGCGCCGCGATCAGCAGGGGCAGCGCGGCTGCGGCTGCCAGGGAACGGCGCAGGGTGGGACGTGGGACAGACATGGTGATGAGTCCTCGGGTCTTCGTCTGTGAACGCGGAAAGGAGTGTGCGGACGGAGCACCCGCACGCGGTGCGCGCGCGGGGAGGTGCGGGGGCCGGAGGTGTTCGTCATCACACACATCGCCCGACCCCGCCCTGACCGCTGCCGAGGGTGCCGCTGCCGATCCGGCCGCCCTCCTTCGCGAAGGACGCGTACACGTCGACCATCTTCATCAGAAGTCCCAACCTTCCTCGTCCGCGACCGACTTGGTGGCGGCGGCGGTCGCGAAGGACTGTCCGGCCATGCCCGCGGCGAGTGTCGTGCCGTCCGCCGGATCGATCAGGAGGAAGGAGCCGGTGCGCCGGGAGTCCGCGTACGCGTCCAGTGCGAGCGGCTCGGCGGTGCGTACGACGACCCGGCCGATGTCGTTGGCGACCAGCTGCCCGGGGGCCGGGTGCTGGGAGAGGTCGTCCAGGGTGAGCCGGGACGGGATCTCCTTGACGATCGCCTTCACCGTGCGGGTGGTGTGCTTGAGCAGGACCCGCTGCCCGACGGTGAGCGGCTGGTCGGCGACGTGGCAGACCGTCGCCTCGACGTCCTGGGTGGGCGCGGGGGCGTCCCCGCTGGGGGCGATCAGGTCACCGCGCGAGACGTCGATGTCGTCGGCGAGGCGCAGCGTCACCGACTGCGGCGCCCAGGCGATGTCGACGGACTGCCCCAGCGCGTCGATCCCCTCGACGGTGCTGGTGCGGCCCGAGGGCAGTACGGTCACCCGCTCGCCGACCCGGAACGCGCCGGCCGCGATCTGACCGGCGTAGCCCCGGTAGTCGGGGTGCTCGGCGGACTGCGGGCGGATCACGTACTGGACGGGGAAACGGGCGTGGCAGGCGGTCAGGTCGTGCGCGACCGGAACCGTCTCCAGATGTTCGAGCACGGTCGGCCCGCCGTACCAGTCCATGTGCGCGGAGGGCTCCACCACGTTGTCGCCCGCGAGCGCCGAGATCGGGATCGCGGTGATCTCCGGCACGCCCAACTCGCTCGCGTACGCGGTGAACTCGGTGGCTATCGCGGCGAAGACGGGCTCGGCGTAGTCGACCAGGTCCATCTTGTTCACCGCGAGCACGACGTGCGGGACGCGCAGCAGTGCGGCCACCGCGGCGTGCCGGCGGGTCTGCTCGACGACGCCGTTGCGGGCGTCCACCAGCACCACCGCCAGCTCGGCCGTGGAGGCGCCGGTGACCATGTTGCGGGTGTACTGCACGTGCCCGGGGGTGTCGGCGAGGATGAACCGCCGCCGGGTGGTGGCGAAGTAGCGGTACGCGACGTCGATGGTGATGCCCTGCTCGCGCTCGGCCCGCAGACCGTCGGTGAGCAGCGCCAGGTCGGGGGTCTCCTGGCCGCGGTTGCGGGAGGCGTGCTCGACGGCCTCCAGCTGGTCGGTCAGTACCGACTTGGAGTCGTGCAGCAGCCGCCCGACCAGGGTGGACTTGCCGTCGTCGACGGAACCGGCGGTCGCGAAGCGCAGCAGGGTGGTGGTGCTCAGCTGTTCCACCGCGGTGACGGCGGTGTTCACGGTGGTCATGGTTAGAAGTACCCCTCGCGCTTGCGGTCTTCCATCGCGGCCTCGGACATCTTGTCGTCGGCCCTGGTGGCGCCCCGCTCGGTGAGCCGGGACGCGGCGATCTCGGTGATGACCTGCTCCAGCGTCACCGCGTCCGAGTCGACTGCCCCCGTGCAGGACATGTCGCCCACCGTGCGGTAGCGGATCAGCCGGGTCTCCACGGTCTCGGACTCCTTGGGCCCGCCCCACTCGCCCGCGGTCAGCCACATGCCGTTGCGGGCGAAGACCTCGCGCTCGTGCGCGTAGTAGATCTGCGGCAGTTCGATCTTCTCGCGGGCGATGTACTGCCACACGTCGAGCTCGGTCCAGTTGGAGAGCGGGAAGACCCGGACGTGCTCACCCGGCGCGTGCCGGCCGTTGTACAGCTGCCACAGCTCGGGACGCTGACGGCGCGGGTCCCACTGCGAGAACTCGTCACGCAGACTGAACACCCGCTCCTTGGCGCGCGCCTTCTCCTCGTCACGCCGGCCGCCGCCGAAGACGGCGTCGAACCGCTCCTGCTGGATCTTCTCGGTCAGCGGGAGGGTCTGCAGCGGGTTGCGCGTCCCGTCGGGTCGCTCGCGCAGCACACCCCGGTCGATGTAGTCCTGCACCGAGGCGACGTGCAGCCGCAGCCCGTGCCGCTCGACGGCGCGGTCCCGGTACTCCAGGACCTCGGGGAAGTTGTGCCCGGTGTCCACGTGCAGCAGCGAGAACGGCACGGCCGCCGGGGCGAACGCCTTCAGCGCCAGGTGCAGCATGACGATGGAGTCCTTGCCGCCGGAGAAGAGGATCACCGGCCGCTCGAACTCACCCGCCACCTCGCGGAAGATGTGCACCGCCTCGGACTCCAGCGAGTCGAGGTGGCTGAGCGCGAAGGGGCTGGCGACGTCTTCGCTGGTGGTTGCGGCGGTGGTCGTCATGCCAGACCCCTCTCGGTGAGCAGCGCGTGGAGCGCCGCGGCGGACTCGTCGACGGACTGGGTGTGCGACTCGATGCGCAGGTCCGGGTCGGCGGGCGCCTCGTACGGGTCGTCGACCCCGGTCAGCCCGGACAGCTCCCCGGCCGCCTGCTTGGCGTACAGGCCCTTCACATCGCGTACGGAGCACACCTCGACCGGCGTCGCCACGTGCACCTCCAGGTAGGCGGTGCCCTCGGACTGGTGCCGCTTGCGCACCGCCTCGCGACTGTCGGCGTACGGGGCGATGACCGGGACGAGCGCCAGCACGCCGTTACGGGCGAGGAGTTCGGCGACGAATCCGATCCGGCCCACGTTGGTGTGCCGGTCCGCGCGGCTGAAGCCGAGCCCGGCGGAGAGGAACTCGCGGATCTCGTCGCCGTCCAGCACCTCCACCGCGCGTCCCTCGGCGCGCAGCCGGTCCGCGAGTGCGTAGGCGATGGTGGTCTTGCCCGCACTGGGCAGACCGGTGAGCCAGACGGTGGCTCCGGTCACTGTGTTCTCCCGACTCTTCGTCATCCGTGCAGCCCGCACTCGGTCTTGTTGCGGCCGGCCCAGCGCCCGGCGCGTGCGTCCTCGCCCGCCAGCACCCTGCGGGTGCACGGGGCGCAGCCCACGGACGGGTAGCCGTCCGTCAGGAGCGGGTTGGTGAGCACGCCGTGCTCCGCGACGTAGGCCTCCACGTCGTCCTGCGTCCAGCGGGCGATCGGCGACACCTTGACCTTGCGGCGCTTCTCGTCCCAGCCGACGACCGGGGTGTTCGCCCGGGTGGGGGACTCGTCGCGGCGCAGTCCGGTGGCCCACGCGTCGTACCCGCGCAGGCCCTCCTCCAGCGGCTTGACCTTGCGCAGCGCGCAGCACAGGTCGGGGTCGCGGTCGTGCAGCCTGGGACCGTGCTCGGCGTCCTGCTCGGCGACGGTCTGCGTGGGGAGCAGGGTGATGACGTTGACGTCCATCACCGCCTCCACGGCGTCCCGGGTGCCGATGGTCTCCTCGAAGTGGTAGCCAGTGTCGAGGAAGACGACGTCGACGCCGGGCAGTGCGCGTGCGGCGAGGTGGGCGACGACCGCGTCCTCCATGGAGGACGTGACGCAGAACCGGCTGCCGAAGGTGGCGGTGGCCCACTTCAGTATGTCGAGCGCCGAGGCGTCCTCAAGGTCGCGCCCGGCCTGCTCGGCGAGTGACTTCAGATCGGTCTGAGTGGTCGTCATATCTCCCCGCCCTCCGTCTTGTTGGCCTGTGCGACGCCTCGGCTGAGCAGCCCCAGGTACTTCAGCTGGAACGCCCGGTTGCAGGAGTGGCACTCCCACGCGCCGTGCCCGGTCTCGTTGGGCCGCAGGTCCTCGTCGCCGCAGTACGGGCAGTGGAACGGGGCCGCGCGCTCGCTCACGTCAGGTCTCCGTCCGCCGCACGCGTCGCCCAGGTCGCGAAGCGTTCGCCGTCCTCGCGCTGCTCCTGGAAGCGGGTCAGCACCCGCTCGACGTAGTCGGGCAGTTCGGTCGCGGTGACCTTCAGGCCTCGGACCTTGCGGCCGAACCCGGCCTCCAGGCCGAGCGCGCCGCCCAGGTGCACCTGGTAGCCCTCCACCTGGTTGCCGTCCTTGTCCAGCACCAACTGGCCCTTGAGGCCGATGTCGGCGACCTGGATGCGGGCGCAGGCGTTCGGGCAGCCGTTGATGTTGATGGTGAGCGGCTCGTCGAACTGCGGGATGCGGCGCTCCAGTTCGTCGATGAGTGAGGCGCCGCGCGCCTTCGTCTCGACGATCGCCAGCTTGCAGAACTCGATGCCGGTGCAGGCCATCGTGCCCCGCCGGAACGGCGAGGGCGTGACCTTCAGGTCCAGCGACTCCAGGCCGGCGACCAGCGAGTCGATCTGCTCCTCGGCCACGTCGAGCACGATCATCTTCTGCTCGGCCGTGGTGCGCAGCCGGCCCGAGCCGTGTGCGGCGGCGAGCTCGGCGATCTTCGTGAGCGTGGAGCCGTCCACCCGGCCCACCCGCGGCGCGAAGCCGACGTAGAAGCGGCCGTCCCGCTGCTTGTGCACGCCGAGGTGGTCGCGCCAGATGCCCTTCGGCTGCTGCGGCGCGGGACCGTCGGTGAGCTTGCGCTCCAGGTACTCGTCCTCCAGGACCTGCCGGAACTTCTCCGGGCCCCAGTCGGCGACCAGGAACTTCAGCCGGGCGCGGGTGCGCAGCCGCCGGTATCCGTAGTCGCGGAAGATGCCGATCACGCCGCCGTAGACGTCGGGCACGTCCTCCAGGGAGACCCAGGCACCCAGGCGGACGCCCAGCTTGGGGTTGGTGGAGAGCCCGCCACCGACCCACAGGTCGAAGCCGGGGCCGTGCTCGGGGTGCTCCACGCCGACGAACGCGATGTCGTTGATCTCGTGCGCCACGTCCAGCTGCGGAGAGCCGGAGACTGCCGACTTGAACTTGCGCGGCAGGTTGGAGAAGTCCGGGTTGCCGATGAAGCGGCGGTAGATCTCCTCGATGGCGGGCGTGCCGTCGATGATCTCGTCGACCGCGATTCCGGCGACCGGGGAGCCGAGGATGACGCGCGGGGTGTCGCCGCACGCCTCGGTGGTCGAGAGGCCGACCGCCTCCAGCCGCCGCCAGATCTCCGGCACGTCCTCGATGCGGATCCAGTGGTACTGGACGTTCTGCCGGTCGGTGAGGTCGGCGGTGCCCCGCGCGAACTCCTGCGAGATCTCGCCGATCACGCGCAGCTGCTCGGTGGTCAGCCGGCCGCCGTCGATCCGTACCCGCAGCATGAAGTACTCGTCGTCCAGCTCCTCCGGCTCCAGGATCGCGGTCTTGCCGCCGTCGATCCCGGGCTTGCGCTGGGTGTAGAGCCCCCACCAACGCATTCGCCCGCGCAGGTCGTTGGGGTCGATCGAGTCGAAACCGCGCTTGGAGTAGATCGTCTCAATGCGTGTCCGCACATTGAGACCGTCGTCGTCCTTCTTGAACTGCTCATTGCCGTTGAGCGGGGTGTGATGCCCTACGGCCCACTGGCCCTCGCCGCGGTGGCGTCCGGCCTTGCGGCGGGCAGTGACGGCAGCACCCGCGGCGGGCTTCTCTGGGGTGGCAGACATGGCGGTACGTCCTTCAAGGCTGCGGTGACTGCGGGAAGACGGCTCTGACCTGCACACTCGCGCAGAAGTGGCGCGGCGGTGCGCAGACATGCGGATCGGCAGTACGAGGTGGGGAAAAGTCAGATGTGCGGCAGTGCTGGGCTGTCAGCAGGCCGGACAGATGGCGCTGGACATGCGGCCGAGGTCGACGTGACGCCGACTGATCAAGGCAACTCCAGCTGTAGACATGACGGAAGCGTGGCACGGGAATCTCGGGCCAGTCCACTACTATCCAGAATATGGACCACATCGTCCCAAATTGTGGGACGGTGTGGTCTGGGTCACGTCACGCTCCTGGTGGGTGCCCCGGCGGCCCCGGCCGAGATCATGCGGGGTGGGCGCCGGGCCACGGGCCGGGGTTGGCGACCTCCGGCTCCACCTCCACCGAGGTGTCGAACAGCCGGAAGCCGCGCCGCTCGTAGTTGGCCATCGCGTGCGGCCCGTCCTTGGAGCAGGTGTGCAGCCAGACCCGCCGGGTGGCCTCCCGGCCGGGGTGGCGCTCCGCCAGGTCCCAGGCGCGCCGGACGCCGTACGAAAGGAGGTGGCCGCCGATGCGCAGGCCGCGGAAGGCGGGGATCAGCCCGAAGTAGACGATCTCGACGGTGCCCTCGTCCTGGGCCTGGAGCTCGACGTACCCGGCCGGGGTGCCGTGTTGGTACGCCACCCAGGTCTCGGTCCCCGGGCGTTCCACCGCCTGCTGCCACTGCGCGTAGCTCCAGGGCAGCCGGTCCGTCCAGCGGATGTCGCCGCCGACCGCCGTGTAGAGGAAGCGGCTGAACTCGGGCGATGCGACCTCGGCCCGTACGATCCGCAGCCCGTCGCCCGGCGGGGGAGCGGCGGGGTTCAGGTCGTCGGGGGAGGTCTGTTCGAGGGACCAGGTCGTCACTTTGATGGTGCTCATGGCGGCCAGGGAATCACGCCCCGGCCGCCGCGCGGCAGCGGGGCCTGCACCTGCCCCCGGCCGCCGCGTGGCGTCGCGGCCTGCACCTGCGCCCGCCGCCGCGTGGCAGCGGGCCTACACCTGTGCCCGCGCCCGCTCCACCACCGAGCCCAGGTCCAGGGTGCTCGGCAGCGTGCCGAACGCCGACCCCCAGTCGCCGCCGAGCCGGGACGCGCAGAACGCGTCCGCGACCTCTGGCGGCGCCCACCGCACCAGCAGCGACCCCTGGAGGACCAGGGCCATCCGCTCCACCAGCCGCCGGGCCCGGCCCTCGATCGCGTCCAGGTCGGCCAGCTCGGTCAGCAGTCCCTTGATCGCCCCGTCGAGCCGGTGGTCGGCGCCGCGCGCCTGGCCGACCTCGGTGAGGAAGGCGTTCAACGCCGCAGGTTCGCGCTGCAGCGCCCGCAGCACGTCCAGCGCCTGGACGTTCCCCGAACCCTCCCAGATCGAGTTGAGCGGGGCCTCGCGCAGCAGGCGCGGCATGCCCGACTCCTCGACGTAACCGTTGCCGCCCAGGCACTCCAACGCCTCCGCAGCCACCGGCGTGCACCGCTTCGTCACCCAGTACTTGGCGGCCGGGACCGCGAGCCGCAGCAGCGCCCTGTCCTGCTCGGTGTCGCTGTCGTACGCGGCGGCCAGACGCAGCGCGAGAGTCGTCGCGGCCTCCGACTCCAGTGCCAGATCCGCCAGCACGTTGCGCATCAGCGGCTTGTCGATCAGCTCGCCACCGAACGCCTTGCGGTGCGCGGCGTGGTGGGTGGCCTGGGCGACCGCCTGCCGCATCAGCGCCGCCGAACCGATCACGCAGTCCAGCCGGGTCGCGGCGACCATGCCGATGATGGCGCGCACCCCGCGCCCCTCCTCGCCGACCAGCCGTCCCCAGGTGCCGTCGAACTCGACCTCGCCCGAGGCGTTGGACCGGTTGCCGAGCTTGTCCTTCAGCCGCTGGACCCGGAAGGTGTTGCGGCTCCCGTCGTCCAGCACCCGGGGCACCAGGAAACAACTCAGCCCCCCGGGCGCCTGGGCCAGCACCAGGAAGCCGTCGCTCATCGGCGCCGAGCAGAACCACTTGTGCCCGGTGAGCGCGTACTCACCCGCGCGAGCGCCGTCGATCGGCAGGGCCTGCGTGGTGTTGGCCCGTACGTCGCTGCCGCCCTGCTTCTCCGTCATCCCCATGCCGAACAGCGCGCCCGGCTTCTGATCCGCGGGCAGCAACTCCTGTTCGTACACCGACGACGTGAGCCGCGGCTCCCAGACGGCGGCCAGCGCGGGATCGGCGCGCAGCGCGGGCACCGCCGCGTGCGTCATCGACACCGGACAGCCGTGACCGCCCTCCGCCTGCGTCCACACCAGGAACCCGGCGGCCCGGCGGACGTGCCCCGCGGGCCTGCCCCAGGCGTTCGTCAGCCCGGACGACACGGCGTGGCCGAGCAGCCGGTGCCAGGACGGATGGAACTCCACCTCGTCGATCCGGTTGCCGTACCGGTCGTGGGTGTGCAACCGCGGTGGGTTCTCGTTCGCCTGCGCACCCCACTCCTGTACCTGGGCGGAACCGGTGGCCCGGCCGAGCGCGTGGAGTTCCTGCTGTACGTCGTCCAGGAGGGCGGGGTCGGTGTGCCGCGACACGGCCTCGGTGAGGGCCAGGTCCGCGCCGAACACGTCGTACCCCACCAGGGGCGGGGCCTGGTTGGTCACTGTGTGGGTGGTGGCTGCCATGCGGCTACGGTAAGGAGGTGCAGGCAGCAAAAGAAACACCCGATCGGCCCGGGAAGCACCGCAAGCAGAACCGGCTCCACCGGGCCCGGGTCCTCTACCGCAACGTATCGAAGCGGAAGCTGGCGTGGCTGCTGCTCAAGGACACCGTCAACTCCTGTGTCGAGTACCGCATCCTCGGTCTCGCCGCCGAGGCCGCGTTCTTCACCCTCCTGTCGCTGCCGCCCCTGCTCCTCGGCCTGATCGGTCTGCTCGGCTACATCGACGACTGGACGGCCACCGAGACGGTCAGGTCCATCGAGGAGAACATCCTCAACGCCTCCCAGGCGGTCCTCTCCGACCGGGGTGTCAACGAGTTCGCCAAACCGCTCCTGGAGGACGTGACCAGGGAGGGCCGCCCGGACGTCATCTCCATCGGCTTCGCCATCGCGCTGTGGTCCGGCTCGCGGGCGGTGAACGTCTTCATCGACACCATCACCGTGATGTACGGACTCGACGGCCACCGCGGCATCGTCAAGACCCGGCTGCTCGCCTTCCTGCTGTACGTGGCGGCCCTGCTGATCGGCGCGGTGGTGCTGCCGCTGATGGTGGTGGGCCCCGACCGGGTGGTGGCGCTGGTGCCGTTCGGCACGGAGGTCATCAGCGTCCTGTACTGGCCGGTGGTGATAGTGCTGTCGGTGGTCTTCCTGACGACGCTCTACCACGTGTCGGTACCGGTGCGCTCGCCCTGGGTGGAGGACGTGCCCGGTGCGCTGATCGCGCTGGGCATGTGGGTACTGGGCAGTTTCCTGCTGCGCATCTACGTCACCAGCACGGTCGAGGGCGGCACGATCTACGGCTCGCTCGCGGCGCCGATCGCCGTGCTCCTGTGGATCGGCGTGTCGGCGTTCGCGGTGCTGGTGGGCGCCGCGGTGAACGCGGCGATCGACCGGGTGTGGCCCTCGGTCGCCACGGCCGCGGCCCGCGCCGACAACGACCGGCTGCGGACCGAGCAGGCGGCGGCGGTGATAGCGCGGGCGAGGGCGGCCCAGCTGGAGAGCGCCGCGGCATGGGACACGGACGACGAGGACGACGGCGAGGGCGAGTGGACGGGCGCCAACCCGGACATGCCGTCGGAGTTCCCGGAACGGTGGTCGCGGTTCCTGCCCCCGGACGACGTGAAGGGCCGGCTCCAGTCGCAGAAGGACAGGGAGCGCGAGCGGGAGAAGGAGAAAGAGCGGGGCAGGACGCAGGGCTGAGGGCCGCCCGGCTCCGAGCCGGCCGGGGGCGGGCCTGGTGCGGCACGGACGTGTGTGCCCGGCGCCGGACACGCGGGCCTGGGCCGGTCCGGATGCGCGGGCCTGGTGGGGCACGGACGTGTGTGCCCGGCGCCGGACACGCGGGCCTGGGCCGGCCCGGACGCGTGGGCCTGGTGTGGCACGGACGTGTGTGGCTGGTGCCGGACACGCGGCCTGGGTCGGCCCGGACGCGCGGGCCTAGGCCGGCCCGGACGCGTGTGGCTCGTGCGGCCCCGACGGGTGAGGCTGGTGCGGCACGGACTCGCGTGCCTGGTGCGGCCCGGTCGGATCGTCGCCCACCGCGTCGGCCGCGGAGGTCCACGAGAGTTTGACCGTGATGTGTCCTTCGACCGAGCTCTTCGCGATCACCGCACCCGCCTCGCCGGTCAGCTTCACACCGAACTCCAGCTCCACCCCGTCCGGCCGGAGCGCACCGCCCCGGAAGGTCCGCAGCGCCGACTCGGCCGCGGTGCGGATGCCCGCAAGCGCGCCGTCGAAGCTGCGTCCCGCGTCCAGCAGCTGGGTCTCACCGCGCGAGACCAGCTGGGCGCCGCGGGGTCGGTGGTCGATCTCGACGACCACGTTCCCGCCGTCCTCCGTGCTGAACTGCATCAGTTCGCTCACAACAGCCCCCGTGGTCCGCCGAGTTGAGCCAGTCACGCCGAGTGGCGCCGCACCGGACGTACCGCATTGTTCCCGAGAGGTCCTACGAGTGCCAGTGGATCAGCCGGTGGGCGCATGGTGCGCGCCGGGGGACGCGATCACGGGCCGTACGGAGGTGCGGCCGGAGGGTGCGCGTTAGCCTGGCAGGATGTCCGGCACCTACCAGGAGCGACCGTCCAGGCTCGACGGCGCGGTCCTCTGGCGGCGCGCGGCCGACCCTGGCCCGCCGTCCCCCGCGCCGGCCTACCCGGTGCTGCCCGACGGCTGCATGGACCTGCTCTGGACCGACGGACGACTGATCGTCGCCGGGCCCGACACCCGCGCCCACCGTGCCGCCGACACCCCCGGTGGCCGGTTCGCGGGAGTGCGGTTCGCGCCGGGCACGATGGCCGCCTTCCTGGGGGTGCCCGCGTACGAGCTGCGGGATCTGCGGGTGGGGCTCGACGAGGTGTGGCCGGGCGCCGGAAGCGTGCGTCGGCCCCGCGTACGCGAGCTCGCGGCACGCATCGCGGCGGCGCCGGACCAGGCCCTCGCCCTGGAGTCACTGGTGCTGGACCTGGCCAGGGAAACGGGCCCTCCCGATCCGCTGATGCGCGCGGTCGCCGCGGGGCTCGGCGCCGGGCGCACGGTGGCGCAGACCGCGGACGCGGTCGGTCTCGGGGCACGGCAGCTGCGCCGGCGCTCGCTCGACGCCTTCGGGTACGGGCCCAAGACGCTGGGCCGGGTCCTGCGTCTGCAGCGCGCCCTGGAGTTCGTACGGGACGGAGTGCCGTTCGCGGCGGCGGCGTACGCGTCCGGCTGCGCGGATCAGGCGCACCTGGCCCGCGAGACGCGGGAACTGGCCGGGATGACGCTGAGCGCCTACTCGGCGATGGCGGCGAAGAGGGACACCCCGAGGCCATCCGGGTCGAGCACGACGGCGTAGCGCTGGCCCCACTGCGCGTTCCACGGCTTGAGATGACCGGAGTAGCCGGCCGCGATCAGGTCGTCGTACGTGGCGTCCACCTCGGCCGCGCTGCCGCAGAGGAAAGCGAGACCGAGCCGTTCGCCGCCCTGTGGCTTCTCCCATGCGGGGTCGAAGGAGCTGATGACGTCCTCCGTGTCCCAGAGCAGACGCAGCCCGCCGGGCAGGACCGCCTCGACATGGGGTTGTGAGGCGGCGTCGGCCGGCAGCGGGACACCCAGGCGGCGGTAGAAGTCGAGGGAGGCGGCCAGGTCGGCGGTGACGATGCTGACGGCGTCGAGTCGAGGAGTCATGGAAGAAACGTAACCGGGCGGCCCGGCCCGGATCTTGAAGAAAACGGACGTGTGCGGGGCCGCGGGCGGCTCTGGGGCGGGACCGGCGGGCGGTTCTGGTGCGGGGGCGCGGGTGGCTCTGGGGTGGTCCGTGGGCGGCTGCGGTGCGGGCCCCGTGCGCATTCCGCCCAGGGCGCACTCGCCGCCCGGGACCTGGGGCGTGCCCTCGGGGATGATCGGCGGTATGAAGCTACTGATACTCGGCGGCACCGAGTTCGTGGGGCGGGCGGCGACCGAGGACGCTCTCGCCAGGGGCTGGGAAGTGACCGTCTTCCACCGCGGCGAGCACGCCCCGCCGCCCGGCGTGACAGCACTCCACGGCGACCGCCTCGGCGACCTGTCCGCACTGGAGGACACCGTCCGCGACGGGGCCCGGTGGGACGCCGTGCTCGACACCTGGTCGGGTGACCCCCGCGCCGTGCGGCACTCGGCCGCACTGCTCGCCGAGCACGCCGCACGCTACGTCTATGTATCCTCGCGGTCGGTGTACGCCCACCCCTGCCCGCCGCACCAGGCGGAGGACGGCCCGCTGGTCGATCCGGGCGACGAGGGCTACGCGCAGGTCAAGCGGGCCGGTGAAGTCGCCGCGGAGGAGGCCTTCGGCGCTGACCGTACGGTATTGGTGCGGGCCGGGCTGATCATCGGGCCCGGCGAGAACATCGGCCGCCTCCCTTGGTGGCTGAACCGGGTCGCCCGCGGTGGCCCGGTGCTGGCCCCGGGGCCGCAGGAGCTGCCCCTCCAGTACATCGACGCACGCGACATGGCGGTGTGGATGCTGGACGCGATGGAGTCGGGTCTGTCCGGTCCCTACCTCCTGGTGTCCCCCGAGGGGCACACCACTACGGGGGAGCTGCTGGCGGCGTGCGTGCGCGTGGCCGGTGCCAGAAGCGTGGAACTCCGCTGGGCAGCACCGGAGTTGATTCTCGCCCACGGCGTCGAGCCTTGGACGCAGCTCCCGGTGTGGGTGCCGCCGGGCGAGGACCACGACACGATTCACCGTGCCGACGTCTCCAAGGCTCTGGCCACCGGGCTGAGTTGCCGTCCGGTGGCCGAGACGGTGGCGGACACCTGGGCGTGGCTGAACACCCTGGGCCGGGTGGCTCCGCAGCGCGCCGACCGGCCGGTGGTGGGACTCGATCCCGACGTCGAGGCCAAGGTGCTGGCAGCCCTGGACGCGTGACGAAAATGCGTCCCCCAAGAGCAGCCTGACGGTAGGTCACCTCCCGGCCTCACTCCGTCCAGCCCTCGGTGGCGATCAGCAGCCCCACCCGGTGCGGCTGGAAGTCGACGAGCTCGCGGCACCGGTCGGTCATCGCCCGGTGCCGTAGGCGCCAGTCGGGCCGGTGGCCGTACGCGTCGAAGAACCCGTCGAGCGCGGGGAGGTGTTCCGGGTGGTGGGTCCTGACGATCCACTCGCACCACGCCAGGTCCTCCAGGGGGTCGCCCGCGTGCGACCACTCCCAGTCCAGCAGTGCGGTGACCCGCGAGGCGTCGTCGGTGAGCAGCAGGTTGTTCGGTCCGAAGTCCCCGTGCACGATCACCGAACCGCCCCTGGCCCGGGGGAAGACCTCGGAGGCGTCCACCGAGTGCACCGCCCGCAACACCGCGCCGCAGGCGGCCAGTACGTCCTGCGCCCAGCCGGCCTCGATCAGGTCCTGACCGTGCACGCCGTCCAGGAAGGTCATGCTCAGGCTCTCGCCGGTGCAGCCGATCAGCTGGGGGACCGGCAGCAGCACCCCCAGCGTCTCCAGCCCGCACAGGGCCGCGGCCTCGCGCTCCATCCTGCGCCTGGCGTCCCGGCCCTTGTACGTCTTGGTCACGACGCCGGCGTGGTGGGTGGTGTGGTTGGTGTAACCGTGCGGCAGCAGTTCCATGGAGCAAGCTTTGCTCATGTACGCCGCCATGGGCGCGTGCCACCGGCTCCGGGTTGACGCAGCCGCTCGGGCCGGGTAGTGGAACCGGAGCACGCGGGGGTGTGCGGCGCGCCGGGCGCGCCGTGCCACCCGTCACGCGGCGCGGGTGGTGCTCACGGCAGCCGGCGTGCCATCACCGTGTTGTCGGTACGGGCCCCGGGGGTGCCGTCCGGTCCGTTCTGGACCCGGTCCTGTTCGGCGGCGATCAGCAACTCCCAGCGGGGGCCCTTGAGTTCGAGGGCGCTCACGATCTCGTCCGGGGTGTCGAAGTGCACGTCGGGCAGGGGCGGGTTGTCCAGCTGCCAGGTGGCCCAGCCGGCGTGCCCGACAATCAGGAGCGTCCCGCCGGGCGCGACCGCGGCGGCGGCCGTCCGCAGGATGTCGAGGCGCGGCAGGTCGCCCTCGGAGTGCAGGAACTGGGCGGAGACCAGATCGAAGGAGCCCGCGGGGAACGAGTCGCCGAGCCGGTGCCACTGGAGGTCGACGCGCTCGCTCACGCCCGCGTCCGCCGCGTGCTCGGCGGCCCTGCCCAGCGCGACGCGGGAGATGTCGGTGCCGGTGACCTGCCAGCCCTGGCGGGCCAGCCAGACGGTGTCGGCGCCCTCGCCGCAGCCGAGGTCCAGTGCCCGGCCGGGGGTGAGGCCCGCGACCTCGCGGACCAGCACGGTGTTGGGGTTGCCGCTCCAGATGCGGTCGCTCTCGGAGTACCGGTTGTCCCAGAACTCGGCGTCGGTGGCGGGGGCGGTCCGGTCGGCGTCGTCGGTGGGTGCACCGTTCGTCTCTGTCATGGGGAAAGCATCGGCGCACCGCGTTCCCGCGGCAAAACTTGTTGCCGGAACGGCAACTCGGGCCCGGCGCTATCGGCAACTCCGGCCTCGGCACTTCGGGCAACTCCGGCCCCGGCGCTCCGGGCAACTCCGGCCCCGGCGCTCCCGGCGGCGACGGCCCGTCACTCCCGGCGGGGCGGCCGTCCCTCCCGGCGCGGTGCCCGTGCTTCTCCCGGCGGGGGCGGGGTCCCTCTCGATCTTCGAAGTGCGTTAGGTTAGGCTCACCTAAGAAGTCGAGGGAGGGTCCTGCATGCCTGAGCACATACCGTCGCGTACGCCGTCCGAACCGCCGCGCCCGGAGGGTGAGTTCGCCGGTCGTGTCGCGCTCGTCACCGGGGCCGGCCAGGGTATCGGCGAGGCGGTCGTACGCGCACTGGTGGCCCGGGGTGCGACCGTGGCCGCCACCGACCGGGTGCCCGACGGGGTCGAGGCGCTCGCCAAGTCCCTCGGGGGCCCCGACGGCACGGAGGGCGCGGGCAGGGTTGTCGCGTACCCCCTCGACGTCACGGACGCCCACGCCGTGAACGACACGATCGCCCGCGTCGAGGCCGAACTGGGCCCGCTGGACCTGCTGGTGAACGTCGCCGGGATCCTGCGCACCGCCCCGGCCACCGAGCTGACCGACCAGGACTGGGCCGACACCTTCGCCGTCAACACCACCGGCGTCTTCCACACCTCACGCGCCGCCGCCACCGGCATGACCGAGCGCCGCAAGGGCTGCATCGTCACCGTCGCGTCCAACGCGGCCGGCATTCCGCGTACCGGCATGGCCGCGTACGCCGCCTCCAAGGCCGCCGCGGCGATGTTCACCAAGTGCCTGGGCCTGGAGGTCGCCCGCAGTGGCGTCCGCTGCAACGTCGTCGCACCGGGATCCACCGACACCCCCATGCAGCGCGGTATGTGGGAGGGCGACCCGGAGGCCGAACGCCGTGTCGTCGAGGGCGACCTGGCGTCGTTCAAGACCGGCATACCGCTCGGCCGCATCGCCGGGCCCGAGGACATCGCGGACGCCGTGCTCTTCCTCGCGTCCGACCGCGCACGCCACATCACCATGCAGGACATCTACGTCGACGGCGGCGCGACCCTCCGCTGATCCGCCTCCCCTCTCTCGCTCCCGCCCCCACACCCTCACGAGCATTGGAGACCCCGTGGACACCGTGTCGACGGCGCCCGTAGTCGCCACAGCCACCCCCGCCGTCCCCACCCCGCGCGGACGGCACTCCGCCGAGGCGGCGCACCCTGCCGTCGGCGCGGCCACCGGACTGCTGGACGCCTACAGCCAGGGCGCCCGCTTCCTCGCCACCCCCACCCGCACCCTGCTCGCCGACGGCCCCGCGCGTGAAGTACCGCACGGGCAGACTCCGTTGGCGCAGCGCGTCGCCGAGACCCTCGCCGCCGCCCGGCGGGACGGACACGGGAACCCGGTCGTCATGGGCGCCGTACCGTTCGACCAGAGCGCGCCCGCGGCCCTCGCCGTGCCCGAGTTCGTGCAGGACGCGCCGCCGCTCGTCAACGACCCGCTGATCGCCCTGCCCGCGGACCTGCCCGCGGCGACCGAGTGGGACGTCACGCCGGTGCCGTCGCCGGAGGTGTACGGGGCCGGCGTGGCCGCCGTCGTGGACCGCATGTGGCGCGGCGAGTTCAGCAAGGTCGTCCTCGCGCGGACCCTCGAACTCACCGCCGACGCACCGCTCGACCTGCCGGTGATGCTCCAGCGCCTCGCCCGCCGTGACCCGTCCGGGTACACGTTCGCACTGCCCACCGGGCCGGACAGCAACCTGATCGGCGCCAGCCCCGAACTCCTCGTCTCCCGGCGTGGCAACAAGGTCGTCGCCAACCCGCTCGCCGGGTCCACGCCGCGCAGCGACGACCTCGCCGAGGACGTCCGCAGGGCGGCGGCCCTGCTCTCCTCGGCGAAGGACCTGCACGAGCACGCCGTGGTGGTCGACGCCGTGCACGGGGCGCTCGCGCCGTTCTGCACCACGCTCGACGTGCCCGCCAAGCCGACCCTGATCCGTACCGCCACCATGTGGCACCTCTCCACCACGGTCACCGGCACCCTTCCCGAGAGCAGCGCCGCCTCCGCGCTCGAACTCGCGTCCGCCCTCCACCCGACGCCCGCGGTCTGCGGCACGCCTACCCTGACGGCGCGTCAAGTCATAGCGGAGACCGAGCCGTTCGACCGCGGCTTCTTCACCGGCATGATCGGCTGGGGCAACGCGGACGGCGACGGCGAGTGGGTCGTCACCATCCGCTGCGCCGAGGCGCGGGAGCGCACCCTGCGGCTGTACGCGGGCGCGGGCGTGGTCGCCGCCTCCGAGCCCGAGGCGGAGACGGCGGAGACAGCGGCCAAGTTCCGCACCTTCCTGCACGCGGTGGGCGCCGAGTAACCCCCCGGCGCCCCGGACGACCCTCACCGCGCCGCACCCCCGCCATGCGGGCGGTGCGGCGCGGTGCTGCCGTACCTGCCGGGTGATTCCGCCTACCTTGACCGTTATGAGCGCATACGAAACCCAAGGTGCCCGGCTGGACGCGCTGCACGCCCTGCACGAGAGCACCGACGAGAACCGCGCCGAGCGCATCGAGGCCGCCTGGCGTACCGGCACCCGCAACGCCACCGAGCTGGCCTCCCTCGCCGGGATCTCCCGCGCGGCGGTGCACGAGGTCCTGCGGGAGCGCGGCATCGACAGGAACGACAGTGACGCGGCCCCCGCGCCGCGCCCGGACACCCTGACGGCGGAGGCGGCCGAGAAGGTGGCGCGTCCGGCGGGCGAGATCATCGCCCCGTTCGTCGACGACACCGCCGACCCCGGACCGCTGACCACCGTGGCCTGGCAGCTCGCCGGTGCGTACCGGAGCATCGCGGCGCTCCTCATCGAGGACCTGCCCGACGCGGACCGGCTGGAGACAGCGGAGGAGCTCTCCGACTTCCTCCAGATCGCCCTGCACCACTCCCACCTGCACCGCGCCTCGCGCAGCACCCCCCGCGAGCTGACCGCGCAGCTGCGGCGCTCCGACTCCGAGATCACCTTCCTGCGGCCGATGCCCACCGCCGCCACGGTCACCCTCGCGCTGCCGTCGGGGGAGAGCGCCGACGTACGGCTGGAGGTCCACGAGGAGGACCGGCGGATCACGCTGAGCTCCGAGAGCCCGGGACTGGACGCCGAGCTGGAGGCGCACGAACTGCTCGAACTGCACGTGGCGCTCGACATGGTGGCGCAGGTCCTCACCCGGCACCTCTGAACGGCAGGGCCGCGCGGTCGGGGCGCCGGTGCCGTGCCCGGTCGAATAACCGGTGGCACCGCGCCCGGGACGGAGCTAA
Organism: Streptomyces sp. NPDC091272; assembly: GCF_044757485.1. Lineage (NCBI taxonomy): Bacteria > Bacillati > Actinomycetota > Actinomycetes > Kitasatosporales > Streptomycetaceae > Streptomyces > Streptomyces sp. NPDC091272. Next base: position 456,503 of record NZ_JBIVVC010000001.1, read on the forward strand.
CGTTTCCCTCGTTCCGGGACGCGGCGCCGAGCCGCGCACCCCGTGCGGACGAGGGCTCTCGTTGAGGAGCAGGAGGTGAGGACATTGATGACTGTCACGTCGGCGGGCGCTGCCCGCATTCAGCAGTTCCTCGTGTCCACCCCTGTGGCCTCCGGCTGACCACCTCTCCACCTCCGCGCGCGACGCGCGCGTCGCCGGGGCCGCCCACGGAAGGGTTTCCCCTTGTTCCACGCTTCTTCATCCGGCATGTCCACCCACGGTTCCGCCCTCGCCGCCCACGGCTGGGACGCGGACTGGGAGACCTGCTTCGCCCCGTACGCCGAGCAGGGACTGCTGCCGGGCCGGGTCGTGCGGGTCGACCGCGGACAGGCCGACGTCTTCACCGCGGACGGGCTGATCCGCGCCGACACCGCGCTGGTCACCCCGCACGACCCGCTGCGCGTCATCTGCACGGGTGACTGGGCGGCCGTCGAGCCCGCCGGCGACCCGCAGCTGATCCGGGCGCTGCTGCCGCGCCGGACCGCTTTCGTACGCTCCACCTCATCCAAGCGGTCCGAGGGGCAGATCCTCGCCGCCAACGTCGACCACGCGATCATCGCGGTCTCGCTCGCCGTCGAGCTGGACCTCGGCAGGATCGAGCGGTACCTGGCCCTGGCGTGGGAGTCGGGGGCCAGGCCCGTCGTCGTCCTCACCAAGGCCGACCTCGTACCGGATCCCGTCGGACTCTCCTACCTCGTCGAGGACGTCGGGACGGCCGCCCCCGGCGTCGACGTGCTGGCGGTGAGCTCCGGGACGGGGCAGGGGCTCGACGTCCTCGCGGCGGTCGTCGCCGACGGCACCAGCGTGCTGCTCGGCGCTTCCGGCGCGGGGAAATCGACCCTCGCCAACACCCTGCTCGGCTCCGACGTGATGGAGGTGCGGGCGGCCCGGGACGTAGACGGCAAGGGCCGGCACACCACCACGACCCGCAACCTGCTCGTGCTGCCCGGCGGGGGAGTGCTCATCGACACCCCCGGACTGCGCGGTGTCGGGCTGTGGGACTCCGAGGCGGGGGTCGGCCAAGTGTTCTCGGAGATCGGTGAGTTGGCGGGGAACTGCCGCTTCCACGACTGCGGGCACGAGGTCGAGCCCGGCTGCGCGGTGCTCGCGGCGATCGAGGACGGATCGCTCCCCGAACGGCGGCTGGAGAGCTGGCGCAAGCTGATCCGTGAGAACCGCCGCATCGTCGCGAAGAGCGACGCACGGCTGCGCCAGGAGATCCGGCGCGACTGGAAACAGAAGGGGGCCGAGGGCCGGGCCAACAGTGCGGCGAAGCGGGGCGGCCGGGCGCGGTAGACGCGTCCGCGGGGGAAGCGGCGGCCGCCCCGCGGCGCAGGGGCGCTCGCTCCCCGTCGGGCCGGCGGGCGCCTTCCGGCGGAGCGACGGTCACACCGCCGCCGCCCTCCGCGAGGGCGTCGCCCCCGCGTTTCGCCGCGGGTCTCGACATCCGAGTCCCGTGAGCCGCCGCCGGGCCTCGATGTCCGAATCCCGCGAGCCCCGGCCCGGCCCCGGACGCACACTGGACGCATGACCGCGTACGAGGACAACCAGGAGGAGACCCGCCGAAACCCCGACGGGCGGCACGGCCCCGACGGGCGGCGTGGCCCCGACAAACGGCGCCGCCTCGACGACCCCGCGGAGAGTGCGTACACCGCGACCAGGTACGAGGCCGTGAGCAGCCGGGACGCCCGGTTCGACGGGGTCTTCTTCTTCGCGGTGACGACCACCGGGATCTACTGCCGCCCCAGCTGCCCCGCGGTCACACCCAAGCGGCACAACGTCCGCTTCTACCCGACGGCAGCCGCGGCCCAGGGCAACGGCTTCCGGGCCTGCCGCCGCTGCCGCCCGGACGCGGTGCCGGGCTCCGCCGAGTGGAACGTGCGCGCCGACGTGGTCGGGCGCGCGATGCGGCTGATCGGTGACGGGGTGGTGGACCGCGAGGGCGTGCCCGGCCTGGCCGGACGGCTCGGCTACAGCACGCGCCAGGTGCAGCGACAGCTCACGGCCGAACTCGGCGCGGGCCCCGTTGCCCTGGCCCGCGCCCAACGCGCCCACACCGCCCGGGTGTTGCTCCAGACCACCGGTCTCCCGATCACGGAGATCGCCTTCGCCGCCGGGTTCGCCAGCGTGCGGCAGTTCAACGACACGGTGCGCCAGGTCTACGCGCGGACTCCGAGCGAGCTGCGCGGGGAGCGCGGCACCCGGCTCGCCGCCCCGACCGTCGGGCACGCCGGTGCCGGCGTGCCGCTGCGCCTCGCCTACCGGGGCCCTTACGCCGCCCGCCAGGTCTTCGACCTCCTCGCACAGGAGGCCGTCCCCCGGGTCGAGGAGGTCCTCGGCGAGCCGGGTGCCCGCACCTACCGGCGCTCCCTGCGCCTGCCGCACGGCACAGCCGTGGTGTCCGTGGACGAGGCCCCTCACCCGGGCTGGCTCGAAGCCCGGATCAACCTCTCCGACCTCCGTGACCTCACCACCGCCGTGCAGCGTCTGCGCCGCCTGTTCGACCTGGACGCCGACCCGTACGCCGTCGACGAGCGCCTCGGCGCCGACCCCCGGCTGGCCCCCCTGGTGGAGGCCCGTCCAGGGCTGCGCTCGCCGGGCGCCGCCGACCCGGACGAGATCGCGGTTCGCGCCCGGGTCGGCAGGGACAGGGCCGCCGATCTGGTCGAGGCCTTCGGGAACCCCCTCCCCGAGCCCTGCGGATCCCTCGACCGCCTCTTCCCGGCCCCGGGCGACCTCACCGGTGACCTGGCCGCCGGCCCCCTGGCGACCGCCATTGCCGAGGGCTCCGTACGGCTCGATCCGGGAGCGGACCGGGACGAGGCGGCCCGCGCCCTGACCGCGGTCCCCGGGGTGGACGCGCACTGCGCCGCCGTGATCCGGATGCGCGCGCTCGGTGATCCGGACGTGGCACTGCCCGGCGGCCCGGACGACGGGGCATGGCGCCCCTGGCGCTCGTACGCCACCCGCCACCTCCTGCTCGGCACGGTCGCGCCGATCCGCGGGTAGGGGCCGGCGCGCCTGGCCGGTCCCCGGGTAGGGGCTACCGCCCCACCCAGCCCCGTTCGTAGGCGTGCCAGCCCAGTTGCAGCCTGGTGGTGACCCCCGCCGCCTCCATCAGCCCCTTCACCCTGCGCTGCACCGTCCGCAGCCCCACATCCAGCTGCTTCGCCACACTCGCGTCCGTCATGCCGGCCAGCAGCAGCGACAGTATCTGGAGGTCCACCCCGTCGGGGCCCGTGTCGGGCACGGCCACGGGGAGTCCGGCCGGGCCCGGCCCCTGCCGTTCCAGGCGCACCGGCCGCGCCTCCCGCCACACCGCCTCGAACAGCCCGGTCAATGACTCCAGCAGCCCGCTCGCGTGCACCACCAGCGCCGCGGGCTCCGCGTCCCGGCCGGTCAGCGGAACCATCGCCAACGCCCGGTCGGCGACGACCAGTTTGGTCGGGACCCGGTCGACGACCCGGATCTGTTCGTCCCTGCCGAGGGCGGCCGTCAGCTCCAGCACCCCGCGTGGCAGCGTCAGCACCTCCCGTTCGACGACCACCCGGTACGACACCCCGCGGGCGGTGGCCCGCTCCTCGGCGGCGTTCTCGTGCGCGGTGACCGCGACCGGGTGCCCGGTCACCAGGGCGCACACCTCCTCCACCGCCCCCAGCTGCAACTGCGTGAACCGGTGCGCGACCGCGCTCGCCCCCGTCACGACCTCCACCAGGTCGTGCACCGCGGGCTCGGACGCCTCGGCCCGGTACTCCTCCGCGAGCAGTGCCGCCGCCAACTCCGCCTGCTCCAACTCATGCCGTTGCTGGGTCAGCAGGGCGCCCAGCGCGACTCCCGGCGGCGCCGCCACCCACCGCTCCGTACCGGAGGAGGACTGCGCGGCCAGCCCCTGCCGCTCCAGCCGGCGCAGCGCCCGCTCGGTGTCCGTCTCGGTGGTTCCCAGCCGGTGCGCCAGGTCGGACACGTCGGCCGCCCCGACGGCGACCAGCGTCCGGTATGTCGACTCCTGGGCCTCGTCGAGCCCTATCGCACTCAGCACCTCAGCACTCTCCCCATCCCTTTCCCACGGCTGGCGGGAATGAGCCACGGCACAAACCCGCCTCACTACATCATCACCGCACCACCTGCACCTCTGCCAACCTGTCGCCACCGGTCATCAGCCCGTGGACCGGGCCGACTTGGATCGTGCTGGACCGACCTGGGGAGCAAGATGCGTCCGATATCGCGCACGGCGCTGGGAGCGGCCACCGCCGCCGTCCTCGCCGTCACCGCGGTCGCCCCGTCCGTGGCAGCCTCCGTGCCCACGGACCCGGCGGCAGGGAAGAGACCGATCGCCGGAGCCGCGAAGGCGGGCGACGGGGCGGCCAAGGCCGTCGTCGTCACCCTCGTCACAGGCGACAAGGTGCAGGTGCGGCAGGGGAGTTCGGGGGCCGCGGAGGCCGCCACCGCGCTGCCGGGCCCGGACGGCACGGTGCCGCTCCTGCAGACCCGTACCTCCGGGCGCGCCAAGGACCTGTACGTCTTCCCCGAAGCGGCGGCCGGCGCCCTCGCGTCGGGCCGCGTGGACCGGGAACTCTTCAACGTCTCCGGGCTGATCAGGCAGGGCTACGACGACGCGCACGTCAAGTCGCTGCCGCTGATCGCCGTGTACGACAAGTCCGTGAACGTCTCCCGTGCCCTGCCCCCGGTCCCGCGCGCGGCGACCCGCGGTACGGTCCTGGCGCCCGTCGGCGGTGTCGCCCTCAAGGCGGACAAGGCCAAGGCCGCCGACTTCTGGGCCGACGTCACGAACGTCCGCTCGCGCGCCGCCTCCGGCCTCGCCAAGCTGTGGCTCGACCGCAAGGTCGCCGGCACGCTCGACCGGTCGACCAAGCAGGTCAACGCGCCGTCGGCGTGGGCCGCGGGACTCGACGGCAAGGGCACCAAGGTCGCCGTCCTCGACACCGGCGCCGACGCGGAGCACCCCGACCTCGCGGGCCGGATCGCCGCGGCCAAGAACTTCACCGACTCCGCCGGTACCGGGGACGTCCAGGGGCACGGCACCCACACCAGCTCCACCGTGGGCGGCTCCGGCGCGGCGAGCGGCGGCAGGATGAAGGGCGTCGCCCCCGGGACCGAGCTCCTCAACGGCAAGGTACTCAACGACGGTGGTTCGGGCGCCGAGTCGTGGATCATCGCGGGCATGCAGTGGGCCGTCGACCAGCGGGCCGACGTCGTCTCCATGAGCCTCGGCAGCCCCGAACCCACCGACTGCACCGACCCGCTGAGCGTCGCGGCCGAGGAACTCGCGAAGAGCAGGCAGACGCTCTTCGTGGTGGCCGCCGGCAATCTGGGCCCGCGGCTGAACTCCGTGTCCTCGCCCGGCTGCGCGCCGGGTGTCCTCACCGTCGGCGCCGTCGACCGCGACGACTCCACCGCCCCGTTCTCCAGCCGGGGCCCGTCCGTCACCGGCCACACCCTGAAGCCGGAGATCGCCGCCCCCGGCGTCGCCATCTCCGCCGCGGCCGCGGGCGGCCGGGGCGTGTACGCGTACCAGGCCATGTCCGGTACGTCGATGGCCGCCCCGCACGTCGCGGGCGCCGCCGCCATCGTCAAGCAGGCCCACCCCGACTGGTCCGCCCAGCAGATCAAGGCGGCCCTGGTCTCCTCCGCGAAGGTCGTCCCGGGAGACGTGCGCGAGACCGGCGGCGGGCGCCTCGACATCAAGGCCGCGCTCGGCAACAAGGTCACCGGCGCCCCCGCGGTCCAGGGCGGCACCTTCAACTGGCCGCAGCACAGCAGCGACCGCACCGTCGTCGACGTGCCGTACACCAACGTCACCGACCGCCCGGTCACCCTGGACCTCACCCTCCAGCAGCCCACCGGCAACGACGGCTCCCGGATCGGCTCGCGGATCGCGCGCCTCGGCAAGGACCAGGTCACCGTCCCGGCCCGCGCCACCGTCCAGGTGCCGCTGACCCTCGACCCGTCCGCGCGCCTCGACCGCGCCCAGTACGGCGACGTCACCGGCCGGGTGCTGGCCACCGCGCGCGGCGGCCTCACCGTCTCCACCCCGTTCTCGCTGTACGTGCAGCCCCGGACGGTCACCCTGCGGGTCAAGCTCATCGACCGCGCGGGCAGGCCGGCTGCCGGGCCGAGCACCCTCGACGTCATCGGCACCGACGACGAGAGCGGCGAGATCCGCTCCAACGACGGTCAGGCGGAACAGCGTTACGAGGTCAGGCCCGGCTCGTACTTCCTCTCCTCCTTCGTGACCACGCCCGACGCCGGTGACGCCACCGGGCGGGCCGTGGGCTCGCTGAGCTACCTGGCCCACCCGCAGCTGGAGGTCAAGGAGGACACCACCGTCGTCCTCGACGCACGCAAGGCCCACCGGCTGAACGTCAGCACCGACCGGCCCGGCGAGCGGCGCAGCACCACGTTCGCCTTCAACCGCTCCTGGAAGAACACCTGGCGGCACTCCGGCACGGTCAGCGCGGGACGCGGCGTCACCGGCTACTTCGCCGACGTCCAGGGCCGCGCGACCAAGGGCGACTTCGAGTTCGGCAGCTACTGGCGGCTGTACGCCCCGCTCCTCGACCGGTTGGCGGTACGGGGCGGCCCTGCCCTGCACGCCGTCACCGGCGGAACCGGCTCGGTCAACCTCGACGGCAGGGGCAGCGCCGCAGTCGTCGACGCGGGCAAGGGCACCGTGCAGGAGCTCAAGGCGGCCGACCCCAAGGGCCGGATCGCCCTCGTCGAAGTACCGGACACGGCGCCCGACTTGAGCGCGCTCGCCAAGAACGCCCGCGACGCCGGGGCACTGACCGTGCTGACGTACCGCCCGTCCGCCGGCACCTGGTACCCGTCGGCCGGACTCACCGGCTCGTCCGTGATTCCCCTCCTCGCCGTACCCGCGGCGGAGGGCAAGGACCTCAAGGCCAGGACCGCGCAGGGCGCCGTCACCCTCGACTGGCAGGGCACCGCCCGCAGCCCGTACGTCTACAACCTCGCCTTCCAGGAGGAGGGCCCCCTCAAGTCGGCCCGGAACTACCGAACTTCGGACCGCAAGCTGGCCGCGGTGGAGTCCGGCCTCGGGTCCATGGGCGTCGCGGGTGACTTCATCGAATCCGTCGACGCGCTGCGTCCGGACGGCAGCCGGGTCTTTCTCTCCGCACTCGCCGACCCGGTACCCGCCCCGGGCAGGCGCACCGATCTCTACAGCGCCGACGGCTCCGGCTGGGGCCGCACGCTGAGCAGCAGCTTCCCGTTCGGTGAGCTGATGGTCGCCCCGAACCGGGTGCTGCGCTCCGGGCAGCGGCTCACCGATTCCTGGTACGACGGAGTCGTCGCCCCCACCGCCCCGCGCGACGACCAGGACAAGCCGGTGCTGGTCTCCGAACGCCAGGGCAACCTCATCGGCTTCGCCGACGCGATGTGGGGCGACAGCCAACACTGGGCGGTCCAGGGCAGCTTCGGTGACATCGGCTCGCTCAGTCTCAAGCGCGACGGTGAGCTCATCGGTGACTCCGGCTGGCCGAGCGGAGTCTTCGAGGTCCCGGCGGAGAAGGGAACCTACGAACTCAGCCAGGAGGTACGGAAGATCGGACTGCCCGCTGCCGGGTGGAAGCGCTCGACCGCGGTCAGCACCACCTGGAAGTTCATCTCGCAACTGGACGAGGACACCTACTCCGTGCCGCTCCCGATCATCTTCCCGCGCTACGGCGTGGCGGCTGACGGTCTGAAGACGCTCCCCGCGGCGAACGGCCAGAAGATCACGCTCAGTGCCTCCGGGCACGCCGGCTACACACCCGGCGCGATCAAGACGGCCGCCCTGTCCTACTCCTACGACGACGGTGCGACCTGGACGGAGTCCAAGGTGGTCAAGTCGGGCGGCAGTTGGACCGCGGTCGTCGACCATGCGGGGGCGGCCGGAAAGCCGGTCACGCTCAAGACCGAACTGACGGACACGCACGGCAACTCCGTCACCCAGCTCGTGGTCCGCGCCTACGACGTGCGCTAGCCGTACGTCACCCGCGCACACGCCACGACCGGTCCGCCGGGCACACCCTTCCCGTGGGGGGTGGGGTCGCCCGGCGGGCCCCTTTTTTCGTCCTGCCCCGTTTCCGAATCGCCTCAGCGGTGGACAATAGGGGCATGAGTCAGCAGGGGGAGCGGCGCACGCACGCCGAGGACGACTGGTGGGACAGGCTGTACGACGAGGCCACCCCGGAAACCGACCCGGAGCCGGGTCAGGACCGCACCGTGGACGACCACTTCGACTCGGTGCCCGGCGTGATCTCCGGCCGGCGGCCGGAGGAGAAACCGGAACCGCCGGGACCACCGGCACCACCGGCACCGCCCGCACAGCCACCGCGCGACGAACCCGGGTGGCCCGGACTCCCGGGCCGCCACGGCCCTTTCGCAGGCCCGCGCCCCCGCGCGCCGTGGGAGCCCCCGGAGCCCCCGGAGCCCCCGGAGCCTCCGGAACATCTGGACCAGCCACCCCCGTCCGGCGGCCCCGAAGCCCTGGAGCAGCCGTCCCCGCCCGGCGGCCATGCCGTCGACGGGCCCCCGGCGCCGGAACCGGATCCCGCCCAGGACCGGTCCGGCGCCTGGGACGCCTGGCTGCCGGCCCCGCGCCGCAGAAAGGGAGTTGGCCGAGCCGAGGGTGATCGCGGCGAGGGCGCGGAACGGGAGGCGGGCACGGCAGGCCGCGCCGACTGGTCGGAGTGGGGGAGCGGGGCCGACCCCGAGCCCGACCCCGGCCCCGTCCTCGACCTCGACCCCGGCCCCGACCTCCAGGACGCGCGCCCCGAAGAGGGGCCCGCCGAGGCCGCGGAACCCACGGACGCGAGCACGGCGCAACGGGCGGGAACGCACGCTCCACGCGTGCCACCTGCGCAGCCTGTGCCACCTGTGCCACCTGCGCCGCCCGCGGTGCCCGTGTCGGGCGTGACGCCCGTGCCGCCCGCTGAGCCCGTGTCCGGCGCGGCGGACGTGTCGGCGTTTCCCTTCGGGAGGGCGGACGGCGCATCGCGTACGGACCAGACGTCGGCCGCCTCATCGACCTGGGGCCCGCCCCCTGCGCCGCCCGGTCCGCCAGGCGCCCCCGGTGCCCGTCAGGACCGCCACCGCACCCGTCGCCTGTGGGACGAACCGGGGCTTCGGTCCGTGCCGCCGAACGATCCCGATCCGGACGCGACGACGGTGACGAGTCCGGCCCCCGGCGCGGGTGCACCGTCGACCCAGCCCTCCGGCGCCACGGCGAATCCCACCGAGGCCGCAGACCCGGCGGACGCGAGGCCCGACGCCGACGCGAAACCAGACGTCCACGCCGAACCTGACCCCGCACCCGCACCCGCACCCGCAGCCGAACCCGCGCCCCCGGCCGCCCCCACCCCCGCACCCACCTCGGCCGCCGTCACCGATCCCCGTGCCGACGGACCCCTGCGCGACGTTCCGCCGCTGCCGACCGCCTTTCCGCCCTGGAGCGGTGGTCAGGGGACCGCGCCCGCCCCCGGCGGCGCCGGCCGGGCCGGCCGGTCCGGCCGCTTCGGTCGCGCAGGTGGTGCGCGCCGCGGCGCCACCGCCGCCGGCCCCCCGGCTCCGCCGCCCGCCGCCCCGCGGCCCTTCCTCGGGTACGTCGGTGACGGTCCGCCCACCTACGAGGCCGAGCCGACCGCGCTCGCGGCCGCCGATCCGCAGCAGTTGGACGGGCTCGTCGCGGACACCGTGCTCGACGGCGCGCGGTACGGGACGTACACCCTGCGGGCCGCGTCCGTGCGCGGGGACTCCGCCAGGTACCGCGGCGAGCCACGCCGCGACGCCCTGCTCACCGCCCGTTTCGGCGAAGGCCCCGGCGGGCTCGTCCTGGTTGCCGTCGCCAGCGGGGTCCGCGCAGCCGACGGCGCGCACCTCGCCGCCGCGGACGCCTGCCGGTGGATCGCCGGCGCGGTCGGCCGCAGTCACGCCAGGCTGGCCGAGGACATAAGGGCCGGACGCCGCGGCGACCTCAAGTCGGGCCTGCACCGGCTGACCGACCGCAGCTACGGCAAGCTCCGCGCACAGGCGGCCGAGCTCGGCCTCAAACCGGAGGAGCACACCGCCCACCTGCGCTGTCTACTGCTCTCCGCCGACCCGGAGTGCCGCACCCGCATCTGGTTCGGCGTCGGCGACGGTGGCCTGTTCCGGCTGCGCGACGGGGTGTGGCAGGACATCGAGCCCCCGGAGCCCGGCCCCGACGCCCTCACGGGTGCGCCGGTGGTCGGCTTCGGCTCCGTACCGGCACAGGGCGCGGACGAAGTGGAAGGTGCGCCGCCCGAGGAGGGTCTGGACGGTGACCGGCTCACCATGGACCTCGGCATCACCACCCCGCCCTCCCCGTACGTGGACAGCGTGCCGCCCACCTCGCCCTTCCGGTTCCGTGCCTCGGTCGCCCGGTCGGGTGACGTCCTGCTGCTGGCCAGTGCGGGTCTCGCGGAACCGGTGCGGGGCGAGCCGGCGCTGGCGGCGGAGCTCACCCGCCGCTGGGCCGGCCGGCCGTCCCCGCCCGGCCTGGCCACGTTCCTCGCGGACGTCACGCTGCGGGTCAAGGGGTACGCGGACGACCGCACGGCGGTCGCCGTCTGGGAGGAGTAGGGGAGCCAGGGGGTCCCGGGAGGCCCGTGGGACGGGGATACCTGGGAGGCAAAACCGCATATTTCGTGGGTTCATGGACAGGCGAGGTGAGATCGTCAGTTTGTCCTACCGAGAGGGTGCCCACGTCATGGCGAAGCAGAAGGTGGCCGAGCAGTTCGTCGACATCCTCGTACAGGCGGGGGTCCAGCGCCTGTACGGGGTCGTCGGCGACAGCCTGAACCCGGTCGTGGACGCCATTCGCCGCAACGACGCCATCGACTGGGTACACGTCCGGCACGAGGAGACCGCGGCCTTCGCGGCCGGCGCCGAGGCCCAGGTCACCGGGAAGCTCGCCGCCTGCGCGGGCTCCTGCGGACCGGGCAACCTGCACCTCATCAACGGCCTCTTCGACGCGCACCGCTCGATGGCCCCGGTGCTGGCCCTCGCCTCGCACATCCCGTCCAGCGAGATCGGGCTCAACTTCTTCCAGGCCACCCACCCCGACAAGCTGTTCGACGAGTGCAGCCACTACAACGAGCTGATCTCGTCCCCGAAGCAGATGCCCCGCGTCGTGCAGTCCGCCATCCAGCACGCGGTCGGCCGGGGCGGTGTGGGCGTGGTCTCGCTGCCCGGCGACGTCGCGGGCGAGGCCGTGGCCGAGGAGGCCCTGGAGCAGTCCCTGATCACCTCCCGCCCGCTGGTGCGCCCCGGTGACGCGGACATCGCCAAGCTCACGGAGCTGATCGACGGGGCCCAGAAGGTCACCCTGTTCTGCGGCAGCGGCACCGAGGGCGCGCACGCCGAGGTGATGGAGTTCGCCGAGCGCGTCAAGGCCCCGGTCGGGCACGCGCTGCGCGGCAAGGAGTTCATCCAGTACGACAACCCGTACGACGTCGGCATGAGCGGGCTGCTCGGCTACGGAGCCGCCTACGAGGCCATGCACGAGTGCGACCTGCTGATCCTGCTCGGCACCGACTTCCCGTACAACGACTTCCTGCCCAAGGACGTGAAGATCGTCCAGGTGGACGTGCGGCCGGAGAACCTGGGCCGGCGCTGCAAGCTGGAACTCGGGGTGTGCGGCGACGTGCGCGAGACGCTGCGCTGTCTGACCCCGCGGGTCCGCGCCAAGGACAACCGCCGCTTCCTCGACAAGATGCTGAAGAAGCACGCCGACGCGCTGGAGGGCGTCGTCAAGGCGTACACCCGCAAGGTGGAGAAGCACACCCCGATCCACCCCGAGTACGTGGCGTCCGTTCTGGACGAACTGGCCGACGACGACGCGGTGTTCACCGTCGACACCGGCATGTGCAACGTGTGGGCGGCCCGCTACCTGACGCCCAACGGCCGCCGCCGCGTCATCGGTTCCTTCTCGCACGGCTCGATGGCGAACGCGCTGCCGCAGGCCATCGGGGCCCAGTTCGCCGACCGGGCACGCCAGGTCGTCTCGATGTCGGGCGACGGCGGCTTCTCGATGCTGATGGGCGACTTCCTCACCCTGGTCCAGTACGACCTGCCGGTGAAGGTCGTCCTGTTCAACAACTCCTCGCTCGGCATGGTCGAGCTGGAGATGATGGTCGACGGGCTCCCCGCGTACGGCACCACGAACACCAACCCGGACTTCTCGGCCGTGGCCCGCGCCTGCGGGGCGTACGGGGTGCGCGTCGAGAAGCCCAAGCAGGTGGCCGGGGCGCTGAAGGACGCCTTCCGGCACAAGGGCCCCGCCCTGGTCGAGGTCGTGACCGACCCGAACGCGCTCTCCATCCCGCCGCACATCAAGGCCCAGCAGGTGAAGGGCTTCGCCCTGTCCGCGGGCAAGGTGGTGCTGGACGGCGGCGTCGGCCGGATGGTCCAGATGGCCCGCTCCAACCTGCGCAACGTGCCGCGCCCCTGACCCGCCCGGCGCCCGGCCCCCGCACCCCGGCCCGTCCGTCGTGCGAGGACCGGGCGCCGTCGTGCCTTCCCGGCCGCCCCAGGCGCATACCGCGTACGCCCGGAACGGCAGCCGCCCCTCGGGCGATGGGGCGAACCCCGGCACTCGGTCTTCATGCCCTCCCTGCCGGGAATGAGTGCCGTTCCCGGAGCGGGGCATTCATTCCGTGAGGGTGTTCGAGGGAGAAGGGGACGAACCGGGGTGTGGGTGGGGGTTATGACAGGGCAACAGCCGGGCCGTACCGGTCCGGTGCCACACGGCCGTGCGACGCCGACGGACGTAAGGGCCGCGGGCCCGCCGGACCTGCGGGCCGGACCGGCGGACGTACGGGCGGAGTTGACGGACACGAGGGCAGGGACGGCGGACGTACGGGGGAGCGGGACGGCCGGAGCGGCCGAGCAGGGCCTCGGAGCCACCGGGCTGCGGCGGCGACTGGGGCGGGCCGACCTGACCGCGGTGCCCGAAGTGCGGCACGCGCTGCGTGAGCTGCTGCGGCACTGGGGGCGCCCGGGGTGCGCGGACGTCGCGGAACTACTGGCCAGTGAGCTGGTGACGAACGCGCTGATACACACCGAGAGCGACGCCGAACTGCACGTGACCCTGGCCGGGTCCACGCTGCGGGTCGAGGTGCACGACCACCTGTCCCGGCTGCCGGAGCCGGTGGCCGCGGGCGGTGACGAGGACACCAACGGCAGGGGGCTGCTCCTGGTCCAGGCCCTCGCGGACGCCTGGGGCGTACGGGTGCAGGGGCACGGACCCGGCAAGGTGGTCTGGTTCGAACTGGACGGAGGCCCGGCCGGCGCCTGACGCCGGACCGGGCCCCCGGTAACCGTCCCGGCTAACCGAACTGCTGCTCAAGGTCCTTGAGCTTCTGCTCAAGGGAATCGAGCCGGGGCAGCGCCTGGGTGTCGTCCTCGGCGGTCAGGTCGACCGTCCGGGGATCGCCCCCGGGCGCTGCGGCGCCTTTCACGGCCTGCAGGGAGGGCCTGTTGCGAAGCGGCAGTTGCCCGGGTTCCGGTATGGCGGGCTCCGCGACGGCGTGCGGCGCGCCCGGCTGGCCGGCGCCCAGCGCCTGCACGTCCACCTGACGGCCGCCCCGGCCGCGCCCCCAGGCGCGGTGCTGCCGGTTGATGGCCTTCAGCTGGGCCCGCTCCAGCTTCGCGTGCTCCCGCCTGCGCAGACGGTTCTGCTCCTTCTGCCGCTTGTCGTCGCGGACCTCGTCCACGGCCTCGTCCAGCGTCCTGACGCCTTCGAGCAGCATCAGTGACCAGGCACCGAAGGTCTCCCTGGGTGCCCGCAGCCACCGGACGATCCGGATCTGCGGCAGCGGACGCGGAACCAGGCCCTGCTCGCGCAGCGCCGCCCGGCGGGTCTGCTTGAGCGCCCGGTCGAAGAGCACCGCGGCCGAGAGCGACATCCCGGCGAAGAAGTGCGGAGCACCCGCGTGCCCGAACCCCCTTGGTGCGTGTACCCAGTTGAACCAGGCGGCGGCCCCGGCGAAGGTCCACACCAGGAGCCGTGAGCCGAGTGCCGCGTCCCCGTGGCTGGCCTCCCGCACCGCGAGAACGGAGCAGAACATCGCGGCCCCGTCGAGCCCGAACGGCACCAGGTACTCCCAGCCGCCCGACAGGTTCAGGTTCTGCTGCCCGAAGCCGACCAGCCCGTGGAAGGAGAGCGCGGCGGCGACGGCCGCACAGCAGAACAGCAGGACGTAGGAAGCACTTCCGTAGAAGGCCTCCTTCCTTCTGCGCCGCTCCTCGCTGCGTTCCCACGAATCCTCGCTGCCCGCGGCGGCCTTCTCGCCCGCGCGCCGGCCCCGTGCGACCACGGCGACCGCCGCCAGGACACCCGCGATCATCACGACGCCAGGAAGCAGCCAGTCCAGCGATATGTCGGTCATTCTCATGCGGAGTCCCTTTGCGGTCCCTTTGCGTCAGCGCAGCGGCGACCACGTCCGTGGAGACGGATCGCGGACGGCGGATCGCGCCAGTTGCGTTTCGGCGACATATTGGCTCACGTCGCGAGGCGCACAAGGGGTTTCGGGACAAGAGAACGCCATCGGGAGACCGCACCATGCGGATAGGTGGCAATAAGTCGAACTGCCGCGCCATCGGCCGGTATTGGGTTCGAGCAGCGCCACCCGCACGGGTGGCGTGGCGGTCAGGCGGAAGTAACGGCCTCCGCGAGCAGCTTCTTCACCCGGTCCGCGTCGCAGGTCCGGGGGCAGGTCGTGCAGGTGTCCTCGGGGCGCAGCGTGTAGAAGAAGCAGCAGGTGGCGCGGTCCCGGGTGGGCAGTGCCTCACCGTTCGGCCCGGTCAGCTCGCGGAAGCCCGCGGAGGCGCGGTAGGGGGCCGTCGCGCCGGGCAGCAGCAGTTCGAGCTCGGCCATGGCGCGCTGCTCGTCGCCCAGCAGGTGGGCGAGGTACCACAGGCCCTCGACGATCTCGTCCGTCGCCATGCCCCACAGGGCGTGGCCGCGCCGCCGCATCCGCGGTCCGAAGCCCGCCAGGACCGGCTCCAGGTGCTCGGCGAGCGCGTCCCGCACCTCGCCGCGCAGGGCCTCCTCGTCGGGGACCACCCGGGCGCCGGGCAGCGCCGCCGCCGGGTCGCCCGGCAGACAGGCGAATTCCTTCACCCGTACGGTCATCCGGCCCAGCACCCGTTGGAAGGACACGTCCTCGACCGGCACCCGGGGCACCCTGCGGTGCAGGAACCAGGGGACCGTCACCAGCAGACAGGCGGGCCAGGCGTAGCGGTGCAGGGCGAAGCTGGCGATCACGTCGGGGCGGGCCTGCTGTCCGTAGTCCCGCAGCACCTGGGCGTTGTCCCAGGCCAGGAACGCGTCGAGGGCGGGGCCCGCCGCGGCGAGCTCGTCCGCGCCGACCCAGCCGCCGCCGCGCGGCGCCTGCTCGGCCGGGTCCGTCAGCTCTCGTACGACCAGCGAGGGGAAGACCTCGGTGAGGCGTGCGTAGGAGTCCGCCACGGCGGAGGCGGCGGCGGGACGCGCGGCGGGGGACGGCCGGAGGGCGGGGACGGTCATGCAGGGGACCACCGAATCGCATCGCGGGGGGTGCAGCACGGACGTACACATGCGGGGTGTGCAGGTAAGCCTTACCTTACCCGATCATTCGGATGTTTGAACTGCGGGATGCGACACCGCGCCACCTGGCGAAGGGCGGCGCACCCCCTGTGCGGCCCGGCTCGCCGGGCAGACCCTAGGCTGCCCACGGACAAACGTACGCACAAAGGAGGGTGGACCAGGTGGAGCAGTCCGGGGGCCGGCCGGTCCGGCACTCCGTGCGCGGACAGATACTCGACGCCCTGCGGGCCGCGCTCGTCAGCGGCGAACTGGCGCCGGGCGAGGTCTACTCGGGCCCCGCGCTCGGCGCCCGCTTCGGGGTCTCCGCGACCCCGGTCCGCGAGGCGATGCAGCAGCTCGCCCAGGAGGGCGCCGTGGAGGTCGTCCCGAACCGGGGCTTCCGGGTCACCGAACGCTGTGCCTCGTACCTCTCCGACCTGGCCGAGGTGCGTGCCCTGATCGAGGTGCCGGTCATGCTCCGGCTCGCCCGCACGGTCGAGCCCGCCCGCTGGCGCGCGTTGCGTCCCCTCGCCGAGGCGGCCACCGCGGCGGCGGCGCGAGGGGACAGGGCCGGCTACGCCGAGGCGGACCGTGCCTTTCACAGCGCGGTGCTGGCCCTCGCGGGCAACGCCCAGCTGGTCGACGTCGCCGCCGCGCTGCACCGGCGGGCGCAGTGGCCGCCGATGGGCGGCCGGGCGCCGCGCCAGGCGGACCTGGTCGCGGACGCGGCGGAGCACCAGGCGCTGCTGGAGGCCCTGATCGACCAGGACCTGCCGGTCGTGCGCTCCCTCGTACGGGAACACTTCGCCGGGGCGGAGTAGCCGGCGGGACCGCCGCACGGCCGGAACCGGGCGCGCGGGGCCCCGACGGCCCCCGCGGCGCCCCGGTCTCAGACGGCCGTCGCGGGCGGCGAGAGCTGGGCGGCCAGCCAGGTGGGAACGCCGTCCAGCAGGTGGAAGAGGCGCGCCGCCTCCGCCCGCAGCCTGCTCGCCTCGGGTTCCGGCTCCGTGTCCGCCAGCGCGGCCAGCGCCGGTGCGGTACCGACCAGGTAGCCCAGCTCCTCCCGTATCCGCAGCGACTCCGCGAAACCGTGCCGTGCCTCCGCCCGTTCGCCGTCCCGCAGGGCGAGGCCGGCGAGATGGCGCCAGGTGAAGGAGAGCAGCAGGGTCTTGTGGTGGGTGGCCGCGCCCGCGTGCGCCCTGCGGTAGGCGGCCCGCGCGGACTGCGGGGAGTCGGAGAGGTGTTCGGCGATCAGGCCCCGGCGGAAGTCCAGGAGCGGGCGGTTCGGGGAGTCGGGGTGCAGCAGGGCCGCCGCCCTGCCGAGCGCGGAACGGGCCTCGTCGGCCCGGTCGCGCACGCCCAGCACCGTGGAGGCGTACGCGAGATGACCGCGCTCACAGGCCGCGCTGCCCCGCTCGTCGTCGTCCTTGGCGAGGGCCTCCGCGCTGCGCAGTGCCTCCTCGGCCTGCGGCCAGCCGTGCTCCGTGAAAAGGCAGCGCTCCACCAGCAGTGAGGCCCGCTGGAGGGCGGCGGCCGCGCCGGGGTGCGGTTCCAGCAGTGCGGCGGCGTCACCCCAGCAGCCACGGGAGCGCAGCCGCCACACCGCCGTCTGGAGCGGCCCCCCGCCTTCCTCGTCCCCCTCGAAGAACCCCTGTGCTCCGGTTCCTCCTGTGTCAGAAGTGGAACCCGACATGGCGGTGTCCGCCACATTGCCCTCCCCGAGCGCGCCTTTGAGCTGTGAAGTGCGACCGGTTCGACGTGCGGTCGTGCGCGCATCACAGCATGAAATGACGCATGGGGCCAAGGGCCCGGGTGAATGTTTTCACAAAGGGCGGTCACCGCGCGGCAGTTGCGGCGCGGTGGACTGCCCGTTACTTTTCGTCAGCTCATGCGCAGGGCCAGGAAGAAGTCCAGTTTGTCCTCAAGTCGGGAGAGGTCACGGCCCGTCAACTGCTCGATCCGGCCCACCCGGTAGCGCAGCGTGTTGACGTGCAGGTGGAGCCGCGCCGCACAGCGCGTCCAGGAGCCGTCGCTGTCGAGGAACGCCTCAAGGGTGGGGATGAGCTCCGCGCGGTGGCGCCGGTCGTAGTCGCGCAGCGGGTCAAGCAGCCGCGCGGTGAAGGCCCGGCGCACGTCGTCGGGGACGAAGGGCAGCAGCAGCACGTGCGACGCGAGCTCGTGGTGTCCCGCGGCGGCGACCCGGCCGGGGCGCGCGGCGGCGACCCGTCGGGCGTGCCTGGCCTCCTCCAGTGCGCCCCGCAGCCCCTCGGCCGAGTGCACCGGCGCGCTGACGCCCAGGGTCAGCCGGCCGTCGTCGGCGAGACCGCCGGAGAGCGGGGCCTGAACGGAGTCCAGCAGGGTCTCGGCGTGCAGGCCGGGGGCCTCGGCGCCCTCCGGCTGGTCGGCCGCGACGGCGGGCAGCGGCACGAGCGCGATGGCCTCCTCGCCGCTGTGGGCGACCGCGATGCGGTCGGCCGGTTCGGCCGCCGACGCCATCGAGTCCGCCGGGATGGTGGGATCGACCAAGATCTCTTCCAGCAGGGCCTGCGCCATCGGGCCGCTCTCCACCGTGCCGCCCTCCCACTCGACCCGGGCCACCACCACCTGCCAGTGCGGCGCCGCGCCGAGCCCCGGCAGCAGGACCGGGGCCGCGACCCGCAGCCTGGCGGCGATTTCCGAGGGGGCGGCGCCCGCCTGGACCAGCTCCAGGACCTCCTGGGCGAGCCTGCGCCGTACCGTACGGGCGGCGTCCCTGCGGTCGCGTTCCACCGCGATCAGCTGGGTGACGCCCTGGAGGAGGTCGAGCCGGGCGGCCGGCCAGTCTCCCGCGTCGGCCTCGACGGCCAGCAGCCAGTCGGACAGGACGTTCTCGCGGACGTCGCGGGAGGCGGCCGTACCGGCGATCCGGTCGGCGCCCCGGCCCGCCGTGCGGATCGGGAAGAGGGAGTAGGCGATGTTGCCCAGCACCACCCGGTGCGGGCTGCGCCGTCCGGTGCGGCTGGCCGCCAGGTGCTCGGCGGCGAGCGCGGGGCCGACCCCGTGGGGCAGCGGGGTGTCGGAGCCCGCGACCTGGCGGCCCACGGGGGAGAGCACCCAGGCGTGCAGGTCCAGGTCGGAGGTGAGCAGGTCGAGGACGACCTCGGGGCCGCCGCCCGCCGGGCCCGACGTCATCAGCCGGCGGTGCCGGTCGACGACGGCGGCCAGGTCCCCGGCCCGCTCGCCCGACACCTGCCGTACGACGTGCTCGGTGATGGTGGCGAAGGCGACCGACTCGGTGACCGAGAACAGCGGCAGCCGGTGCCTCACGCACGCCTCGACGAGGTCCTGCGGGATGTTGCCCAGCTCGGCCTCGCCCGCCGCGAGGCCGGCCACCCCGGCCGAGGCGAGGATGCGCACGAAGGGCTCGGAGTCCTCGGCCGAACGGCGCCAGGCCAGACCGGTGAGGACCAGCTCACCCCCCGAGAGATAGCGGCTCGGGTCGCGCAGGTCAGTCGTCATGACGCCGCGCACGGTGCGGTCGAGCTCGTCCTCGCCGCCCAGAAGGCGCAGGCCGAGCGCATCGGATTCCAGCAGGGCGCGCAGCCGCATGGTCGAGTCGCCGCCGTTCTGTTTCGTGGGTCTGCAGGGGTGTCGGGTGGCCGGTAAAGGGGTGGCCGGGGAGCTGTGCTGTTTTGAGAACTGTGAATTACGGAGAGGTTGCTGATCTCCGCCTTTCGTTCGAATCTACAAGACGTGACGGGCGACCAGCCAACTCCTTCATGGTTTCGGTGACTGCACCGGGCACCTCGTGGCTTGTGTACTTGGGCCACCGCCGCATGAACAGGACATGAACCAGTGTCCGAAACCATGCGGAGGCAGCGACTGGAAAGACGCCCCCCGACACGAAGAGAGAGCCACTCATGGACTTCCTTCGCCCCGCCAGCTGGGAGGAGGCGCTCGCCGCGAAGGCCGAGCACCCCACCGCTGTACCCATCGCGGGTGGCACCGATGTCATGGTCGAGATCAACTTCGATCACCGTCGCCCCGAGTACCTTCTGGACCTGGGCCGCATCGGTGTGCTGCGGGAGTGGGAGGTGGGCCAGGACAACGTGACTCTCGGCGCCTCCGTTCCGTACACCCAGATCATGGAGCACCTGCGCGTGGAGCTCCCCGGGCTCGCGCTCGCCTCCCACACGGTGGGCTCGCCGCAGATCCGCAACCGCGGCTCCGTCGGCGGCAACCTGGGCGCCGCCTCGCCCGCCGGTGACTCGCACCCGGCCCTGCTGTCGGCGGGCGCCGAGGTCGAGGCCGAGTCGGTCCGCGGCACCCGTCTGATCCCCGTCGAGGAGTTCTACACGGGCGTCAAGCGCAACGCCCTGGAGCCCGACGAACTGATCAAGGCCGTGCACATCAAGAAGGCCGAGGGGCCGCAGCAGTTCTCCAAGGTCGGCACCCGCAACGCGATGGTCATCGCGGTGTGCGCGTTCGGCATCGCACTGCACCCCGCGAGCCGCACCGTCAAGACCGGTATCGGCTCGGCCGCCCCCACGCCGGTGCGGGCGAGGACGGCGGAGGACTTCCTGAACGCCGCGCTCGAAGAGGGCGGCTTCTGGGAGAGCGGCAAGATCATCCCGCCGTCGGTCGCCAAGCAGTTCGCGGAGCTGGCCTCCGGCGCCTGCAACCCGATCGACGACGTGCGCGGCACCGCGAAGTACCGCCGCCACGCCGTCGGCATCATGGCGCGCCGCACGCTGGGCTGGACCTGGGAGCAGTACCGCGGCAACGCCGCCGCCACCCTGGAAGGAGCTGCCTGATCATGCGCGTCAACTTCACGGTCAACGGCCGTCCGCAGGAAGCCGACGACGTCTGGGAGGGCGAGAGCCTGCTCTACGTCCTTCGTGAGCGCATGGGCCTGCCCGGCTCGAAGAACGCCTGCGAGCAGGGCGAGTGCGGCTCCTGCACGGTACGGCTCGACGGTTTGCCCGTCTGTGCCTGCCTGGTCGCGGCCGGACAGGTGGAGGGCCGCGAGGTCGTCACGGTCGAGGGCCTCGCCGACTACTCTAGGCACCGCGAGGACGCACACCCGGGGGGCGCGTGCGGACCGGGTGCCTGCGGTACCTCCCTGGACTCGGCCCAGCGCTGGCAGGCGTTGCCGGCCGACGGCGGGCCCCGCCCGCGGACGGCTGACTCCAGGACCGGCGAGCAGGACGCGCTCTCCCCGATCCAGCAGGCGTTCATCGACGCCGGCGCCGTGCAGTGCGGTTTCTGCACCCCCGGCCTCCTCGTCGCCGCCGACGAGATGCTGGAGCGCAACCCCTCCCCGACCGACGGGGACATCCGGGAGGCCCTCTCCGGCAATCTCTGCCGCTGCACCGGCTACGAGAAGATCCTCGACGCGGTCCGCCTGGCGGCCGCGCGCCAGGAACACCAGGAAGAGACGGTCTAGCACCATGGGCGTCACCGGCACCCCCACGAACATCGACCAGGGTTCCAGGACCAAGGGCGGCATCGGCGAATCCACTCTCCGTCCCGACGGCACCCTCAAGGTCACCGGCGAGTTCGCGTACTCCTCGGACATGTGGCACGAGGACATGCTCTGGGGCCACACCCTGCGCTCCACCACCGCGCACGCGGAGATCGTCTCCATCGACGTCACCGAGGCGCTCGCGCTCCCCGGTGTCCGCGCGGTCCTGACCTACGACGACCTGCCCACCGAGGTCAGGAACTACGGCCTGGAGCTCCAGGACACCCCGGTCCTGGCGCACCGCAAGGTCCGCCACCACGGCGAGCCGGTGGCGATCGTGGCCGCCGACCACCCGGAGACGGCCCGCCGCGCCGCGGCGAAGATCCGCGTCGACTACCGCGAGCTGCCCGTCATCACCGACGAGGCGTCCGCGACCGCGCCCGACGCGGTCCTGGTGCACGAGAACCGCACCGACGAGTACCTGGGCCACGTCCCGCACCCCAACATCGTGCACCGCCAGCCGATCGTGCGCGGCGACGCCGGCCTGGCCGCGCAGCGGGCCGACGTGATCGTCACCGGTGAGTACGTCTTCGGGATGCAGGACCAGGCCTTCCTCGGCCCCGAGTCCGGGCTCGCGGTACCGGCCGAGGACGGCGGCGTCGACCTCTACGTCGCCACCCAGTGGCTGCACTCGGACCTCAACCAGATCGCGCCCGTCCTGGGTCTGCCCAAGGACAAGGTCCGCATGACGCTCTCCGGCGTCGGCGGTGCCTTCGGCGGGCGCGAGGACATCTCGATGCAGATCCACGCCTGTCTGCTCGCGCTTCGCACCGGCAGGCCGGTCAAGATGAGCTACAACCGCTTCGAGTCCTTCTTCGGGCACGTCCACCGCCACCCCGCCACGCTCAGGTACGAGCACGGGGCGACCAAGGACGGCAAGCTCACGCACCTCAAGTGCCGCATCGTGCTGGACGGCGGCGCCTACGCCTCGGCGTCCCCCGCGGTCGTCGGCAACGCGTCCTCGCTGAGCGTGGGCCCCTACGTCGTCGAGGACGTCGACATCGAGGCCCTCGCCCTCTACTCCAACAACCCGCCCTGCGGCGCCATGCGCGGCTTCGGCGCGGTCCAGGCGTGCTTCGCCTACGAGGCGCAGATGGACAAGCTGGCGGCGAAGCTGGACATCGACCCGGTGGAGTTCCGCCGGATGAACGCCATGGAGCAGGGCAGCCTGCTGCCGACCGGCCAGCCGGTCGACTCCCCGGCCCCGGTGGCCGAGCTGCTGCGCCGCGTCAAGGCGATGCCGCTGCCGCCCGAGCAGCAGTGGCTCGCGGCCGGCGCGCAGGCGGACGTACGGGCACTGCCCGGCGGCCTCTCCAACACCACGCACGGCGAGGGCGTCGTCCGCGGCGTCGGTTACGCGGTCGGCATCAAGAACGTCGGCTTCTCCGAGGGCTTCGACGACTACTCCACCGCCCGGGTCCGGATGGAGGTGATCAACGGCGAGCCCGTCGCCACCGTGCACACCGCGATGGCGGAGGTCGGCCAGGGCGGCGTCACCGTCCACGCGCAGATCGCCCGCACCGAGCTCGGCGTCACACAGGTGACCATCCAGCCCGCCGACACCAAGGTGGGCTCGGCCGGATCCACCTCGGCCTCCCGCCAGACCTACGTCACCGGCGGCGCCGTCAAGAACACCTGCGAGCACGTCCGCGAGAAGGTGCTGGAGCTCGGCCGCGCCAGGTTCGGCTCCCACCATCCCGCCTGGGCGACCGCCGAACTGCTCCTGGAGGGCGGCAAGGTCGTCACCGAGGGCGGGGAGGTGCTGGCCGACCTCGTCGACGTACTGGAGGGGGAGGCCGTCGACCTGGAGCTGGAGTGGCGCCACCGGCCCACCGAGGCGTTCGACCTGCGTACCGGACAGGGCAACGGCCACGTCCAGTACTCCTTCGCCGCGCACCGCGCGGTCGTCGAGGTGGACACCGAGCTGGGCCTGGTCAAGGTCGTCGAGCTCGCGTGCGCGCAGGACGTCGGCAAGGCGCTCAACCCGCTGTCGGTCGTCGGCCAGATCCAGGGCGGTACGACCCAGGGTCTCGGCATCGCCGTCATGGAGGAGATCGTCGTCGACCCCAGGACCGCGAAGGTGCGCAACCCGTCCTTCACGGACTACCTGATCCCGACCATCCTCGACACGCCGACCATCCCGGTCGACGTACTGGAGCTGGCCGACGAGCACGCCCCCTACGGACTGCGCGGCGTCGGTGAAGCGCCGACGTTGTCCTCCACCCCGGCCGTGCTCGCGGCGATCCGCGCCGCGACCGGCCTCGAACTGAACCGCACCCCGGTCCGTCCGGAGCACCTCACCGGCACCTGAGACCGTCGGACCCCGCGCCCGGACCACCACTTCCCGGGCCCGGCCGGTCCCCCCGAACTCCCCGGGCGGCGCTGCCTCCAAGGAACGTCACACTTCCCTCCGCGCCCGCCGCCCGGGGCCCGAAACTCCCGCATCGCTAGCGGCAGTTCCACCCGTCCATCCGCACCAATGAGCTCACCTCGGACCGTCCTCCGGGTCGTGCAGCCCTCGAACCGTCCCCGAATTCCCTTGCCGTTCGCGGTACGTGGGATGCCCCTTTGAACCTTGGGAGACAAGGCACCATGACCCAGCAGTCCACTGAGCCGAAGACCATGGCGGAGGATGCGGGCGCGGGCACGCGCCAGCCCTCCGGCCGGTCCTGGCTCGACAGGTACTTCCACATATCCCAGCGCGGATCCACCGTCGCCCGAGAGGTGCGCGGTGGTGTCACCACCTTCATGGCGATGGCGTACATCCTCCTCCTGAACCCGCTGATCCTCGGCGGCAAGGACGTGGACGGCGGCATCATGAGCCAGCCCGCCCTGATCACCGCGACCGCCTTCGCCGCGGCCCTCACCACCCTGCTGATGGGCTTCGTCGGCAAGGTCCCGCTGGCCCTCGCGGCCGGCCTCAGCGTCTCCGGCGTACTCGCCTCGCAGGTCGCACCCCAGATGACCTGGGGCCAGGCCATGGCGATGTGCGTGATGTACGGCGTCGTGATCATGCTCCTGGTCGTCACGGGCCTCCGTGAAATGATCATGAACGCGATCCCGCTCGCGCTCAAGCACGGCATCACCATGGGCATCGGTCTCTTCATCGCGCTGATCGGCCTGGTCAAGGCCGGCTTCGTGCACCCCGGCAAGGCGACCGTGCTCTCGCTCGGCCCGACCGGTGAACTCGCCGGCTGGCCCGTCCTGCTCTTCGCGGTCACCCTGCTGCTGATCTTCATGCTCCAGGCCCGCAACGTGCCCGGCGCGATCCTGATCGGCATCGTCTCGGGCACCGTCCTGGCCGTCATCCTCAACGCGGTCATGGACATCGACCCCAAGAGCTGGACCAACGGCGCTCCCGAGCTCAAGGGCAGCGCGGTCTCGATGCCGGACTTCTCGCTCTTCGGCAACGTGCAGTTCACCGGCTGGGGCGACATCGGTGTGCTGGCCGTCGGCATGATCGTCTTCACGCTGGTGCTGGCCGGGTTCTTCGACGCGATGGCCACCATCATCGGTGTCGGCACCGAGGCCAAGCTCGCCGACGACAAGGGCCGGATGCCCGGCCTGTCCAAGGCGCTGTTCATCGACGGTGCGGGCGGCGCGATCGGCGGTGTCTCCGGCGGCTCGGGCCAGACCGTCTTCGTCGAGTCGGCGACCGGTGTGGGCGAAGGCGCCCGTACGGGCCTGTCGGCCGTGGTCACCGGCCTCTTCTTCGCGGCCTGTCTCTTCTTCACCCCGCTCACCGCGATCGTGCCCGCCGAGGTGGCGTCCGCCGCGCTGGTGGTCATCGGCGCGATGATGATGCAGAACGCCCGGCACGTGGACTGGAGCGACCGGGCGACCGCCATTCCGGTCTTCCTCACCGTCGTGCTGATGCCCTTCACCTACACCATCACCACCGGTGTCGCCGCGGGCGTCATCGCCTGGACCGTCATCAAGGTGGCCCAGGGGAAGGCGCGCGAGCTCGGCGTGTTCATGTGGGCGCTGACGCTGATCTTCATCGTGTACTTCGCGCTGCACCCGATCGAGAGCTGGCTCGGCGTCGGATAGGGGTACCCACGTCAGGACGCACCCTGCGCACATCCGTCCCCGACCCCCGAGGAGACCGCCATGCTGGACATCGCCGAAGAGCTGGACCGGTGGGTCAGGCAGGGACGGGACTTCGCGGTCGCCACGGTCGTGGCCACCAGCGGAAGCTCGCCCAGGCAGCCGGGCGCGGCCCTCGCCGTCGACAGCGACGGCACGGCGATCGGGTCCGTGTCGGGCGGATGTGTGGAGGGCGCGGTCTACGAACTGTGCCGGCAGGCGCTCACCGACGGCGCCTGCGTGGTGGAGAGCTTCGGCTACAGCGACGAGGACGCGTTCGCCGTCGGCCTGACCTGCGGCGGCGTCATCGACATCCTCGTCACGCCGGTACGGGGCGACTCGCAGGACCGCACGGTACTGGCCGCCGCGTGCGCCGCCGCCGCGCTGGGGAGGACGGCGGCGCTCGCCCGGATCACCGAAGGTCCCCCGGAACTCGTCGGGCGCGCCGTGCTGGTGCATCCGGACGGCACCCACGAGGGAGGGTTCGGCGGGCACGTCGAACTGGACCGCACGGCGGCCGGCGAGGCCCGCGCGATGCTGGACGGGGGGCGGACCGGGAGCGTCGTGATCGGCGCGGACGGCTCGCGCTGCGGCCGGCCGCTGACCCTCCTCGTGGAGTCGAGCGTGCCGCCGCCGCGCATGATCGTCTTCGGTGCGATCGACTTCGCGTCGGCCCTGGCGCGGGTGGGCAAGTTCCTCGGCTACCGGGTCACTGTCTGCGACGCGCGGCCGGTCTTCGCGACGCGGGCGCGCTTCCCTGAGGCCGACGAGGTGGTGGTCGACTGGCCGCACCGCTATCTGGACTCGGTCGCAGGCAGCCTGGACGGGCGGACGGTGCTGTGCGTGCTCACCCACGACGCCAAGTTCGACGTCCCGCTGCTGGCGGCGGCCCTGCGGCTCCCGCTGGCGTACGTGGGCGCGATGGGCTCGCGCCGCACCCACCTCGACCGCAACGAACGGCTTCGTGAAGTGGGCGTCACCGAGATGGAGTTGGCCAGGCTGCGCTCCCCGATCGGACTCGACCTGGGGGCCAGGACGCCGGAGGAGACCGCGCTGTCCATCGGCGCGGAGATCGTCGCCGCCCGCCGCGGCGGCACGGGAGCCTCGCTCACCGGCGCCCACACCCCGATCCACCACGACGGCCCGCCGGGAACGGTCGGCCGGATTGGAGAGGTGGCGTAACCCGAGCGAACCCGGCCCCTGACGACACCACACGGTCGTCAGGGGCCGGGTTTCGCCGTACCCGGGCGCGGTCGCCTGCCGCGGACCGCGCTCGGTCGTCGCGCCACGGCCTCGCGTGGGGTCGTCGCGCCTCGGCTCGGCGCGCGGTGGTCGTGGTCGGGCTTCGCGTTCGGCTGACGGCCAGTCACTCCTCACCCGTACGAACCCCGTCGGCTCGCCTCGTGCGCAATCCTGACGCACCGTTAAATCCGCGGCCCCGGGTGCAACGGAATCCTCCTCACTCTTGACGCGCACATGGCCCTGGGCAACTCTCGTGCGGGAACCGCTCCCGCACGTCCTTGCGACCCAGGAGTGCCTCATGCGTCCCGAACCGCCCGAGCAGCCCTCGTCGCCCACGCGCCCCGTGCCGACGCTGAGCCCCGTGAAACACACCCGGCCCAAAGGCCGGCTGCGCCGCCGTACCCTCGTTCTCGCCGCCCTGCCCCCGCTCGCCGCCGGCCTGGTCTGGGCCATGACCTCCGTTCCGGCGTCCGGCGCGCCCGAGCCGGCCGCCGGGCCGCCGGCCCCCGCCCTCGTCGGCAGCCCCCGCCTGTACACGCCGCTCGCCAACCCCGACGCCTACAAGCAGGCGCTCAAGCTCGGCGGCAGCCCCCGCACCGTCAAGGAGGCTGCGGGCCTCGTCGGCATGGTGCGCACGCCGCACGCCGTCTGGTACGGGGACCAGAGCCCGGCCGTCGTCGAGCGGGATGCGCGCGCCATCGTCAGGGACGCCGGCATCGACGGCTCGGTCCCCGTCTTCGCGCTCTACAACATCCCCGGCCGCGACTGCTCCAACTACTCCGGTGGCGGCGCGAGCACCACCGCCGAGTACAAGGAGTGGGTCGAGGCCGTCGCCCGCGGCATCGGCAAACGCGACGCCATCGTGGTGCTGGAGCCCGACGCGCTCGCCCTGCTGCCCTCCGACTGCGGGCAGGACGACGGTCAGGGGTCCAAGACCGCGGCCCGCTACGAAGAGGTCAACCACGCCGTCGCCACCCTCGCCGCACTCCGGCACACCCGGGTCTACCTCGACACCGGGCACGCCGGCTGGCACGACGTCGCAAGCATCGTGCCGCGACTGGTCAAGGGCGGCGTCAAGAACGCCACCGGCTTCTACACGAACGCCTCGAACTACCAGACCGACGAGGCCAACTCCTGGTACGGCAAGCTGATCTCGTCCTGCCTGGCGTACGTCGAGGCCGGCGGCAAGGCGGAGGCCTGCCCCTCCCAGAAGGGCCCGCGCGCCGCGGCCCAGGCGTGGCTCGACCAGAACGTGACGACACCGCCCGACAAGATGAAGCACTTCGTCACGGACACCAGCCGCAACGGCAAGGGACCATGGACGCCCCCCGCGGGCAAGTACACCGACCCGCAGGACTGGTGCAACCCGCCGGGCCGCGGCCTCGGCGTGCGGCCGACCACCCGCACCGGCGACCCGCTGCACGACGCCAAGCTGTGGATCAAGACCCCCGGCGAGTCGGACGGACTGTGCCTGCGCGGTACGGCGGGGCCCAAGGACCCTGAGCGGGGCACCGTCGACCCCAAGGCGGGCGACTGGTTCCCCGACCAGGCCCTGGAACTCGTACGACTGTCGAACCCGACCATCCTGCCGGGCCGTCCCGGGTAACGTATGCCGGATGGGAACTACTGTTCATGTCCCGCAGACCCGGGACATGATCGGGGACGAACTCTCCGGCGACGAGGCTCTGACGGCTCTGCGGCACTACGGCGGCCGCAAGCTGCTGCTCGACGCCTTCGCCCGGTTCCGGTACGCCGACGGGTTCAGTCACGCCCGGTCCCTCGGCTACCAGGTGGTGCTGGGGATAGTGCCCTTCATCGTCGCGGTGGTGGGCGCGGCGGCCACCGTGCACAGCGACGCGGTGGGGCAGGTCGTCGAGCTGACGCTCACCAAGATCGTGCCGGGGGACAGCGCCGACCTGATAGCGGACGCCTTCGACGAGACCCGCCGCAGCGCCGCCTCCGGGACCTGGACGGCGATCGCGATGTGGACGGGCCTGGTCTTCGCCGTGCTCAACCTCGCCTCCGCGATGGCCCAGATCGAGCGGGGCGCGAACCGGATATACGGGATCGAGCGCGACCGGCCGTTCGCCCGCAAGTACGCCCGGAGCCTGCTGCTCGCCCTCGCGGCCGGCATGCCGATGGTGCTGGGCTTCCTGGCGCTGGTGGCGGGCGACGCGGTGGGGGACGCGCTCGTCGAGGCGCTCGGCTGGTCGGCCGGCTGGCTGGGCTGGTGGCACGCGATGGACATCCCGGCGGGCGTGCTGCTCGCGTGGATGGCGTCCGCGGTGATCCTGCGGTGGTCGCCCCGGCGGGTCCAACCGGGCTACACCTGGCTGGCGTTCGGGTCCGCGGTGCAACTGGTGCTGTGGGTCGGTGCGACCTGGCTGCTGACGGTCTACGTCGAGCGCAGCGGTACCTTCGGCGCGCTCTACGGTCCGCTGACCGCGTTCGTGGCGCTGCTGCTGTGGGCCAACCTCACCGGCGTCGCACTCTTCCTCGGCATCGCCTTCGCGGCCCAGCTGGAGGCGGCGCGGGCGGGCATCACCGAGCCGGTACGGGCGGACCCGGGACCGGGCGGCGAGGGCGACGCGGTCCTCTTCGGGGACCGGGACGGCGCCGGACCCTCAGAGACCGCGGGCGGCCCGGACGGTGCCGTGGCCCACCCCGCGGGTCCTCACAAGTAGCGGCGGATCGGTGTCACCGCCGCCTCCCGCAGGCGCTGCACACCGCCGCGCCTGCGCCACGTGTGCGCCTCGACCAGCTCGCTGCGGGTCACGTCCTCGTCGAAGTGGCCGTCCAGGACCGCCGTGAACTCCTCGTCGAGCACCGCCAGCATCACTTCCTCGTCATGGTCCAGCGAGCGCCGGTTGAAGTTGGTGGAGCCGGTCAGGGCCGCCACCGAGTCCACCGTGATGACCTTCGCGTGCATCATCGTCGGCTGGAAGTGCCAGATCTTCACGCCGCAGGCCGTCAGCTCCTCGTAGTGCTGCTCGCCCGCCAGCTGGCACACCCGCTTGTCGGTGTACGGGCCGGGCACCAGGATCTCCACCTCGACACCGCGCCGCGCCGTCGCGCACAGCAGGTCGATGAAGTACTGGTCGGGTGCGAAGTACGCCGTCGCGAGACGCACCCGTACCTCCGCCGACTCCAGCACCACCCGCAGCAGCGTCTGCATGTCCTGCCAGCCGAAGCTCGCCGACCCGCGCACCACCTGCACCACCGCGTCGCCCTGCTTCGTGTGCTCCACGAAGCGGTCGTGGTCGTCGAAGAGGTCGTCGTCGCACTCCGCCCAGTTCTGCGCGAAGGCCGCCGCTATCCCGTCCACGGCAGGGCCCGCGACCTCCACATGGGTGTCCCGCCACTCGCCGGGGTTCCGGGCGTCGCCGCACCACTCCTCGGCGATGCCCACCCCGCCGGTGAACGCCGTCTGCTCGTCGACGACCAGGGCCTTGCGGTGACAGCGGTGGTTCTGCTTGAGCGGAGAGAGCCACAGCGGCTTGCGGAACCAGGCGACCCGGACCCCGGCCGCGTCCATCTCGGCGAGGAGGTCCTTGTCGATGAGCCGGCTGCCGAAGCCGTCGAGCAGCAACCGCACCCGCACGCCGGCGCGCGCCCGCCCGGCCAGGGCGAACGCGAACTCCCGGGCGATGTCGCCCTTCCAGTACACGAACGTCATCATGTCGATCGTGTGCCGGGCCCCCTTGATGGCCTTCAGCATCGCCGGGAAGATCTCGTCACCGTTGCGCAGCGGCGTGAGGCGGTTGCCCTCGGTCGCGGCGATGCCGATCAGCCGCTCCAGCCGGCGCCGGATGCGCTGCTTGCGCGCCGCGGTGTCGTCGTCGGGGGTGGTGCTGCGGCAAGGGACGAGCTCTGCGGTCATGACTGTTCTGCTCCTGCGTGAGTGTGCTGGGTCAACTTCCCCTGGGGGCGGGCCGCTTCGGCCCGCAGAGCCGGATCAGCGCACCTCGATGCCGATCAGGCAGGTGTCGTCGTCGGTGTCGGAACGGCTGTGGGTGAGCAACCGGTCCAAGTGCTTCTCCAGTTCGGGCGGCGCCGTGCCGGCCAGTGCGAGGAGCTGCTCCAGGGCCTCCTGCACCGTACGGTCACGCCGTTCGATCAGACCGTCCGTGTACATCAGCAGCCGGTCGCCGGGCTCCAGTGTCACCTCGTGCTCCGTGTACGGGGCCTCGCCGACCGCACCGAGCAGTATGCCGGGCGGCATCGGCAGCGCGGCGGCGGCGCCGTCCCGTACCAGCACCGGCGGCGGATGGCCCGCACGGGCCCAGCGCAGCAACCGGGTCCGCGGGTCGTACACACCGCAGATCGCGGTGGCGGTGACCTGCTCGGTGAGGTGGTGGGCCACCGAGTTCAGCCAGCCCAGGAGCTGGGCCGGGCCCGAACCGGTCGCGGCCAGGCCGCGCAGCGCGTTGCGCAGCACGACCATTCCGGTCGCGGCGTGGATGCCGTGCCCCGCGACGTCGCCCACCGCGAGGAGCACCTTGCCGTCGGGCAGCGCCACCGCGTCGTACCAGTCACCGCCGACCAGGTGCTCCTCCTCGGCCGGCCGGTAGCGCACCGCCACCAGCAGCCCGGAGGTGTCGACCGCGTCCCTGGTGGGCGGCATGATCGCCTGCTGGAGCTGGAGGGCGAGCCGGTTGCGGGCCGCCGACTGCTGCTCCGAGTCCGCGAGCCGGTCGCGGGTCGCGGCCAGTGCCACCTCGGTCCAGTGCTGGGACGACACGTCCTGGTAGGCGCCGCGTACGGACAGGATGTTGCCCGCCGGGTCGGTGACCGGCTCCGCGACGATCCGGATGTGCCGCATCACACCGTCGGCGCGCCGCAGCCGGAAGGCGGTGGACGACGAGTGGCGGTGGTGCAGCAGGGTGCGCAGGAACCGGCCGATGGCCACCGAGTCGTCGTCGTGGGCGTGATGGTGCAGCCGGTCCAGCGGTACCGGGGACGAGCTGGGCGGCAGCCCGAACAGGGCGTACAGCTGGCTGTTCCACAGGATGTCGCCGGTGACGGTGTTCTCCTCGAACCCGCCGATGCGGCCCAGGCGTTGGGCGTGCTGGAGCAGCGATGCCAGCCTCGACGCCTCGTCCTCCAGGCGCCAGCTCAGCAGCACGCTGTCGCCGTACCGGCCCACCCCCACCGATGCGACCGAGACCAACGGCACTTCCTCGACCTGCGAGTTGAGCGTCATCCGCCCGGCCCTGAACGGCTCACCGGTGGCGTGCACCCGCAACAGGTGCTCATACAGGCCGCCCTGATGGGCGCTCAGCGGATACGCCTCCAGCCAGCGCATCCCGGTCAGTACGGAACGGGAGCGGCCCGCCAGGTCGGCGAAGCGCTCGTTGGCGTAGGCGATGTGGAAGTCGACCACGCCGTCGCGGTCGTCCAGCAACGGCAGCAGCACCAGCGCCGGGTCCAGCAGCCCGTCCGCGAGGTCGGCCAGCGGGCCCGCCTGCTCGTCGGCCGGGTTCCCCGCCGACGCGGCGGACACCTCGGTGCCCGGCAGGGTGTGCGCGCACAGGTCGGCGAGTGCGTCGAGCTGGCGGGTGGCCGCGGTCGTGAGCTGAGGCTGCGGCTGGGGCCAGCACACCTCCAGGACACCGAGGATGCGCCCGCCCACCTCGGCGGGCAGGATGCTGCGCGCCCCGTCGGTGCCGTGCCGCAGACCGATGCCGGGGACGCCCGCGGGCAGTGTCCCGTACCAGCGGGGGCGGCGCTCGGTCAGTACCTGCTGGGCCCAGGTCGCCACGCCCGGCGGAACGTATCGCCAGCGTTCGGCCTCGCCGCGCGAGAAGCCCGCGTGCCCCGCCAGTATCAGCGCGCCGTCCCGGCCCGCCGCCCACAGCGCCAGCGCGCTCGCGCCCAGCGGGGCCAGCGCCTGCTCGAAGAGCGACCGGGCGGCCGTCTGGGCGTCGCCCGTCATGGACCCGGTCTCGGCGGCGCGCAACCGCAGGACGGTGCCCGGCTTGGTGTCCGCGTCCCGCGCGGCGTCCCGGGCGGCGGACGGCGCACCGGTGAGCGAGGGGTAGGCGGACGTGGGGAGCGCGTCGGACATGTGGTCGCCGGCGGCGCCGTTGACGATGTCGGCGGCCAGTTCGAGGAGCGGCACCCGGGCCGACTCGGCGAGGTGCTCCAGGTGAAGCGCGGCCTCGGCGGGCCCGCCCTGCCCGCGCTCCACCAGGATGCCGGTGGCGATCCCGATGAGCGCGCGGGCGTCCGCGGACTCCTGGGCGAGCGTGAGGTCCCGGCGCAGCTGCTCGATGGTGGTGGCCAGCGCGTCCAGCGGACGCGGGGCGGCGGCGGACCGTGCCCCGGGCACCGCGGCGCCGGGCGGCGGCCCGATACCCAGCAGCGCAGCCGCGTCGGGCAGAGGACCGTCCGGCGGGGCGTCGGGCAGGTGTCCCGGCTGCGGCTGCTCGTCGGGCGGGGCCGGTTCTCCGTTCACCGGGCGAGCCAGGTGCGCATCCGGTCCACGAGGTCGCCCGCGTCGACCGGCTTGGTGATGTAGTCGCTGGCGCCCGCGGCCAGGCACTTGTCCCGGTCGCCCTCCATCGCCTTCGCCGTCACGGCGATGATCGGCAGAGTGGCGTACTCGGGCATGGCGCGGATCGCGGCCGTCGCCGCGTACCCGTCCATCTCCGGCATCATCACGTCCATCAGGATCAGCTCCACCCCGCCGTGCAGGGCGAGCACCTCAAGTCCCTTGCGGCCGTTGTCGGCGTGCAGGACGCGCATTCCGTGCAGTTCCAGGATGCCGGTCAGCGCGTACACGTTGCGGGCGTCGTCGTCGACGACCAGCACCACCCGGCCGGCCAGGTCCAGAGCCCCGTCGGGCGCCGGCGCGGGGGTGGGCGCAGTCTCCACCACGGGAGCGGTGGGGCGCACCAACGGCAGTACGTCGGCGGGCCGTTCGGCCGTCAGGTGCAGGGCGATCCGCTCCCGCAGCTCGTCCAGGCTGGGCAGCAGCTCCAGCGGTTTCGACTTCGACCAGTCCAGGATCTGCCGCTCCGCCACCGCCTCCAGCGGCCGGGTGTGGTGGGCGAGCACCGGCACCTGCCGCAGCGCCGGGTCACCGTCCAGCGCCTCCAGGAGCCGCATCGCCGAGCCGTCGGGCATGTCGAGGCCGATGACGACGCAGTGGCACGGGTCGGAGGCCAGCGCCGCGGCCGCCTCCTCGGGGCCGACCGCCGTCCGTACGTGCACCGGGCCCCGGGTGTCCGGCAGCGATCCGTCGGCCAGTTCCGCCACGGCGCTCTCCGCGACCAGTGAGAGCAGCCCGCGCGGCCTGTCCTCTATCACCAGCAGCCTGCGCTGCTGCGCCGGTACGACGGCGGAGGGCAGGCCGAGCCCCGTGCCGTCACCCTCCCTGAGCGCCGGATCCGCGTAGGCGGCAGGCGACTCGAAGCGGGCCACCGGGATGTACAGCGTGAAGGTGCTGCCCTCGCCGGGGGCGCTGGTCACCTGGATCGCACCGCCGAGCAGGTGCGCCATCTCGCGGCTGATCGACAGTCCCAGACCCGTACCGCCGTACTTGCGGCTGGTGGTGCCGTCGGCCTGCTGGAACGCCCCGAAGATCGCCTCCAGTTGCTGCTCGGCGATGCCGATGCCGGTGTCCATGACGCGGAAGGCGACGGCCGGGCCGTGCGGGCGCACCAGCGGCGGCAGGTCGCCGCCGATCGCCGGGTCGATGCGCAGCTCCACCGCGCCCGCCTCGGTGAACTTCACCGCGTTGGAGAGCAGGTTGCGCAGCACCTGGCGCAGCCGGGAGTCGTCCGTGACGAGTTCGGCGGGGGCGCCGGGCGCCACACTGATCCGGAAGTCCAGGCCCTTCTGCGCGGTCATCGGCCGGAAGGTGGCCTCCACGTAGTCGAGCAGCTTGCGCAGCCCCACCGGCTCCGGGTTGACGTCCATCTTGCCCGCCTCGACCTTCGACAGGTCGAGGATGTCGTTGATCAGCTGGAGCAGGTCGGAGCCCGCCGAGTGGATGACACCCGCGTACTCGACCTGCTTGGGGGAGAGGTTGCGGGTCGGGTTCTGGGCGAGCAACTGCGCGAGGATCAACAGCGAGTTGAGCGGGGTGCGCAGCTCGTGGCTCATGTTCGCCAGGAACTCCGACTTGTACTTCGACGCGATGGAGAGCTGCTGGGCGCGGTCCTCCAGCTCCTGGCGGGCCTGCTCGATCTCCAGGTTCTTCGCCTCGATGTCCCGGTTCTGCGAGGCGAGCAGGGCCGCCTTCTCCTCCAGTTCGGCGTTGGAGTGCTGCAACTCCTCCTGCTGCGACTGGAGTTCCTCCGAGCGTGACTGCAACTCGGAGGCCAGGCGCTGCGACTCGCCGAGGAGCTCGTCGGTGCGGGCGTTGGCGACGATCGTGTTGACGTTGACGCCGACCGTCTCCATCAGCTGCTCCAGGAAGTCCCGGTGCACCGGGCCGAAACCGCCCACCGAGGCCAGTTCGATCACGCCGAGGATCTGTCCCTCGACGGAGATCGGCAGCACCAGCAGGCTGCGCGCGTCCGCCGAGCCGAGGCCCGACGACACCGTGACGTAGCCGGGCGGCAGGTCGTCGACGGCGATCGTCCGACGGCTGCGCGCCACCTGGCCGACCAGGGACTGGCCCAGCTCGAAGCGGACCGGACGGTCCTGGGTGCCCATGAAGTGCCCGTACCAGCCGATGAGTTCGAGCTCCGGGTGGTCCGCGGTGTCGTGCGCGAGGTAGAAGGCGCCGTACTGCGCGCCGACCAGCGGCGTCAGCTCGTCCATGATCAGTTCGGCGACGACGGTCAGGTCGCGCTGGCCCTGCATCAGCCCGGAGATACGGGCCAGGTTGGTCTTCAGCCAGTCCTGTTCCTGGTTGGCCCGGGTGGTCTCGCGCAGCGACTCCACCATCGAGTTGATGTTGTCCTTGAGTTCGGACACCTCGCCGGACGCGTCCACGGTGATCGACAGGGTGAGGTCGCCCTCGGCGACCGCGCTGGTCACCTCGGCGATGGCGCGGACCTGCCGGGTGAGGTTGCCGGCCAGCTCGTTGACGTTCTCGGTGAGCCGCTTCCAGGTGCCGGAGACGCCCTCCACCTCGGCCTGTCCGCCGAGCCGCCCCTCGGAGCCGACCTCGCGGGCGACGCGGGTGACCTCGGCGGCGAACGAGGAGAGCTGGTCGACCATCGTGTTGATGGTGGTCTTGAGCTCCAGGATCTCGCCGCGCGCGTCGACGTCGATCTTGCGGGTGAGGTCGCCCTGGGCGACGGCGGTGGTCACCTGGGCGATGTTGCGGACCTGCCCGGTGAGGTTGTTCGCCATCGAGTTGACGTTGTCGGTCAGGTCCTTCCAGGTACCCGCCA
The DNA here is from genome assembly GCF_044757485.1 of Streptomyces sp. NPDC091272. NCBI lineage: Bacteria > Bacillati > Actinomycetota > Actinomycetes > Kitasatosporales > Streptomycetaceae > Streptomyces > Streptomyces sp. NPDC091272. Next base: position 492,330 of record NZ_JBIVVC010000001.1, read on the forward strand.
CGTGCGGGACGTGGGCCTGACCGCCGAGGATGCCCTCGGTGCCGACCTCGCGGGCGACCCGGGTGACCTCGTCGGCGAACGCGGAGAGCGTGGTCACCATGGTGTTGATGACCCCGGCGAGCGCGGCGACCTCGCCCTTGGCCTCCACGTTGATCTTCTGCGAGAGGTCGCCCTTGGCGACGGCCGTCGCGACCTGGGCGATCGAACGGACCTGCCCGGTCAGGTTGGAGGCCATCACGTTGACGTTGTCGGTGAGGTCCTTCCAGGTGCCCGAGACCCCGCGCACGGTCGCCTGCCCGCCGAGGTTGCCCTCGGTGCCGACCTCGCGGGCCACCCGGGTGACCTCGTCCGCGAAGGCGGAGAGCTGGTCGACCATCGTGTTGATGGTCTCCTTCAGCTCCAGGATCTCGCCGCGCGCGTCCACCCGGATCTTCTGCGAGAGGTCGCCCTTGGCGACGGCGGTGGTGACCTGGGCGATGGAACGCACCTGGGCGGTGAGGTTGTCGCCCATCACGTTGACGGACTCGGTCAGGTCCTTCCACGTACCGGAGACGCCCTGGACGTCGGCCTGGCCGCCCAGCCTGCCCTCGGTGCCGACCTCGCGGGCCACCCGGGTGACCTCGTCCGCGAACGACGAGAGCTGGTCGACCATCGTGTTGATGGTGTTCTTCAGCTCGTGGATCTCGCCCTGGGCGTCCACGTCGATCTTGCGGGTCAGGTCACCCTTGGCGACCGCCGTCGCCACCTGGGCGATGTCACGCACCTGGGTGGTGAGGTTCCCTGCCATGGCGTTGACGGAGTCGGTGAGGTCCTTCCAGGTTCCGTCCACGCCCGGCACCTCGGCCTGTCCGCCGAGCCGCCCGTCGGTGCCGACCTCGCGGGCGACGCGGGTGACCTCGGAGGTGAAGAGGGAGAGCTGGTCGACCATGCCGTTGAAGACGAGCGCGATCTCACCGAGGAGTCCGTCCCGGTCGTCGGGCAGCCGGGTGCCGAAGTCGCCGTCGCGCACGGCGGTCAGACCGGCGAGGAGCTGGCGCAGCTCGGGCTCGCCGACGGAACCGTCGGACGTGGGCAGCGGGACCGACGCGGTGGCCGGGGTGACGCCGCCGACGGACTTCGCGGGCCTGGCCGCCTTGGTGGCGGTACGGCCCGCGGATCGGGCCTTCGGGGCGGCGGGGGCGGTCTTCGGGGCGGGGGAGGCCACCGTGTCCGCGGCGGGGGTCGCCCCGGCGTGCGCGGCGGGGGCGGTCTCCGTGGCGGGGGTCTGCGCCGCCGGGTCCGCCGCCGTGTCCTGGGCCGCGGACTTCCGGGTCGAGGCCTTCTTGACCGAGGTCTTCTTGGCCGCGGCCTTCTCGGCCGCGGCGGCGGTGGTCCTCACTGCCGCGGGCGCGGTGGTCTTCGCCCCGGAGCGCGCCGTCGCACGTCCACCCGTCTCGGAACCCGTAGTCCCCATGGCCTGCCCCACCCCTTTGTGACTTTCGAAACCGGCCCGCGTAGGGGGCGGCACCAGTACGACCAGCTCACTTCCGAACGGGCGTTCCGTGGGTCATGGTGCCACAGTTGTCGTACGGCAATTTATTGTCACTCGCGGCCCGTCCGCCCTGTCCCCGCAGGCGCCGGGCCTGCATCGCGCATGCCTGCGGCACTCATGCCTGTCGTCCGAAAGGGTATGTGTTCGAGTGCATGCTCGAAACTGAATGAACATGAGGAGGATCGGCCCATGGCGGAGTCCGAGACGGGGGCGGGCGGTGCCGCCACGCGGCCCAAGGGACGAAGAGAGAGCGAGGACGAACGCGCGGACCGGCAGTGGGGCGAGCTGGTCCAGGAGATCCGGGTGGCCCAGACCGGCGTGCAGATCCTCTTCGGATTCCTGCTCACCGTCGTCTTCAGCGAGCACTTCCAGGACCTCGAACCGATCGACAAGAACATCTACATCGTCACGGTCGTCCTCGGCTCGCTCGCCACCGGCGCCCTCATCGGCCCGGTCTCCTTCCACCGGATCGTCTCCGGCCGCCGCATCAAGCGCCGGGCCGTGACCTGGGCCTCGCGTCTCACCTTCCTCGGTCTGATCCTGCTGCTCCTCACCCTGTCGTGCGCGCTGCTCCTGGTGATGCGGGTGGCCACGCACGACGCCTACGCGCCGTGGCTCGTCGCGGGCGTGGTCGCCTGGTACCTGCTCTGCTGGTTCGTACTGCCCTTCTGGGCCCGCCAGAAGTACACCGAGCAGGAGCAGGACTGAACTCCTGACGGCACGGGGAAGGCCGCACGGGGAAGGGGGGGGGGGGGCGCCGGGCGGGGGCCCCCCGGCCCCGGGGGGGGGGCGGGTGGGCCGGGGGGGGGGGGGGTTTGGGGGGGGGGGGGGGGGGGCCTTGGGGGGGGGGCGGGCCC
>NZ_JBIVVC010000001.1:494727-568409 GCF_044757485.1 Streptomyces sp. NPDC091272
CCGTACCCCCCCGTGGGGCCCCCCCAGATCACCCCCTCCCGGTCTCTCAAAAAACCCCGGCCGCCCGGGGGCACCCCCCCGGGGGTCGGGGGGCCCCCGCCCCCCGCCCGCCCCCCCCCTTCCCCGTGCGGCGTCGCGATTGCCCGTACGGGGTCGCGATTTCCGTGCGGCGTCGAGAGGCCCTTGCGGGGTCGAGAGGCCCGTGCGGGGTCGAGAGGCCCGTGCGGGGTCGCGAATGTGCCCCGTCACACGTCGACGGGCTCCCCGCTCCTGTCCGGCGCCGACTCCTCGACCACGCGGGCCAGTCGGCCCAGCATGCGCCGGTGGCGCAGCTGGAGCAGGGCGTCCAGGGCGCCGTTGTGCAGCGCGCCGCCCACCCCGCGCAGCGGGTGCTCGTCCATGATCACCAGCGTGTCGTCACCCCACGGACGGATGTCGAGGGCGATGCGTGCGGTACCCAGCGGCCCGCTGTGCGCCTCCAGTTCCAGGGCCCGTGGCGGATCGTGGCGGCGCACCACGGTGAACCCCTCGAACTCCTTGGGGCCCAGCCGCACGGTGTACCGCAGTGTGGACCCGGGCTTGGGCCAGTCGCCCCCGCCGGGCTCGGTGGAGTGCGTGCCGACCACCCACTCGTGGTAACGCGTCTCCTCCCGGAGTACCGCCCACAGGGCTTGGGGCGGGCGGCGGATGAGCTGGTGCCGTACTGCCATGGCTCTCCTCCAGGCGTCGTTGCCGGATGTCCGATCGCGTGATCACTTCTGATCCTCGCGCAGATGCCGGGTGACCGCCTGCGGACGGTTTACACCTGGGCGGTGCCACCTCGCACCTGGGCAGGGCCGAGCAGTCGGCGCATCGTCTCCGCCGCCGCCACCGAAGCGGTCGCACAGCAGTTGTTGAACAGGACGTGGACCTGGCGGGCCCGCGCGGCGAGCGCCTCGACGCGCGGCACCCAGGGCGCCAGCTCGGCCTCCGTGTAGTCGTGCCGGTAGCTGTCCTCCTTGCTGCCGCTTCCCCACTGCGGGCTGCGCCCGTGGAAGCGGACGACCGCCAGCTCGTCGGCCGTGGCCTCCGCGACCGGGGGCAGCGATCCCGGCAGGCCCTGCGCGGTGTCCACGGCGACCAGCGGCAGGCCGCGCTCCGTCAGGAAGCCGACCGTGTCGGCCAGCCGCTCGGGCCGGTACCAGCCGGGGTGGCGGAACTCCACGCCGATCGGGACCCCGGCCCGCTCCCGGCACTCCTCCAGATAGGCCCTGGTGCGGGCCTCCGGGCCGAACCACGGCGAGAACTGGAACAGCACACTGCCCAGCTTCCCGCAGCGGCGCGAGCCCCGCGCGGAACAGCCGCCACAACTCCTCGAACGCGTCCGGCGGCAGGTCGCGCCGACGCACCCGGGTCCTGCCTCCCGCCACGTGCCGCAGCTCGGGCGGCAGCGCCGCCGTGCGGGCGCTGTGGCCGGTGAAAAGGGCGAACGCCTTCACGTCGAACACGAAGCCGTCCGGCGTGCGGTCGGCCCACAGCCGGGCGACGCGTTCGGTGGGCAGCGCGTAGAAGCCGCTGTCCACCTCGACGACCGGGAACCGGGACGCGTAGTGCCGCAGCCGTCCCTCGGCCCCTCGGGAACCCGGCGGGTACCAGCCGCTGGAAACCAGCGCGGGGTCGGTCCAGGAACAGGCACCGACAAGTATGTTCGCGGCAGTGATGACGCCTCCAGGGTCGGTTCGCGGGCGCCGGCTCACTGCTCCGGTGCGGTACGGGGTGCGAGGGGCTTGGTCGCGGGTCCCTGGAGGACCGTGCCGTCCGTCGCGAAGCGTGAGCCGTGGCACGGGCACTCCCACGCCGTCTCGGCCGCGTTGAAGGCGACCAGGCAGCCCAGGTGGGTGCAGCGGGCCGACACCGCGTGGGCGGCGCCGGACTCGTCGCGGTAGACGGCGCAGCGGCTGCCGTCCAGCCGCACCACCGCTCCGGTTCCCGGAGCGATCTCACCGACCGAGTCGACGTGCGTGGTGGCGAGCCGGTCGCCCACGAAGTGGCGTGCCACCTCGGCCTGTTGCTTGAGCAGGGCCGGGGCCTCGCGTACCGCGCTCCACAGCCGGCGCGGATCGTACAGGCCCGTCCACGGCGGCTCCTCCCCGTGCAGCAGCCGGGCCAGGAGCTGCCCCGCCAGGGCGCCGCCGCTCATGCCCCAGCCGCCGAAACCGGTGGCGACGTAGGTGTGCCGGGCGCCGGGGTGGTAGCGGCCGATCATCGGGACGGTGTCACTGACGTCGTTGTCCTGCGCAGCCCACCGGAACGCGGTGTCGCCGACCGGGAAGTGGTCGTGCATCCAGGCGTCGAGGCGCGCGAAGCCGGCCGCCGCGTCGCCCTCGCCAGGGGTGAACCCCTCGCCTGTCACGATCAGGAGCCTGCCGTCGCCGTACGGGGCGGTGCGCACGGACCGCTTCCCGCCGTCCTCCGTGAGGTACATCCCCTGCGGGTCCTGCGCGGCGGGCAGCGGCGCGGCGACGACGAGTTCGCGGCGGGGGGAGAGCCGGGCGAACAGCATGGCCCGGTCGAAGACCGGGTAGTGCGTGGCGACGACCACGTCCCGGGCGGTCACGGTGTGCCCCGACTCGGTGGTCACCCGGCACGGCGTGCCCTCGTGCAGCCCGGTCACCCGGGTGCGCTCGTGGATCACACCGCCGCGGGAGCGCAGGTCCTCCGCCAGGGCGAGCAGATAGGCACGCGGGTGGAACTGGGCCTGCCCCTCGACCCGTACCGCCCCCGCCACGTCGAACGGCAGCCCGGTCTCCTCCACGTAGTCGGCCGCCAGCCCCGCCTCCCTGGCCGCGGCGGCCTCCGCCCGCAGCGCGGCGCGGTTCTCGGGCAGGAGGGAGTACGTGTAGGCGGGCCTGCGCTCCCATCCGCAGTCGACGCCGAGTTCGTCGGCCACGGCGGCGATCCGCTCCACGGCGCCCTGCTGGGACCTGGCGTACAGCCGGGCCGCCTCGGGGCCTCGGGTGCTCAGGAGCCGGTCGTAGACCAGCCCGTGCAGGGCGGAGACCTTGGCGGTGGTGTGCCCGGTGACCCCGGCCGCGATGCGGTCGGCCTCCAGGACGACGACACGAAGGCCCGTGCGGACCAGTTCCCAGGCGGTGCTGAGCCCGGCGATGCCGCCGCCGACGACGACCACGTCCGTCTCCAGGTCGGCGCTGATCGCGGGGAGCCCGGTCGGCGGGCTGGTGGCCATCCAGTAGGACTCGTCGCGGCCGGGAAGCGGCCCGGATCCGGGGGTGCGAGGTGCGTTCATAGGGTCCGGGTTCCTCGATCCGCACGGAAGATGCTCACCGAACGGGTGACCCGGGGCAGGCGCGGACTCACCCGCGGGGCCGCAGGCCCTCCTCGGCGGGCGGCTCGCCGCCGATCCTGGTGAGGAGCTGCGCGCACAGCTCGCGGAGCTTGATGTTGCGATTCTGCGAGGCCGACCGCAGGGTGGCGAACGCCTGCTCCGCCGTGCAGCGCCGCTGCCCCATGACGAGGCCGATCGCCTGGTCGATGACCGCCCGGGTGGTGAGCGCCGTCTGGAGGTCGGCCGCGAACTCCTGCGCGTCGGCGATCCGCTGCGCGAGCGCGAGGGCGCCGGTGGCCTGGGCGGCGAGGGTGCGCAGCAGGGCCAGGTCCGCGTCCGCGAAGCCGTCCTCCTTGCCGGAGTAGAGGTTCAGCGCCCCGGCGGTGTGGGTGTGCGGGGCGATCGGCAGCGACAGGGACGAGCGGGTGCCGACGGCCAGGGCGTAGGAGGGGTACTCGCCCCATCGCTCCTCGACGACCATGTCAGGGACGCTGATCTCCTCCCCGGTGCGCAGGGCCGTCAGGCACGGGCCGTCGTCCTGGCCGTACTGCTTCTCGTCGAGGAGCGAAGCGGTGGCCCCGAGGCTCGCCACGGTCAGCGGGCGTCCCGCGCGTTCGAGTGTGATGCCGCAGCCGTCGGAGGCGGGGGTGTGCGAGGCGGCGCTGCGCGCCAGCGCGAGCAGGAACCCTTCCAGCGAGTCGGTCTCCAGCAGGAGTTCCAGCAGATCCACAATCCGCGGGCCGGTTTCGTCAGCCATGACCGTCCAACCTGGGCCGGTACGGCCCATTGGGTGCGGCGGGCGCACATGTGCAGTGTGCCTCCGCCAAGGGGGCGGGCCCCGGGCCCGCCGCGGGCCGGGGCCTTACGCCTCGGGGGCCGGGCCCCGGCCCGTGCGCGCGGACCCTGTGCCTCGGGGGCCGGACCCGGCCCGTGCGGGCGGGGCCCGGCCCCCGCAGGAGTCCGGGTGGTCCCGGCAGTCGGATCAGGTGCCGGGGGGCGGCAGTCCGGTCAGGTGCCGGGGGTTCCGGCAGTCCGGTCCGGTGCCGGGTGGTCCCGGCGGGCCGGTCAGGTGCCGGGCACACCCGGCAACCCGATCGGACGCCGGGTGGGCCGGGATCCGGTCAGATGCCGGGCGGGAACCGCTCCCACACCCGGTGTGCCGCGAGCAGCTCGGTGATCTGTTCCAGCACCGGTCCGCCCGACTCGCCCAGCACCACGCCGGGCGCCAGGTCCGGCACGCCCGCCGCTTCCAGGACGTGCAGCGCGCCGCCCCAGCCGCCGATCGCCTTGCCGTGCCGGTACGCCTCGGAGACCAGCAGCAGCACCCTCGGGTCGGTCGTCCCGGTGGCCTGCTCGTCCGCCTTGGCATCCCGTGCGCCGTACGCGTCGGCGCCCACGCGCGGCGTGCCGGCCAGCAGGACCGTGTCGAACTCGATCGAGCGCGCCGTGGCGTACGTCCGCTGGACCGGGACCGGTTCGCCGCTCCCGCCCTCCAGCTTGCCGCCCGTCGGCGCGATGACCAGCGGCACCATGCCGGCTTCCACGACGGCCTGTTGCAGCGTGCGCAGCTCGTCCAGGTCGCCGTCGCCCCCGGCCACGATGCCGACGATCCGGCCCGCGGTCGGCCACCGCTGCCCGAGCTGCGAGAGCGCCGGGCTCGGCTCGACCGTCGCGAGCGGCTCGGTCGGCTCCGGCGCCGGCAGACCCAGGCCCGTCGCCACCTGACCGCACAGCTCCGGGTCGATGTTGGCGAGTACCCGCAACGCCCTTTCCTTGACGGCCTGTTCGTAGCACTTGTTCAGCTCGAAGGTGTACGCGGCGATGATGTGCTCCTGCTCCACCGGCGTCATGCTCAGCCAGAACCGCCTCGGCTGGCTGAAGTGGTCGTCGAAGGAGGCGGGGGCCTGGCGGACCTTGCGGCCTTCGGGAACCGCCACCGGCCGCTCGACGTAGGCCCCGACGTCCTCTCCGGCCATGAACGGGCAGCCGCCGTCGAGGGAGTTGGGCTGGTACGGCGCGACGCCGCTGTGCACGGCGGTCTGGTGCATGCCGTCGCGCAGCATGTCGTTGACCGGGGCGTGCGGGCGGTTGATGGGCAGCTGGCCGAAGTTGGGGCCGCCGAGCCGGGTGATCTGCGTGTCCAGGTACGAGAACAGGCGGCCGGTCAGGAGCGGGTCGTCGGTGATGTCGATGCCGGGCACGAGGTGGCCCGGGTGGAAGGCGACCTGTTCGGTCTCGGCGAAGTAGTTGGTCGGGTTCGCGTTGAGGGTGAGCAGGCCGACCGGCTGCACCGGCGCCAGCTCCTCGGGTACCAGGTTCGTGGGGTCGAGGAGGTCGATGCCCTCGAAGACCTGCTCCGGGTTGTCCGGAAAGACCTGGATGCCCAGCTCCCATTGCGGGTACGCGCCTGCTTCGATGGCGTCGGCGAGGTCGCGGCGGTGGAAGTCGGGGTCCATGCCCTGGGTGATCTGCGCCTCTTCCCAGACCTGCGAGTGCACGCCGAGCTTGGGCTTCCAGTGGAACTTCGCGAGGGTCGTCGATCCGTCGGCGGCGACCAGGCGGAAGGTGTGGACGCCGAAGCCTTCCATCATCCGGTAGGAGCGGGGGATGCCGCGGTCGGACATGTTCCACAGGGTGTGGTGGGTGGCTTCGGTGTGCAGGGTGACGAAGTCCCAGAAGGAGTCGTGGGCGCTCTGGGCCTGCGGGATCTCCCGGTCGGGGTGGGGCTTTCCGGCGTGGATGACGTCGGGGAACTTGATGGCGTCCTGGATGAAGAAGACCGGGATGTTGTTGCCGACGAGGTCGAAGGTGCCCTCGTCGGTGTAGAACTTCGTGGCGAAGCCGCGGGTGTCACGGACGGTGTCGGCGGAGCCGCGGGAGCCGAGCACGGTGGAGAAGCGTACGAAGACCTCGGTCTCGGCGTCCTTGGCGAGGAACGCGGCCTTGGTGATCTTCCCGGCGGTGCCGTAGCCCTGGAAGGTGCCGTGGGCTGCGGCGCCGCGGGCGTGCACGACGCGCTCCGGGATGCGTTCGTGGTCGAAGTGGGTGATCTTCTCGCGCAGGTGGTGGTCCTGGAGCAGGGTTGGGCCGCGCTCGCCGGCCTTGAGGGAGTGGTCGGTGTCGTACAGGCGGGCGCCCTGCGCGGTGGTCAGGTACGCGTCCCGTTGCGCCACCACTTCCTGGTCCACCCCGGTGGGCTCACCGGTGGGGCTCACCGTGGCCGGACCGCGCTGGTCCGGCTTGGGCGGCAGCGGGGGGCGCACCTCGGTGGGCTCGTCCACCTGGGGCGGCTCGGGGGCGGGACGGCCGGGGATCGGCTTGCCGCCGGTGCTCGCGTGGGACTTGTCCATCTCGATCCTTCCAGTGGGTTGCCCGGCCGCCCGTGTGGACCGGGAGTCGTCAGGTGCAGACCGGGTGACCAGCCTTGAGGTTCATAAACCAGTCTTGAGGTTCACAAACCGGACTCTTCATTCACGCCGTCGCGGCTAAGGAGTGGTCCCCATTCCTGTCGTCGCCTCGCCGGCCCGGCCGCCCGGCACCCGGGGCGCCAGCGGTGGAGTGGGGCCCCCGCTGCCGTCCCGCAGTCCGGACAGGAACTCCTCCAGCACCTTGACCGACGAATGCCGGGGCCGCCAGTCCAGCTCCTCCCGGGCCCGGGTGCAGTCCATCAGCGGCATTCGCAGCACCGCGTCGAACAGGTGCGGGGAGGCGGGCAGCAGCCGGGCGCCCCAGCCGGCGGCCAGCGCACCGCGCGCCAGGGCCCGCGGTGTCCGTACCGCCCGCGCGCCGAACATCTCCGCCAGCACCTTCGCGTCCACCGGCGGATCCGCCGCCAGGTTGAACGCGCCCCGCACCTCCCGCAGCACCGCGAGCCGGTACGCCTGCGCCGCGTCGTCGGTGTGCAGGGCCTGCACCCGCAACCCCGGCACGTCGGGCACGACGGGCAGTGCGTGCGGGCGTACGAGGCGGTTCGGCAGCAACGGTCCCGCGAACAGCCTGCGTTGCTCGGCCGCCGACTCGCGCTTGAACAGGAAGGCGGGGCGCATCCGCACCACCCGCTGCTCGGGGCAACGTAGTTCGTGCAGGTCGAGGATCCGCTCCAGATACGCCTTCTCCCGGCAGTACGCCGCGTCCGGCCAGCCGTGCGTCGGCCAACTCTCCGGCACGGGGCGGTCCTTGGGGCCGGGGGAGTACGCACCGACCGACGAGGCATGGATCAGCGCCGGGACCCGCGCGCGGGCCGCCGCCTCGAAGACCCGGAGGCTGCCCAGGACATTGGTGCGCCAGGTGACCTCGGGCTTGTGGGTGGGCTGGAACAGCCAGGCGAGATGGATCACCGCGTCCGCGCCGTCGAACACCTTCGCCAGCGCGTCCACGGACGCCGGATGCTTGTCCGGATCACCGGCCGCGCCGAGGTCGAGCTCGGTCCAGGTGGTCCCGGCCGGGGTGCCGTCCGGGATCCGGCGGGCGATCCCGTGGACGGATCCGATCTCCGGATCCGCCGCCAGGGCCCGCAGGACGCTCGTCCCCACGTTGCCCGTCGCCCCCGTGATCACTACGCGTTTGCTCATGCCGCGGTACCTCCGGTGGATGACACGACGCGGACGGTCCGCAGCTGGGGGTCGGTGGCGTCGGGGATGTTCATGCCCGCGTCGACGCCGGTACGCAGATAGCCCAGGACCGGTTCGGTGAGGCGTTCGCCGGGCAGCACGACCGGGATGCCGGGCGGGTAGGGGGTCATCATCTCCGCGGCCACACGGCCCGCCGCCTCGGCCAGGGGGACGTCCTCGGTGGCGGCGAAGAAGGCGTCCCTGGGCAGGACCGCCTGCTCCATCCGCAGCTCGGCGGGGGAGGGCACCGCCACCGTGACCCCGCCACTGACCTCGTCCCGGTGGCGGGCGAGGTCACGCAACGCGTCCAACAGCCGTGCGACGGTGGTGGCGTCGTCCGCGTGGCTGATCTGGGCACTGATCCTGCGGTGGTCGAAGAGGTGCATGTCGACCTGGTGGTGCGCGCGCAGCCAGTCCGCCGCCCGGTAACCCGAGACACCCAGCTCCGAGAGGTCCACCACCACGGGAAGCGGATCGAACCCCGCGGCGCCGTCAGGAGCGCAGAAGTCCTTCTCGTCGTTCACATGCATGCCGTCGATCGCCTCGATCGACTCCCGCGCCGTCGCCGCGAGTTCCAGCGCGTGGGACATCAACCTCTCGCCGTGCAGCACCATCTGCCGACGCCAGCCGTCGATTCCCGCGTACAGCAGTACGGAGGGGCTGGTGGTGCCGAGCAGGTCGGCGCGCAGCGCGAGCGCGGCGGGATCGACGAGGTCACCCTGGAGGTGGAACACCGAACCCTGTTCCAGGCCGCTGCCCATCTTGTGGATGCTGGTGACGCAGATGTCGGCGCCCGCGTCCATCGCCCAGGACGGCAGGTCGGGGTGGAAGGGCAGGTGCGCACCCCACGCCTCGTCGACGATCAGCGGTCGGCCCCGGCGGTGGCACACCTCGGCGACGGCCTGCAGATCCGCGGCCACGCCGTAAGGGGTCGGGCTGGTGACGAGGGCGCCCTTGGCGTCGGGGTGCTCGGCGAAGGCCTTCTCGTACGCCTCGGCGGTCGGCGGGTGCGCGAGATGGAGCGCGTGGTCCCAGCGGGGGTCGATCCAGACCGGCTCGATGCCGCACAGGATCAGACCCGCCACCACCGACTTGTGGGCGTCCCTGCTCACCAGCAGCTTCTCGTGCGGCGCCGCCACGGTGAGCATCGCCGCCTTGACCGACAGCGAGCTGCCGCAGGTGGAGAAGAAGGTGTGGTCGGCCCGTACGGCGTCGGCCATCAGCACCTCGGCGCGCTCCAGCACCCGGCCCCGGCCGCGCCGGTCGTCCAGCCCGCCGCTGGCCAGCACGTCACCGAAGAACACCGCGTCACCGAGGACCTTGCGCACCTCCGGGTCCGCGCCGCGCGCCTGCTTGTGGCCCGGTGGGGTGAACGCCAGCTCGTCCCGCTCGTGGTACGCCGCGAGGGCCTCCAGAACGGGGGCCTCGTGGTGGCCCGGGGTGTCGTCGTGGTCTGGCTGCATGTGCCTCTCCTCTGGGGCGCGGCTTCCGGGCCTGCTCTCCGGGGCCGGCGAAGAAGGCACTGGACAGCAGTCTGCCGTCGACCGGGCGTCGTCGCCCGGCCGACTGCCGCCGCGCGGGTGGTGGTCACGGGATCCGGGCCCTGTGGACGCGCTGTTCCGCTCTACGGGACGGCGGGTGCCCAGGCACGTACCGGACTAACGTCTTCGGTACGGGTCCACCGCCTTCGAGCCGATTGGCCCCGGTTCGTCACCGGTGGGTGTGACCGCCCACCGCGTGGGCACGCGGAGCACGGACGCCGCCGCGTGCCCACGTACGGCGGGCGAAGAACCGAACGATTTCCACCACCGGGAGATGACCGAGCGATGAGCAGCGAACGCGGCGACGACGTCTACCAGCCCGACGACTCCTCCGAGGAGGCGCCGGCGGACTCCGGTGTGCTCGACCCCGAGGACACCCTCAACGACCGCGAGGCCGACCCGTACGACGAGGGCTGGTCCCCGCCGGAGAAGCCGCGCGGTGTGGAACACACCGGGACCACCGCACAGGAGCAGCGGGAGGGCGAGACGCTGGACGAGCGGCTCGCCGAGGAGGTCCCCGACCCGTCGCTAGAGGTGCCCGACGACCCGGCGGACGACGGCCTCGGCGATCTGCCGGGCGGTGACGGCGAACTCGTCGACGACGAGGTGGGGGACGCGCGCGCGGGCCGTCTGGTGGCTTTGGACGAAGGCGCCCACGAGGACACCGAGAAGGACCTGCTGGCCTCCGACGTGGGTGTCGACGGGGCGGCGGCCTCCGCGGAGGAAGCCGCGATGCACGTCGTGCCCGACGACGAATGAGGTGCGGACGGGCGTGAGCCCGCGCGCCAGGGCCCTCGCCGGTCACCCGGTCGGCGCAGTCCGCGGGGGTGAGCGCTGAACCCGGGCCGTGGTCGTGCGGCCGGTCCCAGAGAGGTGGCCGCGCCCGTGCGGCCGGTTCGACAGACGTGTGAGAGGCGAGGCATGACGATCTACGGCTACTTCCTGTCCTCCGAGGAGTTCACCCCGGCCGAACTGCTCTCCCAGGCCCGCGCCGCCGAGCAGGCGGGGTTCCAGGCGCTGGCGATCTCCGACCACTTCCACCCGTGGAACGGCGAGCAGGGGCAGAGCCCCTTCGTCTGGTCCATGATCGGAGCCCTTTCGCAGGTCACCTCGCTGCCGGTCACGACGTTCGTCACCTGCCCGACCGTGCGTATGCACCCCGCGGTCAACGCGCAGGCCGCGGCCACGGCCGCGGTGCTGACCGGCGGACGCTTCCGGTTCGGGCTCGGTACGGGTGAGGCGCTCAACGAGCACATCCTCGGCGACCCCTGGCCCGAGGCCCCCGAGCGGATGGAGATGCTGGAGGAGGCCGTGCAGGTGATGCGCCGGCTGTTCACCGGCGACCAGATCACCCATCGCGGCGCGCACTACACGGTGCAGAACGCCCGGCTCTACACCCTGCCCGAGGAGCCGCCGCCGCTCTACGTGTCCGGGTTCGGCCCGCAGGCGGCCGCGCTGGCCGGGCGGGTCGGCGACGGCTTCGTGACGATGAGCCCGGACGCGGACCTGGTGGGCCAGTTCCGCCGCTCAGGTGGCGGGCAGAAGCCCGTCCTGGGCGGGCTCAAGGTCTGCTGGGGCACCGACAGGGCCCAGGCGGTCAGGACCGCGCACCGGCTGTGGCCCAACGAGCAGTTGCCGGGTGAACTGCCCCAGGTCCTGCCGACACCCGCCCACTTCGAGCAGGCCTCGCAGCTGGTCACCGAGGAGATGGTGGCGGACGCCGTGGTCTGCGGCGACGACGAGGACGCCCACTTCGACGCGGTGAACGCGTTCGGCGCCGCCGGTTTCGACGAGGTCTACATCAACCAGATTGGCCCCGACCAGCAGGGCTTCTTCGACTTCTACCGCTCCCGGCTGCTGCCCCGGCTGCACGGCGAGGACAACCGCAGCTGAGCCCACCCCCGCGACGACGAAAGGTCTCCCCATGACGCAGAAGGTTTCCGACCACATCCTCGAACGGCTTCGGGAGTGGGACGTCGAACACGTCTTCGGCTACGCGGGTGACGGCATCAACGGCCTCCTCGCCGCCTGGGGACGGGCCGACAACAAGCCCGAGTTCATCCAGTCCCGCCACGAGGAGATGTCCGCGCTGGAGGCGGTGGGTTACGCCAAGTTCTCCGGCCGGGCGGGCGTCTGCGTGGCCACCTCGGGCCCCGGCGCCATCCACCTCCTCAACGGTCTGTACGACGCCAAGCTGGACCACGTGCCCGTGGTGGCGATCGTCGGGCAGACCGACCGCAGCGCCATGGGCGGCTCGTACCAGCAGGAGGTCGACCTGCTGAGCCTCTTCAAGGACGTGGCCTCCGACTTCTGCGAGATGGTGACCGTCCCCGAGCAGCTTCCCGGCGTCATCGACCGCGCCTTCAGGACGGCCTACGCCCGCCGCTCCGTCACCGCGGTCATCGTCCCGGCCGACGTGCAGGAACTCGACTACACACCGCCCACCCACGCCTTCAAGATGGTCCCCTCCAGCCTCGGCATGTCCTCCTACGCGCCGGTCCCGGCGGACGAGGACCTCCGCAGGGCGGCCGAGATCCTCAACGCGGGCGAGAAGGTCGCCGTGCTCGTCGGCCAGGGGGCGCGCGGCGCCCGCGCCGAGGTGAAGCAGCTCGCCGACGTGCTGGGCGCGGGCGTCGCGAAGGCGCTCCTCGGCAAGGACGCGCTGCCCGACGACCTCCCGTACGTCACCGGATCCATCGGACTGCTCGGCACCCGGCCCTCGTACGAGCTGATGCGGGACTGCGACACCCTCCTGGTGATCGGGTCCAGTTTCCCCTACAGCCAGTTCCTCCCCGAGTTCGACCAGGCCCGCGCGGTACAGATCGACATCGACCCGCACATGATCGGGCTGCGGTACCCCTTCGAGCTGAACCTCGTCGGCGACTCCCGCGCCACGCTGACCCGGCTGCTGCCGCTGCTGGAGCGCAAGCAGCACGGCAAGTGGCGCCGGAAGATCGAGAAGGACACCGCCCGCTGGTGGGAGGTGATGGAGCGGCGGGCCGCCGTCGACGCCGACCCGGTCAATCCCGAGTACGTCGTCCACGCCCTCGACGCCCTGCTGCCCGAGGACGCGATCATCGCCGCGGACTCCGGCTCGGCGGCCAACTGGTACGCCCGGCACCTGCGGCTGCGCGGCTCCATGCGCGGCTCCCTCTCGGGCACCCTGGCCACCATGGGCCCCGGCGTCCCGTACGTCATCGGGGCGAAGTTCGCCCACCCGGGGCGGCCCGCGATCGCGCTGGTCGGGGACGGCGCGATGCAGATGAACGGCATGGCCGAGCTGATCACCGCCGCCAAGTACTGGCAGCAGTGGGAGAACCCGCGACTGGTCGTGGCCGTCCTCAACAACGGCGACCTCAACCAGGTCACCTGGGAGATGCGCGCGATGTCGGGGGCCCCGCAGTTCCTGCCCTCCCAGTCGCTTCCCGACGTGCCGTACGCGGACTTCGCGCGTTCGATCGGCCTGGACGGCCTGCGGGTCGAGAAGCCGGGCGACGTGGAGAACGCCTGGCGCCGGGCGCTCACGGCGGACCGGCCCTTCGTCCTCGACTTCCGCACCGACCCCGCCGTGCCGCCCGTCCCGCCGCACGCCACGCTCGACCAGATCGAGGCTGCGGCCACCGCGATCCTCAAGGGCGACAGCGACCGCGCGAACGTGGTGAAGCAGGGGCTCAAGGCCAAGGTGCAGGAGATGCTGCCGGGTGGCCGCAAGGACACCTGATCCCGAAGCCCGGTGCGTACGAACAGGGCCGTACGCACGGGGGACATGGCGACGCAGGCCCTTTGCTGTACGTATGTCCTAGGTGGCCCTGCACCACGTGTCGGTGGTCCGGTCGTGCCTGACGAGGCCGCGGGCGGCGAACTCCCGCAGCCAGCCCTCCATCGGCCAGGTGCCCCAACGGCTCCTGAAGAGGGCGCCGTTGCGGAGGATGTCGTCAAGATGCTCGATCGGCGGGCGGCTCACCGGGTGGTGCTGGTGGTAGGCGGGCGCCCCGCCGACCCACCAGACGTCTACGCCGGCGGCCGCCGCCTGGAGTGCGAAGTCGGTGTCCTCGCCGCCGTACCCGGTGTACTCCTCGCAGAAGCCGCCGATGTCCTGCCAGGTGCGGGCGGTCAGCGCGAAGGACAGTGACCAGAAGAGCCGGTGTTCGCCGCCCCGCAGCACTTCGCGGTCCCCGGGCACCGGCCGCCCCGGGTGGGGCGGCGCCAGGTCGGGCAGGTCCGCGAGGCGGTAGCCGTCCGGCGGCGGAGGCGGCAGGTAGGCGACCGTGCCGCAGAGCAGGGCGCCGTCCGCCGCTGTCCGCGCGTAGCGGGCGAGCAGGTTCCCGCCCGGGACGCAGTCCACGTCGAGGAAGACCAGCAGCTCGGCGCCGGCCGCCACGGCCCGGCGGGCGCCCTCGTTGCGGGCGGCCGCGAGCGGCATGCGCCCCTGCCCGTCCAGGGCCACCGGCACCGTCTTCGCGGCGGGCCGCCCGTCGGCGACGGCGGCCCCCGCCGCCTCGTCACCCATGGTCACGACGATGTAGTGGTCCGGGGCGCGGGTGCCGGCCGCCAGCCCGGCCTGCTGGAGCCGCAGATGGCGGTGGCGGCCCGCCACCAGGGTGATCACCGCGAGTTTCATGCCGGCTGCCGCCGCGGTGCGCGGGCCGCCAGCCGGTCGAGCGTGTCCGCCGCGCGCTGCGCACCGTCGCCGGGAGCCCACCGGGCCCATCCGTCGGCGCACCCGTGCCGCGCCGTGCCGTCCAGCAGCCCCGCCCACTCCTCGGGCGCGGGCCAGGAGGCGCGTACGGTCGCCAGCCGGCCTGCCCGCAGTGCCAGACCGGTCGCCCGCTGCTCGCCGTGCGGCCGGTCCTGCGGGACCACGACGGTGGGGACACGTGCGGCGGCGCACTCCGCGACGGCGTTCTGGCCGCCGTGCGTGACCACCACGTCCGCACGGCACAGGACGGGCCACGGATCCTCGACCCACGGCCGGTCGGGTCCGCCAAGGAAGGTCCACGACCAGCCGGGAGTACGGGCCGCCGCCAGCCGGAAGTCGACGTCGTCGACGCCCGCGCCGCCGGCCCCCAGCATGACGACGACCTCGCGGGCGCCGTCGGCGCGGGCCGTCCGTACGCGGGGCCGCCCGTCGTACCGCGAGAACGCCCCCGTGTGGACCGCCTTCTCCCGCCAGCCACGTGGCCAGTGGGGTTCCGGGAGAGCCGCGGGCCAGGGCGCGAGCAGGGCGTCGGCCACGTCGTAGCCCAGCCGGTGCGCCGGGTCCGAGCGGTCGCCACGCATCGCCGCGGCCACGACGGGCACGCCCATGAGCCGTGCCAGCAGGGTCACTTCGACGGAGACGTCGCTGACGAAGAGCGCGGGCCTGGCCCGTGCGATCCAGTCGGCGACGGTCCCCATCCGGTCCCTGAGGCCGGGGTGGTGGCGCGGGACCCAGTGCAGTCTGCCGCCCGCCGTCGGGTCCACGGCCTGCGCCGCACCCGGGCCGGGATCGGCGCCACCGGCGTCCATCGGCAGCAGGACCCAGTCCCCCGTCCAGCCGTCGGGCCGGGGCAGGGAGGAGAAACCGGTGACGGGGCCGCGCAGATGGCGGGCCACGCACACGGCGCGGTGCAGATGGCCGCGGCCCTGGTGGTGCACGTAGTAGCCGATCATGCCGCGAGTTCCTGGTAGAGGGCGGTGTAGCCGTCGGTCATGGCGTCCAGCGCGCAGAATCCGACGGCGCGGGCCCGTGCCGCACGCCGGTCCAGCCGTGTCGTGTCCTCGACGAGCCGCGCCAGGGCGTCGATGTCGTCCGGCGGGGCCAGCAGCCCGCAGTCCGGGGTGAGGATCTCGCCCAGGGCGCCCCGGTCGAAGCCGCACACCGGAGTGCCGCAGGACAGCGCCTCCGCGACGACCAGCCCGTACGGTTCGTCCCAGCGGGGCGTCACCAGGGCCGCCGCCGACGTACCGACCAGCGTCGCCAGTGCGCTCCGGTCGAGGTGGCCGACGTAACGGATGTCCTCGTCGAGCAGTGGGGCCAGTCGCGTCTCGAAGTACTCCCGGTCGCCGACGGGTCCCGCCAGGCGCAGTGAACGGCCGGCCCTGCGGGCGGCTTCCGCGGCGAGGTGGGGGCCCTTCTCCGGCACGATGCGCCCGAACCAGACCAGGTGCGGGCCGCCGGGACCGACGGGCCAGCGGTCGGTGTCGACGCCGTTGCGGATCACCCTGGCCCCGGTCACCAGCGGCTGCCAGGCCGCGGCCGTGCTCTCGCTGACGGCGGTGAAGGTCACCGTGCGGGGGCCGTGCGTCTGGATGGCCGACTCCAGCCAGGGCGTGGGCGGGGTGTGCAGGGTCGTCACCATCGGCACCCGTACGGCGGGGGCCATCGCGACCGGCAGGTAGTGCAGGCTGTTGTTGTGCACGACGTCGAAGCCGCGTCCGCCGTCCCCCGCCAGGTCCAGCATCAGCCGCAGGTAGGCGTGGTGGTCGTCCATCCAGCTCGCGTCCGGCATGCTGACGTCCGACCGGGCCGCGGCGCTCAGCGAAGGCCTGTGGACCGCGATCTCCGTGACGTCCAGCTCGGGGTCGGAGCCGGGGGCCGCGAAGAGGTCCACCCGGTGGCCGCGCGAGCGCAGGGCACGGGCGAGCGTCCAGGTGTGCGCCTCCAGACCTCCGGCGAACGGTTCCCCGATGGGGAAGCGGGCGGACGCGATCAGCGCGATGCGCAGCGGTCTGCTCATCCCAGGAGCTCCGCGTAGATCGTGCGGTGAGCGGCAGCCACGGCGGCGCGCTCGGCTGCCCGGTCCTGCGCCGCGGCACGCCACTGCGGACGCGTCCGGTACGCCTCCCGCACGGCGGCCCGCAGGGAGCCCTCGTGCAGGCCGTCGCGCCCGGTGTGGCCGTAGGACAGGCACGGCCGCTGTTCGGCGTAGTAGCCGCAGGTGGGGGCGGCCACGGCGGTACCGAGGTCGTGGCACGCCTCCAGCCAGCCGGAGTGCGTGCCGAACAGGTAGGGCAGCACGGACAGGTCCAAGGACGCGAGGTAGTCCCAGAGCTGGTCGTCGTCGAAGTAGTCGTGCACCTTCAGGCGCAACCGCCCGGCGTCGGCCAGCGAGCGGAGCTGGGCCAGCACGTCCGGCGCGTAGGCGTGCGCGTCCGGGTCGCCCACCTCGCGGTGGACGTTCACCCGGAGTTCCGCGCCCGGCAGGTCGGCCACGGTGTCCGCGAGGGTGCGGACGACCGGCAGGAGGGCCATGTTCGGGCGCAGGCTCTTGGCGTGCACGCCCACCCGGAAGCCGTCGTGCCGGGGACGGGCCCGGCTGAGCCGGGGCTCCTCGACGACGTGCGGGTGCGGCAGGACCGTCGACGTACGGCCCCAGCGGCGTGCGATCTCGGCGGCGGCGCCGGGGGTCAGGGTGACGAGGTGGTCGGCCGCCGGGACGAGGACGTCCAGCGCGGCGTTGTGCGGTGCGGGATCGGGCTGATGGGGATTGCGCAGGTCGTGCACGGTGTACACGAGCGGTTTGCGGTACTGGCGCAGGGCCCGGACGAGGGATTCCAGCTGCTGCGGCGACTGCGCGTCGAAACCGAAGTGCAGATGGAACACGTCGAAGTCACCGTGGTGCGCGTGCACCCATTCGGGGTCGAGCATGACCGGCGGCCACCAGCGCTGGGAGGTGCTGGGCGCACCGTTGGGACGCGGGTCCGGCAGCCGGACGACCCCGTCGGACCCCTGACCGTCCGAGCAGTGCCGTACGTAGACGTGTCCGGCGGGCACCGAGGCAACTCTGATCACATCTGAGACCGCGGTACCGCCGCCGCGGCGTTGGGCGGCGGCCGGGGTGTGGTGGTTCATCGTCGTGTCGCTCCTGCCTCACGCAGCGGTACGGGGATGCCGTCGCCGGTGTCCCCGTACCGCTGATCCACTCCGATTCGCTTTCCAGTTTGTACCGTTTTGCCATGCTCTGGGTACCCAGGCAAGCGGACTCCAAGCACGCCGTTTCGGAGCGGTGGTGAGGGGTGGGCCCGGGAGGATCGCAGTCGTCCGGCCGCGGTCAGACGGTCGCCGGAGCTGTCTGCCGGGCGTCCGTGCCGCGGCGGGGCCGGCTGCGGGGGGCGGGGCGCCAGGTGGCGACCAGGGCCACCGCGAGCAGCAGTTCGGCGATGTCTCCGCCGTAGTACATGATCTCCGCCCCGCCCCTCACCTGGTGGGCGGGGGAGGGGATGTCGACCAGGAAGCCGCCGTAGATCAGCTGCGAGATCACCGCGTGCGCCGCGATCGCCACCCCGAGGTGGACCAGCCTGGTCCGTACACCCGGACGGGAGGGGGCCGGGTCGGGGCCGGCGACGGCGTGGGCGAACAGGCAGCCGGACAGCAGGAAGTGCGCGTGCAGCAGCCAGTGGGCCGCCGGATCGGCCGTCACCGCCCGGAAGAGGGGGGTGAGGTAGAGCGCCGCGAGACTCCCCGTGGACAGCGCGAGCGCCACAGTGGGGTGGGCGATCACCCGGGCGGGCGGACTGTGCAGCACGGCCGTCAACTGCCGCCCCCGCGACGCGGGAAGAGTGCGCAGCAGGAGGGTGACAGGGGCCGCGAGGACGAGCGCGAGGGGCGCGTACATGCCGATGAGCATGTGCTGGACCATGTGGCCGCGGAAGTCCTCGTGCGCGAACGGCGCCACCGGCGGCAGCAGAGCCACGCCGAGCAGCGCCACGCCGGTCAGGAAGCCGGCGGTCCGCCACCGGCTCCAGCCCAGCGCCGGGTTACGGCGGCAGGCGCGGCGGACGAGCAGCAGGTACGCGCAGGCGACGGCCGCCAGGACGAGGGCGGGCAGCAGCACCTCCGCCGCACCGCCGCCCGCGGTGTGCCCCTCGTGGGCGGGCAGGTGGTGGTCCATCAGCCGCGCCGGCCCTCCCGGCGCGCCGCCGGGGCGGCCGGGTCGAAGGGGCCGCCGCTGCGCTGCAGCAGATAACCCCCGGCGACCAGCAGGGCGCCCAGGACCAGGAAACCGATGTCCCACCACACCTGGCCGGCTCCGGCGTACACGTGGTGGATGCCCAGGACGTGGTGGTCCAGGACCCCTTCGACCAGGTTGAACAGTCCCCAGCCGACGAGCACCCAGCCCCACAGCACGCGCGAGGTCCACACGCGCCGCCGGTGGTGGGTGACACGCGAGTACAGGACGGCGAGGCCGAGCAGGACCGCCAGCCAGCACACGGTGTGGAAGACGCCGTCCCACACCGTGTTCATCTCCAGCCCCGGGACGGTGCCCGGGTCGTAGTACTTCACCCCGATGCGGTCCTGGTCGGTGCTGGAGAGCATGTGGTGCCACTGGAGCAGCTGGTGCAGAAGGATGCCGTCGACGAACCCGCCCAGCCCCACCCCGAGCAGGATGCCCGGCAGTTGGATGCTCCTCACCCGTGAGGTGTCCGCCTGTGCTGCGCCTGTCGTGGTGGTCATGTCCGTCTCCCCGTTCCTGCTTCCGCCGCTCCGGATCGCCTCAGTCGCAGGTTCCCCCGCGCGCGGCACTCACGCGCGTACGCGTCCTCCATCCGGCGGTACGGCTCAACCGGCGGGACCGCTCACGGTCGCCCCCAGTGCGCGCAGCAGGAACGGACGCACCTCGGCGACCATCGCCTCGCCCGCGGGGGCCCGGCCGACGTCGGGGCGCGTGGCGTGCGGGGTGAGGAAGACCCGGCTGACCATGGCGCCGACCACGAGGTCCGCCAGGACGTGCGGGTCGGCCACCGGCGGGATCTCACCGCGGCCGACGGCCCGCTCGATCAGCGTGCCGGCGCGGTCCCTGACCGGCTGGACGACGGCGTCGTCCAGCACCCGGGCCAGCGCCGGGTTGTGCGCCGACTCGCCGATCAGGACGTGCAGGAGCCTGCCGCCCGGCCCGTCCAGCGTGCGGGCCTTGTCGGTGAGCAGGGCGGTGAGGTCGCCGAACAGGCTGCCGGTGTCCTCGCCGGGACCGAGGTCGTGCGCCCAGCGGACCGCCGTGCCCACGACGAGGTCATCCTTGGACTTCCAGCGGCGGTAGAGGGTCGCCGTGGAGACTCCGGCCCGCCTGGCCACGGCGGACGTGGTCAGCCCGCCGTAGCCCTTCTCGTACAGGACCTCCAGCGTGGCTTCGAGCAGCGCGCGGTCGAGGGCGGCGTCCCGGGGCCGGCCGCGGGCGGGCAGGGCGGGCCCGGCGGGGTCCGGGTGACGGGCGGCGGGGATGTCGGCGGAGGGATGTGTCACTCTCCCGACGATATACGAAACGAAACCTTTTCGTTTCGTATAAGCTCGGGACACATGACTTCCCCCACCGAGATCCCCGCGGCCCACGAAGCCGCCACCTCCGCCGCCGCCCACGAAGCCGCCACCTCCGCCGCCGCCCACGAAGCGGCCACCTCTGCGGCCCAGGGCGCAGCCGCCCCCTCCGCGACCCAGGACGCCGCCGCCCCACTGGACGCGCCCCGCCTCGTCGCCGCCCTGCGGTCCGCCTTCGCCACCGGCCGCACCAAGCCGGTCGCCTGGCGCCGCGGCCAGCTCGAAGCACTGCGCACCCTGCTCACCGACAACAGCGACGCGCTGACGGACGCGCTCCGCGCCGACCTCGGCAAGGGCCCCGAGGAGGCGTACCGCACCGAGGTCGGCTTCACCGTGAACGAGATCGACCACACCCTTGCCCACCTCGACGCCTGGCTGGCCCCGCGCGCCGCGGCCCTGCCCGAGCGGCTGCTGCCCGCCGAGGGCAGTGTCGTGCGCGAGCCGCTCGGCGTCGTCCTGGTCATCGCGCCCTGGAACTATCCGCTCCAGCTGGCGCTGGCGCCGGTGGTCGGTGCGCTGGCCGCGGGCAACTGCGTGGTCGTCAAGCCCAGCGAGCTCGCGCCCGCGACCTCCGCCGAGATCGCCCGTCTGCTGCCCCGCTACCTCGACCGCGACGCGGTGGCCGTGGTGGAGGGCGCGGTCCCCGAGACCACCGCCCTGCTGGAGCAGCGCTTCGACCACATCTTCTACACCGGCAACGGCACGGTGGGCCGCATCGTCATGACCGCCGCGGCCAAGCACCTGACCCCGGTCACGCTGGAGCTCGGCGGCAAGAGCCCCGCGCTCGTGGACGAGGGCGTCGACCTGGCGGCGGCCGCCCGCAGGATCGTCTCGGGCAAGTTCCTCAACGCGGGCCAGACCTGCGTCGCTCCCGACTACGTCCTGGCGGTCGGCGACACCGCCCGCGCCCTGGAGCCGCACCTCGCGGCAGCCGTCACCGAGCTGTACGGAACCGACCCCGCGGCCCGCGCGGAGTACGGACGGATCATCAACGAGCGCCACTTCGACCGGCTCACCGGCCTCCTGGGCAGCGGACGCACGGTGATCGGCGGCGCCCACGACCGTACGACCCGCTACCTCGCCCCCACCGTGCTCGCCGACGTCGCGCCCGACTCACCGGTGATGCAGGAGGAGATCTTCGGCCCCGTGCTGCCCGTCGTGCAGGTCCCCGACCTGGACGCGGCGCTGACCTTCGTCAACGAACGGGACAAGCCGCTCGCGCTGTACGCGTTCACCGACTCGCCGGCCACCAAGCAGCGGCTGCTGACCGAGACCTCCTCGGGAGCACTCGCCTTCGGCATCCCGGTCGCGCACCTGACCGCTCCCGAACTCCCCTTCGGCGGCGTGGGCGAAAGCGGAACGGGCCGCTACCACGGCGAGTACTCGATCGACACCTTCAGCCACAGCAAGGCGGTGCTGGACAAGCCGCTGCACTCGACGGCCGGCTGACCGGGCGGGGCGTCAATGGCCGTGAGACGGCGTCACCGCGCCGCCTCACAGCCAGCCCCGCTTCTTGAACACCACGTACAGCCCGCCGCAGACCAGCGCCATGAGCAGGATCGCGAAGGGGTAGCCGAGGGCCCAGTGCAGCTCGGGCATGGTGTCGAAGTTCATCCCGTAGATGGTTCCCACGAGTGTGGGCGCGAAGAGAATCGCCGCCCACGCCGAGATCTTCTTGATCTCTTCGTTCTGCTCGAAGCCGGCGACCGCCAGCGCCCGCATCTCCGCGTTCTGCTGCTGGGTGACCAGCGTCGCGTTGACGGTGAGGATGTCGGTCAGGGCCTGCCGGAAGCCGTCCACGCGTTCGCTGGTGTGGGTGACGTGGTCGGCGACGTCACGCAGGTAGCGCTGGAGCTCCTCGTCCGTCCGGTACTTGGTGAAGCCGGCCATCAGGCCGTTCAGCATGCCGATCAGGGGACGCGTCGCGCGCTGGAACTCCACCACCTCGCGGGAGAGTTCGTAGATGCGGCGGGAGACCTCGGGATCGCCGCGGAAGACCTCGGTCTCGATCTCGTCGATGTCTGTCTGCACGCCGGAGACGACGGGTGCGTACCCGTCGACCACCGCGTCCAGGATCGCGTACAGCACCGCCTCGGGGCCCAGCGAGAGCAGGTCGGCGGACTCCTCCATCCGGCGTCGGACGGCGGACAGGTCGGGGGCCGCGCCGTGCCGGACGGTGATGACGAAGTCGTGGCCGAGGAAGACGTGCAGCTCGCCGAAGTCGACCTCTTCGGGGGCGTCCAGGTAGCGGGCCGCGCGCAGGACGACGAAGAGGGTTTCGCCGTACCGCTCCAGCTTCGGCCGCTGGTGTGCTTCGAGCGCGTCCTCGACTGCGAGCGGGTGCAGGTCGAACTCCTCGGCCAGGGAGTGGAGTTCGGACTCGCTCGGCCGGTGCAGGCCGATCCACGCCATGCCGTCCGGATGCTCGCGCAGCAGGCGGAAGGTCTCGGCGAGGGAGTCGGGGGAGGAGACCCGGACGCCGTCGCGGTAGACCGCGGCGTTCACCACGCTCGTGCGGTCCTCCGGCTCCGGTTCCGGCGGCCGTGGCCCGGTGGGTCCCGCGACGGGCGGCGAAGCGGTGGTGGAGGGGGCGGGCTGCCTGCGCCAGGTGCGCTTCTTCGCTGCCACGGGGTGGCTCGCCTCCCTCGTCGGTCCGCACGGATGTCCACGAGCAGCGGATCACGAAGCAGGATATCGGGGGCATAACGCACCGGCACGGTGAATGCGGCAGAAGGGGAGGGGGTCGCCCCGGATGCCGTGGCGGGGGCGGGGCCGTCCCTTGCGGCCCGCCGTGCGGACGTGGCCCCGGCAGGTGAACGTCCTTATCCGTCCCCCTCCGGGGGTAGAGAGATCCAGACGACTGGCACAGGATGTGAGCACCACAGCCGGTACCAGGGAGAGTGCACGATGCGGACGCCGATGACCACCTCCGACTTCCTCGACCGTGCGGAGCTGGGCTTCGGATCGTGCCCCGGTGTGATCGACGAGCCGGTGCAACCCGCCGTGCCGGTGCCGGACTCCACCTACGGCAGACTCGCGGAACGGGTCCGCGCCTGGCAGGCCGGGTTCGACGCGCTGGGCGTGCGCGAGGGGGAGCGGGTGGCCGTCGTCAGCCACAACTCCGCCCGAATGCTTGAGCTGTTGTTCGCGGTGACGATGAGCGGCCGGATCTGCGTGCCCGTCAACTTCCGCCTCAAACCGGACGAGATCGACTACATGGTGCGCCAGAGCGGCGCCTGTGTGCTGCTGGTCGACCCGGAGCTGGACGACGCGCTGGCCGGCGTCAAGGCCAGGCACCGGTTCGTGCTCGGCGAGCAGACGGACCACGAGCTGATGCGGTACGGCATCGAGCCGCGCCCGTGGTCGCGGCCCGACGAGGACGCGACCGCGACGATCAACTACACCTCGGGAACCACCGCCCGCCCCAAGGGAGTTCAGCTCACCCACCGCAACATCTGGGTCAACGGTCTGACCTTCGGGCTGCACACCCGCGCCTGGGAGCGCGACGTGTACATGCACACCCTGCCGATGTTCCACTGCAACGGCTGGGGCATGCCGTTCGTGATGGCCGGGCTCGGGGTCAAGCAGGTGGTGCTGCGGAAGGTCGACGGCGCCGAGATCCTCCGCCGGGTGGATCAGCACGGGGTGACCCTGATGTGCGGCGCCCCCGCGGTCTGGAACGCGGTGCTCGACGCCGCCGCGGCCTGGGAAGGCCCCGTACCCGGCCGCGACCGGGTGCGCGTGGTCTGCGCGGGCGCCCCGCCGCCCTCCCGGATGATCCGGCGCATGGACGAGGAGCTGGGCTGGGAGTTCACTCAGATCTACGGTCTGACCGAGACCTCGCCGCTCCTCACCTTCAACCGGGCCCGCCCCGAGGACGACGCGCTGCCCGCCGAGGAGCGGGCCCGCAAGCTGTCCCGCGCCGGGGTTCCCGCGCTGGGCGTCCAGGTGAAGGTGGCCGGTTCCGGCGAGGTGCTGGCCAGGTCCAACGTGGTGCTGGACGCCTACTGGGAGAAGCCGGAGGAGACGGCGGACGCCCTCGTGGACGGCTGGTTCCACACCGGGGACGGCGGCACCGTCGACGAGACGGACGGCCACCTCACCATCTCCGACCGCAAGAAGGACGTCATCATCACCGGCGGCGAGAACGTGTCGTCGATCGAGGTCGAGGACACCCTCTTCGGCCACCCCGCGGTCGCCGAGGTCGCCGTCATCGGTGTGCCGCACGAGAAGTGGGGCGAGACGATCCTGGCCCTGGTGGTCCTCGCCGAGGGTGCGAGCGCGCAGGAGGCCGAGCTCATCGCCCACTGCAAGCAGCGGATGGCGGGTTACAAGGCTCCCACCAGGGTCGAGTTCCGGGACGCGATCCCGCGTACGGCCACGGGCAAGATCCAGAAGTTCAAGCTCCGCGAGCCGTACTGGACGGGGCAGGGCCGCGAGATCAGCTGACCGGGCCGGCGAGGGGGCCGCTACCCGGCGGCGGCCCGCCCGTCCGTGACGACCCGCGCCACCCGGGACGCCGCATGCACACCCGCGGCCACCGGTCGAGACCGAGCGAGGCCTCCTCGGCCACGATCTCCCGCAGTCCTTCGGTGAGTTCGGCACCGGCCAGGGTGCGGAAGCCGAGCCGGGCGTAGTACGGCGCGTTCCAGGGCACCTCCGCGAAGGTCGTCAGGGTCAGGGCGGCGCCCGACTCCTGCGCCAGGTGCTCGATGAGGGCCCGGCCGACGCCCCTGCGGGCGGCGCGGGGGTGCACGGACACCTGGTCGATGTGCGCGGCGCCGTCGACCTCCTGCCAGATCAGATATCCGTCAGGGCGGCCCCCGTCGCCCCCGAACACCCAGGCACGGCCTTCGAGTTGGTAGGAGGCGAGCAGTTCGAGCGGCGGTGGGTCGTCGTCCGCGACCTCCACCATGCCGAGTGCGCGGAACGGTTCGCCCGCCGCGCGTTCGATGTCCTGGAGGAGCGGAAGATCGGCGAGGCCGGCAGGACGCACATGCATACGGGAAGTATCCCCCGCCGCCCCGTCCCGGCCGTCCCCGCCCGGCCCCCTCAGCCGCCCGTGCGGATGAGAAGGTCCGCTGCGTCGTTGGCGGGCTGCGGCGTGCCGGTGAGGTCCATCACGAACAGCGGGACCCCGAGGTTCGCCGCGCGGGCGCGGGCCTCGGGAACGTACCCCGTGAGGGAGAAGAAGACCGGGACCGCCGACGAGTTCAGTCCGTGCAGCCACAGGCACTCCACGTCGCGCAGCGTGGACGGCTCGGTACGCGGGTCGACCTGGGCGACCAGGCCCGGGGCCCGTAGGTCGATGCCGGAGGCCGGGTGCTCGGGGGACTGGAGTATGTCGCGGAACCCCAGCCACTTGAGGTAGACGGCGGCGGCGGTGACCGCGTCCCTGGCGGTACGGATGGTCAGGGGCCGGAACGGCGGCCTGGGACGCCCGGCACGGGAGCCACCGCCGAGCTGTCCCGCGGGCGCCGGGCGGGCGGCCGGCGCGGGCCCCGGCACGAGTCCCGGGGCTGATCCCGGGGCGAGGTCAGGGCCGGATCCCGGCGCGAGGTCAGGTCCGGATCCCGGGGCGACTTCAGGTCCGGATCCCGGCGCGAGGTCCGGGTCCCCGGCCAGGTCCGGTTCGGGGGCGGGCCCGGGGCCCGTCGAGGCGTCGGCACCGGTGGGTAATCCGGGGCCTGCCGCGTCCGCGCGTCCCCTGTGCGGCGCGGGGGCGGGCCGCGGTCCTGCCGGGGGCACCGAGGGCGCGGGACGTACGGGGATGCGCAGCACCGTACCGCAGCCACAGCCCAGCTCCGGCTGGGGCCACTGGTCCTGCCGGCCGCAGGACGGGCAGCGGACCGTCACCCAGGAGTCCGTCCAGGTGCGGTGCGTGATCGGCTGCGGCCGGGCGCCGCGCAACAGCGGTGGGGCCAGCGGCGCGCCGCACGCACAGGGGAAGACGGGCGGTACGTACGCGTGATCACGGCGGCAGGCGGGGCACCGCACCGGCACGCTGCTTCCCATGGGGCGACCTCCGGCACTGGGTCCGGGCGCGACGGCTCGACGAGGAGCAGCCCGGCCGCGAACACGTGAACGACTGATGCGCTGTGTGGTCCATGGTCACACCAAGTGTGAGGACTTGGCAGGCACTTCGGCGCTTTCCTGCCCCTCTTCCTGCGAGCCCGGCCGGAACGGGTCCCGATGCCCGAACCGTGGACGCCTCTCTTGACGCCGTGACTCACGCATTCTATGTTGCTTCCACATAGCAGAACAGTTATTCCGCATTATGGAAAACCGGCCTGAAGCACAGGAGTGACCCGATGCCCCGTATGACCGCTGCGCTCGCAGCAGTTGAGATCCTCAAGCGCGAAGGCGTGAGCCACGCGTTCGGCGTGCCCGGCGCGGCGATCAACCCCTTCTACAAGGCCCTCCAGGCCGGTGGCGGGATCGATCACACGCTGGCCCGCCACGTCGAGGGCGCGTCCCACATGGCCGAGGGCTACACCCGCAGCAACGCAGGCAACATCGGCGTCTGCATCGGTACCTCGGGCCCCGCGGGCACGGACATGATCACCGGGCTGTACTCGGCGATCGCCGACTCGATCCCGATTCTCTGCATCACCGGCCAGGCTCCGGTCGCGAAGCTCCACAAGGAGGACTTCCAGGCCGTCGACATCGCGTCGATCGCCAAGCCGGTCACCAAGAAGGCCACCACGGTCCTTGAGGCCGCCCAGGTCCCGGGTGTCTTCCAGGAGGCCTTCCACCTGATGCGCTCCGGCCGTCCGGGCCCGGTCCTCATCGACCTGCCGATCGACGTGCAGCTCACCGAGATCGAGTTCGACCCCGAGACGTACCAGCCGCTGCCGGTCTACAAGCCGACCGCGTCCCGCGCCCAGATCGAGAAGGCCATCTCCTTCCTCCTGGAGTCGCAGCGCCCGCTGATCGTCGCGGGCGGCGGCATCATCAACGCCGACGCCACCGACCTGCTGGTCGAGTTCGCCGAGCTGACCGGCACCCCGGTCATCCCGACCCTGATGGGCTGGGGCATCCTGGCCGACGACCACGAGCTGAACGCCGGCATGGTGGGCCTCCAGACCTCGCACCGCTACGGCAACGCGAACTTCCTGGAGTCCGACTTCGTCCTCGGCATCGGCAACCGGTGGGCCAACCGCCACACCGGCGACCTCGCCGTCTACACCGAGGGCCGCAAGTTCGTCCACGTCGACATCGAGCCCACCCAGCTGGGCAAGATCTTCGCCCCGGACTACGGCATCGCCTCCGACGCCAAGGCCGCCCTGGAGCTGTTCGTCCAGGTCGCCAAGGAGCTCAAGGCCGAGGGCAAGCTCCCCGACCGCAGCGCGTGGGCCGCCTCCACCCAGGACCGCAAGGCCAAGCTCCAGCGCCGCACGCACTTCGACAACGTGCCGCTCAAGCCGCAGCGCGTGTACGAGGAGATGAACAAGGCCTTCGGCCCGGAGACCCGGTACGTCACCACGATCGGCCTCTCCCAGATCGCCGGCGCGCAGATGCTGCACGTCTACAAGCCGCGCCACTGGATCAACTGCGGCCAGGCCGGCCCGCTCGGCTGGACGATCCCGGCCGCGCTGGGCGTCGCCACCGCCGACCCCGAGGGCCAGGTCGTCGCGCTCTCCGGCGACTACGACTTCCAGTTCATGCTCGAAGAGCTGGCCGTCGGCGCGCAGCACAACATCCCGTACGTGCACGTGCTGGTGAACAACTCCTACCTGGGCCTCATCCGCCAGGCCCAGCGCAACCTGGACATCAACTTCCAGGTCAACCTGGAGTTCGAGAACATCAACTCGCCCGAGCTGGGCGTCTACGGCGTGGACCACGTCAAGGTCGTCGAGGGCCTCGGCTGCAAGGCCATCCGGGTCACCGAGCCCGACCAGCTGCTGCCCGCCTTCGAGCAGGCCAAGAAGCTGGCCGCCGAGTACCGGGTGCCGGTCGTCGTCGAGGCGATCCTGGAGCGCATCACGAACATCTCGATGAGCGGCACCGGCATCGACGCCGTCAACGAGTGGGAGGACGTCGTGACCGAGCCCGGCCACGCACCGACCGCGGTCCGTGCGTTCGTGGGTGAGTAACCAGCAGTAGCAGCAGTACGAGAGGGCCGGTCGCCGCAGTCAGGGCGACCGGCCCTCTCGCGTGCGTCGGCGGCCCGGTACGCGGGCGGGTGAGGGCGGTGTACCGCGGGCGTACGAGGGGGACGGGTACCTCGCGCGCCCACGGTGCTGGGAGGACCCGGGTCGCGCCCGCCGCCGCGCAGGTACACGAGCCCCGCCACCGCCGCCGCGCAGGTACACGAGCCCCCCACCGCGTCGCCCGCCCCGGTGCCCTGTATGCATGCCGGCGGTACGAACCCCGCCACCGCGCACCGCCGCCCGGTGCCCCTGCAGGGACGCCTCCGTGGACGCCTCCCTGGACCGCTGCGGTCCACCCCACGAGGACGTGTCAGCGCCCCGCAGCAATCCGGCCGGGTGGCAGCCCCGGGTGCCGCCGTAGCCGCCGCCCAGCTCCGCGGCCCCGCGGCCGGCTCGCGGCCCGCCCGCGGTCCGTCCGCGGTCCGCGCCCCCGTGGCCGTGGACGCCACGACGGCCACCGGCCACCGCGCGTCTGGCCACGCCCACGGGCGAGCACACGAAAAAGCGGTGCGGGCCGGTCCCCGTAAGGGACCGGCCCGCACCGCTGTGCACGTCATGAGACGTCGTGCTGAATGAGGCCGCGGCGGCAGCGATGAGCCGCCGGGTGCTTCCGCTCTTCAGGTCGAGGGGAGCGCCCGGTGGCCTTCACCACCGCACTGGCTCGCCCGCCGCCGCGGTCCTCGTTCGTGTCCGTACCGTCGGCCACCCCTCATTCGGGCCGCCGGTACGGACAGCGGACAGTTGCTGACCTCCCGTCAGCACCCGTCCGCAGTCAGGGAATCAGTTGTCGTCACGCAGCTCGCGGACGGCCTCTTCGACGCGCTTGCCGTACTCCGGGTCGGCGGCGTGGAAGTGGGCGAGGTTCTTCTCGACCACGTCGTCGCGGGTGACCTGCGAGAGGCCGCCGGCGATGTTGGCGATCAGACGGGCCTGCTCGTCGGACGACATCAGCCGGTAGAGCTCACCGGCCTGGAAGAAGTGGTCGTCCTTGACGTGCTGGGCGGTGGTGTAGGTACCCGTCCAGCCGGACAGCTCGGCCGGGGCGCCCAGCGCCGCGTCCGTCTGCGCGGGACCGTCGTACGAGTTGGGCTCGTAGTTCTTGTCGTGGCGCGAGCCGTAGCGGGTGGCGTAGGAGCCGTCCCGGCCGTAGTTGTCGGCGGGCGCGTTCTTCGGCGCGTTCACCGGCAGCTGGGTGTGGTTGACGCCCAGGCGGTAGCGGTGCGCGTCCGCGTAGGCGAACATGCGGCCCTGGAGCATCTTGTCCGGGGAAGCGGTGATGCCGGGGACGAAGTTGTTCGGCGAGAACGCGGCCTGCTCGACCTCGGCGAAGACGTTGTCCGGGTTGCGGTCCAGGACCAGGCGGCCCACGCGCTGCAGCGGGTAGTCCGCGTGCGGCCAGACCTTCGTCACGTCGAACGGGTTGAAGCGGTAGTCCGCCGCCTCGGCCGCCGGCATGATCTGGACGTACAGCGTCCAGGACGGGTTGACGCCGCGCTCGATGGCCTGGAGCAGGTCCGTCTGGTGCGAGTTGCCGTCCTTGCCGACGATCTCCGCCGCCTGCTCGGACGAGAGCGAGCGGATGCCCTGGTTCGTCTTGAAGTGGTACTTGACGAAGAAGGCCTCGCCCTCGGCGTTCGTCCACTGGTAGGTGTGCGAGCCGTAGCCGTTCATGTGACGGTACGAGGCGGGGATGCCGCGGTCGCCCATCAGGTAGGTGACCTGGTGCGTCGCCTCGGGGGAGTGCGCCCAGAAGTCCCAGACGTTGTCCGGCTCCTGCTGGCCCGTGAACGGGTCGCGCTTCTGCGAGTGGATGAAGTCCGGGAACTTGATCGGGTCCTTGATGAAGAACACCGGGGTGTTGTTGCCGACGAGGTCGTAGTTGCCCTCTTCGGTGTAGAACTTCAGCGCGAAGCCGCGCGGGTCGCGGACCGCGTCCGACCCGCCGAGGCTGTCCGCGACGGTGGAGAAGCGGATGAACGTCTCGGTCCGCTTGCCGACCTCGGAGAGGAAGTTGGCGCGGGTGAAGCCGGTGACGTCGTCGGTGACCTCGAAGTATCCGTAGGCACCGGAACCGCGGGCGTGGACGACACGCTCCGGGATGCGCTCACGGTTGAAGCGGGCGAGCTTCTCCAGCAGGTGCTGGTCCTGGAGGAGGAGCGGGCCACCGACACCGGCGGAGGCGGAATTCTGGTTGTCGGCGACCGGGGCGCCTGACTCGGTCGTGAGCACACGCTTCGACATGGTGACCTTGGGACCTTCCTGCGGGATCTGCTGGCGGCGTGAGGAGCGTAAGTACGCGGAGAACGCGGCGTCAACAGTTTGTTGAATTTAAGGGTGGAGCAAGTGTGGGACCCGGGTCGCGGCGGCGCCTGGGCGCGACAGGACAGGTGTCAGCGCCGCCGCAACCCGGAGATTGGGGGCGGCTTCCCCTCGAAGAACCGGAGAAGC
Source organism: Streptomyces sp. NPDC091272 (assembly GCF_044757485.1). Classification (NCBI taxonomy): domain Bacteria; kingdom Bacillati; phylum Actinomycetota; class Actinomycetes; order Kitasatosporales; family Streptomycetaceae; genus Streptomyces; species Streptomyces sp. NPDC091272. Next base: position 525,099 of record NZ_JBIVVC010000001.1, read on the forward strand.
CGCAGGTCAGGCCGGATGGCCCGACGGGACTCAGACCTGCTGGCCGGAGAGCCGCTCGACCGCGCGCAGCAGCGCGGAGTGGTCGAGACCGCCGTCGCCCTGGGCGCGCAGCGAGGCGACCAGCTGGGCGACGACCGCGCCGACCGGGAGGGCCGCACCGACGTTGCGGGCGGCGTCGGTGACGATGCCCATGTCCTTGTGGTGCAGGTCGATCCGGAAGCCGGGCGCGAAGTCGCGCTTGAGGAAGTTGTCCTTCTTGCGGGTCAGGACCGTGGAGCCGGCCAGACCACCGTTGAGGACGTCGAGGGCCGCGGAGAGGTCCACGCCGGACTTCTCCAGGAAGACCACGGCCTCGGCGCACGCCTGGATGTTGACCGCGACGATCAGCTGGTTGGCGGCCTTCACCGTCTGGCCCGAACCGTGCGGACCGCACAGCACGATGGTCTTGCCGAGGGCCTCCAGGAGCGGCTTGGCGGCGTCGAAGTCCGCCTGCTCACCGCCGACCATGATGGAGAGTACGGCCTCGATCGCGCCGGCCTCGCCGCCGGACACCGGGGCGTCCAGCACGCGGATGCCCTTGTCCTTGGCGGCCTTTGCGAGGTCCACCGAGGTCTGCGGGGTGATCGAGGACATGTCGATCAGGAGCGCGCCGGACTTCGCGTTCTCCAGGATGCCGTCCTCGCCGTAGGCGATGGCCTCGACCTGGGGGGAGGCCGGCACCATCGTGACGATGACGTCGGCGTCCTTGACCGCCTCGGCGATGGAGGACGCGCCCTTGCCGCCCGCGGCGGCGAGGCGGTCGATCTTCGCCTGCTCCAGGGTGTACCCGGTGACGTCGTATCCGGCCTTCAGCAGGTTCTCGGACATGGGGGAGCCCATGATGCCGAGACCGATGAAACCGACCTTGGGAAGCGTGCTCATGAGGGTACTGCCTCTCTCAAAAACCGTGTCAAAAAGTTCAGTCGGCGGGCCGGCACGCGCTTACGGGCGGGCCCGCGAGCGTCACTTGGCGGCGCGGAGCGGCTTGTCCAGCCACTCGAAGGCGTCCGCGCTGGGGGCGTCGCCCGGCTTGTACTCCAGGCCGATCCAGCCCTCGTAACCGGCCTTCTTGAGGCGGTCGAGCAGATCGGTGAAGTCCAGGCCTCCGGTGCCCGGCGCGCCACGGCCCGGGTTGTCGGCGATCTGCACGTGGCCGGCCTTGTCGGCGTACGCGTCGATGACCTGGTGCAGGTCCTCGCCGTTCATCGACAGGTGGTAGAGGTCGAGCAGGAACTTGGCGTTGCCGAGCCCCGTCGCCTCGTTGACCTTGTCGACGACCTCGACCGCGGACGGTGCGCTCACCAGCGGGTAGAGCGGCGACTCCGGCTTGTTCAGGGCCTCGATCAGCAGGATCGCTCCGACGCGGTCGGCCGCGCGGGCCGCCGTGACGAGGTTCTCCAGCGCCAGGGCGTCCTGGTCCTGCGGGTCGACGCCCTCGACGCGGTTGCCGTAGAGCGCGTTCAGCGCCTTGCAGCCCACCGAGGCGGCGAAGTCTGCCGCGACGTCGATGTTGGCGCGGAAGCGGTCCGACTCCTCACCGGGGAGCGAGAGTGCTCCGCGGTCGGGGCCGGGAAGCTTTCCGGCGTAGAAGTTCAGGCCCACGAGCTGGGTGCCGGCGTCGCCGAGCGCCTTCCTGAGGGCGTCGAGCTCCGACTGCTCTGGGGTCGGTGCGTCGATCCAGGGCCACCACAGCTCGACCGCGGTGAAGCCGGCCGCGGCTGCTGCCGCCGGGCGCTCCAGAAGCGGGAGTTCCGTGAAGAGGATCGAGAGGTTCACATTGAAGCGGTGGTCCGAGTAGCCCATGGGGTGTTCGGCGCTCCTTCCGTATCGCGGAAGTTGTTTTCTGCTTGATGGAAGGTTGCAGTTGGAGCGCCGTACTTGTCAAGAGGGGGTCCCGGATTTCGTCCCTCGCGCAGTAGGTTGTGCGCGTGCGATTGAGAGTGGAGTTCACGACCGAGCCCTTCGATCTCGACGAGGCGCCGCCCCATGCGGTGGCTGCCCGAGAGGTGATCCAGGCGGCCGAGCTGGACGCCGTCGACGTGGGCCCCTTCGGCAATACGGCGGAAGGCGGTGCGGACGCGGTGCTCACCGCGGTCGACGCACTGCTCCGGAGGTCCCTGGCCACCGGAGCCACTCGCGTCTCGTTGCAGGTCAATGTGATCGGGGAGGGCGAGAAGTAGTGACGGAACCCGGGGATCACCCACTGGTCACGGCGATAAAGCCGCTGGTAGACGCAATGGGCGCCGAAATGATGGACCCGGCGGGAGCCGGTCGCGACGATGTGGTCCTCGCCTGGGAGGGCGAGGACGTGGTCGCCGTGCGGCTCCCGCAACTGTCGGACTCCCTGGATCACATCCTGGCCGCATTGGAGCGCAGGCACGGCATGCCACTGTCCGACCTGGACCGCAAGGCCAAACAGTCGGTCGTACGGACCCTGGAGGCACGCGGTGCCTTCTCCGTACGGCACGGTGTGGAGACCGTGGCGGGCGCGCTCGGTGTCTCGCGTTTCACCGTCTACAACTACCTGAACAGGGAAAACACCGCCAAGGCGGACTAGTTGCCCCACCGTGAGCGGCAGGCCGCCCGATTTGTCCTCCCGCAGCACCCCCCATTTGATCGATCATTTTGAGTCGCCGCCGTTCCCGCTTGGGGACGGCGGCTTTTGTCTTCGCGAACTTTCAACAAACTGTTGACGTCCAGTTGTTGAGAGCGTTAGCTATGCCCAGCCCGTCCAGCACAAGGCCACGGAGGCTCCCGTGACTTCGGTCCAGACACCGGGCCTCACCCGGTTCAACACCCTCCCCGAGAGCGCGGCCCAGGCCGAACTCCACGAGGTGTGTGCCAGCTCGGCGTGGGGGAGCAAGCTCATCGCTCAGCGCCCGTACGCCACCGCAGAACAACTCTTTCTCGCCAGTGACGCCGCACTCGCGGAGCTCACCGCCGAGGACCTCTCCGAAGCGATGTCGGGGCACCCGCCCATCGGCCGCCCGAAGCCCGGGGACCCGACTTCCTCCCGCGAGCAGCGCGGAATGGCCGGCGCCTCCGAGGAACTCAAGGCCGAGATGCTCGAACTGAACCTGGCATACCAGGAGAAGTTTGGACACGTGTTCCTGATCTGTGCCACCGGCGCCACCGGTGAGCAGATGCGCGACGCGGTGCGTGAGCGGAGCGGCAACTCGCCCGAGCAGGAGCGGGAGATCGTCCGCGCCGAACTGGGCAAGATCAACCGCATCCGGCTGACCCGCCTCGTGGAATCCCCCGCGGATTCAGGAGAAGAGAACTGAGATGAGTACCGCAACCACCGCCTCGGTGTCCACGCACATCCTGGACACCAGCATCGGCCGCCCCGCCGAGGGCGTCGCCATCGCGCTCACCGCCCGCAGCGGCAGTGGCGCCGAGTGGGTGACGCTCGGCGGTTCGAAGACCGACGCGGACGGGCGCTGCAAGGACCTCCCGGCCCTGCCGGAGGGCACGACCCACGTCCGGCTCGACTTCGAGACCGAGACCTACTTCTCGAACAAGACCAGCGAGACCGAAGCCGAGGCTCAGCAGGACGCCCCCCGCGTAAGGGACAGCGGCGCGTTCTTCCCGGAAGTGGCGATCACCTTCGCCGTCGTACCGGGCGAACACTTCCACGTACCGCTGCTGCTCAACCCGTTCGGCTACTCCGTATACCGAGGGAGCTAGCACCGATGCCCACCATTCTCGGCCAGAACCAGTACGGCAAAGCAGAGAACCGTGTCGTCAAGATCACGCGGGACGGCGACACCCACCACATCAAGGACCTGAACGTCTCGGTCGCCCTCTCCGGCGACATGTCAGACGTCCACCTCTCCGGCTCCAACGCGAACGTCCTGCCGACGGACACCACCAAGAACACGGTGTACGCCTTCGCCAAGGAGTACGGGATCGAGTCCGCCGAGCAGTTCGGCATCCACCTCGCCCGGCACTTCGTGACCTCGCAGGAGCCGATCAAGCGCGCCCGGATCCGCATCGAGGAGTACTCCTGGGAGCGCATCGCGACCTCGGACAACAACTCGAAGTTCATCGGCTCCGACGAGGTGAACCACTCCTTCGCCCGCAAGGGCCAGGAGCTGCGCACCACCCAGATCACCTTCGACGGTGAGAACTGGGAGATCATCTCGGGCCTCAAGGACCTCACGGTCATGAACTCCACCAACTCGGAGTTCTGGGGCTACGTCAAGGACAGGTACACGACGCTGAAGGAGGCGTACGACCGCATCCTGTGCACCGACGTCTCCGCCGCCTGGCGTTACAACTGGACCAGCGACGAGATGCGGATGCCCAACTGGGAGAAGTCGTACGCGCAGGCCAAGAAGCACATCCTGCAGGCCTTCGCCGAGACCTACTCCCTCTCGCTGCAGCAGACGCTCTACCAAATGGGTTCGCGGGTCATCAACAGCCGGAGCGAGATCGACGAGATCCGCTTCTCGCTGCCCAACAACCACCACTTCCTGGTCGACCTCGAACCGTTCGGGCTGAAGAACGACAACGAGGTCTATTTCGCCGCCGACCGCCCGTACGGCCTCATCGAGGCCACCATCCTGCGGGACGGAGTCGAGCCGCAGATCCCGGTCGACATGACCAACCTCTGACGCGGTCACGTCCGCGCCGCTCCCCACCCGCAGTAGGGAGCGGCGCCGACGGACCGGAGGGAACGAACATCCATGGCACAGCCTGCAACGGGGCCGGCAGCAGAAGGCCCGTGTTCCACCCGTAAAGAGGAGAGCACCCCACTGGGCGAGCCGGTCGATCTCCTCGACCCCGTGCACCCGGTGGACGAGAAGCTCCCCGCCAAGCGGCTCGTCCCCGCCGCGCTCCAGCACATCGCCGCCATGTATGCCGGCGTCGTCACCCCTCCGCTCATCATCGGCCAGGCCTGCGGCCTGGACGCCGCCGGGATGACCCGGCTGATCGCCGCCAGCCTGCTGATCGCGGGCCTCGCCACGATCCTCCAGACCATCGGCCTCACGAAGTTCGCCGGCAACCGGCTGCCCTTCGTCAACGCCGCGTCGTCCGCGGGCATCGCCCCCATGCTCGCCATCGCCGAGACCAGCGCCCCCGGCCACCAACTGCCCGCCATCTACGGCGCGGTGATGGTGGCGGGAGTCTTCTGCCTGGCCGTCGGCCCCTTCTTCGGCAAGCTGCTCCGCTTCTTCCCGCCGCTCGTCACCGGTGTCGTCATCACCCTCATCGGCGTCACGCTGATGCCCGTGCCGGTCGCCTGGGCACAGGGCGGCAACAAGGACGCCGCCGACTTCGGCGACATGAAGTACCTGGCGCTCGCCGCCTTCACGCTCGTCGTGATCCTGCTGATCCAGCGCTTCGGCACCGGCTTCGTCAAGCAGGTCGCCCTGCTGTTCGGCATGCTGATCGGCACGCTCGTCGCCATCCCGTTCGGCCTCGCCGACTTCAGCGGTCTGAAGGAAGCCCCGATCGCGGCCCTGCCCGCCCCCTTCGCCTTCGGCGCCCCCGAGTTCCAGCCCGCCGCGATCCTCTCGCTGTGCATCGTGATGCTGGTCCTGATGACCGAGTCGTCGGCCGGGATGCTCGCCCTCGGCAAGATCTGCGAACGCGACTGCGACGGGCGGACCATCACCCGCGGTCTGCGCACCGACGGCATCGCCACCCTGGTCGGACCGGTCTTCGGCGGCTTCCCGACCAGTGCCTTCGCCCAGAACGTCGGCGTCGTCACCCTGACCCGGGTACGCAGCAGGTACGTCGTCGCCGTCGCCGGCGGCGCGCTGATCTTCCTCGGTGTCTTCCCGGTGCTCGGCGCGGTCGTCTCCATGGTGCCGATGCCGGTACTGGGCGGCGCCGGAATCGTCCTCTTCGGCTCCATCGCGGTGAGCGGTATCCGTACCCTCTCCGAGGCCGGACTCGACGACAGCTCGAACATCATCCTCGTCGCGGTGGCGCTCGGCGCGGGCATCATCCCGCTCGCCGCGCCGACCTTCTACGCGGACTTCCCCGCCTGGGCACAGACCGTGCTGGGCTCCGGCATCAGCGCCGGCGCACTGGTCGCGGTACTGCTCAACCTGTTCTTCCACCATCTCGGCACCCGCGAGCGTCGCGCCCCAGCGCCGTCCGTGGCACTCAAATCCTCCTAGGGTCCTGCCGTGCCCATTCGTCAAAGAGGTAAAGGAAGCAGCCCCATGGCAGCACCGGCAGCACAGGCTTCGGGCAGTGACGTGACGCGTATCGTCATCGAGAACTGCGCGATCGCGACCGTCGACGCCCAGGACACGGAATACGCGTCGGGCCACGTCGTCGTCGCGGGCAACCGGATCGAGTCCATCGGCGCGGGCAAGGCGCCCGCAGGTCTGCAGAACGTGGTCCGCCGCATCGACGGCACCGGCCACCTTCTCACCCCGGGCCTGGTCAACACGCACCACCACTTCTACCAGTGGATCACCCGGGGCCTGGCCACCGACCACAACCTCTTCGACTGGCTCACCGCTCTGTACCCGACCTGGGCGCGGATCGACGAGCAGATGGTGACGGCGGCAGCCCAGGGCTCCCTGGCGATGATGGCCCGCGGGGGTGTGACCACCGCCATGGACCACCACTACGTCTTCCCGCGGGGCTCCGGCGACCTCTCGTCGGCGATCGTCGGCGCTGCCAAGGACATGGGCGTACGGTTCACCCTCGCCCGGGGCTCGATGGACCGCGGCGAGTCCGACGGCGGCCTGCCGCCGGACTTCGCGGTGGAGTCCCTGGAGGGTGCGCTCGCCGCCACCGAGGCCACGGTCGACCTGCACCACGACGCGTCCTTCGACGCGATGACGCAGATCGCCGTCGCCCCCTGCTCGCCGTTCTCCGTCTCCACCGAACTCATGCGCCAGGGCGCCGAGTTGGCCCGCCGCAAGGGGGTCAGGCTGCACACCCACGGCAGTGAGACGGTGGAGGAGGAGAAGTTCTGCCACGAGCTGTTCGGGATGGGCCCCACCGACTACTTCGAGTCGACGGGCTGGCTCGGCAGTGACGTGTGGATGGCGCACTGCGTGCACATGAACGACTCCGACATCGCCGCCTTCGCCCGTACCGGCACCGGCGTCGCGCACTGCCCCTCCTCCAACGCCCGGCTCGCCGCGGGCATCGCCCGGGTCCCCGACATGCTCAAGGCGGGCGTCCCGGTCGGCCTCGGCGTCGACGGCACCGCCTCCAACGAGTCGGGCGAGCTGCACACCGAGCTGCGCAACGCGCTGCTCATCAACCGCCTCAACACCGAGCACCGCGAGCGGGCCCTCAACGCCCGCCAGGCGCTCCGCCTCGGCACCTTCGGAGGCGCCCAAGTCCTGGGCCGCGCAGCCCAGATCGGCTCACTCGAAGCCGGCAAGCTCGCGGACCTGGTGATGTGGAAGATCGACGGCCTCGGCCACTCCACCATCGCCGACCCGGTCACCGCCATCGTCTTCGGCGCGGCGGCACCGGTCACCGTGTCCCTGATCAACGGCCGTGCCGTGGTCGAGGACAGCCACCTGATCACGGTGGACGAGGACGCCATCGCCCGCAGCGCGCGGGACGAGGCGCAGCGACTCGCGCGGGTTGCCGCGCAGCACCGCTGACGCCGATCACCTCGTACCACCGCGGCTCGTCCTGGACGAGCACTTGAGATTCCGGCCGGGAGGGACGGCTCCCGGCCGGAACTGAGCAGCCGAGCGGGCTGCTCAGGAGCCGTTCCCGGGGGCGTGGCCCAACGCTTCACGCCCCCGGGGCGGTCCGGCGTATCCGGGCGAACGGCACAGACAGCACCTTCCGCACCCCCCTGAGCTTTACCAGCACTTGCATACGCACCACCTCCCTGAAGCACGTGCCAACGACGGCACTGGAATCGACAGGAGGACGCTGTGGCCAAGACGCCCAGGTTCACCGCGCAAGGCTCTTCGACGGACGGCACCGCCGAGGAGAAGACCACTCCCGACAACACCGCGGCACCCAGCTCCACCTCGACCGGAAAGCACCCGGTCGACCAGGGAATGCCTCCCCTGAAACTCGCCACGACCGGCCTCCAGCACGTCGCCGCCATGTACGCGGGCGTCGTCGCGCCGCCGCTCATCGTCGGCGCCGCCGTGGGCCTCTCCGGCAAGGAACTCACCTTCCTCACCGGTGCCAGCCTTTTCATGGCCGGCCTCGCCACCCTCCTGCAGACCCTCGGGTTCTGGAAGATCGGCGCCCGCCTCCCCTTCGTCAACGGCGTCACCTTCGCCGGAGTCGCCCCGATGCTCGCCATCGCGAGCGGCCAGGACAAGGAGGACGCGCTCCCCGTCATCTTCGGCGCGGTCATCGTCGCGTCCGTACTGGGGTTCATAGCCGCCCCCTACTTCTCCAAGCTGGTGCGCTTCTTCCCGCCGGTCGTCACCGGCTCGGTCATCACCCTGATAGGCGTCTCGCTGCTGCCCGTCGCCTTCGGCTGGGCGCAGGGCCCCGACCCCAAGGCCGCGGACTACGGTTCGACGACCTTCCTCGGGCTCGCCGGGATCACACTCGTCATCGTGCTGCTGCTGCGCCGCTTCACCCGCGGCTTCGTCAAGCAGATCGCCGTACTCCTCGGCCTGGTCATCGGCACGCTCATCGCGATCCCCTTCGGCGCCACCGACTTCACGGCGGTCACCGAGGCGAGCGTCATCGGCTTCCCGACGCCGTTCCACTTCGGGGCCCCGCAGTTCGCGGTCGCCGCGATCATCTCGATGTGCGTGGTGATGCTCGTCTGCATGACCGAGTCCACCGCCGACATGCTGGCCCTCGGTGAGATCGTCGAGCGTCCCGCCGACGAGAAGACCATCGCGGCGGGCCTGCGCGCGGACGCCCTCGGTTCGGCGGTCAGCCCGCTGTTCAACGGCTTCATGTGCAGCGCCTTCGCGCAGAACATCGGCCTGGTCGCGATGACCAGGATCCGCAGCCGGTTCGTGGTGGCGGCGGGCGGCGGCTTCCTGATCCTGATGGGTCTGTGTCCGATCGCGGCCTCGCTCATCGCGGTCGTCCCGCGCCCGGTGCTCGGCGGCGCCGGCATCGTGCTCTTCGGGTCGGTCGCGGCCAGCGGCATCCAGACCCTGGTCAAGGCGGGCCTGGAGAAGGACAACAACGTCCTGATCGTGGCCGTGTCGCTCGCGGTCGGCATCATCCCGATCGCTGCCCCGACCTTCTACCACCACTTCCCGGAGACCGCGAAGATCATCCTGGACTCCGGCATCTCGACCGGCTGCCTGGCCGCGGTGCTCCTCAACCTCGTCTTCAACCACACCGGCAAGCGAACCGACGAGGACGACGTCACGGCCCCGATGGAGCCCGGCGGGGAGATCTCGCAGCGCAGCGAGAAGGGTGGGAAGCCGGTCGCGGCCGCCCACTGAGTCACCCCCGACCTGCCGGTGGCCGTACGGTACTCCCGTACGGCCACCGGCAGTTGACGTACTGTCAGCTTGATTGCCGGGAGTCGCGCCGGCCCGGTCAGTCGACCCTGAAGTCGTCGCCGTACACCTGCCACACCAGCGGCGTGCGCAGTGCGAAGTTGCCCTCGCGCACGAAGCGCCGTTGCGCGGTGTCGATCCGGCTGGTGTCCTCGTGCGCGGCCTCGCGCTTCATCGTGCTCCGCCGCGCGTCCAGGAAGGCGTGCAGATAAGCGCCCTGGTCGCCGCCCCGCGACGGCGGCGCCGCCTTCGCGAGCGCACTGCGCCTGATCGCGTCGAAGCCGTCCCGGCCGCCCGCCCCGTGCATCACCATCGCGTCGTAGTAGACGAACTGACCGAGCGCCCCGAGCCCGTCCTGCTGCGCGCTCCGCAGCGCCGGGTCGAAGTACACCCGGTCGCGCTCGTGGTTCTGCGCCTCCTTGAACTCCCGGTCCCGCGCCGCCTTCTGCCAGTCCCGTACGAAGCGGGAGCCGAGCCCGCGGTGCGAGTCCGAACCGTTCACCTCGCGCAGGGCCGGCAGGTACTTCTCCAGTACGTTGCCGGGGTCCACGGCGCTGTAGCGCTCGACCAGCTCCAGCATGTCCCCGGTCCCCGAGCAGAAGCCGATGATCCCGGCCGTGTAACCGCGGCCGTCACCGATGTCCTCGATGTAGCGGTACTGCTCCTGCCAGGCGAGCGAGGAGTTCTCTGCGCTGGACACGAGCCGCATCGCGAGCTCCTTCCTGCCCGGGTCCCGCAGCCCCGGATCCTCCCCGGGCACGGCGGCCACCGAGGTGGTGGGGGAGGCGGCGAGCGTGAGCCCCAGGAGGGCGCGGGCTGCGTTCCGGCCGCGGCGGGCGAGTTGCACGGGACCTCCGAGGTGCTTTCGTGGACGCCGGGCCACCATTCGACGGGGACCCGGCCACAACAGTTCCATCCGCGTGGGCGGTACGTTCCGCTCACCTGACCCGGCAGGTGTCTTCCTACACCCTCCGGGGCGACGCGGCCTCACCCGTCGATCCTGGTGTCCGTGCCGTCCCTGTACCGTCGGAGGCATGGAAGATCACTCCGTCGTCGATGTGGGCGACGTACGCATGGCGTACCGCTCCTGGGGCGACCAGCACGGCAACCCGGTAATCCTGCTGCACGGAATTGGCAGCTCCGCCGCGAGCTGGGAGAAGGCCGGGCAGGCGCTCGGCGAGGAATGGCGGGTGCACGCACTCGATCTGCGCGGCCACGGCGAGAGCGACTGGCCCGACGAGTACGAACTCGAACTCATGCGGGACGACGTGCTCGGCTTCATCGAGGAGGCGAAGATCGACCGCGCGGGCGTGGTCGGCCACGGCATGGGCGGCATCGTCGCCTACCTCCTGGCACAGGAGTACCCGGACCGGGTGGAGCGCCTGGTGCTGGAGGAGACACCTGCCCCGTTCGAGGGCGCGCAGGACCCGCTTCCGCAGGACGGGCCGGTCGACTACGACGAGAACGCGATGGAGGGGATCCGGTCCCAGATCGAGAATCCGCCCCAGGAGTGGGTGGAGCGGCTCGGCGAGATCGTCGCCCCGACGCTGATGATCACCGGCGGCTCGGAGAGCGAGATGTCCCAGGAGGACCTCCCGGAGATGGCCGACCGCATCCCCGACTGCGCGCAGATCGCGCTCCCCGGCGGCCACCGGATCCACGAACGGCAGCCGCAGCAGTTCGCGGACAAGGTGAGCGACTTCTTCACCAGCTGAGGCGGCGCGCGGGGCACGGGCCGGGGACGGGCCGCGGCGTCCGGGGACGGCGGGCGGTCGCGACGTCGGATGAGGCCCGCGGCGTCGGGGACGGCGGGCGGTCGCGACGTCGGGTGAGGCCCGGGCCTCATCCTCGGGCACGGCCGCCGGACGGCGACCTCAAGCACGGAGGGCGGCACGCGACTTCAGGTGCGGCCCGCGGGCCGCGTTGAGGGGCCAGGCCCGGGGCCCGCGTCCTTGGGCGGGTGCGATGGGCGGGCGGCGACCTCCGGTACTGCGGGGCCGCGACCTCGCGCTGTTCGGTGCCGCGGCTCAGCGTCCGCCGCTCCCGGGTTCTGCCTCCCGCGCCTCGATCACCGCCGCCAGGTCCGAGCCTGCCCGGAGCAGGGCCACCGTCCGCGTGGCGATCTTGTCGAGCCGTTCCTGCAGGACACGCGCGGTCTCCTGCGGGCCGCCGCCCTCCCGGAGCCGGCCGAGCACTTCGCGCACGGCGGGGACCCCGTGTCCCGCGCCGCGCAGCGCCACCACGATCCGGGCCGCCGCCACGGCGGCGGGGCCGTAGCGGCGGGCCCGCAGCGAGGTCACCCGCTCGGGAGTGACCAGCCCCTCCTGCTCCCAGAACCGCAGGGCCGAGGCCCGTACACCGAGTGCACCGGCCAGCTCGGTGATCGTCATCGAGTCACCGTCGGCGCCGCAGACCCCGGTTGCTCCCTCCGTCGCGACCTCTCCACTGCCCCCGGCCCCCTCCTCCGCCGCGATCTCGCGCAGGGACTCCTGGGCACGCATTGCCTCGGTGCGTTCCCGGGCGAGCCGGACGTGGACCTCGCCGAGGGCCGAGGCGGCGTCCGCGAGGGACCCCTGCCACACCCCGGTGAGCAGCCGGCGGGCCTCGACGGGACCGGCCGCCTCCGCGAGTCCGCGGTAGGCGCGCAGCGCCCGTACGTGCAGCGGGCTGTAGGACCGGTAGCCGTTGGCGGCCCGGACCGCGGGCGGCAGGACGCCCAGCCGCTCCAGGTCACGGACCTGCTGCAGTGAGTACCCGGACTCCGCGGCCACCCGGGCGGTTCCCAGGGGCGCTCCCGGTGAGCCTCCGGTGCGTTCGGACATCGGCGAACCCCACACAAGCACTTGAAGGTGATGCTTGAACCATGACGACGACCACGAGTATGGACCAGATCATCGCCGCCGTGCGCGCCCTGCCCGGCGCGCTGGTGGTGGCCCCGCAGCCGGGTGACGGCCTTCCCGAGCAGGCGTGGGGCGACGCGTTCTTCTACCACGCCCCGGACGGCCGGATGCCGACGACGGTTCAGCCCTTCGCGACGATCGTCACCAAGGACCACCCGGGCGACACCGCTTCCGCCCTGGACGCGCCGGACCGCTGGCGGGTCAATGTGCACGTCGACCGGGCCACGTTCCGCGAACTCGTCGGGGCGCAGCCGCGCGAGGTGGACCGGACCGCCGTGGACCACACGGTGACCGACCGCGTGCTGCCGCACCCGGTGTACGGCGAACTCGGCTGGATCTGCGTCGTCAGTCCCGGCGACCGCACGACGGAGACGGTGCTGCGGCTGCTGCGCGCGGCTCACGAGTCGGCCCGGATCCGCTCGCTGCGGCGCCGAGGTGAGTGACCTGCTGAGTGACCTGACGGTCCGGCCGTTCGACCCCGGGCCCGGTTGACCGCTGCCGCCTGGACCTCGTGGTTACTGCGGATGCGGATCGGCAGTCGCTGTGATCCATTGATCAACATGAGCACGGCAACCGAGCCCCAGCCGGACCCGGCGCAGGATCCACCGCCGGGTCCCGCGGACGGCCGCAGGCGGAGGTTCAGCTTCCCCAGCGCCCTCACCATCCTGGCCGTCGTCACGCTCGGCGTCTGGCTGCTCGCCTTCCTGGTCCCCTCCGGCACGTACGACCGCGACGCGAACGGCTCGCCGATCCAGGGCACGTACCACCGTGTCCCCTCCGGCCAGAGCTTCACCGACCGGCTCGGCGACCTCTTCCTCTCGCCGGTGAACGGTCTGTACGGCGTGCAGGACGAGAAGTCCGGGCAGGTCGGCCCTGACCTCGCGGGCGAGCTGTACGGCAGCGCGGGCGTCTTCCTCTTCGTGCTCGCCATCGGCGCGTTCATCACGGTCGTCTTCGCGACCGGCGCCCTCGACCGCGGGATCGGCCGCCTCGCCCACCGGCTGCGCGCGCGAGGGGCGCTGCTGATCGCGGGCGTGATGCTGGTCTTCGCGCTGCTCGGGACGGTGGAGGGGTTCGCGGAGGAGACCCTCGGCTTTTACGGGCTGGTCGTGCCGCTGATGCTCGCCCTCGGGTACGACCGGATGGTGGCGACCGGCACGATCATCCTCGGCGCCGGGGTGGGGGTCCTGTGCTCCACCGTGAACCCCTTCGCGACCGGGGTCGCCTCCTCGGCCGCCGGAATCTCGCTCGGCGACGGCATCGTGCTGCGCGCGGTGATGTGGGTGGTGCTGACGGGCGTGACGATCGGTTACGTCATCCGGTACGCGAAACGCGTCCGGCGCGACCCCGGCCGTTCGCTCTCCGGTTTCCTGCCCGGCGACCACGAACAGTCGGCGGCGGAAGCGGTCGAACCGCCGCCGCTGACCGCGCTGCACAAGGTGCTGCTCGTCCTGGTCGCGGTCACCTTCGCCTTCATGATCTTCTCGGTCGTACCGTGGTCGAGCGCGTTGACCGGCGACGCGGACGCGACTCCCTACTCCTTCGAACTGGGTTGGTCCTTCCCGCAGTTGGCGGCCCTCTTCCTCGTCGCCGCGGTCGTGGTCGGACTCGTCGCGCGGTTCGGTGAGAAGAAGCTGAGTGCGACGATCACGCAGGGCGCGGCGGACTTCGTCTCCCCGGCCCTGGTGATCGTGCTCGCGCGCGGGGTCACCGTCATCATGAACAACTCCCGGATCACGGACACCGTGTTGCACGCGGTGGAGGGCGTCGTGACCGGGACGTCGTCCGCGTTCTTCGCGGTGATCGTCTTCGTGGTCAACCTGCCGCTCGCCTTCCTGATCCCCTCCACCTCGGGTCACGCGACGCTCGCCATGCCGATCCTCGCGCCGCTCGCCGACTTCGCGGGGGTCTCCCGCGCGGTGGTCGTCACTGCCTGGCAGTCCGCGAGCGGGCTGATGAACATGTGGGTGCCCACCACCGCGGTCACGATCGGCGGGGTGGCCCTCGCCAAGGTGGGCTACGACAGGTATCTGCGGTTCGTATGGCCGCTGTTGGTGATCCTGGCGGTCCTGATCGGCGGCTTCGTGGCGGCGGGCGCGGTGCTGACATAGGGCGTGCCCGAAGACCGCCCGCGGTGGTGACGTGGGGCGTGCCCGAAGGTCGCGCGCGGTATCGACGCAGGGCGTGCCCGAAGGCCGCCCGCGGTATCGACGCAGGGCGTACCCGAAGGCCGCCGCCCCGAAGGCCGTGCGAACCCTTGTCCGCGGCGGTCAACCGTGGCATACAGGTCTGGACCAATACTCCTGTCCTCCCGCGGGTCTCCCCGCGGCGACCCCACGGATGAGAGGTCCGGCTGTGCAACGCCCCACCGTTCGCGCCCTGACGGCCTGTTCCCTGCTGCTGCTCACCGCGACCGCCTGCGGGGGCGGCTCGCACGCGGCGCCGCCCGCCGACCGCACGAAACCGTCCACACCCGCGGGGGTGAGCGCCCAGGCCGGCAGTGCCACCTCCGTGCACGTCATGTGGAGCCCTTCGACGGACGACCGGGGTGTGACCGGCTACGAGATCTACGAGAAGGGGAAGAAGGTCAAGGCGGTCGCGGCGGAGACCACCATGGCCGACGTCGACCGGCTCGCCCCCTCGCAGGCGTACGCCTTCACCGTCCGCGCCCGGGACGGCGCGGGCAACCTCTCCGCCCCGAGCGCCGCGGTCGCCGCGAAGACCCCGGCCCCCACGCCGGACGACCGGAAGCCGCCGACCCGCCCCACCCTGCTGCGGGGCACGGCGGACGGCGCCCGCTCGGTGACGCTCTCCTGGCAGCGCGCCACGGACACCGTCGGCGTCACCTCGTACGACATCTACCAGGAGGACTCGCGCATCCACAGCGTGCCGGGCACCGAGACCCGCACCCGCGTCGAGGGGCTCCGCCCCGGCACGGTCTACACCTTCACGGTGCGGGCCAGGGACGCCGCGGAGAACTCCTCGCAGGACAGCAACTCCCTCGACCTGACGACCGCTCCGGGACCGGGCAAGGGCCCGTCCACCGCGCCCACGGGGCTGACCGTGACCGCGCGGGCGGAGGCGGGGGAGCGCACGCTGCGGCTCCGCTGGACCCAGCCGCGCACCGGCGGCGAGGTGAAGGAGTACCAGCTGTACCTGAACGGCAGCTTCGCCACCACGATCGCGTGGGGCGCGCCCCCCGAGCCGGGGCCCGTGACGTACACCCTCACCGTCACGGAACCACCCGGCACCCGCTACACCGTCAAGCTGCGCGCCAAGCTGCCGGACGGGAAATGGGGGGACTTCTCCGCCCAGCGGACGGTGGTCGGCGCCGGGAGCTGACGCCAGCGGTACGGGGCGCCGTCCCTCGCGTGCGCGGCGGGGCGGTACGGGGCGCCGATCAGCGGGCACAGGGTCGAGCCGCTCGTACGTGGCGGACCTCAGTCGCGCGGCAGCCGGCTGCCGCCGAACGCCCCGCTCCCGTCCGCCCGCCGCCAGAACGCGGCGAGGTCGTCCCGGCTCATCGAGCCCCAGTCCGGGGTTTCCTGCACGAGCGCGCGGCCAAGACTGCGGCCCAGGTCGACCATGGTGCGGCCGACGGGGGTGCGTTCGGCGCCGTACGCGGCGAGCGCCGCGCTCCCCGTGCCGGCGGCGACGAAGGCCGACTGGAGGGCGGTGGCGTCCTGCAGGGCCTTCACCGCCCCGGCCCCGGTGTGCGGACGGGCCACCGTCGCGGCGTCACCCACCAGGGCGAGCCGGTCGGTGGCGTACTGCGGCGCGGTGAAGTCGTACAGCGGCTGTACGAACCGCTCCCGCTCCGGGGTGGCCTCGATCAACGCGCGGAAGAAGGGAGGGAGTTGGTGCGCGGTGATCTCGGCGAG
Organism: Streptomyces sp. NPDC091272; assembly: GCF_044757485.1. Classification (NCBI taxonomy): domain Bacteria; kingdom Bacillati; phylum Actinomycetota; class Actinomycetes; order Kitasatosporales; family Streptomycetaceae; genus Streptomyces; species Streptomyces sp. NPDC091272. Next base: position 541,347 of record NZ_JBIVVC010000001.1, read on the forward strand.
GCGGCCCGCCAATTCGGCGGTGAGCAGGCGCCCGCCCTCGGCCGGGAGGGTGAAGCCGGGCGGCGGCACGGTGTAGAAGACCCAGTTCACCCGGTGGCCGCCCGTGTCGTCGGGGATGCGGTAGATGACGATGTGCCCGCCGTCGAACACCACGTAGGCGCACTGGTCCTTGGGCCACAGATGCGCGTCGGGCAGCTCCGACTCGGGGTAGGCGCCCCGCCAGGCGAGATATCCCGCGTACTCGGGCTCGACGCCGGGACAGGCCGCGGTACGCACCAGGGAGCGGATGCCGTCGGCGCCGATCGCGAGGTCGTACGGCTCGCCGTCCAGCTCCACGCCACGGGAGGTGAGCTGGACCTGCTTGACCGCGCTGCCGGTACGGAAGTCCACCGATTCGGGCACCCGGGTGCGCAACTCCCGCCACAACGGGCCCCAGTTGTACGTGCGGAAGTCGAACTGCGACTCGGTGAGCGGGCGGCCGAGCGGCGAGGGCGCCGAGTCGTCGCGTACGTACCAGGTGCGGTGGCTCAGCCCGACCCACGGGATGTCGGCGTCCAGGAAACCGGCGGCCGCCAGCTCCGCGTACCTGACGCCGTGCACCGCGACCCCCACGCCACGCGCGGCCAGCCGCCCGTCCGCACGCTCGTACACGGTGATCTCGTCCGCGCCGCCCCGGTGCGCGGCCAGTGCCGCCGCACATCCGGCGATGCTGCCGCCCACGACGGCGACCCTGCTCTTCTTGATCATGTGTTCATTGTGGCAGGGGCGTTCAGGGCCCGACGAGACGGCGGTGCTCGCTCTCGTCGACCTGCTCGCCCGAGGAGGGCAGGAGCTGGGGAATGCCGTCGACGATCGGGTAACGCCGGTGCAGCCGCGGGTTGTAGAGGGCGTTCTCGGCGGGGAGCAGGGTCAGGGGGCCCTTGTCGAGCGGGCAGGCGAGGATCTTGAGCAGGGGGTCAGTGGGGTTCATGGCTCACTTCCTGTTCGGGGGCCGCCTGTTCGGGGGCGGCGGTCTCGGTGGAGGGCAGGGCCAGCAGGACCGCCACCGCGAGCACGGCGCCGACGACCCGCAGGGCCAGCCGCAGCGGGTCGTCGGGGAGGGACTCCCCGAAGGCGAGGGTGCCGAGCGTGGCGGTGTACAGACAGGAGGTCGTGGTGCAGACGGGGACCACGAGGGAGGCACGGCAGCGCTGCAGCGCGGTCTGGGAGAGCACCAGGCCGATTGCCCCCGTCACGAGCAGCAGATAGGGGTACGGGGAGGTGAGGATCGCGGCAGCGGTACCCGGCAGGTCGCGCAGGTCCAGCCGGCCCGACACGCCCTTGATGGCGAGGGAGCTGACCCCGTAGACGAGGCCCACGGCCACACCGTAGGGCACACCGCTCGTCGGCCTGGCGCGGGAGCCGCTCCTGCGGTCCGCCGCCGTGTACACCCGCACGCCCGCATAGATGCTCACCCCACTGAGCAGCAGGATCAACGGGGCGGGCGAGTCCGCGCCGACCACCTCGCCGCCCCGGTCCAGGGAGAACACCACCATCAGCAGCGCCGCCACGACCGCTGCCATCGCAAGGCGCTCGCGCCCCGAGGTGCGCTCGCCGAGCGCGCGTGAGGACAGCAGCAGGAGCAGCACCAGGCCCGAGATGAAGAGCGCCTGGGCGACGGCCATCGGCAGCGTGCGGTAGACCACGAGCTGCGCGGCGAACCCGCCCGCCAGTGCCAGCGAACCGCCGAGCCACGGCAGGCTGCCGAGCAGCAGCCGCACCGCGCGCACCGGGCGTCGCACGTCCAGTCCCGGAAGGGCGCCCAACGCCCTTTTCTGCAGCACGAATCCGGCGCTGTACAGAACGTTCGCGAGCAGCGCGGCCGCCACGCCCCACCACATCACCGGCGGCCCCGCTCTCCGGCGGCGCCGTCCCGTCGGCGCGCGTGCACCAGCAGGATCGACGCGGCGGACGGAGCGGCGCACGCCAGCCGGTCCAGCGGACGCAGCGGGCGTGGCACCCCGTGGAAGGGCGCGCCCGCGACGCGCACGACGTCGAATCCGCAGGCGCCGAGGAACTCCCGCAACGCGCGCGCCGTGTACAGCCGCAGATGGCCGACGACCTCCTTTCCCGGGCGCCCGTGGATGCCGCGCAGGCTTACCTCGGAGAACACCGGCTGCACACCGGCCAGCAGGAGCGCCCGGTTGTACCAGGCGGCCAGGTTCGGCGTGGACAGCATCAGGTGCCCGCCGGGCACGAGCACGCGGCGGATCTCCTCCAGCGCGCCGTCCGGGTCGACGAGATGCTCGATCACCTCGCTGAACAGCACCGCGTCGGCCGTCCCCGAGGCGAACGGCAGTCCGCCGTCGGTGAGTTCGCCCCGTACCGCGTCGATCTCGCGCGGGACGGCCGTGAACCGTGCCCGCGCGCGCCGCAGCGCGTCCTGCGACCAGTCGACGCCGACGATCCGGTGCCCGGGGAGCAGCGGCGCGGCGGTCACCGCGGCGGTGCCGTCACCGCAGCCGATGTCGAGGACGGTGGCGCCGGGGGTGCCCGCCAGGGCCCCGGCGAGCATCCGTGCCTGCCGCAGGCTGCGGGCGGCGCCGGAGGCGACGGGCACGGCGGGGTCCTCGTAGAAGTCGCGCAGCCGCGGCGCGGGGGCACCGGCCCCGGTCCCCGGGGCGTCGCCTGCGTCGCGCGCGGACGTCGTCCTCATGCGGAACCGCCCTCCTCGGCAGTGGCGTCGAGGTGCTTCTCGAAGAGTTCGCGCAGGTGCTCGCCGTCCCGCGGGCCGAGCAGGGCGCCCGACCAGCGCAGCGCGAGATGCAGCCGCCCGCCGGTGCTGGCGGTGGTGACGGTCAGCCCGCGCGGCATCCGGGCGGGCGCCGAGAACCAGACCGCGCCGGCCCGCCCCACCCCGTCGCCGAAGTCCAGCGGGTAGGGCACCCGCCCGATGTTGCTGAGCAGCGTCGTGGACGTCCACGGCGCGGCGACGCGGCGCAGTCGACGGGTGAGCGCGGCCCGCAGGGTCACGGGGACGACGGGAGCGGTCAGGAGCGTAGCGCCGTGGCCGAGCTGCGGTCGGGGCAGGGACTTCAGGGCGCGGGTGCGCTCCGCCGTCCGCCGCAGCAACGCCACCGTGTCCTCCCCCAACTCGTCCAGTCCGTACGGCACCTCGACCAGCCGCGTGCCGTTCCCGATGGGCATGTCCGCTCCCCTGGGGCGGTCGTCGACCGGCATGGTGATCCGCAACGGCCGCAGCCCACTGCCTCGTTCGCGGTTCCACTCGGCGATCATCCGGGCGGTGGCCACCAGCAGCTGGTCGTTGACGGTGTACGGAGCCTCGGCCGGCCGGCGCGGAACGGGCAGGTCCGCGACGAGCATGCCGTTGCCCGGCGCGCCGGGGGAGCCGGCGGCGACCCGCGCGACCGGACCGAACCCGCTCGACGGTGGCTGGAGTCGCGGGTGCGGTTCGGGTCTGGCGGGGGTGGCGCCGGTCGCGGGGGAGTTGTCCCGGCCGCCGTATATCTCGGCCGCCGTCGCCAGGATGCGCAGGCAGGCGGGCCCGTCGAGGGCGGTGTGGTTGATGACCAGGACGAGGACGCTCCCGATGACCTCCAGCCGGATCGGCGGCGAGAGGGAGAGCGGCGGAGCCTGCGCGAGGGCGCGGGCCCTGGCGAGGGGAAGGGCGTCGGGCCCCGGCGGGAGGAAGGTGACGACGTCGTCGGTGTCGGGCCGCCCGGTGAGCTCCCACTCGTAGCGGCGCCGGTACCAGGGGCCGGGGGCCTCGCGCATCAGTATGCGGGGGTGACGCCCGAGTGCGTCGAGGAAGGCGGAGCGCAGGCGCTCGGGGTGCGGGGGGTGGGGGAGGTGCACCTCGATGTGCACGGTCTCGGGTTCGCGGGGATCGAGGCAGTGGCGGGTGATCTCGTCCACGACGGTGAAGGGGGAGTGCGAGCGGGCGGGCGCCGGGCGGGGGAGCGGGTGCTGCACGGTGGTCATGGTCCGATCTCCTCGAAGGGGTGCGGGAGCGGAGTGCGGCGGTCGGTGGGTCGCGGGGGCCGCGGTGAGAGGGCCGGGTGCGGAGTGTGTGCGCTCCGTGCGGGGCCACCGAGGGGGCCCGGGGCGGAGGCGGTGGGTCGTGGGTGGGGCGAGGGCGAGGGCGGAGGCGGCGGGTCGTGGGTGTCGCGGTGGGAGGGCCGGGTGCGGAGTGTGTGTGCTCCGTGCGGGGCCACCGAGGGGGCCCGGGGCGGAGGCGGTGGGTCGTGGGTGGGGCGAGGGCGGAGGCGGAGGCGGTGGGTCGTGGGTGGGGCGAGGGCGGAGGCGGAGGCGGTGGGTCGTGGGTGTCGAGGTGGGAGGGCCGGGCGCGTGGCCGGTGCGCTCCGTACGGGCCACCGAGGGGGCCCGGGGCGGAGGCGGTGGGTCGCGGGTGCCGCGGTCGGAGGGCCGGGCGCGAAGCCCGTGCGTTCCGTGCGGGGCCGCCGCCCGGCCCTCCAACCCCGCCCCGGGTGCGGCGGTCCCGCTGCCCAAGGCGCGGGCGCGGGCCGCGACGCCCTACCGCCGCCCCTCTCTGCCCCGGAGCCGACCGTCTCCCACCGTCACCACCCCCGCGACCAGTGCCACCAGTGCCAGTGCCTGCGCGGTCGGGCCGAACGCGCCGGTCTCCGCCGACGCGGGTGACCCCGCGCCCCAGGCCGCGGCCACCCCCGCACCCGCCATCGCGAGCAGCGCGATCGGCGGCAGCAGGGAGTGCCGGAAGTGGGCGACCGCCGCCAGTACCGGGACCACGAGCGCCAGCGGGCCCGCGATCAGGACCATGACCACGGTCAGCGCCACCAGTCCGAGCACGGGCCCGGGGGCCGGGGGCGAGGCCGGTGCCGGCGCCGTGGCCGCGGTCGGCCCCGGACCGGACTGCGAGCCCGCCGCCGCGCCCGCCGCCACCGGCGCCCCGGAGTCCCTCCGGGTCCAGACCACCAGCCCCAGCAGCGCCAGCGCCGCGACCCCGCCCCCGATCAGCCCGCCCACGTACCAGTCCGCCGGGGCGAACTCCAGCCGTACCGTGCCGGCCGCCCCCTCCGGGACCAGCCAGCCCTGCTGCCAGCCGTCCAGCCGGACCGGCGTGAGCTCCTTGCCGTTCAGCGTCGCCCGCCAGCCCGCGTTGGAGTTCTCGTACATCTGCAGGTACGAGGCCTGGCCCGCGCCCACGGACACCGTGCGGTCGTCGCCCGTCCAGTCCGTCACTTTCAGATCACGGGCGACCGAGGAGGGCTGCGGCAACTCGCCGCGTCGCAGGGTGATGTCCGTGATCGCGAGCGGGCCCACGTCACCGGCCTCGACCCGGTGCGTGCCCGGGGTCAACTGAGCCGTACCGCCGCGCTGTTCACCGGCGCACAACGACACCTCGATCGGCCTGCGCTCCGTCAGGTCACGCAGGCTGCCGCTCGCGCTCGTCGCGTGCAACGTGCCGTCGATGGACAGGATCGGCCCCTGACCGCAGGGCAGTGCGAACGTACGGGACGGGTCGGGCTGCGGCACCCGGAAGTCCTCCAGGGCGGGCACGTACACCTCGCTCAGCCCGACCGGGAGCTGCAACTCGCCCTCCGCCACCGGGTTGTGAATGGTCAGCGGGGCGGACCTGGTGATGGTGATGTCGAGGCGGTCGGTGTTGATCGGCTCGAAGCGGGCCAGCCCGTTCTGGTCGACGGCGGACGTCGCCGCCCCGTCGGGCGAGCTGATCTCGACCTGCTCGGGCCGCGTCGAGAGGCCGCCCGCCGCCGCGAACACGATCTCACCGACCGGCCGCTTCTCGGGCCAGCGCAGATGCAGTACGGACTCGTTGCCCGCGATCCACGACGTGGTGAGGTCGCCGTCGACCAGGTTGCGGGGGGTGAGCGACGAGCCGAGCCGCGCCGTCGAGTCCGCGGTCGCCGTCAACTGCCGCCGCTGGTCGGGCGCGAGGCCGTACAGCAGCCGGTCGAGCGCCTCGCCGGGCACCGGCAGCGCCGTCGCCCGGAGCGCGTACGCCCCGTCCGTGCGTGTGGTGAACTGCCGGTGCAGCCCCACCTCGGCCGAGACCGGTGACAGCCCTCCGGGGTCACTGCCCCGGTGCAGGGAGATCAGCTGGGGGTCCGCAGCCGAACCACGGGCCGCGCCGCCGGCTCCGGAGTCCTCGGGCAGTGCGAGCAGCTTCGTCACCTGGACACCGGGCACGTCGACCGCGGAGAAGCCCGCGCCCATCAGTCCTGGCCGCCCCTGCTGCGCCTCCTCGATGGTGATGCGCAGCCAACTCGCCTGTCCGGTGGGCGCGTTGACCATTTGGGGCTGCCCGTTCGGCTGGAGTGGGCTCGTCGCACTGCCACGGTCCGTCTCCACCCGCAGCACCGTCGGCGCCGCCCGCACGCCGTCCGACGGGAGGGGGGTCACCCGTATCGTCGGCGGGACCAGGACCCGGTTGGTGAAGTCGACGCGCAGCCACTGTCCGGCCGGCTCCGCGGGGCTTCCCTCCGCCCACGCCGTCTCCGGGTTGCCGTCGAAGGCGTTGACCGGGTCGTACTGCGGCAGGTGGAACAGCCAGTTGCCGCTGCTGGACGCCGTGACCGACTTCGCGCCGCGCAGCACCGCCGTGGTCTGGTGCCGCGGGCCCTGGACGGGCAGGATCTGCCGCGGCTCCCGGCCGGGGTCCTGGACGTTGCCCGGATGATTGCGCTCGGTCGCGGTGTACGTGTACGAGGTGTTGGTGTTGACCAGCCCGAACCGGGTGTCGGCGCGGCGCAGTCCGTCCCCCGCCGCCAGGACCGAAGGAGCTTCAAGACCGGGGGAGTTGTCGCCCGCGAGCACCGCCGGGCGGTCCTTCATCGTCGCGTCGGCCGACAACTGGAGCAGCGACTCGGGCCCGCCGCTCACCACCGCGGTGTCCGCCACCGGCGACAGCTTGGCCCGTCCCGGCTCGGGGGTGCCCGCGGGCGGCTCGTACACCTCCACCGCCTGCTGCCTCGGGTAGAGGCCCTCGACCTGCACCGGGGTGTCGTCGGGGATCCGGCCGCCGGTCAGCACGGGGCCGAAGCCGGTGACCCGGGTGTAACCGGACGACTCCAGGGTCCGCTTCACCGTCTGGGGCGGTACGTAACCGATCTGGTCCGGGTCGAGGTCGTTGCGGACCACGACGTAGTGGAGGCCGGCCCTGCCCAGGTAGCCGGCGAGCCCGGGTACCTCGCCGCCCGACATCAGGGACTGCTCGACCGCGTCGAGCGCACGCCTGTTGCCCGGTGTGCCGAACGGTACGAAGTCCCGCTGCGCCCAAGGCGATTCGGCGAGGACGTCCAGCGGCTGGTCGATCGTCGAACCCCAGGTCTGGATGCCGTGGGCGGTCGCGGGGACGACCAGGGCGCGGCTGTCCGGGGAGAACTCCTCCAGCCAGCGGGCCGTCTGCTGCCAGTGGCCGGGGAGCTCGGTGAAGGCGCCGGGCTGCAGGATGGTGCCGTTGACGTACGGCAGCAGCAGGCCGGGAAGGACGAGCACCCCGGCCAGTACCGGCGCGTACCTGCGGCCCGGCAGGCGCCGTGCGCCACGGCGTTCGGCCGCCACCGACACCGCGTGCATCAGCCCCAGCACCAGGACCAGGGCGAGGCCCGACTGGAACTTGTAGATGTTGCGGAACGGGACCAGCCACCCGTTCAGCCAGTCCTGGACCGTGCCGGGGAAGAGGGCGCCGAGCGAACCTCCGTACCCGGCCAGGGTGACGAGGGCGACCGAGAGGACGACGAGCAGCAGCCACCGACGCTCGGGCACGTCCCTCCTGGCCAGGCCCGCGAGTCCGATCGCCGCCGCGCAGGCCGAACCGAGGACCGCGAGCGCGGAGGCGGCGACCGTCCACCCGGCGGGCAGCCACGCGTCCCCGAAGTGCAGATACGCCGTCCAGTTGCCCGCACCGCGCAGCAGCTCCGTCGCGGACATGGTGCCGGTGGTGGTCTCGGCCTGCTCCACGTACGGCATGAAGTTCTCGCCGTGGATGCCCAGCATCAGCAGGGGCACCACCCACCACAGAGTGGCGAGCAGCACCCCCGGTACCCACCACACGATCTGGGCGCGCCTGCGCGGACCCGCGGGCCGGCTGAGCAGGTACAGCGCCACGGGCAATAGTGCGGCGAGCGTGGACGCCGCGTTCACCCCGCCCATGAACGGCACGACGACCGCCGACCTGAGCGCCGAACTCCGCGCGTTCAGACGGTTGTTGACCAACGGGAGCAGTACCCACGGCAGCAGTGCGCCGGGCAGCGCTGCCGCCGACGTCGAGCCGACCACGATCGTGTAGGTGGGCCACAGCGCGTACGCGACCGCGCCCAGCAGTCGGGCCTGCGACGAACCCACGCCCAGCCGCTCCGCGAGCCGCAGTGCACCCCAGAACGCCACGGTCACCACGAGGGACAGCCACAGCCGCTCGGCGAGCCAGACCGGCAGCTGCACCAGGTCGGTCAGCGCGTAGTAGGGCAGCATCGGGAAGGCATAGCCCACGTACTGGTCGAAGATCCCGCCGAACCCGGCCCTCGAATGCCACAGCTCACCCAGGTCGGCGAGGAACCGGAACGGGTCGGCGGCCACCCCGAGCTTCGTCTCGAAGGTCATCTTTCCCGGCGAGACCGCCAGGAACGCGACCAGGACGGCGGCCCAGAACCCCAGCAGCCACCTCCGGGACCTGGGCCCGCCGTCCGGCCCGCGCCCGCCCGGCGGTGGCGCCGCGTGCGAGGGCGGGCCTGGCGGAGCCTGAAGAGTGCTGGTCATGGGCACCGCCGGAGGATGAGGAGGAGGTTCCAGGTGATGAACTCGCGCAGTACCGGCACCTTGGGGGCGAGCGTCGGCAGCAGCGGCCAGTAGCGGCCGCGCGCGCAGACGACCGACACGTCGCCGCGCGCCCTGACCGCGCGCAGGGTGGTGCCGATGTGGATCGGGAAGAGGTTCTCGCCGAGGGTGTGCTTGGCGGGTCTGCCGGTACGCCGCTCGTAGCCGCGCCGGGCCCGGTCGGCGCCCAGGTAGTGCCAGGGCGCCCACTCGTGCCCGCCCCACGGTGAGTACCAGTTGGTGAACGCCACGTAGATCAGCCCGCCCGGCCGGGTGACCCGCACCATCTCGCTGAGGAAGGTCTGCGGATCGGCCACGTGCTCAAGGACGTTGGAGGAGAAGCACACGTCGGCGGCCCCGTCCGCGAGCGGCAGCAGGTAGCCGTCCGCGAGCACCGCGCCCTGCGGCGGCCTCGCCCCGCCGGGCGTCAACTCCCGGGTGTCCGGCTCGAAGAGGTAGCTCTGCGCGCCGCGCCGCCGGAACTCCTCGGCGAAGTGCCCGCTGCCGCCGCCGACGTCCACCACCACCCGGCCCGCCAGGGGGACGTACCGCTGCACCTGGTCGGCGGCGTCCCTGGCGAGCAGGGAGTAACAGTGTTCGGGGTTCTGCTGCTCGCGCAGGAAGGCCCGGAACAGGGCGGCGGAACGGCGGAACGAGGGGTCCTTGAGGGTGCGGCCGGTGCTCCTCATCGCAGCGCGACCGCCCCCGCCGCCGGGACGGCGCCCGTGGGCGTGGCGGCGCCCGTCGGCGCGACGGCCGTCGGCGACCCGGCCGCGTCGGCTCCTACCGCCTCGGTTGCGGCCACCTCGGCCCCGGCCACCGGTGGCCCGGCCGCGCCGACCGCCTCCGCGGCGACGGTACGAAACCGGCTGACCGTGCTCGACCAGCGGAAGCGCTCCGCCCGGACCGCGGCGGCCCGGCCCATCGCCTCGCGCCGCTGCGCGCTGAGAGCGAGCGCGCACCACGCCGCGGCGAACGAGCTCTCGCCGCGCGCCAGCACGCCCGTCACGCCGTCGTCGACCGAGTCCCGCAACCCGGGGACGTCGAAGCCGATCGACGGCGTGCCCCTGACCGCGGCCTCGGTGACCACCAGCCCCCACCCCTCCACCGCGGAGGGGTGCAGCAACAGCCATGACTCGCAGAGAAGTTGGTGTTTCTCGGCCTCGGAGACATACCCCTTGAAGACCACTCCGGGCCCCGCCATGGCGGTCAGCCGCCGGCGCTCCGGGCCGTCCCCGACGATCACCAGCCGACCGCCGGTCACCGGGCGGACCCGCTCCCACAGCCGCAGCAACAGGTCGATGCGCTTGTACTCGACGAGCCTGCCCATCGCCAGGAAGACCGGCTCCGGCGAGCGCGGCGCGCGTACGCCCGGATCCTCGACGCCGTTGTGGACGACCCGGATGCGCTCACGGTCCACCCCGAGCGCGCCGAGCGCGTCCGCCGTGGACGCCGAGACCGCCACCAGCAGGTTGTCGCGCTGGGCGGCGGACAGCGCCCAGTGCTCCAGCCGTCTGCCGAGTCCCGCGGCCGGGCCGGGGAAGCGCATTCCCCAGAGTTCCGTGTGCACGTGATTGACCAGGCAGAGGGTGGGGCCGCGGTGCCAGAGCGGGGTCAGGTACGGAAGCCCGTTGCACACCTCGACCATCAGGTCGCAGCCGCCGACCTGCCGTTCGAAGGTGCGGCGGGCGCCGAGGAAGTGCCCCAGGTCGCCGCCGGCGGAGACGACCCGGTAGTCGCGTCGGGCGGCCGGGCCGCCGCACAGCAGGGTCACCTGGTGGCCGAGCGCGGTGAGCCCGGCCGCCAGCCGGTCGACGAGGAGTTCGGATCCGCCGGCGGCGGGGTTGTCCAGGTCGCGGCGGGAGAGGAAGACGATCCGGTGCGGTTGGACGGGAGACTCCTGAGGTTGTGGGGACCTCGGCGTCTGAAGGGGTTTCGCATCGTTCAGGGTGGGGGGTACGTGCTGGGGCATCCGAGCTCCAACTCGTTTCGAGGGTGCGGAACCAGTGGGTGAGGGTGTGTGCGGTGGCGGGTGGGTTCGCGTGCCTTTACGTGCATCCGTGTGTGGCTGTGTGTGCCTGTGTGGGTTTGCTGTGCGGTGCTCCGTGTGGGGTGGGTAGGTAGTTTTCGCCACAGCGTTCGGGGCGGCTACTCACCTGGGTGACAATTTCGGCACCGATATCAGCTGATGCCTCATCACAACCCGCAGCCCGTAAGTGAGTTGAGTGCCTACGCTGCTGTCGGCGCGGGCTCACCCGCCGGTCGCCGCCGCCCCCGTACGACCAGGACCAGCCCGGTCGCCGCGAGCGCGGCCCCGGCCGCACCGCCGCCCATCGGCAGCGTCTCGCCCACCAGCCGCAGCTTGCCGCTGTCCGCCTCGGCCTGCGCGACCTGCGCCCGCCCGGTGTCCTCGGTGAACTCCAGCCGGCGGCTGTCGAGCAGCACCATCGAGTCCTTCTTCGAGCCGGGTGCCCGCACCGTCTTGCGCGGGCCGATCGCCGCGTGCACGATCCGCCCGGTCCGCCGGTCGACGACCAGCTCGATGCCGTGGTTGGCGTACCACTCCTCGGCGAGCACCTGGCCCCGCTTCGGCAGCCCGACCAGGCGGCCGGGCACCATCCGGGTGCCCGTCCTCGTCGGCGGCACGGTGGCGGTGAAGCGATAGCCCTCGTACCCCTGGACCTTCTTCGTACCGGCGAAGCGGAGGCTGACGGTCGAGCCAAGGGTGTTGTCCCACCAGCGGTAGGAGCGTTTCTGCACGTCGAAGGGGAACTTCAGGTACGCCTCGCCGTCAAAGACCGGCTGCTCCCCGCAGCAGTGCACGGGCTCGTTGGTGCGGCGGTCGGTGACCCAGCGCTCCAGGGTCCACTGCAGCGAGTCGGTGGTGTCCGCGGCGGGCAGCGTGTCCTCGGTGTCGACCGAGGTCGAGACGTCCCACACGGCCCGGCCCGCCCGCGCGCTGTCCGCGACGTCGCCACGGACCTGCCGGGTGATCGTCAGGGGCACGCCGGTGACGGTCTTGATGTCCTTGGTGTCGAAGTAGCTGCCCGTGCCGGTGAACACGGTGGTGGTGTCGATGTCGATCGGGGTGCTCTTGGCACGCGGGCCGACGTACCAGGCCAGCATCGGCGCCAGGACGAGCAGGAACACGCCGATGCCGAGCAGAACCAGCGACAGCGGGGAAGCGGTGCGACGCATACGGGCGCTCCAGAGGGGGCGGTGGCGGAGGGGGTTGGCCGTGCCGGTGCGTGCACGAGGCGTGCACGGTGCGTATGGGCCGGGAACCGTAGGCGCGGTCTTGACGGTGTGTCAATCTCCTGATGAGACTGGGGACCTGCGGTCAGGCTGCCGGTGGGGACCAGCGTCAGAGAGGCCTCCCGCCATGCCCAGACTGATCTCCGCGCTACTGACCTCGCTCGTCGCCGCCGCGCTCGCGGTGGGCGCCGCGTTCGCCGTCGTGGCGCTGCTGAACGCCACCCCGGAACAGCCCAACGTGCCTCTGATCAGCTACGAGACGGGGACGCCGCGCAAATGAACGTGACCGGGACCGACGCATCGCCGGTGGGGACGCCATCGGCCTGGGTGGACGTACCGCGGCTGCAGGTACGGCAGTTCGCGGACCGGGCCCTGGCCGAGGTGCCCGAGCTGGCCCGGCAGATCCTCGACGCGATCTGCCAGGAGCACCCCCGGATGCCGCTGATCCTCGACGAGCACGGCGACCTGATGGCGCTCGTCGGGATCCGCCGCGCGCTGGAGGACTTCGTGCAGCACCTGGTACGGGAGGACGGCCGCCGGCCACATTTGCACCTGGAGGTCTTCCAGGAGTTCGGCCGTGGTGAGGGGCTGCACGGCCGTTCCCTGAACTCGCTCCAGGCGGTCTACCGGCTCGGCGTCCGGCTCGCCTGGCGGCGGCTGGCCGAGATCGGGCAGCAGGTGAACATCCCGCCCCCCGCGATGTACGAACTAGCCGAGTCCGGATTCGCCTTCCTGGACGGCCTGGTGGACGAGTCGGTACGGGGTTACGCCGAGGCGGCGGCCCGGCAGGCCGGTGAACGGCTGCGTCTGCAACGGAAGTTGACGCAGGCGATTTTGCGGGAGCGGGAGAGCGGGGGCGGTGGCGACGTCGCCGAGTCGCTGGCGGAGTTCGCGGCGCACGCGGCGAGGATCGGCTGGGCGCTGCCCGAACGGGTCGCGGTCGGGGTGCTGTTGCGCCCGTCCAGGGAGTGCGTCGCGCCGGCGGTCGGTGCCGAGGTGCTGCTCGACATGGAGAGCGAACAGCCACTGATGGTCGTGCCCGACCCGCAGGTCGCGGGCCGCGCCGAGCAGCTGCGGCGGGCGACGAACGGCTGGACGGGTGCGCTCGGCCCCGCAGTGCCGCTCGCCGAGGCGGTGAAGTCGCTGCGCTGGGCGACGGCGGCGGTGGGACTGATGGAACGGGGGCTGCTGCCCTCGGTCGGGCTGCTGCACTGCACGGAGCACACCGAGGCGCTGGTGCTGCTGCCGCCGGAGGAGCTGATCGGTGATCTGACGGACCGGTGCCTGGCGCCGCTTGCGGGCTGCGGGCCGACGCAGGGGCGCCGGCTGGCGGAGACGCTGCTCGCCTGGCTGGAGACGCGGGGCGGGGCGCCGGAGGTGGCGGCCCGGCTGGGGGTGCATCCGCAGACGGTGCGGTACCGGATGCGGCAGATCCGGGAGCTGTGGGGGGCGGAGGTGGACGACCCGGACCGCAGGTTCGAGCTGGAACTGGTCCTGCGGGCACAGAGGCTGCGCGGGCAACTCACGGAACCGATCCGCTGAGCGCGGGCCGCTGGGCGCGGGCCGCTGGGCGCGGTCCGCTGGGCGCGGGCCGCTGGGCGCGGCGCGAACGGGGCCCTGCACCCTAGCCCCTGGCGTGCCTTGGGCAGCGGGGCCGCCCCCCTTTCCCACCCCACCCCAGCCCTCTTGGGCAGCGGGGCCGCCCCCCGGGGGCGGGACGGGTGGGCAAGGGGGCGGCCCCTTGCGCGGAGCGTGACCCTTTCGCGTGCCCCCTTGCCGGTGCGTTTCCTTCGCGCAGGTGCGTTGTGGCTGGTCGCGCAGTTCCCCGCGCCCCTGGGAGGTGCCCCCTGCGTGTGCGTGGGGATTGTGGGGGCGCGTCGTGGTTGCTCGCGCAGTTCCCCGCGCCCCTGGGAGGTGCCCCCTGGGCGAGGAGCGGGACGTGCGGGTGCGTCGTGGCTGGTCGCGCAGTTCCCCGCGCCCCTGAAGGGCGCCCCCGCAGGGGCCCAGCCCCGCGCCCCTGGAGGGTGCCCCGCAGCCGTCAGCCCTGGAGTTGTTCGTAGGCCGGGAGGGTGAGGAAGTCCGCGTAGTCCGTGTCGAGGGAGACGGTCAGCAGCAGGTCGTGGGCCTGCTGCCACTTGCCGGCTGCGAAGGCCTCCTCGCCCAGTTCGGCCCGGATCGCCGCCAGCTCCTCGCCCGCGATCTTCCGCGCCAGCTCCGCCGTCGCCTTCTCGCCGTTCTCGAAGACGACACCGGCGTTGATCCACTGCCAGATCTGCGAGCGGGAGATCTCGGCGGTGGCCGCGTCCTCCATCAGGTTGAAGATGGCGACGGCGCCGAGGCCGCGCAGCCACGCCTCGATGTAGCGGGTGCCGACCTGGACGGCCGCGACCAGGCCCTCGTAGGTCGGCTGCGCGTCGAGCGAGTCGATGGCGATCAGGTCGCCGGCCGCGACGGAGACGTCCTCGCGGAGGCGGTTCTTCTGGTTCGGGTTCTCACCCAGGACCGCGTCGAAGGACTCCATCGCGATCGGCACCAGGTCCGGGTGCGCGACCCACGAACCGTCGAAGCCGTCGTTCGCCTCACGGTCCTTGTCCGCCTTGACCTTCTCGAAGGCGACCTTGTTGACCTCCGCGTCCCGGCGCGACGGGATGAACGCCGCCATGCCGCCGATCGCGTGCGCGCCGCGCTTGTGGCAGGTGCGGACCAGCAGCTCGGTGTAGGCGCGCATGAAGGGCGCCGTCATCGTCACCGCGTTCCGGTCCGGCAGGACGAACTTCGCCCCGCCGTCGCGGAAGTTCTTCACGATCGAGAAGAGGTAGTCCCAGCGGCCCGCGTTCAGGCCCGCCGCGTGGTCGCGCAGCTCGTAGAGGATCTCCTCCATCTCGTACGCCGCCGTGATCGTCTCGATCAGGACGGTTGCGCGGACGGTGCCCTGCGGGATGCCCACGTAGTCCTGGGCGAAGACGAAGATCTCGTTCCAGAGGCGCGCCTCCAGGTGCGACTCGGTCTTCGGCAGGTAGAAGTACGGGCCCTTGCCGAGCTCGATCAGCCGCTTCGCGTTGTGGAAGAAGTACAGGCCGAAGTCGACCAGCGCGCCCGGGACGGAGTTGCCGTCGGCGTCGCGCAGGTGGCGCTCCTCCAGGTGCCAGCCGCGCGGCCGCATGACGACCGTGGCGAGCTCGGAGTTGTCCTTGAGGGCGTACGACTTGCCGGACCTCGGGTCCGTGAAGTCGATGTTGCGGGTGTAGGCGTCGATCAGATTGCGCTGGCCGAGGACCACGTTCTCCCAGGTGGGAGCGGACGCGTCCTCGAAGTCGGCGAGCCAGACCTTCGCGCCCGAGTTCAGGGCGTTGATGGTCATCTTCTGGTCGGTCGGACCGGTGATCTCCACCCGGCGGTCGTTCAGCGCGGCCGGGGCCGGCGCGACCTTCCAGGAGTCGTCCTCGCGGATCGCGGCCGTCTCCGGCAGGAAGTCCAGCGAGGAGGTGCGGGCGATCTCCGCGCGGCGCTCACCGCGGCGGGCCAGCAGCTCGTTGCGGCGGGGCGTGAACCGCTGGTGCAGCTCGGCCACGAACGCGAGGGCGGCGTCGGTCAGAACCTCGTCCTGCCTCGGCAGGGGCTCGGCGTCGACGATGGCCAGCGGGGACGGCGCTGGTGCGGACATGAGCTGTCACTCCTTCGCGGGCGGTGCCTTCGCGACCGCCGGGCAGCCGCCTCGGCACTGAGTGCCGAGGGTGCCGAGATACGGGCGCAGGCGCCGTCTGATGTGTTTCGGTCTATCAGGCGCTTCTGAACAGTGGATATTAGTTTCCTCATGGTGGAAGTTCAATGGTTTGTTGATGTCGAGATTCTTCGGGGCGACATATCGTGGCCCTGAGTGCCGCCCCGCTCACAACAGGTGGCTCCCCGCGCTCCGGTGCGGGGCTCACGCCCCGGTGGCGTGTGTGCGCCTGCCGCGAAGGCGCGCTTCCCGCTCACTCCAGGCGGGCGAGGTCCTGCGGCAGGTCGATGTCGTACGCCTCGGCCACGTCGCCGCACTCGACGAGCGTCAGCTCCGCCGCGTGCTCCTTCAGATATGCGCGTGCCCCGCGATCGCCCACCGCAGTCCTGGCGATATCGGCCCATCTGTCCGCACCGAACAGCACGGGGTGCCCGCGCTGCCCGTCGTACGAGGCGGCGGCCAGGCCGGCCCCGGGGGCGGCCAGCACCCGCCGGACCGCCTCGGGGCCGATACCGGGCTGGTCCACGAGGGAGACCAGGGCGGCGGTGCACGTGGCGCCGGCTCCGGAGGCGTTCAGCAGGGCGTCGAGGCCCGCGCGCAGGGAGGACCCCATGCCCTCGGCCCAGTCCGGGTTGTCGACGGTGACGCAGTCGTCCAGCCCGGCGCGCGCCCGTACCTCGTCCGCCGCCGCGCCCAAAACCACGTACACCCGGGAGCAGCCGCCCTCCCGCAGCACCCGCACCGCGTGCTCGACCAGCGGGCGGCCCCGGTGTTCGAGGAGAGCCTTGGGCCGGCCGCCGAGCCGCCGGCCGCCGCCCGCGGCCAGCAGCAGGCCTGCCGTAGGTCCGTGATGCCCGTGATGCCCGTGGTGCGTGTCGTGCGTGTGGTGCGGAGTCGATGGAGGCGCCATGGTCACTGGATACCTCATATACGGTCGAACGTACGCCAGGGGAGCCACGGGAGGGACAGTCGAGTTGAGCTGGGACGGGGTCGGTCAGCCGCTGCAGGAGAAGGACCCGCCGACGGTCGGCGGATACCGGCTGGTCGCGAAGCTGGGCGCGGGCGGGATGGGCGAGGTCTATCTGTCCCACACGCCCGGCGGCAGGGCCGTGGCCCTCAAGGTGATCCGGCCGCACCTCACCGGGGATCCGGAGTTCCGCCGCAGGTTCCGGCTGGAGGTGCGGGCGGCGCGGCAGGTCGCCGCGCTGCACACAGCGCCCGTCATCGACGCCGAGACCGAGGGTGACACGCCCTGGCTGGCGACCGCGTACGTGCCGGGGCCCTCGCTCGCCGAAGCCGTCACCGCGCACGGCCCGCTGCCCGTCGACTCCGTACTGCTGCTGGTCGCCGGGGTCGCCGAGGCACTCCAGGCCATCCACGCCTGCGGCATCGTGCACCGCGACCTCAAGCCCTCCAACGTCCTGCTCGCCCCCGACGGCCCCCGCGTCATCGACTTCGGCATCGCGCACGCCGCGGGGTCGCTCTCGCTCACCGCGGCCGGCATCGCCGTCGGCACGCCCGCCTTCATGTCCCCCGAGCAGGCGGAGGGAGGGCCGATCAGCTGGGCGACGGACGTCTTCTCGCTCGGCCTGGTGGCCTCCTACGCGGCCGGTGGCAGTCCGGCGTTCGGCGAGGGCACCCCGCACGGGGTGCTCTACCGCATCGTCCACGAGGCACCGAGGATCGGCGCCGTTCCGCCGTCGCTGCACGAGCTGATAACGCGCTGCCTGGCCAAGGACCCGGCGGCCAGGCCGACCACCACCGAGGTCATCGGCCTGTGCCGGGCCGCCGCCGGCGGCGCGGGGCTGCGCAGGGCGGAGAACTGGCTGCCGCCCGCGCTGACCGCCGCCATCACGGCTCGCCCGCAGCCTCCGGCGGCTGCGCCCGCGCCCGAGCCGCCTTCCGCACCCGCCACACCGCCCGGAGTCTTCGGGCCACCGGCCGCCCAGCCGTACGGGTACCCCGCCGCGCCCCCGCACCATCCCCACCAGCCCCAGCCCCAGCCCCAGCCCCAGCCGCCCCCGCTCTCGCAGGGTTACGCCGCGTACGCCTACCCGCAGCCGAACTCCCCGCACGGGACGCCCGCCTCCGGTGCGTTCGCCGGACCGTCGTCGCACCCGGGCGCGCCCACCGGCCCCGTCCTGGACGCGAAGCCCCGCACCCGCCCGCGCCGGGCCGTGGCAATGGGCACGGCAGCCGCCGTACTAGCCGTCGGGGCACTGGGCGCGGGCGCCGCGTACCTGCTGGGCGAGAACGACCGGGGCGGGAGCACCCCGGCGGGGCAGCCGGGCAGCACCCGGCAACCGGGGCCCGCGGAGGAGCCCCCGGCGACCTACCCGCCGGGGCCCGAGGCCTCGTCGGCCGCGCCCGAGTCGCTGGACACCCGCAAGACGGGCACCCCGGCGCCTCCCCTCTCGGTCCCGCCGTCGGCCCGCCGCGCGGTGCCCGAGGGGGAGCGGCGCTCCCCGTAGCCCCAGGACGGGCGGGGGGCCTACTCCGTGGTCCGCTCCTCGCCGAAGCGTTCGACGGCGTCACGGACCGATGCGAAGGCGGGGCCCAGCGCGCTCACGGATCCGATGGCTCCGGCGACCAGCAGCAGCGAGCGGCGCAGCCGCGTCACCTCGGGTGCGCCGCTCAGGACCATCGCCGCGAGGGCGGCGAGTTCGTCCTCCGCGACCATGCGGTCCGACAGCTCGGCCGGATGCGCGGCCAGTTCGCGACGCAGCCGGGCGACCACCTTGTGGAGCTCCGCCACCCTGGGGTCGCCGCCGGCGCTTGTCGCACACCGCTCCTGCGCGCTTCGCAACAGAGCTCTCCCCTCGCACGTCGTCGTGCGGTAGACGCCGGTCCGTTCCCTGGAATCGCTCCCGGGCGTCCGGCACGTTAACGCTCTCGCCGCGTGTGCGCCACCGTACGGACCGTGATCCGGGCCGAAGGGTTGAGCGGCCCGCCGTCACACCCGTGCTGCGGTCCTGGCCCGGTACGGGTACGGACCCACCGTCTCGCACCGCCGGTGACCTCGGCGGATCTACGGTGGAACGAGTGCCGCGCGAACTGCGCGGCACCTGTCACCGAGTGAGGGGATTCTCATGTCGAGCGGTTGCCGTGACTGCCGGACGTGCACGAAGAGCCTGCTGGGCCGGACGGCCAGGAAGGCGCTGTACGTGGTCACCTTGTCCTGGCTGGTCAAACCGGTCTTCCTGCGGAACTGCCCGCAGTGCGGGCATGTGATGCGCCGGCACCGGCGGCGCACCGACGGCTCGTTCCAGGACTGACCGGGACGCCCGTCCGCAACGTGCCCGACCGCCTGCCCCGCGCCCGGCCGTCCGCCCGCCCCGCTCCCGGGGCGTCAGGCCGCCCGCTGCCAGCCCAGGGCCTCGATCTGCGCGACCTCGCCGTCCGCGAGCAGGGTGAACAGGCGCAGCACCTCCGGCTCGGTCACCTGGTCCAGCGAGCCGGGCGCCGTCTCCTCGTCCTCGACGTTCTCCCAGAGGAGCAGCCCGCCCGCGTACGCGCTCAGCGACCAGCCGCTCTCGTGCGTCAGCGAGACGTCCGGGTTCTCGGTGTCGGTACTTGCCAGCGCCTCCTGGACGAGCTTGCGGACCGTGTCGGTGTCCGGTTCGTCGACCGCGTTGCCCTGGACGTCGTACATGAAGTAGGTCATGGGGATTCTTCGTTCCTTACCTTCTGATCAGCCTGCGGGCCGTGGCCGCCGCGACGGCGGACGTACGGGAGTCCACGCCAAGTTTCGCGTAGATGTGCACCAGGTGTGACTTCACGGTCGCCTGGCTGAGGAAGAGCGCCTTGCTGACCTGCTGGTTGGAGAGACCGTCGCCGACCAGCTGGAGGACTTCCAGCTCACGCTTGGTGAGGGCCTCGGCGGGGGTGCGCATCCGG
Organism: Streptomyces sp. NPDC091272; assembly: GCF_044757485.1. Classification (NCBI taxonomy): domain Bacteria; kingdom Bacillati; phylum Actinomycetota; class Actinomycetes; order Kitasatosporales; family Streptomycetaceae; genus Streptomyces; species Streptomyces sp. NPDC091272. The sequence continues at coordinate 561,034 of NZ_JBIVVC010000001.1, forward strand.
TCCATGAGCCGGTGGGCGACGGCGGGCGCCAGCGCCGACCGGCCGGCTGCCGCCGTGCGGACCGCCGCCGCCAGCTCCTCCGGCGGGGCGTCCTTGAGGAGGTAGCCCGCGGCCCCCGACTCGACGGCCGCGAGGATGTCCGCGTCCGTGTCGTACGTGGTGAGCACGAGCACACGGGGGGCGTCCGGCCGGGCGGCGATGGCGGCCGTGGCCTCGGAGCCGTGCATGCGGCCGGGCCCGAACTGCAGGTCCATCAGGACCACGTCGATCCCGCCGGCAGCCGCCAGCTCCACGGCACGCTCCGCGGTCGCCGCCTCCTGCACGACCCGCATGCCGGGTTCCGTGTCGAGGACGGCGCGCAGCCCCGCCCGTACGACGGGGTGGTCGTCGGCGAGCAGCAGCCGGACGGGGGACGGGCTCATGTGGGAACTCCCGCGGTCGGTGAGGGTGAGGGGGACGGCAGGGGCAGCGGAAGGGTGATCGCGACGGCGGTGCCCTGGCCGGGGGCCGACTCGACGCTCAGGGTGCCGCCCAGGGAGCGGGCCCTGGAACGCATGGCGGGCAGCCCGAAACCGCCGTCGCCTGCCGCCGGGCGCCGCCTGACCTGCCGCGGCTCGAAGCCCGCGCCGTCGTCGACGATGTCGAGCGAGACGGAGGTCTCCATGAAGCTCAGGGTGATCTCCGCGCGCTCCGCCCCCGCGTGCCGCACGGTGTTGGCGAGCGCGGACTGCGCGATGCGCAGCAGGGCCACCTCGTACGGGGTGGGCAGCTCCACCGGGCTTCCGCTGACCGAGAACTGCACGGCGGGCCCGCCGGGCGCCGGGGTGCACAGCCGCTCCAGGGCGCCCGCGAGCGACCCGTGCTCCAGGTCGGGCGGGCTCAGCGCCCGGACGAAGCGGCGTGCCTCCGCGAGGTTGTCCTGGGCCGCCTCGCGGGCCCTGCGGATGTGCGTAAGAGCCGGGTCCTCACCCGGCAGGGCACGCTCGGCGGCGCGCAGCAGCAGCTGGATGCTGGACAGGCCCTGGGCGAGGGTGTCGTGGATCTCGCGGGCCAGGCGCTCGCGTTCGGCGAGGGTGCCCGCGGCCCGCTCGGCCTCGGCCAGCTCGGCGCGGGTGGAGAGGAGTTCGTCGATCAGCTCCCGGCGCCGCTCGCTCTCCCGGTACAGGGCCTGGTAGCCGAGCACGGTCGCCACGGCGACGGCGCCGCCGAGCAGCGGACCTATGAACGTGCCGGGGGAGACCGGCTGCCCGTGCAGGACGAAGCTGGTGATGGCGGCGGTCGCGGTGACGGCGACGGCCGGCAGCCCCCACCGCATCGGGAGCAGGTGCAGTTGCAGGAAGTAGAGCGGGAACGCGGCCCACAGCCCGTCCGGGGAGAGGGCGAGCAGGGCGAGCCAGGCCGCCCCCAGTGCGGCCAGCCACAGTGCGGCGGCGCGCTGCGAACGGCTCACGGCGGGGCTCAGCGTCCCGGCCGCGTACACCGCGGCCATCACCAGGGCCGCCGCGACGACCGCGTACGCGTGCGCGCCGCCCTGGCCGCCCGCGACCGCCTTGACCGCGGCGAGCGCCAGCAGCCCGGCGAGCAGCGCGTGCAGGCAGATCCGCAGCGCACGCAGTACGGGCGTGAAGGTGAGGGCGTCGGCGGACGCGGCGGGACCGAGGGCGGGCGTGGCGGCGGACACGGGTGTCACGGCTGACGCGGCGGGCGTGGGGGCAGGGGTGGGGGGAGCGGCGGGGTCCATGGTTCTTGCCAGCCTAAAGGGGGTGTCCTCGCGGCAGGTCAACCAAAGGATTGACCGGGGGACGACCCGTCGCCCGATGTGTGTGCGCCACGCGCCGACCAAGGTGGTGACCATGTTCGTCGCATGGAGAGATCTCCGGTTCGCCAGGGGCCGGTTCGCCCTCATGGGCTCGGTCGTGGTCCTGATCACCCTGCTCGTCGGCCTGCTGTCCGGGCTGACCGCCGGCCTCGGCAGGGACAACACGGTGGCCCTCACCTCGCTGCCCGCCGACCGGCTCGCCTTCGCCGTGCCGCCGGACGGCCAGGAGGTGTCGTTCGCCAACTCCGCGGTGGGGGAGGGGGCGTGGCGGGACTGGGCGAAGCAGCCCGGCGTCGAGAGCGCCCAGCCGATCGGCATCCGTACCGTCAACGGGTGGGCCGGTGAGCGCACGGTCGCCGTCGCGGCCTTCGGTGTCGAGCCCGCGGCCCGGATCGCACCCGCATCCGACCGGCTCGGCCCCGGCCAGGTGGTCCTCTCCGCCAAGGCCGCCCAGGAACTGGACGTCTCGGTGGGCGACAAGGTCAGGCTCGGTCCGGTGGAGGAGCGGGTCGCCGCCGTCGAGGGCGGCGCGATGTACAGCCACACGCCGGTCGTGTGGACCTCGCTCGACGACTGGCAGAAGCTCGGCCACAGCGGTACGACGACGGAGGAGCAGGCCACCGTGGTCGCCCTGACCGGCGCGGGCGCCGACTACGCGGCGGGCGACCGGGCGACGGACACCCGGTCCGTGCCCCTGGCGGACTCCCTCGCCGCCCTCTCCTCGTACCAGGCGGAGAACGGCTCGCTGCAACTGATGCGCGGCTTCCTCTTCGCCATCTCGGCGCTGGTGGTCGGCGCGTTCTTCACGGTCTGGACGATCCAGCGCAGCGGCGACATCGCGGTCCTCAAGGCGCTCGGTGCCTCCACCCGCTACCTGCTGAAGGACGCCATCGGGCAGGCCGTCGTGCTGCTCGGCGTCGGGACGCTGGCCGGTACCGCGCTCGCCGCGCTCCTCGGCGCTCTGATCGGCGGGGCCGTGCCCTTCCTGCTGGACGCCACCACGCTCCTGGTGCCCGCCCTCGTGATGATCGTGCTCGGCATCGCAGGGGCCGCCCTGTCCATCCGGCGCATCACCGCCGTCGACCCCCTCACCGCGCTCGGGAGTGCCCGATGACCCTCGTACTGGAAGACGTCACCCTCACCTACCCGGACGGCGAGGGGGCGCGGCTGACCGCCCTGGACGCGGTCTCGCTGAGTGTCCCGGCGGGGGAACTGGTGGCCGTCGTCGGCCCTTCGGGTTCCGGGAAGTCGAGCCTGCTCGCTGTGGCCGCCACCCTCGTCACCCCCGACGCGGGGCAGGTGGTTCTCGACGGCAGGCGGACGGACCGGCTGAGCCGCGGGCAGCAGGCACAGCTGCGCCGGGACAAGATCGGCATCGTCTTCCAGCAGCCGAACCTGCTGCCGTCCCTGACCGCGACCGAACAGCTCCAGGTGATGGCGCACCTGTCGGGCCGCGCGCCGCGCCGGTGGCGTGACCGGGCGGGGGAGCTGCTGGACGCGGTCGGCCTGGCGGACAAGGCGGACAGCCGGCCCCACCAGCTCTCCGGCGGTCAGCGCCAGCGCGTCAACATCGCCCGCGCCCTGATGAACGAGCCTGCGGTGCTGCTGGTCGACGAACCCACCAGCGCACTCGACCACGAGCGGGGGGCGGCGGTCCTCGACCTGCTGGCGGGGCTCGCCCGGGACAGGGCGGTCGCCACGGTCCTGGTCACCCACGACCACGCGCACCTGCACGTCGCGGACCGCACGGTGACCATGACCGACGGCCGTCTCACGGCCGGCACGCCCGCGACGCCCCGGGGCTGATCCTGCGCCCGCAAGAACCCACCCCCCCCCGGGGGGCAGCACCCGTGACTACCCCTGCGGCGGGTTCGTGTTGGCCAGCGCCACGGAGAGCTCCTGGGCCACCTCCTGCAGGATCGGCACGATCCGCTCGGTGGCCTTCTCCGTCACCCGTCCCGCGGGGCCGGAGATCGAGACGGCCGCCGCCGAGGGGGAGTTCGGCACCGAGACCGCCAGGCACCGCACCCCTATCTCCTGCTCGTTGTCGTCCACCGCGTACCCGGCCCGGCGTACCTGCTCCAGGGCGTCCAGGAACCCCTCGGGCGTGGTGATGGTCTTCTCGGTGGCGGCCGGCATCCCGGTCCTGGCGAGCAGTGCCCGTACCTCGTCGGCCGGGGTGTGTGCCAGGAGCGCCTTGCCGACGCCCGTCGAGTGCGGCAGCACCCGCCGGCCGACCTCGGTGAACATCCGCATCGAGTGCTTGGACGGCACCTGCGCCACGTACACGATCTCGTCGCCGTCGAGCAGCGCCATGTTGGCGGTCTCGCCGGTCTCCTCGACCAGCCGCGCCAGATAGGGCCTGGCCCAGGTGCCCAGGAGCCGTGCGGCGCTCTCGCCGAGGCGGATCAGCCGGGGGCCAAGCGCGTACCGCCGGTTGGGCTGCTGGCGCACGTAACCGCACGCCACCAGCGTCCGCATCAGCCGGTGGATGGTCGGCAGGGGCAGTCCGCTGCTGGCTGAGAGCTCGCTCAGTCCGACCTCACCGCCTGCGTCGGCCATTCGCTCAAGCAGGTCGAAGGCGCGCTCCAGGGACTGCACCCCGCCACTGGCGGCGGCGGGCTTGGAGGCGTCGGTGGCGCTGGCGCTGGACGTCGGCACGGAGCGGTCCTTTCGGGGCTGGCAGGCAAGGCAGCAGACTACCTGGGGTGGTCCGGGAGGCCCCTCATGGCAGGAGCTACGTTCTACCAGGCGGAATTCTAATTCCATTCTGTGGAAACATCCAAGGGTGGTGTCGGTGATCACATCCAGCCTCGTCCATCCGGTCGACCCCTTGACGGCTCGCGGGCTCGGATAAAGACTCCGCTTCAGCACAAAGCTTCAACAGAACGTTGAAAAGGAGACGTGAGTGACTGAGTCGGACGCGCCGGACGGATCCGTGGAACTGGTGCTGCGCTCCTCGCGGGTCGTCACCCCCGAGGGCACCCGCCCTGCCTCGGTCGCCGTTGCCGACGGGAAGATCCTCGCAGTGCTGCCGTACGACACGTACGGCGAGCGGGGCGAGGGGCTGCCCGAAGGCGCCCGCTTCGAGGACCTCGGTGAGCACGTGCTGCTGCCGGGCCTCGTCGACACCCATGTCCATGTGAACGACCCGGGCCGCGCCGAGTGGGAGGGCTTCTGGACCGCCACCCGCGCCGCGGCTGCCGGTGGCATCACGACCCTCCTCGACATGCCCCTGAACTCGCTGCCGCCGACCACCACGGCCGAGAACCTGCGCGTCAAGCAGGACGTCGCCCGCCCCAAGGCGCACATCGACACCGGCTTCTGGGGCGGCGCGCTGCCCTCCAACGTTGCCGACCTGAAGCCGCTGTACGAGGCCGGGGTGTTCGGCTTCAAGTGCTTCCTGTCGCCGTCGGGCGTCGAGGAGTTCCCCGAGCTCGACCAGGACCAGCTGGCCGTGTCCATGGCGGAGATCGCCGGTCTCGGCGGACTGCTGATCGTGCACGCCGAGGACCCCCACCACCTCGCCGAGGCCCCGCAGAAGTCCGGCGAGAAGTACGCCGACTTCCTCGCCTCCCGGCCGCGTGACGCCGAGAACACCGCCATCGAGGGCCTCATCGCGCTCGCCAAGCGGCTCGACGCCCGCGTCCACGTGCTGCACCTCTCGTCCTCCGACGCGCTGCCGCTGATCGCCGCGGCCAAGCGCGAGGGCGTTCAGGTCTCGGTCGAGTCCTGCCCGCACTTCCTGACCCTCACCGCGGAGGAGGTGCCGGACGGAGCGACCGAGTTCAAGTGCTGCCCGCCGATCCGTGAGGCGGCCAACCAGGACGCGCTGTGGGAGGGCCTGGCCGACGGCACGATCGACTGCATCGTCTCCGACCACTCGCCGTGCACCACCGACCTCAAGACCCAGGACTTCGCTACCGCCTGGGGCGGCATCTCCTCCCTCCAGCTCGGCCTGCCGGCCATCTGGACCGAGGCCCGTAAGCGCGGCCACTCGCTGGACGAGGTCGTCCGCTGGATGTCGGCGGCCCCCGCCCGGCTCGCCGGGCTGAGCCGCAAGGGCGCCATCGAGGCGGGCCGCGACGCCGACTTCGCGGTGCTTGCCCCGGAGGAGACCTTCACCGTCGACCCGGTCGAGCTGTACCACCGCAACCAGGTCACGGCGTACGCGGGCAAGACCCTGCACGGCGTCGTCAAGCAGACCTGGCTGCGCGGCGTGCGGATCGCCCACGAGGGCACCCTCACCGAGCCCACCGGCCGCCTGCTGGAGAGGAACAAGTAGTCATGACGGAGATCCCCTCGTTCACCGGAGACGCCAGCCCCTTCGGCGGCGGCGACCCGTACGCCGACTACCGGACGGCCGACTTCCCGTTCACCCACCACGTCGACCTCGCCGACCGCCGCCTGGGTGCCGGGGTGATCGCCGCGAACGACGAGTTCTTCGCCGAGCGCGAGAACCTGCTCGTCCCCGAACCCGCCCACTTCGACCCGGAGCGCTTCGGGCACAAGGGCAAGATCATGGACGGCTGGGAGACCCGCCGCAGGCGCGGCGTCTCGGCCGAGCAGCCGCACCCCACCGACGAGGACCACGACTGGGCGCTGGTACGCCTCGGCGCGCCCGGTGTCGTGCGCGGCATCGTCGTCGACACGGCCCACTTCCGCGGCAACTACCCGCAGGCCGTCTCCGTCGAGGGCGCCTCCGTGCCCGGCTCCCCCTCGCCCGAGGACCTGCTCTCCGGCGACGTGAAGTGGACGACCCTCGTCCCCCGCACGGCGGTCGGCGGCCACGCGGCCAACGGCTTCGAAGTCACGCTCGAACAGCGCTTCACACACCTGCGCGTCAACCAGCACCCGGACGGCGGCATCGCCCGCCTGCGGGTTTACGGCGAGGTCGTGCCCGACCCGGCCTGGCTGACCGCGTGCGGCACCTTCGACCTGGTCGCCCTGGAGAACGGCGGCCGCGTCGAGGACGCGTCGGACCGCTTCTACTCCCCGGCCACCAACACCATCCAGCCGGGCCGCTCGCACAAGATGGACGACGGCTGGGAGACCCGCCGCCGCCGCGACCGCGGCAACGACTGGATCAGCTACCACCTGGTCGAGCAGGCCGAGATCCGCGCGGTCGAGATCGACACCGCCTACCTCAAGGGCAACTCGGCCGGCTGGGCGGCCCTCTCGGTCCGTGACGGCGACAGCGGCGACTGGGCCGAGATCCTGCCGCGCACCCGGCTGCAGCCCGACACCAACCACCGCTTCGTGCTCGCCTCCGCCCCGCGGGCGAGCCAGGTCCGGATCGACATCTTCCCGGACGGCGGCATCTCCCGGCTGCGCCTCTTCGGCTCGCTGACCGAACAGGGCGCGGCCTCGCTGGCAGCCCGCCACCACGAGCTCGGTGGCTGACCGGCGACAGGATGGCTGACGGTACGGGCGTGGGGGGGGGGGGGCGCCCCCGGGGGGGGGGGGCCCCCCCCCCCCCCCCGCGCCCCCCCCCCCCCCGCCGCCGCGCGCCCCCCCCCCCCCCCCCCCGCCCCCCCCCCCCCCCCGGCCGGCCGGC
>NZ_JBIVVC010000001.1:568419-672933 GCF_044757485.1 Streptomyces sp. NPDC091272
CACCGGCGCGTGGGGGTCTCGCCGGGGGCGGGGGGGGGGGGGGGGGGGGGGGGGCCCCCGGCCCCCGGGGGGCGCGCCCCCCCCCACGCCCGTACCTCCGTGGCCCCGTACCTCCGTGGCCCCGTGCCTCCGTGGCCCCGTACCCCGTCGGCCCCGTGCCCCTGTGGCTCAGGCCTTCTCGGGGCGGCCGTGCCAGTCCAGGCAGACGATCATCGCGTCGTCCTCCGCCATGACCTCCCCGCGGTGCCCGGCCAGTTCGTGCAGGACGGCGCGCGGCACCTGCGGAGGCGGCAGCAGCCGGGTCGACTGGATGGCGCGGGCCAGCGCCTGCTCGCTGTAGCGCTCCCCGGCGGGCGAGGCCACGTCGTACACCCCGTCGCTCACGAACAGCAGCCGGTCACCCGGCAGCACCTGCCAGGGCTGCACCGTGTAGACCGAGTCCTCGAACATGCCCAGCGGCAGCTGCGGGTCCAGCTTCACCGGCTCCACGGTGCCCGCCCGCAGCCGCCAGACCTGCGGTGAGCCGGCGTCGACGATCTCCACGTTCCCGGACGGCAGGTGGAAGCGGAGCAGCAGGACGGACACGTGAAGCGCGCCCCGGTGCTGGCCGTAGATCGCCTGGTCCGCCATGCACGCCTGGTCCGTGAGGCTCAGACCCGCCCGGCGCGCGTTGCGCAGCGCGTTGATGGCGAGGCTGGTGAGCAGCGCGGCGTCGATGCCCTCGCCCATGCCGTTGGTGAGGGCGAGGGTCAGGTGGTCGTCCGAGGTGGACCAGTCGAAGTTGTCGCCGTGGATCGCGTACGCGGGCTCCAGCTGGGCGCCCAGCTCGTACTCGGCGCGGGCGCAGGAACGTCCCGGCAGCAGCCCCCACTGGATCTCGGCGGCCAGCGTGAGCCGCTCGGCCCTGCGGGCCTGGAGATACAGGTCGGTGTCGCGCTCGGCGACCACGATCTGGTGGCCCAGCGCCTCCGCGACGTCCGTCAGCTCCGCCAGTACGTCCGCGTCGTAGCGCTCCTCGGCCAGTGTGACGCACAGGACGCCGAGCCGGTCACCTCGCACCGTCACCGGCAGGTGTGCCGTCACCGAGGCCGGGAAGGAGCCCGCGCACGAGTACGGCTGCTGCGCTCCGAAGGCTCGCCCCGGCGCGCCTGTGTGCGCCGAGACGGGCTCGGCGGTATGGGGGAGCGTGCCGACCGGTTGCAGTATCGTCATGGCGTAGTCAGCCATCAGCAGATCGACCGCGAGTGAGCCGTAGAGGTCCGTCAGGACCGTGCGCAACGCGTCGAGCAGCGCATGGGGGTCGGCGGCACGCAGGTGGCGTTCCACGGACGCGAGTCTGTCCAACGTCGGAGAATCACTTTCTCGAAGGATGTACGGGGAGGGCAAGCGTGGACCTCCAGGGCTCACGCCTTCGCAGCGAGGGCGCACCGGGTGGCACGGCGGACGCCGCTGCCCGGGCCGCGTGCGAGGTGATCGCACTGCTGGAAGTGCTGTGGGAGCACGGCAGGGACGCGGTGTCCCCCGCGCCTGTGTCGTCCTCGCAACTGCGGGTGATGCACATTCTGGAGCGCGCCGAGGGCATCAATCTGCGCACGCTCGGCGACGTCCTGGGAGCCGCGCCCCCGTCGGTCAGCAGACTCTGCGACCGGCTGGAGGCGCTCGGATACGTCAAGCGGTCGGCCAGCGAGGTCAGCAGGCGCGAGGTCGAGCTGCGGCTGACCGCGCCGGGCCGCACCTACCTGCGGGACCTGCGGGCCCGGCGCGAGGAGGCACTGGTGGCGGCGGTCGCGACGATGCCGGTGGCCGCGCGGGAGGCCCTGGTGCACGGGCTCGGCGAGTTCCGAACGGCGGTCGAGGAGCGTCTCGCGGTCGGCGCGGGGCAGTTGGACGGCCCGGCGGCGAAGGCCGGCCGGAGCGCCTAGCGGGCCGCCCGCGGGCGCGGCGCGGGGCGCCGACGGCACGGCCGTGTCCCTCTGGGGGTGTGCGGGGTCGCCGCCTCGTTCTCCCACGGTTCCTGCCTTTCCCGACTGCTGCGGGCCTACTGCCCGGTGACAACCCGGCTAGCCGGTCCGCGGGCGCATCGTATCCGGTGTGTGGGACCCGTGCACACGAAGGGGTACAACGTCCCGATATGGGCGGACAGTTCGGTATTCCCTGTGAAGGTCCTGTGGGTGTCGCTTGCCATGCCGGGGCCCGGCGCGAGACGGTTGCCGTGCGACAACAGTTGTCGTCGTGCGTCTATAGCTCCGAGAGGATGACAGGAGCCTACGGCCGTCCGGTCGCGCGGGGCTTCGCCTTCGGTTGTGACTTCCTCCCCACGCTCCACCGACCGCCCCGTCGAGGGTGCGCACCCGCTCGCCGCTGCACCGGGCGCGGCGCTGGCGCACGCCCTGGTGGAGAGCGGAATCGGCGCCGTCGTGATGCTGGACGGCGCCGGACTGGTCCGTCTGCTCAACGAATCGGCGCGCGACCTCTTCCCCGGGCTGCGCGAGGCGGACGCCATGTGCGCGCCACGGGTGCCCGACTGGCTGGCCCGCGCCCAGTACGAACAGCTCGCCTTCGCCCAGGGGGCCGTGGGGGCGCGCGAGATGGCCGCCCGCCGGATGCCGCTGCCCGACGGCCACGTCGCCTATCTGCTCGACGACGTGACCCTCGAACTCGTCTGGCAGCGCCGCTGGCAGGAGGAACGCGACCGCGCCGAGTTCCTGGCCAGGGCGTCCGCCCGGTTGCTCACCACCCTCAACTGGCACAGGTCCGTGCAGGCCGTGGCCGAACTGGCCGGCGAGCGGATGGCCGACGCGGCGGTGGTGATCGCCGGCAACGGCGACCGGCGCCTGCGGCTCACCTCGGCGGTCGACGGCCGGCTGGTGGACGAGCGCCTGCTCACCGAGCCGGTCGGCGAGGTGCCGGGTCTCGCCGACGCGCTGGCCGGGTTCCCGTCCGTGCCCGCCCGGTGCGTGGCGCCCGCCGCGGTCCCCGGCTGGCTGGTCCCGGACGGCTTCGGGCCGCTCGGCTCCGTCGTCGTCACACCGATGCCGGGAAACGGCGTGCCGGCCGGTGCGCTCGTCCTGCTGCGCCGTACCCGCACCCCGGCCTTCAACGAGGACGAGGAGGTCTTCTCCCGCGTCTTCGCCGCCCGCGCGGGGGCCGCCCTCTCGGCCGCCGCCCTGTACGCGGACCGGGCGGAGACCACCGCGGTCCTCCAGCGCTCCCTGCTCCCGCCCGTCCTGCGCCGCTCCAGCGGCCTCGACCTGGCGGCCACCTACCGCGCCTCCCGGGCCACCGACCTGATCGGCGGGGACTTCTACGACGTCCACCCGGGGAGCGGACCCGGTGGCGAGACCTTCCTCGTCCTCGGCGACGTCTGCGGCAAGGGCGCCAGGGCGGCCGTGCTCACCGGCAAGATCCGCAACACCCTCTCCGCGCTGCGCCACCTGGAGAGCGACCACCACCGCCTGCTCGAACTCCTCAACGCCACACTGCTGGAGGAGACCGACAGCAGGTTCGCCACCATGGTGCTGGCGGGAGCGACCCCCCTGAGCCACGGCGACGTCGCCCTGCGGCTGACCGCGGCGGGGCACCCGGCACCGCTGATCGTCCGCGCCGACGGCACGGTCGACGAGGCCCCCACCAGGGGCACCCTGATCGGCGCCCTGCCCGAGATCACCACCCGCACCTGCCACACCGTGCTGCGGGCGGGTGACACCTGCCTGCTCTACTCCGACGGCGTCACGGAGGCGCGGGGCGGGCCCGGCGGAGCGGAGCTGCTCGGCGAGGAACGGCTGCGCGCGACCCTCGCGGACTGCGCGCGGCTGCCGGTGGAGGCGGTGATCGAACGGGTGGAGAACCTCACCACACAGTGGCTGGGCACCCGCGAGCACGACGACATCGCACTGCTGGGCATCGCCGCCCCGCGCGGCACCCACCTGAACACGGTCAACGGCACGGGCCGGGGCCACCACACGGGCTGACGCCCCGCCCGCCGCTGGGCCCGTCTCGGCGCTGGCCCGTACCGCCGCTGGACCCGTCTCCGCGCTGACCCGCCCGCCGCTGGATCCGTCTCGGCGCTGACCCGGATCGTGCCCGACCAGCTCCGTGCCCGCGCCGGCGCCGTGCGGACACCGGAACCGGCAGCGGGACGGGCCTGCGCCCCTTCCCCGTGAAGATCACCGCCGGGTACGGTGGGCGCCCGCGTGCGAGCCGCCGAAGTCTCCACACCGCACCATCAGTTGGAGACCGCGCCGTGGCCGCCACCTCGCCCGCCGTACCGAGATCCGTGTCCGCCCGCCGGGCCGCTTTCGCCGACCTTCCCGTGCTGGGGGTGGCGGCGGTCTGGGGAGCCAGCTACCTCGCCGCCAAGGGGATCACCACCGCGCAGACCGTCGTCGCGGTGCTGGTACTGCGGTTCGCGATCGTGCTCCCGGTGCTCGTGGTCGCCGGACGGCGCAAGCTGCGGGCGCTCAGCGCCGCGCAGTGGCGGGGAGCGGGCCTGCTCGGCCTGGTGCTCAGCGGGATCTTCCTGCTGGAGACGTACGGCGTCGTGCACACCTCGGCGACCAACGCGGGGCTCATCATCAGCCTCACGATGATCTTCACTCCACTCGCCGAGGCCGCCGTGACCAGGACGGCGCCGCCCCGCGCGTTCCTGGCCGCCGCCGGGCTCTCGGTACTGGGCGTGCTCCTGCTGACCCAGGGCGGCGGCTTCACCGAGCCCTCCACGGGGGACCTGCTGATGCTGCTCGCCGCACTCGCCCGTACCGCGCACGTGCTGTTCATGGCCCGGATCAAGGCCGTCCAGGACGCCGACGCGCTGTCCCTGACCACCGTCCAGCTCGGCGCTGCCGTAGCCGTGTTCGCCCTGCTGGCGGCCGCGCCCGGCACCGGGCCCTCGCCGTGGAGCGTGGCGGCCGGGTTCGGGGCGGGGGAGTGGGCGGGGCTGCTGTTCCTGTCCGTGTGCTGCACGCTGTTCGCGTTCGCCGTGCAGATGTGGGCGGTACGGCGCACCTCGCCGTCCCGGGTCAGCCTGCTGCTCGGTACGGAACCCCTGTGGGCGGCGGCCGTCGGCATCGCGATCGGCGGGGAACGGCTCGGCGCGGTGGGCCTGCTGGGTGGCGCCCTGGTGCTCGCGGGCACCGCCTGGGGGCGTCGGGCGGTGGCGGCCCGGCGCCCGGCGCCGGAGGGCTCAGGACCGTCGGCCTGACGGAACTGCGGGGTGTCGGCGTGCGCCCGCGCGGCTGTGCCCCCGGTGGTCAGCGTTCGCCCGCGCGGCTGTGCCCTGGGTCGTCAGCGTACGCCCGTGCCGCCCGTGCCGCCCGTGCCGCCCGTGCCGCCCGCGTCGCCCGCACGGTCGGTCCGCTGGGCGTCCGCGTCGCCGTGCCCCGCCCGGCCCGCCCCGCCCGCGCGTTCCGAGGCGACCACCAGTACCAGGCCCGCCACCGCCAGGACGATGTTCGCGTAGACCTCGTAACCCTCGAACCAGCCGAGCTTGTGCACCACACCCCACGCGTGGAACCAGCCGGCCCACTCGTGGATCAGCCCTCCCGCGCCCCACACCATCAGCAGGACGCCCGCCACCTCGAAGATTCGCCTCATGCCCGCCACACTGGGGCGCGCGGGCCCCGGCCGCCATCGTCCGCAGGGCTACCCGCCCGGGCCCCTGCCGCGACCGAAGTAGCCTTCCGGGCGACTTCGGTAGCCGACTGCCCCCGACGGCCGTCCGCACCACCGCCGCCTGCGTAGTTTTGTACGCATGAGCGAACAGGAGTACCGGTGGCTGCTGCCGTCGGCGATGGGCGGCCCCGAGACGCCCGGCGAACCCGGGAGCCGCTCCGGCGGTGGGCCCGGCGCCGTGGGGAGTGCGCGGGCCCGGCCGCGCCGCACCCTGCGGGACTGGACCGTCGACCTCCTGATGTTCCTCTTCGCCGCGGCCATCGGGATCGCGGCGGCGCAGACCGCGGCGGACTTCGGCGAGCACCGCGCCGTACTCGTCCTCGACCAGATCGCCGGGGCGCTCGCGTGCTGCGCGCTCTGGTTGCGGCGGCGCCGGCCCGTCGGGGTGGCGGTGGTGCTCGTCGTGCTCTCCGTGGTCGCGCCCGCGGCCTCCGGCGCGATGATCGTCGCCCTGTTCGGCGTGACCGTGCACCGCCCGTTCAAGGTGGCGGGGCCGATGGCCGCCGGGGCGCTCGCCACCGGGCTGCTCCAGGCCTGGGTGCGGCCGGACCCGAGCACCTCCTTCCTGGCGGCTCTCGTCGCCACCGTCGTGATCACCATGCTGATCGTGGGCTGGGGCATGTTCGTACGCGCACGCCGCCAGCTCGTCGCCTCGCTCCGTGAGCGCACCGTACGGGCCGAGGCCGAGGCCGGGCTGCGCGCCGAACAGGCCCAGCGGCTCGCCCGCGAGGCCATCGCCCGCGAGATGCACGACGTCCTCGCCCACCGCCTCACCCTGCTCAGCGTGCACGCCGGCGCCCTGGAGTTCCGGCCCGACGCCCCGCCCGCCCAGGTCGCCCGCGCCGCCGGGGTCATCCGCGACAGCGCCCACGAGGCGCTCCAGGACCTCCGCGAGATCATCGGTGTGCTGCGCAGCCCCGGGAGCGGCGACGACGACCGCCCGCAGCCGACCCTGACCACCCTGGACGCCCTGGTCTCGGAGTCCCGCCAGGCGGGCATGAAGGTCACCCTCGACAACCGGATCGACGATCCGGCCGGCGTGCCGGCCGCCGTCGGCCGCAACGTCTACCGCATCGCCCAGGAGGGCCTGACCAACGCCCGCAAGCACGCACCCGGCACCGAGGTCGCCGTCACGGTGACCGGCCGCCCCGGCGACGGCGTCGCCGTCACCCTGCACAACCCCGCCCCCGACGGCGACGTCCCCAAGGTCCCCGGCTCGGGCCAGGGGCTCATCGGCCTCACCGAGCGCGCGGTCCTCGCCGGCGGCCGGCTCGACCACGGCCACGGGCCCGACGGCGGGTTCCGGATCGATGCCTGGCTACCGTGGGCACCATGACGATCTCCACGATCAGGCTCCTCCTCGTCGACGACGACCCCCTCGTGCGTGCCGGGCTCACCTTCATGCTGGGCGGCGCGGCGGACATCGAGATCGTCGGCGAGGCCGCCGACGGCTCGCAGGTCCCGCGAGCGGTCGAGGAGTTGAGGCCCGACGTGGTGCTGATGGACATCCGGATGCCGGTCGTCGACGGTCTCACCGCGACGGAGAAACTGCGCGCCGGGCCCGACGCGCCCGAGGTCGTCGTCCTCACCACCTTCCACGCCGACGAGCAGGTGCTGCGCGCCCTGCGGGCCGGCGCAGCGGGCTTCGTACTGAAGGACACCCCGCCCGCCGAGATCGTCGCAGCGGTACGGCGCGTCGCCGCCGGGGACCCGGTGCTGTCCCCCGCGGTCACCCAGCAGCTCATCGGCCACGTCGCGGGGGCCGGCGGGGCCCAGGACCGTAAGGCCCGCGCACAGCAGCGTATCGGCCAACTCGCCGAGCGCGAAAGGGAAGTGGCCGTCGCGGTGGGACGCGGCTGCTCCAACGCGGAGATCGCCGCCGAGCTCTATCTGAGCGTGCCCACGGTCAAGACCCACGTCTCACGCATCCTGGCCAAGCTGGCCCTGAACAACCGGGTCCAGATCGCGCTCCTCGCCCACGACGCCGGGCTGCTCGACACCGTCGAGGAGTGAAGGCCGCTGCCACGTAGGCTGGTTGGGCGGCGGGGTCGACCGGACCCGGCCGGGGAGGGGTGATCCATGACAGTCGTCGACCTGCGTGAGTGCACCGAGGACTTCACAGCCGATCCGTATCCGTACTACGAGAGGCTCCGCGCCTCCGGGCCTGTGCATCGCGTCCGCACCAAGGACGTGGACGAGATGTGGATGGTCGTCGGGTACGAGGAGGCGCGCCAGGCCCTCGCCGACCCCCGGCTCAGCAAGGACTGGCGGGTCTCGGACCTCTGGGACAAGGAGGCGGCCCACGCGGTCAACAGCAACATGCTGGAGGCCGACCCGCCGCACCACACGCGACTGCGCAAGCTGGTCGTCCGTGAGTTCACCGCCCGGCGGGTCGAGGCGATGCGGCCGCGGGTGCAGCAGATCACCGACGACCTCATCAACTCGATGACGGACAAGGGGAGTTCATCGGCCGATCTGGTGGACGCGCTGGCGTTCCCGCTGCCGATGACCGTGATCTGCGAACTCCTCGGCGTCCCCGACCTGGACCGGGACCGCTTCCGCGTCTGGTCCAACGAGGTCGTCGCGCCCACCGGGACGGAGGAGAGCGCCGCCGCCATCGAGGAAATGGGCGGTTACCTCGCCGAGCTGATCGAGGAGAAGCGCCGTTCGCCGGGCGAGGACCTGCTCAGCGCGCTGATCAGGACGCGGGACGAGGGAGGTGACCAGCTCTCGCCCGACGAGCTCATGGGCATGGCGTTCCTGCTGCTCGTCGCCGGCCACGAGACGACCGTCAACCTGATCTCCAACGGTGTCCGCGCCCTGCTCTCGCACCCCGAACAACTCGCCGCCCTGCGCGCCGACTTCGACGGCCTCATCGACGGCGCCATCGAGGAGATGCTGCGCTACGACGGCCCGGTGGAGACCTCCACCTTCCGGTTCGCCCGCGAACCCGTCGAGCTCGGCGGGGTGACGATCCCGGCGGGCAGGCTCGTCCTCGTCGCCCTCGCCTCCGGCGACCGGGACCCCGCCAGGTTCCCCGAGCCGGACCGCTTCGACATCCGCCGCTCCGCACAGGGCCACCTCGCCTTCGGGCACGGCATCCACTTCTGCCTGGGCGCCCCGCTGGCCAGGCTGGAGGGCCGCATCGCCGTCCGCACCCTGCTCGAACGCTGCCCCGACCTGGCACTGGACCCCGACGGCGCGCCCTGGGAGTGGGCGCCGGGACTGCTGATCAGAGGCGTACGGAAACTGCCCGTCCGCTGGTGAGCTGACCGACGCCCGGCAGGCCGTGGGGGGTGGCTCACGGCCTGCCGAGACCGGGCAGCTCCGCCGGCCGGACCGCCCGCCCCTCCCGGCGGGACACCTCGCACGCCTCGGCCACCCGCAGCGCCTCCAGCGCCTCCCGGCCGTCGCACGGGTTCGCCCGCTCACCGCGTACGACCTGGAGGAACGCGTCGAGCTCCGCCTCGTACGCCGGGGCGAAACGCTCCAGGAACCCGGCCCACGGCTTCGCGGGCGCGGGCGGCCCCGACACCTCGGCCGAGGTGATCGGGGTCCTGTCGTCCAGGCCGACCGCCAACTGGTCCAGTTCCCCCGCCAGTTCCATCCGTACGTCGTAACCCGCCCCGTTGCAGCGGGTCGCGGTCGACGTGGCGAGGGTCCCGTCGTCGAGCGTCAGCACCACGGCGGCCGTCGCCACGTCGTCCGCCGCCGCGAACATCGCGGGTCCCGCGGCCGAGCCCGTCGCGTACACCTCCACCACCTCGCGCCCGGTCACCCAGCGCAGGATGTCGAAGTCGTGCACCAGGCAGTCCCGGTAGAGCCCACCGGAGAGCGGCAGGTACGCGGCCGGGGGCGGGGCGGCGTCGGAGGAGACCGTGCGCACCGTGTGCAGCCGGCCCAGCGCGCCCGAGCGCACCCGCTCGCGCGCCACCGCGTAACCGGCGTCGAAGCGGCGCATGAAGCCGAGTTGGAGCACCGTGCCCGCCGACTCCACCTCGCGCAGCGCCTCCAGGGTGCCCGGCAGGTCGGTGGCGATCGGCTTCTCGCAGAAGCAGGGCAGACCGGCGCGGGCGGCCCTGCCGATCAGCTCCGCGTGCGCGGCCGTCGCCGACGCGATGACCAGCGCGTCCACCCCCGACGCCAACAGGCGCTCCGTCGGGGCGACTTCGGCGCCGACCCGGCGCGCGACCCCCTCGGCCCGCCCCGCGTCCGCGTCGGCCAGCACCAGTGAGTCCACCTCGCGGTGCCGGGCGAGCACCTCGGCGTGGAAGGAACCGATGCGGCCCGTGCCCATGAGTCCGATACGCATGCCGCCCACCCGACAACAGGCCCGCAGCACTGTCAAGGACCACGCAGCCGGACGCACAACCATTGACGGCGCCGTACGACCGCCGCTAGAACTCCCCCAGCCGCAACCGGGCGGCGGGGGATGCGAGGCGGGCCCGACGATGCGTACCACCCGTACGGCGACAGCGCTGACCACCGCGGTGGCCCTAACCGCACTCACCCTCTGCGGATGCAGCGGCTCCGGTGGCAAGGGCTCCGAGGAACAGCCGGAGCGCGGCGGGGGTGGGGGCAAGGCGGCGGGTACGCCGCGCATCAAGATCGCGATGATCACCCACTCCGGCGAGGGCGACACCTTCTGGGACATCGTGCAGAGCGGTGCCAAGGCCGCCGCGGCCAAGGACAACGTCGAGTTCCTCTACTCCGCCAACAAGGAGGGCAAGGAACAGGCGCAGCTCATAGAGGCCGCGGTCGACCAGAAGGTGCAGGGCATCGTCGTCACCCTCGCCAAGCCCGAGGCCGTCGGCGCGGCGGTCAGGAAGGCCGTCGCCGCCGGCATCCCCGTCGTCACCGTCAACTCCGGCGGACAGCACTCCGAGGCCCTGGGCGCACTCGGCCACATCGGCCAGGACGAGACGGTGGCAGGTGAGGGGGTCGGTGAGGAGCTGACCAGGCGCGGCAGGAAGAAGGCGCTCTGCGTCATCCACGAACAGGGCAACGTCTCCCTGGAGGAGCGCTGCGCCGGCGTGCGGAAGGCGTTCAAGGGCAGCGTCGAGAACCTCAACGTGGAGGGGACGAACATGCCGGCCACCACCTCCTCCATCGAGGCGAAGCTCCAGGCGGCCAAGGACATCGACGCCGTGGTCACCCTCGGCGCGCCCTTCGCGGACGCGACGGTGCAGGCGAAGGCGGGCGCCGGGAGCAAGGCGGAGGTCGACACCTTCGACCTGAACGCGGCGGTGGTCAAGAGTCTGGGGTCGGGAGCGGTCGGATTCGCCGTCGACCAGCAGCCCTACCTCCAGGGCTACCTCGCCGTCGACGGGATCTGGCTCAACCGCACCAACGGGAACGTCCTGGGAGGTGGCAAACCGGTCCTTACCGGGCCTGCGATCGTCACCGCCGACGACGTCCCGGAGCTGGAGAAATACACCGCCCGCGGCACCCGATGACCCACCCGCCGACCGCACGGCGCACCCCCATGACCGATACTTGGGCGGCCGGGGTCGGACATCGTGCCGCCCGGCCGCACCCAGGAGTACAGCGAGAAGGGCACGACGTCGTGGCAAGGGTTCGGACAGGGGTACGTGCGCTGGGCGCCGTGCTGGCGGCGGTACTCGGGGCTTCCCTCACCGGTTGCAGCAGCACCGGCGGCAAGCGCGCCGAGGAGCGCGCGGCTACGGCCGCCCAGGGCAAGGCCGCGGTGTCCACCCCCAGGTGGACCTTCGCCATGGTCACCCACTCGGGTGCAGGGGACACCTTCTGGGACATCGTCCAGAAGGGCGCCAAACAGGCAGCCGAGAAGGACAACATCGACTTCCTCTACGCGAACAACGCGGAGGCCCAGCAGCAGGCCCAGCTGGTCGACACGTACATCGACAAGAAGGTCGACGGCCTGATCGTCACCCTCGCCAAGCCGGACGCCATGAAGGGCGTCCTCGCCAAGGCGAAGAAGGCCGGCATCCCGGTGGTGACCATCAACTCGGGCACCGCCGAGTCCAAGGCCTTCGGGGCGCTCACCCACATCGGCCAGGACGAGGTCATCGCGGGCGAGGCCGTCGGCGACGAGCTGGACAAGCGCGCGAAGAAGAAGGCGCTCTGCGTGCTGCACGAGCGGGGCAACGTCGGCCACGAGCAGCGCTGCGAGGGCGTCAAGAAGTCCTTCAAGGGCTCCGTGGAGAACCTCTACGTCGACGGCACCAACATGCCCGACGTCCAGGCGTCCATCGAGGCCAAGCTCCAGACCACCCGGGACATCGACTCGGTCGTCACCCTGGGCGCGCCCTTCGCGGACGCCGCCGTCCAGGCCAAGCAGCAGGCCGGCAGCGAGGCCGAGGTCGACACCTTCGACCTGAACGCCAAGGTCGCCGACTCGCTGGCCTCCGGAGCCCTCGGCTTCGCCGTCGACCAGCAGCCCTACCTCCAGGGGTACGAGGCGGTGGACCTGCTCTGGCTCTACCGCTACAACGCGGACATGCTCGGCGGCGGCAAACCCGTCCTCACCGGCCCGCAGGTCATCACCAAGGAGAGCGCCGAGCAGCTGAAGGCGTACACCAACCGGGGGACCCGATGACAGCGACCGCACCCGCGCCACCTCCCGGGGCCGACGAACGGCTGATCCACACGTCGCCGCTGCGCAAGCTGATGGGCCGCCCGGAGCTTGGCTCCATCGTGGGCGCGGTCGCCGTGTTCCTGTTCTTCTCGATCGCGGCCGACAGCTTCCTGCGCGCCTCCAGCTTCGGCACCGTCCTCTACGCGGCCTCGACCATCGGCATCATGGCGGTGCCCGTGGCGCTGCTGATGATCGGCGGCGAGTTCGACCTGTCCGCCGGCGTCATGGTGACCAGCTCCGCGCTGATCTCCTCGATGTTCAGCTACCAGATGACCGCGAACGTCTGGGTCGGTGTCTTCGTCTCGCTCCTGGTGACGCTGCTGATCGGCGTCTTCAACGGCTTCATGCTGACCCGCACCAAACTCCCGAGCTTCATCATCACGCTCGGCACCTTCCTGATGCTGACCGGCCTGAACCTCGGCCTCACCAAGCTCATCAGCGGCACCGTCTCCACCAAGAGCATCGGCGACATGGAGGGCTTCGAGTCCGCCAGGTCGGTCTTCGCCTCCCAGCTCACCATCGGCTCGGTGAACCTCAAGGTCACCATCCTCTGGTGGTTCGTCCTGATCGCGCTCGCCACCTGGATCCTGCTGCGCACCCGCGCGGGCAACTGGATCTTCGCGGTGGGCGGTGAGAAGGACGCCGCGCGCGCCACCGGCGTACCGGTGAACAAGACCCGCATCGGCCTGTACATGGGCGTCGCCTTCGCCGCCTGGGTCTCCGGCCAGCACCTGCTGTTCAGCTACGACGTCGTCCAGTCGGGCGAGGGCGTCGGCAACGAGCTGACGTACATCATCGCGGCCGTCATCGGCGGCTGTCTGATCACCGGCGGGTACGGCTCCGCGATCGGCTCGGCGGTCGGCGCGTTCATCTTCGGCATGACGAGCAAGGGCATCGTCTACGCCGAGTGGAACCCCGACTGGTTCAAGTTCTTCCTCGGAGCCATGCTCCTTCTGGCCACCCTGCTCAACGCATGGGTACGCAAGCGCGCGGAGGCACGGTCATGAGCACAGCCGTCGAACCGGGAGGGACGCCGACGGCGCCCGGGACGCCGCTCGTCGAGCTCGACCACGTGTCGAAGTTCTACGGCAACATCAAGGCGCTGGAGGACGTCTCCCTCGAAGTGCACGCGGGCGAGATCACGTGCGTGCTCGGCGACAACGGCGCGGGCAAGTCCACCCTCATCAAGATCATCGCCGGGCTGCACCAGCACGACGCGGGCACCTTCCGCGTCGAGGGCGCCGAGACCACCCTGGTCAACCCGCGCGACGCCCTCGACAGGGGAATCGCCACCGTCTACCAGGACCTCGCCGTCGTCCCGCTGATGCCCGTCTGGCGCAACTTCTTCCTCGGCTCCGAGCCCACGAAGGGCCGCGGCCCCCTCCGGCGCCTCGACGTCGCCCTGATGCGCGAGACGACCCGCTCGGAACTGCTGCGCATGGGCATCGACCTGCGCGACGTCGACCAGCCCATCGGCACCCTCTCGGGCGGCGAACGGCAGTGCGTGGCCATCGCGCGCGCCGTGCACTTCGGTGCGAAGGTCCTCGTCCTCGACGAGCCCACCGCGGCCCTCGGTGTCAAGCAGTCGGGCGTCGTCCTCAAGTACGTCGCCGCGGCCCGGGACGCGGGCCTCGGTGTCGTCCTCATCACACACAACCCGCACCACGCCTACCTCGTCGGCGACCGCTTCGTGCTCCTCAAGAGGGGGGCGATGGCGGGCAGCAGTACCAAGCAGGAGACCACCCTCGACGAGCTCACCCGGCAGATGGCCGGCGGCAGCGAACTCGACGAACTCAGCCATGAACTGGAGCGCGCGCCGGCCCCCGCCCACCTCGGCGGACACCCGGTGGACGAGGGGCCCGCGACGTAGTGCGGTGGCCCGTCCGTACCTCCCCGGACGGGCCGCGCGACGCGGTGCGGGCGGGCGGCCGGTGTGCGGAACAACATCGTCCGCCGCGCCCGCCGAAGGGCCGGGGCCGCACGCCCGGACAGGTTCCGCACGCGTACGGATGGCACAATCGGCGGCGGTGGGCGCCGTCCGCCGCCGGGCCCCGAGGCGCCGGCCCCCGACACCGCAGAAGGCCCCGGCCGATGAGCAGCTCCTACCGTGACTTCGCAGGCCGCGGCACCGCCCGCGCCACCGTCCTGCGCACCGTCGGCCCCCGTGAGCGCCGCTCCCACCTGACCGCCCCGCGCGTGCCCACCGTCGGCATCGACATCGGGGGTACGAAGGTGATGGCGGGCGTCGTGGACGCCGACGGCGCCATCCTGGAGACCCTGCGCGCGGAGACACCGGACAAGTCCAAGAGCGCCAAGGTCGTCGAGGACACCATCGTCGAGCTGGTCCTGGACCTCTCCGACCGGCACGACGTGCACGCGGTGGGCATCGGCGCCGCCGGCTGGGTCGACGCGGACCGCAGCAAGGTCCTCTTCGCCCCGCACCTCGCCTGGCGCAACGAGCCCCTGCGGGACGCGATCTCCGCGCGCCTCGCGGTCCCCGTGCTCGTCGACAACGACGCCAACACGGCCGCCTGGGCCGAGTGGCGGTTCGGCGCAGGACGCGGCGAGGACCACCTCGTCATGATCACCCTCGGTACCGGCATCGGCGGCGCCATCCTGGAGGACGGCCAGGTCAAGCGGGGTGAGTACGGAGTCGCCGGCGAGTTCGGCCATATGCAGGTCGTGCCTGGCGGGCACCGCTGCCCGTGCGGCAACCGCGGCTGCTGGGAGCAGTACAGCTCCGGCAACGCCCTCGTCCGTGAGGCCCGCGAACTCGCCGCCGCGGACTCCCCGGTCGCGTACCACCTCATCGAGCGCGTCGGCGGGAACATCCACGAGATCACCGGCCCGCTGATCACCGAGCTGGCCAGGGGCGGCGACGCCATGTGCGTCGAACTCCTCCAGGACATCGGCCAGTGGCTCGGCGTCGGCATCGCCAACCTGGCCGCGGCCCTTGACCCCTCCTGCTTCGTCATCGGCGGCGGCGTCAGCGCCGCCGACGACCTCTTGATCGGCCCGGCCAGGGACGCCTTCCGCCGCCACCTCACCGGCCGCGGCTACCGCCCCGAGGCCCGTATCGCCAAGGCCCAGCTGGGCCCGGAGGCGGGCATGGTCGGGGCCGCGGACCTCGCCCGGCTGGTCGCCCGCCGGTTCCGCCGGGCCAACCGCCGCCGGGTCGAGCGCCACGAACGCTACGAGCGCTACGCGCAGGTGATCCGCACCGCCACCTCGGAACCGAGGCAGGCCCCGGCTCCGGCGGAGCAGGCTCCCGCGGCGGACCAGGCTCCCGCGGCGGACCAGGCCCCCGCGGCGGAGAAGGCCCCCGCGGCGGGACCGGCCCCGGCGGCCGGACCGGTCGCAGGACCCGGGCAGGCCCGCGAGGCCGAACCGACCATGCCCGCCGGGCCCGCCCCCGAGCAGGGCCCCGCCACCCGCGCAGCCCCTCGCGCACCCGGCACCGACAGCGCCCACGGCGCACAGGGAACCACCCGATGACCTCCACGATCCCGCACCAGAGCCCGCCCCCCGACGGCCGCGGGAACCGGCCGCCGGAGAGCCGCCGCCGGGTGATCGTGCGGCGTACGGTCACCGCGGTCATCATCGTGCTGCTCATCGGCATCCCGGCCGGCTATCTGCTCGTCTCCGCCGAACAGAGCCGCGACAGCGGCCGCAACAAGGAGCGCGAGGCCGCGGCGGGGGGCCTCACCGTCGGCTGGCCCTCCCAGGTGCAGCGACGGATCTACCACCTGCCGATCCCGCTGATGGCCCAGAACCTCGCGTACTACGAGACCAACAACTGGAAGACCAGCCGGATGCACGTCCGGTTCGCCACCACCCCCGCGGACCTCGACACCTTCCTCAAGGACGTGGGCACCTCGGCCGGCGCCCTCAAGGAGGGCACGGTCAGCATCCGCGAGCACGACCGGACCACCGTCGGCTGGGTCTTCACCCCCGGCCGCAAGTGGTCGGGCCTGACCTACCGGCAGAAGGCCCCGCTGCCCACCCTGGACATCACGGTCGACCGCACCGTCCCCGAGCGCCCCTGGGTGTACGCGGTCTCCACCGCGAGTCCCTGAGCGGACCGGGAAGGACCCGGCCCGCCAGGGGCCCGCTCCGCGGATCAGGACCCGGAGAGTTCCGAGCGCACGGTGCGGGCCGCGGTCACCAGGTTCTCCAGCGAGGCCCGGGTCTCGGGCCAGCCGCGGGTCTTCAGACCGCAGTCCGGGTTGACCCACAGCCGCTCCGCCGGAATGGCCTCAAGGCCCTTGCGCAGGAGGTCCGCCGCCTCCTGCGCGGAGGGGACGCGCGGCGAGTGGATGTCGTAGACACCGGGACCCGCCTCGCGCGGGTAGCCGTGCGCGGCCAGCTCCCTGGCGACCTGCATGTGCGAGCGCGCCGCCTCCAGGCTGATGACGTCCGCGTCGAGGTCGTCGATGGCCTGGACGATGTCACCGAACTCCGCGTAGCACATGTGGGTGTGGATCTGGGTCTCTGCGCGTACCCCGCCGGTGCTCAGCCGGAAGGACTCCGTCGCCCAGGCCAGGTACGCGGTGTGGTCGGCGGCACGAAGCGGCAGGGTCTCGCGGAGCGCCGGCTCGTCGACCTGGATGACCGAGGTGCCGGCGGCCTCCAGGTCCCCGACCTCGTCCCGCAGGGCCAGGGCGACCTGGCGTGCGGTGTCGCCGAGCGGCTGGTCGTCCCGTACGAACGACCAGGCGAGCATCGTCACGGGACCGGTCAGCATCCCCTTGACCGGGCGGTCGGTGAGGGAGTTCGCGTAACTCGTCCAGCGCACCGTCATCGGCTCCGGACGGGAGATGTCACCGGCGAGTACCGGCGGGCGCACGTAGCGGGTGCCGTACGACTGGACCCAGCCGTGCTGGGTGGCCAGATATCCCGTCAGCTGCTCGGCGAAGTACTGCACCATGTCGTTGCGCTCGGGTTCGCCGTGCACGAGGACGTCGATGCCGGCCTTCTCCTGGAAGGCCAGGACGTCCCGGATCTCCGCCTCGATGCGCTCCTCGTAGCCCGCCGTGTCGATGCGCCCGGTCCTGAGGTCGGCGCGGGCCGCCCGCAACTCGGTGGTCTGCGGGAACGAGCCGATCGTGGTCGTCGGGAGCAGCGGCAGGCCGAGCGCGGCGCGCTGGGCCGCGGCCCGCTCCTCGTACGGCGCCGAACGCCGGCCGTCCGCGCCGGTGACGGCGGCAACCCGGGACCGTACCGCCGGGTCGCGGGTGATGGGGGAGTGGGCGCGGGAGGCCAGGTCGGCCCGGTTGACCGCGAGTTCCGCGGTGATTGCCGCGGTGCCCTGGGCCAGCCCCTTGGTCAGGGTGACGATCTCGGCGCTCTTCTGCCGGGCGAAGGCCAGCCAGCGCAGGATCTGCGGGTCGACGTCGCGCTCGGCGGCGGCGTCCAGCGGGACGTGCAGCAACGAGCAGGAGGCGGCCACGTCGACCCGCCCGGCGAGGCCGAGCAGGGTACCGAGGGTGGCCAGCGACTTCTCGAAGTCGTTGATCCAGATGTTGCGGCCGTCGACGACACCTGCGACGAGACGCTTGCCAGGCAGCCCGCCGACGGCGGCCAGCGCCTCCAGGTTGGCCGCCGCGGGACCGGTGAAGTCCAGTGCGAGACCCTCGACCGGGGCCTTGGCGAGTACCGGCAGGGCGTCGCCGAGCCGGTCGAAGTACGAGGCGACGAGCAGCAGCGGCCGGTCGGTGAGAGCGCCCAGGTCGCGGTAGGCGCGCTCGGCCGCGCTCAGCTCGGCGGGGGCGCGGTCCTGGACCAGCGCCGGCTCGTCCAGCTGCACCCACTGCGCCCCGGCCGCCCGCAGGTCGGCGAGCACCTCGGCGTACACCGGGAGCAGCCGGTCGAGCAGGGTCAGCGGTTCGAAGTCGGCGGCCACGCCGGGAGCGGGCTTGGCCAGCAGCAGATAGGTGACGGGGCCGACGAGTACGGGCCGCGCGTCGTGACCGAGCGCGAGAGCCTCCTGGAACTCGGCGACCTGCTTGGTGGAGTCCGCAGTGAAGACCGTGCCGGGCCCCAACTCGGGCACCAGGTAGTGGTAGTTGGTGTCGAACCACTTGGTCATCTCCAGGGGTGCCACGTCCTGGTTGCCGCGGGCCATGGCGAAGTACCCGTCCAGCACGTCGGCTTCGACGGCCGCACGGTGGCGGGCGGGGACGGCGCCGACCATGACACTGGTGTCCAGGACGTGGTCGTAGTACGAGAAGTCACCGGTGGGCACCTCGTGGAGGCCGGCCTCGGCCAGCTGCCGCCAGTTGGTGCGGCGCAGCTCCCGTGCGCTCTCCCGGAGGGCGTCGGCGGTGACCTTGCCCTTCCAGTAGCCCTCGACGGCCTTCTTCAGCTCCCGGTTGCCGCCCTGGCGGGGGTAGCCGTACACGGTGGACCGTGCTGCCGCTGCTGCGGACTTCGCTGTCACGGAAATCTCCTTCGCGAGATGACTCCTGAGAATCCCGGAGACGGATCACGGACGCGAAGGGTGACGGAACCGGGCAAAGGCGCGCGACGGGCGCGGTCCTTCGCCTGATGTGTACGCCGACCCGCCCACGAGGTCACCGGGATGTCCGTACGCGAGGGGTCGCGTACGGGCAACGGGCAGGTCTTCGGACTCGCGGGCACTTCTGCCGGTGTTGCTCCGGCAGGTTCCTACTGGCCGTCGCTTCCCAGGTCCTTGGCCGGACCCAGTGCGTATGACGGCGGTCGTTCCCACTCACCGCTGCGGGGCAGTCCCGGATTCCCACCGGGTTCCCTCTTGCGACGCGCCTGCCTGGCGGGCAGGGCGAACCAGTTGCACCCGACACCCTAGGCGCCCGCGGCCCCGACGGTCACCGCGGTCCACACGGCGGACCGTGACATCGGACACGGATCGCGTGACGGTACGGGGGGGATCGCGTGACGGTACGGGCGCGGGGGGTACCTGCCCCGGCGGCCCCGGCGGAGGAAAGCCCTGTGAAACACCCACAAAGAACAATCCAGTTGAAATGCCTGCAAATAGGGTGACGCGGTGAGCACCTCAGCCGATGTCACGCCGCCCCCGCCCCCGGTCCCGCCCGCAGTCTCCGCCCGCACCCTGCTGCCCCTCGTGGTGCCCGCGCTCGTGGTGGGCGTCGGTTGCAGCCTGCTCTTCCTCGCGGTCAGCGCGCTCGCCGAGGAACTTCAGGAGGTCCTCTGGACGGATCTGCCCGACGCGCTCGGCATCGGCGGGTACTCGGCGCTGTGGATGATCGTGATGCTCACCTCCACCGGTGTGCTGGTCGGGCTCGTCGTGTGGAAAGCGCCCGGAGGAGCGGGCCCCGACCCGGCCACGCTCGGTCTCGGCGAGGAGGAACCGCTGCGGCCCTACGTGGTGCCGGGGCTGCTGGTCGCCAACGCCCTGATGCTCGCCGGAGGTCCGAGCCTCGGCCCGGAGAACCCGATCATCGCCGCCAACGTGGCGCTCGCCTTCTGGCTCGGCACCAAGGCGCTGCCGGGAGCTCCGGGTCAGCTGTGGATGTCGCTCGCCACCGCGGCGACACTCGGCGCCCTCTTCGGTACCCCGGTCGCCGCCGCGCTCGTGGTCTCCGAGGCGCTGGCGGGGCGGCCCATGCCGGTGAAGGGTTCCCTGTGGGACAACCTCTTCGGCCCGTTGCTCGCCGCGGCGGCAGGGTCGCTGACGACGACCCTGCTCGCCTCGCCCTCCTTCGACCTGGGCCTCCCGCCCTTCGGCCGGCCGGATTGGGGCGACCTGCTGGCCGCGATCGTGGTCGCCTGCGCCGCCGCGGTGCTCGGCATGGTCGCCGTCCTCCTCTTCCCCTACGTGCACCGCGCCTTCGGGAGCCTGCGGCACCCGATGCTGATGCTGCCGCTCGGCGGGCTCGTACTCGGCCTGCTCGGCGCACTGGGCGGGCAGCTCACCCTGTTCAAGGGGCTGCACGAGGTCGGCGAGCTTGCTGCGGACCCGGACGGCCGGTCGGCCGGACAGTTCGCCGGGCTCGCGGTGGTGAAGCTGGTGGCGCTGCTGGTCGCGGCGGCCTGTGGGTTCCGGGGCGGACGGATCTTTCCGGCCGTGTTCGTCGGCGCCGCGTTCGGTCTCTGCGTGCACGCGCTCGTGCCGGGCGTGCACCCCTCGGTCGGCATCGCGGCGGGTGTGCTCGGCATGCTGCTCGCGATCACCCGGCAGGGGTGGATCAGCCTCTTCACCGCCGCCGTGCTCGTGTCGTCGCCCGCGATCATCGCGCTCATGTGCATCGCGTCCCTGCCCGCCTGGCTCCTGGTGACGGGCCGCCCCCAGATGCAACTGACCGAGGACGGCACGCCGTTGCGGTGAGAGGGCGACGCGCCCGGGCGTCGACCTCGGCAGGGGAGCGGCGGCACGTCACCCGGCCTCCTCCCGCCTCAGGAGTTCTTGACGACCTTGCGCACATTCTCGACCGTGCCGCAGTCGGCCTTGAGGTGCTTCTCGCGTGCGCCCCAGAAAGCCACGGCGAGTTCGCCGCGACGGGTGCCCGACACGTTCTCGCGGGCGCCGTTGAGGATGGTGCGTTCCTCCTCGTCGGTGTGGTGCGCCACGGCCTCGACGAGCTCCTCCAGCTTGGAGTCCCAGTCGTCCGAGCCGACCTCGTCGACCTCCAGCAGGGCGAGCAGGGCCTCGTTGCCCTCGGCGTGCTCCTCGGAACCGTGGTCGACCTCTTCGTTGTCGATGTCCTTGTACCGCTTGAGCGCGGGGTAGACCTCTTCCTCCTCCGCCTCACCGTGGGCGATGAGCAGGGCGGAGAACTCCCGCAGCGCGCCGGCGCGGTCGTCCTCGACGCTCCGCATCCGGCGGAACAGCTCCTCCATCCGCCGGTGGTCGTCCAGGATCAGCTCCACCACGTCCTGCGACTTCTCTGCCATGGTCGTCCTCCACATACGGGTCGGCTGCTACGTCTTCCTCCCCGCCTACCCCGAGCAGCGGCTTTTGCTGCCACCCGTTGCGCCGAACGCGTGTGCCCCCGTGAGAAACGTTCGCCCAAGGCCCGCGCGCTACGGGCCCACCCGCAGCGCGTCCACCACCGCCTCCAGCCGTCCGTGCCGTGCGGCGACCGTGCGCTGGCGGGTGGCGCCGGTGCCCCGCTCCCGCAGGTCGAGCAGCCAGGCCGACACGGTACGCAGGTCGCCCCACGCCGTCAGACGCGGTTCCACCAGTGCCATCAGGGAATCCGCGAGCTGCCAGGCGGGTACGGGAAGCGCCTCGGGCCGGCAGGTGTCCAGGAGGGAGCCCGTCATGCCGTGCCGGGCCGCGCACCAGCTCGCGGCCCGCAGGACGGTCTCCGGCACGCCGGGCGCCGGCCGTCCTTCGCGGACCCGGTCGAGCGACACGCTCACCAGTGCCCGCACCAGCAAGGCGTACGCGACGGTGTCCGCCACCTCCGGCATGACGTCGGCGACCCGCACCTCCACCGTGGGGACATGGCGGGACGGACGTATCTGCCAGTAGATCATCGCCGGATCCATCGCCGCCCCGCTCCTGACCACCGCGGAGACGATGCTCTCGTAGTGCTCCGCCGATTCGAGGACGGGCGGCGGACCCGACGAGGGCCATCTGTCCCACAACAGGGTGCGCCAGCTCGCATAGCCGGTGTCAGAGCCGTTCCAGAACGGTGAGTTGGCGGACAGGGCCAGCAGCAGCGGCGCCCACACCCGTAGGTGATTGACCACCCGTACCGCTTCCTCCGGGTCGTCGACCCCGATGTGGACGTGGCACGCGCCCACGCACTGGTCCCGTCCCAGGGGGCCGAAGTGCTGGTGGATCTGTCCGTAGCGGGGCCTGTCCTGGACGGGGGGCGGGCCGGGGTCACCGAGGACCGGGGCGCCGGCCGCGACGAGGAAGCAGTCCCGCAACTGGGCCTGCGCCGCGGCGGCGCCCCGCAGCCGGGTGATCTCCTTCTCCAGCGCCTGCGCGTCGGCGCAGACCGCACTCACCGTCTCCAGCTGTACGGGAGAGAACTCCAGCTCCACATGGGCGGCCCCCACCACCTCGCGCGTCGCGTCCATGACCGCGGAGGCCTTGGGCACCGTGCGCCGGGTGCGCCGGTCCGCCAGCAGGAACTCCTCCTCCACGCCCATGGTGGGGGCGGCAGCCCCGGAGCCTGGCAGGCCCGGCTCACGAGGATCAGCGGGTGCGGACAACGGAGGCCTCCTTCGCAGAAGCTGTGGAGCCTGACGCCGGGACGGTCGGGGGCAGGTGGAGCGGGAGGGGGAGCCTCCGTGCGGTTCAGGTGCCCACGGAGAAGCGCGCCCCGCCCGGGTCGCTCAGGACCGCCTGTTCGGGGTTCTGCCCGCGCTGGTGCACGTCTCCGCCGTGCGCCAGCGCGGCGCTCACACAGGCTTCGACGTCGGTGACGGAGAAGTGGATCTGCCAGTGCGGCCGGAGCGCGGGGTCCGGTGCGGACTCCACCGCGCCGGAGTGGATCCGGGCCACGACGTCGCCCTGGCTGCGGAGCACCACCCGCTCGTCCTCGTAGGCGACCTCACTGCTGCCGGGCACCTCCGAACCCCACCCGAGGACCTCCGCGTAGAAGATGGCCGCGTCGAAGGCGTCCCGGGTGTGCAGCTCGACGAAGGCGGGAGCCGCGCGCCGCCACCGCTCCCAGTCCGAGATCAGCTCTCCCTCCCACACCCCGAAGACCGCGCCGTCGCGGTCGGCCAGGAGCGCCGCCCGTCCCGGCGGGAAGGAGAGCGGTCCCACCGCCGCGGTCCCGCCCCGCTCCCGGCACAGGGACACCGTCTCGTCCGCGCTGTCCGCCGCGAAGAACGGCGTCCAGGCGACGGGGGCGTGCGCCACGGCCCGCGCGGCGGACACGCCGGCCACCGGCACGCCGCCGACACTCGCGAAGCTGTACCGCTCGCCCAGCTTTCCGGTGCGCCACTCCCAGCCCAGCACGGCGCGGTAGAACGCCTCCGTGGCTTCGAGGTCCCGGGTGGTGAGACTGACCCAGCAAGGCGCCCCGAACACCGAGCTGCTGGTCAGGTCTGCGTGTGCGGCTGTCTGGCGGCCATTCATCTCTCTGCCGTTCTCATCGACGGGGGCCGTAGGGCGCCAGGCTGTCGGCGTCCTCGGCGTCTTGCTCCATCATGCTCGTGCTCTCGCACTTCTTCCTGCTCAGGCCCGCGCGCCCGGCGCGCGGCCACCAGCCCACGGGGGGCCGGCTGCCACCGGCACATCACCCCCGGCGCCCGGTCAGTACGCGCTGCGCGGCCACGGCGGCCCGGTTCACCGGCCCACGGGCGCGCAGGGCGGCGCGAGCCGCGTTGGAGCCCGGCGCGCCGTGCACACCGCCGCCCGGATGGGCGGACGCGGAGGCCAGGAAGAGACCGCGGACCGGAGTCTCGGGGCGTGCGGTGCCCGGAACGGGGCGGAACACGAGCTGCTGGTGCAGGGAGGCGGTGCCGCCGTTGATGGCGCCGCGGTGCAGATTGGCATCGGCCGCCTGCAGCGTGGGGGGCGCCAGCAGACGCCGCGCGCGGATCCGGTCGCGGAAGCCAGGCGCGTACCGCTCGACCTGTTCCTCCATCCGGTCGGCCATGGCCTCCTGCTCGCCCTTGTCCCAGCGACCGGTGATCCGGTCGCCCCCGGCGTCGCCACGTACCTCCTGCGGTACGTGCGTGTAGGCCCAGGCCGACTCCGTGCCGGCGGGGGAGCGGGACGGGTCGGCGGTGGTCATCTGGCCGAAGAGCAGGAACGGGTGGTCGGGGACCTGCCCGGTGGACAGCTGCGCGGCGAACCGGGTGAGGGCGTCGACGCCGTCGGCCAGGTGCACGGTCCCGGCCCCGGCCGCCTCGGGCGCGGTCCAGGGCACCGGCCCCTCCAGCGCCCAGTCGACCTTGAACGTCGCGAAGTCCCACGCGAAGCGCCGCAGGTCGTCATGGACGCGCGAGGGCAGATGGTCGGCGCCGATCAGCTCGCCGTAGAGCTGTGAGGCGCTCACGTCGGCCAGCACGGCGTGCCGGGCGCGTACGGCTTCCCCGTCGGCGGTACGTACGCCCAGCGCCTTGCCGTTCCGTACCACCACCTCGGTGACCTGCCGCCCGCAGTGCACGCTGCCGCCGCGCTCGCGCAGCCGTGCCACCAGGGCGTCGGTGAGCGCTCCCGCACCCCCGACCGGCACCGGAAAGCCGTGGCTCTGGCCGAGCATGGACATCAGCCAGCCGAAACCGCCGCTGCCCGCCGCCTCGGGGGCCAGGTCCGCGTGCAGCGCGTTACCGGCGAGCAGCACCCTGCCGCCCTCACCCGTGAACTTCTCCTCGCCCAGCCGCCGCACCGGCAGCAGCATCTCCCGTGCGAAGCGCAGCCCGCCCGCGGCCCGTACCCGAGCGGCGAGGACGGCCCCGGAGCGCACCGGCGGGAACGGTGTGAACAACGCGTCCAGCACCGGCCCGCCGACCCGGTCCCAGCCCTCGCACAGCTCCAGCCACGCCTGCCCGTCACCGGCGCCGAACCCCTCCAGGCTCCTGGCCGTCGCCTGACGGTCGCGGTCGAGCACCGCACAGCGCCCGTCGGGCAGCGGATGCGCGAGGACCTGCGGGGCATGGCTCCAGCGCAGGCCGTACCGGTCGAGACCGAGGCCACCGATCACCGGGGACGCGGCGGCCAGCGGATAGAACGCGCTGAACACGTCACTGACGAAGTCCGGGTGCACGCCGCGGTCGCTGCGCACCGCGCCGCCCGGCTCGTCCTGCGCCTCCAGGACGGTGACCTGCCAGCCGGCGTCGGCCAGCAGGTTCGCCGCGACGAGGCCGTTGGGCCCGCTGCCGATCACCACCGCGTCAGACATCCGCCACCTCCCCGCTCGTGCCGGACACCGAGTCCCGCGGCACGTGCGGTGCGGCGCCGGACACCGCTTCTTGGGGCGCGCGCGGTGGGCTGCTGACGGGCTGGTGCCGTACTGCCACGGTTCCTCCAGGCGAATCGGCCGGCCGATTGACCGCTTGCTTGACTCTGATCGTCCCGCAATTGGCGAGTGACCGCCTACGCCCGTTTCACACCCCCTGTTCACATTTATTCCCATGCTGCCCCGGGCGGGGTGCGGTGCGGTCCCGTCGCGGGGTGCGGTGCGCTCCCGTGGCGCGGGGCGGTGCGCTCTCGTGGCGTGGAGTGGCGCGCTTTCGTGGCGCGGGGCGGTCAGCGGCTGCGCGGAGTGTGGTCCGCTCTCCCGTCCGCTCCCGTCGCGCGGTCAGCCCCGTCGCGCGGTCAGCGGCTGAGCGCCTTCTCCAGTTCCTGCTTGTTCATCGACGAGCGGCCCTCGATGCCGCGCTTCTTCGCCTCCGCGTACAGCTGGTCCTTCGTCCGCCCCTGGGAGCCGCTGTGCGAACGCTCGCCACCGCGCTCCGGTGCGGACTTCCTGTCACGTGTGGAGGTCTTGCTGGCGGTCTTCGACTCCCCGGAGCGGGCACGCTCCTTGTTCACCGTGCGCGCCGCGATCTCCTTCGCGCGCCCGGTGGAGGTGCCGCGCTTCTCGGCGCCCTCCTTGATGTGCTCGTACTGGCGCTCGCGCTTGGCGTTGGAACCCTGCGGCATGCTGAACTCCTCCCGGACCTGACGGGGGCCGCTCGGCCGGGCCCGCGTCTCGACGACTGACCGCGTACCCGTTGGCCGATTTCTCACCCGGGTACGCAACTCCATCTGATGCGGGCGTTCTCCGATGTGCGAGCAGGCGGCGACCGAACGGATGAGTCCGTCCCGGCCGCCTCGCCCGTACCCCCGCGAGAGCACCCACGACGACCGGGACGAGGCCCCGGTGGCAGCCTTCAGCCCTCCTCGTCGGGTCCTCCGGGCCGCGGTGGGGAGTGTGCGGCCAGCCGTAGTTGCAGCATCAGCGCGAAGCGTACGGACGGGTCCCG
This sequence comes from Streptomyces sp. NPDC091272, assembly GCF_044757485.1. NCBI lineage: Bacteria > Bacillati > Actinomycetota > Actinomycetes > Kitasatosporales > Streptomycetaceae > Streptomyces > Streptomyces sp. NPDC091272. The sequence goes on from NZ_JBIVVC010000001.1 coordinate 594,584, forward strand.
CAGGTCGGCCCCGGCCACCTCGGCCACCCGCCGGATCCGGTACCGGAAGGTGTTCGGGTGGACGCGGCCGCTCGCGGCGGCGGCCGGAACGTCACCGAACGCGTCGAGCCAGGCGTTCAGGGTCTCGACCAGCTGGGACCGGTGCTTGGCGTCGTACGCGGCGAGCCGGGTGACGGGGGTTCGGCGGTTCGTCGCCGTGCTGGGTGACCAGATCGCTCAACTCCAGCAGCAGGGCGTCGAGGTGGACGTCGCCGATCGCGGCGACCCGTCTGCCGGTTCTCCCGCTCAGCAGCACCCGCAGGGCCCGGTCGGCGCTCGTGCGCGAACGCACAAGTGCCGTCGGTTCCCTCGCCACCGAACCGATGCCGATGACCGCCCGCGACCTCCCACCCGTACGCTCCACGAAGTTGCCCGCGACCCGGGCCGCCTGCTCGCGGCCCGCCTCCGGGCCCCCGGCACGGGGACGATCGCGTAGGCGACGTCGCCCAGCAGGGCGAGGGCGGAGCGGGGCCGCACCGCGTCGAGGTGGATGCCCAGCGCGCTGGTGAGCCGCTCCCGCTCGGCGGCGGTCCGGGCGTGATCGTCGCTCCGACCCGCGAGGCCGAGCGCCATCACCACCGTGGGCCCGTTGCCGAACCCCAGCCGGTCGAGGGCGTCGGCGGCGCCGGCGCCGCCCTCCAGGACGGTGCTGACGAGGTCGGAGCGCAGCCTGTTCCGCACGTCCGCGCCCGCCCCGTGCCCGCCCAGCTCGGTGAGCAGACGGGCGATGTCCCCGGTCCCGTGGACGGCGACCCCCAGCACGATCGCGTGGGACGGGTACGCGACCTCGTCCCCGGGGTCGTGGATGACGACGCCGCCCACGTCCTGGACGAGGTCGTCCCTGCCGTGCGCGAGGTCCAGCAGGGACGGACCGAGGTCTTCGAGCACCCGGCGCGGACTCGTACGGGGGCTCGTCGGCATCTCACTGGTCACCAGCTGCGCCACGAGCCGCACCACCCTGGCCGTCACTGGTGGAGTTTTCCGTTCGGCTTCTCAGGCGAGGGAGAACAGGGCTTCTGCGTTGGTTGAGGCGATCTGGCAGCGGGCTGCTGGGTCGGGGATGGCCTCGAAGAAGTTGTGGACGGCCGCTGCGTCGGGTCGGTGGAAGGGGTAGTCCGTGGAGAACAGCACCTTGTCGGCGTGGGTGAAGTCGAGGCTGTGGCGCAGGAGCCGTTCCTGGAGCATTCCGCTGCTGGTGATGTGGATGTTGGTGGTGATGTAGTCGGCCACTCGGCGTTCGAGGTGGGTAGCGACGTTCGAGAGGCTGTCGACGCGGTCCATCCAGAACAGCAGCATCTCGCCCCAGTGCCCGAGGACGAGCTGCAGCTCGGGGTGGCGGTCGAAGGTGCCGCTGAGGATGAGGCGCAGGGCTGAGAGGCCGGTGTCCATGTGCCAGCCCCAGCCGAAGCTCGCCAGGCCGAGCTCGACCTGCGGATCCAGGCCCCGGTAGGCGGCATCGCGCAGCTCGTTGGAGGTGATCTGCGGGTGGATGAAGACGGGCTGGTGCAGACGGGCCGCGGTGGCGAACAGGTCTTCGTAGGCCGGATCGTCGAGTGTGCGGCTGCCGCTGCGTCCGTGGATCATCGCCCCGACGTGCCCCGACTCGGTCGCACAGCGTTCGAGTTCGGCGGCTGCGGCTTGTGGGTCGCTGGTCGGCAGGGTGGCGAACGCGCGGAAGCGGTCGGGATGGGCGCGGACAGCGTCGGCGGCTTCGTCATTCGCCTCCCGTGCCAGTGCGACGGCCTCGGCCGGCGGCAGGGGCTGGGTGGCGGGGGTGACGACCGACAGGATGGCCACGTCGATCCCGGCGGCGTCCATCGCTGCGATGCGGCCGGGGCCGATGTCCTCAAGGCGTGCCTGGTTGTCGCCCCTTGCGTTGAAGGCGACGCTTTCGTCCCGGGACTCGGACGGCAGGCGTTCCAGGGCTTCCCGGATGCGGGCGCTGTTCCAGTGTTCTTCGACAGCGATGATCTTCATGTGGACGGCCTCCGGGGCAGTCGGGGGTGGAGCGGGGGTTCTACCAGCGGACGGTCTGGCCCTCGCGGTCGAGGTAGTGCAGTCCGCCCTTGCCGGCCTGGGACTCGATCGTGTCGACGACGCCGGGGATGCTCTCGTCGATGGTCAGGCGGGCGCTGGGTCCGCCCAGGTCGGTCTTGACCCAGCCCGGGGCCATGAGCAGGAGCGTGCGGGGGTCGTCGGCGTGCCGGGCGGCGAAGCTGCGCATCAGCTGGTTCAGCGCGGACTTGCTCGCCCGGTAGACCTCGAAGCCGCCCTTCGTGTTGTCGGCGACGCTGCCCTGCCCCGAGGACATCACGCCGATGGTTCCGCTCGCGGGAACCAGGTTCTGCAGCGTCTCGACGGCGCGCATGGGGCTCAGTGCGTTGGTGACCATGACGCGGGTGAAGTCGTCGGTGGACACATCGGTGAAGGTCGCCGAGGGGTCGGTGGTGTAGTTCGTGCCGGCGTTGACGAACAGCAGGTCGAGCGTGGTGCCGGCCAGGCGCTCGCGCAGCGCTGCAACCTGCTCGGGCGCCGTGATGTCGACGTTCTCCACCGCGAGGCGGCCGTTCGCCGTCCGGGCCAGGGTGTGCAGGTCGGACTCCTTGCGCTCGGTCGCGATGACCTGCCAGCCCCGGCTCAGGAGCTCGGCGGTCAACGCGTAGCCCAGTCCGCGGGAGGCGCCGACGATCAGAGCGGTCTTGCTGATGGTCGCTGTCATGGTTGCTCCTCGTTCTGGAAGGGTCGGTCTTGAGTGCCGATCCTGAAACTAGGCAATTCGGACACCACTCACACTACGAGCCGAAGAATTGCCTGTCAAATGACCGCTATCATTCGACAGAGAAGGGAGGTTAGGGTGGGATGATGGAAGAGAACGAGACCTCGCAGCTCTTCGAGCTCGCTGACCTGATCCTGGCGGTGGGGCGGCACATCGAGGCGTCCAAGGAGGTCGCGGCCGAGTCCGGGACGCCCCTGGAGGGCGCGGTGATGCGTTTCATCGACCGCCATCCCGGCACGACGGCCGGCGAAGCGGCCGAGGCCACCCGGCTGATCTCCAGCAACTTCAGCAGGGCGGTACGCGGTCTGGAGAAGAAGGGCCTGGTACGGCGCGACGTCGACCCGCGCGACGCCCGCCGGGTGCGCCTTTACCCCACCGAGCAAGCACAGGAGAACCTGCGGCGACTGCGTGCTGTCTGGAGCCGCCTGCTCGATGGCACCGTCACCGATCCCCACCAGATCGCTGCCGTGATCTCGACGCTCCAGCACATCGAAAGCCGACTCGTCGCCCAGTCCCTCAGCGGAGCGCGAGGCGCGGCAAACCGGTAGCCGGAACGGCAACTGGGCTGATCGGGTGACTCGCCGGGTGGCGGGCCATAGCGAGGAGCGGGCGTCCGCCCCGGCGGATGCCCTACTCGCTGCGGATGCGAGCGCGTTCGCAGCGTTGGGCGGCGAGGACGTCGTGGATGGCGGGCGTGGGTGTTGCGCCAGCGCAGGTAGGCGTGCAGGGCGCGGGTCTGGACGGTGTGGTTCGGGTGGTGGGAGTTAGCCACGGCGAACTGCCGCAGAGGTCCGAAGTACTCCTCGATGGGGGCGCGATAGCCGGGTCCCGACTGCCTCACGCCGAGGCCAGCAGCATCATCGCGCGGCGGCAGCGCACCGTGTTCATCGTGCCGCGGCGCACCACCTGCTGCGGTTTCTGGCCCTCCTGGTCGGATTACCGACGGACCCTGACGGGCTCTGCCACCACGCCTCCGCGAACCCGAAACCGATGGAGCTCGACAACCCACCGGCCCACACCCCATCAACCCGGCGAAGTCACCCGGTCAACGCACTAGGTGTATTGATCACGAGCGCTGTTGACTTTGGCTACAGCACCAACGACAGCAGCAGGACGAGCGCTCCGGCGACGACCGAGATGATGGTCTCCATGAGCGACCAGGTCTTGATGGTCTGGCCGACGTCCATGCCGAAGTACTCCTTGACCAGCCAGAAGCCCGCGTCGTTGACATGGCTGAAGAAGAGCGAGCCGGCGCCGATGGCGAGGACGAGCAGGGCGGCGTGCGAGGTCGACATCTCGGCGGCGAGCGGCGCCACCAAGCCGGCGGCGGAGACCGTCGCGACGGTGGCGGAGCCGGTGGCCAGGCGGATGACGACGGCGATCAGCCACGCGAGCAGCAGGGCCGGGATGGACCAGTCCTCGGAGATCTGCAGGACCATCTGACCGACACCGGAGTCGATGAGGGTCTGCTTGAAACCTCCGCCCGCGCCGACGATCAGCAGGACGCCCGCGATCGGGGCGAGCGACTTCTCGACGGTCGTGGTGATCCTGCCCTTGGAGAAGCCCGCGGCGCGGCCCAGCGTGAACATGGCGACGATGACGGCCGCGAGCAGGGCGATCAGCGGCGAACCGATGACGTCGAAGACGCGCTGCACCGTGTGCTCGGGGTTGTCCACGACGATGTCGACGAGGGCCTTCGCCAGCATCAGGACGACGGGCAGGAGCACGGTGGCGAGGGTCGCCCCGAAGCTGGGCAGCTTGGGAGCCGTGCTGCCGGGCTCGCCGGTGGCCTCGGCCGCGGCCTCCGACGGACGCTGCGGCACCATCTTCTCGGGCACCGGGATGTCCACCCAGCGGGCCGCGACCTTGGAGAACAGCGGGCCGGCGATGATCACGGTCGGGATCGCGACGAGCACACCGAGGGCGAGCGTGACACCCAGGTTGGCGCCGACCGCGTCGATGGCGACGAGCGGGCCGGGGTGCGGCGGGATGAGGCCGTGCATCACGGAGAGACCGGCGAGGGCGGGGATTCCGATGCGCATCAGCGAGTAGTTGCCGCGCTTGGCGACCATCAGCACGACCGGGATCAGCAGCACGATGCCGACCTCGAAGAACAGCGGCAGCCCGATGACGCTGGCGATCAGCACCATCGCCCAGGGCATCGACCGACCGCCCGCCTTGGCGAGGATCGTGTCGACGATCTGATCGGCGCCGCCGGAGTCGGCGAGTAGCTTGCCGAGGATCGCGCCGAGTGCGATCAGGACGCCGACACCGGCGACGGTCGAACCGAGCCCCGCGGTGAAACTGGTGATCACCTTGTCCAGCGGGGCACCCGCGAAGGCCCCGAGCGCGAGCGACCCGATGGTCAGCGCGAGGAACGCGTGCACCTTGAACTTGGTGATGAGCAGGACGATGACGGCGATGCCCGCGAGGACGGCGATTCCGAGCTGGGCGTGGCCTGCCGAGGTGATCGGCTCCACGGCGTCCGCTGCCAGCGTCTCGACGCTGAGACTAGTCACGGTGTTTCCCTTGCAGGAGGTGGTTTATGGGGGGAGGGTGCGCGTCCGCGTGGGGGGCCGCGCGTCGGGGATGCGCCGCCCGAAGGCCGGCGCGGGCGCCGCTAGGACGAAAGCGACGGGGGCGGGGTGCTGCCGTCCGGGTCCGGCCCGGTGGCGCGGGGGGTGCTGCCGTCGCGGTCCGGTTCGGTGGCGCGGGGGGTGCTGCCGTCGGGGTCCGGTTCGGTGGCGCGGGGGGTGCTGCCGTCGGGACCCGGCCCGGTGGCGCGCGTGGCACCGTCGTCAGTTGCCGGCCCGGTGGCGCGCAGCGCCGCCACCGCCCGCTCGGTGATCTCCTCCGGGCTGCCGGCGACATCCACGTCGACACCTGCTTCGTCCGGGCCGAGCGGCTGGAGCGTGGCGAACTGCGAGTCGAGCAGCGCGGTCGGCATGAAGTGCCCCTGGCGCTGGGTCATCCGGCCCTCGATCAGCTCGCGTGAGCCGGTCAGATGGACGAAGACGACATCGGGGGCGGCGGACCGCAGCCGGTCGCGGTAGCTCCGCTTCAGCGCCGAGCTGCTGACCACTCCGCCGAGTCCGGCCCTGCCGTGGGCCCAGGCGCCGATGGCGTCGAGCCAGGGCCACCGGTCGTCGTCGGTCAGCGGGGTGCCCGCGGACATTTTGGCGATGTTCGCCTCGGGGTGGAAGTCGTCGCCCTCGGCATAGGGAACGCCGAGCTGGTCTGCGAGCAGGGGACCGATGGTGGTCTTGCCGGTTCCTGCCACACCCATGACTACGACGACGTGGGGGGTGTGCATTGCTGCTGCCTCGCTGTCTTCTTTGACATCTCGCACGGCGGCCGGTCGTGCGTCACGCCACTGAAACCCATAAGGTCCGAAGAATTCAAGAGCCTGTGACTTAAAAGTCATACTTATTGCGGAACGGAGGCGCCTCGTACGCTTACGCCATGACTGCACAGGCCCGAGGGCTGCACGCCCGCGTACTGGAAAGCCTCGGGCCCGCCATCACAGGAGGCGAGTACCCGCCGGGAAGCGTCCTGCGCACGGACGAGCTGTCCCAGGAGTTCGAGGTGTCCCGCTCAGTGATGCGCGAGGCGGTCCGGGTCCTGGAGTCCATGCACCTCGTGGAGTCGCGGCGGCGCGTGGGTGTGACCGTGCTGCCCGCGCACGAATGGAACGTGTACGACCCGCAGGTCATCCGCTGGCGTCTGGCCGGGGCGGACCGGCCCCGCCAGCTGCGCTCCCTCACGGTGCTGCGCTCCGCCGTCGAACCCACGGCCGCGGGCCTCGCCGCCCGTAACGCCACCGCCGAACAGTGCGCCGCCCTCACCGAGTGCGCCATCGGCATGGTGGCCCACTCCCGCGGCCGGCGGCTGGAGGGCTATCTCCTGCACGACGTCGAGTTCCACCGGACGATACTCAAGGCGTCCGGCAACGAGATGTTCGCCCGCCTGGGCGACGTGGTCGCCGAGGTGCTCACCGGCCGCACCCACCACCAGGTGATGTTCGAGGACCCCGACCCGGCGGCGGTCACCCTGCACGTCAAGGTCGCCGAGGCGGTGCGGGAGCGGGACGCGGTGCGGGCCGAGGAACTGACCCGCGAGATCACCGTGGGCGCCCTGGAGGAGCTGGACGTGCTCGCGCCCTAGCGCTGCGTGCGCCGAGCCGTGCGAGGACCGCACGAGAACCGGAACGCCTTATGCTTCAGGACGGCCGCGGCGCGGCGGCCCGTCATGAGGTGCAGCAGCAGTGGGAGAGTCAGTGATCTGCGTCGGAGGCATGATCGGAATCGGCAAGACGAGCGTCGCCGAGCTGATCGCCAAGGAACTGGGCAGCGAGGTCTTCCACGAGAGCGTGGACGACAATCCGATCCTGCCGCTCTTCTACACCGCGAGCCCCGAGGAGATACAGGCCAAGCGCTATCCCTTCCTGCTCCAGCTGCACTTCCTGCGGACCCGGTTCGCCTCGATCAAGGAGGCGTACAAGAAGGGCGACAACGTCCTCGACCGGTCCATCTACGAGGACTGGTACTTCGCCAAGGTCAACCACGACCTCGGCCGGATCAGCACCCTCGAAATGCAGGTGTACGAGGGTCTGCTCGACGAGATGATGCGCGAGATCGACGGCCTGCCGTACCGCAAGGCACCCGACCTCATGGTCTACCTCAAGGCCGACTTCGAGACGGTACTGCGCAGGATCGGACTGCGGGGCCGTGACTTCGAGCAGGACGAGGGCCTCGTCGAGTACTACCGCACGCTGTGGTCCGGCTACGACGACTGGGTGCGCGAGCACTACCGCGCCAGCGAGGTCCTCGTCATCGACATGAGCCGCACGGACGTCGTGCACAACCCCCAGGACGCGGCCCGCGTGATACGTCAGGTCAAGGCCGCCCTGACGGTGGCCGGGCGCCCGGCCTGAGAGCAGGACACCCCTTCTGCCACCGGGGCACGGCCGGGCGGCTACCGCCCCCCGGCGATGGGACGCAGTCCGTCGAGGAGGACGGTCAGCACCCGACCGGCCTCGTCCGGGGCGTTCTCCCTGGCCCACGCCGTGGCGGCGATCAGCGTGAACAACTCGGCGGGCGTGATGTCCGGGCGGATGTCGCCCGCGTGCTGGGCCCGCACCAGCAGTTGCTCGCCCGATGCCTGCATGGTGGTGCACGCGTGGTTGAGGTCGGAGGCCTCGTCCTTCAGGCCGTGCATCAGCATGTTGACCAGACCGCGGTAGACGGTGGCGTGCTCCACCGCCGCGCCGACCCACGTGGCGAGAGCCGCCCCGGGTCGGACTGTGCTCGACAACTCCTGCGCGGTGGCGCCCAGTTCTTCGAGACTTTCGCGCAGCATGGCTTCCAGCAGGCTCTCCCGGGTGGGGAAGTGCCGGTAGAGGGTCGCGTTGCCCAGCCCGGCCTGCCGGGCGATGTCGTCGAGCGAGGTGTCGATGCCGTGCTTCTCGAAGGCCGACTTGGCCTCGGTGAGCAGCCGGTCGTAGTTACGGCGTGCGTCGGCGCGCATCCGGATCACACTTCCCTTCGAGCCGGGAGCGGTCCCGCACCCGGCTCGGGGGTACGGGACCCGAAATGGGGTGTAACCCCGGATGCTATCCCGGACATCCGACGAGCTCACCCGGCACCGAGAACTGCCGAGCGGGGGAGCGCCGCTACGACGTGGCCTCCGCGTCCGTCGCTTCCACGGCGGGCGCCGGGGTGGCCTCGCGCATGACGAACGCGAGCGCAATGGTGAGCGCGGTGAAGCCGGCCCCCCAGGCGAAGGCCGTCGTGACGCCTTCGGTGAGGACGAAGTCGGCGGCGCCCTGTTCGCTCAACCCTGCCGGAACGCTCTGTGCCGCGTCCCGGCCGGCGGCGCCGAACACGGTGACCATGATGGCGAGTCCGAGCGCGCCGCCGATCTGCTGCATGACGTTCAGCAGTCCGGAAGCGGCGCCGGCCTCCTCGGGCGCGATGCCGGACATCAGGATCGTGGTGACACCGACGAGCAGGGTGCCCATACCGATACCGGCGACGACCAACGGGCCGAGCAGCGCGGACGCGTAGCCGGATTCCTGGTCGAGCTGGGCGAACCACACGAGCGAGACACTGATGGCGGCGGCCCCGGCCGCGGTGAGCACGCGCGGGCCGGTGCGCGGCAGCCACTTGGCGGCCAGACCGGAGGTCACCAGGATCAACAGGGCCAGGGGTACGAACGCCAGACCCGCCTGGATCGGGCTGAATCCACGCACCTCCTGCAGGAACTGGGTGAGGAAGAAGAACATCGAGTTGCCCGCCGCCATGACGAACAGCAGGGAAAGGTAGCCGGTGGCCCGGTTACGGTCGGCGAACAGCCGCAACGGGGTGATCGGTTGACGCGCGTGGGTCTCGACGAAGTAGAAGACGACGATCAGGGCGATCGCGAGGGCGAATGAGCCCAGGGTGAGGCCGTCGCCCCAGCCGGACTCGGAAGCCCGGATGAAGCCGTACACGAGTGAGGTCATGCCGGCCGTGGACGTGAGTGCGCCGGCCAGGTCGAATCGGCCCGGGGCGCGCTTGGTCTCGTGGATGAACATCGGGGTCAGGACCAGCAGCACGACGCCGATCGGCACGTTGATGAACAGGACCCAGCGCCAGGAGAGCAGGTCGGTCAGGACGCCGCCGCCGATCAGGCCGACAGCGGCGCCGGAACCTGAGACGGCCGCGTACGCGCCGAGGGCACGGGCCCGCGCGCGCTCGTCGGTGAAGTGGGTGGTGATCAGCGCGAGCACCGTGGGCGCCGCGATCGCCGCACCCACTCCTTGCAGGGCGCGGGCAGTCAGCAGCCAGCCGGCGCTGGTGGCGAGGCCGCCCAGCAGCGAGGCGACCGTGAACACGGCGACGCCGGCGACCATACCGCGGCGGTGGCCGACGACATCGCCCACCCGGCCGCCCAGCAGCAACAGTCCGCCGAAGGTGAGCAGATAGGAACTCAGCACCCACGAAAGGCCGGTGGGCGTGAAACCAAGGGCTAAGCGAAGGTCGGGCAGCGCGATGTTCACCACGTTGACGTCCAGGATGAGCATCGTCTGGAGGGCGAGAACGATGGCGAGCACCATGCCGGGCCTGCGGACGGGGACGGTGGCCTCGGGGGAGGCAGTGGGCGAAAGAGGGTGCTGGGCATGGGAGTTGGCGATGGATTGTTCACGCATGGCGAGGGTGGCTCCTGGAGGCTAAGTGGGGACTGTCCACGTTTCTCTGACGGGGAAAATACAGGGACAGTCCCCACTTAGCAATGCCTCTGAGCCCGGGGCGGGGCAGTTGTGGTCATCGGCGCACCGAAACTGCGGGAACGGATGCCGGGCCTGCGGTACTTGCCGCGTCACGCCTGCGAAGTCAGCCAGCGGTACGCGTACTCGGGGCGGCCGACGTTGCCGTACTGCGGGGTGCGGGCGCCGCGGCCCGTGGTGACCAGGTGTTCCAGGTAACGGCGCGCGGTGATACGGGAGATGCCCACGGTCTCCGCGGTGGCGGCGGCGGTGACGCCCTCGGCGGGCGCGTCGCGCAGTGCGCGGGTCACCCTTTCCAGGGTGGGGCCGCTGAGCCCCTTCGGCAGGGCCGCGGGGCCGGGCACGCGCAGGGTGGCCAGCGCGCGGTCCACCTCGTCCTGGCCGGTGGCCTCGCCCGCGGCGGTACGGAACTCGGCGTACCGGGTGAGGCGGTCGCGGAGGGTGGCGAAGGTGAAGGGCTTCAGCACGTACTGGACCACACCGAGGGAGACACCCTCGCGCACGACCGCGAGATCGCGGGCCGACGTGACGGCGATGACGTCCGTGCGGTGGCCCGCGGCCCGCAGGGTGCGGGCCAGTTGGAGTCCGTGGCCGTCGGGGAGGTGCAGATCCAGCAGCAGGAGGTCGACCTCCACGCGGTCCAGGGCGCGTTTCGCCTCGGCCGCGCTGTGCGCCCTGCCCACCGCACGGAAGCCGGGGACGCGGTTGACGTAGAGGACGTGGGCGTCGGCGGCCACGGGGTCGTCCTCGACGACCAGGACCCGGATGGGCTCTGTCACGTGATGCCTCCGTCTGCCGGCGCAGTCCGCGTACCGGACACCTTGTTGTCTGCGCCCGGCGGCGGGGCCGGCGTAGCGGGCGTCTCGCCACCGGCACCCGGCAGCCCCGCCGGCGTACCGGACGTCTTGTCGTCGGCACCCGGCAGCCCCGCCGGCGTACCGGACGTCTTGTCGCCCGCACCCGGCAGCCCCGCCGGCGTACCGGACGCCTCGTCGTCCGCCCCCGGCACCGTGGCCGTCGTCCGCAGGTGCGCCTCGAACTCCGCCCCGCCCCCGGCCGCCTCCCGCACCGTAAGCGTCCCGCCGTGCTTTGTCACCGTCTGGTGGACCAGGGCCAGGCCGAGGCCGCGCCCCGCCGTGGCCTTGGTCGACCAGCCGCGCCGGAAGACCGCGTCGGTGTGGGCCGGGTCGACGCCGGGGCCGGTGTCGGTCACCCGCAGCGTCAGTCCCGCCTCGTCCGCGCGTGCCGTCACCGTCACCCGGGCGGCGGGCGATCCCTGGGCCGCGTCCACCGCGTTGTCGAGCAGGTTGCCCAGGACCGTCACCAGGTCGCGGGCCGGCAGGTCCGCGGGGAGCATGCCGTCGTCGATGCTGCTGTCGGCCGAGACCACCAGCTCCACGCCGTGTTCGTTCGCCTGGGCGGCCTTGCCCAGGAGCAGCGCGGCGAGTACCGGTTCGCTCACGGCCGCGACCACCTGGTCCGTCAGCGTCTGGGCCAGCTCAAGCTCGGCGGTGGCGAAGTCGACGGCCTCGTCCGCGCGGCCCAGCTCGATGAGGGAGACCACCGTGTGCAGGCGGTTCGCCGCCTCGTGGGCCTGCGAGCGAAGCGCCCGCGTGAACCCGCGCTCCGAGTCGAGTTCGCCGGTCAGCGCCTGGAGTTCGGTGTGGTCGCGCAACGTCACCACCGTGCCGCGCCGTTCGCCGCCCGACACGGGCGAGGTGTTCACCACGACCACCCGGTCCGCCGTCAGGTGCAGTTCGTCCACGCGCGGTTCGGTCGCGAGCAGCGCGCCCGTCAGCGGGGCGGGCAGACCGAGCTCGGCGACGTTCCGGCCGACGAGGTCGCCCGACACGCCGAGCAGCCCGCGCCCTCCGTCGTTGATGAGGGCGATGCGCCGCTGCCCGTCCAGCATCAGGAGCCCCTCGCGCACCGCGTGCAGCGCGGCCTCGTGGTAGTCGTGCATGCGGCTCAGCTCGGCGGCGTTCATGCCGTGGGTGTGCCGGCGCAGACGGGCGTTGATGACGTACGTACCGATCGCGCCCAGCGCGAGCGCGCCCACCGCGACGCCGAGCAGGGCGAGGAGCTGGCCGCGCGCCTTCTGGCTGATCTCCTCGATCGTGATGCCCGCGCTGACCAGGCCCGTGATGCGGGCCGACCCGCCGTCGGCGAGGATCGGCGTGACCACGCGCACCGAGGGACCCAGCGTCCCGGTGTACGTCTCCGTGAAGGTCTCGCCGCGCAGTGCCCGGGCCCGGTGCCCCAGGAAGCGCTCGCCGATCTCGTTCTCGTCGGGGTGGGTCCAGCGGATGCCGTCGGGGTCCATGATCGTGACGAAGTCGACCCCGGTGTGCCGGCGCACGTCGGTCGCGTACGGCTGGAGGGTCGCCGTCGGATTCTCGCCACGCGCGGCCTCCCGTACCGAGGGGGAGTCCGCGACCGCCCGCGCCGCGGCCGTCGCCTGGCGACGCGCGCTCTCCTCCGCCTGCTGCCGGTCGCTCAGGAACGTGAACAGGGCGCAACCGGCCACCACGACGGCGACCAGCACGATCTGCATCGCGAAGAGCTGCCCGGCGAGACTGCGCGGCCGGGGCGAACGGGCAAGGGGCATGTGGCCAGTTTGCCTCCCCTCGTAAGCGCGAACTAAATGAACGCAAGGGTGACCGTCCTCACAGGACGAGAGATAGTCACCGGGATTCGCATGCCCACGACGTGAGCCGCACGCCCAGGCCGCACCAGTACGTGACACCCACGCACTGGCCGAAAAACGCCGACGTAGTCGTTCAAGGAGGGCCCTCGTGGCCGACACCACCGACAGCCAGGTGACACCGGCACCCGCTGCGAAGCGGGACCGGACCCACTATCTGTACATCGCCGTCATCATCGCCGTAGTCCTCGGTATCGGTGTCGGCCTGCTCGTGCCCGACTTCGCCAAGGAGCTCAAGCCGGTCGGTACCGGCTTCGTGAACCTGATCAAGATGATGATCTCGCCGATCATCTTCTGCACGATCGTCCTCGGCGTCGGTTCCGTCCGTAAGGCGGCCAAGGTCGGCAAGGTCGGCGGCCTCGCGCTCGCCTACTTCGTCGCGATGTCGGTCGTCGCCCTCGCCATCGGCCTGGTGGTCGGCAACATCCTGCACCCAGGCTCGGGCATGGACCTCACGGACACCGAGAAGGGCGCGGGCCACGAGGCCGCCGAAGAGGCGGACAAGGGACTCGTCGACTTCGCGCTCGGCATCATCCCCAAGACGATGGTCTCCGCCTTCACCGAGGGCGAGGTGCTGCAGACGCTGCTCGTCGCGTTGCTCGTGGGCTTCGCGCTGCAGGCGATGGGCCGCGCCGGGGAGCCGGTCCTGCGCGGCATCGGGCACATCCAGCGGCTGGTCTTCCGCATACTCGGCATGATCATGTGGGCCGCTCCGGTCGGTGCCTTCGGGGCGATGGCCGCGGTGGTCGGTGAGACCGGCACGGACGCCCTGAAGGCCCTCGCCACGATCATGGTCGGGTTCTACGTCACCTGCGCGCTGTTCATCCTGATCGTGCTCGGCTCGCTGCTGCGCCTGGTGACCGGCGTCAACCTCTTCAAGCTCCTCAAGTACCTGGGCCGTGAGTTCCTGCTCATCCTGTCCACCTCCTCGTCCGAGTCCGCGCTCCCGCGGCTCATCGCGAAGATGGAGCACCTGGGCGTCAGCCGTCCGGTCGTCGGCATCACCGTCCCGACGGGCTACTCCTTCAACCTCGACGGCACGATGATCTACCTGACCATGTCGTCGCTGTTCATCGCCGAGGCGATGGACCAGCCGCTCGGCGTCGGCGAGCAGATCTCCCTGCTGCTGTTCATGATGATCGCTTCCAAGGGCGCCGCGGGTGTGTCGGGCTCCGGCATCGCCGTCCTGGCCAGCGGTCTGCAATCGCACAAGCCGGGCCTGGTGGATGGCGTCGGCCTGATCATCGGCGTCGACCGCTTCATGAGCGAGGCCCGCGCGCTGACCAACTTCGCCGGCAACGCAGTGGCGACGCTCCTGATCGGCACGTGGACCAAGGAGGTCGACCGCGAGCGGGTCGACCTCGTACTGGACGGGAAGCTGCCGTTCGACGAGAAGACGCTGCTGGACGAAAGCGCGCACCAGCCCGAGGGCGCGGCCACCGCCGAGGAGCCGGCGAACGGCCTCCCGGTCCAGCCGGGCAGCAGCGACAAGAAGTCCCTCACCACCTGAGGTCTTTCGTTCGGACCAGGCCGGGCTTCATGCCGGGCGCGCCCTGTCACGCGCGCCCGGCATCGGCATGTCGCGCACAGGCTGCTTTTCCTCGGGCCGGGTTCAGCCCGGCTGGACGAGGTCCCGGGTGATGTCGGCCGTCGTGGCGCACCCGGCCAGGGCCATGGCGTGGGACAGCTGCTCCCGGTAGGAGTGGAGCAGCGACTCCACACCGGCCGCGCCGGCCAGCGCCAGTGCCCACAGGACGGGGCGCCCGACAAGGACGGCATCGGCGCCGATGGCCAGTGCCACCAGAACGTCCAGGCCGGTCAGGACGGCGCCGTCCACCAGCACCGGCACCCGTCCGGCCACCGCCTGGACCACCGGTGCCAGGGCCCGGCCCGTGGGCAGGACCCGGTCGAGCTGCCGGCCACCGTGGTTGGAGACGATGACGCCCCGGGCGCCGGCCTCGACACAGGTGAGCGCGTCGTCGGGACGGAGGACCCCCTTGACGAGGACCGGCAGGCCGGACAGGTCACGTAGCCACGCGATGGCACTCGGCGTCAGGGAGGGGTCCTGTTCGAGGGCTGCGGGCCGCGTGGCGGGGTCGGACAGGCGGGCGCCGACGTCGCCGTGGCCGAACGGCAGGGGGCCGAGCCGGGCACCCCGGGGGGTGACGTAGGGCGCGTCGACGGTGAGGACCAGAGCCTGCGCCCCGGCGGCAGCAACCCGCTTCACGTACTTCTCCGTGAGTACTCGGTCGCGCAGGCAGTAGATCTGGGCCCACCAGGGGCCCGCCGCCCCTGCCACCTCCTCGGGCGGGCGACTGGAACGCGCGGAGAGCGTCAGCAGCGAACCGGCCGACGCGGCGCCCTCGGCGGTGGCGATCTCCCCCTGCGCGGTGGCGAGGCTGTGGAAGGCGGTGGGCGCCACGACGACCGGGGCGCGGAGCTCGGCGCCGAGCAAGGTGGTGCGGGTGTCCACCGAGGAGACGTCGCGCAGCACCCGCGGGGCAATTCGCCATTCGCGCCACGCGTCGGGGGCCTCGCGGCGGGAGAGGTCCTCGCCGGACCCGGCCGAGTAGAAGGCGAACGAGGTGGGGTCCAGCCGTCGGCGGGCCCGCTCGGCAAGGTCCGGGCCGGCGGCGATCGGGTCCGTCATGTCCGGTCACCGCCACGGGAGTTACCGCCTGGGGACTTCGGGGCGGTGGAGGCGAGGGGCGGGTTCTGCCACCGGCGGCCGTTCTCCCAGTACGCCTGCACCTCGGCGAGCGTCCGGCCCGTGGTGTCGGGGACCTGGGCGTACACGTAGCACCAGGCGATGACGTTCACGGCGAGCAGCAGGCAGAAGACGGTGGTGCCGCCCAGGGCGGAGAGCGCGCTGAGGAAGAACTGGGCGATGATCAGGTTGGCGCTCAGGTTGGACAGGAGCATCACCGACGCGCCCGGACCGCGCAGCCGGGTGGGGAAGCCTTCGGCGGCGAACACCCAGATCAACGCTCCGAAACCGGCGTTGAAGCCGATCGCGAAGACCGCGAGCCCGAGCAGGCCGGCCGGAGCCGGCAGGAACTCGGCGAAGACGCCGACGAGCAGCAGATGGCCCGCGGTCATGAGAGCCGTGCCGGTGAGCAGCGCGGTGCGTCGGCCGACCCGGTCGATCGCCACGGCGCACACCAAAGCTGCGACGGCGGACAGCAGCTGGATGAAACCGGGAAGCACGAGCAGGCTGAAGTCACCCTCGTAGCCCATGCGTTGGAAGATGCGCGGGCTGAAGTAGCCGATGGCGCTGATGCCGGTGATCTGGACGAGGAAGCCGAGGATGATGACGAAGAAGGTCAGTTTCCGGTACTTCGCACTGAACAGTTCCCGCACCCGGTTCTTCGCCAGACCGGCGGAAGGCGGCGCCTCGGGGGCGGTGTCCGGCTCGGGGGTGCCCAGGATGCGGTGCGCGTCGGCCGCCTGGCGGGGACGCTGTCTCATCAGGTACCAGCTCGGTGTCTCCGGCAGCCGCAGCAGGGAAAGGGCGGCAGCGGCGGCGCAGAGCGCGGGGATGACGAGCATGGTCCGCCAGTGGCCGCCGCCGGCCAGCAGATAGCTGACGAAGTAGGTCGCCGCGCACCCGGCCGCCGTGGCGCACTGGTAGAGCACGGCGACCCGGCCCCGTATCGCCGTACGGACGGACTCGGCGATGAGGATGGGCGCGATGACGATGAGCACACCCATGGTCATGCCGAGTACCACGCGGGTGCCCACCAGCATGACGGAGTTGACGGACAGGGCGGACACGACCGTGGTGACGGCGCAGACGGCCGCGGCGACGGCGAGCGTCCTGCGCCGGCCCACGGCGTGGGACAGCCGTCCGGCCAGCAGGGTTCCCGCCATGAGCCCCACGACGGGACCGGCGTACAGCGTGCCCTGCTCCAGGGGGGAGAGGTGGAACGCCTCGGTGACGAGGATCTGCGCGCCGGCCATCGCCGTGCCGTCGTAGCCGTAGGTCAGGCCCAGCAGGACGACGGCGAGACCGACCGTGGTGCCGGGCCGGCGGAGGGGACGCCCAGTGATTGTTGGCATCGAGGAGGATCCGTCGCTTTCCGCTCGGGGGCTTCTCGTACGTACGGGTGGTACGAGCCGTGTTCAGTCGGTCGGGGGACCTGTCCGCCGGCCGGGCGCCGCTGACTGCCGGCCCAGCTCCGCGAGTGGTTCCAGGGCGCCGTCGGCCGCGAGAATGACCTCGTACACCAGGTCGGCCTTGGACAGCGGGTCGCGGAAGTCCAGCGGGCGTCCGGCCAGGTCCGTGGAGGCTCCGCCGGCCTCCGCCAGCACGCATGCCGGTGCGGCGACGTCCCAGATGCGGCAGCTTCGGTGGACGAACCCGGCGTAGGCGCCGTCGATCACGAGGGCCGCGTCGAAGACGCTGTTGCTGGTCCGGATGCCGAGGCACTGGGCGGCGACGGCCGTCATGAGGCGGGCGTCCTCGGCCATCCGCTCCGGTTCCGCCTTGTCCATGCCGTACGCCACCAGCCGGCCCTCCAGCCCGGTGCAGGCAGGGGTACGCACGGGAACCCCGTCGCGGAACGCCCCGCGGCCGCGCTGCGCGAGGTACCGCCGGCCCAGCGCCGGCAAGGTGATCCCCGCGGCCAGCAGGCCCCGGTCGTCCACGGCGGCGAGCATGGCACCGTAGAGCGGGCTGCCTGCCGCGTAGTTGCTGGTGCCGTCCAGTGGGTCGATGATCCACGTGACGGGTCCGGAGCCCTCCCGGACGCCGGTCTCCTCCTCGATGACCGAGTGGGAGGGGAAGTCCCGGTCGAGCGCCGAGACGATCATCTTTCCGATGGCGTGGTCGGCCGCCGTGGTGATCTGGTTGCTGTCCTCGGGCTTCACCTCGACGACCTCTACCGCCCCGCCGGGACCGCGGCCGGCGTGCCGCGCGGCCAGTTCGTCCGCCCGGTCCAGGACCGCGTCGAGCCAGGGCAGGTAGTCGGTCATCGCCGCACCGCCCCTCGGGCCGTGCGCACGACCGTCCGGTCCGGCGCGCCGCGGGGGGCGGCCGGGGAGGCGTCCCCGTACCTGTCGCGGTACATGTCGAGGATGGGGCGCTCCGGTGTGATGACGTCGGGCGGGAGGTCGTCGATGTCGAAGAACGCCGCCGCGGTGTTCTCGACCCGGTCGGGCACCACGGTGGAACCGGCGGGCAGGGGAGCGACGTAGGCGGCCGTGACGTTGTGCACCTCGTCGCCGTTCGGGTAGCGGTAGAAGAAGTCCGGCCCCCCGGAGAACAGGCCCAGCAGGTCGAGTTCGCCGACGACGAGCCCCGTCTCCTCCAGAACCTCCCTGCGGGCGGTCTCCTCGAAGGACTCGCCGGGATCCATCAGCCCCCCGGGCAGCCCCCACCCGCCGGTGTCGGCGCGGGCCAGCAGCAGCACCCTCCCGCGGTCGTCGGTGACCACCACCGACGACCCCGGGAAGATGACGGGCCGGTGGCCCACCAGGGAGCGCAGCTCGGCTACGTAGTCGTTCATCCGTCGTCCTTTCGGCGGTGGTCAGACCGCGTGCGAAAAGCCATCGACATGTGCCCGGCGCACCACGTCACAAACGCGGTCGACGTCATGCTCCGGCATGTGCGAGTAGAGCGGGAGGGTGATCATCCGTTCGGACAGCCGGTCTGTCACAGGCAAGGCGGCCGGGGCCGTTTCCGAGCGGTACGCGGTCTGGCGGTGCAGCGGCGGGTCGAAGTAGAAGCGGGTGCTGATGCCTTCGCCGGACAGGCTCTTGGCGAGTTGGGTGCGGTCCGTGCCGAACACCTCGGGGGCGACCTGGACCCCGAAGTCCTTGTACGAACTGCGGGCGCCTTCGGGCACGTCCTGGAAGGTCAGCCCCGGCAGGTCGGCGAGATTGCGCCGATAGCGCCGGACCAGTGACAGCCGGCGCTCCAGCCAGTGCGGGAAGCGCTCCAGCGCGGACAGGCCCACCAGCGCGGACAGTTCGGGCATGCGCGCGTTCAGTCCGACGAAACGGGCGTCGTAGTCACCGGGGTTGCCGTACTCGCGGCCGGTCCGCAGTTCCTGGGCCAGGCTGTCGTCGTTGGTGGTGACCAGTCCGCCCTCGCCCGCCGACAGCGGCTTGGTGGGGCTCAGGCTGAACACCTCCGCGAGTCCCTTGCTGCCGACCATGGTCCCGTCGGGGTAGCGGCTGCCGAAGCCGTGCGCCGCGTCCAGCACGAGGGGCGTGTGGCTGCCGGCCGCCTGCTGGAGTCCGGCGACGTCGCACGGCGCGCCAAAGGTGTGCATGCCGACGACCGCGCCCGCGGCCGGGGCCACCTCGGCGCAGGCGGCCGGGTCGAGGGTCCAGGTGCGTGGGTCGCTGTCGGCGAAGAGGACGTTCTGGGCGTTCCAGGCGGCGACATGGCCGGTCGCCATGAAGGTGAAGCTCGGCACCACGACGTCCTTGCCCCTGCCGATGGAGCGCAGGACCAGCATCAGGCCGGCTGTGCAGTTGCTGACCGCCACCGCATGGCGCACCCCGAGGTACTCGGCGACCGCCTCCTCGAAGCGGCCGACCCACACTCCGTTGGTCAGCATCCCCGACCTCAGGACCTCGTCCATCCTGCTCAGCAGGGCGCTGTCCGGTTCGACGGTGGGCCGCACCAGCGGGATGGGCGGGCGGTCACCGGTTTGTGACGGTGCCGGGTGCGTGGTGGCGGTGCTGACGGTCTTCATGCGGTGTTCCTCTCGAACGGACCGGAGGGATCAGACGGATCAGTCGGGTCAGACGGACGCGATGGGGGAGAACATGCCGATGTGGGCGCCACCGGCCGGCGCGGCGGCGGTGAGCGTGTCCCGCGCCGTGAGTGAGTTCTGCGCCGTGAGGAAGTTGCTGTACTTGGCGTCGGTGAAGTCCAGGTAGCGTCCGTGGGCCATGGCGTCCCGAATCTCGCGGACCGAGTCGACCACGCCGAACCGGCGCTGGAAGAGCCTGTCCCGGCGGATGCGCTCGAAGTTGACCCGGTAGTTGCGCGGATCGGCGGCCTCGTCCTGGACGGTGACGCGGGTGCCGGGGATCTCCCGGGCGATGATCTCCCCGATCTGCGCCATCTGGTAGTTCTCCTCCCCGGAACCGCAGTTGTAGAGAGTCGGAACGGTGCTGTCCGTCGCGGCCTGGAGCGCCCTCGCCGCGTCCTGGACGTGGAGGAAGGGCCGCCACTGCCGGCCGCCGTGAACGGCGACCTCGCCACGGGAGACCGCATGGGCGGTCATGACGTTCACCGCGAGGTCGAAGCGCATGCGGTCGGACAGTCCGTGGACGGTGGCGAACCTCAGGATGTGCGCGTTGAGAGCGCTGCCGGCGAGGGACAGCAGGTAGTGCTCCGCCATGATCTTCGACTGGGCGTAGACCGACTGGGGGTTGAGGGGCGACCAGATGTCGACTTCCTCGTCGTTCTCGGTGGCTCCGTAGTTGCTGCAGGTCGAGGCGAACACGAGGGTGGCGACGCCGGCCTTCTGGCACGCCTCCGCGACCCGTACCGTGCCCACGTAGTTGGTCTGCCAGGCGAGGTCGGTGTCCAGACCGCACGCCGGATCGCCCACGACCGCGGCCAGGTGGATGACGGCGTCCGCACCGCGCAGGGCGGACTGCCACTCTCCCGGTTCGCGGATGTCCCCGGCCACGTAGGTGACCCGGGAGCCGGCGATCCTCGCGCCGGGCACCAAGGAGTTGTCGACGACGGTGACGCGCACTCCACGGGCGGCGAGTTGACGGGCCAGCGTCGATCCCACATAGCCCTGCCCGCCGGTGATCAGTATGGAAGTCACGATGTTTCTCCTCCGATGGACGTTCGCGCCGATTACCCTGGCCGATTTCCCCTGACGGAGAGAACGCACCTCAACCGCAGTGCGTCCGGCTCGAATCGACACCTCGACCAGGTCCCCGGTGGGCGGGAATTGATGCCCCGCCACCTTGACCCCTGTTTCAGGGACGTGCAGGGAATGACGATACGGAATACGGTGCACAGTCATCGCCGTGCCCGAATTCCCCGAAGGAGCCAGTGGAATGAATTTCCCCCTCCTCGCCGAGCAACACAGCATGCTCTACGCGCAGACTCTCCTGGGGCCGGGAGTGGCGCACAACATGACATTCACCCTTCCGCTCCCTGCAGGCGTCGAAGAGGCACGCGTCCGGGACGCCGTGGTCCGCTTCTGCGAGCATCAGGCTGCTCTGCGCACGGCGTTGCGCGACAGCCCGCCCACGGCCCAGTGGACGGGAGACCTCTGCCCCCGGCCGGTGACGATCGAGACCACCGACGTCACGCGGACCGTACGGGAACGCCTGGCCGCACTGCACCTCGCGGAACTCGGTCCGGCCGCGGAGCCGGTGCGGGCGGCCTTCGAGCTCGTACGGGGGGCCGACGGGCAGACCGCCCTCGTCGTCGCCATGGACCATCTGGTGTCCGACGCCCGCTCCTCGGTCGTCGCCGCAGGCCAACTGGCAGCCCTGATCGAGGACGGCCGGCACCCCGGGCTCCCCGGGCCGAACGCCTACGCCGACCTCTGCCGGCAGCGGGCGGCGGACGGTGAGCGGGGTGCGGCTCCCGAGACCACCGCCTGGCGCTCAGCCCTGGAGACCGTCTCCCCGCTGCACGACCCCACACTGCGCGGCGTCACCGGCCCCGCGGTCCTCAGCCAACGCGACCACCTGCACGGCGGCGCGGAACTGGACCGCACGATCCAGCAACTGAGCGTGGAACTCGGCGTGTCGGAGTTCACCGCCATCTCCACGCTCCTCTCACTGGCGCTGTGGCAGCGCACGGGACAGCGCGACTTCGTCGTCCAGACCCCCGTCTCCACCCGTCGGCGACAGCAGGCCGGCGAAGTCGTCGGCTACTTCATCAACGAGCGGCCGCTGGTCTGCCACGTCCGGGAGGACCGCAGCCTTGCGGAGCACGCCCAGGAGATGTACCGCGCCTCGATGCGCGCCGTCCGCCACTCGCGGCTCTCGGTCCCGCGGCTGGCACAGGAGATACCCGCCTATCGGGCGGTACTTGAGGAGGAGGGCGTCAGCTACGTCCAGCTGCACGTCAGCCGCGGTACCGGCGAGCTGCCGGGCAGCGGGCGTCCCGGCCCTGACGCCTCGGCCCCCCGGACGACGGAACTCGGTCCGTTCCGGCCCGGCCTGCCCATGACGTGTACGACGGTCCGATTCGACTTCGACCCGCGGCAGACGCTGGTGCGCAGCTTCTTCGGCGGCCCGCGCCCGGGGGCTGGTTCGGCCGGAGAGATCGCCGACAAGGTGGTGGCCCTGCTGCGCGCGGCGGGCGGCGCGGGCCACCAGCCGGTGGCCAAGCTGGTGGAGTGAGCAAGGGCCGGGCACACGTTCGCTGCGACGCCTTCGAGGCGTCGCAGCGAACCTGTGCCCGGCCCGGCAACGGCCTTGTGTCCGTCCGGCGCGCGGCCGATGCCCTGTACGAGATTTCCTAGCTCCGGTACCGTTCCGCGGCTCTGGCGAGTTCGGCCTTGTTTCCCAGGCCGAGCTTGGCCCGTATGCGCTTGAGATAGGTGTCGATGGTATGCGGACTTATCCCGATGCGGCGTGCTACCTGGTTACGGGTCAATCCGTCGGCGACGAGAAGCAGGGTCTCTTTTTCCCGGGTGGACAACTGAGGTGACTGCGCCGCCGCGCACGGCGTGTCCTCACCTGCTTTCCCGCTCCCGACGACGCGCTTCAACTCCCGGCCACCGTCCACGATCCCCGGCAATTCGCTCTCCGTGCACGTGGAATTCCCGGAGCCGTCCCAGTTTCGTTCGAGGGCCTCTGCGGCAGCCGCCAGTACGGTCGGCAACACGCTGTCCCCTCCTTCGACGCGGCCCATCACGAACCTGGAAACCACCACCACGCACGCGTCGTTTTCCGCATTTCCGTGTACGACGTCCCGCACTTGTTCCGGGGTCATGTCTCCCCTCAGTATCGCCACGGTGTAAGAGCTGCATCCCGGGGCGTCGGATCTCGTCGATGAGTTGTCTCCTAAGAAATCGGCTGACAGGGTCGGCACAGGTCTCATCCTTCCGTCAGATGGCGGCGGCCCCTGTTGTGCAGGACGACGGGAGCCACGTCCTGCGTGTACAGGTGGCCGACCGGACGGCCGATCACCAGGACGTGATCGGTGTAGGGGAACGTGGCGCACACGGTGAACAGCGCCGCGGCCGAGGCGCCGCTCAACAGCGTCGGCCCTGCCGGGTGCAGAGGGACCACGCCGTCGAACCGTTCGTGCGCCGGCGCGGTCGCGAACTGGTCGATGAGTTGACGCTGTTCCCAGCTCAGGATGTTGAGTCCGAACATGCCCGAGGCCCGGACGGTCCGCAGGGTCCGGCTCGCCGCGGACAGACACACCGCGATCATCGGCGGACGCAGGGACCAGGACAGTACGGCGTTGACGGTGCAGCCGGTGGGCGCCTCGTCACCGTGCCGGGCGGTGACCACCGAGACTCCGCTGGGCCAAGAGGTCATGAAGGCGCGGAAGTCCTCCGCTCCCGCACCACCGGGGGGCCCGGCCGCGGTGGGGTCGACGGACGAGGCGGGGGTGGACTGCGTCGTGGTAGCGAGCGGGTGAGCCGTCATGGCGATACCTCCGTAGGGTGGGAGATGAGGGAACGGGCAGGGTCACACCTGGCCGACGGACGAGGTGGCCACGGCCAGCGCCACCGGCTCGACGTGCGGCAGCGACCGCCAGGCGACGCCGTGCCAGAGACCGTGCGGTTCGTTGAGCTGCACCGGCACCCGCCAAGGTGCCCCGGCAAGCCCCAGCCGCATGGCCTTGACCACCGCCTCCTGGACCGCCCAGACGCGGGCGAACGCGACGCGTGCCTCCGAGGGGCCCAGCGCGAGGAGCGCCTGCGCCTGCGCGCCGCAGCACCGGCGGACCATCCGCTCGTTGACCACCGGCGGAGGCTCCTGGACGTCGACGCCCACCGGGCCGTCGAGCCGGACCGCCACCGCCGTGTGACGGGTCGAATGGGAGATGGACACGCCCGGACCGCCGTGCGCCACGCGGGGCGCCCCCCGGGCGTCGAGGCACAACGGGATCCGGCTCGGGTCGGCGCCGGTGAGCTCCGCCACCAGGTGGCGCACCAGGCTCCGGCCGTGCACGAATTCCCGGCGCCGGTGCGGTGGCATGCCCGCGCACCTGGCGCGTTCCTCCGGCGACAGTACGGTGTCGTCCTGTTGTCCGTGTTCCGGCCTCGGCAGGACGCGGACGAACGCTGCGGAGCCGACTCGAACGAGGGTCATGGCCGGGGCCCTTCCCGTCCCGAGGCGCCCGGGAGCCCCTCGGCGATCAGCTCCAGCATGGTCTCCGTACTCCCTCCGGCGATCGCGAAGGCCCGGACGTCCTGGGCTGTACGCAACAGGGCACTGTCGGAGGCGAGTCCGGCCGCTCCGGCGAGGTGGAGGCAGGTGTCCGCCACCTCCCCGGCCAGCGGACCGACCGTGGCCTTGACCACGGCAGCGTCGGCGAGCGGGAAACGGCCGGTCACGGAGGTGCGGGTGACGATGTCGTCGACGAGGGCCTCCAGGAGCCGGACCCGGGCGAGCAGGCCGCCCAGGCGTTGCCGTACGACGGACTCCGCCCACAGGGCGCGGCCGGCCAGTTGGCGCCGCGAGGCGTCGTCGGCGGCGGTGGCAAGCAGCCGACGGCACAGTGCGGCCGTCCACATGCCACCCGCCAGACGTTCGGCGCCCATCTGGGTCGTGAAGGCGACCATGCCTCTGCCTGGCCGCCCCAACATCGCCTCCGCCGGCAGCCGGACACCGTCCAGGGCCAGGGAGCCGAGACCCGCGCCGTCCAGCAACGGGGTGTCCAGCGGTTCGACCGTCACGCCGCGCGCGTCGGCGGGCACCGTGACGAGACAGAAGTCCGAGAAGTGCCGGCCGGCGCGGTGGCGGGCCAGGACGAGGAAGTGATCGGCCCACCGCGCGCCCGTGATCCAGCTCTTGTGCCCGTCGATCACCAGCGCGTCACCGTCCCGGCGCGCGGTGGTTGTCAGCCCCAACAGGTCGGACCCCGCCGCTCCCGAGTCCGTCGCGGCCAGGGCGGCCGTCGCCCGGCCGCGGACCAGCGGGCCGGACCGTTCCTGGCCGGCCAGCCGCAGCGACAGCGGGGCAATCGTCGACAGGTGCAGGAGGCAGGCCAGTTGGGCGCCGTTGGACACCCTGCCGGTGAGGGCACCGAGGACGCTCTGCAGGAGAGGCAGCCGCAGTGGCTGTTGCGGGTCACGTCCCGACAGGCAGTCCGCGACGACTCCGGCCTCCCCGAGGGCGCCGATCAGTGTCCGGCCATCGGCCGGGGAAGCTGGGTCCGCCATGGAGTCCAGGGCGTGTTCCAGGCGGGTGAGCGTACCGTCGCAAGAGGTGGCGTCCGACGCCTGGGCCACCGCGAGGGTCCGCTCAGCCGGCAAGGGAGACCTCCCTGTCGAGCAGGCACATGGCGCCGTTCGCCGCGAGCAGACGGTCGTCCGCGTAGTTGAGGCTGGCCGACCTGAGATCGCGGAACAGCCGCTCCAGCGGAAGGTCGGCGTGACGCATGTATCCGTGGCGCAGACCGACCACCCGGATCAGCTCGTCGACACAGGCGAAGGAACGCTCCGCCGTAAAGATCTTCAGGGCGTTCAACCGCAGTTGCACGGGCTGAGACTCGGCGTCGGCGGCGCTACGACGCCCGTCGCTCTCCGCGGTCACCTGGGCGAGCAGGGCGGCCATGGCGTCGAGATCCATCCGGACCCTGGCCAGCCGGCTGCGCAACTGCTGTCCGGAGAGGTCGAACTGACTTCGTCCCGCCGGCGACCGGAGCAGGTTCAGGACGGCACGGAGCGCGCCGCGGACGGCGCCGAGCCAGCACGCGGCCCAGGCGATGTGACCCGCGGGGACGAAGTCGGCCACCGCGACGTCCTTGAACGCGCCGCGCCGCCCCACGACCGCGCTCGCGTCCACGGTGCCGTGCAGCCGCAGCGGGATGCTGTGCGTGCCGCGCATGCCCATCGGGTTCCACCGGTCGACCCCCTCCTCCACCGTGAGGCGGTCGCGATCGGCGTACACGGCCGTCACCGCGTGGGAGGCCGCGTCGACGCCGTCCCGCAAGGTGATCAGGAAGCCGTCGGCGTGCCCCCCGCCGGTGACGATGGGCGCGTCCCGGTCGAACCGGAGCGCGCCGTCACCCTCGTCGGTCAACGGGGAGCGGGCGCTCAGCAAGTGCCCGCCCTTGAACTTCTCGCTGGTGACGGAGGCGACGTACACCTCACCGCGGGCGATGCGGGGCAGCAGTTCCGCCCGCAGACCGGGGCTGCCGTGCCGGACGAGGGCGGCGACCTGCTGGCAGTGCATCGCCCAGATCATGGCTGTCGAGAGGCACTCCCCGGCCAGCTCCTGCGCGACGTGCGCCAGGTCCGTCAGGCTGCCGCCCAGCCCGCCGTGCTCACTCGGGACCAGCAGACCCATCAGCCCACTCTCGCGCAGCGCCGCCAGACCGCGCACGGGGAAAGCGGCGTCGTGGTCGATCTGCTTGGCATCCGCCCGCAGTACCGGCAGTACGGCCTCGACGCGTGCGGCGATCGGCGCCGCCTGCCGGTCGGTCACGGGAACTGTCGCGGCGGCGCTCATGCGGCCTCCTCCGCCGCCTGCTGGTCCACGACGGCGCGCAGGCTGGACGGAGTGGCGAAGGTTTCGGCGTTCATGGCCGAGTCCGGGACGGTGATGCCCGCCTCCTCCTCTATGTCGAACAGCAGCTCCATGGCCTGCATCGAGTCGAGCCCGAGCTGTGTGAGGTTGGCGTCGTCGCGCAGCGGCTGGTCGGCCGGCAGGTAGGGCAGCCGGGCGCGCAGCAGGTTCTCGAACTGATCGTTTGTCATGCGTGTACTCCTTCGGTGTGGTGGACGGGGTACGAGGGCCCGTTCGCTTCGGGGTCGACCGGGTCACGGGTCATGCGCAGTCGGGACGCCGAGACGACGTGTCCGCCGTCGAGGACGATCTCGACGGGCAGCGCGTGCCCGAGGAAGGCGACGAGGC
The DNA here is from genome assembly GCF_044757485.1 of Streptomyces sp. NPDC091272. NCBI lineage: Bacteria > Bacillati > Actinomycetota > Actinomycetes > Kitasatosporales > Streptomycetaceae > Streptomyces > Streptomyces sp. NPDC091272. Next base: position 621,404 of record NZ_JBIVVC010000001.1, read on the forward strand.
TGGCGGACAAGCCGTAGGCCCCGACGTTGGGGATGGCGAGCACATCGCCCGTGTCCATGGCGGGAAGGGGGATGTTGCGGCTCAGGGTGTCGAGGGGGGTGCACAGAGGTCCTGCGAGTACGCCCGGTTGCTGCGACTCGACGTCGGAGGCGGTCCGGGTCCCGGGCCGGTTCGCGTGCGTGGGCCGGGGATCGGGCTCGTACGGATGCGTGGGCCGGGGATCGGGCTCGTACGGACGCGTGGCCCGGGGATCGGCCTCGTACGCGTGCGTGGACCCGTGATCGTCGGTCTCCGCGGCCCGGATGACGTCGGGGGAGACCGGAGGCACCCGCCGGAGCCCCGACATGCCGCCGAGGTGGTGGATCCCGGTGTCCAGGACGGTGAACCGTGTCCCCTTGGACTCCTTGGTGTCCAGGACGGTGGTCAGCAGATGGCCGCAGTCCCCCGTGAGGTAGCGGCCCGACTCGAACGCGACGGTGATGTCCCCGTCGCGCCAGCCAGGCAGACCGCCGTCCAGAACGGACGCCAGTTCCGTGGCCAGGGCGGGGAAGACCGGGCGCTCGCCGCTTCGGGCGAACGGGGTCCCGAAACCGCCCCCGAGATCGATGGTCCTGAGGTGGTCGCCCAGCGACGCACGCAGCTCGGCGGCCAGTTCGACCCCGATGGTGAACTGCCGCAGCAGCCGTTCCTGCTCACCGATGTTGGTCCCCATGTACAGGTGCAGGCCCGTCACCCGAGCCATGTCATGGCCCTGGAACAGATGCGGTTCCCGCAGGATCCACGAGGCGTCCGCGCCGAACTGCGACGCGGTTCCGGTCATGGACAACCCCATGCCGGGCACGGCCTGATCGGCGTTGACCCGCAGCAGGCAGTCGGCCGGCACACCGATCCGTTCGGCCTGACCGGCGATGCGGGCGAGGTCGGTCGGGGAGTCCACGGAGAAGTGGGTGACCCGGCGGGCGAGGGCGTTCAGGACGGTGCTCTCGCTCTTGGCCGGGGCCGTCAGCAGGATCCGCTCCGGCGCCACCCCCGCCGCGAGCGCGGCATCGAGTTCCCCGCACGAGGCGACCTCGGTCCGGCAGCCCAGCCCGGCGAGACAGGCGATCACCTGGGGGTGCGGATTGGCCTTGACGGAGTAGTACAGCTCGGCCCCGGACGGCAGTGCGGCCCGCAGGTCGGCGTGGGCGGAACGGATCATCTGGAGGTCGTAGACGTAGGCGGGGGTGCCGTAGGTCAGCGCGAGGTCGGCCAGGAGTGTCATACGGCGGCCCCGGGTGCACGCAGCGTCTCGGCCAGTGCCCGCTTGTCGACCTTGCCGTTGACACTCAGCGGAAGCTCGTCGAGGACCCGGTACGCGGACGGGAGTTTTACCGGGTCGAGGCGCTCGCCCAGTTCCTTGGCCAGGTGGGTTACGGGCATGTCGGCGCTGACCGCCAGTACCGCCTCGTGTCCGTCGGCCGGTGGCAGCACGGCGGCGAGGCGGACTCCCGGGATGTCCAGCGCGGCGGCCTCCACCTCCACGGCGCTCACCCGGAAGCCGCGCTGCTTGTACTGGTCGTCGTCGCGGCCCGCGAAGTACAGGTAGCCGTCGGCGTCGACCCGGCCGCGATCGCCCGTACGCAGCAGCGGCTGGCCGATCTCGTCCCGTGCGAACCGGGCGGCGGTCAGTTCGGGGGCGCGCCAGTAACCCGCCATCACGTGCGGTCCGCGGACCACGAGTTCCCCCGTCTGCCCGGCCGGCAGGGGCAGGCCGTCAGGGCCGGCGGCGTAGACCTCGGTGTCCCTCAGCGGACGGCCGACTGAGCCGGGGCGTACCAGGTCGAGGTCCGGTTCCCCGATCGAGACGCGTTTGCACTCGGTGAGTCCGTACATGGGGACCACGGCGAGGTTGGGGACGGCCTGGCGGAGCTGGGCGCTGAGACCGGGGGAGAGCGCCGCACCCGTGTTGGTGACGAGCCGCAGGGGCGGCGGAGCACTGTCGGACCGGGCCAGGAGCCGGAGCAGGTTGGAGGCAAGCGAGGGGACCAGCGGGAGGACGGTGGCGCCGTGGTCGCGCAGCGCCGTGAGCAGGCCGGGACCGGCCTGACTGCTGTCGCCGAGCACGAGATGGGCGCCGGACGCGCAGGCCAGGTAGACCTGGTAGAGGCCGTAGTCGAAGGAGAGCGGAAGGCAGGAGAAGATACGGTCGCCGGCTTGGTACCGGAGCACTTCCTGCACGGCGGAGGCCGCGAAGAGGACCTGGCGGTGGGTGGAGACGACCGCCTTGGGCATGGCGGTGCTGCCGGAGGTGTAGGTGAGAGCGACGGCGTCGACCGATATGCAGGGCTGACGGCTCTCGGCCGATGGTGGTGCTGCGTCGACGGGCACGCGGGGCTGTCGGTTGTCGGCCGATGGTGAAGCGGCAGCAAGCGGCACATCGGTCTGTCGGTTGTCGGCAGATGGTGACGCGGCAGCAACCGACGCACCGGTCTGTCGGCTCTCGGCCTCTCGTGACGTCGCAACGACCGGTGACGACTGTGTGCGTGCGTCGTACCACTGCACGGTGCACCCGCTCTGACCTTCTACGTGGGCTGCGGCCTCCCCGGTGGCAAGGACGACCGCGGGCTCACTGTCGGCCAGGATGTGGCGCAGGTGGTAGGGCCGTGTCTGGTCGCTCACCACGCAGTACATCGCGCCCAGCCGGGAGGCGGCGAAGAGCGCGGCGACCGTCTCGGCGGCGTGGGGGGCGAGGACCAGTACCCGGTCGCCGCGGCCGACCCCCTGGTCGGCGAGGTGCGCGGCCAGCACCTGACTGTGCTCCCGCAGCTCCCGGTAGGTCCAGGTGGTGTCCCCCCGGGTGAGTGCCGGCGCGTCGGGGGTGCTCGCCGACTGTCGGTCGAGCAGGTCGTGGAGCAGGGTGACGGTCATGTGGCTGCCTCCTCGGGGGAGTTGGGCCCCGCGGGGCCTGCGGACAGGAAGAGTGCGGCGAGGGAGCCGAGCGTCTCGAACGCCTCCGGCACGATGCGCTCGGGAGGAACCTCGCGGCCGAACCGCTCCTCCAGGCCGTCCAGTACGGCCACCACGGCCAGCGAGTCGAACCCGGGGAGGTCGAACAGCGAGGCTGCGGAACGCACTTGGTCCGCGGACAGGCCGAGGTGGTCGGCCACCAGCCCGGCCGCCTCGTTCTCCAGTGCCAACACGTCCGCCTCCAGTGCCACCAGGTCCGCCCGCGGCTGCGCGACGCCGCTCATCGGGCGCCTCCCGCCGAGGGAAGGGCGAGGTCGCGCAGTGCGGAGCGCGCGACCTTGCCGGTGCTGGTGCGCGGCAGTTCGGGCACGACGCTGAGGGATCCGGGCACCATGTAGGCGGGCATCCTGGTGCGGCAGTGCTGGGTGAGTACCTTGGACAGTTCTGACTCGGGCAGGTCCGTTCCGGCGCCGGAGGGCACGACCAGGGCGGTGAGCGTGTTGGTCAGCCGTGGGTCAGGTACGGCCAGAACGGCCACGTCGGCAACCATCGGGTGATCGCCGAGGACCGCTTCCACCTCACCGAGTTCGACGCGGTAGCCGCGGGTCTTGACCAGTCCGTCCCGCCGGCCCAGCAGGTGCAGCAGCCCGTCGTCGCCACGCCGGGCGAAGTCACCGGTCGCGTAGAAGCGGTGCGGGCCCGATTCGCTGGTCGCGACCACCGTGGTGTCCGCCGACAGCTCGGGGCGGTTGAGGTAGCCGGGGGTCACCGAGTCCCCGGCGATCAGTATCTCGCCCTCCACCGCGGCCCGTTCGGTGACTGTGCCGTCCGCCGTGCGCAGGGCGAGGGTGACTCCGGGCACGGGGTGGCCGAGCGGGACCCGACCGCTCTCCACGTCGTGGGGTGCTACGTCGAACGCGGTGACCACGTTGGTCTCGATGGGTCCGTAGAGGTTGGCGATCCGAGCCGGGGAGACGGCTGCCAGGAAGGACGCCAGCGCACTCGGCCGGAACTCCTCACCGGCGTAGAGAACTTGACGCAGGTCGGGCAGGCTGCCGGGCTTCAGGGAGCCGCGGTGCAGGAGCGCGGTCAGGGCGGACGGTACGGCGTACAGGTGGCTGATGCGGCGTTCCTGAAGGAAGCGCGTCAACGCCTGCGGGAAGAGGGCGGTTCGCTCCGGAACCAGGTGCAGGGTCGCACCGGCGGCGAGGCCCACATAGACGTCGTACACGGGCAGGTCGAAGTGGAGAGGGGCGTGCACAGCCACTTGGTCGCCGCGGTGCAGCGGGTAGGCGCTGCCGACCGAGTCCAGGAAGGACATGACGTTGCGACGGCTGATCACCACGCCCTTGGGGGTCCCGGTGGAGCCGGAGGTGTAGAGGACGTACGCCTCCGCGTCCGCCTCCGTGCGGACGCCATCGACCTGATCGCCGACCACCGGACGGTGCTCCGCAGCGGTGGAGAGCGGGGGTGCGACCGCGTCCAGGTGCCGGCGCAGGGTGGTGAGGTCGCCGGGATTCTCCGGGAGTACGAGGACGGGAACCGACAGGTCCGCGTCCTCCCGCTCGGGTCGCGTGGTGATGAGCAACGCGCACGAGGCGTCGCGCAGCACGAACTGCCGGCGCTCGGCCGGAGATGCGGGGTCGAGCGGTACGTAGGAGCGGTCGCTGTCGAGGACTGCCAACATGGCCGCGACGGTGGTGGGCACCTTGTGCGTCTCGATGGCGATGCGTCCGTGGTCAGGGGACAGCCGCCGCAGGCAAGCCGATATCGCGTCGACGGCGCCCCGCAACTCGCCGTACGAAACCGGCCGTTCCGCTTCCTCCAGTGCGACGGTTTCCGGATGTCGCGCGGCCGTGTCCAGAATGCGTTCGTACCAGAACATTGTTCTCCTGACCTGTGTCTGAGGGGAACGGACGTCGTTTCACAGGAATTCGTGTCACAGAAAGTCGCTGCACAGGGAGTCGCTGCACAGGAAAGTCGTTCACAGGAAGTCGTTCACTGGGAGTGCCTGCCCAGGAACTCGACGAACTCAGCCTCGGACGCTGCGGCACGTTCCAGGCTTTCGCGGGCCGACGGGGGTGCGCTCTTGCCGGCCGCGCTCCGCCGAGCTGCGAGGTAACAGGACTGAGCAGCCTGTTTCCACGGATTGGCCACGTTCTCGCCGAACAGGACGGGAAGATCCACGGCGTTCCGGCTGAAATCCCGCAATTCATGCGCGTGGGCTGTCAGCCAGCGGAGGTGCAAAGCCCTGGAGCGAGCCAGTAGCCACGTCTGAAGGGTGTAGTGGTCCCAGCTATCCGGATTGCTGTCGTCCAGACCCGCACAGAATGCCTTGAAGGCGTTCTCCCCGACAGCTGATCGCAGGCCCAGCAGATTGTCTGCCATGAGCTGCTCGGCCGAAGGGTGACTGTCCGCCTGGGGGACGTTCCGCAGAACGCCCCATCGTCCGCCGGGGAGCGCCGGGGCGAGGTCGGCCAGCGAGATCGTGGTGGACAGCGGCCTGGAGGTTCCCCAGCGGGTGGCGTTGTCGTAAGGGTCGATCACGTCCAGCACCAGTTCCCGCGGGTGCTGGAGGGAGCCGTGGACGCCGTCGACGACGAAGCCGTGGTCCATGTGCTCGTTGCCGTGGTACGGAAGCCAGGGGAGGTGGTAGGCGTCCCCCACCACGAGGACCGGCCGTCCGCCCTCAAGTTGTTCCGCCCAGTCCCGGGCGTCGCGGTCGGTGTCCGCTGCGGCTCGCCAGGTCAGCAGAAGCCCGGTTCGTGCAGCGATGCGCGCTTCCAGATCAGCGGCGGGCATTCGCAGCCGCGGCGGCGCGCCGCCCGGGTCCTCACGGAGATCGAATCGCCAGTCCACGGAGAACGGCTCCTCGTTCTCCCGCACGCCGTGGTACGCGAGAAGAAGGGACAGGTCGTCCGAGACGCAGTCCAGGAGAGCGCCGGGAACACGGGCGAGATGTTCGGCACAGGAGAGTCCGAGGTCAAGGGGTGCGGATTTATGCATGGTGTCTCCATAATTCTGGCGGAACGACAGTCCTTCATGCATGCAAGCGGTTCTCTCACGGCACGTGAGCAGGCGCTCTTTCCGATATCCAGCAAATACCTCTGCCAAGGTGCATAGAGGGCGAATCATCTCTGTTCGTTCATACGACTTCTCCTTGAATCGACTGGGGACACGGTTCAGGACAAGCGATCGAGTTCCCGCCCCTTGGGCCTCGACACCCGCGTCTGCGTACCTTGTTCAAGGGACAGAGGCATTTGATCGCACCACTCGTTTCGAATTAAACAAATGGAGGCGAGGACCGACTTTCGGACGGTCGGGGCCGTGACCGAAAATGGCCTTGTCAGCGGCGGGGAGGCCGGTCTTCCGTACGTTCAACGGGACGATCAGCGACCGGAACGGGCACGTCCTCTTTCCAGCCCTCCCTCGCGGCAATATCAAGAGCGCCCGCGCCGACTGCGGCCCGTCGGGCACTTGGGGCCCGCGTGGCTGGAGGTGTGACAGTCGCGGGTCCGTGTAGAGAGGAGCCATGTCGCAACTTGTTGCAGCGCTTCGCCGACGTGTGCGAGGAGGTCGCGCGTGGGTCGCCGTCCCGGTCGTATGGATTGCCGCAGTGTCGGTGGTCGACGTACTGGCGCCGCCGGACATTCACCTGGGCCCTCTGCTGGTGGCGGCTCCGGCCGTCACACCCATGTTCGGCGGACCTTGGACGGTGGGGCTGGTCGCTGGACTGGCGGTACTGGCTCAGACGGCCATCGGGGTGGCGCGCGATCCGGACGAGCTGCTCTCGGCCAACCACGAGGCGCAGATCCTCGCCCTGGTGCTGGTCGGAGCGAGCTTGGTGATCTTCTGCGTGGTGCGGGAACGTCGGGCCGGGGAGCTCCGGCAGGTGCGGTACGTGGCCGATGCCGCTCAACGTGTGGTGCTGCCGCCGATGCCCGGACGGCTCGGGCCGCTGCGCGTCGCCTCCCGCTACCTCGCGGCGGAGGCCGAAGCCCGTATCGGAGGGGATCTGTACGGTGCGGTCCGCACGGATTCCGGCACCCGGCTGATCGTCGGCGACGTGCGGGGAAAGGGCATGGGCGCGGTCGAGGACGCCGCGCTGCTGCTGGGGGCGTTCCGTGTCGCCGCGCCCTACCCGTCGCGCCTGGACGAGCTGGTCGCATACCTCGACCGGAGTGTGCGCCGAGGCCGACATGATCAGGGGATTCACGCGGAAACGTTCATCACGGCAGTGGTTCTGGACATCCCCGACGAGGGCCGGGACGTAGAGATGATCTCCTGTGGGCACCCCCCGCTGGTCGTGATGCACGCCGGCCGCCTCAGGGTGGTGGAGACTGCGCACCCGGCGCCTCCACTCGGCCTGGGAGAGCTGACGCAGCAGCGCTACGTCGCCTCCAGCTTTCCGCTGGCAGCCGGCGGACTCCTGCTCATGTACACCGACGGTGTGACCGAGGCCCGCGGCAGCACGGGAGACTTCTACCCGCTCCTGGAGCGCATCGCCGGGTGGACGGACACGAGCCCGGAGGCACTCCTCTCCCGGCTGGAGGGCGATTTGCTGCGCCACGTAGGTGGTCGTCTGGACGATGACGCCGTCATGATCGCGGTCAAACGCGAAACGGCTTAGACCGCGTCCTGCGATGCCCCCGCGAGCGCGCGCTGCTGGCAGCCGTCGGCAGTGCGCGCCAGTGTCGCGGTGCTCGGCGGCGGAGCGCCAACGCAACGGGTGGAGGTGCGCGGGAACCCGCACCAGCCGATACTCGCACCGGGAGGGCCGGGCAGCGAGCCACGAGGGGAGGAGACTCCATGACAGAACAGGTCCGTCTGGGGCAGGAGAAGGAAACCCTGTTGATGGCGCTGTACTTGCGCGCGCTGGACAACCGCCGCGCGCGGCCGATCCTGGGCGACCGCCACGCGCAGCAGACGATGGACCGGATCGACTACGACTTCGAGCGGCTGCGCAATCTCAGGGGCAACGCGCCTCTTGTCGCGACCAGGGCCAGTCAGTTCGACACCTGGACCCGCCAGTTTCTCCAAGAGCACCCCGACGGGTTGGTACTGCACCTGGGATGCGGGCTCGACAGCAGGCCGTTGCGGGTGGCCAGGCCGGTGACCGCACGGTGGATCGACGTCGACCATCCCGATGTGATCGAACTGCGTGAGCGCCTGTACGGACCGGTGGAAGGGGTCCGGACGATCGGATCGTCGGTCACGGAAGCGGCGTGGTGGGACGACGTGCCCGCGGACCGTCCGGCCCTGGTACTGGCGGAGGGGCTGCTGATGTACCTCGCACCGGACGACGTGGCCCGGCTCGCGGACCGCGTGCCGAGCCACTTCGCGAGCGGCCGGTTCGTCTTCGACGGGGTGGCCCCCTGGGTCAGGACCGTCGCCGGTCTGCAGCCGTCAATGCGGCGCGCGGGCACGGGTTTTCGCTGGGCGCTGCCATCGCCCGCCGCATTCGCCCGTGAGCATCCGCCCCTGCGCCTGCTGGATCAGGTGTCCGCCGTGGACCTCATCGCGCGCCACCAGCCGGGCATCGCCGGACGCCTGACCAGGGCGCTCGCCCATGTGCCGCCACTGGCGCACGCGATGCGGTTCGTGCGGTACGGGTTCTGAGCGGTGCCGGGACGGCGGGAGACAGGACTCTGCCGGCGCCGGTTCCCGCGGTGGGAAGTCATCCACCGGTGGGCTCCGGCCCACTCGCCCCGGCAGGCGCACTCGTGATCCACTCTCGGATCATGTAGTCCTGGACGGCCGGGGGAATGCTCAGCTCTTCGCCGAGGCGTACGAAGGTATGCGGGACCGTGCCCCATCGCGCGGCTCGGGCCACCGCGCCCTCCTCCAGTACCGCGGAGTTCTCGTCCGGGTCCATGGAGTCGAGCAGCACACGGAACTGGTGGTCGCTGGAGTCGGCCATGACCGCCCCCTTGAGCTGCGCGAACAGTACGGGGTCGGTGTGCGCGGCGCGCCAGTTCAGCCGTACCACCCCCTGCGCCGCGGTGTCCGGCACGGTGATGCGGGCGGCTGCGGCGTCCAGCAGGTTGTCGTCGAGGACGTCCCACTCCTCAGTGACCATCGGATCACTGAGGCAGACCGCGGAGAGGTAGACGGTACGGTCGAGGAGTTCGGGCACGGCATTCGCGACGGCGGTGACGGTCAGGCCGCCGAAGCTGTTGCCCACCAGCACCACAGGCCCCGACGGGGCGAGCCGGTGCAGGACATCCACCACGTGACGGACGTTGTCCCGCAAGGTGATCCCTCGCATCGAGGAGGGGGCGGCGGCCAGCGCCGTCAGGTCCTGTGGCTGCCGGTAGTAGGCGGCAGGCTGGCCGGCGCGGTCGCCGTGACCGGGCAGGTCGACGGCGTACGAACGGTGCCCGTGAAGTGCCAGCTCGTTCTGCAACGGCCCCCAGGCGCGGGCGTTGCTTGACCCACCGTGGACGAACACAAAGGTGGGGAGTGCGGTGGTACGCATGAAGGGAATCCTCGTCAACCTGAGGCGAACGATGAACGTGCGCGGATGACCAGGTGCCGACGGGATGCTCGGTCAGTACCGAGTCAGGGGCACCGAACGGATGCGCAGGGAATGCCAGTTGCAGATGACCGAGAGCATGATCGAGACCCTGGGCCGGGTCCGGCCCACCCGCCCTCGAATTCCCCGCCGCCTGGGGGTAGTTCAGCGCGGACGACGCGCTTGTCGAGACCTTTGACGCGACCGGCTCTCAGCCGCCATCACCCCGTCTCACCCATGACCGAGCGTTCGACCTCGGCCTCATGACCACGCGTGCGGCCTGGGACCGGATGTGCTCGTGTCATTTCGGGCTGCGGAGCGGGGCGGCTGGGTGCGTATGTGGTCGCGTACGTACGCGGTGCATGACGGCGTTCATGAGCCCCGCCTTCTGGAGCAGCCCGGCCTGGTGGGTCAAGCCGGGCCGGCTAGAGAACACCCCGTCGCTCAGTTCGGTCATAGTCATTCAGCTGACGGTCCGGGCGTCTGCGCGAGGCGGGCCAGGAGCTGGGGGCCGTAGCGTCCCATAGGTGGGTTCAGCATCGCTCCATCGCTCAGTCGACGGTGAGCACGATCTTGCCCTGAAGGTGGCCCTTGGCTGCACGCTCGTGTGCCGCCTGAGCGTGCGCGAGCGGGTATGTGCTGTCCACGGCGACGCGTAGGGTGCCTGCGTCCACCAGCGCGGCGAGCTCCGCGAGTTGCGTGCCGTTCGCGCGTACCTGCGTGCCGGTGACGGTGATGCCCAGTTTCGCGTTCTCCTCCTCGTCGAACTCCCCGACGTACACCGGATACAGAGCCCCGCCACATTTGACGACGGGCAGGAAGCGCCGGCTGGCCGGCCCTCCAACGGCGTCCAAAACCACATCCACGTCGCGGACGACTTCCTCAGGGCGCTGCTTGGTGTAATCGATGTACTCGTCGGCGCCCAGGTCGCGCAGGAACTGTTCATGGGCGCCGGAGGCGACCGCGATGACGCGGGCACCTTTCCATGCGGCCAATTGCACGGCGAGGTGGCCGACTCCGCCGCCGGCACCGTTGACGAGCACGGTCATGCCGTCGTTCAGGGGCACGGGCTGGTGCCGGGCGGCCTGGAACGGGGAGGGGTGCTCGTGCCCGACGTCGATCAGGTACTGCCATGCCGTCAGTCCCGACATGGGCAGGGCGGCGGCCTGGACATGGTCGACGGTGGCCGGTTTCGGCGCGAGGTCGCTCGCTGGTGCGGCGACGTACTCTGCGTATGCACCACTCTGCATCTCGTCGGGGAAGCGGAGCAGGCCCACCACCTCGTCGCCAGGCGCGAAACCCTGGACATCGTCGGAGACGGCTTCCACGACCCCCGAGATGTCGGTCCCCGGAATCAGCGGCAGGTCGAAGGGAGGCTTGAACTCGTCCGGGACGCCGGGCATGCCTTCGCGGACGTACCAGTCGGGAGGGTTGAGGCCGACCGCCTTCACGCGGACGAGGACTTCGCCCGGCGCCGGAACGGGGACGGGCACATCCTCGTACCGGAGCACACCGGGACCTCCGAACTCGTGCAGCCTGATCGCCTTCATCGTGCGTCGGGTCATCATCGTCCTCCTGGTCGCAAGGCGGGTTACGCTTATGTGGATCACTGGACCGAATAAACGGTTCGCCGATCCGAATATATGGATCGGTGAACCGTTTGGCAACCGAGGGAGTGCGATGCGTGCCGACGCCGTGAAGAACCGTGCCCACCTGCTCGCGGTGGCGCGCCCCGCCGTCGCTGCTCACGGCATCGATGTATCGATGCGTGATGTGGCGCGCAGGGCAAACGTCGGGCTGGCGACCTTGCTGCGGCACTTTCCGACCCGCGAGGCGCTCCTGGAGGCACTGCTGCACGAGAGCTTCGAGGCGTTGACCGCCAGGGCGAAGGGGCTCACGACGTCGCGGGCGTCTGCGGAGGCGCTCGTGACGTGGGTGAGTGAATGCGTCGCATGGACCACGGAGTACCGAGGCGTGACCGAACTGATGGCAGCCGCCATCGATGACACCGATTCGGCTCTGCACACCTCGTGCGTCACGCTGCGCGCGGCCGGCGCCGGACTCCTGACCCGCGCCCAGGAAGCGAAGGCCGCCCGCCCGGACATTGACGGGGACGACCTCTTCGCCCTGATAGCGATGCTGGCCTGGGCCGGCGACCAACCCGCGCTCGCCTCCCGAGCCAATCGCTTGCTCGACGTCGTCGCGCGGTCGCTGTTGACGGAGCGGGACGCGCCAACAAGCCGCGCGACCTGATACCTGTCCCGTAAATGATCTCTGGGTCGCCTCGGACGTGGTCGGCCGCTGCGCCACCCGCTGATCTATCCGGCGGGCGAGGTTGTGCATTCGTGCGGTGCCGAGCATGGCGTGGTGGACTCCGTCGCCCTTGAGGCGACAGTCACGCAGGATCTTCCAGGTCTTCATTGAGGTCTTCTCGGCAACGTTACGGTTGCGGTGTGTAACGGGGTGCGGTTGCCCGCTCGCGGCCTAGTTCTGCGGTGTCAGGGTGCGCAGGACACAGAACTCGTTGCCCTCAGGGTCTGTCATGACCACCCAGTTTCGGCCCGAGCCCTGGCCCACATCCGTCTTGGTGGCGCCGAGGCCGAGCAATCTGGTCACCTCGTCCTCGGTGCTGCCGTCGATCGGGCTGACGTCGAGGTGAAGCCGGTTCTTCACGGTCTTGCCCTCGGGCACCTGGATGAACAGCAGGGTGGGCGGCATCTGGCGGGCCCGAACATCCTCGACGGTCGGCACCCAGGAGCCGATCTCGACCTTGCCCTCGCTCCGGTCGATCACCTTGAAGTCCAAGACCTCGCACCAGAAGGCCGCGAGCCTCTCCGGTTCGTGGCAGTCAACGGCCAACTCGGTAAACCTACTTGTCATGACTCTCCCAGGTAGTGCGGGCGGGTCTCAGAGTATTGGCTGGGCCGCCCGTCCGGGAGATCCGCGATCTTCCTGACCGACCAGGGCCATCAGACGGGCTTGACCCGGCATCAGATACGCGAGAAGCCCCTGGTAGGAACAGGCCCGCGAAGATCACGTTCCGGAACCCACAGGATTCACGCGTTGACCAGTATCACCTACACCGCAACACTCGACATCGGCAGGGAGACCGCCGAGACTCTCGCCCGGCTCTTGCGCGAGCACCGCGAACGGCTCGGCACCCGCAAGGCCGTGCTCTGGGCGTCTTCAAGCAGAGTGTCCTGGTGCTGCGGTGGTTCGTCGACGGGACCCGGCTGGCACAACTCGTCCGGGCCAACAGGGTTTCGGTACCCACCGCGTACCGCTACTTGCACGAGGGACTGACCGTGCTCGCCGACCACGCCCGGGATCTGTCCACCACGCTGGAACAGGCGACGGCCGCCGACCACACCCATCTCAACCTGAACGGCACCGTCATCCGTACCGACCGCGTCGCCGCCCCGGCCCCAACGGCGCCGACCTCTGGTGGTCTGGTGGTCCGGGAAGCACAAGCACCACGGCGGCAACGTCCAGGTCATCTCCGCCCCCGACGGCTGGCCGATCTGGGCCTCCCCGGTCCGCCCCGGCCGCGAGCACGACACCACCTGTGCCCGTACCCACGGCCTGGTCGGCGCCCTCAACCGGCTCGCCTCCACACTGGACATTCCCACCCTGACCGACCTCGGCTACGAGAACGCCGGCGATAGTTTCCGCCACCCGGTCAAGAAGCCCAAGGGCGGCGAACTCGACGACGAACAGCAGGCGTTCAACTCGGTCATCCGAGGCGTACATGCTGTCGCCGAGCGGGCCAACGCCCTGCGCAAGGTTACCTTCAAGGCCTTGCGCCGGGTCAGCCTCGACCCCAGCGGCATCACCTGGATCGCCCGAGCCGCCCTCGTCCTGCTCCAGCTGGAACACGGCCGCACCACCTGAGCGAAGATCACGAACTGTCACGCGGCGTTACTGAGAAGGGTTCATTCAGGCGAAAACGTGCCCGAACAGGCACGGACCCCCTTGTGGGACTTGTTGTCCACTTCCTTCCAGCGGGCAGGTCTTCGCCCTTGCGTCGACGATGGGGCATGACGAGCCTCGGATTCCGCCCACGCCTTGCAGTCGTTCTGGTTCCCCGGCAGCCGTCGGCGGTGGGGTGTCCCAAGAATGAAGGTGCCGGCAGACCCTACGGAGTTGTCGTGGCGATGGCCCGGCGTCGGGCCATGCGGGCGATCAGGAGGCAGTAGGCGGGGGCGAAGAGGAGTTCCAGGACGAGGGCCTGCCAGGGGGCGTCCGCGGCGGTCCCGGTGTCGGAGAGTTCGCCGAAGACTGCCGCGACGGTGAAGGTCAGAACATTGTTCGCGGTGTGCAGGGCGATGGTTGCTTCGAGGCCACCGGTACGGAGGACCAGCCAGCCCCACCACAGTGCGGAGTAGAGGAGCAGCGCGAAGCCGGTTGTCTCGCCGAAGCCGTGCGCCAGCGCGAAGAGCAGCGAGGCGACGACAATGCCGGGCCAGGGGTTGCGCAGCCAGGCGCCGAAGGCCTGCACCAGCCAGCCGCGGAAGACATACTCTTCGGCTGCCGCCTGGAACGGCACCAGCGCCCACAGCACGACGAGGCTCGCCAGCAGGACGGGCCAGGACTCGAACTCGACAGCCTGTTCACCGCCGTCGGCGGGGTTCTCCGACAGGTACGTCCACAGGAGTAGCAGTCCCAGTTGAAGGGTCATCAGCGGGAACGCGACCAGGGCGCACCGCCCCAGCCATCCCAGTCGTAGTTTCCCGGTGACCGAGGACACCGTGCCCATGGGCCGGTGTCCGCACAGGCGGACGGCGAGAAGTACGGCCGGGGTGGCCACCGCGAGACCGATCAGGGTGATTGCCTGGTCGGCGACGGGGTTCGCGAAGAGTTGCTCGCTTTCTGGGTCTGGGGCGTCGAGTCCGAGTGCGAGCGCGAGGACCGCGCCGGCGACGGTGACGGCTATGGTCACGCCGGCCAGCAAGAGGACCGCCAAGAAGATCTCGGCGGTCCTGCCCTGTCGGGTCTGTCTGCCGTTGCGGGCCTGTTCGTCGTAGCGGGAGCCCGGCGGGGCGGGGGTCGCGGCGGGAGCAGGGGGAGGTAGGGGAGTGGCGGCCCGGCCGGGACGGGGCGGAGGCCAGCCGGGGGGAGCGTCGGACATGGAAAGCGCCTTTCCGCTCACAGGTCGTGAAGGGGAATTCCTGTCGGGGTATCGCGGAAGGTCACAGCTGGAGCAGGCCGAGCGCGATGGCGGTGCCGGCAAGGAGCGCAGTGTGCGTGCCGATCATGGTGGGCCATTCGCTCCACTCCATGCGGAAACGGGCCTTTACGAGGACCGTCCATTCATATCCTGCGCCCAGAACGGAAAGGAGCAGGAGGGGAATCCACAGTGCGTGCCACCAGCCGCTGGTGCCGCCCCAGTGGACGGCGACGAAGAAGCAGGTGGTGATCAGGCCGGCGGCTGCCCAACCGGGCTTCTCCTCGGAGCTCGGGGGAGGGCCGGGGGCGTGGGCCTGGGAAGGGCCCGTGTCGGAGTGCATGGCGTATTCCTGCGGTGGGGGGTGGGGGAGCGGGGTGCGCGATCGGCCCATGGGGGGCGGATGATCGTGTGGCGGCTGCGCGCCGCCACACGATTCGCTGATCACCCGGCGAGGAGGCTCACCAGTTGCTTGATGCCCTCGCCGCCGAGTGCGGCGACGGCCAGGCGCACCGGGTGGTACCAAGCCAGGCCGTCGGCCCACTTCTTGAAGGCCGGCACGCCCTTCTTCGCGGCGTTGGAAGCGCCCGACAGGACCTTTCCACCGGCCTTCTTGATGAGGCCGAAGGCAGCCTTGGCCGCCGAGTTGACGGCACCCCGCTGGATCTCGGGGCGCGTGTCACCCCCGGCCGCAGCCTGGAGCAGGGCCCGGCCCGTGCCGCTCAGGTGCGGGCGCAATTGCGGTGAGGACAGAATGTGCTGTGCCTGTGCCTGTGCCGCGGACATTCCGGCGGGGGCGCCAACAGTGCGAGCGGTGTGAACGCTCTCCTGTGCGGAGGCAGCCGGTGCGGCGGCCCCCAGAGCGACGGCAGCGATGACCGCCGCTGCTCCGAGCTGCAGTTGCTTATGGTTCAACATTCCGGTCCCTTGGGGCAGGAGCAGTACGACAGACTGAGGCTGCCGGGGCGCGGCCGCGCGGGCCGCGCCCCGGCAGACCAGGTCAGAGCTGCTTGCGCAGCCATTCGTAGACCTCGTACTGAGCAGCCGTGGGCAGGCCCTTCAGGGCCCACTTGACCGGGTTCCAGTTGGAGAGGCTGCTGACCCAGTCGTTGTACTTCTTGATGCCGCCGAGCGCCGCCTTGGCGCCGGCCTTGACCAGGCCGCCGGACTTCTTCAGCAGAGCGATGGCGGCGCCGACCCGGCCGCCCGCGTACTGGCGCTGCTCCGAGATTTCCTGGAGTTCCTGCAGGGCCTCCGGGGTGAGTGACGCTTCACCGTTGGTCTGCGCGGCGGGGCTTGCCGCGATCAGCGAGACGAGGTCGGCCGCGGTGATCTGCTCGACGGAGACCTGAGCGGGAACGGCTCGGTGCGCCTCGGTAGCACTGGCCATTGGAGCGGCGACGCCGAGGGTGACAGCTGCCAGGGCTGTGGCGGCTGCATAACGGATGGAGTTGTGGTTCATCTATACTTCCCCTTGGTGCTATGTGCACAAAGGGGGGATGGGGCCCCAAGGGCGGCGAACGCGTGGCAATGCAGAGCCTCCCCCGATGGCTTCTTCCCCCCTGCACATGGTCGTGTGCAATTCGTCCTCAAATTCGGTGGCTTGGTCTGGACCACCGCTTTCGGACGTCGGTGACGCTATCCCTTGCACTGTCGATCTTCAAAGCCAGGGCAAAGTGAACTAGATCACGCACGCTTCTCTGTAAATTTCGGATGTCGTCCGCAACCTGCTACCCACGCAATGCGTCCGCGTTTCGCTGGAAGGTAATGCCGAAGGGCGGAGCTGTGCAGTGCAGTGACCGTCACGCCTTGCAACGAGTGGGCTTCCTCTACCGCTGCATATAAGCAGGTACCTCAGAAAGCCCGTTCAGGGTACGAGAGTTGGCAACTCTTGCACCGGTGGATATCGAGAAGACTGCTCGGCGCAACGGCCTGCTTGATTTGGCGAGAGGGTGTACCGGCCTTGCTGACGCCATGTACAAGTACAAGTAGGCGTCGACGAGAGGGACTTCGGTGTCGGCGATCGGACGGGGGCCCACGCCCCTGACGGTACGCGGCGGATGCGCCGATGCCGTTGGCCGTGGTGGGGGCGGGCCCGCGAGAGACTGCGGGAGATCAGTAGCCGTAGATCGCCCTGTAGGCGACCTCAGGAAGGAACTGGCCTGCCACGGAACCGGCGCCTACGCCGCAGTTGCCGTCGGACTCCCCGGGGGTCTTGACCCACAGGAGCATCTCGGCACCGCCTCCCTGCTGGGTCGTCGCGCCGATCCTGCGGCCGGCGGAGTTGCACCACTCGGCGTTGTTCGACCCGTTGCCGTTGCGGCTGGTGTCCACGACGAACGGTTTGGTGTATCCACCGGTCGAGCGCAGTGCGGCGTTGACCGCGTCGGCGTAGGTGATGTTCTGGGCGGTGGAGAAGTGGTTGGAGACGTTCAGCGAGAAGCCGCGGGTTCGGCTGAGGCCCGCGGCGTTCAGGCTGGCGGCCATCTCGGTGGCGCTGCGCCAGGCGGGGTTGCCCGCGTCGAGATAGACCCAGGTGTTGGGGGCCTTCGCGTTGAACTGAGTGATCGCGTTGTTGAGCAGGGCGTTGCGCTCGGTGATCTGGGCGGCGGTCATGCAGCTGGTGTCGCCGAGCGAGTCCGGTTCGAGGATGACCACGGAGGGCCTGGCGCCGATGCCGTCGGCGAACGCGGCGATCCACTCGTTGTAGGCGTTGACCGACCCCGCCCCACCCCCGGACTGTCCCCCGCAGATGTCGCGGTTGGGGATGTTGTAGGCCACGAGGACGGGCAGCTTGTCCTGGGCATCGGCCGCGCCCACGTAGGCCCCGGTCGCGGTGCCGATGGTGCCGCTCCAGTTGCCGAACCAGCGGGCCATGGGTTTCGTGGCGATGTTGTCGCGGATGGCGGGTGCTCGTCCGTCGCCCGGGTTGGCGGCGGCCCACAGGGCAGGGCTGGAGTTGGGGTCGACGTAGAAGCCACTTGTCAGCGTGGTCGGGTCAGCGGCCTGGGCGGGCGCAGCGGCAAGGAGAGCCAGCGGCAGGGCGAGCAGCGCTGCCACTGTCGCGCGGGGGAGGTGACGCATGGGGAGTACCTCGGTTCCTGACGGGACGGTTCCTGACGGGACGGTTCCTGACGGTTCCTGACGGCACGGTTCCTGACGGGGAGACACCGCGCGGCTGTCTTCCTGACCGAGCGGTACGGAGGAGGGAGCGGTGGAGCGGCGCCCCGGGCAGCCCGTGGCTCGGGCACCCCGTGGCTCGGGCAGGGAGGCGGCTCAGGTAGGGACGTGGCGCAGGTAGGGAGGCGGCTCGGGCAGGGAGGCGGCTCGGGCAGGGACGCGGCTCGGATTGGGACGCCCAGACCGCCTCGGTATGTATTGGGAGCGCTCCCACTGGAAGCGCTTCCGGCTGCCACTCCGGGGCCATGGGGTATTCCCGGTATCGTGTGGGCGGCAATTGAGCCTGTCAAGGGACCCTGCACGACCTTTCTCCGCGTTGGAGTAAATGAGCTGAGCGCAAGACTGGAAGCGCTACCGGTTTTCTTGCGCGCCACGAGCCCCGCGGGCCCGCATGCCGGTCGGCACTGGGATGCGCTCGACGCAGGTGAGAAGGGTGGTGATGCCGGTGATTCCGGTGATGCCGTGTCAGCAGCCGGCGTTCGACGGGGTTGTCGGCCGGACGGCACCTCCGGCGTCGCACATCCGATCGTCGATCGCCCGCGTTCGCTCCGCGGGCCCGTGGGATCATCAGCATGTCCAGCGCGCCGATGAAGCCGAGGAGTCAGCGTTCCGATGCAGCCGACGCCGAGGCGCATGCCGACCCTCGATGAGGTTGCCGCACGAGCGGGTGTGTCGCGGACGGCGGCTTCCCGGGCGATCAACAACGTCCCTCATGTGAGCCGGGCCAAGCGCGAGGCGGTCGAACGCGCCGTCCGCGAACTGGGATACGTACCGAACCCGACCGCACGGGCACTGGCCGGCAGCAAGGTCGGCGCCGTGGTGCTGGCCGCTTCCAGCGCCGAGACCGGCCTGTTCGCGGACCCGTTCTTCGCGGAGATCATCGTCGGGGTGAGCGAGGCGCTGGAGGACACCGAGCTGCAACTGATCCTGGTGCTCGCCAACACACCGCGCGGCCGCGACCGCCTGCGGCAGATAATCCGCTCACGCCGCGCCGACGGCATCATGCTGATGGCGCTGCGCGGTGACGACCCGCTGGGACGGCTGGCCGAGGAGGCCGGGATGCCCGTGGTATTCGGCGGTCTGCCCCTTGCCGGGGAACCTCGCTGGTACGTGGACGCCGACAACAGGGGCGGGGCCAGGCTCGCCGCCGATCACCTAGTGCGCACAGGACGCACCAGACCCGTCATGATCACAGGTCAGGTCGACAGTCAGGTCTCGGTCGCCCGCGAGCAGGGCTTCACCGAGGGGCTGACGCTGTCCGGCATGTCTCTGACGGGCGTCTCCTCCGGCGCGTTCCTGGAGGAGGGTGGCGCACGGGCCATGGAGCAACTACTCGACGCGCATCCGCAGTTGGACGCGGTCTTCGCGGCATCGGACGGTATGGCTGTCGGTGCGCTCCAGGTGCTACGTCGTCGGGGCCTGCGGGTGCCCGAGGACGTTTCGGTGATCGGCTTCGACGACCTGGCCGGGGCTCGGCACGCCAACCCACCACTGACCACCGTGCGTCAGCCGGTCAGAGCCCTGGGGCGTGAAATGGCGCGGATGCTGGTCGGGGCGATCGACGGGCAGGACCCGGGCCCGCTGATCCTGCCGACCCGGTTGACGGTTCGCGAGTCCGCCCCCTAGCGGTCGGCCGTGTCGGTCGGTCGGTCCGTATCGAGCGGGCCGTAACAAGCCACACCCTCGCAGCTCGGTCCGTAACGGCCAGGCCGTCCGCAACGGCAGTCTCCCCTCCGCTCCCTCCGGACCCCTCCGTTACCTCCGGCTCCCCTCCGCTCCCTCCGGCCCCGAACAACAGCAGATACGGCATGGCGGCGGCCCCCGGTGTGGCAGATCTTTCGCCAAGTCCCGGAAGATTGCAGGTCACAGCGTTCCGATCGGTGTCTCAGGTGGCGCAATGCTGCCGCAACACCACCCCGTGGACACCGTCGGTATGGTCCAGCGCATGCCAGCCGAACGGATCCGTGAGCACGCCGCGCCCCGTCTGCGGGCAGCCGCCGCACGCCGGCGGCTGCGCGCAGACCACGCCCGGCAGCTCGCCGACCTGCTGCGCCAGCAGGCGCGCACCAATGGATTTCCCGACGGGGTCCTCCCCCTGGAGGACAGGATCGGAGCGGACTACCGAGTGTCCCGCAACACGGTGCGCCAGGCGCTGGACCTGCTGCGCACCGAAGGGTTGGTGGAGCGGCAGCCGGGGGTGGGGACCGTCCTCGTGTCCGAGAAGTACCCGCACGGCCTCGACCGGCTCCAGGGCCTCGCCGAGACCCTGAACGAGCACGGCGTGGTGACCAACGAGGTACGGACGGCCGGCCCGGTCTGTGCGCCCGCTCCGGTGGCCCGGCGCCTGGGCCTGGCCGACCACTCCGATGTGCTCTGTGTCGAGCGGCTGCGCAGGCTGAACGGCCTGCCCCTGTCGCTCGACCTGACGTACATCCCGATGGACATCGGGTCCGCACTGCTCGACTGCGACCTGGAGCACAACGACGTGTTCCGGCTGATCGAACGCCTCACCGGGCAGCCGCTCGGGACCGCCGACATCACGCTGGAGGCCGTCAACGCGGACGCGCACTCCGCCGCCGTGCTGGAGGCGCCGCGCGGCGCGGCCGTCCTGATGTTGGAGCGGCTCACCCATCTCGGCGACGGACGGCCGGTGGACCTGGAGTTCATCCGTTTCAGGGGAGACCGCATCACGATGAGCGGGCTCCTGCGCCGCTCCCTCTGACCCCCGCCCCCCGGTTCCGTCGGCTGTGTCGCCGGCCCGTGCCGCCTCACCTTCCCCTCCTCCCTCTCCGCGCTCCCTTCCTGTTCACCCTCCCCTTCTGGAGACAGCCATGCCCCTGGCCCCCCAGCGCGCCGACGTGCCCGTGACCATCGACGAGTCGAAGTGCATCGACGGCTGCACCCTGTGCGTCGACATGTGCCCGCTCGACTCGCTCGCCATCCACCCGGACAACGGCAAGGCGTACATGCACGTCGACGAGTGCTGGTACTGCGGCCCGTGCGCCGCCCGGTGCCCCACCGGCGCCGTCGAGGTCAACATGCCCTACCTGCTGCGCTGAGAGGCAACGCCCCATGATCCGGAAGGCACTTCCCGCCGCCCTGGCCACTGCGCTGACCGCCGTACTCGCCACTGGGTGCGGCGGCGGCGCGGAGGCGGGCGACTCCCGCACGGTCACCGTGACCGTCGGCTACCAGTCCAAGACCATCAACACCGTCACCGCGGGCACCCTCCTGCGCAGCCTCGGCTATTTCGAGGAGGAGCTGGCGAAGCGCGGCGCCCGTGACGGCGTCACGTACAAGGTGCGCTGGCAGGACTATGCCACCGGTGCGCCGATCACCGCACAGATGACCGCCGGGAAGATCGACATCGGTTCGATGGGTGACTTCCCGCTGCTGATCAACGCGGCTCGCGGCGAGCAGCTCGACCGGCCCACCCGGCTGGTGTCCGTGACCGGCTACAACCTCCGTGGCGGTCTCAACACCGTGATGGCAGGGCCCGGTTCGTCCCTCAGGACCCTTGAGGACTTGCGCGGGAAGCGCGTGTCCACATCGGTCGGCTCGGCGGCAGACGGGACGCTCGTGCGTGCCCTGCAACGCGCGGGCCTCGACCCGGAGAAGGACATCCGCAAGCTCAACCAGCAGCCTGCCGTGGGCGCGTCCGCACTCCAGTCGGGCAGCGCGGACGCACTCTCCCAGTTCGTCGCCTGGCCGGGGCTGCTGGCCTTCCAGGGCAAGGGGAAGGCGCTGTACGACGGCGCCGGGCTGAATCTGCCGACCTTCCACGGGGTGGCCGCGCGCAACGCGTTCGCCGAGGAACGGCCCGCCCTGGTCGAGGACTTCCTGCGTGCGCAGGTCCGCGCCACCACGTACCTGCGCGGGAAGCCTGTCGTCGCGGCCGAGTCGGTGGCTCGGGCCACCGGGCTGCCCGCCGAGGTCGTCTACCTCTACAACGGGGCGAACGGTGTCGCCACCTTCGACCCGGTGATCCGGCCGGCGCTGATCGACGCCCTGAAGGAGGACGTGCCGGTCCTGAAGTCGGCGAAGCTCGTCGGCGACGTGGACGTGGACGCGTTCGTCGACGACCGTTACCTGCGGCGCGCCTACGGCGCGGGATACCAGAAGGCCCTCGGATACCGGGCGCCGATGGCCCGCGCCGAACTGTGGCTCAGGGACGGAACGACGACCTCCTTCGACTCCCCCCGTGCGCTGCTGGCCGCCGTGGCGAAGGCCGGTGACACGGTTCGTGCCGCCTACGTCCCCGACGCCTCGACCGGAACACCGTGGTTCGCCGACAAGGCGGTGTGGGTGGTGGACGGCGACAAGCTGCTGCCGTTCGTCACCGCCGCCGCGGCGGGCGCCCACACCGCGGGGAAGCCGTACGCGCGGATCGTCCCGTACAGCACTGCGCTGAGGGAAGCGGCATGACGGCCCGGCATGTGGTGCGGGTCCTGTCCCTGGCCGTCGCCCTGGGCGTGTGGCAGCTGCTGACGACGTATGACGTCAACATGTGGCTGCGGTTCGAGCAGTTCCCGACAGTGACGGAGGTCGCACGGACCTTCGGGCAGCGGGTCGGTGACGGCACGTACTGGCAGGACCTGACGGACAGCCTGACCCGGATCCTCACCGGGTTCGTCCTGGCGGCCGTGGCAGGGGTGGCGGTCGGCACGGCCGTCGCCCGGTCCCGGTTCGCTGCCGACGTGCTGGGGCCCGTCCTCGAAGTCCTGCGGCCCATTCCGGCGATCGCCCTTGTGCCGGTGGCGATCCTGCTCTTCCCCAGCAACGAGCAGGGCATCGTCTTCATCACCTTCACCGCCGCGTTCTTCCCGGTCATGGTGTCCACCAGGCACGCGGTGCGCGCGCTCACCCCGGTCTGGGAGGAGGCCGTCCGCACGATGGGCGGCGGACGGTGGCGGATCCTCCTCTCGGTGGTGCTGCCCGGAGCACTGCCGGGCATCCTCGGCGGACTGTCGGTGGGCATCGGGGTGTCGTGGATCTGTGTGATCTCCGCCGAGATGATCTCCGGCGAGTACGGGGTGGGCTACCGCACGTGGCAGGACTACACAGTCGTGGACTACCCGGGGGTGTTCGTCGGCATGGTGACGATCGGTCTGCTGGGGTGGCTCACCTCCACCGCCGTGGAGCTGGCCGGGCGCCGGCTCACCCGATGGCTGCCGCGGACCGCGGCCGGGGGGCCGGGCGCCGGACGGCGCGCCTCCCGGTCCCGCTCCGCCACTGTCACGCCGCCCGGCGGCCACGGCCCCGGCGGCACGGGCAGCGGGAGTCGGGGTCCCGCCGTTCAGGGCGCCACCGGTCCGGCCACCACCGGTCCGGCCACCACCGGTCCGGGGCCCGCCGGTCCGGTCACCACCGGTCAGGGCCCTACCGGTCCGGTCACCACCGGCCCCGCCCCCGCCGGTCAGTGCCCCACCCGTCCGGTCACCACCCGTCAGAGCCCCACCGGCCCCACCCCCACCGGTCAGGGCCCCACCCGCCCGGCCACCACCGGCCCCGCCCCCACCCGTCCGGCCACCGCCGACCAGGTCGCGCCCGTACGAGAAGGGACCGCGTCATGACGACCACCACACCCGCCACACCCGCCACTACCACCGCCACACCCAAGGCCCCCGCCTCGCGGGGCGCGCACCTGACCTTGCGGGGCGCGGTGCTGGGCCACGCGGGCGCCGCCGTGCTGGACGGGGTCGACCTCGACGTCGTACCCGGTGAGTTCCTCACCGTCGTGGGCCCTTCCGGATGCGGCAAGTCGACCCTGCTGCGGACGCTCGCCGGGCTGCTGCCCGCGCTCGGCGGAGAGGTCGCACTGGACGGGAAGGCCGTCACCGGGCCGGGACGGGAGCGGGCCCTGGTCTTCCAGGAGGACGCCCTGCTGCCCTGGCGCACCGTGCGCGCCAACGTCGAACTGCCGCTCGCCGTAAGGGGAGTGCCTCGCGCCGAGCGCCGGGCGGTCGCCGCGCGGTGGCTGGAGCGGGTGGGGCTCGGTGAGCACGCAGGGGCGTACCCGCACCGCGTCTCGGGCGGGCAGCGCCAGCGGGTGCAGCTGGCCCGTGCTCTGGCGGGCGAGCCCCGCGCCGTGCTGATGGACGAGCCGTTCGGGGCGCTGGACGCCCAGACGCGGTCCGGAATGCAGCAGTTGCTGATCGACGTGCTGCACGGCACCGGGGCGAGCGTCGTCTTCGTCACGCACGACGTCGACGAGGCGGTCTTCCTCGGGGACCGGGTCGCACTTCTCGGCACCGGGCGGGTGCTCGACGTACCCCACCCCCGCGACCGTTCCCGCGCCACCGACCCCGCCTCCGTCGCCGTACGCCGCGCCGTACTCCACTCGCTCAGCACCTGAGAGGTCAGCACCATGGACATCCCCTCCCTGACGGACGCGGAAGAACTCTCCTGCGACGTCCTCGTCGTCGGCGGCGGCACCGCGGGCACGATGGCGGCGCTGACCGCCGCCGAGCACGGCGCGAACGTCCTCCTGCTGGAGAAGGCGCACGTGCGTCACTCCGGCGCCCTCGCCATGGGCATGGACGGCGTCAACAACGCGGTCATCCCCGGCCACGCGGAACCCGACGACTACGTCGCCGAGATCACCCGTGCCAACGACGGCATCGTCGACCAGTCCACCGTCCGACAGACGGCGAACCGCGGCTACGCCATGGTGCGGCGCCTGGAGTCGTACGGCGTGAAGTTCGAGAAGGACGAGTACGGCGACTACGCGGTCCGCCAGGTGCACCGCTCCGGCTCGTACGTACTGCCCATGCCGGAGGGCAAGGACGTCAAGAAGGTCCTCTACCGGCAGCTGCGCCGTCGCGAGATGCGCGAGCGCATCCGCATCGAGAACCGCGTCATGCCGGTGCGGATCCTGACCGCGCAGGACGGGCGGGCGGTCGGGGCGGCCGGCTTCCACACCAGGACCGGCGCGTTCGTCACGGTTCGCGCCGGAGCGGTCGTCCTCGCGACGGGCGCCGCGGGCCGGCTCGGGCTGCCCGCCTCCGGATATCTCTACGGGACGTACGAGAACCCGACCAACGCCGGGGACGGCTATGCGATGGCCTACCACGCCGGCGCCGAACTGACCGGCATCGAGTGCTTCCAGATCAACCCGCTGATCAAGGACTACAACGGCCCGGCCTGCGCCTACGTCGCCAACCCCTTCGGCGGCTACCAGGTCAACCGGCACGGCGAACGCTTCGTCGACTCCGACTACTGGTCCGGCAGGATGATGGCCGAGTTCAGGGACGAGCTGGCCTCCGACCGCGGGCCGGTGTACCTGAAGCTGAGCCATCTGCCCGAGGAGTCCGTGGCCGCCCTGGAGGGCATCCTGCACACGACCGAGCGCCCCACCCGGGGGACGTTCCACTCGGGGCGCGGTCACGACTACCGGACCCACGACATCGAGATGCACATCTCTGAGATCGGCCTGTGCGGCGGTCACTCGGCCTCGGGGGTACGGGTCGACGACCAGGCCCGGACCACCGTGCCCCGCCTGTACGCCGCGGGCGACCTCGCCTGCGTCCCGCACAACTACATGATCGGCGCGTTCGTCTTCGGGGACCTCGCAGGTGCGGACGCCGCGCGGCACCGGGCGTACGAGGGCGAGCTGCCGGCCGAACAGCTGCGGGAAGCACACGAGTTGATCTACCGGCCGCTGCGCAACCCGGACGGGCCGCCGCAGACCCAGGTCGAGTACAAGCTGCGCCGCTTCGTGAACGACTACGTGGCGCCGCCGAAGTCGGGTGCCCGGCTCTCCCTCGCGGTGGAGCACTTCGAGCGGATGCGCACCGAGATCGACGGGATGGGCGCCACCACCGCGCACGAACTGATGCGGTGCGCGGAGGTGAGCTTCATCCGTGACTGCGCGGAGATGGCGGCCCGCGCCTCACTGGCGCGCACGGAGTCACGCTGGGGCCTCTACCACGAGCGCACGGACCACCCCAAGAGCGACGACAAGGAGTGGCTGCACCACCTGGACCTGCGCAAGTCGCCCTCGGGGGCGATGGAGTTCACGGCCAGGCCGGTGGCGCCGTACCTCGTCGCCGTCGACGAGTACACCCCGGTCGGCGGGGCCTCCAGGCACCTCGGAGAGGTCGAGCTCCAGCAGGTGGCGACCGCGGGACCGCGCGAGGTGGCACCGACCGGTACACGTCTCGCCGCGCCCGCGCGCACCGAGGGACGGAGCCGGACTGCGTCCCCGCGCATCCTGGAGCTGCTGGCCCTGACCGACGACCAGCCCGGCCTGGACGCGCTCGCGCCCTATCTGTCCGACCCGGATCCGGCGGTGCGCCGGGCGGCGGTCGCGGCGCTGACCGAGACCGCTCCGGACGGCGCCGGTCCTGCGCTGGCCGCGGCGCTGGCCGACCCGGACGCCGGGGTACGCGCCGATGCCGCCGGCTCGCTGCGGGAACTGGTGGAGACACTGCCGGCCGAACCCGGACTGAGGGAACCCCTGGTGGCCGCGCTCGGGTCGGACGACCCGGTGGTACGCACCGCGGGGCCCGCCGTGCTGCGGGCGCTGCGCCTCGGCGACGCCGCGCTGTTCGGCCGGGGGCTGACCGACTCCGACCTCGGGGTGCGCGTCGAGACGGTCCATGCGCTGGTCTCGGTCAACGCCGTGGCCGAGTTGGCGAGGGCGGCGCGGGACCCGGACCGTGAGGTACGCGTGGCGACGGCCAAGGGGCTTGCCGCGGTGGCGCAGGGCGGCGGCCCCGCCGCGTCCGGTCCTGACGGGGTGCCGGCGACCTTGGCGCTGCTCGTGGGTGACAACGATCCCCTGGTGCGCGCCGCCGCCTTCGAAGCCCTCGGCGCGACGGCCTGCCCGGCCGCGCAGGCCAAGGCGGCCGTGCACGCTCTGCACGACACCGCATGGCGGGCGCGCGCCGGGGCGGCGGCCGCGCTGGGCGCCGCGGACGCGGGGACGGCAGTCCCGGCGTTGGCGAAGGCGCTCGCCGACACCAACGCCGACGTCCGCAAGGCCGCCGTCCTCGCCCTGCTCCGCCACCCGTCGGACGCGGACGCCCGCGCAGCCCTGACGACGGCGACGGACGACCCGGACGCCGACGTACGGGCGTTCGCGGGTCGCAGCGGGGGCTGAGCCGGGGGTGGCGGTACGGTGCCGGGCGGCCCACAGGCCGGGTCCGAACTCGAACGGGCCACCGTCCCGGGCAACCGGACCAAGTCCGGCGCCGACAGCTACACCTACGATCTGGCCGGACAGATCTCCGCCGCCAACGTGGGCGGCGCCGCCTTCCTTGGCGATGGCGCGGGCGGTGATGCCCCTGGAGGCGCGGGCGGACGCGGCGGAGAGTGCGTCGGCGCCGGGTTCGAGGTACCAGGGGCCCAGATCGAGTATCGCCGCGCGCACGCTGGTGGCGAACGCAAGCGCGGTGCCCTTGGGTGGGCGGCGCGCGGATGGCGTCGGCGGCCAGGATGCGCTCTTGCCGCATCGACACCGAGGTGGACTTGCCGGACTCCGAGGTGGAGGTCGTCTCGACCTCGTGGCCGCCCGATCAGGCGGGGACAGCTTGTCGGCGAAGTCGGGGTCGTCTGTACCCGAGCGGATGACCTTGATGGTGGAGGCAGACCACATGGCGTCCATGCCCGCATCCCCCCACACTTTCTGGCCCTGCCGGTAGGACTGCAGGTGACTGATGAGAGGGTCGGGCAGGTGAGTGAGACACCGAGGAACACCCTCCAATACCGCTTCGACGGGCCAGAAGACGCCCCGGTCCTCGTGCTGGGCCCCTCCCTCGGCACCACATGGCACATGTGGGACCGCCAGATACCGGAGCTCGCCCGTAGCTGGCGGGTGTTCCGGTACGACCTGCCGGGGCACGGCGGTGCGCCCGTGGAGCCCAGTACCTCGGTCGGGGAGCTGACCGGCAGGCTGCTCGCGCTGCTGGACGAGCTGGGCATCCAGCGGTTCGGGTACGCGGGCTGCTCGATCGGTGGGGCCGTCGGGGCCGAGCTGGCGCTGCGGCATCCGCACCGGGTCGCCTCCCTGGCGCTGGTCGCCGCCTCGCCCCGGTTCGGCACCGCCGACGAGTTCCGCCAGCGTGGTGTCATCGTGCGTACCAACGGCATGGACCCGATGGCCGCCTCCGCGCCGGGACGCTGGTTCACGCAGGCGTTCGCCGCCGCGCAGCCCGCGATCGTGGAATGGGCCGTGCAGATGGTGCGGACCACCGACCCGGCCTGTTACATCGGTGCCTGCGAGGCCCTGGCCGCCTTCGACATCCGGCCCGAACTCGGCCGGATCGCCGTGCCCACCCTCGTCGTGGTCGGCGAGCAGGACCAGGTCACCGGACCTGCCGACGCCCGCACCCTGGTCGCCGGCATCCCCGACGCACGCCTCGCGCTCGTCCCCGGCGCCTCGCACCTGACGCCCGTCGAGCAGCCGGCCGCCGTCACCGACCTGCTGGTGCGCCACTTCACCGCCGCGTGGCAGGACACCAGCACCACCCTGCTGGCGCCCGTACCGCCGCTCCCGGCCGCCGCCGAGGCCCGGGCCCCCGCCGACGCCGCCCCGCAGCCCGCGCACACCCCCGCCGCCGTCGTCGACGAGGCGCCCGAGCAGGTCACCGGTGGGCGTCCCGACCCGTACGACGAAGGTCTGAAGGTGCGCCGCGAGGTGCTCGGAGAGGCGTACGTCGACGAGGCGCTGGCGGGCGCGGACGAGATGACCGGCGACTTCCAGGACCTGCTGACCCGGTACGCCTGGGGTGAGATCTGGACCCGGGACGGGCTCGACCGCCGTACCCGCAGCGTGATCACCCTCACCGCGCTCGTCGCCGGGGGCCGCCAGGAGTCCCTGGCCTCGCACGTCCGGGCCGCCCTGCGCAACGGGCTCACCCCCGCCGAAATCCGTGAGGTGCTGCTCCAGACCGCCGTGTACTGCGGTGTTCCCGCGGCGCACGCGGCTTTCGAGACCGCGAGGGAAGTGGTCCGACAGGAGACCACACCGCAGCCGTAGCAGGATGGACACCATGAGCAGCGACGACATGAGCAGAAGCGGCGCGAGCGGTCACGGCGCCGGTGGGCACGGCGCCAGCGGTCACGGCGGGCACGGCATCGCGCTCACCAAGAAGTCGCACGCCTGCGTCCGGCTGGAGAAGGACGGTCGCACCCTCGTCCTCGACCCCGGATCCTTCAGCGAGTCCGACGCCGCGCTCGGCGCGGACGCGATCTTGGTGACGCACGAGCACGCGGACCACTACAGCGAGGACCACCTGAGGGCCGCCATGGAGGCGAACCCCGCCGCCGAGATCTGGACGCTGCGCAGCGTCGCCGAGCAGATCTCCGCCGCCTTTCCCGGCCGCGTGCACACGGTCGGGCACGGCGACACCTTCAGCGCCGCCGGGTTCGAGGTCCAGGTGCACGGCGAACTGCACGCCGTCATCCACCCCGATCTGCCGCGCATCACCAATGTCGGCTTCCTGCTGGACGGCGCCGTCTTCCATCCCGGCGACGCCCTCACCGTCCCCGACCGGCCGGTCGAGACGCTGCTGCTGCCGGTGATGGCTCCCTGGAGCAAGGTCTCCGAGGTGATCGACTACGTCCGCGAGGTCGGTCCGCGACACGCGTACGACATCCACGACGCGCTCCTCACCGACCTCGCCCTGCCGCTGTACGGCCACCACATCGGCACCCTCGGCGGCGGCGCACAGCACCACCACCTCGCGCCCGGCGACTCCACGGCCCTGTGACGCGGGCCGGCGCCCCCACGGCCGCCGCGGCCGGAACACCCGCGGCGGCCGGCGGAGCGGCGGCTGTCAGACCCGGCGAGTAGGTTGAGAGACATGCGCATCGCCACTTGGAACGTCAACTCGATCACCGCCCGCCTGCCCCGGCTGCTGGCCTGGCTGGAGAGCACCGGCACGGACGTGCTCTGTGTCCAGGAGACCAAGTCCACCGCCGAGCAGTTCCCCGCCGCCCAGCTGCGCGAGCTCGGCTACGAGTCCGCGGTCAACGCCGACGGCCGGTGGAACGGCGTGGCGCTGATCTCCAAAGCAGGCCTGGAGGACGTCGTCGTGGGCCTGCCGGGCGGCCCCGAGTACGGCGGCGTGCAGGAGCCGAGGGCGATTTCCGCTACCTGCGGCCCGCTCCGCCTCTGGTCGGTCTACGTGCCCAACGGCCGCGAGGTCGGGCACGACCACTACGCGTACAAGCTGGCCTGGCTCGAGGCGCTGAGGGCCGCCGTGGCGAAGGACGCCGCGGGGGCCCGGCCGTTCGCCGTGCTGGGTGACTTCAATGTCGCCCCGGCCGACGAGGACGTCTGGGACCCGTCGCTCTTCGAGGGCGCGACGCACGTCACGCCCGCCGAGCGGGCGGCCCTGGCGGCGCTCCGTGAGGCCGGCCTCGGCGATGTCGTACCGCGTCCGCTGAAGTACGACCACCCGTTCACCTTCTGGGACTACCGCGAGCTCGGTTTCCCCAAGAACAAGGGCATGCGCATCGACCTCGCCTACGGCAACAAGCCGTTCACCGAGGCCGTCAAGGACGCCTACGTGGACCGCGAGGAGCGCAAGGGCAAGGGCGCCTCCGACCACGCCCCCGTGGTGGTCGACCTGGAGCTCTGACGTGGCACGACGCCCTCTCCAGGGCCCGTCCCGGAGCCCTGAGGGGGCGTCAGGGCCCGCGCGCCTGTGGTGCCCGGAGCCATGTGGGTGCGAACCTGAGCGGTATGAATTTCTTGGACACCTGGCGCAAGCGACAGGCCACGGCGCGGAGCACGGCGGTGCACACCTCCGACGACTCCGATCAGGAGGGCCTTGGCGAACTCCTCGCCGAATGCGAGCTGCTGCGTGTCCGGGCCGCCCAGTACGGCCTCGAACTGGACGATTCCCCCGCCTCGTTGGAGGCCCTGGACCAGTTGCCGCCGTCCTGGCGTGACGACCCGGAGGAGCTGCCCTGGTTCGGCAACGACGCCGGTCTCTACCTGGGCACCGTGATCGTCCGCACCGTGCCCGGCGCGCACTGGCACCTGTGGCCCAGCGGAACACCCGTCGTGATGCTGGCCTGCGGCCGGGACATCGACGTGGTCGGCGCAGGCCTGGAGTGGGCGGCGACCGGCGCCCCCGAGCTCACCCAGGTGTACGCGGAGACGTCCGAGGCGTGACGTCCGAGACCTGACGTCCGTATGTTCGTCAACCGCGTAAATACGGCTATTTACGGTTCTTCCCTCTTGTGCGTGTCGGGCGTGAAGTCCCTTTCCGGGATGGATAGTTTGCGCTGACCTCGACACAGCTGAGAGTGGGTAGGGCAGCGTATGGCCGTCGATCCGTTGATCGAGCTGGTGGGCGTCAACAAGTACTACGGGAAGTTGCACGTCCTTCAGGACATCGACCTCACCGTCGGCCGGGGGGAGGTGGTGGTGGTCATCGGCCCGTCCGGCTCGGGCAAGTCAACGCTCTGCCGGACGATGAACCGGCTGGAGACGATCGAGTCGGGCACCATCCGGATCGACGGAAGACCCCTCCCCGAGGAGGGCAGGACGCTCGCGCAGCTGCGTGCCGAGGTCGGCATGGTGTTCCAGTCCTTCAACCTCTTCGCGCACAAGACCGTCCTGGCGAACGTGTCGCTCGCCCAGACCAAGGTCCGCGGCCGGAAGAAGGAAGAGGCGGACAAGCGCTCCCGGGAGCTGCTGGAGCGCGTCGGGCTCGCCGCGCACGCCGACAAGTTCCCCGCCCAGCTATCCGGCGGCCAGCAGCAGCGCGTGGCCATCGCCCGCGCACTCGCTATGGACCCCAAGGTGCTCCTGTTCGACGAGCCGACCTCCGCGCTCGACCCGGAGATGATCAACGAGGTCCTGGAGGTCATGCAGCAGCTCGCCGCCGAGGGCATGACCATGGTCGTGGTCACCCACGAGATGGGGTTCGCCAGGTCCGCCGCCAACCGTGTCGTGTTCATGGCCGACGGCTGCGTCATCGAGGACCGTACGCCGGAGGACTTCTTCACCGCCCCAAAGAGCGACCGCGCCAAGGACTTCCTCTCCAAGATCCTCAAGCACTGAGCGGGGGCGGACCATTGCTGCGTACGAGAAAGACCTTCATCGCACTGGCGCTCGCCCTCCTGGCCGTGTCCTGCGGCAAGGAGGGGAGCCCGCCGGTCAAGGGCCCCAGCCCGGACCAACTCCCGGACTACAAGGTGGTGTCGGGCTTCTCACTGCCCGCGTCGCCGACCTGGCAGAAGGCCGAGCGGCGCGGCCACGTGGTCGTCGGGGCCAAGGAGGACCAGCCGTACATGGGGGAGAAGGACCCGGCGAGCGGCCGTTACTCCGGCTTCGACATCGAGATCGCCAAGATGATCTCCGCCTCGCTCGGCTTCGACCCCGCCACGGTGGAGTTCCGCACGATCGCCTCCGCGAACCGCGAGACCGCCCTGCAGAACGGCCAGATCGACTACTACGTGGGCACCTACACCATCAACGACAACCGCAAGAAGCTCGTCGGGTTCGCCGGCCCGTATTACATGGCCGGCCAGTCCCTGCTCGTGCGCACCGACGAGAAGGACATCGAAGGACCCGGCGACCTGGCGGGCAAGCGGGTGTGCTCCGCCGCCGGGTCCACCCCGTACCAGCGGATGGCGGCGGACCATCCGGAGGCCGACCTCGTCGCCTACGACACCTACTCGGTCTGCGTCGACAACCTGCTCACCTACCAGGTCGACGCCGTCACCACCGACGACACGATCCTGATGGGGTACGCGGCCAAGGTCCCCGAGGAGATGAAGGTCGTCGGCAAACCCTTCTCGAAGGAGCCGTACGGCATCGGCCTCCCACGCGGCGACGACGCGCTGCGGTTCGCCGTCGACGACGCGCTCGCCGCCCGCGAGAAGAACGGCGACTGGCAGAAGGCGTACGACGTGACGCTCGGGCTCTCCGGCCGCAAGGCCACTCCCGCACCGCCCATCGACCGCTATCCGGCGAGCTGAGGGAGGCCACCCCCACATGAACGTACTCACCGAGAACTTCTCCCTCTACGGCAAGGGCTTCCTCGGCACCGTCGAACTGACCGTCTACGCCTCCGTGCTGGCCCTGGTGCTGGGCTTCGTCATGGCGTCCTGCCGGGTCTCGCCCGTCGGTTCCTTCCGGGCGCTCGGCACGGCCTGGGTGACGGTGCTGCGCAACACCCCGCTCACCCTGCTGTTCTTCGCGGTGCTGCTCGGGCTGCCGAGGTTCGGACTCGTGCTGCCCTTCCAGCTGTTCGCGGTGCTCGCACTCGGCTGCTACACCTCCGCGTTCATCTGCGAGGCACTGCGCTCGGGCATCAACACCGTGCCGCTGGGGCAGGGCGAGGCGGCCCGCAGCCTGGGCATGACCTTCGGGCAGACCCTGTCAACGGTGGTGCTGCCGCAGGCCTTCCGGTCGGTGATCCCGCCGATCGGCTCCACGCTCATCGCGCTCGCCAAGAACTCGGCGATCGCCGGCGCCTTCTCCGTGGTCGAGCTGCTCGGCACCTACAAGACCCTCAACGAGCTGGGTTACAGCGTCATCTGGAGCTTCGTCTGGATCGCTGTCGGATACCTGATCATCACCCTCACCATCAGCGCGCTCTTCCACCTGCTGGAGAAGCGCTGGGGAGTCGCCCGATGAGCCGCGCACTTTCGACGGCGTCCACCGCCCTCTACGACATCCCAGGACCCAGGACCCGGCACCGGCACCTGATGTACGGGATCGCCTCGACGATCCTGCTGCTCGCCCTGGTCGGCTGGATCGTGTACCTCCTGTTCGACACCGACCAGTTCACGGCGGCCAAATGGACACCCTTCCAGTACAAGGGCATCCAGGAGCTGCTGCTCCGAGGGCTCGCGAACACGCTCAAGGCGTTCGCCTACGCCGCGGTGCTCTCGCTCCTGCTCGGGGCGCTCCTCGCGGTCGGACGTCTGTCCGAGCACCGCCCGGTGCGCTGGGTGTCCGCGCTGTGCGTGGAGTTCTTCCGCGCCATGCCCGTGCTGGTGATGATCTTCTTCATCTTCGTGGCGCTGAAGGTGCAGCCGCTGCCCGCCCTGGTGGCCGGACTGACGCTCTACAACGGCTCGGTGCTCGCGGAGGTGTTCCGCACCGGGGTGCACTCCGTGGACCGCGGCCAGCGGGAGGCGGCGTACGCACTGGGGATGCGCAAGACGCAGGTCATGACGTACGTCCTGGTGCCGCAGGCGGTCCGGGCGATGCTGCCGACCATCATCAGCCAGCTGGTGGTCGCGCTGAAGGACACCTCCCTCGGGTTCCTGATCACCTACGAGGAGTTCCTCCACGCCGGCAAGCTCATCGCGTCCAACCTCGACTACGACCTGCCCTTCATCCCCGTGGTGCTGGTCATCTCGCCGATCTACATCGGGATGTGCATGCTGCTCTCCTGGTTCGCCAACTGGGTGTCCAGGCGGCAGCGGGGCAATCCCAGGACGGAGGGCATGGACATCGCTCCGGCCGAGGCGGGCACGCTGCTGCCGAAGGGGGTACCTCCTGTTCCTTGAGCCGCTGAGGGAGCGGTAGGTCAAGGAAGAGAGCACGTTCCGGTTCGGCAGCAGCCGGGGATCACTCGCCGCGAGGCGGTACCGACACGAAACTGGGTCGGCCGCGGGAGGCGAGAAGGTCAGCTGCGCGCCGGACGGGCAGTGCTCGACGCGGAACGGGTCGACGGTGCCGGCCACCGGGGTGAGGCGGCGGCCGGGACGTTGTCGGCGGTGGGGTTCGGCTCCCGGGGACGCGCTCTTGGAGCCGGCCCCGCGGTCCGGGAGCCGCCCCCCGCGGCGGCCCCGCGCTGTGGGAGGAGCTGCATCCCCCCGGCGGCCCCAAGCCTCGCGGCCCCGCACCCGCCGTCAGGCGGTCAGGGCGCTCCTGGCCTGCCATGCGGACCACGACACGTTCCAGTTGCCGTAGCCGTTGTTGAGCGCCTGGGTGCCCTTCGCGTCGGAGCCGGTGACCTCGAAGGGGTCGCCGACCTGGACCTGATCGTAGATCCACTTGGCGTCGGAGTCGCTCATACCGACACAGCCTGAGCTCTTGTTGGCCTTGCCGAAGACGCCCTTGTTCCACGGCGCCGCGTGGGCGTACATGCCCGACCAGGTCAGCCGCATCGAGTGGTCGACCATCTTGTCGTAGGCGTCGCCCAGGCCCACGGTCTCGGAGCGCATGTTGATGGTGCCCTCCTTCGCCATCAGGACGGTCTTGCCGCGCCAGGACGCCTTGTCGCCACCGGGGGTGCCCGCCGACATGGGCACGTCCTTGATCTCCTGGCCGTCGCGGATCAGCTTGAGGCGGTGGCCGTCCAGGTCGACCTTGACGACCTGGCTCTTGCCGATGGTGAAGTTCGTCCTGTAGTCACGGACGAACCAGCCGCCACCCCGGCCCGAGTTCACGCCGTTCAGGTCCGCCGCGAGGCTGACCTTCGTACCGGGCTTCCAGTACTCCTTGGGCCGCCAGTCGACGCGGTCCTTGCCGGAGTAGTCGGTCATCCAGCCCCAGGAGCCCTCGGTGCGGTTCGAGGTGGTGACCTTGAGGTGCTTCTCGACGTCGGCCTTGTTCTTGACCGGGTTGTCGAACACGATCGACAGCGGGTGCGCGATGCCGATCGTGGTGTTCTTGCCGGGAGCCATGCTCAGCTTGTTGACCTTGTCGGCGGCCCGGGTGGTGAACCCCGCCTTGGTCGCGGTGGCCCCCGATGCCTTCGCCTCGACGGTGTAGCCGGTGCCGGGAGAAGTCGTACGTGCGGAGGTCCAGGACCTGCCGTCGGCGGATATCTGGCCGGTCAGGGTGCCGCCCTTGGCGTCCTTGACCGTCACGCCGTCCAGTGTGCCGTCCCCGGCCAGGGTCACCTTGACCGGATCACCGGCCTTGGCCTGGTCGCCCGTGAGGTTCACCGTCACCTTGGTCCGCGGCGCCTCGTCGGCCGCGGCCGAGCCGGAGGCGGTCCCGCCCGCACAGGCGGTCAGTGCTGCCGTGGCCAGCACTGCGGTGCCGGTGAGGGTGCCGGTACGGAGCCGGGTGCGCGGGCGGCGTATACGGGTCAACTGGAAAACCTCCGTGAGAAGCGTGCTGTCTGTCCCTGTCTGTCCTCTCTGAAGGAGGTAATCCGCCAAGCCTTGGTTGCGGCAAATGCGCGAGGCGCTTTGTGAGGAGTGACGCAGCGGTAAAGGACCAAGGTCCTTTGCGGCAGGTCCTTACGGCCCCTTGCGGGCGCGCGTGCTCCGTGCCTTGCCGTTGACCGGATTGCTTCTCATAATCGCGCGGTCCGTGCCCGCTCTCCCCGACGGAGGACCCCGTGCGCAAAAGACTGTTCGGCCCGCTGATCGCGGCAACGCTGCTCCTCTCCCCGGTCGCCGCGGCGGCGCCCGTGCCCGAGGTGATCCCCGCGGCGCCGCAGCCGCGGGCCGACAACAGCCGCAAGGTCATCCTCGACGCGGACATGGGCGAACTGAACGACGACGCCGTCACCATGTTCATGCTGGCCAAGGCGGAGAACGTGGACTTCCTCGGAGTCACCGTCGTCAGCGGCAACACCTGGGTCGAGGAGGGCACCGCCTACTCCCTGCGCCAGCTGGAGCTGATCGGCCGCTCCGACATCCCGGTGGTCGCGGGCGCGGGCGAACCGCTGATGCCCGGCCGGCAGGAGCGGCTCACCGCGGAGAGCGCGCTGTACGGCAAACCGCCGTGGGCCGGTGCCTTCGACTCCCGGCGCCCGCCGTCGTACGACAAGCTCGCCAGGCCCCCGTACGGCGGCTACCCCAGGACCGCGCCGAAGAAGGACACGGCGGCCGCGGACTTCATCGTCGAGCAGGTGAAGCGGTACCCGGGCCAGGTGACCGTCTTCGCCGACGGACCCGCTACCAACCTCGCACTGGCCGTACGCACCCACCCCGAGATCGTGCCGCTGATCAAGGAGGTGATCTACATGGGCGGCGCCTTCGACAAGCCCGGGAACATCACCCCGGCCGCCGAGTTCAACTGGTGGTTCGACCCGGAGTCGGCGCGGATCGCGCTGCGCACCCCGTTCCGCAAGCAGACGATCGTGCCCGACGACGCCGCACAGCACGTCGTCTACGGCAAGAGGCAGTACGACGCCATCGTCGCGGGGAAGCAGACCGCCATCAAGAAGATCTTCAAGGACCTGCAGGGGCCCGAGTTCGCCAAGGACCCGCGGGCCACCCACTTCCTCTGGGACGCGATCACCGCTGCCGTCTTCCTCGATCCCGCCGTGGCGCGGCGCAGCGACCGCCGGTACGTCGACGTGGACGCCAACTTCGGTGCCGATTACGGACGTTCGCTCGGGTACAAGCTCGACGAGTTCGACGCGCCGAACAACCCACGCGGCACCCGCAAGGCCACGATCGTGCTCGACGTCGACGCCGAGCGGTTCTGGGACCTCTACATCGGGCTGCTGCGCAGAGCGTGACAGCGGGCGCGCACCCCTTGCGGTTGCGCGGGTTGCTTCTCATAATCCTGCCGCAACACGAGTTGCCAACTCGTGTTGCGGCAGGCGGAGCTCTCGCACCGCGCATCCGCACCACAGGGACACCGGGGGTCGCAATGGCAACACGGCAGGAAGTGGCGCAGCTCGCGGGCACGTCCCCGTCGGTGGTCAGCTACGTGCTCAACAACGGGCCCCGCTCCGTCGCCCCCGCCACCAGGGAGCGCGTCCTCGCGGCGGTCAGGACGCTCGACTACCGGCCCAACGCGGTCGCCCGCTCGCTGCGGATGAACCAGACGATGACGCTGGGGCTCGTGGTGCCCGACGCCGCGAACCCCTTCTTTGCCGAGCTGGCCCGCTCGCTGGAGGACCACGCCTGGGCCGCCGGCTACACCCTGCTCGTCGGCAACAGCGTCGAGGACGCGACCCGCGAGGCCGGTTACATCCGCACCTTCGTGGACCGGCAGGTCGACGGGATGCTGCTGATCCCCTCCCAGGGCGAGCAGGCCTGGCGCGCCGAACTGGCCAGGTCCGGGGTGCCCAGCCTGGTCTTCGACCGCGAACTCGACGGCGTGGCGACCTCGTACGTCCTGGTCGACAACGCAAGGGGGGCGCGGACCGCCACCGAGCACCTCCTGGCGCACGGCCGCCGCCGGGTCGGCTGTATCGCGGGGCCGCTCGGCATCCACCCCACGGTGGACCGCGTCGTCGGCTGGCGCACGGCGCTGGAGCAGGCAGGGCTCAGAGCCGGGACGGGCTCCGGCGGCCGTACGGGCTGGGAGGCGTGCCCCGACGCGGCGCCGCTGATGCACGGCTCCTTCGGCAGGCTCGACGGATACCGCTCCGGACGTGCGCTGCTGGCCAGGGACCGGTCGGTGGACGCCCTCTTCGTCACCTCGGACGAACAGGCGGCCGGGGTGCTGCGCGCGGCGACCGAGCTGGGCATCCGGGTCCCCGACGACCTGGCCCTCGTCTCGTTCGACGGCATCGCGGCCGGCGCGTACACCTGCCCGGCGCTGTCCACCATGCGCCAGCCGTACGACGAACTGGGCCGCACGGCGGTCCGGCGCCTGCTGGAGCGGATGCGGGAGCCCGATCTGCCGCCCACCCGGGACGTCCTCGCGGTGACCCTGCTGGCCAGGGGCTCCTGCGGATGCCCCGAACCGGCGGGCGGCGAACACATGGACCTGTCCACGGAGAACGGTGGTGCCCGGTGAGCAGCGAGCGACTGGTCGTGGTCGGCAGCCTCAACATGGACCTCTCGGTCACCGTGCCGCGGCTGCCGCAGCCCGGCGAGACCGTTTCCGGCGCGGACGTCGTACGTGGCGCGGGCGGCAAGGGCGCCAACCAGGCGGTCGCGGCGGCCCGGCTCGGCGCCGAGGTGGCGATGGTCGGCCTGCTCGGTGACGACGCGCTCGCCGGCGAGCTGCGCGAGCGCCTCGCCGAGGAGGGCGTGGACGACCGCGGTGTCGCCCAACTCCCCGGAGTGGCGAGCGGGGTGGCGCTCATCGTCGTGCAGCAGGACGGCGAGAACACCATCACCCTCTCCCCGGGGGCCAACCGCCACCTCGACGTACCCGCTCTCGGCAGCCTCACCGGCGGGACCGTCGCGCGCCGCGCCGAGACGCTTCTCCTCCAGCTCGAAGTGCCGTTGCCCACCGTGCTGGCGGCCGCCCGCGAGGCCCGCGACGCGGGAGCGCTCGTCGTCCTCAACGCGGC
Source organism: Streptomyces sp. NPDC091272 (assembly GCF_044757485.1). NCBI lineage: Bacteria > Bacillati > Actinomycetota > Actinomycetes > Kitasatosporales > Streptomycetaceae > Streptomyces > Streptomyces sp. NPDC091272. The sequence continues at coordinate 660,342 of NZ_JBIVVC010000001.1, forward strand.
GCCGCTGCCACCGTCCGTCAACCCCGGGCTCTCCGAACTCCTCGCCTCCGTCGATGTGTTGGTGGTGAACGAGACCGAGGCCGCCGGTCTGCTGCCGCGGGGGAGCCGCGACTGGCAGGAGCACGCGCGTGCCCTGCGCGAACTCGGACCCGGCGTCGTCGTCATCACCCTCGGCCCGGACGGCGCGGTGGCCGCGGACGATGAACTCAACTGCGCGGAACGCGGGTTCAGCGTGGCCGCCGTGGACACCGTCGGGGCGGGGGACGCCTTCTGCGCACAGCTCGCCCTCTCCCTCGGGGCCGGTACGCAGCTGCCCGAGGCGGTCCGCAGGGCGTGCGCGGCAGGGGCCCTCGCCACCACCAGGCCCGGCGCGCAGAGTTCGCTGCCCTCGGGCGCCGAGGTGGACGCACTGCTCGACGGTGCACCCCTGCCGGCGGCCGATCCGGCGGCCGGTCCGGCGGCCGGTCCGACGGCCCTCCCGGCCACCGACCGCCCGGCCGATCCGCCGGCCCCGACGAATGAGGTGCACCATGCGCGCTGACGGGCTCTGGCACCCCCGCCTCCTGGAGATCATCACCTCGCTCGGCCACGGTGACCTGCTGGTCGTCGCCGACCCCGGGCTGCCGGTGCCACCCGGGGTGGAGGTCGTGGACCTGGTCTGGCGGCGCGGCGAACCCGCGTTCCTGCCCGTGCTGGAGGCGGTGCTCGACGAACTCGTCGTGGAGCACGCCGCCGTGGCCCACGAGGCCACCGACCCCGCACTGCTGGCCCTCTTCGACCAGCAGTTCGCCGGGACCCCGCTCGACCGGGTGCCGCACGCACGGCTCAAGAAGCTGACGCGGCGTGCACGGGCGGTCGTACGGACCGGGGAGACGACTCCGTACGCCAATGTCGTGCTCCGCGCGGGGGTTCCCTTCTAGGGATCCCGCCGTCCCGGGATCTCCACGCACGACCCGCCGCCGACCCCGGCCCGTTCGCCCGCGTCCCACCGAGACGCGAACTCTCCTTCAACGGAAGGCAGTTCAACGATGAACCGCAGGCTTTCCCTCGCCACCGCCGCCACCTCGTCCCTGCTGCTCGCCACCGCCCTCACCGGCTGCGGGCAGGAGGGCGGATCCGCTGCCGAAGGCGGCGGCAAGGACAGGAAGAAGGACGGCAAACCCACCGTCTGCCTGGTGATGAAGTCCCTGGGTAACGAGTTCTTCCAGACCATGCAGAAGGGCGCCGAGGACCACGCGCAGCAGCTCGGCACCCTGGAGCTCAAGACCAGCGGCATCCAGAACGAGACCGACATCGACGGTCAGGTCGCCGCCATCAACCGCTGCATCACCGAACAGGCCGACGCCCTCGTCCTCGCCCCGGCCGACTCCCGCGCCCTCGTCGCCCCGCTCGGCCGTGCGGCCAAGGCCGGTATCAGCATCGTCAACATCGACGTCAAGCTCGACGACGGCGCACTCAAGGCCGCCGGCCTCGACGTGCCCTTCGTCGGCCCCGACAACGCCGAGGGTGCCCGGCTCTCCGGCGAGGTGCTCGCCAAGAAGCTCGGCAAGGGCGGCAGGGTCGTCATCCTGGAGGGCAACCCGGGCGCCGCCAACGCCCAGCAGCGCAAGGCCGGTTTCGAGCAGGCGGCGAAGGAGGGCGGGCTCACCGTCGTCGGGTCGAAGACCGCGCACTGGGAGACCGACGAGGCGTACACCGTGCTGTCCAACCTGCTCACCGCGCACCCCGACATCCAGGGCGTCATGTCCTCCAACGACTCCATGACGCTCGGCGCGGTGAAGGCGATCGGGGCGGCGGGCAGGAAGGGCAAGGTGGTGGTCGCGTCGTTCGACAACATCGCCGCGGTCAAGCCCTACCTGAAGGACAGTCAAGTCGTCTCCACTGTGGACCAGTTCGCCGCAAAGCAGGCCGCCGACGGCATCGACGTGGCGCTGCGGGCCGTCGAGGGAGAGAAGTCCGCGGCCTGGGTGAAGACTGACGTCAAGGTCGTCACCGGCGTGGACGCGGGATGACGCGATGAGCGAACAGACGCAACCCTCGACGAGCGACACCCGGGCCGGCGCGCCGGTGGTCCTGGAGGCCAGGGGCATCGGCAAGGCGTTCCCGGGGGTCAAGGCCCTCGACGACGTACGGCTGGAACTGCGCGCGGGGGAGGTGCACGCCCTGCTCGGCGAGAACGGGGCGGGCAAGTCCACCCTGGTCCGCATCCTGGCCGGCATCCAGCCGCCCGACACGGGCAGTCTGCGCCTCGCGGGCGAGCCGTACGCGCCCAAGGACACGGCCGCCGCCATGCGGGCCGGCGTCCAGGTCGTGCACCAGGAACTCAATCTCCTGCCCAACCTCACCGTCGCGGAGAACCTCTTCTTCCAGCGGCTGCCGCGCAGGTACGGCGTCGTCGACCGGCGCACCCTCAACCGGCGCGCGCAGGAACTCCTCGACGAGGTCGGGCTCGATATCGGGCCGGGCACCAAGGTGGAGCGGCTCGGCATCGCCCAGATGCAACTGGTGGAGATCGCCCGGACGTTGTGGCAGGACTGCCGGGTCCTGGTGATGGACGAACCGACCGCCACCCTCACCTCGCGCGAGACCGAACGACTCTTCGCAGTGATCCGCCGGCTCACCGCACGCGGTACCGCCGTGCTCTACATCTCCCACCACCTCCAGGAGGTCTTCGAGATCGGCGACCGCATGACGGTCCTGCGCAACGGCCGCCACGTCGTCACCAAGGAGCTCGCCGGGACCGGCACCGCCGAGGTCATCCGGCTGATGGTCGGCCGGGACATGGCGCAGGAGTACCCGCCGTACGTGCACCGCCCGGCGGGCGACGAACTGCTGCGCGTCGAGCAGCTGCGTCCGCGCGGCGCGGGGCCCGTCAGCTTCGCGCTGCACGCGGGCGAGGTGGTGGGCGTCGCGGGGCTCGTCGGCTCGGGCCGCACCGAGACGGTACGTGCGCTGTTCGGTGCGGACCGGCACGACGGTGGACACGTGTACGTGAAGGGCCGCCGGGTGCGCGTCCGTACCCCCCGGGACGCCGTTCGCCACGGCATCAGCCTGCTCACCGAGGACCGCAAGGGGCAGGGACTGGTCCTCGACATGCCGGTCGCCGCGAACATCACCCTCGCCGCGACCGGCAGGATCTCCCGCCGGGGCCTGCTCAAGCGGGCCGACGAGGACCGCCACGCACGCGCCGCCGTGGACCGCCTGGGGGTGCGGACCCCCAGCATCCGTACGGCGGTGCGCACCTTGTCCGGCGGCAATCAGCAGAAGGTCGTCCTGGGACGGTGGCTGCTCGCCGGGGCCGACGTCCTGGTCGTCGACGAACCGACCCGGGGCATCGACGTCGGCGCCCGCTACGAGATCCACCAGCAGCTCACGGACCTCGCCGGGGACGGCAAGGCGCTCCTGGTGGTCTCCTCCGACCTCCCCGAACTGCTGGGCGTCTGCGACCGCGTCCTGGTCTTCTCGCGCGGCCGGATCGCGGGAGAGGTGGCTCGGGCCGACTTCGACACCTCGCGCATCCTGGCGCTCGCGTACTCGGGATACGTCACGCAGGCGCAGACCCCTCCGCCGGGCGCCCAGGGCTCGGCCTCGGACATACCGGCCCCGCCCCCGGACGTACCCGCCGCAGAGAACGGGAAGAGCTCCTCATGACCACACCGGCCCCCACCAAGGAAGCCGCCGCCGCGCCCGTCGCGGAGCGCCGTACCGCCCGCCAGCTGACCCGTCAGGTGATGGGCGAGGCCGGCATCGGCATCGCGCTGCTCGCCCTGGTGCTCGTCTTCACGCTCGCGGCCCCGAAGTTCGCCACGTCCGACAACCTCACGCACATCGCCACCGAGATCACGCTCAACACGATGCTCGCCGTCGGCATGACCTTCGTCATCCTGGTCGGCGGCATCGACCTGTCGGTGGGCTCGGTGATGGCCCTCTCGGCTGTCGTCGCCGGGGAGGTGCTGACCTCGGCGAGCCTGTCCACCCCGCTCGCCGTGCTGCTGGCCGTCGCGGTGGCCGCCCTCGTCGGCATGGCCTGCGGGTTCGTCAACGGTTTCGTCTCCGAGCGCTGGCGCGTGCCCTCGTTCATCGTCACGCTCGGCATGCTGAACGTGGCGCGCGGCGCGGCACTCGAACACACCGACGCGCAGACGCTGTACGACTTCCCGCCCGGCTTCAGCCACTTCGGCACCTCCACCCTCCTGGGCATCCCCTCGCTCTTCTGGATCGCGGTGCTGATGGTGGTCGTCGGTCACCTGGTCCTCACCCGCACCGTCTTCGGACGGCTGGTCTTCGCGATCGGGTCCAACGAGGAGGCGGTGCGGCTGTCCGGGCACCGTACGAGCGTGGTCAAGGTCGCGGCGTTCGTGATCGCGGGCTTCGCGGTCGGTATCGCGGCGGTCACGTACATGGCGCGCCTCAACATCGCCAGCCCGATCCTCGGCAGCGGTTACGAGCTGTCCGCGATCGCGGCGGTCGTCATCGGCGGTGCCTCGCTCTCGGGCGGCAAGGGCTCGATGATCGGCACGCTGCTCGGCGCCTGCCTGCTGGGCGTACTCACCAACGGGCTGCTCCTGATGGGGGTTTCGGACTTCCAGCGGCAGATGATCACCGGTGCGGTGATCATGATCGCCGTGGTCGTCGACCACTACCGGGGCAAGCTCGCGGCCCGCACTCCGCAGAAGGCGACGGCGGGCTGAGCCGCAGGTGGCAGGGGATACGACGGTCCGGCCAAGGGGTGGCCGGCGATGCGGACAGGGCCGATTACCGCCGGGTACTGGTGCTCGGGCCGCCCAGCGCCGAAGCTCGTCGCATGACGCATGCACAGGATCCGAAGGGCCCGCAGGACGCGGCACCGACGGCCGACACGACAATCGAGCTGCCGCTGCGCCGGCTGGTCATGGCGCTGCCGGTCGCGGCGGCGGTGGTCACCGTGATGTGGGGCTACACCGTCTACGCGATCGTCGAGGGGGCGAACAACGCCACGCTCTCCGGGGCGCTGATGTCCGCGCTCGGCCTGCTGCTGCTCTTCGTCGCCGTCACCTACGTGGGGTACGCGGTGCACCCGCTGCGCATCTCGGCCGGGCCCGACGGTTTCTCGGTGCGGCTGCCGCTCTACCCGCGGCGGACCGTGCCCTGGGACGACGTGGTGTCCGTACGGGCGGAGGGCGTACGGGGCGTCCAGTACGTGATCGTCGAGGCACGGGAGTCGGCCGGATCGCTCCCGTACGTCTGCCGGCCTCGCGCCGCCTACCGGCGGCTGTCGACGATGAGGGGGCGCGAGCCGAGGTCCGAGCAGGGGCTGTGCTTCGAGCGGCTGGTCTTCGAGCTGGTCCCGGAGGACGTGCTGGCCCTGGTGAGGCGCCACGCTCCGCCGACGCTGCCCGTCGAGGACCGGCGCAGCTGACCGCGCCCGGGGCGGGTCTCACGTCACCGCGCGGTGGGAGTTGCGTGGCGGGACCGGCAGCGGGGTCTGCGCCGAGCGCGTCACGTCGGAGACCAGCTCCACCACATCGGGGCCGTACGCCTGCGAGTTGACCACCTTCAGCAGCAGGCAGAACGAACGGTCACCGTGCTTGCGGGCCAGCTTCTCGTGGTTCCTGGCCAGATAGCGGGTCGCGGCCTGGTTGGTGATGGCGCGCTGACCGCAGAAGAGGAAGACCGGGCGGGCGCCGTCGCCGACGGTGAGCCGGGCCAGCAGGACGTACTCGGCGACCCCGGGTTCCAGGCGGTGGCGCTCGGTACCGATCTGGAAGGCGCCCCGGTCGGGGGACGGCTCGACGTCCACGTTGATACGTATGCCGGGGAGCAGACTCTGCAGATGGGCGGTCATCCGCCGGTTGGACCCCGGGTTGCCGACGCAGAATTCGGTGCGCTCGCCGAATCCCTGCTGGGGGACGTCGTGGGTGAGTATCTGGGCGTGCGCACCGCACTCCCGCACGAGCGCGGAGAGTTCGAGGAGGGCGAAGACGTCGAAGCGGTGCACGGCCGAGTCGCTGCCACCGGGCTCGCGATTGACGACCAGCAGCGACTCGGAGTTCTTCGGCATCCCGAAGAACGCCTGCCTGCGCCGGAGTCTGCGGCGCCAGAGGTAGGTACGGGCCAGCCAGCCGACGGCGACGCAGAGGCCGGCGGCTGTCCCGCCCAGAAGGATGTTGCGCAGGTCGTCACTCATGGGCGCGCATGCTAGCGGCCCCACGGTGCCGGTGGGACGGACGGGTTCCCCGGGTCCCCCGCGGGGGCCTGTCATGGGCCGGTGTGCGGCTCTGTGACGGGCGCATGTCGGTCCGGCCCACATGACGGGACGCGCCGCAGGGCACCTGGCGGGGCCATGACGGTAGAGCTACGCTGCGCGAACTGTTGTCGCCAGGAGGTACGCATGCGTCGAACCGACCGACCCGCCGGACCCGCAGTACGGGCACTGTCGCTGCTGGCCGTGACCGCGGCAGTCGTCACGGTGGGAGCGGCGGCGCCACCGGGCGGCGGGGGAGCGGCCGAGTCCCGGGGCGGGGGAGCGGCGGCGGCGCCCGTCGTCGCCGCGCCTCCCGCGAAGGTCCCGGTCGCCGTCGGTTACGGCGGCGCGGTCGCCAGTGTCGACGCCGACGCGTCCGCGGCCGGTATCGAGGTGCTCAGGAACGGTGGCAACGCGGTGGACGCGGCCGTGGCCACGGCCGCCGCGCTCGGTGTCACCGAGCCCTACTCGGCGGGCGTCGGCGGAGGCGGCTACTTCGTCTCCTACGACGCCAGGACCCGCAAAGTGCGCACCATCGACGGCCGCGAGACCGCCCCGCGCAGCGCCGACAAGAATCTCTTCCTGGAGAACGGCAAGCCGATCCCCACCGACCAGGCGATGACCAGCGGTCGCAGCGTGGGCACCCCGGGCACACCCGCCACCTGGGCCACGGCCCTGGACGCGTGGGGCTCGAAGCCGCTGCGCACCCTGCTGAAGCCCGCCGAACGCCTGGCCCGTGACGGCTTCACCGTCGACGCGACCTTCCGTTCGCAGACACAGGGCAACGAGGCCCGTTTCCGGGACTTCCCCGACAGTGCGAAGCTCTTCCTGCCCGACGGTCAACTCCCGGTCGTGGGCTCCAGGTTCACCAACCCGGACCTGGCCCGTACGTACGAGAAGCTGGGTCGTGAGGGGGTCGGTGCGCTGTACCGGGGTGACCTCGCCCGCGACATCGTCCGTACGGTGCGCAAGCCCCCGGTCGACCCGAGGTCGACCCGGGTCGTGCGGTCCGGCGATCTCGACGAGCGGGACCTGCGCGGTTACGGGACGCAGCGGCCCGCCCCGACGAAGGTGTCCTACCGCGGTCTGGACGTGTACGGCATGGCGCCCTCCTCGTCCGGCGGCACCAGTGTCGGCGAGGCGCTCAACATCCTGGAGCGTACGAACCTGTCGAAGGCCTCGCAGGCCGCCTATCTGCACCGGTTCATCGAGGCGAGCCGGATCGCCTTCGCGGACCGGGGGCGCTGGGTCGGCGACCCGGCCTTCGAACACGTACCGACGAAGGGGCTCCTCTCGCAGAGGTTCGCGGACTCGCGCGAGTGCCTGATCAAGGACGATGCGGTGCTGGTGAGCCCGCTGGCGCCGGGCGACCCGCGCAACCCGTCGCGCACGTGCGGCAGTTCGGGCACGGCGGCGCCGACGACGTACGAGGGTGAGAACACCACGCACCTCACGACGGCCGACAGGTGGGGCAACGTCGTGTCCTACACGCTGACCATCGAGTCGACGGGCGGCAGCGGCATCACCGTCCCCGGGCGGGGTTTCCTGCTCAACAACGAACTGACCGACTTCTCCTTCGCGCCCGCCAACCCCGCCGTCCACGACCCGAACCTGCCGGGTCCCGGCAAGCGGCCGCGGTCCTCGATCTCGCCGACGATCGTGCTCGACCGGCACGACAAGCCGGTGCTGGCACTGGGCTCACCGGGCGGGGCGACGATCATCACGACGGTGCTGCAGAGTCTGGTGGGGCACGTGGACCGGGGGCTGCCGCTGGTCGACGCGATCGCGTCGCCCCGGGCGAGCCAGCGGAACGCGGCGACCACCGAGCTGGAGCCGGGTCTGTGGAACAGTCCGGTCCGCGGTGAGCTGGAGGCGCTCGGCCACGTCTTCAAGGAGAACCCGGAGATCGGCGCGGCGACGGGCGTCCAACGCCTGCCGGACGGCCGCTGGCTCGCGGCGGCGGAGAAGGTCCGCCGGGGCGGCGGCTCGGCGATGGTGGTGCGGGAGTCGGACCGCCCCTGACACCTGGCTCGGGAGGGTGATTGGCCGGTGGGTGGCCGGTGAGTGGAGCCGTGCGCGGCCGGTGCGTGGGCCCGCCCCTGACCCCTGGCGCGGGACGGTGAGTGGCCAGTGCGTGGCCCCGCGCGTGGCCCCGAGCGTGACCGGTGCGTGGGCCCGTGCGCGGCCGGTGCGTGGGTCCGAGCGTGACCGGTGCGTGGGCCACCTCACCACTGCGCCAATTACTATCCCGCCCTCAGAGGTATTACAATAACGGCATGGTCCGCACCCCCCTCACCCCCGAAGAACGCGAACGCGGCGAACGCCTCGGTCAGCTGCTGCGTGAGGCCCGCACCCTCGCCGGCCGTACGATGCCCGACGTGGCCGGCGCCGCCGGGCTGTCCGCCGAGACGCTGCGCAAGATCGAGACCGGTCGCGCCCCCACGCCCGCGTTCTTCACGGTCGCCGCCCTCGCGGGCACGCTCGGCCTCTCCCTCGACGAGCTCCTCGTGCGGAGCGAACTGCTGCCCCTGCTCTAGGCGCGGCAACGGGCAACCGGCGTCGGACGTATCGGCGACTCCGCCCACACGGGCCGCCCCCCGCGCGTAGGGTCGCCCCATGGATCTCCCGAGCGCCTTCGCCCGCACCCGTTACATAAGCCTCACCACTTTCCGCAAGGACGGCACCCCCGTCGCCACCCCGGTCTGGGTGGCCGGTGACGGCTCCGCGCTGTACGTGTGGACCAACGCCGACACCTGGAAGGTCAAGCGCGTCCGCCGCAACAGCAGCGTGACCGTCGCCCCGTGCGACATCCGCGGCCGGATCAAGCCGAACGGGCCCACCGTCGAGGCCACGGCGACGCTGCTCGACGAGGAGGGCCTGCGTGAGGTCCGCAAGCTGATCTCGCGCAAGTACACCTGGCAGTTCTGGCTCACCGACGTGCCCGCCACGCTGCTGCGCCGCGGCAAGCGTCCGCACGCCGCGATCAAGATCGAGTTCTAGGCGGGGGCGGGGCCGGAAATTCACCCTTGCGGGTGTGAAACAAGATCGACTCCGCGGGTTCACGACGATGGTCTTGCCCCGCCATCCGCAGCGGCTTACGTTCAAGGATCCGCGTCCCAACTCTACGGGCGTAGAAGCTCTCTGACGTCCCGTCGGGCGTCAGGGCTCCCGGCTGAACGGAGACGAGTCATGGCCAACGTCGTACGCGCCGCCCTGGTCCAGGCCACCTGGACCGGCGATACCGAATCCATGATCGCCAAGCATGAGGAACACGCCCGGGAGGCGGCCCGGCAGGGTGCGAAGGTCATCGGGTTCCAGGAGGTCTTCAACGCCCCCTACTTCTGCCAGGTGCAGGAGCCCGAGCACTACCGCTGGGCCGAGGCCGTCCCGGACGGCCCGACCACCCGCCGGATGCAGGACCTCGCCCGAGAGACCGGCATGGTGATCGTGGTCCCGGTCTTCGAGCGCGAGCAGTCCGGCTTCTACTACAACACCGCTGCCGTGATCGACGCGGACGGCAGCTACCTCGGCAAGTACCGCAAGCACCACATCCCCCAGGTCAAAGGCTTCTGGGAGAAGTACTACTTCAAACCGGGGAACGCCGGCTGGCCGGTCTTCGACACGGCGGTCGGCAGAATCGGCGTCTACATCTGCTACGACCGCCATTTCCCCGAGGGCTGGCGGCAGTTGGGCCTGGGGGGCGCGCAGATCGTCTACAACCCCTCGGCCACCTCTCGCGGCCTCTCCGCCCACCTCTGGCAGCTGGAACAGCCCGCCGCGGCGGTCGCCAACGAGTACTTCGTGGCGGCGATCAACCGGGTGGGGCAGGAGGAGTACGGCGACAACGACTTCTACGGCACGAGTTACTTCGTGGACCCGCGCGGCCAGTTCGTCGGCGAGACGGCCGGTGACAAGGAGGAGGAACTCCTCGTCCGGGACCTCGACCTCGACCTCATCGAGGAAGTACGCCACCAGTGGGCGTTCTACCGCGACCGCCGCCCCGACGCGTACGAGGGGCTCGTACAGCCGTAAGGGTCGCGAGCGCAGGCAAGGGGCTCGTACAGCCGTAAGGGCCCCGTGCGCGGGCAAGGGACTCGTGCAGCCGCAAGGGTCGCGTGCGCGCACTTGGGATTCGATCAGCCGTGACCCAGCAGTGCGCGTCCTGAGGGCACGCGCCCAAGCCGTGCGCGACGCGTGCGCACGCGAAGAACTCGAACAGCCATGACCCGGCCGTGCGCGTCCTGGCGCACGCGAAGAACTCGATCAGCCGTGACTCAGCCGTGCACGTCCCGTGCGCACGCGAAGAACTCGATCAGCCGTGCGTGACCGACCCGCACCTCCGCGAAGGACTGGTTCAGCCGTGACCGACCTGCACTCCCGCCATCAGGCCGTCCTGCCCGAGTGGCTCGCCCTCTACTACCAGCAGCCCCTCGAACTCACCCACGGCGAGGGCCGCCACGTCTTCGACTCCGAGGGCCGCAAGTACCTGGACTTCTTCGGCGGCATCCTCACCACGATGACCGCCCACGCCCTCCCCGAGGTCACCAAGGCCGTCGCCGAACAGGCCGGACGCCTCATCCACTCCTCGACCCTCTACCTCAACCGCCCGATGATCGACCTGGCGGAGCGGGTGGCGCACCTCTCCGGCATCCCCGACGCCCGGGTCTTCTTCACCACCTCGGGCACGGAGGCCAACGACACCGCCCTGATGCTGGCGACGACGTACCGCCGTTCCAACCAGATCCTGGCGATGCGCAACAGCTACCACGGGCGCTCCTTCTCCACCGTCGCGCTCACCGGCAACCGCAACTGGTCCCCGACCAGCCTCTCCCCGCTGCAAACCCTGTACGTGCACGGCGGTGTGCGCTACCGGGGTCCGTACGCGCAACTGTCCGACGCCCAGTTCATCGAGGCGTGCGTCGCAGACCTGGAGGACGTGCTCGGCCAGGCCAGGGGTCAGGTGGCCGCCCTGATCGCCGAACCGGTGCAGGGCGTCGGCGGCTTCACCTCCCCGCCGGACGGGCTGTACGCGGCCTTCCGCGAAGTACTGGACCGGCACGGCATCCTGTGGATCGCGGACGAGGTGCAGACCGGCTGGGGCCGTACCGGTGACCACTTCTGGGGCTGGCAGGCGCACGCCGAGAACGGACCGCCGGACATCCTCACCTTCGCCAAGGGCATCGGCAACGGCATGTCGATCGGCGGCGTCGTGGCCCGCGCCGAGGTCATGAACTGCATCGACTCCGGCTCCATCTCCACCTTCGGCGGTTCACCCGTCACCATGGCCGCAGGCCTCGCCAACCTCTCCTACCTGCTCGAACACGACCTCCAGGGCAACGCCCGGCGGGTCGGCGGACTCCTCCTGGAACGGCTGCGGGCGATCGCCGCGACCGTTCCCTGCGTACGGGAGGTACGCGGGCGCGGTCTGATGGCCGGCATCGAGATCGTCCGCCCCGGCACCGACCAGGCCTGGCCGGAAGCGGCGGGCGCCGTCCAGGAAGCGGCCCGCGAGGGCGGCCTCCTGGTCGGCAAGGGCGGCGGCCACAACACCAGCGTGCTGCGCATCGCCCCGCCCCTCTCGCTGACGGTCGCGGAGGCGGAGGAGGGCGCCGCCGTCCTCGAACGAGCCCTGCACAGCGTCTGAACCCCCCGCAGCGACCGGCCCAGGAGGTCCTCGACCGTATGAGCAGCAGCACACGCACCTTGATCAGGGGCGGCCTCGTCATCACCGCGTCCGACGAGAACCACGCCGACGTGCTCATCGAGGGCGGCCGGGTCGTCGCCCTCGCCGCCCACGGTTCCGCCGTCGCCGATGGCTGGACCGCCGGCACGACGATCGACGCGACGGGCAAGTGCGTGATCCCGGGCGGCGTCGACGCGCACACCCACATGGAGATGCCGTTCGGCGGCGCCTTCGCCGCGGACACCTTCGAGTCCGGAACGCGCGCCGCCGCCTGGGGCGGCGCCACCACCATCGTCGACTTCGCCATCCAGAGCCCCGGCCAGGGCCTGCGCGCGGGCCTCGACGCCTGGCACGCGAAGGCCGACGGGAACTGCGCGATCGACTACGGGTTCCACATGATCCTCTCCGACGTGAACCCCGGGACGCTGCGGGAGGTGGATCTGCTGGTGTCGGAGGGCATCACCTCCTTCAAGGGTTTTGATGGTTGACCCATCCACAAATCATTTTGCCGAATAGGGGGGTTGACCTGCGACGACAGGACGGTTTTCGGCAGTGGCGGGGGGGGGGGGGGGGGCCGGGGGGGGGGGGGGCCCCCCCGCGGCGCCCCCCCCCCCCCCCGGGGGGGGGGGGGCCCCCCGGGGGGGGGGGGGGCGGGGCGGGGGGGGGCCCCCCCCCCAACCCAAGAC
>NZ_JBIVVC010000001.1:672943-805607 GCF_044757485.1 Streptomyces sp. NPDC091272
TACGTGCTCTTCCCAACCCCCACCAAAATATCAATTGCCGGATCCGGTGGGTACCCCCCCCCAGCCGGTCTGGGGCCCCCCGGGGGGGGGCGCCCGCCGGGGGGGGGGGGGGGCCGGCCCCCCCCGGTTCGCACGCCAATGGCGCCGATCTGTAGGGAGTCCACCAGGTGGGCCGTGTGTGAGCGCGGCCGGAGGCGCAACTGACGTAAGGAGCACGGGTACACATGACGCGTACACAGATCACCGGCGGGCTCGTCATCACGGCTGCGGAGGAGGTCCACGCGGACGTTCTGATCGAGGGCAGCCGGGTGGTCGCACTGGCCGCCCCCGGCACGCAGAGCTGGACGGCGGAGCGCACGATCGACGCGACGGGCAAGTACGTGATCCCGGGCGGCGTCGACGCGCACACCCACATGGAGATGCCGTTCGGCGGAACCTTCGCTTCCGACACCTTCGAGTCGGGTACGCGGGCGGCGGCGTGGGGCGGCACGACGACGATCATCGACTTCGCGATCCAGTCCCCGGGGCAGGGTCTGCGCGCGGGCTTGGACGCGTGGCATGCGAAGGCCGGCGGCAAGTGTGCGATCGACTACGGCTTCCACATGATCATGTCGGACGTGAACGAGTCGTCCCTCAAGGAGATGGACGGCCTGGTCTCCGAAGGGATCTCCTCGTTCAAACTGTTCACTTCGTACCCTGGAGTCTTCTTTAGCGACGACGGCCAGATCCTCCGCGCGATGCAGAAAGCGGCCTCCAACTGCGGGCTGATCATGATGCACGCGGAGAACGGCCTCGCCATCGACGTCCTCGTCGAGCAGGCCCTGGCGCGTGGCGAGTCGGACCCCCGCTACCACGGCGAGGTCCGCAAAGCCCTGCTGGAGGCGGAAGCCACCCACCGCGTCATCAAGCTCGCGCAAGTCGCGGGCGCCCCGGTCTACGTGGTCCACGTATCGGCCGAGGAAGCCCTCCACGAGATCGCGACCGCCCGCCACCAGGGGCTCCCGGTCTTCGGCGAGACCTGTCCCCAGTACCTCTTCCTCTCCACCGACAACCTCGCCGAGCCCAACTTCGAGGGCGCCAAGTACGTCTGCTCAACTCCCTTGCGCCCCAAGGAACATCAGGCCGCCCTCTGGCGGGGGCTGCGTACGAACGACCTCCAGGTCGTCTCCACCGACCACTGCCCCTTCTGCTTCACCGGCCAGAAGGAAATGGGCCGCGGAGACTTCTCCAAGATCCCCAACGGGCTGCCGGGCGTCGAGAACCGTATGGACCTCCTCCACCAGGCCGTCGTCGACGGCCACATCTCCCGCCGCCGCTGGATCGAGATCGCGTGCGCGACGCCGGCCCGGATGTTCGGCCTGTACGGCCGGAAGGGCACGATCGCGCCGGGCGCGGACGCCGACGTCGTCATCTACGACCCGGCGGCCGAGCAGGTCATCTCCGCCGCCACCCACCACATGAACGTCGACTACTCGGCGTACGAAGGTAGGCGGATCACCGGCCGGGTCGAGACCGTGCTCTCGCGCGGCGAGATCGTTATCGAGGGCGGGGAGTTCAAGGGGCGGGCCGGTCACGGCACGTATCTGCCTCGCTCAAGCAGTCAGTACCTGAGTTAGGCCGACCGGCTCGTTCCCATTCGTTTGAACGCAAGGAGCAGCGCATGGACTTTGGGCTCGTCCTGTAGGCGGACCCGCCGGCCTCGAAGGTGATCAGCCCGATGAAGCGTGCGGAGCGGAACGGTTTCACCTACGGGTGGACCTATGACTCGGCGGTGCTGTGGCAAGAGTGCCGACGTCGGCGTCCCCTGGGGGACGCCGACGGAGCTCCGTGCTCCCAATGGGCGCCAGGGTTTCCGGGCAGTCGGGCGGCCCGTCACCGGCCGCAACCAGCTGGGGAATCAAGCGGAGCTGGGGACCATGATCGTGGGGAATTACTCGACCGTCGACAGCGTCAAAAGATCCGTGACAAACCCTAGCCAAAGCTCGGCGGTGTCGACTGTCGATCGGCGCCCGATCTGATCCGTTCCGCCCTGGGCTGCGGAGATCGGGCGCAGCTGCCGGTCTGGGTCCGGTGGCGCGTCTCGCGAACGGGCCCGTGGCCGACGCGTCGTTGGGCGACGGCACTGTCGGCGTCGGGGCACAGGGTGCTCGTCGTCCGAGGGAGGCTCATGCGTACGCCGACATCAGGCAGTGAGGACGCCGCGGTTGTAGCGGCAGGTCCAGGTGACGGCCCCCATGACGACCGCGGTGATGGCGAACGTCATCGTGACCGAGCCGGTGCTGGCGAAGAGGCCGCCGAACCCCGCCACACCCATGGCCGCACCCACCGCGATGCTGGTCTCCTGAAGGGCCCCGGCGCGGGCGACATCCTTGGGTGCGACGCTTCCCAGAAGGTATACGTCGCCCGCCGCGTATGCGATTCCCACGCCCAGACCGATCAGGAAGCCAGCCAACCACGGGTTGAAAAAGGCGGCCACTGCAAGGCCGAGAGCGCACAGGGCCATGCTGACCTGAAAGACCTGCACCGGAAGCAGGCGCATGCGCAATTTATTGAGCACGAACCCGCCGAGCGATACCCACAGCGCCAGCGCCGCGACCGGAAGAAGGGCTACGAGCGAGTCAGCCTTCGCGCTGAGCAGGAAGATGGATCCTGTGTAGCACCCCGCGGCGAAGGTGAACGCGAACGCACAGACACCAACGCGGGAGAAGCTGAGCATGCGGATATCGACGAGCGGGTCCGGGGAGCGGCCTTGCCGCAGGCAGAAGAACGTCAGGATGACGCATCCGGCAGCGGTCGCCAGCAGGCGCGCAATCATCCCGCCGTGGCTCTGCAGGCCGCCCACGAACAGGCCGAAGCCAAGGAGGGCCAAGACCGAGGAGGCGACATCGATTTTCGTCGATGACGCGTGTCCCAGATTGATCCCGCGCAGCAGCAGCCATACCAATGAACCGCACAGCAGGGCCACCACGGCCGGCAACCAGAACAGCAACGTGTACGCGCCGGCATCGACGAATGCCCGGCCAACCAGGGGACCTGATCCGGCCCCCATGCTGAAGGAAAGAATCCACAAGGAGTAGCCCAGGGCGCGCTCCGAGGTGTGCGGCAGGCTGCCGACAGCCGAGGCGACGCTGGAAATGATCAGTGCATAGCCGAAGCCCTGCACGAACCGGGCCGCTGTCCATGCCTCCGGTGAATCCAGCAGTGCGGGGCTGGCGCCTGCGACCGCGAACACAGCAAGCCCCATCGTCAATGTTGCGCCGGGGCCGATCCGCGCACCCAGACGGGAGCCCAGGACAACACTCGCTGCGAGGGCGATCGAGTATCCGTCGATAAACCACAGGCGCCAGGAATCGTCCAGCACGGGCAAGTCATAGGCGTTGGCGTTGAACAGCGTCGAGTCCACACCTCCGAGGAACACGGGAATGAAGAGCAGCGGGAAGAGGATCTTCTTGGGAACGGCGCGCTGCGCAGGGGCAAGGGCAGTCATGAGATCTCCCAGTCAATCTGGAACCATGTAAGGCGGTTCTAGCATGCCCGCGCCTCAGGTGGCAACCAGGTAAGGCGGTTCCGCGCCCACCGTGACGCCAGGTCCGTCGAGAGGGAGGGGAACCTGCTACGATGGTTCTATGACTGTCGCGCACTTCCCTGAGTTCCGTATTGGCCAAGTGCTGGCGACCAGTTTCACGGCGACTCTGACAGAGCGCTTCGGCAGCCCGGTGGAGCGCATCCCCGTGCCGTCCCGGCTGGTGGACTGGTTGGCGGTCCACCAGCTCGTGGTCGACTCCTGTACCGAGCTTCAGCTCGAACGCGCCCGTGAACTGCGGGAGTCGATTCATGCTGCGGCCACCGCCGTTGCGGAACAGGGCCCACTTCCCTCTTCGGCTGTCCGAGTCCTCAATCGCTGCAGCACTCGCGGTGGGGCTGTGGTCACCCTGGCGTCCGACGGCCGCCGGGAGTGGCGGCTGGGTTCAGCTTCCGTGGAAGACGCGCTCAGCGTGATCGCCGCGGATGCGATCGACATCATCTCCGGAGAGCGAGACGGCAAGATGGCCTTGTGCGCCTCACCGACATGCCAAGCCGCGTTCTTCGACGCCAGTCGATCCCGTACGCGCCGATGGTGCGACATGAATACGTGCGGGAACCGAGAGAAGAAGGCGCGCTTCCTCGCCAACCAGCGCAAGAAGTCAGGTTCTGTTGGCTGAGCGTGCAGCTCTCCGAGGCACTGGCCGCGACGTTCGTGTTCCCTTCCGAGGCTCGTCGTCCCGAGCCGCGGGAGCAGCGGCACGACATCAAGCTCTGCGCATCAGCGAAAAGGTGATCTGCGAGCAAACGCTCTTTCTTCTCTGTCCCTCATGCACCTCGTCGGCCAGTCCTGGTCAACTCGTACAGGAGAAGGGGAAGGGAACAGAAGGGGAAGAACGAAGTTCATGGTGGCGTTATGAGTGCATACTCCCTGAGGAACTCGCAGCCCCATCTGCTCTTGGTGATGCCGAGCCACCAGCTCGTGCGCAAGGGGGCCGAGCTGGGGTTCCGCATCTGGTCGTTATGGGATCCGGAGCAGCTCGAGACCGACTTCGCGCCGCAGGTCGCAGAGGCCTCTGAAGAGCTGCTGCTCGCCGATTTCTCCGACGAGACCCAACTGCGCAAGACTGTCGCGCGGACCGCGCGGCGCCACGGCATCGACGCCGTGCTGCACGGCGGACACGGCAACCCCGCTCTCCCAGTGGTTCGAGAGGCCTGGCAGTTGGGTCTGTCCACGAACCCGCCGGCGGTGTACGAGCGTCTCCAGGCCCTCGAAGGCGCCGGACACGAGCCTGCATCGACCCCCAGGGTGAGCGTCGAGACACTGACGGTGAACGGACGCCACCACATGGTCGGGATAACGGCCCAACGCACCACAGGAGCACCGCACTTCCACGTGACGGGCCACCTCCACCCGGCGCCGTTGACCGAATTCGAGCGCCGGACCATCGAGACGGCGGTCGAGGAGCGACTGACGGCGAGCGGATACTGTTCCGGCCCGGCCCACACACTGGTGGCGCTGCTGCCCCACGGGCCGCGAATCCTGTCCTGTCGCACGCATCTGGGGGGCGACCGTATTCCTCTGCTCGTCGACATCGCGCACGGGTTCGACCTGGAGGCAGCGGTCTTCGCTGACCTCCTCGGCCGCAGCCCGGTCGTGCCGGTAGCCCACCAGTACGCAGAGACCGGCTTCTTCCTGCTGCCCGAAGGACGGCTGCTGACGTACACGGGCACCGAGAACATCGCTGTGACCCCGTGGGTCCGTGGCGCCAGATTCCCGTATTCCGTCGGCAACTTGGTCGCTTCCATCGGCGACCCGCGTGCCCGGCGTGCCTATGTGGTCGTCGAGGGGGAGACACCGGAGCACACGCGCGAGCGGATTGCCAAGGCCCGAGGCGACCTGGTCGCCGAAATCCGGTAGGCAACAGGCGCGAAATGGCTTGATCACTGCTGGTGTGCGCTCCGCAAGAAGGATCTACTTTCCCGGTCGCGTGTGTCTCATTTCCCACCGCTGACCACTGACGGGAGAGAGCGGGGTGCAGGCCGTGACAGCAGAGGACATTCAGGACAGCGCGCGCACTCGACCGGAGTTCGCCGTACTGGGGTCTTTGGAAGTCCGCATCGACGGCGAGCTCCTGCCTGTCAACGGTGCGTTACAGCAACGCATCCTCGTCGCGCTGCTCCTGGAAGCCGGACGCGTCGTACCCATCTCCCGCCTGGTGGAAGCCGCCTGGCAGGAAAAGCTGCCGGACAGCGCCGAGCACCAAGTGCGCAAGACCGTCGCCAAGCTGCGCGGCCGCATTCCACACGGTCACGACATCATCGCTACCGACGGGGCGGGATACCGAGCGGTCGTCGGCGCCGAAAACCTCGATCTGCTGCAGTTCCAGCAGCTGCTGCACCAGGCGCGGGAGTCACTGGAGGCGAAGAAGAGAGAGCAGGCGGCCGCGCAGTTCCGTGCGGCGCTGGCGCTGTGGCGCGGATCCGTACTGGCTGGATCCGGTGGCCGGGTCATCGACGGCGCCTCGACCGCGCTGGAGGAGCAGCGACTCACCGCTGCCGAGCAGCTCTACGGCCTGTGCATCGAAGCGGGCGAGGCCGCAGGGATCACGGGCGAGCTGCGCGCTCTGGTCGACGAACATCCGCTGCGCGAGACGCTGCGCAGCCGGCTCATGCTCGCCCTTTATCACTCCGGCCAACAGGCTGCCGCACTCGATGAGTTCACCCGAGTGCGAGAGCAACTCGCGGAGGAACTGGGCATTGACCCCGGCGCAGAGCTGATTGAACTCCACGAACGCATTCTGCGCCAGGACCCCGCGCTCTCACGCCCGGAGCGAATCTCCCTAACCGCCGACCCGCACCAGGCGACCGAAACTCCGCACGCGCTGCCCTTCGACGTGCCCGACTTCTCCGGCCGCACCTCCGAGCTGCAGTGGATCCGTGACGCTGTCCGCCGCGCCCCGGAGGACTCTCCGAAAGTCCTCGCCCTCGACGGAATGGGCGGCGGCGGCAAGACGGCACTCGCCGTCAGAGCTGCCCACCAACTGGCCGAGGAGTATCCGGACGGCAACCTCTTCATCGACCTGCACGGTTTCACGCCGGGTCACACGCCGCTCAGCACGTTCCAGGCAGAGGGCGACTTGCTCGCGGCCGTAGGCATTCTCAGCGAGGAGATCCCCACCGTGCCGGCCGGGCGCGCCGCGCGATGGCAGTCTTATATGCGCGGCCGCCGCA
Source organism: Streptomyces sp. NPDC091272 (assembly GCF_044757485.1). NCBI lineage: Bacteria > Bacillati > Actinomycetota > Actinomycetes > Kitasatosporales > Streptomycetaceae > Streptomyces > Streptomyces sp. NPDC091272. Next base: position 679,700 of record NZ_JBIVVC010000001.1, read on the forward strand.
TGCTCCTCGTCCTGGACAACGTAGCCGCGTCCGAGCAGGTCCGGGAGTTGATCCCTGCCTCCAGCAACAGCCTGGTCCTGATCACCAGCCGCCCGCGGCTGACCGGCCTCGACGGCGCAGGGTGGCTCTCCGTAGGCGCCCTTCCGGAGCCGGACAGCCACCAGATCCTGCACAACACCCTCGGTGCCGAACGCGTCGAGAAGGAGCCGGAAGCGACCCGTGAGTTGCTGAGGCTGTGCGGAGGACTGCCGCTGGCGGTCAGGATCGCATCCGCCCGACTGGCGAACCGCCCGCGCTGGACCGTCCAGCGGCTCGTCGAACGGCTGCGGGACCACAATCGCCGCCTGGACGAACTCGCCAGCGAAGGACGAGGAGTTGCGAGCGCACTGACCCTGTCGTACCAGTCCATGCCAACCGAGCAGCGCACAGCCTTCCGGCTCCTCGGTCACCACCCGGGACGCTACCTGGATGCGGACGAGGCTGCCGCGCTCTTGGACATCGACACCCTCAAGGCCGAGGACGTACTGGAAGAGCTCGTCGACGCCCGACTCCTGGAAGCCAGGGAGCCGGGCGTGTACGCGCTGCACGACCTGGTGCGCAGCTTCGTCCAGCGGGTCGCGCAGGGCGAGCGGGCACCGAAGGACGGGCAGGCCACGGAGCGACTGCTCGACCACTACCTGCGCACAGCGGAACTTGCCTGCGACACGCTGTTCCCCGGGCGGCGCCGCGTCAGCGGCACCGACGAGAAAGGCTCACTGGGCCAAGGCTTCGTCCACAAGGACAAGGCACTCCAGTGGCTCGACCAACACCGCGAGAGCCTTCTCGCGGCCGTGGACGCCGCGTACGAGCAAGGACTGCTGTGGCATGCCGCACGACTGCCACGTGAGTTGGGCTTCCACTCCAGCATTCGCGGCTACGACGCCAGCGCCAACACGGCGCTGGAGAAGGGCGTCAACGCGTCCACACAGCTCGGAGATCAGTCGCTGGCCCGGCTGAACCTGATGAACCTGGCCATGGGCAAGTGGCGGCTGGGGCAGCTGAGCGGCGCGGTCGCCCGCCTGGAGGAAGCCGTCGACCTGTCCCGGCAGATGGAGGACGAGCACAGCGAAGCTGAGTGCCGCGCCCGCCTCGGACAGGCATACAACAGCATGGGCGAGCTGGAGCGTGCGCTACAGATGAGCCAGGAGGCCGGCAGACGCGCGCAGGAGCTCGGCTTCACTCGACTCGACGGTTCCTCGCGCAGCATGCTGAGCCTGATCCAGGTACGGCTCGGGCGGTTCGAGGAAGCGGTGGAATCGGCCGAGCGCGCGGTGGCCATCTTCGATTCGATAAGGGAAGTGCAGCTATCTGTGCACGCGTTGAGCTACCTCTCCCAGGCGATCGAAGGGCTGGGGCACTATGAGGAGGCGCTCGCCCGGACCGACACGGCACTGGAGCGGTGCCGGGACCTGAACATGCTCCCGGATTTGCCGCTCGTACTCGCCCGCAGAGCCGATGTGCTGGTGCGCATGGGCGAGATGGAGGAGGCGGCGGACAGCGCCGACCACGCACTCACCAAGGTCACCTGCAGCACCGGTGACATCCACCGCGCCACCGTGCACCTCTCCGTCGGACGCGTGCGGTACGCCCAGGGGAACCTGGATCTGGCGAAGGACCAGCAGCTTCTGGCCCACGAGATCGCCTGCCGGATGGAGCTGCGCTATGAAGAGGCGTGCGCGCTGTGGGGACTTGCCCATACCGCGGAGGCTCAAGGGAACGCGCAGATGGCACAGGAGCGCCGCGCCGCGGCTGACAACCTCTTCTCTCTCATGAAGGTGCCGGAAACGGCACGTTGAGCCGGGTACGCCGAGCGGCTGACGGAGCGGGGATCGGGCGGGTGTCCAGAGGGGCAGGGGAAGGGAAGACGGACCGGCAGCATCTGAGGAGTCAAAAGGTTCGTTCTTCGAAGGGGTTCACTCATGCGCGCCGCTTCCATAGCCACCGCCATCGTCCTCGGAGCACTCGTCGGGGTATTCACCGCTTCTTCTACCGTCGCAGCCACACCTCAGGCAGTCCAGCAGACCGCTGTCGCCTCCGTGGCCTCGCCGAGCGCCATCGTGGTGACGGAGGACAACCACGGCAACGGCTGAGCTGACGGCACATGCCCGCAGGCGGCCGCTGTGAGGCGGCCGGTCCCTGCTTCACCTCACACCGGCGTGAGGTCGGAAGACTCTGACTTTCCAAGATGAGGAATCGCATGTTCGACGTTCTCGGAATGGACGCCACGGCCGAGGTGGTCTACCGCGAGATGCTGGCGCATCCGCAGGGAGGCGTGGCCGACCTGATCAACCGCCTCCAGCTACCCGAGCAGGCCATACTTACAGCACTCGACACTCTCAGCGAACTGGCCCTGGTACGCCGATCCTCCGAAGATTCCCAGAGCTTCCACGCAGTTGCTCCGCATCTTGCCGCAGAAATACTGCTTGCCAGGCAACGAACCGAACTCGCCGCGCAACAGCAACGTGTGCAAGAGGCTCAGGCCGTCGCCTTACAGCTCAATTCGGAGTCCATGCAGGGCGGAGATGAATTGCACCGTCTGAAGGGAGCCGACGGCGTCCGCGACTACCTGGCGACTCTGTACGCCGAGGTCGGACGCGAGTTGCTGACATTCGCTCCGGGCGGAGCACAGACGGCGGACAACATACGCAGCTCGCGGCCGCTCGCCGAGGACCTACTGGAACGCGGAGTGCAACTGCGCAGCGTGTATTTGGAGAGCGCCCGCAATGACCCTGTGACGATGGCGCACGCGGACGGGCTGGCCGCGCTCGGCGGACGCATCCGCACCGTTCCCTCGTTGCCGAACTGCATGATCATCTGTGATCGCAGGATCGCCGTCGTCGCCGCCGACTCCGACTCCGACGACACCGCGGCCGGGGCGGTGGTCCTGCGGACAGCAGGAGTGGTCTCGTCACTGTACGCCCTGTTCGAGAGCGTCTGGCAGTCCGCACAGTCACTGGACGAGACCACCTCGCCTGTTGATACACAGCGGATGAACACGCAACAGGCCGAAGTCCTCAGGCTGTTGTCCCTGGGACACACCGACGAGTCCGTCGCGGCGCGACTGGGTGTTTCGGCTCGCACCGCGCGCCGCATCGCCACGAAACTCATGAACCAGCTTGGCGCGCGCAGCCGTTTCCAGGCCGGCGCGCACGCGGCCGCGCGAGGAATGGTTCGGCCGTGAGGTGCGCACAACCGCTGGTCGACAAGCAGCCGAAGGGGATTGACAGTACCTCGAATAGGACAGTTGCCTCATGTACCTCGTCCATCTCGCTATTGCCTCTCCAGGTGATGCCTGCGTGCCTGCTGAGATCAGACAGGCGCTCGAAGCCGCCGCACCTGACGTTCTTGAGCACGTCAGCGTGCATGCTCAGGAGCGGCCTCACCCGGTGATCGGTCTATTTCTCCGCGTCGCTTCTCTGAATGAGGCAGAGAGGGCTGCGGAGCTGATCTGGGCACGCGCTGCTGCTGCGTGCCCTCAGCTGACCGAATGGCACCTACGAAGCGCCGAAGTGCCTCTGCTTCCAATTGACGTGGACTGAGCGCCCGGAGCGCCAATCGAGGCACTTCAGTGAACTCTTCTCGGCAACGTGACGGCTGCGGTGCGCAATCACGGCGAAGTGTGGGTGGGGTAGCGCGAGTCAAGGCTTCGGCATGGTCGACGGACGTCCGCTTCATGAACATGGCGTCGCGAACAGGGCCGGCGCGTCAGGTGAGGGCACGGAGTTCGGTGAGCCCGCGCCGGCAGGTGATGAAGGCATCGGCTCGGGGCCCGGTGGTATCGAAGCGGAGCCATCGGCTGCGGACATGCTTCGCGAGGCGGGCGGGCAGGTGGTAGAGACGGAAGCGCATCGTGTCCGGCTCGGCGTCGGCCAGGCCGTCGCTGTCGTGCAGGCCGAGGAGGCGGACCCAGGCGTCCAGGTTGGCGGCGAGGTTCGCGGTGAGCATCCAACCGGTGTTCACCGCGTACGACTTCGAGGGCAGGTTACGCAGGCCGAGAGCCTTGTTCGTACGGATGCGGTCTTCGGCCTCGGCGTGATCGCGGTGCAGGAGCGTTCCGCCCTGTTTCAGCGAGATCTCCCAGGCCTGCTCGGGAAGGCGGGTGATGGCCTGTTCGTCCTCGCCGGTGATCTTCTAGCCGACGCTGAAGCGCACGGTGCGGCGTCGGGTGTTGAGGACCACGAGGTGTTCGAGCAGGCCGTGGGCGGCCCGGGCTCGTCGACACGGACGAGGGTCTTGAAGACGCTGGAGTGCGGGACCTGGGCCAGCGCGGCGGCCACAGGACCTGCAGGTGATCGGTGACCGTGTTCGCGCCCGCGTTGCCCGGCCGCAGCTCCATGGCCAGGCACTCGTCGGTGTTCGCGCACCACGCCGCGAGCGAGTGGAAGCCGAAGGTGCCATTGAACGTCGGCGCCGCCGGCTCCTTCTTCGAGGCGGCCGTGATGATGGTGGCGTCGATGTCGACCATGACTCAGCCCTTCGGCCGACGGCCCGCCGCGCTGAGCCACGGAAAGCTGCCGCGCCGCAAGTGCAGCTGGGACCTCACGTGCCGGCGGACCTTCCGCCGTGACTTGGCGATCGATTCCAGGGCATGTCCTCCCAGTGCGGCCAGCGCGGCCAGCACGGCCAGCACGGCCAGCACGGCCAGCACGCGGCGGACTGTGGAATCCGAGGCAGGAGAATCGAACAAGGAGCAGTGGTGCAGGCCGAGTTTCTCGGCCTCGCTCAAATTCGTCGTGCCCAGAGCGATGGCCACCACGAGCTGAACCACCGTCGTCGCCCGGTCACGCCGGCCGGGCCCGAAACCTGTCGGCAGCACCCGGGCGGGCCCACCGGCCAGCCTCACCGCTCTGCATGCCCCATCAGCCCCTTGCCGTCAGCGCGCACGCGCAGCCCACAGTCCCACCCTGTACGCTCCTGCACCGGATCCGACGTCAGCAATCAGACCCTCGCAGGTCATCGGCACCTTCTGCTGTCGGGGCGTCAGGTTGTCCAATCCGCCCGAACAGCCAGGGCCGAATATGCCGAAGCCCTGTCCTCGCGCCAACGCAGCTTCAACGACGTCAGAAGTTTGATGTAGGCGCTGTTGAAGCGGGCGCCTGTATCCATGTATGCGACGCCGACCATCGTTCCCTTGTGTAGAAACCGGACGAGCACTCCGTGATCTAGTTGATTAAGATCCCCGTACATGATCTCCACGGAATCCGACATATTCAAGTTTCCGGCAATCTGAATGCGCAGTCCGCATATCTCTGTGGTCACGTTAGGGAAGTACTCGATGGGGGAGATCTTTCCGTCGTGATTCAGAGATGACGCCACGGACCTGCCTGCAAGATCTCCGGTATCGATCGCGTTCTTCCAGAATTCCCTACGTGTAAGACTTCCCAAGGCCCACGGGTCGGGGTACTGCGCGATATCCCCGGCCGCGAACACATCTGCGTATCCCGGCACACGCATATACTCATCGACGCGCACCCCGTCGGACAGATCCAGACCGTTCCCGCGCAGCCATTCGACGTTGGGCACGCTTCCGATGGCCTCGATAGACAGTGATTGACTCGCAGAGCGATCGCGGAGCTTGTCCCGTGCAGCCTTGCCGGTCAGGAACGTCACGCCGTTCTTGACGAGCCAATGTGCGAGTGCGGTAGAGATGCGCTCCCCGAGTATGCTCTCAAACGGCCCGCGTCGGAGTGCTTCGAGCATTACCACGTCACAACCGTACTCTTTGGCCAGCGAAGCAAGTTCACAGGCGACGAATCCGGCGCCCATGATCGTGACCTTTTTGTTCTTCTGCAGCTCATGGTGGATGACCCGGGCATCGTCCAAATCGCGCAGAGTTCTGTGTGTGTAACACTCGCGCTCCCTGCCGGTCTGGGCGGTCGAGGTGCGCGGGCGCACGCCTGTAGCGATCACCAGTCTGCCGTATGCGAACGTTTCACCTGAACTCAGATGCAACAACTTGTTGCGCAAGTCTGCGCTTTCGACTCTGGTGCCGAGACGCCAGGTCAGAGCGTCATTCTCGGCTCTCCTGATCTTTAGATCTTCAACGATGGGCATGTCTGAGGAGGTCGATGTCGGATACCGATTCTTCGTCAGGCCGGGCCGATTGTACGTACGGTGATTCTCGTCGCCGAAGATGATGATCCTGGCGTCAGCCCTACGCTTGAGTATCGCGTCAGCCGCACGCAATCCAGCTATACCTGAACCGACGATTCCGACAACCGACTCCCTCTCAGTCACGGGCATCCTGATTCAGGAAGATCGCCTGAAGGGGGCAGGCGTCGATAGCATCCTCAATGTCAGCGATATTCTCCTCATCGAACGACTCTTGATACTGAAGCTCCCCGCCGGCGGTGAGCTCGAAGTTGGTTGGTGCCGAAATAGCGCACTGGCCATGGTTCTGGCACTTTCCTGCGTCAACAACGATCTTCATCGTGACTCGACCTTCCGTCGCTCGGGCCTCTCGCGCTGATGTGCTCTGCGTGACCTCAATTCTGTGAGCCTCCGCGCAGTGATGGAAGAGGTGACAAGTGGCCTGAACCGGTCCCGACCTGTTCAGGCCCGCACCTCGTCGATGTCTGGATAGGAGTACGGCGGACTGAAAGGGTCAGGGCCGAATCAGTCCATCGAAATTCTCTTCCCGTGGACCGCAGGGATCGTGAAGAATTCTGTTCACCGGCGCTGGTCTGCCCGTGCCGTCCATGAAAGCCCCTTAGCAGGAGAAGGAGATCTCTATCATGATCGTCCGTTCGTTTGAGGATCTTGAGGGGACTGAGCGCCACGTGAAGTCGGAGTCCGGCGCCTGGGAGAGCAGGCGCATTGTCCTGGCCCGAGAAAAGGTCGGGTTCTCTCTGCACGAGACGACGGTCTATGCCGGCGCCGAGCCGCCGATGTGGTGGTACGCAAACCACATTGAAGCCGCGCTGTGCGTTCAGGGTGAGTCGGAGCTGACCAACGAGGAGACGGGGGAGAAGCACTTGATCACACCCGGCATGATGTACCTCCTTGACGGCCACGAACGGCACACTCTGCGCCCCAAGAGCGACTCTCGCTTCATCTGTGTGTTCAACCCGCCCGTCACCGGCCGGGAGGTCCACGACGGGGACGGCGTCTATCCGCTGCTCACCGAGGAGTAAGCCACCTGATACTGCTATTTACCCTTTTCGATCTTTGAGGGGATTATGGACTCTGCTGCACAATTCGGCGAGAGCTTCCGGCGGCCTGCCTCGACCTGTGGAAGAGCAGATCACAGACAGTCCTGACTGGGGCGGTTCGAGCAGGTTTGGCGAATTGTGTAGCAGAGTCACCCTGCCTCCCGCGCAGAGCCCGATGATCAACCATCCGCATCTGCCGAGCCATTGCCGTGGATCAGGGGAGACGGATCAAGGGCCAGCGTCCAACCCGAAAGCGGCCTGAACAGGTCGGGGCCGATTCAGGCCGGACGTTACTTATTCCATCGCCGTGTGAAAGCAAGCAGAATCATTATCACTGATGTAGACACCCGCGAGAGAGGCTAGTAATGACACGTTGGATATTCGACCCAGAGGGTGTACCCGCAGAGCAGCGGACGGTTGATCGCCGACTCGACGACGGCGGATGGCAGTGATCGTGTGAATACTTCGAAGACCCATGTCCAGGGACACGCGATGTCAGCGCTCGCCGAGGAGTTCGGCACTCCTCTGTTCGTCTATGACGCGGATATTCTGGAAGGCATGTTCCGTGAGCTGCGCGGCGTGCTCCCCGCCACTACCGATGTTTTCTACTCGCTCAAAGCCAACCCGAACATCAGCGTATGTGCAGTGCTGAACTCGGTGGGCGCCGGCGCCGAAGTCTCGTCGTACGCCGAACTGGTCACCGCTCTGCGAGCAGGGGTCGCGCCCGAGGACATCATCTTCCTCGGCCCCGGCAAGGACGAACGAGAACTGACCGCGTGCATTGAATCCGGAATCCACGCGATCGTCTGCGAGTCGCTGGACGAACTGGACCTGTTGGACGCGCTGCTGGCCACCACCGGCCGTGACGAGTTCCCAGTGCTCCTACGTGTGAACCCTGCCTTCGGTAGCAAGGGGTCAGGACTGGCCATGGGTGGAAAGCCCCGGCAATTCGGTATCGACGAGGCCGAACTGCGTGACTCCAAACAACGGCTCGCGGCGCTGCGGCACGTCCGACTGAAGGGGGTGCATGCGTACATGGGGACGCGGTTCCTGAACCACGAGGACGTCATCCACAACACCCGGCAGATCCTCGCCACTGCCGAGGACTTGGCCGGGCACCTCGGATTCCCGCTGGAGACCGTGGACTTCGGCGGCGGGCTCGGTATCGCCTACTTCGACAACGAGGAGGACCTGGACCTCGTGGCACTCGGGGCCGGCATGACGGACGTGCTGTCCTCCTTCTCCGCGCGTAACCCGAACTGCCGGACGATTATGGAGCTGGGCCGGTTCCTGACAGCCATGGCCGGCATTTACGTCGTCCGAGTCCGCTATGTGAAGGACTCCATGGGGGAGACCTTCGTGGTCGCCGACGGCGGCACCAACCACCACATGGCCGCTGTCGGTGTCGGTAGCTTCGTCAAGCGAAACTTCCCGATCCGCCATCTCGAGGACCGTGGTGACGAGGAGCTGCGGCCCCACACTGTGACCGGACCGCTGTGCACGCCCAACGACGTGGTTGCCAAGAAGGTCCAGCTGCCAGAGGTGCGTCCGGGAGACCTGCTCGCCGTGGAGCGGTCCGGAGCCTACGGACCCACCGCTTCCCCCGGCCTCTTCCTCAGCCACGGATTCCCGGCCGAGGTCCTGGTACATGGCGGGCGAGCCCATCTGGTCCGGGAACGCGACAGCACGGAGGACCTGCTGGCCAAGCAGCACCTCGTCGATCTGCGCGCCGCGGCCGGATGAGCATCGCAGCAAGCCGGACCGTCCGGGTCGGAGTGGACGTCCTCGACTGCTCGGAACTCCGCCGCCTGCTCGAACGGCCTTGGTTCCTGCACTTCGGCTTTGCCCCCGAGGAACTGGCCCACGCCGAGACCCTCGGCGCCCGCCGACGTCTGGAGTTCCTCACAGGCAGGTTCGCCGCCAAGGAAGCCGTCCTCAAAGTCCTGGGCATCGGCTTCCTCCAGGGCGTGGCGCCACGGGAGATCTGTGTGCAGCACACACCGCACGGTGCCCCGGTCGTCCGCTTACGGGAGCGGGCTGCCCAACTCACCCCGTCCGTCGTCTCAGTGTCCATCACGCACAAAGAGAACGTCGTAGCCGCCGTCGCCATCGGCCTTCCCGCACCCGACGGTGCAGCACACGACATCGGACCAACAGCAGCAAAGGAGCCTGAAGCCGTGTCCCTGCCCACTGCCGAAACGGCCGCCCCCCTCCAGCAGAACGCCCTTGACGGACAAGCCTCGCAGACCACAGCCCTCATTCGCGTACGCATCGGCCAGGAAGACGCCCATTATGGCGGTGGCCTGGTGGACGGCGCCCACATTCTGCGGCTCTTCGGCGACCTGGTCACCGAGATCACCATCCGCACAGACGGCGACGAGGGCCTGCTGGCCCAGTACGCCGACCTCCGTTTCACCGCACCCGTGAAGCCCGGCGACTACATCGAGGCACGCGGCCGGCTCGTACGACAGACCAGGCTGCGCCGGGTGGTCGAGCTGGAGGCGCACAAGGTCCTCAGCGCCCGCCCGGAAGCAGGTGACAGTGCCGCCGCAGTCCTGGACACGCCCCAGCTCGTGTGCACTGCCACCGCCACCACTGTCGTCCCGTACCGCAGGACGAATGTGGTCACCGCCCCCAACCGTACGGCCGAGGAGGCATGATGCCCCGCTCAGCGCAACTCCTGCACGAACTCCTCGACCAGGCCGCCGAGTGCAGCCCGCAATCCGTCGCGCTCAGTAGCCAAGGCAGCTGCCTCACCTACGCCGAACTCGCGGAGGCCAGCGTGCGTATGGCAGGCCACCTCCAGCAGGAGGGCGTGGGGCGCGGCGACCGTATCGTCGTTACTGCCTCGGACGGTATCGGCATCACGCTCCTCGTGTACGCCGCATCCCGCCTCGGCGCCGTCTTCAGCATCCTGCACGAGCAGGTGCGCGGCGCACCGCTGGAACATGTCGTGAAGGACTGCGAGCCCGAACTCCTGGTGTCCGATGACCCGGAGGTGGCGGACACCGCAGTGCGGAACAAGCTGACGTTCCTGCGGATCGAGGAGCTGGTACGCCCCGCTCTCGACCGGAGGACCATTGCCACCCCGCTGCCAGAGAACCCCGGCACCCTCACCGTCGACCCGGTCAGCCTGATCTACACCTCCGGCACCACTGCCCTGCCCAAGGCCGTGGTCAGCACTCACCAGCAGGTCCTGTTCGCGGCGACGGCCATCCAGGACTGCCTGAACTACCGCGCAGAGGACGTGGTGTACTGCCCACTGCCGCTGTCCTTCGACTACGGCCTCTACCAGGTGTATCTGTCCGCGCTCAGCGGCGCCCGACTTCACCTGGGCACAGTCGCCGAGGCCGGCCCGCCGCTCCTTCGCAGCCTGGAAGCGGCCGGCGCCACGGTCCTTCCGGGCGTGCCCTCCGTCGCGGACCGGCTCGCCTGGCTGCTCCGCCGCAGCGCCGGCAAGCTCGGCAAGCTGCGCCTGCTCACCAACACCGGCGCGGCCCTGTCGGACAGCACCATGTCCGCACTACGCGAGGCGCTGCCGCAGCTGCGGATCCAGGTCATGTACGGCCTGACCGAGTGCAAGCGCACCGCGATCATGCCGCCAGACGGCGACCTGACCCACCCCGGCTCCTGCGGCATACCGCTGCCCGGCACCGAGGTCTTCGTCATCGGCGACGACGGCGAACGCCTGTCGTCGGGCGAGATCGGCCAGTTCGTGGTCCGCGGACCGAACGTCATGGCCGGCTACTGGCGACGCCCCGAACTCACCGCCGAGCGTTTCCCTCGCACTGGGGGACTCTTCCCTGAGCTGCGCACCGGCGACTACGGCTGGCAGGACAAGGAGGGCTACCTCTACTTCTCCGGCCGCCGCGACGACCTGTACAAGGAGCGCGGATTCCGTCTCAGCGCCACCGAGGTCGAAGCCGCCGCGACCCGCGTCGACGGAGTGACCTCCGCCGCCGTACTGCCGCCCGAGGGCAAACGAACCGCGCTCCTCGCGGTGGTCGCCGACATCACCGCGGACGAGGTGCGCCAGGGCATGCGCGAACACATCGAGCCCTTCAAGATCCCGCGGCGCTGCGTCCGCCTCGACGCCCTGCCCACCAACGGAAACGGCAAGGTCGACCGCAAGAAGCTTGCCGCTCTGATCGAGCAGACCCCGGCGACCTCGATCACCACCGAAGCCCTGCAGACCCGCCTCGCCCACTGACCTTCACCACACCCGAACACACCTACTCCTCACCAGACGTAAGGACACAAACATGGACCGCCAGAACGTTGTCACCGCCCTTGAGAACGCCCTCACCGACGTCCTGGAGCGCCCCGTCACCGGCCTCACCGGCGATGTGAAGCTTTTCGACGACCTGCACCTGGACTCCACCACCATGCTCGAGATGCTGATGAACCTGGAGGACTCCATCGGCCTGGCCGTCGACCCGGAAGACCTGGAGGCGGACGACTTCATCTCGGTGGACACCTTCACCAACTTCGTGCTCGCCACACAGAACGGACAGGTGGTGGCATGACCATCACGCAGCCCGACCTGAGCGTCTTCACGACCTTGGAGTCGGAGGTACGAAGCTACTGCCGCAACTGGCCCACCGTCTTCGACCGGGCACAGGGCAGCTGGATGTACGACGAGGACGGGCACGAGTACCTGGACTTCTTCGCCGGGGCCGGGTCTCTCAACTACGGCCACAACAACCCAGTGTTGAAGCGCGCCCTGCTCGACTACCTGCAGCGCGACGGCGTCACGCACGGCCTGGACATGTCGACCACGGCTAAGCGCGCGTTCCTGGAGTCGTTCCAGAACACGATCCTGCGCCGGCGAAATCTGCCGTACAAGGTCATGTTCCCGGGCCCGACGGGCACCAACGCCGTCGAAGCCGCCCTCAAACTGGCGCGCAAGGTCAAGAGGCGCGAGACGATCGTCTCCTTCACCAACGCCTTCCACGGCATGTCGCTGGGCTCCCTGGCGGTGACCGGCAACGCCTTCAAGCGAGCCGGCGCCGGCGTCCCGCTCGTGCACGCCACTCCCATGCCTTTCGACCACTACATGGACGGGAAGACACCCGACTTCCTGTGGTTCGAGCGGCTGCTCGGCGACCACGGCTCCGGTCTCGACCGACCGGCCGCGGTCATCGTGGAGACCATTCAGGGCGAGGGTGGTATCAACGTGGCCCGCGCCGAGTGGCTGCGCACCCTCGCCTCGCTGTGTCAAGAGCATGACATGCTCCTGATCGTCGACGACATCCAGATGGGCTGTGGCCGCACCGGAGGGTTCTTCTCCTTCGAGGAAACCGGCATCACCCCGGACATCGTCACCGTCTCCAAGTCCATCAGCGGGTACGGACTGCCGATGTCTCTGTGCCTCTTCCGGCCCGAACTCGACATCTGGGAGCCGGGCGAGCACAACGGAACGTTCCGCGGCAACAACCCTGCTTTCGTCACCGCGGCCGCTGCCCTCAACGCCTACTGGTCCGACGACCAGCTCGAAAAGCAGACCCTGGCACACGCGCAGATCATCGAGACCGCTCTGCGCGACACCGCTGCGCACCACAGCGGATCGGCCTACCGGGGCCGCGGAATGGTCTGGGGCCTGGAGCTCTCCGATCCGCTGCACGCCGGCCGAGCCGCACGCCGGGCCTTCGACCTTGGACTCCTCATCGAGACCTCCGGAGTGCATGACCAGGTCGTCAAGCTGCTGCCTCCGCTGACCATCACCACCGACGATCTTGACCAAGGACTGCGCATCACACAGCGCGCCGTCTACGAGACGGCATGACCGGACCCGATATCGCCGACAGAGAAGGGACTTCCACTCCACCATGCACGTATTCAACTCGCCGGTGATCAGTCGCGAGCGCCATGACAAGAACGGTGTCCACCCACTGCTGACCGAGGAGGTCTGACCATGACGATCACCACTGGTTCCACATCCACTGCCGAAGCAGATCAGGTCCCCGTCGCGAGCAAGCAGGCGGCCGAATTCCGAGCGCCGGTGCCCGAGGACGGACCGGCCGTGTGGGAGTTGGTCGAGAACACTGACGGCCTGGACTCCAACAGCGTCTACTACTACACCCTGTGGTTCAGGGACTTCACCAACGGCTCGCTGGTCGCGACCGTCGACGACGAACTGGTCGGCTTCCTCACCGGATACCGCCGCCCTGACGAGCCCGACACCTATTTCGTCTGGCAGACCGCCGTCAATCCGCGCCACGGCATCCCTTTCCTCGGAGTGAAGCTCTTCCAGGCCGCGGCCGACGAGCAGGTGGCCAAGGGTGTTCGATACGTCGAGGCCACGGTATCTGCCCAGAACAAGGCGATCATCATGGTGCTGAAGCAGTTCGCCAAGAAGCACTCGGCCAATATCGAGACGCGCGTGCTGTTCCCTCACAGCCTGTTCCCCGACAGTCACCATGACGAAGTCCTCTACCGCATCGGTCCATTGGCCTCCGAGTGATCCCGAGTACCCGACGATTGAGAGTCGACTGCCATGGCACAGCGAGCTGAAGCTCCGTACATCGACATCAGTGACCAAGACTTCCGCATGAACTCGGAGGAGATGCGGAAGGCCCGGGCCATGCATTGGTACGCACGAACCGACTGGGGCATGGCCGTCATCTCCTACGAAGACACCAGGATTCTTCTGAAGGATCCGCGTCTGACCCAGGGATCGGCCAAGTGGCCGGCACACCACGGCGTCGTCGACGGGTGCTTCGACAGTTGGTGGAAAAAGACTCTGCTCGTGCTGGAGGGAATGGAGCACAACAGGATCCGACGCCTGGTCAACCCTGCATTCTCACCCCGCCGGATCGATCCGCTGCGCCCTCGGTTCCGAGCCCTGGCGGACGACCTGATCGACGAGTGGATCGAGGCCGGACGGACCGAATTCTCGAGCCGCTTCGCCGCACCGTACTCCACCAGAATTCTGTGCATGATCCTGGGCATCGACGAGGGCGACTGGAGGAAGATCCACCGGCTCTCGTCCATCATCGGACTCAGCATCGGTGTCGCCATCCGGGAGAACATCGAGCACATCGATGCGGCTGTCGCCGAGATCACCGAGTACGCGAAGTCTCTGGTCCGGAGCAGGCGGGAGGTGCCGCAGGACGACATTCTGAGCGCTCTGGTGGAGACACGGGACGAGGATGACGGCAGGCTCTCGGATGAGGAGTTGGTCAATCTCATCATCCTGCTCATCTTCGCAGGCATCGACACGACGCAAAACCAACTGACGTTGGCAGTCCAGTCGTTCGCGGAACAGCCAGAGCAGTGGGAGAAGCTGGCAGCAGACCCTGCCCGCTACTCCGCCAGAGCGGCCGAGGAAGTGCTGCGCATCAATCCGGTGGGCCGATGGGTGTCCCGCGAGGCGGCGGAAACCTTCGAACACAAAGGGCACACGATCGAGAAGGGCACGACGGTCCACATGTTCACCCTCTCGTCGGGAACCGATCCCGCCGAGTTCGACAACCCGGACCGACTCGACCTCGACGCCGAGCGTTCGCCACACTTCACGTTTGGTGGCGGGATACATCACTGTCTGGGGCATTTCGTCGCCCGGGCGGATGTCAATGTGGCTCTCGCAGCCCTGGCCGCGCGCCTGACCGACCTGCGCGTGGGCGATGATGCCGAGTGGCTGCCAGACTCCGGAAACACTGGCGCGACGAAGCTACCGATCACCTTCCGCTTGCGTTCATGAATCACCGAGTGGATCTCATGGAGGTTCGCGAGAGCAAGCGGGGCGGCCGGGAACGGCCGCCCCGCCGTGCGAGGTTACTGATCCACGCGTACGTCGGTCAGATACGGACCGCCTTCGCCCGCAGGTCATGAAGGTGGCCGGCACTCCGGAGGGCCGCCGTGGTGGCAGGTGGCACGAGGGGTGCCGGCCATCGGATCGCACCGTGTGCCGTGCTGAACGGGGGTGCCGTGCGGCGGAGGTGTTCTCGGCAGTCCGTACTCGACCAGGTTCTGGCACTGTGCGCCCTTCCGGGTCCGGGCGACGCATTGCAGGAGATGGGCATCTCCGCCGGGGTTGATCCACAGGCGGCGGCGCAGCACGACGAGCTGCGTACCGATCACCGCGCCGTGCTCCCGGTGTCGTTGCGGGTGCACAGGTGGGTGGTGGGGCGGCCGGACAGCCCATCACCTGCGCCTTGCTCGGCGACGGCCCCATAACCGGTTCGCGCGGCGCTCAAGGCCCGCAACCAAGCGCCGGCCCCGGGCTCGACGGCATCGTGAGCCGGGTGGAAGCACTGGAGGAGTACGCCGCACAGACCGCCGATGCCGACGCCCGCTACGCCGCGCTCCAGCAGGCCGAGCAACTGGCTGGCCAGCACGAGGAGTTGCTGGACTTCCTCGCGGCCACCGCCCGCGACGCCCACGCGGCCGCCCGAGATCCGGTCCTTGACCGGCGAGGCCGCCGCCCTCGCCGACGCATTCACCACCGCCCTCGTCGCAGCCCGGGAGGCCGCGGCTCTGGCAATGCCGGCGGCGAGTGCAGAGCACGGCGCATGAACAGCTACACGCCCCCGGTGAACCACGAACTGCGCAGATTCCTCGGAACCGATCTCCACATGGAGGCCTCCTACATCCCCGGCCCCTGGCTGCGCGACACCGTCTTCAGCGGCCCGCAGCTCGGCCGATTCGCTCGACGGTGTTCCCGGGCGCCGCCCGTGGTCGATGTCGTCCTGCCGCACCCACTTCGCCAGCGTGACGGGATGAATGCCGAGCTCGACCGCGGTCTGCCGGAACCTCTCAGCCCAGCTGCTTCAGGAGGTCGTCCGTCGTGGTGGTCTCGCCCAGGCGGGGGAAGATCTTCTCGACGCTGTTGCGGTGGGCGTCGCCGTCCATGTCGGTCATCGCGTCGGTCGCCAACGTCACGTGGTAGCCGTGTTCGTGGGCCGCGCGGGCGGTGGATTCCACGCCGATGCTGGTGGCGACGCCGGTGAGCACGACCTGGGTGATCCCGCGGCGCCGCAGCTGGAGGTCGAGGTCGGTGCCGTAGAACGCGGACCAGTTCCGCTTGGTGACGGTGATGTCCTCGGGGTGGCCGGCGAGTTCGTCGACGATACGGTCCCAGCCCTCGGGCGGCGCGGTACGGGGGCCGGTGCCCGCGTCGGTACGACCGGGCGTCGCGTCCGCACCGTCGGCTGCGGTGGTCACCCGTACGAGGACGACGGGGCGGCCCGAGGCGCGGAAGGCGTCGGCGAGACGCACGGTGCGCTCCAGCACCTCGGCGGTGGTGTACGGGGCGCCGGGGATGCGCATGATGCCGTGCTGGAGGTCGACGACGACGAGCGCGGCACGGGTGTCAAGAGTGGTCAGGGGCATGGTGTGCGCCTTTCGTGGTGATGGTGGGGGGTTGAAGGCAGGACAGGGGTCAGCCGTCGCGGCCCACGCGGCCCAGGGGCCGGTCCGCGACGCTGAGGATCAGGAGGAGGAGGGAGACGCCGACCAGGAGGAAGGCGAGGTCGTGCAGGCCGGCCGAGGTGGCGCCGTCACCGAAGAAGGCGGCGGTCGCCGCGGAGGAGACCAGCGCGCCGAGATAGGTGAAGGTGCGCAGCAGCCCGGCCGAGGCGCCCATGCGCGCGGCGTCCGCCTGTGCGTACAGGGCGTTCTGGTTGGCGAGACCGTTGAGCCCCTGGGGGACGCCGGAGACCGCGACGACGGCCAGCAGCAGCGGCACGGGACTGTGGGAGTCCAGCAGGAGCAGCGACGCGCAGCCGGCGATCTGGAACAGCGAGCCGACCACCAGCTTGCCCCGCACCTGCGGGTGGCGGCCGGTCAGGGCCGTGACGGTGAGGGCGGTCAGCGCCATCGGTATCTGCATGAGACCCGCCTGGGCCGCGCCGATGCCGCGGCCGTCCTGGAGCCACTGGCTGTAGCCGTACAGGAAGGCGTACGAGGCGGTGTAGCTGAGGAACTGCCTGCCGTACGTGGCCAGCAGCGGGTAGTTGCCGCCCAGCACCCGCAGGTCCACGAAGGGAGCGGAGTGCGCGAGTTCCCGGCGTACGAACACCACGCCGGCCACCGCCCCGGCGAGGGGGAAGTACCAGTGCGCGGCTGCCGGGTCCATCAGGAACAGCAGGAAAGCGGTCAGTGATCCGGCGAACAGGACCATGCCGGTGGCGTCCGTGCGGACGTCCGCGGGGGCGACCGCGCTCTTTGGCAGACGCAGGGCGCCCAGGACGAGGCAGGCCAACGACAGCGGCACGTTGAGGGAGAAGATCAGCTGCCAGCCGCCCGCTCCGATGAGAAGTCCGCCCAGCGTGGGTCCCACGACGGCGATGACCTGGTTGGAGACCGACAGCAGGGCCAGGATCCTGCTCGGGCTCTTGGTGCCCGTCCGGTCGGACTCGGAGCGCAGCAGGGACATCGAGGCCGGGTAGGCGGCGGAGGTGCCGAAACCGAGCAGCACCCGGGAGGCCACGAGCACCCACAGGTGCGGCGCGAAGGTGCCCAGCAGCCCGGCGAGGCCGACCAGGCCGGTGCCCAGCAGGTAGAGGCGGCGCGGGCCGAGGGTGTCCACCAGCCGGCCGACGACGGGCTGGCCGACCGCGGTGGCCAGGTAGAGCCCCGAGACGAGCCAGGCGGTCCGGGACGGCGAGGCGTCGAAGGCGCGGCCGATGGGGATCAGCGCCACCGCGAGCATCGAGGAGTTGACCGGGTTCAGGATCGACCCCAGCACCATGGGCGGGACCAGCCGCCGGTCGAAGCCCGCGGGCGCTGACGCACGCCCCTGGCGCAGCCGTGCGGTGAGCTGGGTCATGCGTCGGCCACCCTGTCGAGGAGAGCCATGGCCGTGATCAGTGCCTGCACCTCCTGCTCGGTGCCGTACTCCTGGAGCGTTCGGGCGAGCCAGGCCTGCCTGGCGCGCCGTCCGCCTTCCCAGTACTCCCGGCCCAGCGGGGTGACACTGACGACCTGCCTACGGCCGTCCTGGGGGTCGGGGCTGCGCTCGACCAGCCCGGCCCCCTCCAGCACGGCGATGATCTTGGCGGTCGACTGCGGGCGGACGTTCTCCGCCCCGGCGAGCTCGCTCGCCGACGAGGGTCCCCGCTTCACCAGGCGGCTGAGCACGGAGGCCTGGGCGGCGGAGAGGTCGCCCTCCTCGTCGAAGCCGTCCAGTGAACGCAGCTTCCGGAGCAGGCGCCCGACCACCACCCATACCTCGGCTGCGGCCTCCGCCGCGGAGGCGGCCGTCGCGTCTGATGCAGTCATGCTCCCATGGTGGATCAACACCTCGAAGTGTGCAACTTGAGGTGTGCACCTTGGGGTGTGGGTCAAGGCCGCGTGACCGCGTGCTCCGGTCGGCGGTTAGTTTGGGAGGACGAGTAGGCGCGCCCGTGGTGGGAGAGACGCACGGGGGACGGGAGGTCGGGAAGAGTGTCGCTGCGCGCGGGGGACCCAGCTGAGATCGGCGGCTATCCGCTGGAGGCTCGGCTCGGTTCGGGCGGCATGGGCACCGTCTTCCTGGCGCGCACGGACTCGGGG
Source organism: Streptomyces sp. NPDC091272 (assembly GCF_044757485.1). NCBI lineage: Bacteria > Bacillati > Actinomycetota > Actinomycetes > Kitasatosporales > Streptomycetaceae > Streptomyces > Streptomyces sp. NPDC091272. Next base: position 698,386 of record NZ_JBIVVC010000001.1, read on the forward strand.
CGCCCGGTCGCGATCAAGCTGATCCACCAGCAGTACGCGGGGGACGACGAGTTCCGCATCCGGTTCCGCCAGGAGGTGGCGGCGGCGCGGCGGGTGAGCGGCGCGTTCACGGCCGCCGTGGTCGACGCCGCCCCGGACGCCGAACAGCCGTGGATGGCGACGACCTACATCGAGGGAGACACCCTCGCGCAGCGCATCGGCGCGTCGGGGCCGCTGAGCGGTACGCAACTGCGGGCGCTCGCCGTCGGCCTGACCGAGGCGCTGCGCGACATCCACCGCGTGGGCGTCGTTCACCGTGACCTGAAGCCGTCGAACGTCGTGCTCTCGCCCGAGGGCCCGCGGGTCATCGACTTCGGCATCTCGCGCGCGGTCGACCAGCAGACCCTCACGATGACGGGACGGGTCATCGGCACGCCGCCCTTCATGTCCCCCGAACAGCTGCAGGCGCCGCGTGGGGTGGGTCCGCGCTCCGACGTCTTCTCGCTGGGCACCCTGCTGGTGTACGCGGCCACCGGACAGGGGCCCTTCGACGCGGACAGCCCGTACATGACGGCCTACCAGGTGGTGCACGAGCAGCCGGCGCTGGACCTGGTACCTGCGGCTCTGCGGGCGGTCGTCGAGCCGTGTCTGGCGAAGGAGCCCGAGGGGCGCCCGTCGGCGGACGAACTCCTCGTACTGCTGCGGGACCTGCCGGGCGACCTCGGGAGCTCCACGGCGGACGGAGCGGTGGGCCGCACCAGTGAGACGGACACCCAGCACGACCTCGGGACGCGGCACGACCTCGGGACGGGACACGAGCCCGGTGCGGGACACGACGTTGGTACGGGGCCCGACCTCGGCACGGGGCCCGACCGGCGGCGTGACGTACCGGGCCGTCGGGCGCTCAGGCGTTGGCGTCCCGTGCTGGCGGCAGCGGTCGCGGTGGCCGCTGTCGGCGGTGGGCTCGCCGCCCTGACGGCCACCGGAGCGGGCGGCGGGACGGGAGGGGGCACCGGCGCCCCGGGCCACAGCGCCGCCGCGCCCGGCGCCCCGCTCCCGGCCGGGTTCAAGCCGTGGCGCAAGGCCGTACCGGGCGGCCGGGAGGACATCCCCGACGAGCTGCGCTGCCTCGCGCGCGGCGACGCGGTGTTCTGCGGGGGTGGCGGAGTCGTCGCGACCCGGGTCAGGACCTCCGACGGCTCGCGGGCCTGGACGGCGAAGAGCCCCGGTGTGCCCGTCCAGGGCATGCACCTGGTGGGCGCAACCGACGACACGGTGCTCGGCTACCGGTTCGCCGCCGAGGACAGCCCGCAGGGCCCCGCCGAGGAGGTGGTGGCCCTCGACGCGGTGAGCGGAAGGGAGTTGTGGTCCGTGCCGTCGGGCGCCCGATCCAGGGCGGTCACGGGACGGACGCAGGACGCGGTGGTGGCCGGCTCCACCGTGGTGACGGTCGACGGCTCCAACTCCCGTTTCGAGGCCAGGGACGCACACAGCGGGAAGCTCGCCTGGACCACGCCGTTCCCGTCCGGTTCGCAGTGCGCCCCCGTGGCGGCGGGCACAGAGCTCCACGCGATGTGCGCGATGAACGCGGAGGTGGACGCCCTGGAGGTGCGCCACCCCACGCTGCGCCAGGTCGACCGCGCCTCCGGGAAGTTGGGCAGGCCCGTCGCGGTCAAGGGGCCCGCCGTGCTGATGGGCGTCACCGACGGCACGTTCGTCCTCCTGCGCGAACGCAGGGAGGGCGCGGCGGCGGTCGGTTACGACGGGGTGGCGCGGGTCGACCCGGCCACCCGGAAGGTCACGTACGCGAGGCTGGCGCAGACGTACGCGGGAACGCCCGGCATGGCCGGCGGCACCGTGTACGTGAGCGGGCAGAGCGGACTCGTCACGGCGCTCGACCCCACGACCGGTCGCAAGAAGTGGTCGCGGCAGACGAACGTGGAAGGTGCCTCCGGCCCGGCGGCCGGACCCGGAGCGCTGTACTTCAGCTCGGCCACCGGCCGCGTGGTCGCGCTCTCGCCGCGCGACGGCCGGTCGTTGTGGACGACGGACCCACAGGCCGACGGCCTGACCGGCGAGCAGGGAGCGAGTCCGCGCGTCACCGTCGCGGGCCGCACGCTGATCGTGGCCGCGGCCAGGAACACGCTCTTCGCCGTCGACGCGCTGAAGCCGCCGAAGTCGGGCTGACGGGGGCGGGCCGTGGCGGGCACCGTCGGCTGGACGGCCTCCGACCGGCCTCCGGACGGCCTCCGGAGCCCCGGGCCGGTCCTCGGTCCCCTGTCCGGCACGTGACCGGGGCGCTCCTCGTTCCCGCGCCTGCCCCGCGTCGTTCCCGCGCCTGCCCCGCGCCGGGCGGTCCAGGTCCGGAAAGTTGGTGTGTCCGGTCCTGACTGACGGGCGGGGGAGCCGGGTAGAGTCCTCCCCTCCCGAAACGCAAGTGATCGCCTCCGCCCCGCACCCGCGCCCACGCACTACCGTCCACCTGCCAGTACCTGAGCCGGCCGGCACCCGGACCGGCCGGTACCCGAACCAGGAGGTACGCCCGTCATGCCGATGGACTTCGGACTCGTCCTGCAGACCGACCCGCCCGCGTCCGAGGTCGTCGGCCTGATGCGGCGCGCCGAACGCAATGGATTCCGCTACGGCTGGACCTTCGACTCAGCCGTGCTCTGGCAGGAACCGTTCGTCATCTACAGCCGGATCCTGGAGCACACCAGGCGGCTGATCGTCGGGCCCATGGTGACCAACCCCGGGACCAGGACCTGGGAGGTCACCGCCTCCACGTTCGCCACCCTCAACGACATGTACGGCAACCGCACCGTGTGCGGCATCGGCCGCGGCGACTCCGCGATGCGCGTCGCAGGACGCAGTCCGAACACCCTCGCCAGGCTCGGCGAGGCGATCGGAGTCATCAGGGACCTCGCCGAAGGGCGCGAGGCGCAGGTGGACGGGCAGAAGGTACGACTGCCCTGGGTGACGGACGGACACCTGCCGGTGTGGATGGCCGCGTACGGGCCCAAGGCCCTCGCCCTCGCGGGAGCGAAGGCGGACGGCTTCATCCTGCAGCTCGCCGATCCGTTCCTGACGGAGTGGATGATCCGGGCGGTACGGGACGCCGCGTCCGCCGCCGGGCGCGATCCGGCGGAGGTGAAGATCTGCGTGGCCGCCCCCGCGTACGTCGGCGACGACCTCGCCCACGCGCGGGACCAGTGCCGGTGGTTCGGCGGAATGGTCGGCAACCACGTCGCGGACCTGGTGACGAGGTACGGCGCGGACTCCGGCCTCGTACCGGCGGCGCTCACCTCGTACATCGAGGCCCGGCAGGGCTACGACTACGCGCACCACGGCCGGGCGGGCAACCCCGACACCGACTTCGTGCCGGACGAGATCGTCGACCGGTTCTGCCTGCTGGGACCGGTGGAGGCGCACATCGAGAAGCTGCGGGCACTGCGGGAGCTGGGGGTCGACCAGTTCGCCGTGTACGCGATGCACGACGCACGGGAGCAGGTCGTCGACGCCTACGGGGAGACGGTCATCCCCGCACTGGGCGCGTGACCCGCCGCGGCCCCGGCGAGCCCGGCCCCCGGGCGCCGCGGCCCGGAGGGCGGAACCCGTGTCCTTCGTCCGCCCCTCAGCGCTCCGTCGCCCGGAGCCTGCGCCACACCGCCTTCGCCGCGTTGTGCCCCGACATCCCGTGCACGCCAGGACCCGGCGGTGTCGCCGACGAGCACAGGAAGACCGCCGGGTGCTTCGTCCCGTACGGGAACAGGGACAGCTTCGGGCGGAGCAGCACCTGGAGGCCGGAGAACGCGCCGCAGGCGATGTCACCGCCCACGTAGTTCGCGTTGCGCGCGGCCAGCTCGGGCGGGCCGGCCGTCGCCCTGGCCAGCACGCGGTCGCGGAAGCCAGGCGCGAAACGGTCGATCTGCCGCTCGACCGCGTCCGTCAGGTCCCCGTCCCAGCCGTGCGGGACGTGCCCGTACGCCCAGAACACCTGCTTGCCCTCCGGGGCCCTCGACGGGTCGACGACGCTCGGCTGGGCGGTGATCAGGAAGGGGGCGTCGGGCGGGGTGCCGCCCGACGCCTGGCGCAGGGCCTTGCCGATCTCGCCCTGCGTGGCACCGATCTGTACGGTCCCGGCGCGGCGGGCCTCCTCGGCGGTCCACGGGACGGGGCCGTCCAGCGCGTAATCGATCTTGAAGACGCCGGCGCCGTAACGGTAGTTCTCGTACGCGTTGCCCAGGCGCGCGATCCGGGCCAGTGCGGTCGGCGAGGTGTCGAAGACGTACGCGCGGGCGGGCGGCAGGTCGTCGAGACGCTTGACCTCGTAACCGGTGTGCACCACACCGCCCAGGTCGCGGAGGTACCCGGTGAGCGCGTCCGGGATGGCCTGGGAGCCGCCGCGCGGGGCGGGCCAGCCGTTCTCGTGCGCGGCCAGCGCGAACATCAGGCCGACGGCGCCGGTCGCGAACCCGCTCAGCGGCGCGATGACGTGCGCGACCAACCCCGCGATCAGCGCCTTCGCCTTCTCGTCCCGGAACCGCCGCAGCAGCCATGTCGACGGCGGCAGCCCGGTGAGTCCGAACCGGCCGAGCGTCACCGGGTGGCGCGGCAGCGCGGTCAGCGGGAGCGACATGAAGTCCCGCGAGAGCGTGTCCCACCTGCCGAGGTAAGGGGCGACCAGCCGGCGGTACGCACCCGCGTCACGCGGACCGAACGACGCGGCGGTCTCCGCGACGGACCGGGACAGCACGGCTGCGGTGCCGTCGTCCCACGGGTGGGCCATCGGCAGCTCGGGGTGCAGCCACTCCAGCCCGTACCGCTCCAGGGGCATCGCCCTGAAGGCCGGTGAGCCGACGCCCAGCGGGTGCACGGCGGAGCACGGGTCGTGCAGGAAGCCGGGCAGGGTCAGCTCCTCGGTGCGGGCGCCGCCGCCCACGGTGTCCTTCGCCTCGAAGACCTCCACCGAGAAGCCGCGGCGGGCCAGCTCGACGGCGGCGGTCAAACCGTTGGGACCCGCCCCCACGACGACTGCATCAAGCATCGGCGACACCTTGCACTCCTCACGCCACGTCACTGCGGAGCCCCAGGGTATTCCCGTGCACCGGCAACCCCGGCGGGGGTAGGGTCGCGCCCCGTGAACAGAGACCTCGACGCTCTTGTCGCCACCATGGCCGAACGCCTCGTCGCCGTCCCCGGCGTGCACGCCGTCGCTCTCGGCGGCAGCCGCGCCCGGGGCAGCCACCGCCCCGACTCCGACTGGGACCTCGGCGTGTACTACCGGGACGCGCCGGACGTGGCCGCGCTCGCCTCCCTCGCAGCCGAGTTCACCGGGAAGGCGGTGGAGGTGGCGGGTCCGGGCGGCTGGGGCCCCTGGGTGGACGGCGGGGCGTGGCTGAGCGTCGACGGCACCGCGGTCGACTGGATCCTGCGCGACCTCGACCGAGTGGAGGGCGTGTGGCGGGGCTGTCTGGCGGGCCGGTTCGAGGTGGGCGTCCAGCCGGGCCACCCCCTGGGCTTCTGGTCACCCGCGTACGCGGGCGAGGCCGCACTGTGCCGGGTGCTGGCCGACCCCTCCGGCGTGCTGACGAGGCTGCGTTCCGAGGCGCGGCACTACCCGGAGCCCCTGCGCGAGGCGCTGGTCGAGGCAGCGTGGGAAGCGGACTTCCTGGTTGCCTCCGCCTGCAAGTCGGTCGGGGCGGGCGACGTGCTGCACGTCGCGCTGTGTCTCTCGCGGGCCTTCGGCGTGCTGGCCCAGGCGATGCTGGCGCACGCGCGGGTGTGGTGCCTGAACGAGAAGGGCGCCCTGGCCTCGGCCGCCCGGGTGGCGTGCGCCCCGGACGACTTCACCGACCGGACGGCCCGCGCACTGGGCGGCCTGGACCGGGACGCGGTGGAGGCGGCGGGGGCCCTGGTGAACGAGGTACGCGAACGGATGGCCGCGCCCGCCCCGCCGACGGGCTGATCACGTCCTGCCTCCCGGCAGTACGCCCGCTCCCGGCAGTACGCCCGCTCGGGGCAGTACGCCCGCTCGGGGCAGTACGCCCGCTCGGGGCAGTACGCGCGCTCGGTCGGGGCACGCGGCACGCTCAGGGCACCCGCGCGGTCCACTCGTCGTTCTGGAACTTGGTGCGGACCAGCTCCCGTGCGCGGGCCATCTCCTCGTCGGTGACCTTGCCGGTGGTCAGTCCGTAACGCCGACGGAAGGAGTCGATCATCCGCTCGATGACGGTCTCACGGGAGAGTCCGGTCTGGCGGCGGAGCGGGTCGACGCGCTTCTTGGCGCTCCTGGTGCCCTTGTCGGACAGCTTCTCCTTGCCGATGCGCAGTACGTCGAGCATCTTGTCGACGTCGATGTCGTAGGACATGGTCACGTGGTGGAGCACCGCGCCGGCCCCTCCGTCCGGGCCGACCACGCGCTTCTGGGCGGCTCCGGCGACCTTGCCGACCTCGGTGGCGATGTCGTTGAGCGGCTGGTACCAGGCCTTGATGCCCATGTCGCCGAGGGCGGAGAGCACCCAGTCGTCGAGGTAGGCGTAGCTGTCGGCGAAGGAGAGCCCGGAGACGAGCGCCTCCGGCACGGCGAGGGAGTAGGTGATCGTGCTCCGGGGTTCGGCGAACATGGCGCCGCCGCCCGAGATGCGCCGGACCACCTGCGCGCCGTGGCGGGCCGCGCCGGCCAGGTCGACCTCGTTGCGCAGGGACTGGAAGCTGCCGATGATGACCGCCGGGGCGTCCCACTGCCAGACGCGGAGCGTGGGAGGCCGGCGGCCGGCCGCGACCTCGGTGGTGATGACCTCGTCGAGAGCCATGTGCAGGGCCGGGGACTGCGGGGCCTCGTGGATGAGCTGCCAGTCGTAGTCGCGCCAGTCGGTGGCCCGTGCGAGTGCGCGGCGTACGGCGACGGCGACGCTGTCCGTGGTGAAGCCGAACAGGGTCGCCGATTCGGGGAGCGCGGCGTCGATACGGGCCTTCAGCCCGGCGGCGTCGGTGTCGGCGGGAGCGCCTTCGATCGCCGCGTCGATGCTCAGGATCGCCTCGTCGGGCTCCAGGAAGAAGTCTCCGGCCACCCGGACGTTCTTCAGGAGCCCGTCGTCGACCTCCAGATCGACCACGACCAGCTTGCCGCCTGGGACCTTGTACTCACCGTGCACAGCGCCGCTCTCCGTACCAGAAGGGATCCTGCTCCGAACTTCCTACCCTTTCGTACGATATCCGGCACGCTTCGGAAGCGTTGACCCGCAGGGTCGGCTCGGTCGGCGCGTCGCTGCGGGGTGCGGTGCGCGCGGCGGTGCCAGGTACCCGAGGGCTTCGGGCCGCCCCTGGTCGCCACAGGTTGATGTCGGATTTCCGCCAGCCGGGTGGGGTGGACTGCCCGATGCTGGAGGCATGTCACCCACTACGGCAGCGCAGAACACCCAGGACGCGTCGGTCACGACGCAGGCCACCCGGGCCATGCACACCGACACCGAGCGCTGTGTGCGCGCCGTGCAGTCCAAGGACGCGCGCTTCGACGGGTGGGTGTTCACCGCAGTCACCACCACCGGGATCTACTGCCGGCCGAGCTGCCCGGTGGTTCCGCCCAAGCCGCAGAACATGACCTTCTACCCGAGCGCCGCCGCCTGCCAGCAGGCCGGCTTCCGGGCCTGCAAGCGCTGCCGCCCCGACACCAGCCCCGGTTCGCCGGAGTGGAACGCCCGCGCGGATTCCGTCGCCCGTGCGATGCGTCTGATCCGGGACGGTGTGGTCGACCGCGAAGGCGTGCCGGGTCTCGCGGCGCGGCTCGGCTACTCGACCCGGCAGATCGAACGGCAACTGCGCGCCGAGCTGGGGGCCGGACCGCTCGCCCTCGCCCGCGCCCAGCGCGCCCAGACCGCACGCCTGCTCATCGAGACGACACCGCTGCCGATGGCGGACATCGCGTTCGCCGCCGGATTCTCCTCCGTACGCACCTTCAACGAGACCGTGCGGGAGGTCTTCGGGCTCGCCCCCGGGGAGCTGCGGGCCCGAGGACGCAGGGGAGACGTTGAAGCACCCGGGGTGATCAGCCTGCGGCTGCCGTTCCGGGCCCCGCTCAACCCCGACAACCTCTTCGGCCACCTCGCGGCGACCGCCGTCCCCGGGGTCGAGGAGTGGCGCGCGGGAGCGTACCGCCGGACCCTCCAACTCCCGTACGGGCACGGCATCGTGGCGCTCTCCCCGGGGGACGGCCACATCGCCTGCCAGCTCTCCCTCACCGACCTGCGCGACCTCACGCACGCCATCAGCCGCTGCCGTTGGCTGCTGGACCTGGACGCCGATCCGGCCGCCGTCGACGCACGGCTGAGCGCCGACCCGCTGCTCGCGCCGCTGGTGGAGCGGGCGCCGGGACGGCGGGTGCCGCGCACCACCGATGCGGCCGAGTTCGCCGTACGGGCGGTGCTGGGCCAGCAGGTGTCGACGGCTGCCGCCCGGACGCACGCCGCACGGCTCGTCACCGCACACGGCGCACCGATCGACGACCCGGCAGGCGGCCTCACCCACCTCTTCCCGTCCCCCGACGCCCTGGCCGGACTCGACCCCGAGGCCCTCGCCCTGCCGCGCAGCCGCCGCGCCACGCTGGTCACGCTCGTCACCGCCCTGGCCGACGGCTCCCTCACCCTGGACGTCGACAGCGACTGGGACCGGGCCCGTGCCCAGCTCCTGGAACTTCCCGGCTTCGGGCCCTGGACCACGGAGGTCATCGCGATGCGCGCCCTCGGCGACCCGGACGCCTTCCTCCCCTCCGACCTCGGAATCCGGCGCGCGGCGCAGCAGTTGGGCCTGCCGCACACTCCCGCCGCGCTCACCTCGCGCGCCGCGGCATGGCGCCCCTGGCGGGCCTACGCCGTCCAGTACCTGTGGGCAACCGACTCGCACCCCATCAACCACCTGCCGAATTAACGGAGTTCAGCGCCATGACCGCAGTCAGACGACACACCCTGCTGGAGAGCCCGCTCGGGCTGCTCACCCTCGTCGCCACCGACGGCGTCCTCTCCGCCGTCCACATGCCGGACCAGCGCCACCGGCCGCCGGAGGAGACCTTCGGCGACCGCGACCCGGCACCCTTTCCCGAAGTCGTCGCGCAGCTGAACGCCTACTTCGAGGGGGAGTTGACGGAGTTCACCCTCCCGCTCCACCTGGTGGGAACGCCCTTCCAGCGCACCGTCTGGGCGGAATTGTTGAAGATCCCGTACGGCGAGACTCGCTCGTACGGAGCACTCGCCCACGCCCTCGGCAACCCCAAGGCCTCCCGCGCCGTCGGCCTCGCCAACGGCAGGAACCCGATCAGCGTCATCGTCCCCTGCCACCGTGTCATCGGATCCGGCGGCAGCCTCACCGGCTACGGCGGCGGCCTCACCAACAAGCAGCGCCTGCTCACCCTGGAGGGGCATGCCCCAGGCGTGCCCGAGGCGGACACCCTCTTCCAGCTGACCGGTGCACGCCAGGGCCCTTCCGCCGGACAGGTCCGGCCGCGCGGTCCCGGGGCCGCGCCGGGCAGGCCCTAGTTGTCCGGCGTGGCGGCGTTCACCAGCAGGTCGCCCGGTTCCGTGCGGTAGTAGAGCACCGAGCGGCCGGACCTTCTGCGCCGTACCAGGCGGGCGTCGAGCAGGACCTTCAGATGGCGGCCCACCGAACCCAGCGCCAGGCCGGTCAGCGCGACCAGCTGGGTGGTGCTCTTGGGGGAGTCGAGGAGCACCAGGATGCCCGCACGGCCCTGGCCCAGCAGCGCTCCCAGGGCCTGCGGGGCGGCCGGCCTGCCGGGTTCGGCGAGTACGCCCGCGCACGGGTACACCACCGCGAACCGGTGTGCGCCTTCCCAGGACACCCAGCTCGTGCGGAAGCTGACCGGGACGAAGAGGAGCTGTGCGCCGGAGGCCTCCCGGGGCGGGAAGTCCTGGGTGTTTATCTGTAGCCGGTCGTTGCCGAGCCAGCGCATCCCGGGCCGCAGGTCGTCGAGGGCCGCGGCCCAGCCGCCCCGGCTCAGCTGGGCGGTACGCGCCACGATGTCCGCCTCCAGCACCCGGCGGCGGCGCGGCCAGTCGGGGAGCACGGTCCGCTGCCACACCCAGTCGAGGAGGTCCGCGGCGTGCTCCCCGAGATCCTCGCGGAGCAGGGCGGCCGGCGGCGGGCCGCCGAGCGCCACGGTCAGGTCCGCGCGCACCGCATCGGCCGTGGCGGCCCGAACCCGGTCCAGCTCCCGCGCGAAGGCCTCTTCCCCCTGGCCGGCGGGGGTGGGCGTGATGAAGTCCGCGTTCCACGTCGGCCGGAATGCCGCCCGGAGGAGGAGCGGGGTCAGCGGGTCCCCCGCGAGTCTGGCGCGGAAGGCGGGCAGATGCCGGGCGAGCCAGGCACGCTCACCGGGATGCGTGGCCGGTGCGTGCCGTTGCAGCAGCTTGAGGCTCGAAATCGTCTCGTTCAGCGGGGAGATCACGAACCGTCCACCCGCGAGCGTGTCCGCGTCGACCTGCCACCAGCCCATGCGTACCGCCGCCCCTTGGAGTCGTGAGTGGTTGTGGGTGTGCGAGGCCCTGAAGTTGTGAGTGGTTGTGGGTGTGCGGGCCCGAGTCGTGAGTGGTTGTGGGTGTGCACCGCCCCTCGGAGCCGTGAGTGGTGTGCGTGGCCCCGACGTTGTTTCGCGCCGGTGCGAAACACTAACTCCGTCCGGTACTGCGCTCCGACACTCCCGTCATGCGCACCTACCGCGAGCTGTTCCGGCAGCCGGAGTTCACCCCGCTCTTCCTGACCGCCTCCATGAAGTCGGCGGCGCAGACCGTCACCGGCCTGGCCCTCGGCACCCTCATCTTCGCCTCGACCGGTTCGCCGCTGCTCTCCTCCCTCGCCATGTTCGGCCCCTCCCTCGCCCAGCTCGTGGGTGCGAGCACCCTGCTGTCCGCCGCCGACCGGGTGCCGCCGCGCGCCGCGCTCACGGGCCTGGGACTGGTCTTCTCCCTGGCCACCGCGGTCCAGGCGGTACCGGGCCTGCCGGTGGCCGCGTCCTTCGCCCTGCTGCTCACCCTCGGCGTCTTCGCGTCGCTCGGCGGGGGAGTGACGTACGGACTGCTCAACGAGATCCTCGTCCGCGACGGGTTCCTGATCGGCCGCTCCGTGATGAACATGTCCAACGGCGCGATGCAGATCTGCGGCTTCGCCGCCGGTGGAATCCTGGTGAACGTGGCGTCGCCGCGCGGGACGCTTCTCGTCGGCGCCGCGCTCTACCTCGTGTCGGCCGGCGCCGCCCGCCTCGGCCTGTCCGGCAGGCCCCCGCGCGCGGCCGGCCGGGCCTCGGTCTCCGCGACCTGGCGGACCAACGCGCTGCTGTGGTCGTCCAGGCCGAGGCGGTACGTCTACCTCATGCTGTGCGTCCCGAACGGGCTGATCGTGGGCTGCGAGTCCCTGTACGTACCGTACGAACCGGGGCGGGCCGGCGTGCTGTTCGCCTTCGCGGCGTGCGGGATGCTGATCGGGGACACGGTGGTCGGCCGGTTCGTACCGCCGAGGTGGCGGTCCAGGGGCGGGCCGGCCCTGCGGCTGCTGCTGGCGGCGCCGTACCTGGCCTTCTTCCTGCGTCCCCCGCTGCCGGTGGCCGTGGCCCTGGTGCTGGTGGCGTCCGTCGGATTCGCGGCGACGCTGCTGCTGCAGGAGCGCCTGGTGGCACTGACACCGGACGAACTGAGCGGGCACGCACTGGGCCTGCACACCTCGGGAATGCTGGCGATGCAGGGGGTGGGAGCGGCCCTGGCGGGCGGACTGGCCCAGTTCACCTCGCCGGGCGTGGCGATGGGGGTGCTGGCGGGGACCTCGGTGCTGGTCACGCTGGGGCTGGAGCGGGGGGTGCGGGGGGTGCGGGGGGTACGGGGGGACGCGGCCGGGGCGACCGAGGCGGCGGCGGAGCCTGGGTCGGTGTCGGCGTCGGCACCTGGGTCGGTGTCGCCGTCTGTGACGTCACCCGCGTCGACGTCCGGGCCGGCACCCGGTGAGGGCTGACGTGTTCGAGGGCCCAGTGTTCCGGCCTCGTCCGCGCCCGGGACTTCGGCCGGCGCACTGTCCCTCACACGGGGTTCCTCACAGGGAGTTCCTCGCACGAATTCCTCACACGGAAGCTCACACGGAACCTCATACGCCGGACGAGCCGTACGCCCGCTTTCCGTTCTCCAGCTCCACCGCGCCCGCCCCGTCCGCCAGAGCCGCCAAGGCGGCCAGGATCCGGTGGGGCAGGGCGCCCAGTGCGTACGACTCAACCTCGTCGACCGGGACCAGGCGCCACGAGAGGAGCTCCTCCTCCTGGAGGCGGATCGAGGCCAGTTGGTCCGCGGTCAGGATCCCGCCGTCGTACAGGTACGCGGCGATCGGCGGGCGGTCCTGGCCCTGCGCCCAGTCGACGGCGAGCAGCCGCCCCAGCTCCACGTCCAGGCCGATCTCCTCCAGGGTCTCCCGGCGGGCGGCCTGCCTCGGGGTCTCGCCCGAGTCGGACTCGATCGTTCCGCCGGGCAGTGCCCAGCCCTTGCGGTAGTTCGGCTCGACGAGCAGGATCCGCCCGTCCGCGTCGCGGAAGAGCGCGGCCGCCCCGGCGAGGACGCGGGGGAGTGAGGCGATGTACGCGGTGTAGTCCTGCTGTTCCTGGGTCACCCGCCCAGGGTAGGGGGGCCGTTGCGGCAGGCAGGGGCGGCCGGACGGCTCAGGGCGTGTCCCGGCGGGACCTGGCCGCCCGTCGCAGCCTCGGGTGACGTCGGTCGTGGCCCTGTTCGGTGATCGCCTCGCCGACCATCGTCCGTACCGCGTCCCGCAGCCCGTGCAGCGCGTGGTGGCGGGCCGGGCCGGCGCCCGGGTCCGCGCGGAGCTCCTTGACCAGCGCCCAGCACAGACCGAGCATCACCAGGACGAAGGGGAGCGCGACGAGGATCGTCGCCGTCTGGAGGGAGTCCAGGCCGCCCGCCACCAGCAGGCCCGCGGCGACCGCCGCCATCAGGATTCCCCACAGGACGACCAGCCAGGTAGGCGGGTGCAGTGCGCCCCTGGCGGTGAGCGAGCCCATCACCAGGGACGCCGAGTCGGCACTGGTCACGAAGTACGTCATGACCAGGAGCATGGCGATGCACGAGGTGACGGTGCCGGCGGGGAGCGCGTCCAGCATCGCGAAGAGCGACGCCTCCGGGCCCTCCTTCACCGACCGGGCGAGGTCGGCCGCTCCCGTCCGGTCAAGCCGGATCGCGGCACCGCCCATCACGCAGAACCACACGACCGTCGCCCCGCTGGGCACCAGGAGCACGCCGATCAGGAACTCGCGGATGCTGCGGCCGCGGGAGATGCGGGCGATGAAGGTGCCGACGAACGGCGCCCAGGACAGCCACCACGCCCAGTAGAAGATCGTCCACGCACCCAGCCACTCGCTGTCGCCGAACGCGCCCGTGCGGGTCGCCATCGGGAGCAACTGGTCGAGGTATCCGCCGACGGACGCCGGGATCGCGTCCAGGATGAAGACCGTCGGGCCGAGCACGAACACGAACACCATCAGCAGCGCCGCCAGCACCAGGTTCAGCGTGCTCAGCCACTTCACGCCCTTGTGCAGGCCGGAGAAGGCTGACAGTACGAAGGCCGCCGAGAGCGAACCGATGATGATCAGCTGGGCGCCCCTGCTGTCCTCGACACCGGTGACGATGTTCAGGCCCTTGGCCACCTGGAGAGCGCCGAGGCCCAGGCTGGTCGCGGTACCGAAGACGGTCGCGAAGACCGCGAGCAGGTCGATCAGCTTGCCCTGCCAGCCCTCCGCGCGGCGCTCGCCGAGCAGCGGCACGAAGGCCGAACTCAGCCTGTTCCCGCGGCCCTTGCGGAACGTCGCGTAGGCGAGAGCAAGTCCGGCGATGCCGTAGATCGCCCACGGGGTGAGCGTCCAGTGGAAGAAGGAGTACTCCAGTGCCGCGCGCGCTGCCGCCCCCGTCCCCGGCCGGGCCCCGCTGCCGGGCGGCGGGGTGAGGTAGTGCTGGAGCGGTTCGCCGACCCCGTAGAACATCAGGCCGATGCCCATGCCCGCACTGAACATCATCGCGATCCAGGCCAGATTGGTGAACTCCGGCTCCGCGTCGTCCTTGCCCAGCCTGATCCGTCCGAATCTGCTCAGCGCGATGAACAGGCACATCAGCAGGAACACGTCGGCCGCGATGACGAACAGCCAGGCAAAGTTGTCGAGGACCCAGGTGAGGGCCGCCGAGGAGGCGCTCTCGAACGAGCTCTTGCCGAGCACCGCCCAGGCGACCACGGCCGCGACGGCGAGCACACCGGTCACGATGACGCCGACGTCGGGTCTGCCGTCGTGCAGCGGGTCGCCCGACGTGGATTCCGGATCGGGGTCCGGCAGGGGTGGATCGAGGGATTCCGTACTCATGCCGCACACCTTATGGCCGGTAATGTCGCGATATTAGGGGTTGGCGCGCCGTGGGAACGGGTGGCGGATGAGGGCCGGCCGATCCCGGCCGGCGAGACGGGTCGTGGGCACAGGGCGGGGTGGGCGGTTATGGTCGGGGCGGCGCGACTGCCTGTTCGAAAGCAAGGGATGCAAGGTGGCGGACGGAGCAGTACACGGAACTGCAAGCGGTACGGGAGGCGACGGGGTGCACGTGCTCGTCGCGGCCGACAAGTTCAAGGGCTCGCTCACGGCCGTGGAGGTCGCCGAGCGGGTGACGGCCGGGCTGCGCAGGGCGGTACCCGGCCTGGAGGTCGAGTCCCTGCCGGTCGCCGACGGTGGCGACGGCACGGTGGCCGCGGCGGTCGCCGCAGGCTTCGAACGCCGTGAGGTACGGGTCACCGGCCCGCGCGGCGAAGGACGGGCCGCGGCGTACGCCTTCCGCGAGGCGGACGGCACGGCCGTGGTGGAGATGGCGGAGGCCTCCGGCCTCCAGCACCTCCCGCCGGGCGTCTTCGAGCCGCTCACCTCGACCACGTACGGTTCGGGCGAGCTGCTGCGGGCGGCGCTCGACGCGGGCGCGAAGACGATCGTCTTCGGCGTCGGCGGCAGCGCCACCACGGACGGGGGCGCCGGGATGCTGGCCGCACTCGGCGCACGCTTCCTCGACGCGGACGGCAAGCCGGTCGCCCCGGGCGGCGGCGGGCTGCGCGACCTCGCCACGGTGGACCTGTCGGGTCTCGACGAGCGGTTCGCCGCGGGCGGCGTGGACCTCGTCCTCGCCAGCGACGTCGACAACCCGCTGACCGGGCCCGTCGGCGCGCCGGCGGTGTACGGGCCGCAGAAGGGTGCCTCGGAGGAGGACGTGGCGACGCTGGACGCGGCGCTGACGCACTACGCGTCCATCCTCGGCCCGGCGGCCGGCCGCACCGATCTGGCCGACACTCCGGGGGCGGGGGCCGCGGGAGGCATCGGTTACGGGGCGCTGGTGGCGCTCGGCGCGCGCTTCAGGCCCGGTATCGAGGTCATGCTCGACGTGCTGGGGTTCGCCCCGGCGCTGGAGCGGGCCACGCTCGTGGTGACCGGCGAGGGCTCCCTCGACGAGCAGACCCTGCACGGCAAGGCCCCCGCGGGTGTCGCCGCGGCGGCGCGGGCGCGCGGGGTGGAGGTCGTCGCGGTGTGCGGCCGCCTGGCACTCCCCGCCGAGGCACTGGGCCGCGCGGGAATCCGCAGGGCGTACGCACTGAGCGCACTGGAGCCGGACCCGCAACGCAGCATGGCAGAGGCGGGCCCACTGCTGGAACGGGTCGCCGAACAGATCGGCAGGGACTTTCTCCTGCCGTAGCCGTACGCAAACGCAGGAGCCGCACCGGGCCGGTGCGGCTCCTGCGGGGGCGTGGCAGAGCGGTGCTCTGTCCCGCCCGCGGGCACATGCTGGGCCCGCTGCCTACGGATGTGCGCCTGCGGGCGCATGGTGGGGTCGGCCGTCGACCGATGTGCGCCTGCGGGCGCATGGTGGGGCTGGCCGTCGACCGGTGTACACCCGACGGGGCGTGGTGGCCGGCCGTTGACCGGTGCGCGACTGTGGGCACGCCCGTCCCGTCTCGCGTAGAGCTCCCAACCCGTGGTGCCCCGCCCCACCGCGCGCGTGGTGTTCCCGCGCGACCGCCCGCCCCTCTCGCGTGAAGCTCCACGCTTTGGGTGCTCACGCCCCGCGCCGCCCCCGTCCCAGGCCGCCCCCGGCCCCCTCACGTTGCCGACAACCGAAACGCATCCAGCGCCAGTGTCATCTCCGTCAGGTCCCGCGGTCGGGACAGCGAGCGGGACGTCAGTTGTTCCAGGCGTCGGAGGCGGTTGAACACGGTGTTGCGGTGGCAGTACAGCCGGGTCGCCGCCCGGCCCGCCGACCCCTGGGCGCCCAGCCACGCGTCCAGCGTTTCCAGGAGTACCGCCCGGTCGCCCGGGTCGAGTTCGAGCAGGGGGCCGAACACCTCCGCCACCAGCCGCGCCGCCAGTTCCGGCTGGCTGACCACCAGCGCGGCCGGCAGCCGTTCGTCCAGCCGTACGATCCCCGGCGTACCCACCGGGCCGGTCACGGCGCACGTGCGCAGGGCCGTCTCCGCCAGCCTTCTGGCGAGCCCCAGTTCGGCCAGGCCCGCCACCACCGGGCTCACCCCGCCGGGCCCCGCGCACCGCCGCTCCAGTTCGGCCGACAGCTCCCCGAGACCCGTGCCGGGGTCCAGTGCCACCACCCCCACCTCGCAGTCCGTCCGCATCCGCCAGAAGAACCGCAGCCCTGCCGCCGCCGTCACGCGGTGGAACTGCTCCCGTCCGTCGCGCCGTTCGACCCGCAGGACCACGACCGCGTACCTGCCCTGCTCGGGCAGGTCGAGCCCCGCGGCCGCGCCGGCGACCAGTGCCGCCGAGGTCTGGCCCTCCAGCAGGGCGTCGAGCAGTGCCTGGACCCGCTCGTCGCTGCGCCGCTGCATGTCCGCCTCCGTGTTCCGGTACGCCTCGGCGACCGTGGCGGCCTGGCGGTCCACCGCCGCCCACAGCTGCGCCGCCGTGTGCACCAGGACGGGCAGCGCGTCGGGGTCCTTGGCCGTGACGGCGTCGAGGAGCTCGTCCCAGACGAGATAGCCCGCCTTGCGGTACGCGTGCAGCAACAGCTCCAGCGAAAGCCCCTGCTCCGCACGTCTCTTGCCCAGCTGCTCGGCGAAGTCCAGATCGCGCCGGGGCGCCGAACGGGGCGCCGGGATCGCCTCGATGCCGTACCTCAGCGCCTCCTTGGTCTGCTCCCAGTGTTCGTCCACCGGTACGGCGATGTCGTATTGCGGGGAGTGCGCCCGGAGTTCGCCGATGAGCAGGTCGGTGAGGTGCCCCAGCCGTCCGATGAGCACCTCCGACGCGCTCGCCAGCACTGACAGTTCGCGATCCGTGCGTGCTCTGCGGCCACTCATGACCGGTGAGGATGCCACCGCTTCGGCGCGCTGGACAGCCCCCTTGTGCCCGAGCACAACGGCCGCCTCCCGCCGCTGGTCATCCGCAGCGATTCAAGCATACTCACTGGACGGTTACACGTGTCAACTGTTCGTCTGTGGGCCTCACAGGGGTCCGCTGACACGGCAAGGAGGTGCTCCCGTGGATATCCCCCGACAGCAATCGCAGCAGCAGCACCGCGCCCCCGGCCCCGGCGGCCTGGAAGTACGGTCCCTCTCCGTCGGTTACGGGCCGGTGCGCGCCCTGCGCGAGGTGACGCTCGACGTGCCCGCCGGTGGCGTGGTCGCCGTGCTCGGCGGCAACGGAGCGGGCAAGTCGACCCTCCTGAGGGCGATCTCACGCACCCTCGGCTACCACCGGGGCGCGGTCACCGCGGGCACCGTCTCCTACGACGGCCGCGACCTGAACGGTGCGAGCGCCGCCCGCGTCGTCGCGTCCGGGATCGTGCAGGTCCCCGAGGGCCGGCAGGTGTTCGCGCGCATGACGGTGGCCGACAACCTCCGCGCGGGCGCTCTCGGCGCTCCCGGCGGGCGGGTCGCCGTACGCGAGGCACTCGGCCGCGTCCACGAACTCTTCCCCGTCCTCGCCGACCGCGCCCGCCAGCGCGCCGGGCTCCTCTCCGGCGGTGAGCAGCAGATGCTGGCCCTGGGGCGGGCGTTGATGTCCGGCCCCCGGCTCCTCCTCCTCGACGAGCCGTCCCTCGGCCTCGCCCCGC
The DNA here is from genome assembly GCF_044757485.1 of Streptomyces sp. NPDC091272. Lineage (NCBI taxonomy): Bacteria > Bacillati > Actinomycetota > Actinomycetes > Kitasatosporales > Streptomycetaceae > Streptomyces > Streptomyces sp. NPDC091272. Next base: position 716,499 of record NZ_JBIVVC010000001.1, read on the forward strand.
TGATGGCGGCCCGGATCGCCGAGACGGTCCAGCAGATCAACGCAGCCGGCACGTCGGTCCTGCTGGTCGAGCAGAACGCGGCCCTCGCCCTGCGGCTCGCCACCGCCGCGTACGTACTCGACGTGGGCGAGGTCGCCCTGCACGGCCCGGCCGGCGAACTCGCCACGTCCGACGAGGTGCGCCGCCGCTATCTCGGTGTCGTCGACGAGACGGCGGCCGAGGACGCGCGGCGCGCGGGAACGCGTGCGGCCACGCTGAGCAGGTGGCCCGCATGACCGAGACAGACAGCGCCGGGACGGTGGGCGCCCTGGAAGTCACCGACGTGACAGTGAGGTTCGCCGGCCTGACCGCGCTCGACCGGGTCTCCTTCACCGTCGATCCCGGCAGCGTGCACGCCGTCATCGGGCCCAACGGGGCAGGAAAGTCCACCTGCTTCAACGTCCTGTCGGGCGTCTACCGCGCCACCTCCGGCAGCGTCCGCCTCGGCGGTACGGAAATCACCGGACTCGCCCCCGACCGCATCGCCGCCCTCGGCGTCGCCCGCACCTTCCAGAACCTGGCCCTGCCGCCGCAGGCGACCGTCGCGCAGAGCCTGCTGCTCGGCCGGCACCGGCTGACCCGCACCGGCTTCATCGCCGCGGGGCTCCGGCTGCCGTCCGCCGCCCGCGAGTCGCGCCAACACCTGGAACGGGTGCGGGAGATCGCGGACTTCGTCGGCCTCGCCGACGACCTCGACCGGCCCGCCGGCGTCCTGCCGTACGGGAAGCAGAAGCTCGTCGAGCTGGCCCGCGCCCTGTGCATGGAGCCGCGGCTGCTCCTGCTGGACGAACCCGTCGCCGGAATGACCGCCGACGAACGGCGCGCCACCGCGGCCGTCGTGGCGGGCGTACGGGACAGCCTCGGCATCTCGATCGTCCTCGTCGAACACGACATGGGGGTGGTGATGCGGCTCGCGGACGCGGTGACCGTACTCGACTTCGGACGGCGCATCGCGGGCGGCCCGCCCGCCCAGGTGCAGTCCGACCCGGCCGTCATCCAGGCGTACTTGGGGGCGCCCACGCCATGACGACTCTCATCGAACTCCTTCTCGGCGGCCTCTCCATGGGAGCCGTCTACGCCCTGATCGCCCTCGGCTTCGTCGTCATCTTCAAGGCGACCGAGGTCGTGAACTTCGCCCACGCCTCGCTCCTCCTGGCCGGCGGATACCTCACCGCCGTCCTCCACGACGACCTCGGCTTCTGGCTCGCGCTCGCGGCCGGCGTCGCGGGCGCCGCGGTGGTCGGCGCCGCGGTGGAATTCCTCGTCATGCGGCGCTACCGGGGCAGCGACCACAGCGTCCTCGCGATCGTCACGATCGGCGTGGACATACTTCTGGTCACCGAGCTCACCCGGCGCATCGGCACCCGCGTCCTGTCGCCCGGCGACCCGTGGGGCGACCAGGTGGTGAGCCTCGGCCCGATCACCCTGGCCCAGACCCGGATCGCGGCGCTCATCGCCGCAGCCGTGCTCATCGCCGCGTTCCTGCTCGCCTTCCGGTACACCTCGTGGGGCGTCGCCATGCGCGCCGCGGCGGAGAACCCGCAGACGGCGGCCCTGATGGGGGTACGCCTCGGCCGGGTCTCGCTGTCCGCCTGGGCGGTCGCGGGGGCGCTCGCCGCGGTCGCGGCGCTCTTCCTGACCGTCTTTCCCACCCCCGGCCTCGAACGGGCCACCTCGCTGGCCGCGTTGAAGGCCTTCCCCGCCGCCATCCTCGGCGGTCTGGACTCCACGACGGGCGCCCTGGCCGGCGGACTCATCGTGGGCGTCGTCGAATCCCTCGCCACCGGCTACCAGGGCGAACTCTCCTTCCTCGGCCGCGGCATCGGCGACCTCGCCCCGTACCTGGTGATGGTGGTCGTCCTGCTGATCCGCCCGGCGGGCCTGTTCGGCACGAAGGAGCTGGCCCGTGTCTGACACCACGCCGAACGGCCCGCGCACGACGGACGCACCGCAGACGCACGACTCCGGTACCGCCCGGCAGGAGGCTGCCGGACGTGCACGGGCGGACGGATCCGGCCCGCGGCGGCCCGGGGACACCTCGGGCGGCGGGGCGTCCGACGGCCGCCCCGCCCGCCCGCTGCGCGACCTGCGTACGTACCTCTGGGGCGCACTCGCGCTCGTCCTGCTCGCGCTGCCCTTCTACCTCGACCGCTTCTGGCTCCAGGCCGGGCTGTTCGCGATGGCCGCCGCGATCGCCGCGATCGGTCTCAACCTTCTCACCGGCGCCACCGGACAGCTGTCCATGGGGCACGCCTTCTTCCTCGCCGTCGGCGCGTACAGCTACTGCGTGTTCGCCGCCGACCCCACCACCGAGAACGGTCATCTGCTCACCGGACTCGGCCTGCCCAGCTGGTTGGCCGCCCTCCTCGCGGTGGGTGTCGCGGGGATCGCGGGCGGCCTCTTCAGCCCGATCGCGGGGCGGCTGCGCGGCGCGTACCTCGGCATCGCCACCCTCGCCCTGATCTTCATAGGGCAGCACGTGCTGTTCAACGCGAGCGACCTCACCGGCGGCTTCAACGGCCGCTCCGTGCCGCCGCTCGATCTCTTCGGGGTCGCCTTCGACGACACGCAGACCGTCATCGCGGGCGTGCCCTTCGAGTCCGCGGAGAAACTCTGGTACGCGGCCCTGCTCGCGCTCCTGCTCTGTGCGCTCTTCGCGCGCGGCATCCTGCGCGGGCGCCCCGGCCGGGCCATGAACGCGATCCGTGACCACCGCATCGCGGCAGGCGTCATGGGTGTGCCGGTGGCCCGCTACCGGGCGTCCGTCTTCGTCCTGTCCTCGATGTACGCGGGTCTCGCCGGGGTGCTGCTCGCCCTGGTCTTCCAGCGGACCGTCCCCGAGTACTTCGGCATGACGCTCTCCCTGGAATTCCTGGCGATGATCGTCATCGGCGGGCTCGGCTCGGTGCGCGGCGCGGTGATCGGCGCCGCCTTCGTGTCGCTGCTGCCCCAACTCCTCACCCGCTACAGCGAATCGCTGCCCCTGGTCACGGCGCCCGGCACGGGTGCGGGCGGCATCGCCCCAGGTGAGGCGGCCCGCTACCTGTACGGCGCGGCGGTCGTCGCCGTGGTCCTGTTCCTGCCCGGCGGCCTCTCCCGCCTGCATCTGCCAAGGGGAAGAAAATGACGGAACGAAGGTACTCGACCGCTGCCGCGGCAGCACTCCTCACCCTCGCGCTGGGCATCACCGGATGCAGCAGCAAGGCCGGCACGGGCAGCGAGGGGAAGGCCGACGAGAAGGGCGTGAAGACCGGTGACGGCATCACCGCCACGACCATCCCGCTGGGCGTTCTCACCGACCTGACCGGTGTGTACGCCTCCCTCGGCAAGAGCGTCACCCAGGCCCAGCAGCTGTGGGCCAAGGAGGTCAACGCGGCGGGCGGCATCTGCGGCCGCAAGGTCCAGCTCACCGTGCGCGACCACGGGTACGACCCGCAGAAGGCGGTCTCCGCGTACACCGAGCTCGAACCCAAGGTGGCCGGCTTCCTCCAGTTCATCGGCTCGCCGTTCGTGGCCGCGGTCAAGCAGCGCGTCGAGACGCAGGACAAGGGCCTGATCCTCCCGCAGGCCTGGTCGGCGTCCCTGCTCGGCAGCCCGTACGTCCGCGTGGTCGGCGCCACGTACGACATCGAGACCATCAACGCGATCGACTTCCTGCTCAGCCAGAAGCGGATCGCCAAGGGCGACAAGATCGGCCACGTGTACTTCGAGGGCGACTACGGCGAGAACGCCCTCCAGGGCTCCAAGTACGCCGCCCAGCAGGCCGGGCTCACGGTCGTCGAGCAGAAGATCAAGCCCACCGACAACGACATGTCGGCGCAGGTCGCCGCGCTCAAGAAGGCGGGCGTGAAGGCCGTCGTCGTCAGTGCGGGCCCCCGTCAGGCGGCGTCCCTGGTCGGTGTGGCCGCCGCGGGCAGGTTCGCCGTGCCCGTCATCGGCAACAACTCGGCCTTCGCACCCCAGCTCCTCGCCACTCCCGCAGGGCCGGCCCTGATGAAGAACTACTACGTGGCCGCCTCCACCCTGCCCATCGGCTCACCGGAGGCGGGGCCCGCCAAGCTGGCGAAGACCTACGCGGCCGCCTATCCCAAGGACGGCCTCGACAACGGCGTCGTCGCCGGCTACACGGCGGGCAAGCTCTACGGCGCGGCCCTCACCAAGGCGTGCGCCGAGAAGAACCTCACCCGCGCGGGGATCGGCGCGGCGCTGCTCACCATGAACACCTTCGAGAGCGGATTCGGCATCACCCACGACTTCAGCGATCCGAAGGCCCCCTCCACCCGCCAGTCCGTCATCATGCAGCCGGACGCGAAGACCCCCGGTGGCCTGAAGGTCGTCCAGGAGCCGACCGCGTCGAAGCCCGCCGAGGGCTTCACCCCCGGCGGCTGACCTGCGAGCGGTGCTCCCGCCGGCACGGGCCCGCCCGCTCTCGGAGCACCGCGGCGACACGCCTCCGGTCCCATATCTGTCCTTGCCGACTCCCATATCTGTCCTTGCCGACGCAGAAAAAAGCGCCCGGCGGGGACGATAATTCCGAGGCGGGCCGACGCGTAAAAATCTTCCACGCGACCGGTTGATGTTTCCGTGCTAGTGTCCCACTCATCTGCAGTTGTGGTTTGCAGTTGCAGTTGTGGTTTCCAAGGAGAGTTTGACATGGCTACTGGCACCGTAAAGTGGTTCAACGCGGAAAAGGGTTTCGGCTTCATCGAGCAGGACGGCGGCGGCGCTGACGTCTTCGCCCACTACTCGAACATCGCCGCTCAGGGCTTCCGCGAGCTCCAGGAGGGCCAGAAGGTGAACTTCGACGTCACGCAGGGCCAGAAGGGCCCGCAGGCGGAGAACATCACCCCCGCCTGATCCCAGGCACGCAGTACGCAGCTGGGGCCCGCACCTTGGGGTGCGGGCCCCAGCTCGTTGCATTTCCCGGGGTGGTGGCGCGCCGTGTTTCTCCGGCCCACCGACCGGTTTTCCATATTTATTCCATTTTCCTTCGGTATTCCTTGGCCCTCTCGTGGCCCGAAGCCGAACGGCTGGAATTCGTTTACGCATTTCATTCGGCTCGATCCTGCGATTCTCCGCGGCGCTCACCCGCTGGCCGCCACCGGGAATTCCTCGATGCGTGCCGTGTCGAGGAAAGGTTCCGCATGGACCGCAGTATGCGCAGCAGCAACGCCCGCACCACCGTTCGCACAGACTCCCGATACTCCGGCTCGGGTACGTCCCGTTCCGGCTCGGGTCCCCGCTCCGGCGGCGGCTTCCGCTCCGGTGGTCACGGCCGGCGCCCCGCGGCGCCGCAGGGCGAGTTCGCCCTCCCGGTGACCGTCACCCCGCCGCTGCCCGCCGTCGAGGCCTTCGCCGACCTGGACATGCCGGCCGCGCTGCTGGCCGCACTCACCGTGCAGGGGGTGAGCGTGCCGTTCCCGATCCAGGGCGCCACCCTCCCCAACTCCCTCGCGGGCCGCGACGTCCTGGGCCGTGGCCGCACCGGTTCCGGCAAGACCCTCGCCTTCGGCCTGGCCCTCCTCGCCCGTACGGCGGGAAAGCGCGCCGAGCCGCGTCAGCCGTTGGCCCTGGTGCTGGTGCCGACCCGCGAGCTGGCCCAGCAGGTCACCGACGCGCTCACCCCGTACGCCCGTGCCATGCGGCTGCGACTGGCCACCGTCGTCGGCGGCATGTCGATCGGCCGCCAGGCCCACGCGCTGCGCGGCGGGGCGGAAGTCGTGGTCGCCACGCCCGGCCGGCTCAAGGACCTCATCGAGCGCCGGGACTGCGTCCTGGACGACGTGCAGATCACCGTCCTCGACGAGGCCGACCAGATGGCCGACATGGGCTTCATGCCGCAGGTTACCGAGCTGCTCGACCAGGTGCGGCCCGGCGGCCAGCGGATGCTGTTCTCCGCCACGCTGGACCGCAACGTCGACCTCCTGGTGCGCCGCTACCTGAGCGACCCGGTGGTCCACTCCGTGGACCCGTCGGCCGGCGCCGTGACCACCATGGAGCACCACGTCCTGCACGTGCACGGCGCGGACAAGCACGCGACCACCACGGAGATCGCCGCCCGGGACGGCCGGGTGCTGATGTTCCTGGACACCAAGCACGCCGTCGACCGGCTGACCGACCACCTGCTCAACAGCGGCGTACGGGCCGCGGCGCTGCACGGCGGCAAGTCCCAGCCGCAGCGCACCCGCACCCTTGAGCAGTTCAAGACCGGTCACGTGACCGTGCTGGTGGCGACCAACGTCGCCGCCCGCGGCATCCACGTCGACAACCTGGACCTGGTCGTCAACGTCGACCCGCCGAGCGACCACAAGGACTACCTGCACCGCGGCGGCCGCACCGCCCGCGCCGGCGAGTCCGGCAGCGTGGTCACCCTGGTCACCCCGAACCAGCGCCGCGACATGACCCGTCTGATGCGCGCCGCCGGAATCACCCCGCAGACCACCCAGGTGCGCGCAGGCGAGGCGGAACTGACCCGCATCACCGGAGCCAGGACGCCGTCCGGGGTGCCGGTCGTCATCACCGCCCCGGCCGCCGAGCGGTCCCGGCGGGGCGGCTCGCCCTCCCGCGGCCGTCGCAGCCGTCCCGGGCAGGCCCGCCGCGCCCCGGGCGGCACCCAGCACAGCGCCGCGTAACGCACACCCCCCGTCAGCTCTCCTTCCTGCGAACTTGTTGAGGTCTCATGCGCGTCGTCATCGCCCGCTTCCCCTTCGAGCTGGTCAAGAGCGAGGTCCAGGAGGCGATGAAGGGCATCAAGCCCGAACCCGTCACGGGCGAGTCCGTCACCATCGGCCGCCGGACCTACCCCGTCAAGCAGGTCGGTGAGGTCATCACCCGCCAGGACCGCCGTGACTTCACCGCGAGCGAGGTGTCCCGGGCACTGACGCGGCTCGGGTTCACCTGCCGCGACACCGTCGCCCCGGCGCCCGCGCCGGTCCTCTCGCCGCTCGAGAACGCGTCCCACCTGCTCGGCTCGGCCGCGCACGTCTGAGCCGGCCGCCGGGCCTGGACTTCACACGAAAGAGGGCCCCCGACCGGTTCGCACCGGTCGGGGGCCCTCTTCACGTACGTGTCGCGACTGCTACGGCAGCTGGGCCGCCCGTGCCTCGCGCCGGTTGCCGCGGAAGGTGTTCACGCGCCGCGCGGTCGCGAACAGCGGGATCACCGCGCCCAGGACCAGCTGCAGTGCGCAGCCGGTCTGCAGCAGCAGCTGACCGCCGGGAGCGTCGAACGCCCACGCCGCCAGCAGACCCATCGCCCCGACGATCCAGCTCAGCATCGCCACCGCGAGGATGCCCCGCGGCTTGGGGTACTCGACCCGGCTCACCATCAGCCAGGCCACCCCGATCACGGCGATCAGGGTCGGGATGAAGGGCAGCTCCAGCAGCACGATCGAGACGACCGTGAGCGCTCCGAAGGGGCTCGGCATGCCCTGGAACATGCCGTCCTTCAAGGTCACGCAACTGAACCGCGCAAGCCTCAGCACCACCGCCAGCAACACCACGATCGCGGCCAGCGCCGCCACCCGCTGCTGGGCGTCGTCCGCCACCATTCCGTACACGAGGACGAAGTAGGCGGGGGCGAGCCCGAAGCTGATCAGGTCGGAGAGGTTGTCCAGCTCCGCACCCATCGGCGAGCTGCGCAGCTTGCGGGCCACCAGCCCGTCGCACAGGTCGAAGATCGCGGCGAGCAGCATCAGGATCACGGCGGTGGCGGCGCTGTTGCGCGCCATGCCGCTCTCCTGGCTGCCCTGAAGGTGCGGGATGAGGATCCCGGTGGTGGTGAAGTACACCGCCATGAAGCCGCACGTCGCGTTGCCGAGCGTGAGGGTGTCCGCTATCGACAACCTCATACTGAGCGGCATGTCCTCCGCGTCGTCGGCCTCGGCCTCGGGAACCCAGGCGGCTTGCGTCTCTGGATCAGTCACGGTCAATGCGAGTCACCCCCGCGGTAGTGGTTTGGCCCACCTCGACCGCGACATCGACACCTTCCGGAAGGTAGATGTCCACTCGCGAACCGAAGCGGATCAGGCCGATCCGCTCGCCCTGTTCCACCTTGGTGCCCTGCGGGAGGTAGGGGACGATGCGGCGGGCCACCGCGCCCGCGATCTGCACCATCTCGATGTCACCGAGCTCCGTGTCGAAGTGCCAGACAACGCGCTCGTTGTTCTCGCTCTCCTTGTTGAACGCCGGAACGAAACCGCCGGGGATGTGCTCGACGGACGTCACCGTGCCGGCCAGCGGGGCGCGGTTGACGTGGACGTTCAGCGGGCTCATGAAGATCGCGACGCGGGTGCGTCCGTCCTTCCACGGCATGATGCTCTGCACCACACCGTCGGCGGGCGAGATGACCCGGCCCTGCGCGATCTCGCGTTCGGGGTCGCGGAAGAACCACAGCATCCCCGCCGCGAGCGCGGTGGTGGGAACGGCTGCTGCGGCCCAGCGGCCCGACTTGCGCGACTTGGCCAAGGTGAGGGCCGCGGTGGCGACGGTCGGCAGGAGCCACGGCGATGCTCCGCGAGCAAGGCGACCCCTGGGAACGGGACCCGGGGTGACGCCGTCGCGTGGTGCAGAGGTTTGGCTGTGGGGCATGGAAGACCTTCGTAGCGGATGATGCCGCGCAGAGACGGGGGACGGCGGCTTTCCGGCGATGGTATCGGTTGCGGGGCGCAACTGGGCAAGCCGGAAAGAGAGTCAGCGGCCGAAATGCCGCCCGGAGAAGATGACAGGGTGTGATCTTCTTCGCGTTGAAAACCACGCAAATGGGATAATCAGCCCTGCAGTCGGTACTCCTCCAGGAGACGCCGCCCGATGATCATTTTCTGGATCTCGGCGGTACCTTCACCGATCAGCAGCATGGGTGCCTCGCGGTAGAGGCGCTCGATCTCGTACTCCTTCGAGAACCCGTAACCGCCGTGAATGCGGAAGGCGTCCTCGACGACTTCTTTGCAGTACTCGGAGGCCAGGTACTTGGCCATCCCCGCTTCGAGGTCGTTTCGTTCCCCGCTGTCCTTTTTGCGTGCTGCATTAACCATCATCGCATGGGCGGCCTCCACCTTGGTGGCCATCTCGGCCAGCTTGAACTGGATGGCCTGGTGCTGGGCGATCGGTTTGCCGAAGGTATGGCGCTGCTGGGCGTAGGAGACCCCCAGTTCGAAGGCACGCTGAGCCACCCCGCAACCACGGGCGGCGACGTTGACCCGGCCGACCTCTACGCCGTCCATCATTTGGTAAAACCCTCGGCCGGTGGTCCCGCCGAGCACACGATTGGCCGGAATACGCAGGCCGTCCATGATCAGTTCGGTGGTGTCCACCCCCTTGTACCCCATTTTGTCGATCTTGCCGGGAATGGTGAGTCCGGGGCGGACCTCGCCGAAGCCGGGTTCCTTCTCGACCAGGAACGTCGTCATCGACCTGTGCGGAGCGGTGCCTTCGGGGTGACCCTCGTCACTGCGGCACAGCACCGCGACGAGCGTGGAGGTGCCGCCGTTGGTGAGCCACATCTTCTGGCCGTCGAGCACGTACTCGTCGCCGTCACGGACGCCCTTGGAGCTGATCGCGGAGACGTCGGAGCCGAGCGCCGGCTCCGACATCGAGAACGCGCCACGCACCTCGCCCAGCGCCATCCTGGGCAGGAAGGTGTCCTTCTGCTCCTGTGTCCCGTGCTGCTTGAGCATGTAGGCCACGATGAAGTGGGTGTTGATGATTCCGGACACGCTCATCCAGCCGCGGGCGATCTCCTCCACGCAGAGCGCGTATGTGAGAAGGGACTCACCCAGACCGCCGTACTCCTCGGGGATCATCAGCCCGAACAGGCCGAGTTCCTTGAGGCCTTCGACGATCTCCGTCGGGTACTCGTCGCGGTGCTCCAGCTGCGTGGCGACCGGGATGATCTCCTTGTCGACGAAGTTCCTTACGGTGGCGAGGATTTCCTGCTGGATGTCGGTCAGACCGGCGGTCTGGGCAAGACGGGCCATGGCTACTTCTCCTGCACCTTCGGCTCCGGGCGGCCCGGCTGCTCGCCGCCGCGCTCCTTGATGTACGTCTCGGTGGGGACCATCACCTTGCGGCGGAAGACGCACACCACCGTGCCGTCCTGCTTGTAGCCCTTCGTCTCGACATGGACGATCCCCCGGTCGCTCTTCGACTTCGAGGGTGTCTTGTCCAGGACGACGGTCTCGCCGTAGATCGTGTCGCCGTGGAAGGTCGGCGCGATGTGCCTGAGCGACTCGACCTCCAGATTGGCTATCGCCTTGCCCGAGACGTCGGGCACGGACATGCCGAGCAACAGGGAGTAGACGTAGTTCCCGACGACGACGTTCCTGGCGAAGTCGGTCGTCCGCTCCGCGTAGTTGGTGTCCAGGTGGAGCGGGTGGTGGTTCATGGTGAGGAGGCAGAAGAGGTGGTCGTCGTACTCGGTGACCGTCTTGCCCGGCCAGTGCTTGTAGACCGCGCCGACCTCGAACTCCTCGAAGGTGCGTCCGAACTGCATGGTGATCAGGCCTCCGGGGCTTCGAACTTCGAGGTGCGCCGCAGGCCCGCGGCCCGTCCCTTGCCCGAGACGACGAGCGCCATCTTGCGGCTGGCCTCGTCGATCATCTCGTCGCCGAGCATCGCGGAACCCTTCTTGCCGCCCGCCTCGGACGTGTAGTACTCGTACGCGTCCAGGATCAGCTCGGCGTGGTCGAAGTCCTCCTGGGACGGCGAGAAGATCTCGTTCGACGCCTCCACCTGGCCCGGGTGCAGCACCCACTTGCCGTCGAAGCCGAGCGCAGCCGCGCGCTTCGCGACCTCGCGGTAGCCGTCCACGTTGCGGATCTGGAGGTAGGGGCCGTCGATCGCCTGGAGGTCGTTGGCGCGGGCCGCCATCAGGATCTTCATCAGGATGTAGTGGTAGGCGTCCGCGCCGTAACCGGGCGGCTGCTCGCCCACCACCAGGGTCTTCATGTTGATCGACGCCATGAAGTCGGCCGGGCCGAAGATGATCGCCTCGGTGCGCGGGGACGCCTCGGCGATCGCGTTGACGTTGTTGAGTCCGCGGGCGTTCTCGATCTGCGCCTCGATGCCGATCCGGCCGACGTCGAGGCCCATGGTCTTCTCGATCTGGGTGAGGAGCAGGTCCAGCGCGACGATCTGCTGGGCGTCCTGCACCTTCGGCAGCATGATGCAGTCGAGGTTCGCCCCGGCGCCCTCGACGACCGTCACGACGTCGCGGTAGGTCCACTCGGTGGTCCAGTCGTTGACGCGTACCACCCGGGTCTTACCGGTCCAGTCACCCTCGTTGAGGAACTTCACGATGGTGTGCCTGGCCTCGGGCTTGGCCAGCGGGGCGCAGGCGTCCTCCAGGTCGAGGAAGACCTGGTCGGCGGGGAGGCCCTGGGCCTTCTCCAGGAAGCGGGGGTTCGACCCGGGGACCGCGAGACAGGAGCGGCGGGGGCGAAGGCGGTCGACGGCGCTGCCGTCGTGGGCGCTGGTCATACGGGGACCTCCAGAGGGTCGAGCTTGTTCGCTTTGCGGATCTCGTCGACGATACGGCCGATGATCTCCGTGATCCCGAAGTCCTTCGGGGTGAAGACGGCGGCGACTCCCGCCCGTCTCAGTTCGGCGCCGTCGGCGTTCGGGATGATCCCGCCGACGATGACGGGCAGTTCCGGGGCGCCGGCCTCCCGCAGCCGTACCAGCACGTCGGGGACCAGCTCGGCGTGCGAGCCGGACAGGATCGACAGGCCGACGCAGTGCACATCCTCGGCGAGCGCCGCGTCCACGATCTGCTCGGGGGTGAGCCTGATGCCCTGGTAGACCACCTCGAAGCCCGCGTCACGGGCCCGAACCGCGATCTGCTCGGCGCCGTTGGAGTGCCCGTCCAGGCCGGGCTTGCCGACCAGCAGACGCAGCCGCCCCGACCCCAGCTCGTCGGCGGTCCGCCGTACCTTCTCGCGTACGAGGGCCAACGGCGTGCCCGGTTCCGCGGTGACGGCCACCGGGGCCGACGACACCCCCGTCGGGGCGCGGAACTCGCCGAACACGTCCCGCAGCGCCCAGGACCACTCGCCGGTGGTGACGCCCGCGCGGGCGCACTCCACGGTGGCGGCCATCAGGTTGCCCGTGGAGGCGGCGGTCGCCTTGAGGGCGGCCAGGGACTCCTGGGCACGCGCCTCGTCGCGGTTGTCCCGCCACTCGTGCAGCTTGGCCACCACCCGGGCCTCGTTCGCCGGGTCGACCGTCATGATCGCGGTGTCGAGGTCGGCGGTGAGCGGGTTGGGCTCGGTGGTCTCGTAGACGTTGACGCCGACGATCTTCTCCTCGCCGCCCTCGATCCTGGCCCGCCGCTCGGCGTGCGAGGAGACCAGCTGCGACTTGAGGTAGCCGGACTCGACGGCAGCCATGGCACCGCCCATCTCCTCGATCCGCCCCATCTCGGCGAGGGACTCCTCGACGAGCTGGGCGACCTTGGCCTCCACGACGTGCGAGCCGGCGAAGATGTCCTCGTACTCCAGCAGGTCGCTCTCGTGCGCCAGGACCTGCTGGATGCGCAGTGACCACTGCTGGTCCCAGGGCCGGGGCAGCCCCAATGCCTCGTTCCAGGCCGGCAGCTGGACGGCGCGGGCGCGGGCGTCCTTGGAGAGGGTGACGGCCAGCATCTCCAGGACGATGCGCTGGACGTTGTTCTCCGGCTGGGCCTCGGTGAGGCCCAGCGAGTTGACCTGGACGCCGTAGCGGAAGCGCCGCTGCTTGTCGTTCTCGATGCCGTACCGCTCGCGGGTGACCTGGTCCCAGATGCGGCCGAAGGCGCGCATCTTGCACATCTCCTCGATGAAGCGGACGCCCGCGTTCACGAAGAAGGAGATGCGCGCGACGACGTCCCCCCTGCGCTCCTCGGGGACCTGCCCGGACGCGAACACCGCGTCCAGTACCGCGATCGCCGTGGACATCGCGTAGGAGATCTCCTGGACCGGGGTGGCCCCGGCCTCCTGCAGGTGGTAGCTGCAGATGTTGATCGGGTTCCACCTGGGGATGCGGTTGACCGTGTACGTGATCATGTCGGTGGTCAGCCGCAGGGACGGCCCCGGCGGGAAGACGTGCGTCCCGCGCGACAGGTACTCCTTGACGATGTCGTTCTGGGTGGTGCCCTGGAGCCGGTCCGGGTCCGCGCCCTGCTCCTCGGCGACCACCTGGTAGAGGGCGAGCAGCCACATTGCGGTGGCGTTGATGGTCATCGAGGTGTTCATCTGCTCCAGCGGGATGTCCTGGAACAGCCGCCGCATGTCGCCCAGGTGGGAGACCGGGACCCCGACCCGGCCGACCTCGCCGCGGGCGAGGATGTGGTCGGGGTCGTAGCCCGTCTGGGTGGGCAGGTCGAAGGCCACCGAAAGACCGGTCTGGCCCTTGGCGAGGTTGCGCCGGTAGAGCTCGTTGGACGCCTCGGCGGTCGAGTGTCCGGCATAGGTCCGCATGAGCCAGGGGCGGTCCTTCTCGCGCCGGGTCATCACACGTTCCGGAAGCGGTTGATCGCATCGAGGTGGGTGGCCCGCAGCTCGTGGTCGCGGACACCCAGGCCCTCGCGCGGGGCGAGCGCCAGCACGCCGACCTTGCCCTGGTGCAGGTTGCGGTGCACGTCGTAGGCGGCCTGCCCGGTGTCCTCCAGCGAGTACACCTTGGACAGCGTCGGGTGGATCTTCCCCTTGGCGATCAGGCGGTTGGCCTCCCACGCCTCGCGGTAGTTGGCGAAGTGCGAGCCGACGATCCTCTTCAGCGACATCCACAGGTAGCGGTTGTCGTACTCGTGGTTGAAGCCCGAGGTGGAGGCGCAGGTGACGATCGTGCCGCCCTTGCGGGTGACGTACACGCTCGCGCCGAACGTCTCGCGGCCAGGGTGCTCGAAGACGATGTCGACGTCCTCGCCGCCGGTCAGCTCGCGGATGCGCTTGCCGAAGCGCTTCCACTCCTTCGGGTCCTGGTGGTGCTCGTCCTTCCAGAACCGGTAGCCCTCGGCGTTGCGGTCGATGATCGCCTCTGCGCCCATCGCCCGGCAGATGTCCGCCTTCTGGTCGCTGGAGACGACACAGATCGGGTTGGCGCCGCCGGCCAGGGCGAACTGGGTGGCGTAGCTGCCGAGTCCGCCGCTGGCGCCCCAGATCAGCACGTTGTCGCCCTGCTTCATGCCGGCGCCGTTGCGGGAGACCAGCTGGCGGTAGGCGGTCGAGTTGACCAGCCCCGGGGCCGCCGCCTCCTCCCAGCTCAGGTGGCCCGGCTTGGGCATCAGCTGGTTGGACTTGACCAGGGCGATCTCGGCGAGGCCGCCGAAGTTCGTCTCGAAGCCCCAGATGCGCTGTTCCGGGTCGAGCATCGTGTCGTTGTGGCCGTCCGAGCTCTCCAGCTCGACCGAGAGGCAGTGCGCGACGACCTCGTCGCCCGGCTGCCAGGCGTTCACCCCGGGGCCGGTGCGCAGCACGACGCCGGCCAGGTCGGAGCCGATGACGTGATAGGGCAGGTCGTGCCGCTTGGTCAACTCGCTGAGCCGGCCGTACCTTTCGAGGAATCCGAAGGTCGACATCGGCTCGAAGATGGAGGTCCAGACGGAGTTGTAGTTCACGGACGACGCCATGACCGCCACCAGGGCCTCGCCGGGGCCGAGTTCGGGCACCGGCACGTCGTCCAGGTGGATCGACTTGCGCGGGTCCTTCTCGCGGGTGTCGAGTCCGGCGAACATCTCCGTCTCGTCCTTGTGCACGGTGACCGCGCGGTACGACTCGGGGACTGCGAGGGCTGCGTAGTCCGCGGCAGTCGCTTCCTGCGACTGGATCGCGTCCAGGATTTCCTTCACGGGGGGCCTCCGGCGGAGCGCTCCTGAGGGTGGAGCGCCTTGAGGGGTCGACGGGGTGCTTGAGGGTGGGTGGAGGTGTGCCGTCGGTTCGGCGGTGCTGCGAGGGGCTTCTGAGATGCAGCTGTCGGCAGCGCGGGGTGGTGCGCGGGAGGTGCCTGTGACGCAGGCGTCCGGGCGCGCACACCAGTGGTGTGCGGGGACAGCCGGCGTACGAAAGATCTCTGTACGCCCGCCGCCCGGACAACATCAACGTATGGCACCCCGTGACAGGCCGCAAGGCACTGAGTGCCAACAAATTCGCTCACTTGGGCACTGGCCTGCGCAGATGCACGATGATCGATCGACCGGAGGTGCCGGGGCGGTGCCGGGGCCCGCCGCGATGTCCGCCTCGGCCCGTATTGGCGTACGGAAAAGGCCGCCCCCGGTGTCGGGGACGGCCTGTGCCGTGGCGTGCGTCTCAGTGGCTGCCGCACCGGCGGGACGAGGCGGCCGGCGGCTGTGGCGTCGTCGCGCTGCCGGGGCCCGGCGGCCGGGTCAGCGCTTCTTCAGGGCCTCTTCGATGGTCCGCATGACCTCGTCCAGCGGGGCGTCGGTGCGCGCCACCGCCACCAGGACCTCGCCGTTCCTGCGTACCGTCGCCGCGTCGGACTGCGCCCTGTCGTGCTCCGGCCTGGCGCTGCGGCCCGCGCCGATGCCCGAGCCGAAGGTGTCGCGGACGATCGCGAAGGCGTGGTCCAGCTGCGACTCCACGTCTCCCTGGCCGCCCGCCCGCAGCCAGCGCCGGAGCACGTGGTTGTGAGCCGTGACCACCGCGGAGGCGGCGACCTCGGCGAGTAGCGGGTCGTCGTTGCCGGGATGGTGGTCGTGCTCGTCGAAGTGGCCCAGCAGATAGCGGGTGAAAAGCCGCTCGTAGCGGGCCACCGAGGCGATCTCGGCCTCCCGCAGGGTCGGCACCTCGCGGGTCAGCTTGTAGCGGGCCACCGACACCGTGGGCGCGGCGGCGTACATCCGCATCACTTCTTTGATGCCGCGGCACACGGTGTCGAGCGGGTGCTCGTGCGGGGGCGCCGCGTGCAGCACCGCCTCGGCCCGTACCAGGGTGTCGTCGTGGTCCGGGAAGATCGCCTCTTCCTTGGAGCGGAAGTGCCGGAAGAAGGTGCGGCGTGCGACTCCGCCCGCCGCGGCGATCTCGTCCACCGTGGTGGCCTCGTACCCCTTGGTCGCGAAGAGCTCCATCGCCGCGGCGGACAGTTCGCGGCGCATCTTGAGGCGCTGCGCCGCCGCGCGCGAGCCCGCGGCGCTCTCGGGCGCGTCGGGCGCGGAGTTCGTACGGGAAGTCCTGGGGGCCTGGGGCATGTCCTGAACGTAACCCATCCGCGCAGGGGAGCGTGCCTGAGGGGGCGGGCCGCCCGCGCCTGCCAGCAGCCCGCCCCACCCCGAGGCTCCCGCCCGTGAGCCGGCCGGGGGAGACCCGCCGGGGCGGTCCCGCCCCGGCCGGCTCTCAGCGTCGCGCATACTCCCGGAAGCCCCGCCCCGTCTTGCGCCCCAGACAGCCGGCCGCGACCAGGTGTTCCAGCAGCGGCGCGGGGGCCAGGCCCGGGTCGCGGAACTCCCGGTGCAGCACCTGCTCGATGGCCAGGGAGACGTCCAGGCCGACCACGTCGAGAAGCTCGAAGGGGCCCATCGGGTAGCCGCCGCCGAGCTTCATGGCGGCGTCGATGTCGTCCAGCGACGCGTAGTGCTCCTGGACCATCTTGATCGCGTTGTTCAGGTACGGGAAGAGCAGCGCGTTCACGATGAAGCCCGCGCGGTCGCCGCAGTCCACCGGGTGCTTGCGGATCCTCGTGGTGAGGTCACGGACCGTCGCGTGGACGTCGTCCGAGGTCAGCACCGTCCGGACGATCTCCACCAGCTTCATCGCGGGAGCCGGGTTGAAGAAGTGCATCCCGACGACGTCCTGGGGGCGCGAGGTGGCGCGGGCGCAGGCGACGACGGGGAGCGAGGAGGTGGTGGTGGCCAGGATCGCGCCCTGCTTGCAGACCTTGTCGAAGGTGGCGAAGAGCTGCTGCTTGACACCGAGGTCCTCGGCGACGGCCTCCAGCGCCAGGTCGACGTCGGCGAAGGCGTCGAGGGAACCGGCCGGGGTGATCCGGGCGAGCGTCTCCTCACGGGCCTGCGCGGTCATCCGGCCCTTGTCGACGGAGCGCGAAAGGGACTTGCCGACCCGGGACTTGGCGCTGTCGGCCTTCTCCTGGCCCCGGGCGGCGAGGACCACGGCGTAGCCGGCCTTGGCGAAGACCTCGGCGATGCCGGAGGCCATCGTCCCCGAACCGGCCACGCCGACCGTGCGGATCTCCCTGCCGTCGGCCGGCGGCGCCGCCTCGGGGGGTGTCAGCGCGTCGGGGACGACGGCGGAGCTGCCCGCGCCCTCGTACGTGTAGAAGCCGCGGCCCGCCTTGCGGCCGGTCAGTCCGGCCGCGCCGAGCTGCCTGAGGATCGGGGCGGGGGCGTGCAGCCGGTCCTGCGACTCCGCGTACATCGCGTCCAGGACGGTGCGCGCGGTGTCGATGCCGATCAGGTCGAGCAGTGCCAGCGGTCCCATCGGGAGGCCGCAGCCCAGGCGCATCGCCGCGTCGATGTCCTCCCGGGAGGCGTACTTGGCCTCGTACATCGCGGCGGCCTGGTTGAGGTAGCCGAACAGCAGCCCGTCCGCGACGAAGCCCGGCCGGTCGCCGACCGCGACCGGCTCCTTGCCGAGGTCGTGCGCGAGGTCGGTGACGGCCGCGACCGCGGTGGGGGCGGTGAGGACCGAGGAGACGATCTCCACCAGCTTCATCGCGGGGGCCGGGTTGAAGAAGTGCAGGCCCAGGACGCGCTCGGGCCGCGCGGAGTCGGCGGCCAGCCGGGTCACCGACAGGGCGTTGGTGCCGGTGGCCAGCACGGTCTCCGGGCGGACCACCGCGTCCAGCTCGCGGAAGACCTGGTGCTTGATCTCGTACGACTCGGGAACGACCTCGATCACCAGGTCCGCCTCGGCGGCGGCCGAGAGCTCGACGGAGGTACGGAAACGGGCCAGCGCCTCGGCCCGTTCGACCGCGGTGATCCGCTCCTTGCGGACCGCGCGGGCGGTGGACGCCTCAAGGGCTGCGACCGCCCGGTGCGCCGCGGCACTGCTGATGTCGATACCGATCACGGTACGGCCGGCGCGGACCAGGACCTCGGCGATGCCGGTGCCCATCGTGCCGAGGCCGACGACGGCGACGGTGGCGAGGGAGGAGAGAGGGGTGGTGGAGACAGGGGTGTCCATCACGGGACTCCAGAGAATGAGTGACGACTGATGAGGGGCGTCAGGGCGCCGGAAAACGCGCACCGGGAAGACGGATCGTCGACGCACGGCGGGCGTGCGGACGCGAGCGTCGTGCGGGAGGAGCCGGCGGGCCCTGTCCCGGGCCGTGCCGTACGAAGAACGCCGAACCGACTTGCGCCTCCGGGCGGCTGCGTCACCAGGCCGCCAGGAGTGGAGCTTTCAGCGGGGGTTGAGCCCTGTGGTGGGGGCGCCCCGCTCACTTGAGACTAACCGGCGGGTAACGAGCGCGCCAGCCCCCGGAGGCCCCCGGCCGGTGTGATCTGGGCCGCCCGGGGCTCCTCGCGGAGGGACTGGCTGCCGCCCGGGGCGCCGCCCCACCGGGAACGGACGAATGTGATCACCCCCGCCCGTGGCGCCCCCGCGCTGGCTACGCTGGCCGCATGGACGAGGAACTGCGGTCCCTGATCGACAGGCTGGGCGCAGAGGCCGGCGCATCGGCCTCGTACGTACAACTGGTGGCGACACCGGACCACGACATACTCGCCCGGGTACTCACCGAGC
Source organism: Streptomyces sp. NPDC091272 (assembly GCF_044757485.1). NCBI lineage: Bacteria > Bacillati > Actinomycetota > Actinomycetes > Kitasatosporales > Streptomycetaceae > Streptomyces > Streptomyces sp. NPDC091272. The sequence continues at coordinate 735,226 of NZ_JBIVVC010000001.1, forward strand.
CCCAACAGCCGCTCTGGGCGCGGGAGGTCGCCGCCTTCCGGCTCGGCTGCGCGGGTGACCGGCGGGCCTTCGAAACGCTCGTCCTGCTGCTCAACCACCGGGACCCGGAACGCTGTGTCTCCGCCGCTCACGCCCTCGCCCGGCTGGGCGACCCCCGCACGGCGCGCGCCGCCGCGGCGCTCGCCACCAACACCATGCGCACCGCGTACGCCCTTCAACCGGTCAGGCTGCTCACCGAGTTGCGCGCCCCCGAGTCCGTACCCGCGCTGATCACCACCCTGCGCGGACTGCTCGCGCCGAACGAGCCGCACTGGCGGGTCGCGTTGGCGTGCGTGGAGGGGCTCGGACGGCTGCGGGACGTACGGGCCACCGAGGTGCTCGACGCGGCGCTGGACCATCCGAGGCTCGGCGCGGCGGCAGCGGCCTCACTGAGCAGGCTGGCCTGACCCCGGACGCCCGCGTCACATCAGGCTGAGCTGGGTGGGTCCCCCGGCAGGTGCCTCCTCGGCCTGCCGGGACGGCGGGATCCGGCGGGCCTCGCCCCTGCGGGCGGGGCCCATGCCGTACTCCGCGGCCAGTTCGTGGACGGTACGGGTGATGCGGCGCTGGTACCAGGTCGGGGCGTAGGCCCCGGCGGCGTACAACTGCTCGTAGCGTGTGACCAGTCGCGGATGGTGTGCGGTCAGCCAGGACATGAACCACTCCCGGGCGCCCGGCCGCAGGTGCAGGGCGAGCGGGGTGACGGAGGTCGCACCCGACTCGGCGATCGCGCGGACCGTGGCGCGCAGCTGCTCGGGGGAGTCGCCGAGGAAGGGGATCACGGGGGCCATCAGCACGCTGCAGGACAAGCCGTGTTCGGTCAGGGTGCGGACGGCGTCGAGGCGGCGCCCGGGGGAGGGCGTGCCGGGCTCCACGGTGCGCCACAGCTCGTGGTCGGTGAAGCCGACCGAGACGCAGACCCCGACCTCGGTGACCTCGGCCGCCTGCTGCAGGAGCGGCAGGTCGCGCAGGATCAGCGTGCCCTTGGTGAGGACGGAGAACGGGTTGGCGTAGTCGCGCAGTGCCTCGATGATGCCGGGCATCAGCCGGTAGCGGCCCTCCGCGCGCTGGTAGCAGTCGACGTTCGTGCCCATCGCGATGTGCGCGCCCTGCCAGCTCCGGCCGCCGAGGCGGTGGCGCAGCAGCTCGGGGGCGTTGGTCTTCACGACGATCTGCGAGTCGAAGCCGAGCCCGGTGTCGAGGTCCAGATAGCTGTGGGTCTTGCGGGCGAAACAGTAGACGCACGCGTGCGAGCAGCCCCGGTACGGGTTCACCGTCCATTCGAACGGCATGCGGGACGCCCCGGGAACGCGGTTCACGATCGACCGCGCCCGCACCTCGTGGAAGGTGATCCCGCGGAATTCCGGGGTGTCGAAGGTGCGGGTGGTGACCGCGTCCGCGTCGAAGAGCGCGGCGGCGCGGGCGTCGGGCCCCGCCGCCGCGGTGCCGGGTCCGGCGGGGTCGTCGGCCGCGTTCTCGGCCAGATGGTTCCAGCGCATGGCGCCTCCTGGGTAGTGCCGTACCAAGAATAGAACACATGTTCCCTTACCTGTCGCAACCTCGATTTTGGCGGCTGCCCGGGAGGTGATTGGCTGGGCGCACCATCCTGAAAGACGGACTGCTGGAGGACGAGGCATGGCGCAGGTAGAGGCCACGACGGAGCGGATCATCGCGGCGGGTGCGGAGACGGTGTTCGACACGCTGGCCGACTACAGCGGTGCGCGCGCGAAGCTCCTGCCGGAGCAGTTCAGCGAGTACGAGGTGCGCGAGGGTGGTGACGGCGAGGGCACCCTCGTCCACTGGAAGCTCCAGGCCACGTCCAAGCGGGTGCGCGACTGCCTGCTGGAGGTCACCGAGCCGACGGACGGACAGCTCGTGGAGAAGGACCGCAACTCCTCCATGGTGACCACCTGGACGGTCACCCCGGCCGGAGAGGGTTCCGCCAAGGCCGTCGTCACGTCGGTGTGGACCGGTGCCACCGGCGTCGGCGGCTTCTTCGAGCGGACCTTCGCCCCCAAGGGACTCGCCCGGATCCACGACGCGGTGCTCGCCAACCTGGCCGCCGAGGTGGAGAAGAAGTAGTAACTGTCCGTGGTGCGAGGGCCGTTACGGGAAGACCCCGGGCTCACCGGTTCGAGTGGTCTTCCGTGCCGCCCAGTTGTACGCCGTAGGGGCTCCCACCGGCCCGGATTCCGCCCGCGTACGCCCCGCGCGTCAATCGTCGCGCTTGCTCCGCCTTGTTGCTGAATGCGACAAATGGGCGGCGCAGGCGTGACGACAGGCGCGACGAGGGGAGCAGACACGTGGGTGGCATCACTCTGGTGAAGGACGAGCGGGACGCGACGCGTTCCGCCCCGCCCTCGGCCGGGCAGGACGTTTTCGACATCGAGCAGGTGGAACGGCTCGACCGCGCGCCAGGACCGGGTGACGAACCGGGCCCGGCCGCAGGGGAGTTCACGCCCCGTCAGATCCGGCTCGTGTTCTGCGGGCTGATGCTCGCGCTGCTGCTCGCCGCGCTGGAGCAGATGATCGTCGCCACCGCGCTGCCGAAGATCGTCGGCGATCTCCAGGGCCTGGACCGGATGTCCTGGGCGATCACCGCCTACCTGCTGACCTCGACCATCGGGCTGCCGATCTACGGCAAGCTCGGTGACCTCTTCGGCCGCAAGGGCGTCTTCCTCTTCGCCATCGTCGTGTTCATCATCGGCTCCGCCCTGGCCGGCTGGTCCCGGACCATGGACCAGCTGATCGCCTTCCGGGCGATCCAGGGAGCCGGCGCGGGCGGTCTGATGATCGGCGTGCAGGCGATCATCGCGGACATCGTGCCGCCGCGCAGGCGCGGCCGGTTCATGGGGCTCATCGGCGCGGCCTTCGGGCTCGCGTCCGTGGCGGGGCCGCTGATCGGCGGCTTCTTCACCGACCACGCCTCCTGGCGCTGGTGCTTCTACATCAACGTGCCGTTCGGCCTGGTCACCCTCGCCGTCGTCGCCGTCGTGCTGAAGCTGCCCAAGCCCACCGTGCGGCCACGCCTGGACATCATGGGCGCCGTCCTGCTCGCCGCCGCGTCCACCTGCCTGGTGCTGCTGACGAGTTGGGGCGGCACGGAGTACGAGTGGGACTCGCGGGTGATCCTGGGGCTCGCCGCCGGAGCCGCCGGAACGTCTCTGCTGTTCCTCGTCGTCGAGCACCACGCGGCGGAGCCGATCATCCCGCTGCGGCTTTTCCGCGACTCGATCTTCAACATCACCGGACTCGTCGGCGCCGTGGTCGGCATCGCGCTCTTCGGCGCCGCCAGCTATCTGCCGACCTTCCTCCAGATGGTCGACGGGGCCACCGCCACCGAGTCCGGGCTGCTGATGCTCCCGATGATGGGTGGCGTCGTCGTCGCCTCGATCGTCTCGGGGCAGCTCATCAGCAAGACCGGCCACTACCGGATCTACCCGATCGTCGGCAGCGCGCTGTCCGCCGCCGGAATGTGGCTGCTGTCGCGGCTGGAGACGGACACCACGCAGCTGGAGTACAGCCTGTGGATGGCCGTGCTGGGCATCGGGATCGGGCTGATCATGCCGGTGCTCGTGCTGGCCGTGCAGAACTCCGTACAGCCCGGCGACCTCGGCACCGCCACCAGCGCCAACAACTACTTCCGGCAGATGGGCGGTTCGGTCGGCGCCGCGATCTTCGGCACCCTCTTCGCGGGCCGCCTCGTCGACGCGCTCGCCGACTCGCTGCCGGCCGGCGTCGACCTGCCCGACCCCTCTTCCATCACCCCGCAACTGGTGCACTCGATGCCGCCGTTGCTGCGCGACGCCTACATCGAGGCGTATGCCGCGGCGATGCCGCGCATCTTCCTTTACCTCGTGCCGGTGCTCGTGCTCGGCCTGCTCATCGCCTGCTTCCTGAAGGAGAAACCACTGGTGTCCGCGCACAACGCCCCCGCCGCAGCAGCCGCCCCCACCACCGCCGCCGTGGCCGCCGAGCCCGGGAACCACTCCCACCCCGCGCCCCACGCACCGGTCCCCGGGCAGCAGTCGGGCGGTGTGCCGGTCTGCGGCACCGTCCAGCACCACGACGGCTCCACCGTGCCCAGCGCCGCCCTCACCCTCATCGACGTCGGGGGCCGGCAGGTCGGCCGGGGCGCCAGCGGCTCCGACGGCCGCTACGCACTGAGCGTGCGCGGGCCCGGGTCGTACGTACTGATCGCCGCGGCGGGCGGGCACCAGCCGCAGGCCGTCACCGTCACCGTGGGGGAACGGCCGGTCGAGCTTGACGTGGTCCTGGGCGGCGCCGGCCGGCTCGCCGGCTCCGTGCTCACGGCGGACGGCACGCCGGTCCGTGACGCGGCCGTCACGCTCACCGACGTACGCGGCGAGGTCGTCGCCTCCACGCGCACCGGACGCGAGGGCAGCTACGTCATCTCGGAGCTGGTCGCCGGGGAGTACACCCTGGCCGCGAGCGCGCCCGCCTTCCGGCCCGCCGCGCTGCCGGTCAGCGTGCAGGCCTCGCGGGAGACCCGGCAGGACGTCGAGCTGGCGGGCGGGGCGGTACTGCGCGGCACCGTACGGGCCACCGGCGGGCGGCCGGTGGAGGACGCCCGGGTGACCCTGCTGGACGCGGCGGGCAACGTGGTGGACACCCTCACCACCGGCTCGGACGGCACGTTCCGCTTCGTCGACCTGTCGTCGGGCGAGTACACGGTGATCGCCGCCGGATACCCGCCGGTGGCCACCGTCCTCCAGGTGGCGGGCGGCGGGCGCACCGAACGCGACCTCCAGCTCGGCCACGAGGACTGAGGGCGTCCGCGCGCTTCCCCGCCCGGCCGACGGCCGAAGTCCCCTGCCGGGCAAGGGAATCGACGCGCAGCGGCGAAGGGGCAGGTCCCGGCGGGAGCTGCCCCTTCCCCGTTGTCAACCCCAGCGCGCACGGCGCGTGCGCGGCGTGCACGGCCGTCGGCGCAGCTCGAACGGCCGACGAAGATGCATGTAGACACCTTGTAGTGCGCCCGCCCGGGAGGGACGGTGGAGCGGATCTTCACCGTTTGGCCCACCGCACCCCGGGAGCTGATCATGAGCGTGACGAGCCGTTACAAGGAAGCCTGGGAAGGGTTCTGGCAGGAGGCGCCCGACCGGGTGGGTGCGGTCCTCTGGGACGCCGAGCCCGCGCTCACCGCGGGCATCCACCTCGCCCTGTTCGAGCCGCACCTGTCGGAGACGGCCCTCCCGGTCGTCGACCTGGGTTGCGGCAACGGCACCCAGACGCTCTTCCTCGCCGACCGGTTTCCCCGGGTGACGGGCCTGGACCTGGCACCCGCCGCCATTGCGCGGGCCCGCCGCAGCGATCCGGACGGACAGGTGCGGTTCACCGTCGCCGACGCCACCGAACCCGCCGCGGTACGGCGGCTGCACCGGGAGCTGGGGGATGCCCAGGTGTATTTGCGCAGCGTGCTGCACCAGTGCGAGCCCGAGGACCGGAGGCTGGTGGCCGCCGCCGTGGCCACGCTGGTGGGGGAGCGGGGACGGGCCTTCGTCGTCGAGCCCGCCGCGGACGCCGGGCGCATCCTGCGCGAGCTGGCCCGCCACCCGGACGGGCCGCCGCCCAAGCTCCGGGCGGTCCTGACGCACGGGATCGGCCCGGCGGTGATGCCCGACGCGCAGGTGCCGGAACTCTTCCTGGCGGCGGGACTCGACGTGCTGGCGAGCGGGGACATGCCGTTGACGACGACCGAGTACCTCGTGGACGGCACCCGGGTGGAGCTGCCCTCCCAGTGGCTGGTGGTCGGGCGCACGGGCTGACCGCGAGCCTCCTCCGAGAGCCGTCGCCGACTTCAGTACGGTGGGCGCGACGTCTGTCCGGCGCCGAGGGCAGACGTACGGAAGTGAAGGGTGGGACTGGATGAAGATCCTCATCAGCGCCGACATGGAGGGCGCGACCGGGGTCACCTGGCCCGCCGACGTGCTGCCCGGCACCCCGCAGTGGGAGCGCTGCCGGTCGATGTTCACCTCCGACGTGAACGCGGCCGTCCTCGGCTTCTTCGACGGCGGCGCGGACGAGGTCCTCATCAACGAGGCGCACTGGACCATGCGCAACCTGTTGCTCGAACGGCTCGACGAGCGCGCGGAGATGCTCACCGGCCGGCACAAGTCGCTCAGCATGGTCGAGGGGGTCCAGCACGGGGACGTCGACGGGATCGCCTTCGTCGGCTACCACACCGGCGCGGGCACCGAGGGTGTCCTCGCGCACACCTACCTCGCCAACTCGATCACCGGCGTGTGGCTGAACGGCAGCCGAGCCAGCGAGGGACTGCTCAACGCGCACGTCGTCGCCGAGTACGGGGTCCCCGTCGTGCTCGTCACCGGCGACGACCTGACCTGCCAGGACGCGGACGGGTACGCGCCGCGCGCCCGCAAGGTCGCCGTCAAGGACCACGTCTCGCGCTACGCCGCCGTGTGCCGGACCCCCACCAGGACCGCCGCCGACATCCGGGCCGCGGCCGAGCAGGCCACGGCGCTGGCCGTACGGCACGAGCCGGTGCGGGGCGGCGAGTTCACGGTGGAGCTGGAGTTCGACGCGGCCCACCTCTCCGACGTCGCCACGGTGGTCCCGGGGGTCGCCCGAACCGGTGAGCGGCGTGTCTCCTACACCAGCCCGACAATGTATGAGGGCATTCGTACCTTCAAGGCGGTCACCACGATCGTCTCGTCCGCCGTGGAGGAGCAGTATGGGTGACCGCGCGATCGACGAGGCCTCGTTCGACGAGGTGGTGACCTTCACCTCCGACCTCATCCGCATCGACACCACCAACCGGGGCGGCGGTGACTGCCGCGAGCGGCCGGCCGCCGAGTACGTCGCCGAGCGGCTCGCCGCGACCGGCCTCGACGTACGGATGCTGGAGCGCACGCCCGGTCGGACCAACGTCGTGGCCCGGATCGCCGGGACCGACCCCGGCGCCGACGCGCTCCTGGTGCACGGCCATCTCGACGTCGTCCCCGCCGAGCCTGCCGACTGGTCCGTGCACCCGTTCTCCGGCGAGGTGCGGGACGGTGTGGTGTGGGGGCGCGGCGCCGTCGACATGAAGAACATGGACGCGATGGTGCTGTCCGTCGTACGGGCCTGGGCGCGCGCGGGAGTGCGCCCGCGCCGGGACATCGTGATCGCCTACACCGCGGACGAGGAGGCCAGTGCGCAGGACGGCGCGGACTTCCTCGTCGACCGGCACGCGGATCTCTTCGAGGGCTGCACCGAGGGCATCAGCGAGTCCGGCGCGTACACCTTCCATGCCGGGCCAGGGATGGAGATCTATCCCGTCGCCGCCGGTGAGCGCGGTACGGGCTGGCTCAAGCTCACCGGCCGTGGCACCGCGGGGCACGGCTCCAAGGTCAACGGGCAGAACGCGGTCAGCCGGCTGGCGGCGGCCGTCGCCCGGATCGGCGAGCACGAGTGGCCGGTCCGCCTCACCCCCACGGTCCGGGCCTGCCTGCGTGAACTGGCCGCGCTGCACGAGCTGGAGTCCCCGGGCCCGGACGACCCCGGCTTCGACGTGGACGCCCTGCTGGACAGGCTCGGACCGGCCGCGTCCCTCGCCGAGGCAACCGTACGAAACAGTGCGAACCCGACCATGCTGGAGGCCGGTTACAAGGTCAACGTCATTCCGGGCAGCGCCACCGCCTACATCGACGGACGGTTTCTGCCCGGTGGCGAGGAGGAGTTCGGCCGGACACTGGACATGCTCACGGGTGAGCACGTCGACTGGGAGTTCCACCACCGCTCGCCCGCGATCCAGGCCCCGGTCGACTCGCCGACGTACCGCCAACTCGCGCAGGCAGTCGTCAAGTTCGCACCCGAGGCGCATGTGGTGCCGTACTGCATGTCGGGCGGTACGGACGCCAAGCAGTTCGCCCGGCTCGGCATCACCGGATACGGCTTCTCGCCGCTGAAGCTGCCCGCCGGGTTCGACTACCAGGCGCTGTTCCACGGGGTCGACGAACGGGTACCGGTCGAAGCACTGCACTTCGGGGTGCGCGTCCTGGACCATTACCTTCGTAACGCCTGACCGCGCGCCCGAACCACACGGCGCCCGATCCCACTGGGGGAGTTGACAGCAATGGTGCCCACGGGGCCTTACGGAAGCTGGCCGTCGCCGATCGACGCGGCGCTCGCCGCCTCGCACGACGGCGCCCCGCAGTTCGTCGGCATGGTCGGTGACGAGGTGTGGTGGACCGCGCCGCGCCCCGACGAGGGCGGCCGGCGGGCCCTGGTGCGGCTGCGGACGGACGGCGCGGAGCAGTCGGTGCTGCCCGCGCCGTGGGACGTCCGCAGCCGGTTCGTCGAGTACGGCGGGCAGCCCTGGGCGGGGACCGCGCGGGAGGCGGACGGCCCGCTCGTGGTGTTCGTGAACTTCGCCGACCAACGGCTGTACGCCTACGCCCCGGACGCAGCGGACGCCGGGGCGGGCCCCCGCCCGCTGACCCCACGCTCGGCCGTCGGCGGCGGGCTGCGCTGGGTCGACCCGGTGATCCACGACGGTGAGGTGTGGTGCGTACTGGAGGAGTCGCTCGGCGAGTCACCCACCGACGTGCGCCGGGTGATCGCGGCCGTCCCGCTGGACGGGTCCGCAGCCGAGGACCGCGGCCGGGTACGGGAACTGAGCGACGGCGCGCACCGTTTCGTCACCGGGCCCCGGATCTCGCCCGACGGGACACAGGCCGCCTGGATCGGCTGGGACCACCCCAGGATGCCCTGGGACGGCACCGAGGTGCTGGTGGCCGAGATCCCCGCGGCGCCGGGGGCGTTCTCCGGTGTGCGACGCCTGGCGGGCGGCGAGGACGAGTCCGTCTGCCAGGTCGAGTGGGACCGGGACGGCACGCTGCTGTTCGTCTCCGACCGGGGTGGCTGGTGGGAGCTCTACCGGCTGCGGCGCGACGGACGCCGCATCAGTGGGGCGCTGTGCCTGGGCCGTGAGGAGGAGTTCGGCGGACCGATCTGGCTGATCGGGCAGCGCTGGTTCCACCCCCTGGACAGCGGGCTGATCGCCGTCATCCACGGCAAGGGCGCCACCGCGCTCGGCATACTCGACCCCGAGACCGGTGAACTCGTCGACACGGCGGGGCCGTGGACCGCCTGGTCGGCGACGCTGGCCGCGTGCGGCGACCGCGTCGTCGGAGTGGCGGCCAGTCCGCGCAGCGGCTACGAGGTCGTGGAACTCTCCACCGCCACCGGCCGGGCCCGGGTCATCGGCTCCCCGCACGACGACCCGGTCGACCCCGCCTGCTACCCCGAGCCCCAGATCCGCACCTTCACCGGGCCCGGCGGCCGCGACGTCCACGCCCACATCTACCCGCCGCACCACCCGGGACGGATCGCGCCCGCCGAAGAGCTCCCGCCGTACGTGGTGTGGGCGCACGGCGGCCCGACCGGGCACGCGCCCCTCGTGCTCGACCTGGAGATCGCCTACTTCACCTCGCGCGGGATCGGCGTGGCCGAGGTCAACTACGGCGGCTCCACGGGCTACGGGCGCGAGTACCGCAACCGGCTGCGCGGTCAGTGGGGCGTCGTGGACGTCGAGGACTGTGCCGCCGTCGCGCTGGCCCTCGCCGACGAGGGCACCGCGGACCCGCGCAGGCTCGCGATCCGGGGCGGCAGCGCGGGCGGGTTCACCGCGGCGGCCTCGCTCGCCTGCACGGACGTCTACGCGTGCGGCACCCTCAAGTACCCCGTCCTCGACCTCCTCGCCTTCGCGGACGAGACCCACGACCTGGAGTCCCGCTACCTGGAATCGCTGGTCGGGCCGCTCGCCACCTGTCAGGAGACCTACGCGGAGCGCTCGCCCGCCGCACACGCCGACCGCGTCACCGCCCCCTTCCTGCTGCTCCAGGGCCTCGACGACCCGGTCTGTCCGCCGGTCCAGGCCGAACGCTTCCTCGCCCTGTTCGCGGGGCGCGGCATACCGCACGCGTATCTCGCGTTCGAGGGGGAGGGGCACGGCTTCCGCAGGGCGGACACCCTGGAACGCGCCCTGGAGGCGGAACTCTCCCTGTACACACAGGTGTTCGGCATCGACCGCGCCGACGTGCCGCGACTGGAGCTCGGCAGTTGACCCGAAGGCCCGCCGCCCTCGCGGAACTCTCCCGCCCCGCCCGGCTGCGCCCCGGCGCGCGCGTCGCGATCGTGGCACCGAGCGGGCCGGTCCCCGAGGAGCGGCTGGCGCGGGGGGTCGACGTCCTGCGCGGCTGGGGCCTGGACCCGGTGGTCATGCCCCATGTCCTCGACAGGCACGCGGAGTTCGGCTACCTGGCGGGCGACGACGCGGCGCGGGCCCGCGACCTGACCGCCGCCTGGTGCGACCCGTCGGTCGCCGCCGTGCTGTGCGCGCGCGGCGGATACGGGGTCCACCGCATGATCGACCTCGTCGACTGGACGGCGATGCGCGCCGCCACCGCCGCGTACGGCCGCCCCAAGGTGTTCGTCGGCTACAGCGACATCACCGCCCTGCACGAGGCCTTCGCGGTCCGCATGGGCGTCGCCACCCTGCACGGTCCGATGACCGCCACCGCCGCCTTCCTCAAGGACGGCCCCACCCAGGACTCGCTGCGCGCGACCCTCTTCGCCCCGGAGACCGTACGCACCCTGGCCCCGCCCACCGCCCGCACCATGGTGCCTGGCCGGACCCACGGCATCACGTTCGGCGGCTGCCTCTGCCTGCTCGCCGCCGACCTCGCCGGTCCGCACACCCGGCCCTCGGCACACGGCGGCATCCTCCTCGTCGAGGACATCGGCGAGGAGGCGTACCGGCTGGACCGGATGCTCACCCAACTGCTGCGCTCCGGGCTGCTGGACGGCCTTGCGGGGGTCGCCCTGGGGTCCTGGGAGGACTGCGGTCCGTACGGGAGCGAGGTCCGGCCGGTGCTGCTCGACCGGCTGGGCACCCTGGGCGTACCGGTGCTGGAACAGCTGGGCTTCGGCCACTCGGTGCCCGCGCTGACCGTGCCGCTGGGAGTTCCGGCGGTGCTGGACGCCGACGCCGGGACGCTGACGCTGGACGCACCCGCGCTCGTGTGACGCACCGCCACCAGGCAGGTTCGGGGCCGAAGTCCCCCCGCACGCCCCGTGCCGCACCCGTACGGCGCGACCGGGACGGGGGAGAAGTGCCCGTAGTACCGTCCCGCCGGACGTAACCTGGCCGGATGTCCGAGCCTGCCGCCGCCTCCTCCCGATACCTCGCAACGGGCCCCCGGGTCGGCATCAGGCCGTTCCGCCACAGCGACGCCGACGAGTTCACCGCCCGGGTCCGCGAGAGCCGCGAGCTGCACGGACCATGGCTCGCCCCGCCGGACAGCCCGGAGGTGTTCCGCAGGTACGCGGGCACCCTGATCGGCGACCCGGACCGGGCGGGCTTCCTGGTCTGCACCCGCGCGGACGAGCGCATCGCGGGCTTCGTCAACATCAACAACATCGTCGAGGGCGCCTTCCAGAACGGCACCCTCGGCTACGGCGCGTTCGCCCACACCGCGGGCCGCGGCCTGCTCGGCGAGGCCCTCGACCTGGTCCTGCGGCACGCCTTCGGCCGGCTCGGCCTGCACCGGCTGGAGGCCAACGTCCAACCGGGCAACGCGGCCTCGCTCGCGCTCATCCGCCGGGCGCACTTCCGCTACGAGGGCTACTCACCGAACTTCCTCTTCCTGGCCGGAGCCTGGCGCGACCACGAACGCTGGGCGCTCACGGCGCCGGAGTTCAGGCCCCGAGTCCGGTTGCCCGAAGGGGAGCGGGGCGAAGAAGCCGGGCCGCATGACTGAGCTTCCCGTGCCCGGAGGCCCGGAGGCCCGGAGGCCCGGAGATTTGGAGACTTGGATACTTGGAGACCTGGCAGGCGCGGGCGATGGGTGCCTTTGCTCAATTCTGACCGGCGGAACCCCTGGTCAGGCCGGTACTGCCCGTGTTCGGATAGGCACGTGGAGAGACGGGGACGAGGCGCGCGTGCGGAGCTGCGCCTGACCGTGCCACCGAACGAGTGAGGTTGTTTTGGCCACGACGGTGCGACGTGCCGCTCTGACCCTGCCCGCCGCCCCGCTGGGCCCCGAGAACCCGCTGCCCGGTCTGCGCCCGCTCGGCCGGGTGCCCGGGCCGCAGGACCGGGCCAGGCAGGGGCTGCCGCGTGACACGGCAGGTCGGACGGGGTACGGACCACTGCGCACGCACCTTCCCGTACGGGCGCTGGACGGCTTCGGACGCGAGCGCGCCGAGACCGAGATCGACACCGTCGTGATCGAGAACGACCGGCTGCGGGTGACCGTGCTGCCCGGTCTCGGTGGCCGGATCCACTCCCTCCACCACAAGCCCACCGGCCGCGAACTCGTCTACCGCAACCCGGTCCTCCAGCCGGTCGACCTCGGCCTGGGCGGCGCCTGGTTCTCCGGCGGCATCGAGTGGAACACCGGCGCGACCGGTCGCGCCGCCCTCTCCTTCGCCCCGCTGCACGCGGCCGTCGTGCCCGCCCCGGACGGCGGCGAGATGCTCCGTCTGTGGGAGTGGGAACGGCTGCGCGACCTGCCGTTCCAGCTGGACCTGTGGCTGCCCGCCGACTCCGACTTCCTGTACGTGGGCGTCCGTGTCCGCAACCCGCACGAGCGGACCGTGCCCGTCCACTGGTGGTCCCACACCACCGTCGAGGAGAACGAGGGCACCCGGATCCTCGCCCCCGCCGACGCGGCCTGGTGCTCCGGGGACGGGAAGCCCCCGGCCCGCGTCCCCGTCCCGCGCTCCGAGGGCGCCGACCGCACCTATCCGGCCCGCGGCGAACTCTCCGCCCACTACTCCTACGACGTGCCCGAACAGGAGCGGAAGTGGATAGCCGCCCTGGACGCGACCGGTGCGGGCCTCGTGCAGACCTCCACCGACCTGCTGGGCGGACGCAAACTGTTCCTCTGGGGCTCGGGGGCGGACGGCCGCCGCCGGCAGGAGTGGCTGACCGAGCCGGGCACGCCCGGCCACGCCGAGATCCAGGCCGGACTCGCCCGCATCCAGCAGGAGCACGTCCCGCTCGAACCGGAGGCCGAGTTCAGCTGGCTGGAGGCGTACGGGCCGCTGACTGCGGACGCGCGTGCCGTGCACGGAGACGACTGGGGCGCCGCGCGCGCGGTGGCCGAGCGGGCCCTTGAGGAGGCGCTGCCCCGGGCCGCCGTCGACGCCGCGTACACCGCGTGGCGCGCACACGCCGACCTCGAACCGGGCGAGACCCTGGCCACCGGGTCGGGCTGGGGCGCGCTGGAAGTGCTGCGCGGCGGCTTCAAGCTGCCGGGCACGCCCTTCCCCGAGTCGACACTGACCGAACAGCAGGAACCCTGGCTGGAGTTGTTCCGGGGCGGCTCGCTGCCCACGCCCCGCAAGGTCGTCCCACCGGGCCCCTCGCTGGTCGCCCCGCACTGGCGCGACATGCTGGAGACCGCCCCCGCCGAACCCCTCACCGAGTACCACCTCGGTGTCGCCCAGTGGCACGCGGGCGACCTCGCCCAGGCGGTCCGCAGCTGGGAGCGCGGTCTGCAACTGGCCCCCTCCCGCTGGCCGCTGCTCCGCTGCCTGGCCTTCGCGGACCGCGAGGCCGGACAGCGGGAGCGGGCCGCCGACCTGTACGCGGAGGCCTTCGCAGACCTCTGCGAGGAGCGTCGCGAGGGCGAGCAGTGGACGGCGGCCAGCGCGGCGCTCGGCCGCGAGGCCATCGAGGCGCTGCTCGCCGCCGGCCGGCCGGCCCAGGCCCGTACCGTCTGGGAGGGGCTGCGGCCCGCCACCCGGGCCACCGGCCGGTTCCGCCTCGTCGAGGCGCGGCTGCTCGCCGCCGAGGGGGACCGGGAAGCGGCCCGCGCCGTGTTCGACGAGTGCTTCGAGGTGGCCGATCTGCGCGGGGGCCCGACGGCGCCCGACGAGGTGTGGGCGAGCATCACCGACGAACCGGCGCCGGACGCCCACGACTTCGGGTAGACCGACGAACCAGCGCCGGAAGCCCGCGACTTCGGGTAGACCGACGAACCAGCGCCGGAAGCCCGCGACTTCGGGTAGACCGACGAACCGGCGCCGGACGCCCACGACTTCGGGTAGGCGGTGCGGACGCTCGCCCCTGGCCCCTCATCCGCTCGGGGTGGGCCCGCCCATGTCCACGTACTCGAAGACGGAACCGTCCGGGTGCAGGACGATCAGGTTGCGGCCCGCCGGGGTCGCCACCGGGCCCGCGACGACTTGAGCGCCCGCGGCGGTGAGCGTGATGTGGGCCTCCTCCACGTCCTTCACCGCGACCGTCGCCGTCACCTTCCGCAACAGGTCGATCTCCTCGCGCGGACCGCTCATCACGAGGAAGCAGCCGACGGCGGCGACCGAGACCCCGCCGCGCTCGAAGCGTTGCGCGCGGACACCGGTGATGCGCTCGTAGAAGGCGGCCGTGGTGTCCAGTGCCGCGGTGTCGTCCAGATAGACGCGCAGTGTGGTTCCCAGGATCTCCATACGGCCGAGGGTAGTTGGGCGGCGGGGCGAGCGTGATCCGTTCCGGGGCGCACGTGCTCGGTTCGGGGACTGACGTGCCCGCCCCACCCCCTGCCGGGTCAGGCGCGGCAGAGGATCTCGCCGTGCGGAACCATGAACCACGCGTCCCGATGGGTGCCCCACTCCCGCCAGGCCTCGGCGATCTCCGCCAGCTGCGCGGCGGTCGCGTGCCCGCCGGACACCGCCAGGTCCGCGTACGAGGACGCGACGGTGCGGTCCGCCCACAGGCCGCTCCACCAGGAGCGGTCCTCGGCGGTGGCGTAGCACCAGCTCGCCGCGGACGAGTTGACCTCCTCGAAGCCGGCCCGCAGCGCCCAGGAGCGCAGCCTGCGCCCCGCGTCCGGCTCACCGCCGCCCGCGCGGGCCACCCGGTGGTAGAGCTCCAGCCAGTCGTCCAGCAGCGGCGGCTGCGGGTACCAGGCCATCGCCGCGTAATCGCTGTCGCGGGCCGCGACGATGCCGCCCGGCCGGCACACCCGGCGCATCTCGCGCAGGGCGGCGACCGGGTCGCCCACGTGCTGGAGCACCTGATGGGCGTGGACGACGTCGAAGGAGTCGTCGGGGTACGCGAGCGCGTGCACGTCGGCGGTGGTGAACTCGACGTTGCGCAGCCCGCGTTCGGCCGCGGTCCGGCGGGCGCGGTCGAGGATGCCGGCCGCGTGGTCGCCGCCGGTGACGTGACCCTCCGGGCCCACCAGCTCGGCCAGGTCGGCCGTGATGGTGCCGGGGCCGCAGCCCACGTCCAGCACGCGCTGCCCGGCGCGCAGGTGCGGAAGGAGGTAGGCGGCGGAGTTCTCGGCGGTCCGCCAGGTGTGTGAGCGCAGGACGGACTCGTGGTGGCCGTGGGTGTAGACGGCGGTCTCTTTCGGCATGGCGGTACCCCGTTCACGCGTGGTGGGCAGCGAATGGGTTCACGGTACGCCCGTGTTTTGCATCATGAGATATAGGTCTTGATATATGGACAGAGGGCTGGTGGGAGAAGGGTGCTGCGTACGGGGAGTGCGGGCGGGTACGCGCAACTCATGAGTGCGAACATGGGTACGAACCTGGGAAGGGCTGCCGACGCGACGCCGAACCTCGACCTGTCGCAGGAGATCGCGCGGGTGGTGCGTGACTCCGTCGCGGAGGAGCTTCGCGAGCGGATGAGGGAGCAGCGCCGGCCGGCCCGGCTGTACGCGGGCGCCGGTGCGGCGGGCCTGTACGGAGGTGCCGCGCTGGTGAGCGGGGTGGTACTCGCGCTCGGGCTGGTGGTGCCGATGTGGGCATCCGCGCTGATCGTCGCGGCGGCGCTGCTGATCGCGGCCGTGATGCTGCGACAGGCGGCACGGTCCCGGCCGGGAGCGGGCGCGGCGGACCGGTCCCGACAGGGCGCGGGCGTGGGCGCGGGCGCGGTGGACGTGGCCCCGGGTGTCGAGCCCGGTGCGGTGACCTCGGCGGTCACCTCCGTGCCCGGCGCGCCGCCGGTGCCCGGGAAGGCGCCCGTGGTGGGGCGCGACTAGCACGCGGCGGCTGCCCGGAGCCGGGGAGGCCGGCCCGGTGCCTCGTGCCGCCCGGTACGAATCTGCCGCTCGTGCTCCTGGGGTGGCGGTCCTACGCGTTCCGCCGCCACAGGACGACGGACCTTGCCCTGGCGACCAGTCGGACGATTCTGGTGCGCAGGTCCGGACGCCGGACGGGCGACGGCTGGTGGGCGGCCTGGGTCAGTCTCATCTCAGAACTCCTGAACCTGGGGCAGCGCCTCGGTGCGGTAGAGGTCCAAGAAGCCGCGATGGTCGGGACCGAACTGATTCACGTACAACCGGTCGAGCAGGGCCTGTTCCACCGGGTAACCCGGCAGGACGCCCGGAAACACACCGATCACGGAGTTTGGGCGACCGTGGGAAGGGCACGCGGGACGGGCGCGAACGAGCAACGGAGCCGATTGTGGGCCGCTCCCGCACCGTCGTCATGGGCGCGGGAACCGCCGACGCAGGATTCGCTGACCAGGAACCCAGCTGACGCAGGATTCGCTGACCGGGAACCCAGAGGAGAAACATGCCCACCAACGGCCTGTCCACCGACGAACTGACCGATCTCGCACAGCAGTTGAGGGTCGACTCCGTCCGTGCCACGGATGCCGCCGGGTCCGGGCACGCGACCTCGTCCATGTCCGCCGCCGAACTCGGCGCCGTACTCCTGGCGAACCACCTGCGCTACGACTTCGACCGCCCCGAACACCCCGGCAACGACCACCTCATCCTGTCCAAGGGGCACGCCTCACCGCTCCTCTACGCCCTCTACCGGGCGGCCGGCGCCGTCAGCGACGAGGAACTGCTGACCTTCCGCAGCCGGGGCAGCCGCCTGGAAGGGCACCCCACGCCCCGGCTGCCGTGGGTGGACGTCGCGACCGGCTCGCTCGGGCAGGGGCTGCCCGTCGGCGTCGGCATGGCGCTCTGCGGCAAGCGGCTCGACCGCGACCCGTACCGGGTGTGGGTGATCAGCGGCGACAGCGAGATGGCAGAGGGGTCGGTCTGGGAGGCCGTCGAGCACGCCGGCGCGGAGAAGCTCGACAACCTCACCCTCGTCGTGGACGTCAACCGGCTCGGCCAGCGCGGCCCGACCCGGCACGGCCACGACCTCGGCGCATACGCCCGTCGTCTCCAGGCGTTCGGCTGGCACACCGTCGAGGTCGACGGACACGACGTGGACGCGGTCGACCGGGCGTACGCCGAGGCCCGCTCGACCGCCGGCCGGCCGACCGCGATCCTCGCGAACACCGTCAAGGGCAAGGGTGTCGCGGACGTCGCCGACAAGGAGGGAATGCACGGCAAGCCGCTGTCCGACGCGACGGCGGCGATCGCCGAACTGGGCGGGGTGCGTGCCCGGCACGTCGACGTGCACAAGCCCGCCGAGGCGGCCCCCGCCCCGCACGCCGCGACCGGCGGACACCTGACGCTGCCGAGGTTCCGGGCCACCGCCGACGGCGGCGACCAGGTGGCGACCCGCGACGCGTACGGAAAGGCACTCGCGGCGCTCGGCGCGGCGCGCGGTGACGTCGTCGCACTGGACGGGGAGGTCGGCGACTCGACCCGCACCGAGTACTTCGCCGAGGACCACGCCGACCGGTACTTCGAGTGCTACATCGCCGAACAGCTGCTCGTCGCGGCGGGCGTCGGTATGCAGGCACGCGGCCACGTACCGTACGTGTCGACGTTCGCCGCCTTCCTCACCCGGGCGCACGACTTCCTGCGGATGGCTGCGATCAGCCGGGCGGACCTCAACGTCGTCGGCTCGCACGCGGGCGTCGCCATCGGCCAGGACGGCCCTTCCCAGATGGGCCTCGAAGACCTGGCGATGATGCGGGCGATCCACGGCAGCACCGTCCTGTGCCCGTGCGACGCCAACCAGACCGCGAAGCTCGTCGCCGCCATGGCCGACCTCCACGGCATCCGCTACCTGCGGACCGGGCGGGGCAAGGCGGACGTCATCTACGGCCCCGACGAGGAGTTCCCGATCGGCGGCAGCAAGGTGCTTCGGCGCGGGGACGCGGACCGGCTGACGCTGGTCGCCGCCGGGACGACCGTGCCCGAGGCACTGCGCGCGGCGGACCTGCTGGCCGACGAGGGCATCGAGGTGCGGGTGATCGACCTGTACTCCGTCAAGCCCGTCGACGCACCGACCCTCTGGGCGGCGGCCGAGGAGACCGGCGCCCTGGTGACGGTCGAGGACCACCGGGCCGAGGGCGGGATCGGTGACGCGGTGGCCGAGGCGTTCGCGGACGGACGGCCGGTGCCGCGGCTGGTCCGTCTCGCCGTCTCGAACATGCCCGGATCCGCCTCTCCCGACGAGCAGTTGCAGGGCGCGGGGATCGACGCCGATTCCGTGGCGGCCGCGGCGCGGCTGCTGGTGGAGAAGGCAGTGGTGCGGTGAACGGACGCGTCATCGAGGGCACGGACCCGGACGGGGCGCTGGAGGTGCGGGCCGGGCGGCACACCGTGACCGTCCACCGGCCGGACAAGGTGCTCTTCCCCGACCTCGGCCTCAGCAAGGCCGATCTGGCGGGTTACTACCGGCGCATCGCCCTGTTCATGCTGCCGCAGCTGCGGGACAGGCCGCTGATGCTGGAACGGCACCCGGACGGGGTGCGGGGCCCGCGCTTCCTCCAGAAGGACACTCCGGACAGCTACCCGGACTGGGTGCGGCGGGTGCGGCTGGACCGGGAGGGCGGCACGGTGCGGCACGTGGTGTGCGAGGACAGCGCCACCCTGGTGTTCCTCGCCGACCAGTCGTGCCTGGCGCTGCACCGCTGGGCCTCCAGGGTGACCCGGCTGCCGTGGCCGGACCGGCTGATCTTCGACCTGGACCCGCCGGAGGACGACTTCGGCGCGGTACGGGAGGCGGCGCGCCGGCTGGGGGAGGTCCTCGGGGAGCTGAACCTGCCGTCCGTACCGATGGCGACGGGGTCGAAGGGTCTGCACGTGGTGGTGCCGCTGAACGGCCACACCACCTTCGAGGAGTCGAAGGGCTTCGCGAGGGAGGTGGCGGAGGTGGTGGCCGCCCGGCACCCCGCCAGGCTGACGACGTCGGTACGCAAGCGGGGGAGGGGCAACCGGGTCTACCTGGACGTCCAGCGCAACGGGTACGCGCAGACGGGCGTCGCGCCGTGGTCGCCGCGCCCGCTCCCGGGGGCGCCGGTGGCCGTGCCGGTCTCCTGGGAGCAGTTGGACGACCCGGGGGTGCACGCGCGGACGTGGTCGCTGGGGGATGTGGAGGCGATCCTCGACCAGGCAAAACGGAATCCCTGGGCGGACGTCCTGACCAGGGGCCGGCCCTTGGGCCCGGCCCGCAGAAAACTCCCCACGACCCGCTGACCCACCTCCCGTCCCATCCCCCAGCCCTCTTGGGCAGCGGGGCCGCCCCCATTCCCCCTACCCCAGCCCTCTTGGGCAGCGGGGCCGCCCCATTCCCCCTACCCCCAGCCTCCTTGGGCAGCGGGGCCGCCCCATTCCCCCTACCCCCAGCCTCCTTGGGCAGCGGGGCCGCCCCCCGGGGGCGGGACGGGTGGGCAAGGGGGCGGCCCCCACGCGGAGCGCAACCTTTCGCGTGCCCCCTTGCCGGTGCGTTTCCTTCGCGCGGGCACGTCGTGGCTGGTCGCGCAGTTCCCCGCGCCCCTGGGAGGTGCCCTCTGGGCGTGGGTGCAGGACGTGCGGGTGTGTCGTGGCCGGGCGCGCAGTTCCCCGCGCCCCTGGAGGGGGCGCCCCCTGGGCGGGGCGCGCGCGGGGCCGCGCGTTGGGAGGAAGGGGTCAGGGGCGGACCGTGCTCAAGGGTTGTGCGATCGACTCCAGACTCTTGCGTTCACTCTTCACGCCGAGGAAGGACTCCACCACCCCCGCCGCCACCATCAGCCCCGCCCCGATGCAGAACGCCAGTGTCGTGTCGCCCGGTTTGCCGCTGCTCACCAGGCCGTTGAAGAGGATCGGACCGGTGATGCCGCCCAGCGCCGTACCCACCGCGTAGAAGAACGAGATGCACATCGCGCGCGTCTCCAGCGGGAAGACCTCGCTCACCGTCAGGTACGCCGAACTCGCCCCGGCCGAGGCGAAGAAGAGGACCACGCACCAGCACGCCGTCATCGTCGTGGCCGTCAGCATCCCGTTCTGGAACAGCATGGCCGTGCCGAAGAGCAGGACGCCGGACAGGATGTACGTCCCGGCGATCATCGGGACGCGGCCGACCGAGTCGAAGAAGTGGCCCAGCACCAGGGGGCCGAGCAGATTGCCCACCGCGATCACCGCGAAGTAGTACGCCGCCGAACCCGTACCGACGCCGAAGAACTTGTCCAGGATGACCGCGTACCCGAAGGTGATCGAGTTGTAGAGGAAGGCCTGTCCGACGAAGAGGGAGAGACCGAGGATCGCCCGCTTGCGGTACTGCGAGAACACCGTGCGGATGATCTCCAGGAAGCCGATCGAGCCCCGCTGCCTCACGGTGATCTCCTCCTCCGGTTCGGGAAGCGGGGAGCCCGTCTCGTCGTGGACCTTCTGTTCCACCTCGCCGACGATGCGGTCCGCCTCCTCCTCCCGGCCGTGCACCATCAGCCACCGCGGACTCTCCGGGACATGGCGGCGCACGAGAAGGATCACCAGGCCGAGCACCACGCCGATCGCGAAGGACAGCCGCCAGCCGACGTCCTTGGGGAACAGGTCCGTGTCCAGGAGTGCGACGGACGCCAGCGCACCCAGGGCCGCGCCGGCCCAGAACGTACCGTTGATGATGAGGTCGATGCGGCCGCGCAGCCTGCTCGGGATCAGTTCGTCGATGGCCGAGTTGATGGCCGCGTACTCGCCGCCGATGCCGAATCCCGTGACGAAGCGGCAGACGAAGAAGAACCAGGCGGATTCGGCCAGCGCCGTCGCCGCAGTCGCGGCGAGATAGACCGCGAGCGTGATGATGAAGAGTTTCTTGCGGCCGAAGAGATCGGTGAGCCGGCCGAAGAACAGGGCGCCGACGCACGCCCCCGCCACGTAGAGGGCGGCCGCGGTGGTGGTCACCTGTGCCGTCGTGATCTCGATGCCGCTGCCTTCCTCGGCGAGCCGCACCACGATGTTGCCGACGATGGTCACTTCCAGGCCATCGAGGATCCACACCGTGCCGAGCCCGATGATGATCCTCCAGTGCCAGGGGGACCACGGCAGCCGGTCAAGCCGCGCCGGAATGCGCGTACGGACCTCCGGGAACTCTCCGCTGTCTGTTGTTTTCATGGCGCGACGAGTACCCCAGCGGGAATCGAACAACTCGCGCCGTCAGAGGGTTTGCGCCAGACATGCGCGGTTACCCGCACCTCCGAGGCAGACATGGCAAATACATCAGAGAACACTTCGAAGAAAACCCAGTCCACGGCCGACGACGACCAGAGCGAAGAGCGACAGTCGCAAGAGGCGGAACAAGAGCCGAAGCAGGCGTCCGAACGGGCGCCGAGGCAAGCGGCCAAACGGGCGCCCAGGAAGGCAACGAAGCGGGCGCCCAGGAAGGCGGCTGAACAGCCGCCCGAAAAAGAGCCGGAGAGCGAGCCCCGCGCGCCGAAGAAGCCCGGACCGATGCAGGTCCTGCGCGCGGCCCGCGAGCAGATTTCCGAGCTCACCGGCATGCCCGCGGAATCCGTGTCCTCCTTCGAACAGACCGAGGACGGCTGGGTGTTGCGCGTGGAGGTGCTCGAACTTGAGCGCGTCCCCGACACCATGAGCCTGCTCGCTTCGTACGAGGTCCAGCTGGACCCGGACGGCGAGCTCACCGGATATCGCCGCGTCGGCCGTTACGAGCGCGGAAGGGCCGACAAGAAGTAGCGGGCGGACGGCGTGCAGCCGTTCCCGCGCACCACACCCAGCAAAGGAGATCCGGTCGATATGTCCGTTGTTCCGGCACAGCAAGGTGGAGGCGGCGGCGGTACCAGCGGCCTCTACGACGTCTTGGAGCTCGTCCTCGACCGGGGGCTAGTCATCGACGCATTCATTCGTGTGTCCCTGGTCGGCATCGAGATCCTGAAGATCGACATCCGTGTCGTGGTGGCGAGCGTGGACACCTACCTCCGCTTCGCCGAGGCCTGCAACCGCCTCGACCTGGAGAGCGGCAGCAAGAAGCCCTCCGGTCTGACCGACATCATCGGCGACGCCACGGAGAAGGGTGCGTCCGGCAAGACCAAGGGCGCCCTCTCAGGCGCGGCCGAGACCATATCGGGCGCCTTCAAGGACGCCCGTGAAGAGAGCAGCAGCGAGTCGAAGCCGCGGGCCCGTCGCACCACGACGCGCCGGAAGGAGGAGCAGGAATGAGCACCTACGTCTACGGGATCACCCGCGCGGCACACCCCGCGCTGCCCGAGCAGATGGGCGGCGTCGGCGACCCGCCGCAGGCCGTCTACGCGATCAGGACCGGTGAACTGACCGCCCTGGTCAGCGAAGCACCGGAGAACCTCCGGCCCAAGCGCCGCGACCTGCTCGCCCACCAGAGCGTGCTGTCCGAGGCGGGCGCCCAGGGCGCCGTGCTGCCGATGCGCTTCGGCAGTGTCTCGACCGACGACGAGGCGGTGAAGACCGTCCTCGCCGAGCGCGAGAAGCACTACCTGGAGCGGCTCGACGCCCTGGAGGGCAAGGTCGAGTACAACGTCAAGGCTTCCCACGACGAGGAGGCCGTGCTCCACCAGGTGCTCGCCACCGACTCCGAGCTGCGCACCCTCAACGAGGCCAACCGGGCGGCGGGCGGCGGCACCTACGAGCAGAAGCTCCAGCTCGGCGAGCGCGTCGTGGCCGCCGTGCAGCAGCGCGAGAAGGCCGACGGACAGCTGGTCCGCCAGTCACTGGAGGGCGCCGCCGCCGACACAAGCCCCGGCCCCGAGTCCACCGGCTGGCTGGCCAACGTGTCCTTCCTCGTCGAGCGGGACAGCTCCGCCGAGTTCATCGAGGCCGTCGACGCCCTTCAGCGGGAGGCCCCGCACCTGGTGCTCCAGGTCAACGGCCCGCTGCCCCCGTACAGCTTCGTGGAGTAGTGCGGTGGGCCTCCTTGGAGAGCTCCTCATGCTTCCGTTCGCCCCCGTCCGCGGCACCGGCTGGGTGCTGCAGAAGGTGGTGGACGAGGCGGAGAAGCAGTACTACGACCCGGCGGCCATCCAGCGCGAACTCCGCGCCCTTGAGGAGCGCCTTGAGGCCGGCGAGATCGACGAGGCCGAATTCGACCGCCGTGAGGACGAACTCCTCGACCGGCTGGAGCAGAAGCAGAAGGGGATGCAACAACCATGAACAACAGGCTCGGACTGGGGCTCGCCGTAGGCGCGGGCTATTTCCTGGGGCGGACCAAGAAGCTCAAGTTCGCCTTCGCCGTCGGCACGTTCGTCGCCGGCAAGAAGCTGCAGCTGAGCCCGAAGGCGCTGATGGACTTCGCGTCCTCGCAGTTGCAGAACAACCCGCAGTTCAAGGAGCTGGGTGACCAGCTCCGTGAGGACATGCAGGGTGTCGGCAAGGCCGCCACGGGCGCGATCATCAACCGTCAGCTCAGCGGGCTCGCCGACAAGCTGCACGACCGGACGCTGAGCGTGCAGGACAAGGCCGCCGGTGTCGTTCCCGACATCAGCAGCCTGAAGGACAAGGGCGGCAAGAACAAGAAGCAGGCGGACGACGACTCCGACGAGGAGTACGACGAGCAGGACGAGGACCAGCAGGACGAGGACCAGCAGGACCAGCAGGGCCAGCAGGAGGAGGAGCGCGAGGAACCGCGCCGTCAGGCCCGCCCCCGCAAGCAGTCCTCCTCCGCCTCGTCCTCGTCGGGCACCCGTGCGGCGAAGAAGACCACCGGGAGCGCCCGTACGTCCGGCCGGGGCGCGGCCAAGAAGACCGCCTCGTCGGGCACGGCCAAGAAGACGGCCGGCTCCGCGGCGAAGAAGACCACCGGCACCGCGAAGAAGACCGCGGCCCGCAGGACCGGTGGCGCGAAGGGTGGCCAGAACCGTGCCTGATCTGAAGAACGCAGCCGGCGCACTGAAGCCGGACTCCGAGATAACCGACCGGCTCAAGTCCGAGGCGCAGGCCTACATGGCCGCCCAGGTGACGCGCATCCTGACCGGTGCGGGCCGCAAGCTCGGCGAGTCGACCAGCAAGCTCAACGACATCGCGGAGGGCAACAGCCCCGGCTTCGCCAAGCTCGCACTGGACGGCGGCAAGAAGCTCGCCGATGGCAAGGGCCCGATGCGTACCGCCGTGGAACTCGGAGCCGGTCACGTGAAGGACAAGGCCAAGGACGCGTTCTCCGGCCTCTTCGGAGGCAAGGGCAAGCGCAAGAAGGGCGGCGGTGGCGGAAAGCCCATCGTCATCCTGGAGACGATCGACGTAGGCGTGCCGGTCCGGGTCGCGTACGACCAGTGGACCCGCTACGAGGACTTCTCCACCTTCGCCAAGGGTGTCAAGAGCGCGACCACCGCCGACGACACCACCTCGGACTGGAAGCTCAAGGTCTTCTGGTCCAACCGCAGCTGGAAGGCGCACACCACCCAGCAACTGCCCGACCACCGGCTCTCCTGGACCACCGAGGGAGCCAAGGGCACCACCAAGGGTGTCGTCACCTTCCACCCGCTGGGCGACAACCTCACCCGGGTGTGCCTGGTCATCGAGTACTACCCCAAGGGGCTGTTCGAGAAGACCGGCAACATCTGGCGCGCCCAGGGCCGCCGGGCCAGGCTCGACCTCAAGAACTACGCCCGGCACATCTCGATGAAGGGCGAGATCGACGACGGCTGGCGCGGCACGATCGAGGACGGTGAGGTCGTCAAGACCCACGAGGACGCGATCGCGGAGGAGGAAGAGGCCCGCGCCGAGGAAGAGGGCCACGAGGACGAGGAGGGCCACGAGGACGACGCCCCCGACTCCGAGGAGGAGGACCAGGACCCCGAGGCCGAGTACGAGGACGAGGAGGCCGAGGAGGCCGAGGAGGACCAGGACCCCGAGGCCGAGTACGAGGACGAGGAAGAAGAGGAAGCGGAGGACGGCGACCCCGAGGCCGAGTACGAGGAAGAGGGTGAGCCCGAGGACGAGGAGGGCGACCCGGAGGCCGAGTACGAGGAGGAGGACGACCCCGAGGCCGACGAGGAGGCCGAGGAGGAGGACCCGGAGGCCGAGTACGAAGAGGCCGACGAAGAGGACGCCGTCGACGACGAGGACGCCGACTCCCGCAAGAAGCGTGAGTACGCCGACGCCGAGCCCTCGGACGAGGGCCGCCGATGAGCACCGCGGCCAGAATGCCCGACCCGTACGGGTCGGGCGGCGGGGCCAACCTCGCCGACATCCTCGAACGGGTCCTTGACAAGGGCGTCGTCATCGCGGGCGACATCAAGATCAATCTCCTGGACATCGAGCTCCTCACCATCAAGCTCCGGCTGATCGTGGCCTCGGTGGACAAGGCCAAGGAGATGGGCATTGACTGGTGGGAGGACGACCCCTCGCTCTCCTCCGGAGCCAGGCGCCGCGAGATCGCCGAGGAGAACGAACGCCTCAAGCGCCGTATCGCCGATCTGGAGGCCTCCGCTCCGGAGCTTGAAAAGGCGAAGGACGGGCAAGCAGAACAGGCATGACAGACATGACAGACAACACCAGCGAGACCGGTTCCGGCGCGGTCTTCCCCGACGGGGCCTGCCCGACCGAGGTCTTCCAGGACGGACCGGGACCCGAGGAGCTCTGTTACGTCTACGCCGTGACCCGCCCCTTCGAGGGAGTCCTCCCCGAAGAGGGCGGGCGCGGCCTGGACGGCGAGCCGCCCCGGCTGCTGCGCCACGGCGACCTCGTCGCCGTCGTCAGCCCGGTGCAGGCCGCCGACTTCGACGAGGCGCCGCTGAAGGCGCACCTTGAGGACCTCGACTGGCTCGCCACCACCGCCCGCACCCACCAGGCGGTCATCACCGCCCTGACCGCCGTCACCACACCGCTGCCGCTGCGACTGGCGACGGTGTGCCGCGACGACGACGGGGTGCGGCGGTTGCTGGAGAGCGGACAGGAACGGTTCACCCGGGCGCTGGAGCGGCTCGACGGACGGGTCGAATGGGGGGTCAAGGTGTACGCGGACGCGGCGCCCAAGCCTCCCAAGGCGGACCCGGCGCCCGCTGCCCCGCCGCCCTCGGCCGACCGGCCCGGCGCCGGGCGCAGTTATCTCCAGCAGCGGCTGGCCCAGCGGCGCAGCCGTGAGAGCGACTCCAAGAAGGCCGACGCGCTCTGCCGCAAGCTGCACGCCGAGCTCTCGCAGTCCGCGGAGGCCGCCCTGCTGCACCGCCTCCAGGACGGCCGGCTCTCGGGCCGCAGCGGGCAGAACGTGCTCAACGCCGCCTATCTGGTGCCCCGCACCGGCAGCGAAGCGTTCGTGGAGCAGGTGCAGGCACTGATGCCCGAGGGCGACGACAACGTCAAGGTCGAGCTGACCGGGCCGTGGGCGCCGTACTCCTTCGCCGGGATCGGCGACGAGGACGGCGACACGCAGAGCGGCGGGACCGCGTGACCCACTACAGCGACGACCACGACATAGACGCCCTCGCCCAGCGCGAGATAGCCCTGGTCGACCTGCTCGACCGGCTGCTGGGCGGTGGCGTGGTGCTCTCCGGGGACCTGACCCTGCGGATCGCGGACGTCGATCTCGTACGCATCGACCTCAACGCGCTCATCAGCTCGGTCAACGAGAATGTGCCGTCTCCGTTCGAAGATATGAACTGACATGGAGAGGAAGGGAGTTGCCATGAACGACGACCGCCTCACCGGCACCACGGGTGCGTCCGGCAGCGCCGGTCGGTCAGGTATCACGGACCTGCCCGGCACCACGACGAGCGCCGAGTTCGCCACCGAGGACCTCGACACAGCGGTGGCCACCGGCCGCGCCGGGAACATCAGCCTCGGATCGAGCGGCGCCGCCCCGGCAGCCACCGGCGACGAGGCCAGGCGCAAGCAGGTCGAGCTCGACGCGGACACCGTCGAACGCGACCTGGCCAAACTCGTCCTCACCGTGGTGGAACTGCTGCGCCAGCTCATGGAGCGGCAGGCGCTGCGCCGCGTCGACACCGGCGATCTCACCGAGGACCAGGAGGAACGGATCGGCATGACGCTGATGCTGCTGGAGGACAGGATGGACATCCTGCGGGACAAGTTCGGTCTGGAACCCGGGGACCTGAACATCGACCTGGGGCCGCTCGGCCCCCTGCTGCCCCGGAACTGACCGTCTGTGAGTAACAGCACGCAAGCCGAACCCGACGAACGGGTCACCCGCTCCGGCGACGCCGGGCCCGCCGGGAGCGGGTCCGACCACAAGACCCGTGTGACGATCCTGGTGGCCCTCGCGGCCAATCTGCTCATCGCCGTGGCCAAGGCCGTCGGCGGTCTCATAGCCTCCTCGCCCGCCCTGCTCTCCGAGGCGGCGCACTCCGTCGCCGACAGCATCAACGAGGTATTCCTGCTGGCCGCACTGCGCCGCAGCAAGCGGCCCGCCGACCGGCAGCACCCCTTCGGCTACGGCAAGGAACGCTACTTCTGGTCGCTGCTCGCCGCCGTCGGCATCTTCGTCCTCGGCGCGGGATTCTCCTTCTTCCAGGGCGTCGAGGCCCTGCTGAAGCCTCCGGCGGGGGAGTCCACCAGCGGCTACGTCGCCGGACTCGCCGTCCTCACGGTGGCACTCCTCGCCGAGGGCACCTCGCTCGTCCGCGCCCTGTGGCAGGTCCGCAAGCAGCCGGGCAAGGGCCTCGGCAAGGACCCCGCGCTGCGTACCGTCGTCGCCGAGGACAGCACCGCCGTCGTCGGCGTGCTCGTCGCCATGGGCGGCATGATCGCGCACATGGCCACAGGACAGGTCGCCTACGAGGCCGCGGCCTCGCTCACCATCGGGCTCCTGCTCGTGTACGTGGCCTACCGGCTCGGCTCCGACGCCCGCGCCCAGCTCATCGGCGAGGCCGTCGACCCCGAACTGCGCGACGGCATCCGGGAACTGCTGGAGGACCAGCCGGAGATCGACCGGGTGGCATCCCTGCTCACCATGCGGCTCGGCATGGAATCCACCCTGGTGGCGGCGCGCATCGACCTGATGCCGGGGTTGGACAGCGAGCGCGTCGAGCTGGTCTCGGAGCGCATCAAGCTACGCATCAGGAAGACCTGGCCGGAGGCCGACCAGGTCTTCCTCGATGTGACGGAGGCGCCCACCGACGAGGGCGCCGACGGCGAGCTCCTGCCGGGGGAGCAGCCGCGGAGGTCCGGGCCTACAGAGCCGTCTGAACGGTAGGCAGCGGCCGGTACACCGTGAGGGCCTCGTCCGCCTTGTCGATGAGGAACGCGGTCGGGGCCTCGGCCACCTCCCCGTCGTAGGCGAGCGGTGTCCCCGGCGCGATGCCCGCCAGCCGCAGCCGGCGCATCCGGCCCGCCGAGTGGAACGCGGACCGGCTCAGCGGCCCCGAGAGCGCCGCCAGCATCAGCCGCAGCCCCGGCAGCCGGCCGCCGTGCACCACCCGGACGTCCAGCAGCCCGTCCGCCAGGTCGAACCGCCGGCCGGGGGTCGGGCCCATCCGCTGGTACAGGCCGTTTCCGGCGAACAGCATCCACATGCCGCGCCGCTTGCCCCGCACCTCGGCCTCCAGCGGCCTTTCCCTGCGCAGTACCTCGTACGCGGCGAGCAGCCCGGCCGGCCAGCCGCCGATGCGAGGCGACCAGCGTTCGCGGACACGGACCATCTCCGGGTAGACACCCAGGCTGAAGGTGTTCAGGAAGTAGCCGGGGGAGCCGTCCGGGTTCGGGCCGGGCGTGAACCGGCCGAGGTCCACCTTGACCGCGTCACCGGCCTCCACCGCCCGGCAGGTGTCCTGCACGGTCTCGATGTTCAGGTCGTACGCGAAGTGGTTGAGCGTGCCGCCGGGGAAGACGGCGAGCGGCACCTTCGCGCGGGCGGCGGCCACCGCGGCGCGGTTGACCGTACCGTCGCCGCCGCAGACGCCGAGCGCGGTGCCGTTCTCCACGGCCTTGTCCAGTTCGGCGCACAGGTCCGCGGGGTCGACCTCGCGGACCTCGGCCTCGGGCAGGGCGGTGCGTACCAGCGTGGCCTTGGCGGCCGCGCTGCCGGACGCCTTGTTCACGACGACCACCAGGCCCCGGCCCGCGGGCAGCCGGGGTGCGTCGGTGTGCGGCCGGCCGGGCGAGGGCAGCTGGTCCCGGGTCGGCACCAGGCCCCGTACGGCGAAGGCGGCGCCCACACCGAGCGCGGCGCCGACCAGCACGTCGCTGGGGAAGTGCACGCCGGTGTAGACGCGGGACAGGGCGACCGCGCCCGCCACCGGCGCCACGGCGGCGCCCCACCCCTTGGACTCCAGCGCGACACCGGTCGCGAAGGCGGCGGCGGACGCCGAGTGCCCGGACGGGAAGGACGTGGTGAGGGGCTGGCGCTTCAACTGCCGTATCACCGGCACGGAGTCCAGCACCGGCCTTATCCGGCGTACGGAGCGCTTGCCGACGGTGTTCACGGTCGCCGAGGCCAGTGCGAGCGAGGCCACACCGCGCATCGCGGCCCGGCGGGAGCGAGTGCTGCCGCCGAACGCCGCGATGCCGGCGGCGGCGCCGAACCACAGCAGCCCGTGGTTGGCGCTGCGGCTCAGCCGGGGCAGCACCCGGTCGGCGCCCGGCCAGTGCCGGGAGGCCACGGCGTGGAAGAGGGCGTGGTCGCGGGCGGTGAACCAGTCGGCGACTCGGCCCGGTGCACGGGAAGGGACGGGAATCTGCGCAATGGGGTCGGACATGGCAGCCGGTTACCCGGCCGGACCGATCCGAACCTGAGCGGCCCGGCCCGCTGGGGGCGCGGGCCGAACCTGAGCGGCCCGGCCCGCTGGGATGCGGGCCGGGCCTGTGCGTGGGCCCCGCGCGGGGCCGACGGCTTCTACGTCTACGTCTACGTCTACTTGTGCTTCTACTTCTGCTTCGCGAACTCCGACGTGAACGCCTCGCAGAACGCCTTGAGGTCGTCCGGCTTGCGGCTGGTGACCAGGGTGTTCGGGCCGCCGGTGCAGACCTTCACCTGCTCGTCGACCCAGGTGCCGCCCGCGTTGGTGATGTCCGTGCGCAGGCTCGGCCACGAGGTGAGCGTACGGCCGCTCAGCACGTCGGCCTCGATGAGGGTCCACGGGGCGTGGCAGATCGCGGCGACCGGCTTGCCGGCCTCGAAGAAGGCCTTCACGAAGGCGACGGCGTCCGCGTCCGTACGCAGGGCGTCCGGGTTGGCGACGCCACCCGGCAGTACCAGCCCGCCGTACTCCTCGACGGACGCGTCACCGACCACCTCGTCGACGGGGAAGGTGTCGCCCTTGTCGAGGTGGTGGAAGGCCTGGATGCTGCCCGAGGCGGTGGACACGAGCTGCGGGGTGTCACCGGCGGCGGTCACCGCCTGCCAGGGCTCGGTGAGTTCCACCTGCTCGACGCCTTCGGGCGCCACGAGAAAAGCGATGCGCATCTGTGCTCCTTAAGTCTGTTCGGCCGGTGGTCCAGGGGCCCGTCCGGACCGTCCGGCCGGTCGTCGTGCTGGGCCGTCCGGGACCTCCAGCACATCACCGATGTCCCGGCCGCGCATCAGCTGCGCGGCTGCGGGGGCGAGGCGCCCGGCCCCATGGCCGCGGTACCCGTCAGCGGGCCTGCCATGCCTCCGGGACGGCGGCCACCGCGACCTCCTGGACGTTGTCGAAGACCGATTCCGCCGGGAGTCCCGAGACCACGCCGCAGAGCCGGTCCGGTGCGTGGCCGTGCCGCAGCATCGACACGACGGCGTCCCGGTCCGCCGGGAACTGGGTGCGCCCCAGGTGCCGCGCCAGCTCGAACCGCACCTTTTCGAACTCGCCCTCGGGGCCGGGCCTGGGCGCCATGTCCGAGGCGAGTTCCACGTCGTCGTCGGCGACCGGCTCCGGGTCGTGCCACTCCTCGGTCCTGGTCGGGTGGCCGGACCGCAGCAGTCCTTGCAGCTCCTGCTTCATCTCGTCGTCCTGGCGTCGGCTGACTCGGTCGCTGCCTCGCTGCATGTATGCATCACTCCATGGTCTTCCGGATGCCCCGCGCTCTACCGGGGTCCCCGGCTGGTACCCGGCACATGGCTGCCAAACGTGGCACTTCGGCCTTTTCCCACCCCGGAAACACCGCGCGTGGTGGGGGGTTTGGGCGGGCCGGGGCGGGGGACCCGAATCGCGGCCGAGAGGCCACTTGGGATAGGGATGGGCTCCGGGCGCGGGTCTGCGAACCGTCAGGGACGGCGGGCCGCGGGCTCCGCGCCCGGAGTGGGTTTCCTCCGGTACTTCCGGGTCCGGTCCTTCATGGGTCGGCCGGGTGCGCCCGGCCCGTACCGCGGGTTCACCGCCTGTGCGTGCCGGGTCCCCGCGCGGCGGGTTTACCACCTGTGAGCGGGGTCACCCGAACCAGTAGGCCCGTACCCATTCCCAGGGAAGGACGGGGCCATGGCATTACTCGCCGTGCTGCTGCCCGTGTTCATGCTGGGCGCGATACTCGCGCTCGGCCGCTACGAGGAAGTCCTGCTCCCCGTGCCCCCGTCGGGGCCGGAGCACGAACCGACACCCCTGGACGTGGCAGACACGCTCCGGGGAAGGAAGGCCTGACATGGGGAAAGTGCTGTACAAGCCGCTGGGAATGATCTTCGGTATGGCGGGCGG
This sequence comes from Streptomyces sp. NPDC091272, assembly GCF_044757485.1. Classification (NCBI taxonomy): domain Bacteria; kingdom Bacillati; phylum Actinomycetota; class Actinomycetes; order Kitasatosporales; family Streptomycetaceae; genus Streptomyces; species Streptomyces sp. NPDC091272. The sequence continues at coordinate 766,958 of NZ_JBIVVC010000001.1, forward strand.
ACTGCTCGCCGGGCTCGCCTTCCGCAAGACCTGGAAGGTGGTCACCGGGGAGGACGACGCCCCCGACGGCCTGGACCGTGACCGCCGCTGGCGCGAGATCCTGCCGGCCGTCGCACTGGAGGGCGCCATCTTCGCCGTCGTACGGACCACGGTGGAGCGCTCCGGTGCAACCCTCGTCCGCCGGGTCACCGGCTACTGGCCGAGCTGAGTCCGCGCACGGACCGGCGCGCGGCCCGGAACACGGCCCCGCCCGCCCGCCCGCCGTTTGCCCCTCCCTTGCCAGGGCAGGCGAACGACGTGCTTCGGACCGGAGGCACGTCCGTGGGAGCGGCGACCGTGCTCCGGACGTGTGCCCAGGACCGACAGGTGACCGGCCCCGGCTCCCCCTGCCCACGGTGACATCCATCCGTCTGCACCGTCCGTGGTTCCAGGGAGCAACCGATGCGCACTCACACCCCAGCCAGGCATCCGCACGACGACGCCCCGGACACCGCGGCCGCTTTCGAGCGGCTCGTCACCCTCCCCGAGGGCCGCGAGCGCGATGTGATCCGCCAGGAGATCGTCAACGCGTGGCTGCCGATGGCCGAGCGGCTGGCCGGCCGGTTCCGCAACCGGGGCGAGGCCCTGGAGGACCTGCGACAGGTCGCCGCGCTCGGCCTGGTGAAGGCGGTCGACCGGTACGACCCCGGGCACGGCTCCGTCTTCGAGAGCTTCGCCGTGCCGACCATCAGCGGTGAGATCAAGCGGCACTTCCGCGACCACATGTGGACCCTGCACGTGCCGCGCCGCGTCCAGGACCTGCGCAACCGGATCCGCTCCGCCCACCAGGAACTCGCCCAGACGATGGTGGGACGCGCCCCGACGGTCGCCGAGCTGGCCGCGCAGGCCGGCATGACCGAGGCCGAGGCACACTCCGGGCTCGAAGCGCTGGACTCCTTCACCGCACTGTCCCTCGACGCCGAGATGCCCGGCAGCGAGGACGGTTACTCACTGGTCGACGCGATCGGCGGGCCCGACCCGGCCCTCGACGTGATCGTCGACCGCGAGGCGGTCAAGCCGGGGCTGCGCAGGCTGCCCGAGCGGGAGCGGAAGATCCTCTACATGCGCTTCTTCCGGGACATGACCCAGAGCCGTATCGCGGAGGACCTCGGTCTCTCCCAGATGCACGTGTCCCGGCTGATCAACAGGTGCTGCACACAGCTCCGTGCGCAGGCGCTCAAGGAAGCGGCCTGACCGGCAGGAACGTATCGCCTGAACCATGTCTCGGAACAATGCGTCGCCTGAACAACCTGTCGGCTGAACACGACGGTGCGCCGGGCCCCGGACGGGGGCCCGGCGCACCGTCGTGCGTGCCACCCGTTCGGCGCCCGCGCGGGCCGCGCCGGACCGTGCGGGCCGGCGGACGGGAGGCGGGCCGCCGCAGAGCTACGTATAAAGGGCAAAGGGGTCAGGGCGGACGTCCTGGCCACAGGGTCATGGCACCGGCGGAGGTTCAGGCATGCAGCGGACGGCTCCCGAGGACCGCGGCAGGGTCCGGCACGGCCCACCCGCGCCCGATCCCGGCCTGCCCGTCCTGCCGGAACTCGCCGCCGTGCTGGCCGCAGGCGCGTGCCGCACCGTGTCCGAGCCGCCTGGCGGTGGCGCCGCCCTGCGCACGGCCGCGTCAGGCCACTGGCAGCGCCGCGGCCTGGAGACCGGCCCCGACGGGGTGATCGCCGCCCCCGGGGCGCCCCCGCTCCTGTTCGCTCTGCTGGCGGCCGCAGGGGGTGACGTCCTGCTGCCCCGGCCCTGCCCCGCCTGGTGGGTCCCGCAGATCCGGCTGCTCGGCGGCGGCCGGGACGCGGTCAGGTCCTCCTACCACGTGCCGACCCCCGCCGAGTGCGGCGGTGTGCCGGATCCGTACGCCCTGATGGAGACCGTCCGGCGGGTACGGGCCGAGGGCGGCACGCCCCGGCTGCTGCTGCTGTCGGTGCCCGACGACCCGACCGCGACCCTCGCGCCGCCCGAGACCGTGCGCGCCGCCTGCGAGGTCGCGCTCGCCGAGGGGCTGTGGGTGATCAGCGACGAGACCTGGCGCGACACCGTGCACCGGCCGTGCGAGACGGTGTTCCTCAGCCCCGCCGAGATGTTCCCCGAGCACGTCCTGGTCCTCACCGACCTGGCCGGCGCGCACACCCCCACCACCTGGCCCGCCGCGATCGCCAGGCTGCCCGACACCGCTGTCGGGGCTGCTCTGCGCGACCGCGCCCTGGACGCGCTCGCCGCGCTCGGCGCCACCGTCGCGGCCCCGATCGCCGAGGCCGCCGCCTACGCGCTGCACGACCCGGAACCCGTCGTCGCCCGGTCCCGGGCCGCCGCCGCACTCCACGCGGACGTGCAGCAGGCGGTGCACCGCACGGTCCTGGCCGCGGGGGCGCTCGCCAGACCTCCGGTTGCCGGCCGTCACCTGTACGTGGACCTGGACCCGCTGCGTGCGGGACTTGCCGCCCGCGGGGTCACCGACTCCATGGAACTCGAGGAGTACCTCACGGACCGCCTCGCCACCCCCGTCCCCGGCGGCCACCGTTTCGGCGACCCGTTGGGCGCCCTGCGCGTACGTCTCTCCACAGCGCCCCTGCTCGGTGCGACCCCGCAGCAGCGGACGGAGTCCCTGACGGCTTCCAGGCCGCTTGAACTCCCGCATCTGGAGCAGACGTTGAACGAACTGGGCACCGCCCTCACCGAACTGCACCGATCCGCACCGGCCCGTCCGGCTCCCGCCCGGCCCCGCAGCCACCCCTGACACCGCTGTTCACCGCCCCCGCCGCCGCCGCCGAACGGAGCCTTTCGATGACGGACCAGACCGAACTCACCGACCCTCCGGAACGCGCGGCGGGCCTCACGTGGGACCTGGTGGAACGATCCCGGCAGCCGGCACGTTCCTCCGGAACCCGGCCCCTGTGCGAGATCCGCACCACCGCCTGGCCACGGACCTTCGCCGACCGCCTCACCGCACCGCTGCCCGGGGTGCGCGCGCTGGCCAGACTCGCCCGGGAGGGCGCGATGCGGCCCGGCCGCGACGGGCTGCGCGACATCGCCCGACTGCCGTTCGAGCCGGGCCCGCTGCCCGCCGTGGACACCTCGACGGTCGCCGTCACCTGGGTGGGCCACGCCAGCTGGGTCCTGCGCATCGGCGGGCTCACCGTACTCACCGACCCGGTCTGGTCACGCAAGATTCTGGGCACGCCCGCACGCGTCACCCCCGTGGGGGTCCGCTGGGAGGACCTGCCGCCCGTCGACGCCGTCGTCATCAGCCACAACCACTATGACCACCTGGACGCCCCCACCCTCAAGAGGCTGCCGCGCGCCACACCTCTGTTCGTCCCGGCCGGTGTCGCCCGCTGGTGCCGCAGGCGTGGCTTCACCCATGTCACCGAGCTCGACTGGTGGGAGGGCGCCGAACTGAACGGCGTACGGCTCGACTTCGTTCCCGCACACCACTGGAGCAAGCGCTCCCTGACCGACACCTGCCGCACGCTCTGGGGCGGTTGGGTCCTCACCGACTCCCAGGGACGACGCGTCTACTTCGCGGGCGACACCGGGTACGGCCACTGGTTCCGCGAGATCGGCGACCGTCACCCCGGTCTCGACCTGGCGCTGCTCCCCATCGGTGCGTACGACCCCCGCTGGTGGCTGCGCGACGTCCACATGGACCCGGAGGAAGCCGTACAAGCCTGTACGGACGTGGGCGCCCGGCAGATGGCACCCATGCACTGGGGCACCTTCGTGCTCTCCGCCGAGCCGGTGCTCGAACCCCTCACCCGGGTGCGGGCCGCCTGGGCGGCGGCCGGCCGGCCACGCGAGGAACTGTGGGACCTGCCGGTGGGTTCCTCCCGCGTCCTGACCTGGCCCGATCTGACCCGATCTGACCTGACTTGACCTGACCCGACCTGTCCTGGCCCGACCCGACCCGACCTGTCCTGGCCCGACCAGCAGCGGGGCACGGGCCGCGCCGAGCGCGGGCCGCCGCTCAGACCGTCGCCGACCGCCGCAGCCGCCGCCACAGCGAGGGCACCCCGCTGATCAGCAGCGTCACCGCGATCGCCGCGGCCACGCCCGCCCAGGGCTCCGAGAACAGCGAACCGCCGAGCACCCCGATCAACTGGTACGCCACGGCCCACGCCAGGCAGGCCGGCACGTCCCCCCGGGCGAACCTCCCGATCGGCATCTTCGCCAGCAGACAGGCCAGCATGACCGGGATCCGGCCCGCCGGGACCAGCCGGGACAGCGTCAGCACCTGCGACCGGTGGTCCTCCAGCTTCTGCTGGGCCTGTTCGAGCCGGTGCTGCGGTGCACGCCTGCGCAGCGCGTCGAGCCATTTCGACCCGTGCTCGGAGCGCACCCCGCGCACCCCCAGCCAGTACAGCGCCAGGTCGCCCACGAACGCTCCGGCAGCCGCCAGCAGGAAGACGATCAGCAGCGCCACCGCGGGCATCGTGTGGTGCAGCGCGACCACCGCCGCGGTACTCACCAGCGCCCCCGTCGGCACCACGGGCACCAGCGCGCCGAACGCCACCAGGGCGAAGAGCGTCGGATAGCCGACCGCCTGCTGCGTGGCCTCCGGCGGCACGCGCACGTCCACCACCTGCGCGGCTTCCAGCACCCACTGCGCGGCCGTCCAACGGCCACTCATGACCGGCCCGCCGTCGTCCGCACGCTCTCGCCGTGCTCCAGCCGGTGCACCGAGACCTCCGGCGCCAGCGCGGCGGCCTTGCGTACGAACTCCTGGCCCGGCGTGTGGAACTCGTGCGGCCGCACCCCGTCCAGGCCGATCGGCCAGTACGTCCCGTAGTGGATCGGCACGGCGTGGCGCGGACCCAGCGCGGTCAGCGCCTGCGCCGCCCGGCCCGCGTCCAGGTGCCCGACCCCCAGGTTCGGCCCCCAGCCGCCCACCGGCAGCAGCGCGGCGTGCACCGGACCGACCGCTTCGGCCATCCCGTCGTACAGCCCGGTGTCCCCGGCGAAGTAGGTGGCGGACGCGCCCTCGACCACGTAGCCCAGCGCGGGACAGCGGCGTGGCCCGACCGGCAGCCGCCGCCCGTCGTGTTCCGCGTGCACCGCGCGCACGGTCAGCGAGGCGATCCGCAGGCTCTCGCCCGGCGCGATCTCCGCCGTGCGGAACCGGCGCAGTGCCGGCACCTGACGGACCGCGCCGCGCGGCACGACCACCAGCGTGCCGGGAGCCAGCCGGGAGAGCGACGGCAGATGCAGGTGGTCGGAGTGCAGGTGCGAGATCAGCACCGCGTCGGCCAGCGCCGCGTCGGCCGTCGGCAGGGCGCCGCGGCGGCGTCGCAGATGGGCGAAGCGGCGCACGAACAGAGGGTCGGTCAGCAGACGGACCCCGGAGTCCTCGACGGTGCAGGTCGCGTGCCCCCACCAGGTGATCACCGTTTCCGCGCCGCGCGCGCCGGTCCCACCGTCCCGTTCGTTGTCCGGGCGCGCGCCGGTCCCGGCGCCCCGTTCGCTGCTTCGGCCGCCCTGCCCGCCGTTCGTGTCGTTCTCGCTGCTCAAGTTGGACCGGACCCCTTCCGCGATGCCTGCCCCACCCTACGGCGCCCCCGATCGGTCCGGGTGCGCCTCCCGGCGGGCCGTGCGGAGTAGGGTCGGCGGCGACAGCGGCGAAGGGGACGGGTCATGGACGAGACACGTACGGACACCGACGACGTCCGGGTCGTGGCCATCGCCGCCCTGATCCCGCTGGAGGAGCTCGACCGCGACCCCTTCCTGGTGGACATCCGCAGCCAGTACGCGATGTGCGTCCGCTGGGCGGCGGACAAGGGGTACGCCGTCACCCGCCAGCTGGTACTGAACGGGCTGCGTGCCGACCACTGCGCACTGTGGGCCGGTGTCGACGCCGGAGCGGTGGACGTCTTCGTGGTTCCCAACCAACGCGTCCTGGAGCGGGCCCTCGCCCGCGCGGACGACTTCGCCGCCGAGTGCGAGCGCCGGGGCGTACGGCTGGAGACGGCGGAGCTCGACGAACCCGTGTACACCGCGCAGACGAAGGCCGACGTGCACCGCCGGCTCTCGATGCCGACCGCCGGATATGACGGCTGTTGACGCCCTTTGCCGGGATCCGGTCCGAAGCGTCCGACCTGCTGTGACAGGCTGACCGTACGGGCAGGTCCGGCAGCGGCCCGACAACAGGCTGCCGGCGAACGGGCCGCAGGCGCACACGCTGCCCGGACCAGGCATCAGAACAGGTGGGTACGGCGTGGTGGCCGAGGGGCGTTGGCGAAGAATCGGCTGGCGGCGGGCGGGCGGAGCGCTCCTGCGGCTGGTCGCCGTCTGGGTGGTGTCCACGCTCACGATGCTGGCACTCGCCGGGCTGCTACCGGACTTCCAGCTCCAGAGCGACGACGACGAGAGCCTCACCAGCGTGGCCCTTACGGCCGTCTGGGCGGCCGGCGCGTTCGGCCTGCTGTCCGCGCTGGTGTGGCCGCTGGCGGTGCGCGCGCTCCTGCTCGTACCGGCGCTCGTCCTCGGTTTGCTCGTCTTCTTCCTCAACGGCTCGCTGCTGCTGATCGCGCTCAGTGTGATCCCCGAGGGCCGCGGCGAGGCCGACCCGCAGATGGCCGTGGTCGTCGCCGCCGTCATGTCCGCCGTCGCCTCGGCCACCTCCACCGCACTCACCGTCGGGGACGACGAGGCCTACCGGCGCCGGCTCTCCCGGCTGGCCCAGCGACGCCGCGGCGGCCGGCGCGACGAGGGCAGGCACGGCATGCCCGGCACCCTCTTCCTCCAGCTCGACGGACTCGGCCACGACACCCTGCGCCGCGCGGTCGACCAGGGGCTGATGCCCACGGTGGCCCGGCTGCTGGGCCGGACCGCCGCCGCGGCCCCGCGCACCTCCGGCCGCCGTTCCCGGGTTCCCGCCGTGGCCGCCGAGCACCCCTCCATGGCGCTGCCCACCCACCGGCTCACCCCCTGGCGCACCGACTGGTCCAGCCAGACCGGCGCCAGCCAGCTCGGCATCCTGCACGGCTCCAACCACGACGTCCCCGCCTTCCGCTGGTACGAGAAGGAGAGCGGCCGGACCATGGTGTGCTCAAGCCCGGCCAGTACCGCCGAGCTGCAGAACCGCGCCATCGAACGCACCGGGGACGGCGGACTGCTCACCATCGACGGCGCCAGCCGCGGCAACCTCTTCTCCGGCGGCGCCGACCAGCTCGCCCTGGTGCTGTCCATCGCCGCCCGCCGCGGCCCCAGCAACCGCTCCAGGGCCGGGTACTTCGCCTACTTCTCCGACCCCGCCAACGCGGTCCGCACCGCCATGTCCTTCGTCGCCGAGGTCGTCCGCGAGATCCACTCCTCCGTGCGCTCCCGGCTCCGCAAGGAGACCCCGCGGGTCGGCAGGGGCGGCCTCTACCCCTTCATCAGGGCCTTCGCCACCGTCGTCGAGCGCGACGTCGTGGTGTCCGCCGTCATGGGGGACCTGCTCTCCGGCCGCACGGCGATCTACGCCGACCTGGTCGCCTACGACGAGGTCGCCCACCACTCGGGACCCCGCAGCCGTGACGCCGACCTGATCCTCAAGCGTCTCGACCGTTCCCTCGCCCTGATCACCAAGATCGCCGATCGCGCACCGCGTGCCTACCGGACCGTCCTGCTCTCCGACCACGGCCAGAGCCCCGGCGAGACCTTCGAGGGCCGCTACGGTCTGACCCTGCGGGACTACGTCCGCGCCAGCTGCGGCCTGCCCGTACCGCGGCGCGCCCAGCGCACGCGCAGCGGCGCCGAGGCACGTGACGCCGTGCTCACCGTGCTGCACCGGCCGGTCAGCGGCACGCGGGAGGCGCCGTTCCCGGTGCCGCCCGAGGCCGACGGAGCCTCGGACGCCTCGCGGCTGGACCCGATCGTCCTCGCCTCGGGCAACCTCGGGCTGATCAGCTTTCCCGACATCGCCGGCCGCGCCTCCCGCGAGGAGATCGACCGCCGCCACCCCGCGCTGCTGCGGATGCTCGCGGGGCATCCGGGCATCGGATTTCTGCTGGTACGCAGCGAGGAGCACGGCGCCGTGGTGCTGGGTCCCGAGGGCGCGGTGGTCCCGCTGGCCGAACTGCGCGACGACGAGGGCCCGATGCGGCCCTTCGGACCGGGCGCGGCCGACGCGGTACGCCGCACCGACGGCTTCCCGCACACTGCGGACATCATGGTCAACTCCTCGTACGACCCGGGAACCGGCCAGGTGCACGCGTTCGAGGAACAGATCGGTTCGCACGGCGGTCTCGGCGGGGAACAGACGCGCCCCTTCCTGCTGTGGCCCCTCGCTCTGTCCGACCCGGTCGCCGAAGGAGCCGAAATCGTCGGCGCGGAACGCGTTCACCAGGTACTTCGCCGCTGGTTGCGCGAGTGCCAGGGCCCGCAGGTGCCGGTCGGGCCCGCGCAGGATTCCTTGTCGGCCGACCCCGCCGAAGGAGGTTTTCCGGCCCCTGACCGTGCCGTACAGGATGAAAAGGCGTGATTTTGTGCATGCTTCCCCGTACCCGACCATGGCTGTCGCCCGGCGACCCTGGGCACTTCGTACGGCGAGAGGCACCACCCCATGCACGACACCGGAACCGTTCCGCAGTCGGATCCGGCTGACGCCGCCGAAGGCCCGGAGGAACAGAGCAAGCACGCCCGTCGGTTCGGGCTCGGCATCGCCACCACGCTCGTCATGGGCAACATCATCGGTGGCGGCATCTTCCTGCTGCCCGCCTCCGTCGCCCCGTTCGGCACCATCAGCCTCGTCTCCTTCGGCGTCCTGACCCTCGGCGCGATCTGCCTCGCGCTGGTGTTCGGAAAGCTCGCGAACCAGCACCCCAGAACCGGTGGGCCCTACGTCTACGCCCGCGCGGCCTTCGGCGACTTCGCCGGATTCCTCGCCGCGTGGAGCTACTGGATCACCGCCTGGGTCTCCAACGCCGCGCTCGCCGTGGCCGCGGTCGGCTACCTGGACGTCCTGGTCCCGCTCGGCGACTCCAAGTTCGCGATGATGCTCGCCGCACTGGTCATCCAGTGGCTGCCGGCCGCCGCGAACCTCGCGGGCACGCGTTACGTCGGCGTGGTGCAGGTCGTCGCCACCGTGCTGAAGTTCGCACCGCTCCTGCTGGTCGCGATCGGCGGCCTCTTCACCTTCAGCGCGGACAACCTCGGTCCGTTCCAGGCGAGCGGCAGCGGCCCGGTCGGAGCGGTCTCGGCGTCCGCGGCGATCCTGCTGTTCAGCTACCTGGGCGTGGAGTCGGCGGCCGTCAGCGCCGGCGAGGTCCGCAACCCGCGGCGCAACGTCGGCCGCGCCACCATCCTCGGCACCCTGGGCGCCGCCTTCGTCTACCTGCTGGGCACGCTCTCCGTCTTCGGCAACGTCCCGCACGACAAGCTCGTCGACTCCGCGGCCCCCTTCTCCGACGCGGTGAACCACATGTTCGGCGGCACCTGGGGCGGCACCGTCGTCGCCTGCGCCGCCCTGATCTCGATCCTCGGTGCCCTCAACGGCTGGACCCTGCTGAGCGCGCAGACCCCGTACGCCGCCGCCAAGGACGGTCTGTTCCCGTCGGTCTTCGCCACGAAGCGGCGCGGCGTCCCGACGGTCGGCGTCGTCGTCACCGTCGTCCTGGCCTCGCTGCTCACCGTCTACAACTACACCGCGGGCTCCGACGGCGTCTTCGAGGTCCTGGTCCTGGTCACTACCTTCACGGCGACGGTTCCCTATCTGCTGGCCACGGCCGCGCAGCTGTACTTCCTGATCTCCGGCCGCTCGGAGCAGGTCGACCGGGGCCGCCTGGCCCGCGACGCCGTCCTGGCCGCCCTGGCGGCGGGTTTCTCGATGTGGCTGGTCGCCGGATCGGGATACGCGGCCGTCTACCAGGGCGTGCTCTTCCTCTTCGCGGGCGTCATCGTCTACGCCTGCATGTCGGCGCGCAGGCAGCGTGCGGCGGACGCGGCCCGCGCGGCCGGGGCGGTCGAAGAGGCCGCGCGGTAACCGGGGCGTGGGGCCCGCAGGCCCCTCGCGGCGGGTCGTCAGCCCAGCAGCCGAGGTGTCCTGGCCCTTCTGCGGCGCCGCAGCGCCAGGACGCCCGTGACGGCGAGCAGCGTGGCGCCGGCCGACGAACCGATCGCCACGGCGGGGCCCACGCCCAGCAGCGTGGACTCCGCGATGCCGTCCGCCGACGCCACGCTCCGCGCCCGCATCCCCGGCGGGCCCTCACCCTGGGACCCCGAGGACACCAGGTTCATGTCGCTCGAACACACCACCGGCACCTCCGACGTGGAGAGATACGCACACACCGTGCTCGCCGCCCGCAGCGCTCCCGCCGCCTCCGTGCCGAGCGTCGCCCTCGACGTCAGCACCGCCCTGCCGTAGCCGGGCACATCGGTGGTCCAGACCGCCTTGCCGCCCGCCACCTTGGCCCGCTGTCCGGCCGACGGGCCCGAGGCCCCCGGGGGCAGCTGCTGTTCGACGCGCAGCCCGGCCAGCCTGGCCGGGCCGTGGTTCAGCACGGTGACGGTGTATCTGAGTCCGGCCCCCGGACGTACGGTCTCCACCCCGTCCGTGAGGTCGATCGACACGTGCGGCGGATCCTTCTCCGCCGCGCTCGCGGACGTACCGGCCCCGAGAAGCAGCAGAGGCACGCAGAGGAGGGTGGCGGCGCTGGTGGTGGCGGTACGGGACATCTGGGCGGGCATGTGGTTCCTTCCGGGCGGGCCATGGGCAGGCCGGTGTGATGATCGGAAACCCATACGAGCACCGCCGTCGCCCCCGACCCCGGCCACCGACCGGGCGACCCGCCGGGGATTCACCCGTGAGGCGGGGCCGTGCGCAGGAAGGCGACCGTGGCCGCGTCCGCCGGAAGGAGCGTCTCGACGGCCAGTTCGGCGACCGTGACGTCCATCGGCGTGTTGAACGTCGAGATCGACGACACGAACGACAGCACCCGCCCCTCGTGCTCGATCTGCAAGGGCAGGGCGAAAGGGGCGTACGGCGATTCCACCGGCCGGTCCACGCCCTGCCGGGAGGGTGGCAGTGGGTAGGCCGAGACCTCCTCGTACAGTGCACGCAGCGCCGCCGACCTCGCCAGGGCCATCTGCCGGCGCATCTGGTGCAGCAGGTGCTCGCGCCACTGGGGCAGGTTCCTGATGCGCGGGGCCAGGCCCTCGGGGTGCAGGGTGAGGCGCATCGCGTTGGCCGGCCCGGTGAGAAGGTGCTCGGCGACCCCGCCGAGGAGCATCGCCACGCCGCTGTTGGCGGCGACGACCGTGTACGTGCCGTCGACGACCAGCGCCGGGTAGGGCTCGTACCCCTGGAGCAACTGGTCGATACCGGCTCTGAGCGCACCCATCGCGGGATCGTCGAGCGGGGTCTCGGCGTACCGCGGCGCGTACCCGGCCGCCAGCAGCAGGCCGTTGCGCTCCCGGACCGGCACGTCGAGGTGCTCGGCGAGCTTCAGCACCATGTCGGGGCTGGGACGGGCGCGCCCCGTCTCGATGAAGCTGATGTGCCGGGCGGACGAGTCGGCCCGCAGCGCGAGCTCCAGCTGGCTCAGCCGGCGACTCCGGCGCCAGTGGCGCAGCATGGCGCCAACTCCTTTGTCGATGGCGATGCTTGTCATGGGACGAAGGTAGCCGCAGTGCGGGACGGCGGCTTTGACAGGATGTGCCGATGACTTGTGAAGTGCCGAACGTGATACCCGCGGGACGGATGCGCGACCACGAGCAGCCGGTACTGCCCCTGCCGGGCGGGCTGGAGCTGCGGCCGTGGCGGAGGTCCGACGCGCCGAAGTTCGTCGAGGCGGGCCAGGACCCCGCGATCCAGCACTGGAACCGGCCGGGCCGGCTGACCGTCGCGGAGGCGGAACGACGGATCGACCGGTGGGGCGAGCGCTGGCGCGCCGAGGTGTCGGCGGTCTTCGCGATCGCGGAGGCGGGGGAGGGCGAGGTGGTCGGGACGGCGGGGATGGGTGACATCGAGCTGGCGCGGGGCACCGGGGAGATCCTCTACTGGCTGCTGCCCGCCGGACGCGGCAAGGGCGTGGCCGTCGACGCGGCGGTGACGCTGACCCGCTGGGCGGTCGAGGACCTCGGCCTGCACCGGGTCCAACTGACCCATTCCACCGCCAACCAGGCGTCCTGCCGGGTTGCCGAGAAGGCCGGATTCTCGTACGAGGGGACCATGCGCAGCGCCCTGCTGCACGCCGACGGCTGGCACGACGAGCACCTGCACGCGCGGGTGCAGGGCGACCCGTGGCCGCGGCAGGGCCTGCTCGGCGCGGAAGGTGGCAGGCTGACCCTGCACACCGGAACAGATGGACCCAGGAGCGGATGAGGGCACGGGCGGTGAGCCTGCTGCCGTGCCCGCGTGGTGGAAGGAGTTCGACGATGCCCAGTGAGCCGTTGTCGCAGAAGGAGATCGAGGACCGGCTGCGTGAACTGCCCGGCTGGCGGCTGGAGCAGGACAGGATCGCCCGGACGTACCGGCTGGGCACGCACCTCGCGGCCGCCGCGATGGTCGTGCAGGTGGCCGTGGTGCAGGACGAGTTGGACCACCACTCGGACCTCGTGCTGGGCCATCACACGCTCTCGCTGTCCGTGCACACGCACAGCGCGGGCGGCGCACTCACCGAGCGGGACTTCGAACTCGCCCGCCGGATCGAGGCCATCGCCTCTGGGCACGGGGCGAGCTGATCCCTCGGGGGCGCCGCCCTGTTACGGCGGATCACGCCGCCCCGGGGCGCCCGGTACAAGGACGGCTCGGACCACCACGTCGTGTCGGCCCCCGCGGATCAGGCCGTGCCGCCCCGGCCCCGGCGGATCAGGTCGTGCCGCCCCGGCCCCGGCGGATCAGGTCGTGCCGCCCCGGCCCCGGCGGATCAGGTCGTGCCGCCCCGGCCCCCGCCTCCGCCCTCGCCGTGTGCGCCGAAGCCGGGGCGAGGGCTCTTCGTGAGCCATCGGGTGTAACTCGCGCTGCGGGAGACGGCTTCCGCGTACGCGGTGTCCGTGTACCCGGCGACCGCCCTCGCCGCGTCGGCCGCGGGCGCACCCGGGTGCCAGCCCAGCAGGTGCCGCCAGGACAGCGGCGCCCCGGCCAGCGGCCTGGTCACGATTCCGGCGGCGGGCGGGAACGTGGCCCGGCACAGGCCCACCGCCCGGCCCACCTGGACCAGGTGCACGCAGGACGCGGTGTCCGTCTCGTACACCTGCATCGGGGCGAAACCGGCCCGCGCGCACGCCGCCGTGAAGCAGTCCGCGAAACAGCCCTCACCCGGGACGTCCGTCCAGCACTCGCCGGAGAGCCGGGAGAGCTCCAACTCCTCCTCACCGACCAGTGGATGACCTTCGGGGAGCATCACGAACACCGGGTCGACGCCCACCACCTCCCAGCTCAGCCGGTCCGTCGCGGGCGGCCGGCTCTCGCCGCAGGTACCGATCAGACCGAAGTCGAGCCGCCCCTCGACCAGCATGGTGCTGATCTCGCCGACCGACCAGGTCGTGTACGTCGTGACAGGCACCGTCGGCCGCGCGTGGGCGAGCTGGTCGACCAGGCCGCCGAGCAGCGGGCCGTGCGTGGCCCCGAGCCGGAACCGGTCCAGGTTCGCCCAGGTGTTGGCGAAGCGGACCGCGTCCTCCTGGAGTTCCTGCACCGCGGGCAGCAGCACCCGGGCCCGGTCGAGGACCAGCTCCCCGAGCGGCGTCGGCCGCGAACCGGTGTGGTCGCGGTCGAACAGCGGCCCGCCCAGGGCTCGTTCGATCCGCCGCAGCTGAGTGCTGAGGGCCGGCTGCGCGAGGCCGAGAGCGGCTGCGGCCTTGGTGAGGCTGCCGGCGTCGGCGATCGCCCTTACGGTCCGCAGGTGGCGCAACTCCAGCTCCATACCGGCAAGTTATGGGGAGCGGTTACCCCCGGCAAGAGCGGTGCGCCAGTTGTGCCGGACGGACTGCGGACGCCGCGACGTAGAGTCGTGTCCATGCTGCTCGATTACGACGCCGAGGCCGCGCTCTACGACGGGACGAGGGGCGGCGAGCCCCGCGCGAAGGCCGCCGCAGCTGCGGTGCTCGGCCTGCTGCCCGCAGGTGCCCGAGCGCTGCTGGACGTGGGCTGCGGCACCGGCATCGTCACGGCTCGGCTGGCCGCCGCGGGAGCCGGGCTGCGGGTCAGGGGCGCAGACGCGGCGCACGGGATGCTGCGCAAGGCCGCCGATCGGCTCGGCCGGGACTCCGTCGTCCTCGCGGACGCGGCCCGGCTCCCCTTCGGGGCCGCCTCGTTCGACGCGGTGAGCGCGGTGTGGCTGCTGCACCTGGTGGACCCGGCGACCGCGCGCCGTGTCGTCGGAGAGGCGGCGCGGGTGCTGCGGCCCGGCGGGGTGCTCGTCACGACGGTGGACAAGGACGCGGCGCACGACGTGGGCAGCGACATCGACCGGGTGCTGGCTCCGTGGCGGGACGACCGAGGGGCCACCGACCGGGCGGACCTCGTAGCGGCGTACGCGGCGGCGGGCGGCCTGGAGCCGTACGGGGAGGCGTACTTCACCGGCCACGGCCAGGGTCGCACCCCGCGGGGCGCGGCGGAGACCCTTGTCGGCGGGAAGTTCGCATCGTGGTTCCTGGCGGGCCGGGCGGCGGGGGAGCAGGTGGCGCGGGAACTCCGTGCGCTGCCGGAGCCTGACCTGCGGCGGGCAGATCCGGTCTACCGGGTCCTCGCGCTGCGCAAGGAAGGCGGCACTGGACGCCAGGGCGCGTAGACCGGCCACCGCCGCCCCCTGGGGACGCGGCGACGCCGACCCGCGAAGCCCAAGAACGGGCTGCCGCGGGCCGGCGTCGGTCAGGTGTGCACGGGCCGGCGTCGGCCCAGGTGTGCAGGGGCCGGCGTCGGCCCAGGTGTGCACGGTGTTCCGGTCAGGCGTGCACGGGTGTCAGGGCTTCGGGAGCGCGCAGCCGGGACGGGTCAGGTCGATCTTGCTGCCTGCCACGATGCACGGCACCATGTTGTACGTCTGCTGGCCGTAGTTAATGCCCTGACGTACCGTCACCTTGCCTGCCTGGTCGACCTCGCACGGGTTGTTGTCCGTGCAGCGTCCGCCGTCCTCGTTGCCGGTGTTGTTGACCGCGACGACCTTGCCGGTACCGGTGTCGAGCACCGGGGAGCCCGAGGTGCCGCCGATGGTCTGGCAGGCGGACGTGTAGCGCACCGAGTCCTTCCAGGTCCAGGCGCCCTCCTTGAGGCGGTAGGCGAACCCGTCGACGTTGCAGCTGTAGGTCTGCTTCCAGTACCCGGACACCACGGTGATCGCCGAGCCCTGCGCGGGCCGAGCCGCGCTGAGTTCCAGTGCCTTGATCCCGTACTGGCTCTGTATCTGGGCGTACGTGCTGGTCAGTTGGTACAGCGAGACGTCCGTGTCGGTCATCGTGCCGTAGGCGATCTTGCTGGCCCTGAGCGTGCCGACCTTCTGGGCCGCGCCGTTGAGCAGCGAGAAGGTCCGGGTCGAGGCCCGGTTGACGATGACCTGGCCCGCGGCGGGGAAGCCGGTCTCCAGGCAGTGTCCGTTGGACATCACCAGGGCCGGGTCGTTCGGCTGCGAGGCGGCCGTGCGCACGACCGAACCGGAACAGTTGCTCAGTGCCACCGTTCCCGCGAAGTCAACCGCCTTGGCCTTGACGCCCGTTGACGTGTTCGTCACGGGCGCCGTGGCCGTCCTCGTTGCTGTCGGCGCCGCGTCCTGGCTCGTGGCCGCGAACGCGGGTACCGCGCCTGCCCCGACGAGCAGGGTGGCGAGGAAAGCGCCGACGAGAGGCTTCTTCATGTGGGGGTCCCCTCAGTGCCTTATGTGACCGGGGCTGGTCGACCCCGGTTTGTCATGGGCATTGTTCGGCGATTCCTCGCGCCGGACAAGAGGGCACCTGTGAGGTTGCTGTGAGTGTCGCGGCGCGCGGGGCGGGCGCCGCACTCTGTGCTCCGCGCGCCGCGACTCGTGAGGAGAGGTCAGGGCTTGGCGGCCGGCTGCGGCAGTCGGCAGCCCCGGCGGTCCAGGTCCACCTCGCTGTCACGCGAGACGCACCGTGCGATGCCGTACGTCTGCTGGGCGTAGTTGATGCCCTGACGTACGGTCACCTTGCCGTGCCGGTCCACCTCGCACGGGTTGTTGAGGGTGCAGCGTTCGCCGTCCTCGTTGCCGGTGTTGTTGACCGCGACGACCTTGCCGGTGCGGTTGTCGATCACCGGGGAGCCGGAGGTGCCGCCGATGGTCTGGCAGGCGGCGGTGTACCGCAGCGAGTCCTTCCAGGTCCAGTCGCCCTCCTTCAGCCGGTGCACGAAACCGTCGACCGCGCAGCCGTACGTCTTCTTCCAGTACCCGGAGACGACCGTGATGGCCCGCCCCTGCCTCGGGTGCTCGGTGTTCAGCTCCAGGGCCTTGATCCCGTAGGCCTTCTTGATCTGGGCGTACGTGCTGGTCAGCCGGTAGAGGGAGATGTCCGTGTCGGTCATCGTCGCGTACGCCAGCCTGCTCGCGGTCAGGGTGGCGACCTGCTCCGCCTTCGCGTTCAGCAGGGCGAAGGTCCTGCTCGACGGCAGGTCCACGACGACCTCACCCGCGCCCGGCATGTCCTGCTCGGTGATGCAGTGGCCGTTGGAGAGGACCAGGGCCGGGTCGTCCGGCCGTGACTGCGGCATTCGCACCACGGACCCCGAACAGTTGCTGAGGGCGACCGAACCGGCGAAGTCGACCGCCTTCGTCCGGTGTTCGGCCGCCGTGAGGCTCTGCGCGGCCGCCGACCGGGCGGACTGCGGGGTGGTCGCGGCGGTGTCCTGACCGGTGGCCGCGATCGCGGGCGCCGCGCCGGCTCCCAGGAGCGTCAGTGCGAGCAGTGCACCGAGGTAAGGCTTGTGCATGCGGGATCCCCTCCAGTGACGAATGTCAGGGGCATTCTTGGAGGGGTGGGTGCGGGGGGCAAGGGTTTTTGTCGAAACATGGCACCGACGCGGGCGGTAACCGCGCCCAAAAAGCGGTCAGTTGGCCGGAGCTGGCTCCAACTGCCACCACTGGAAAGGTGAGTCGGTGTCCTCCCACTGCTGGACCCGGGCACCCTCGGTTGTGCTGCGGTCCGCCACTTCGAGGAGCAGCCCACTGATCCAGCTCACCAGGCTGATCCGCCCCGGCGCGTCCGGGTGCCGCTCGACGATCCACTCCTGGGCGCCGAAGTTGTTGGGCGACCACTGCTGGACGCGTACGCCGTTCTCCAGCTTGGCGCCCGCCACGTCCAGCCGCTTGCCACTGGCGAGATTGACCACGTGGTGCAGGCCGCTGCCTTCGTGCACCGGGGTCAGGGTCCACCGCTGGGCGGCGGCCCCGGTCTCCTTGCCCTGCTGGACGGGGGCCCCGCTGCCCTTCGCCCCGTCGCGCACCTCCAGCAGCAGCCCGCTGCCGACGTTGCGCAGCAGGAAGGTGCCCGCGGGAGTGGGGTTCGCCTCACCGGTGTGCGTCACGGAAGTGCCTCTCCGGCAGGTGGGTCGAGGGCCGCGCGGAGCAGCCGGGGATGCAGCAAGCCAGGGATACGAGTGTACGGCGATCTTGCGCCCGGTCCGTGGACCGGCGGGGGACGGGCGTCGGGCCGCCGCGCAGCTCGCGCGGCGGCCCGTTGGGTGTCCGGAAGTCCCCGGGATGCTGCTTACGCGCCGCCCCGCGCGTGTCCGGAAGTCCCCGGGACGCTGCTACGCGCCGCCCCGCGCGTGTCCGGAAGTCCCCGGATCGCCGCTACGCGCCGACGACCGCCGGGTCGGAGCCCAGTCGCTTGCCCTCGTCCAGGGCCGCGAAGGCCGCCATGTCGTCGGCGTCCAGCTCGAAGTCGAAGACGTCGATGTTCTCCGCGATCCGCGACGGGGTCACGGACTTCGGAATCACCACGTTGCCGAGCTGGAGGTGCCAGCGCAGTACTGCCTGGGCAGGGGTCTTGCCGTGCTTGCGGGCCACGGCCACGACCGTGGGAACCTCCAGCAGGCCCTTGCCCTGGCCGAGCGGCGACCAGGCCTCGGTGGCGATCGAACGCCCCGCGTGGAACGTGCGCAACTCGCCCTGCTGAAGCTGGGGGTGCAGCTCGATCTGGTTGACCGCCGGAACGACCGAGGTTTCGGCGAGCAGCGTCTCCAGGTGCTCCGGAAGGAAGTTGGAGACGCCGATCGCCCTGGCGCGGCCGTCCGCGAGAATCTTCTCGAAGGCCCTGAAGGTGTCCACGAAGGCACCCTGGCCCGGGGCCGGCCAGTGGATCAGGTAGAGGTCGACGTAATCCAGACCCAGCTTGCCGAGCGATGTGTCGAAGGCGCGCAGGGCGGAGTCGTACCCCTGCATGTCGTTCCACAGCTTGGTGGTGACGAACAGCTCGTCACGGGCGATCCCGGAGGAGGCGAGCGCGCGGCCGGTGCCCTCCTCGTTGTGGTAGACCGCCGCGGTGTCGATGCTCCGGTAGCCGGCCTCCAGGGCCGTGCTCACCGCTGCCGTGGCCTCTTCGTCCGGCACCTGCCAGACGCCGAATCCGAGCTGTGGCATTTCGACGCCGTTGTTGAGGGTCAGGGAGGGGACCTTGCTCACGGGAAAACGATCCTTACGTCGTCGGGACTTCCCCGGTTGCAACGATCGCAGTGGGGTCCGCATTCCCGGCCCGGGCACCGGTCGGCAAAAACGCGGTGGCCTTTTCCGGTGTTTACGTAGATCATCCGCATATGACTGCAGACCGTACTTTTGACGAGCTGATCGCCGAGGCCGAGGCGGTGTCCGTCGACGGCTGGGACTTCTCCTGGCTCGACGGCCGGGCCACCGAGCAGCGGCCCTCCTGGGGGTACCAGCGGCTGATGGGCGAGCGGCTGGCCACCGCTTCGGCCGCGCTCGACATCCAGACCGGTGGTGGCGAAGTGCTCGCCGGCGCGCCGAAGTTTCCCCCGGTGACGGTCGCCACCGAGTCCTGGCCGCCGAACGTCAGCCGGGCGACGCGGCTGCTGCACCCGCTGGGCGCCGTGGTCGTCGCCGACGCGGACGAGCCGCCGCTGCCGTTCGCCGACGGAGCCTTCGGCCTGGTCACCAGCAGGCACCCGGTGAAGGCGTGGTGGGCGGAGATCGCCCGGGTGCTCGCGCCCGGCGGCACGTACCTCTCCCAGCACGTCGGCCCGGCCAGTGTCTTCGAGCTCGTCGAGTACTTCCTCGGCCCGCAGCCGGAGGCGAGGCTGGGCCGCCGACCGGAAACGGCGCGTCAGGAGGCGGAGGCCGCCGGGCTGGAGGTCGTCGACCTCCGGTCGGAGTCCCTGCGGACCGAATTCTTCGACGTCGGGGCAGTCGTCTACTTCCTGCGGAAGGTGATCTGGATGGTGCCGGGCTTCACGGTGGAGAAGTACCGGGACCGGCTGCGGGAGCTGGACGAACAGATCCGGCGGGACGGCCCGTTCGTCGCGTACACCGCCCGCTTCCTGATCGAGGCGCGAAAGCCCCGCTGAGCGTTCCGGGGAGTGGCAGGTAAGGAGCGACGTCCTGGACATCGCTCCTTACCGGTAGAGGGCGTTCACCTCCGCCTCGTACGCCTTCTCGATCGCCTTCCGCTTCAGCTTGAGCGACGGTGTGAGAAGGCCCTGTTCCTCGGTGAACTGGTGGGCCAGGATCCGGAACGTCCGGATGGACTCGGCCTGCGAGACCAGTGTGTTCGCCGCCACCACCGACCGTCTGACCTCCATCTCCAGGTCCGGGTCGCGCACCACGTCCTTCGGTGCCATGGGCTGCTTGTCGTGCATCGCCAGCCAGTGGTCGATCGCCTCCAGATCGAGGGTGACCAGCGCCGCCACGTACGGTCTGTCGTTGCCGACGACTATGCACTGGGCGACCAGCGGATGCGCGCGCACCCGCTCCTCCAGGCCCGTCGGCGACACGCTCTTGCCGCCCGACGTCACCAGGATCTCCTTCTTCCGGCCGGTGATCGTCAGGTAACCGTCCTCGTCGAGCGCCCCGATGTCGCCGGTGGACAGCCATCCGTCGTGCAGGACGGCCCTGCTCGCCACCGGGTCGTTGAGGTAGCCCGCGAAGACGTGCCCGCCGTGCAGCCATATCTCCCCGTCGTCGGCGATGTGCACGGTCGTGCCGGGCAGCGGGAGACCCACCGTGCCGAACCGGGTGCGTTCCGGCGGGTTGGCGGTCGCAGCGGCCGTCGACTCCGTCAGTCCGTAGCCCTCGAAGATGGTGACGCCCGCGCCCGCGAAGAACAGCCCGAGCCGCCGTTCCATCGCCGAGCCCCCGGACATGGCGTGCCGCACCCGCCCGCCCATCGCCTCGCGCACCTTGCCGTAGACCAGCTTGTCGTACAGCTGGTGCTGCATCCGCAGTGCGGCGGAAGGGCCGGGTCCGGTCCCGAAGGCCTTGTGCTCGACGGCTTCCGCATAACGCACGGCCAGCTCCACCGCCTTGTCGAAGACGCCCGCCTTTCCCGCGGCCTCCGCCTTGCGCCGCGCCGCGTGGTAGACCTTCTCGAAGATGTACGGCACGGCCAGGATGAAGGTCGGCCGGAAGGCCGCCAGGTCGGGCAGCAGTTCCCTGGCGGACATGGCGGGCTGGTGGCCCAGCTTCACCCTGCCGCGCACCGCCGCCACCTCCACCATGCGGCCGAAGACATGCGCGAGGGGCAGGAAGAGCAGGGTGGACGCCTCGTCGCCGGGGGAGGAGCGGAAGACCGGCTCCCAGCGGGCTATCACGGTGTCCGTCTCGGTCATGAAGTTCGCGTGCGTCAGGACACAGCCCTTGGGGCGCCCGGTGGTGCCCGAGGTGTAGATGACCGTGGCGACCGAGTCGGGCGTGACCGCGCGGCGGTGGCGGTGCACCACGTCGTCGTCCACCTGCGCACCGGCCGCGACGAGCTCGCCGACCGCGTCCGTGTCCAGCTGCCACAGCCGCTGGAGCTGCGGCAGCCGGTCGATCACCGAGGCAACCGTCATCGCGTGGTCCTCGTGCTCGACGACGCACGCCACCACCTCCGCGTCGTGCAGGGTCCAGAAGACCTGCTCGGTGGAGGCGGTCGGGTAGACCGGCACGGGCTGTGCGCCGACCGCCCAGAGCGCGAAGTCGAACAGCGTCCACTCGTACCGGGTACGGGACATGATCGCGACGCGGTCGCCGAACCGTACGCCGTGGGCGAGCAAGCCCTTCGCGAGCGCCAGCACCTCGTCACGGAAGCCCGCCGCGCTCACGTCCTGCCAGCGGCCGTCCGCGGTCCTGCGGCCCATCGCGACCCGGTGCGGATCCTCGTCGGCATGACTGAACACGACGTCCGCCAGACCGCCGACCTGAGGAGACGCAGCCATGGGTGGGACAGTGAACTCGCGCAATGACCTGCTCCTTGTGACGCTCCGCACGGCGCCGGTGACGGTACCCCAATGCGCCACCGCGCGGGAGAGGCTCGGACGGCGACCTTACTTCCGGGTAAGTCCGGCCGAGCCCAATCTCCACGGAATCTGTACGCAGCACCCACCGGGCAGCTACGGGCCCGCGCCGGGACCCCGGCCCCGCACCGGCCAGGGGGCTCTCGCCGGGCCCGCCGCACCCCCTACGCACGGGGGACCCCCGCCCGCCGAATCCCCTACGCACCGGGCCCCCGCCCGCCGACCCCCTCCCGGCGCACGGCCGACCCCCGCCCGCCTCACACCTCCCTGTGCAACCGGTCCGCCCCCGCCAGTACCGCCGCGGCCAGTGCGTCCGCCGCCTCCTGGGCCCCGGGTCTGCGCCGCCCGTGCCGCAGCACGAAGTCGACCGGGCCGAGGTCCGGCAGACCGCTGCGCGCCGGCACCCGCACCAGCCCCGGCGGGACCAGCCCCCGGGTGTGCGCCAGCACCCCGAGCCCAGCCCGCGCCGCCGCGACCAGCCCGCTCAGGCTGCCGCTCGTGCACGCGATCCGCCACGGCCTCCCGTGCGCCTCCAGCACCTCCAGTGCGCGCGCCCGCGTGATCGCGGGCGGCGGGAACAGAATCAGCGGAACGGGACGGTCCGGGTCCAGCCGTAGCTCCGGTGCGCCGATCCACGTCAGGGCGTCCCGCCAGACCAGCTCCCCGTGCGTGTCGTCCGGCCGCCGCTTCGCCAGCACCAGGTCGTGCCGGCCGCTCTCCAGCTGCCGGTGCAGGATCCCCGAGAGTTCGACGGTCAGTTCCAGATCGACCTCCGGGTGGTCGCGCCGGAACGCTTCGAGGATCTCGGGCAGCCGCGTCAGCACGAAGTCCTCGGACGCCCCGAACCGCAGCCGCCCGCGCAGCTTCGTGCCGGTGAACCAGGCCGCCGCCCGCTCGTGCGCGGCCAGGATCGTCCTGGCGAAACCGAGCATCGCCTCGCCGTCCTCGGTGAGCGAGACCCGATGGGTGTCCCGTACGAAAAGCCGCCTCCCGGCCTCGTCCTCCAGCCGCCGCACATGCTGGCTGACCGTGGACTGACGCAGCCCGAGACGCCGGGCGGCCTGGGTGAAGCTCAGGGTCTGGGCCACCGCGAGGAAGGTGCGCAGATGCGTGGGTTCGTACATACGGAACGACGCTAGCGTGCAGGTCACCGCGTGGGCCATCGCGCAGCGCGATAACAGTCAGCACGGTGTACGTGTTTCCCGATCGGGGTGCGGGCGGGGAGCATGGCCACCATGAACCGCCTCAAGCTGCCGTCCTGGCTGCCCGTCGACGGATACATCCTGGCGCTGGTCGCCACTGTCGTCCTCGCCACCCTGCTGCCGGCCTCGGGCCCGGCCGCGACGGTGCTGGGCCGCGTCACAACGGGAGCGGTCGCGTTCCTGTTCTTCCTGTACGGGACGCGGCTCTCGACGGCGGAGACGGTGGAGGGCCTGAGGCACTGGCGGCTGCACCTCACGGTGCTGGCAGCCACCTTCGTGGCCTTTCCGCTGCTGGGCCTGGCGGGCCGGGCCCTGGTACCGCAGATCCTCACACCCGAGCTCTACAACGGCTTCCTCTTCCTGTGCCTGGTGCCCTCGACGATCCAGTCCTCGATCACCTTCACCTCGATCGCCCGGGGCAACGTCGCCGCCGCGATCTGTGCCGGGTCCTTCTCCAGCATCATCGGCATCGTCCTCACCCCGCTCCTCGCAGCCCTGCTGATCAGCGGGGGCTCGGCCGGGTTCTCCATGGACTCGCTGCTCAAGATCGTGCTCCAGCTCCTGGTGCCGTTCCTGGCGGGGCAGTTGCTGCGCCGCTGGATCGGCGGCCCGGTCGCCCGGCACAAGAAGGGGCTGAGCTACTTCGACCGCGGCTCGATACTGCTCGTCGTGTACGCGGCCTTCAGCGCCGGCATGGTGCAGGGCATCTGGCAGCAGGTCTCCGCGGCCCGGCTGGTGGCGCTGCTCGGGGTGGAGGCGGTACTGCTCGCGGTGATGCTGGGGCTGACCTGGTACGGGTCGAAGCGGCTGGGGTTCGCGAGGGCGGACCGGGTGGCGATCCAGTTCGCCGGCTCGAAGAAGAGCCTCGCGGCGGGACTGCCGATGGCGACCGTACTGTTCGGGGCACACGCGAGTCTGGCGGTGCTTCCTCTGATGCTCTTCCACCAGATGCAGCTGATGGTGTGTGCGGTGATCGCCCGCAGGCGTGCCGGGGACGTGACCGCGGACGACGCTCCGGACGGTGTGCGGGACCCGTCAACGCGCTCCGCACCCGTGGCTGGCAAGATCGCCGGGTGACGTCCGCGATACGTAGCTTCGGTTCCCGTCCCTGCGCCCTGACCGTGTGCCGGGGCTGTTGCTGCGGCGACCCCGGCAAGCACCCCGGCACCGACCACGCGGGCCAGCTCGCCCGGCTGCGCGAGGCCGCTGCCAGGTCGGGCGGCCGTCTGATGGTCCGTACGAGCGACTGCCTCGGTCCCTGCGGACAGGCCAACGTCGTGGTGGTCCAGCCGTCCACCGAGGGGCGCCGCAGGGGCGGCCGGGCGGCCTGGGTCGGCTGGGCGCTCGACGACGACGCCACGGACGAGATCCTGACCTGGGTCGCTGCGGGCGGCCCCGGTGTCGCGGAGCCGCCCGCGACGCTGGAACTCCAGTTCTTCCCGGCACCTGTGGAGAGCCGCAACTCGACGAGGTAGGGGGACGCGGATCCAGGGGCCGGCCGCGGCGGACCTGCCGCACCGCCGCCACGAAGAACACGGTCCGAACGAGCACCCCTAGGGCAGGAGGATCCTTTCCTCGCCCGCGTACACGTTCATGTGCGGTCCGCGCAGGAAGCCGACCAGCGTCAGGCCCGTCTCCGCGGCCAGGTCCACGGCCAGTGACGACGGCGCGGAGACCGCCGCCAGGAACGGGATCCCCGCCATCACCGCCTTCTGGGCCAGCTCGAACGACGCCCGCCCGGAAACCAGCAGGATCGTCCGCGACAGCGGCAGCCTGCCGTCCGTCAGCGCCCGTCCCACCAGTTTGTCCACCGCGTTGTGCCGCCCCACGTCCTCCCGTACGTCGAGCAGCTCCCCGGTGTCGGAGAACAGCGCGGCGGCGTGCAGCCCGCCCGTCTTGTCGAACACCTGCTGGGCCTCGCGCAGCCGGTCCGGCAGCGTGGACAGCAGTCCGGGCGACACCCGCACCGGGGGGACGTCGGCGATCGGGAAGCGCGCCTGCGTACGGACGGCGTCCAGACTGGCCTTGCCGCACAGGCCGCACGAGGAGGTCGTGTAGACATTGCGTTCCAGGGTGATGTCGGGGACCGGAGTCCCGGGAACCAACCTGACGTCCACCACGTTGTAGGAATTGGCACCGTCCTCCTGGGCCCCCGCGCAGTAGACGATGTTCGCGACCTCCCGACCGTCACCGAGCACACCCTCGCTGACCAGGAAGCCCGCGGCCAGCGCGAAGTCGTCGCCCGGTGTGCGCATCGTGATGGCCAGCGGTTTCCCGTTGAGCCTGATCTCCAGCGGCTCCTCCGCCACCAGCGTGTCCGCACGCGTGGAGACGGCGCCGTCCCTGATGCGGATGACACGACGGCGTGCGGTGACCCTGCCCATGGTGAACCAGTCCTGCCCGAGAGTGAGGAGAGCGACGAAAGTGAAGGTCATTGTCCGTGGGGTGGGCGGGAAGCTCCAAAGTCCGGGTGGCGAATGCTGTTGATTCACGCATCCTCGTACCGGTGGGTCACAAAGAAGACTGGGTCGCTCCGACTGTCCGCAATGAGGGGTGGAGGCGCCGCATGACCGGTTCACGGATCGTTGCGCTCGGGCATTACCAGCCGGCCAAGGTGCTGAACAACGAAGACCTGGCGAAGCTGGTCGACACCAGCGACGAATGGATCACCAGCCGGGTCGGTATCAGAACCCGGCACGTCGCGGGGCCCGACGAGCCGGTCGACGAGCTCGCCGCGCACGCCGGGGCCAAGGCGCTCGCCTCCGCCGGGCTCACCCCCGCCGACATCGACCTGGTGCTGGTGGCCACCTCCACGGCCATCGACCGCTCGCCGAACATGGCGGCCCGGGTGGCTGCCCGCCTCGCCATGGCCTCGCCCGCCGTCATGGACCTCAACGTCGTCTGCTCGGGGTTCACCCACGCGCTGGCCACCGCGGACCACGCGGTACGGGCAGGTTCCGCGACCAGGGCGCTGGTCATCGGCGCCGACAAGATGACCGAGGTCACCGACTGGTCCGACCGTTCCACCTGTGTGCTGGTCGGGGACGGTGCGGGCGCCGCGGTCGTGGAGGCCACCGAGGCGGCGGACGGGGGCTTCGCCGGGGAGCAGGCGGGGGCGATCGGCCCCGTGCTGTGGGGCTCCCTGCCCGAGATGGGCCACGCGGTACTGATCGAGGGCACGCCCCCGCGCTTCGCGCAGGTGGGCCAGTCCGTGTACCGCTGGGCCACCACCCAGCTCCCGCCGATCGCCCGCAAGGTCTGCGAGCGCGCCGGGGTCACCCCCGAGGAACTCGCGGGAGTCGTCCTGCACCAGGCCAACCTCCGGCTGATCGAGCCGCTCGCCCAGCGCATCGGCGCGGTCAACGCGGTGATCGCCCGCGATGTCGTCGACTCGGGCAACACCTCGGCGGCGAGCATTCCGATGGCCTTCTCCAAGCTGGTGGAGCGCGGCGAGATCCGCTCCGGCGCCCCGGTGCTGCTGTTCGGGTTCGGCGGCAACCTGTCGTACGCGGGGCAGGTCGTGCGCTGCCCCTAGGCCCCCCGGCCCCGGCGGGGAATGTCGTCGGGCAGGTGCGCGTACGAGACGTCGTCCCACGGCTCTGCCCTGGTCGGGGCGTGCTTGACCGACCGGTCGTCGGCGGGGCGGGGGAGCGGCCGGCAGAGCGGCAGGACGATCAGCCAGGCGAGGGCGGGAACCCCGCCGAACACCAGCAGAGCCGTGCCGTCACCGCCCTTGTCGCCTGCCGCCGCGAGGGCGATCCCGAAACCGATCTGCACCAGGGCGGCCACCATCGAAGCCGCCGCGAGGATGCGCCGGGTCCGCATCCGCCGTCCGAGGGCGCGGTACTTCTCGGCAGCGCCACGGACCCCGTGTCTGCGTTCCTGCCACCACCACGCGAACCAGATGAGCAGGCCGAAGATACCGGCGTAGAAGCAGACCTGCAGCAGGATGTCCTGCCACAGGACGCCGGTGTGTTTGATCAACTTCCCGGCGGCCACCGTGATGTGATGCTCCGTCAAGTTCATGGTCGTCGGGTTCCCGTCCGGTGGCGGGCCATTCCTGGACAAGCCTCACGCTGTGTCATTCCCGGACAAGCCCCACTCCTTTGTCCTCGCGGTGGAGAAAGTTGCCCCCGATTCTGGCGCAACTTCTTCCCACCCCCGGCAGCCGCTGCTACGTTCCCCTCCAAAGCCCGCCCCGGCCACTCGGCCAGGCGGCGCACGAGGCAGGCCGATAAGGCAGGAGGGGCACGTGAGGCGCATGACGGCTCGACCCGCGAACGCGCACCAGGCGCGACTGCTCCGCCTGCTGCGCGACGGCGGCCCCAACTCCCGTGCTCAGCTGGGTGACCAGGTCGACCTGTCGCGGTCCAAGCTCGCGGTCGAGGTCGACCGGCTGCTGGAGACCGGGCTCGTCGTCGCCGACGGGCTCGCCGCCTCGCGCGGCGGCCGGCGCTCGCACAACATCCGGCTCGCGCCCGGCCTGCGCTTCCTCGGCGTCGACATCGGCGCCACCTCGATCGATGTCGCCGTCACCAACGCCGAGTTGGAGGTTCTGGGACACCTCAACCACCCCATGGACGTACGCGAAGGGCCGGTCGCCGTTTTCGAACAGGCCCTCGCCATGGCCGCCAAGCTGAAGGCCTCCGGCATCGCGGAGGGCTTCGACGGCGCGGGCATCGGGGTGCCGGGCCCGGTCCGGTTCCCCGAGGGCGTCCCCGTCGCCCCGCCGATCATGCCCGGCTGGGACGGCTTCCCGGTCCGCGAGGCGCTCAGCCAGGAACTGGGCTGCCCCGTCATGGTGGACAACGACGTGAACCTGATGGCGATGGGGGAGCAGCACGCGGGCGTCGCCCGCTCCGTCGGAGACTTCCTCTGCGTCAAGATCGGCACCGGTATCGGCTGCGGGATCGTGGTGGCGGGGGAGGTCTACCGCGGAACGACGGGCAGCGCGGGCGACATCGGGCACATTCAGGTCGAGCCGGACGGTCGCCCCTGCGCCTGTGGCAACAAGGGTTGCCTGGAAGCCCACTTCAGCGGAGCGGCACTGGCCCGCGACGCCGAGTCCGCCGCCCACGCGGGCCACTCCGAGGAACTCGCCGGTCGCCTCGACGCGGCCGGACGGCTGACCGCGGCCGACGTGGCCGCGGCGGCCGCCGCCGGCGACGCCACCTCGCTGGCGCTCATCCGCGAGGGCGGGAACCGGGTCGGCCAGGTCATCGCCGGGCTGGTCAGCTTCTTCAACCCCGGCCTGGTGGTGATCGGCGGCGGGGTGACCGGCCTCGGCCACAACCTGCTCGCCAGCGTCCGCACCCAGGTCTACCGCCAGTCACTGCCCCTGGCGACCGGCAACCTTCCCATTGTCCTGGGCGAGCTGGGCCCGGCGGCAGGCGTCATCGGCGCCGCCCGCCTGATCAGCGACCACGTCTTCTCCCCGGCCTGACCCACGGCCCCGCGTCACGCGTATCCGGCACCACTCGTAAAGCCCACGCCTCCGTACCCCGCACCAAGCCTCCCTTACCACGCCTCTTGCGCACCACCCGTGCCCCACGGCCCGCGTCCCGCGCGCCCCGTACCTGGCACAGCCCTGTCCGCTCACGGCCGCATCCGCCGAGGGGAATCGTCATGGCACCAGAGCACGCACCTCCACCGGCGCCCCCGCCGGACGGCCCCCCGGTACCCGGCGGGACCGCACCCGCGGGCGCACCGGCGACCACGACCGGCAGCACCCAGTCAGCGCCCCTCGCCGCACCGGCGTCCGGCCCCCTCCTCACGATGTCCGCCATCACCAAGTCCTTCCCCGGTGTCCGCGCCCTCGACGGCGTCGACCTGGAGGTCCTGCCGGGTGAGGTGCACTGCCTCCTCGGACAGAACGGCGCGGGCAAGTCCACCCTCATCAAGGTGCTCGCCGGCGCCCACCAGCCCGACGGCGGACAGATCACCTGGGCCGGCGAGAGCGTCGCCCTGAAATCGCCGATAGCCGCCATGCGGCTGGGCATCGCCACCATCTACCAGGAACTCGACCTGGTGGAGGGCCTGTCGGTGGCCGAGAACGTCTTCCTCGGCCACGAACCGACCACCGCCGGGTTTGTCGTACGGGGCCGGGCGGCACGCTCCGCGGCGACCGCGCTCCTGGCGCGGCTGGGTCACCCCGAGATCGACGCGGGCCGGCTCGTCGGTTCGCTGTCCGCAGCCCAGCAGCAGATCGTGTCGATGGCGCGCGCCCTCTCCCACGACGTGCGCCTGATCGTCATGGACGAGCCGTCGGCGGCCCTGGACCCCGACGAGGTGGACAACCTCTTCCGGATCGTGGCCTCACTCACCGCCGACGGGGTCGCCGTCGTCTACATCTCGCACCGGCTGGAGGAGATCCGCCGCATCGGTGACCGCGTCACCGTCCTCAAGGACGGCCGCGCGGTGGCCGTCGGGCTCCCCGCCCACTCCACCCCCACCCGCGACATCGTCGCGCTGATGACCGGGCGGAACGTCGAGTACGTCTTCCCCGAACGCCGTCCCCAGCCCGTCGACACACTCCCGGACGCGGCGCTGCCACAACCCGTACTGCGCGTACAAGGGCTGTGCAGGGAGGGCGAGTTCGAGGCACTCGACCTGGACGTCCGGCCCGGGGAGATCGTCGGTCTCGCCGGGCTCGTCGGCTCCGGCCGGTCCGAGATCCTGGAGACGATCTACGGAGCGCGCAAGCCGACCGCAGGTCAAGTCACCGTGGACGGGGTGCGGTTGCGTACCGGGAGCGTACGAGCCGCTGTCCGTGCGGGCATCGGGCTGGCGCCCGAGGAGCGCAAGGCGCAGGGGCTGCTGATGCTCGAATCGGTGACCAACAACGTCTCGGTCTCGACTCTCTCCCGGTTCTCCCGAGGCGGCTGGGTGGACCGGGCCGCCGAACGTGCGGCTGCCCAACGCGCCACCCGTGAACTCTCCTTGCGCCCCGACAACCCCGACGCCCGGATCCGCACCCTGTCCGGGGGCAACCAGCAGAAGGCCGTGCTCGCGCGCTGGCTGCTGCGTGGCTGCCGGGTCCTGCTCCTGGACGAACCCACCCGCGGTGTCGACGTCGGCGCACGCGCCGAGCTGTACGCGGTGATCCGCCGTCTCGCGGACGAAGGCCTCGCCGTACTCCTCGTCTCCAGTGAGGTACCCGAGGTGCTCGGACTCGCGGACCGGGTGCTGGTCCTGCGCGAAGGGCGCCTCGTGCACACCGCCCCCGCGCACGAACTCGACGAACACCGTGTACTCGACCTCGTGATGGAAGGGAGTCCCGCCTCATGACGCAGTCCGACGTCACCGACGCGTCCGGCGTCAAGCCGCACCAGGACATCAAGTCACCCCCGCAGCAGGGCGGACGGCGGGCCTTCGGGCTGCGCCTGGACGTCCGTAACCTCTCCCTGCTGGGAGTGCTCGCCGCACTGATCGTGGTCGGCGGCATCACCAAGCCCGATCAGTTCCTGGACACCGGGAACCTGCAACTCGTGCTGACCCAGGCCTCGGTGATCGGTGTCGTCACCGTCGGCGTGACCTTCGTCATCACCAGCGGCGGCATCGACCTCTCCGTCGGCGCGATCGTCGCCCTCGCCTCCGTCTGGGCGACGACGCTCGCCACCCAGGAGTTCGGCTTCGTCGGCATCCTGTTCACGGCGGTGATCGTCGGTACGGCCTGCGGCCTGGTCAACGGACTGCTCATCGCCTACGGCCAGTTGGTGCCCTTCATCGCCACCCTCGCCATGCTCGCCTCGGCGCGCGGCCTGGCCCTCCAGCTCACCGACGGCAGGACCCAGATCGTCACCGTGGAGTCGGTGCTCGACCTCGGCGTGCCCGACTCCTACGTCCTCGGCATCCCGCCGTTGGTTCTGGTGTTCGCGCTAGTCACCGTGATCGGCTGGCTGGTGCTCAACCGCACCACCTTCGGCCGCCGCACCGTCGCGGTCGGCGGGAACGCGGAGGCCGCCCGGCTCGCCGGCATCGACGTCCGCCGCCAGCGGCTCTACCTGTACCTGCTGTCCGGCCTGTGCTGCGGTATCGCCGCCTTCATGCTGATCGTCCTGTCTGGTTCGGGCCAGAACACCAACGGCAACCTGTACGAGCTCGACGCCATCGCCGCCGCGATCATCGGCGGCACTCTGCTCACCGGCGGGCGCGGCACCATCGTCGGCTCGGTGCTCGGTGTCCTCGTCTTCACGACGATCACCAACATCTTCGCCCTCAACAACCTCCAGAGCGACGTCCAGCAGATCGCCAAGGGCGCGATCATCGTCGCCGCCGTCCTGGTCCAGCGCCGCACCGTACGAGGCGAAGGCACTTGACCGGCGGCGTGCGCGGCGAAGGCACTTGACCGGCGACGTCCGCGGCGAAGGCACCTGATCCGCCCCCCTTCACACCCGCCCCACCGCAGTGAGCGCCACCCGTAACACGCCTCACTCACATCCCGCGCCACCCGCAGCAACCTGCCGTCCCACCGAGCCGAAGGGCCCCACCGTCATGCCACAAAACTCAGGAACCAGCAGGGGAACCAGCCGCAGAGGCATCCTCTTCGGCGGCGCCGCGGTCTCCGCGACCGCCTTCCTCACCGCGTGCACCAGCAACGAGCCCGCGGGCAAGGACTCTCAGGCCACCAACAACCAGCCGGCCGCCGACGACAAGCCCGGCAAGAAGGTCACCATCGGGTTCGCCGGGCCGCAGGCCGACCACGGCTGGCTCAACGCGATCAACGTGAACGCCCGCGAGCGTGCCAAGAAGTACTCGGACGTCACCCTCGACATCACCGAGGGCTCCAACGACACCGCCACCCAGATCGGCCAGATCCAGACCCTCATCAACAAGAAGGTCGACGTCCTGGTCATCCTGCCCACCGACGGCAAGGCGCTCACCCAGGTCGGCCTCGCCGCCATGAAGGCAGGCATCCCCGTCGTCAACCTGGACCGGGTCTTCGCCTCCCAGCAGGCACTCCGGTGCTACGTCGGCGGCGACAACTACGGCATGGGCCTCAACGCCGGCCACTACATCGGCGAACAGCTCAAGGACAAGCCGAACGCCAAGGTGATCGAACTCGCCGGGGTCGACAGTCTGGAACTGACCAAACTGCGCACCCAGGGCTTCGACGACGCCCTCAAGAACTACCCGAACATCAAGAAGGTGGCGCGCCAGTCCGCCGATTTCACGGTGGAGTCGGGCCAGGCCAAGATGGCCCAACTCCTCCAGGCGCAGTCTCAGTTCGACGCCCTCTGGAACCACGACGACGACCAGGGGGTGGGCGCGCTGCGCGCCATCGCGCAGGCGGGCCGCAAGGACTTCCTGATGGTCGGTGGCGCCGGGGCCAAGGCCGCCATGGACGCGATCAAGGCCGACAAGGGCGTCCTCAAGGCGACGGTGCTCTACCCGCCGACCATGTCCGCCTCCGCCATCGACCTGGCGCGGGCGCTGGGCCAGGGCAAGGGCGTCGGCGGCATGGCCGAGCTGGAGATCCCCGCCTCGGTGACCCTCTACTCGGCGGTCGTGACCAAGGAGAACGTCGACCAGTACCTGCCGCAGGGCTTCAGCTGAGCACCGCGCACCACGCCTTCGGGCGAAGGACCACGGACGACGACGGACAAGGAGAGACCCGGATGGAAGAAACCGAACCCCCCACGCTCGGCGTCGGCATGGTCGGCTACGCCTTCATGGGCGCCGCCCACTCCCAGGGGTGGCGCACCGTGGGCCGGGTCTTCGACCTGCCCGCACGCCCGGCCCTGGCAGCGGTCTGCGGCCGTGACCGCGCAGCCGTCCAGGCGATGGCCGACCGGCACGGCTGGGCGGCGGCCGAGACCGACTGGCGCGCCTTGATCGCCAGGGACGACGTGCACATCGTCGACATCTGCACCCCCGGCGACAGCCATGCGGAGATCGCGATCGCGGCGTTGGAGGCGGGCAAGCACGTCCTGTGCGAGAAGCCGCTCGCCAACACGGTCGAAGAGGCGGAGGCCATGCTCTCCGCCGCCCGACTGGCGCGCTCACGCGGACAGATGTCGATGGTCGGTTTCAACTACCGTCGCGTCCCCGCCCTCTCGTACGCCCGAACCCTCGTCGCCGAGGGCAGGATCGGCGCGCTGCGCCATGTGCGGGTCGCCTATCTGCAGGACTGGCTGGTCGACCCGCTGTCCCCGCTGACCTGGCGGCTCCAGCGGGACCGGGCGGGCTCGGGGGCCCTGGGTGACCTGGGCGCGCACATCGTCGACCTCGTGCAGTACCTGACGGGGGAGCAGGTGGCAGGGGTGTCCGCGCAGACCGAGACGTTCGTACGCTCCCGGCCCCTGCTGGATGCGGACGGGCCGGAATCCCGGGGCGAGGTGACCGTCGACGACGCCGCGCTCTTCACCGGGCGGCTCGCCTCCGGCGCCCTCGCCTCCTTCGAGGCCACCCGGATGGCGGCCGGCCGCAAGAACTCGCTCCGGGTCGAACTCAACGGTGAGCACGGCTCGTTGGCCTTCGACCTGGAGCGCCTCAACGAGCTCTCCTTCCACGACCACACCGAGCCGGCCCAGTCGGCCGGGTTCCGGCGCATCCTCGTCACCGAGCCCGAGCATCCCTACCTCAAGGCGTGGTGGCCGCCGGGCCACCCGCTCGGCTACGAGCACACCTTCGTCCACCAGGCCCGTGACCTGCTCGAAGCCATCGCCACCGGGAACGACCCGCAACCGTCGTTCGCGGACGGCCTCCAGGTGCAGCGGGTGCTGGCAGCGGTGGAGGAGAGCGCGCAGAAGAACGCCGTCTACACGCCCGTCCCGCGCTGATCAGGAGGCCCTGCCATGCCACGCCCCTTCACCCTCTTCACCGGCCAGTGGGCGGACCTCCCACTGGAGCAGGTCTGCGCGTACGCACGTGACTTCGGCTACGACGGCCTCGAACTCGCCTGCTGGGGCGATCACTTCGAGGTGGACAAGGCCCTGACCGACCCCTCCTACCTGGACTCACGGCACGCCCTGCTGGACAAGTACGGACTGAAGTGCTGGGCCGTCTCCAACCACCTGGTCGGACAGGCCGTCTGCGACAGCATCATCGACGAACGCCACCAGGCGATCCTGCCGCCGCGCATCTGGGGCGACGGTGAACCGGAGGGTGTGCGGCGCCGGGCGGCGGCCGAGATGGCCGACACGGCGCGGGCCGCCGCCGCCTTCGGGGTCCGTACGGTCGTCGGCTTCACCGGATCGTCGATCTGGCACCTGGTGGCGATGTTCCCGCCGGTCCCCGAGCACATGGTGGAGCGGGGTTACGAGGACTTCGCCGAGCGCTGGAACCCCGTCCTGGACGTCTTCGACGCGGAGGGCGTCCGCTTCGCCCACGAGGTGCACCCCAGCGAGATCGCGTACGACTACTGGTCGACGCACCGCGCCCTCGAAGCGGTCGGTCACCGGCCGGCCTTCGGTCTGAACTTCGACCCCTCGCACTTCGTCTGGCAGGACCTCGACCCGGTCGGGTTCCTGTACGACTTCCGCGACCGGATCTACCACGTGGACTGCAAGGAGGCCCGCACCCGCCTGGACGGCCGCAACGGCCGCCTCGGCTCGCACCTGCCGTGGGGCGACCCGCGCAGGGGCTGGGACTTCGTGTCGGCCGGCCACGGCGATGTGCCGTGGGAGGACGTCTTCCGGATGCTCCGTTCGATCGACTACGAGGGACCGGTCTCGGTGGAGTGGGAGGACGCGGGCATGGACCGCCTGGCCGGGGCGCCCGAAGCCCTGACCCATCTGAAGCGGTTCGACTTCGACCCGCCGAGCGCGTCGTTCGACGCGGCGTTCGGAGGGGGCGCGGACTAGGGGCAGGGGAGGGGCCCGTCCTGCGCAGGCGCGTGGGCCCCTCCCGCTTTGTCCACCCCCAGGCCAAAGCGGCAACTCTTTGCTGCGCAAGCCCTTTCCGCCCCGTACAAACGGAGCTACCGTCCACCACATGTACATGCCATAGGTCGCACGACCGCACCGCGGCCCCACGCCCACCACCCCGGCGCACGGGCGCACATCACCCGCACCCGCACCCGCACCCGCACCTGACCCGCACCGCGTCCCACCGCACCCGCCCACGCACCGCGCTCCACCGCACCCGCCCGTCCATCCACTCCGGAGGACCCCGTGCACAGAAAGCGCTTCAGAACCCGGCCCCACCCCGGGTCCACCCACCGGGCCCGCCGCTCCCTGGCCCTCCTCACCGGCAGCCTTCTCGCCGCCACCTCGTTCGCCTTCACGGCCCCCCAGCTCGCCGCGGCACAGCCCGCGCCCGCCGAGCCCAAGGCCGCGGCGGCCGAGGACTTCCAGCAGGTCACCCTGGCCAAGGGCGGCGAGGAGACCGGCGAGCCGATGTCCCTCGCCGTCCTCCCGGACCGCACGGTCCTGCACACCTCCCGCAGCGGCGAACTCCGGGCCACGGACGCCGCGGGCAACACCCGGGTGGTCGGCAAGATCCCCGTGTACTCACACGACGAAGAAGGCCTCCAGGGCATCGCGCTGGACCCGGGCTTCGCCCAGAACCGCGCGGTGTACCTCTACTACGCCCCGCCCCTGGACACCCCCGCGGGCGACGCCCCCGAGAACGGCACCGCCGCCGACTTCGCCAAGTTCGACGGGGTGAACCGGCTCTCCCGCTTCGTCCTCAAGGCCGACGGCACCCTGGACAACGCCAGCGAGAAGAAGGTCATCGACATCCCCGCGACCCGCGGGATGTGCTGCCACGTCGGCGGTGACATCGACTTCGACGCCCAGGGAAACCTCTACCTCTCCACCGGCGACGACTCCAATCCCTTCGCCTCCGACGGCTTCACGCCGATCGACGAACGCCCGGACCGCAACCCCGCGTTCGACGCCCGCCGCTCCGCGGGCAACACCAACGACCTGCGCGGCAAGATCATCCGTATCAAGGTGGCCGACGACGGCTCCTACACCGTCCCCGGGGGCAACCTCTTCGCCCCCGGCACGGACAAGACCCGGCCCGAGATCTACGCGATGGGCTTCCGCAACCCCTTCCGCTTCAGTGTCGACAAGAAGACCGGCATCCTCTACGTCGGTGACTACGGCCCGGACGCAGGCGCCGCCGACCCCAAGCGCGGACCCGCGGGCCAGGTCGAGTTCGCCCGGGTGACCAAGCCGGGCAACTTCGGCTGGCCGTTCTGCACCGGCGACAACCAGCCTTACGTCGACTACGACTTCGCGACGAAGACCTCCGGCGCCGCCTTCGACTGCGCGGCCCCGAAGAACGAATCGCCGCACAACACCGGCCTCGTGGACCTCCCGCCGGCCCAGGCCGCCTGGATCCCCTACGACGGCGACTCCGTCCCCGAGTTCGGCACCGGCTCCGAGTCCCCGATGGGCGGCCCGGTCTACCGTTACGACGCGGCCCTCGACTCCCCGGTGAAGTTCCCCGAGGCCTACGACGGCGACTTCTTCGCCACCGAGTTCGGCCGCCGCTGGATCAAGCGGATCGAGCAGGGCGAGGACGGCACCGTCCAGAAGATCAACCCGTTCCCGTGGACCGGCACCCAGGTCATGGACAGCGCCTTCGGCCCCGACGGCGCGCTGTACGTCCTCGACTACGGCACCGCGTGGTTCGGCGGCGACGAGAACAGCGGCCTCTACCGCATCGAGAACGCCACCGGCGGACGCTCCCCGGTCGCCGTCGCCGCAGCGAACAAGACCTCGGGCACCGCGCCGCTGAAGGTCACGTTCTCCTCGGCCGGCACCACGGACGACGACGGCGACGCGCTCACGTACAGCTGGGACTTCGGTGACGGCACGCCCGCATCGACGGAGGCCAACCCCACCCACACGTACAAGAAGAACGGCACGTACACCGCGACCGTGACGGCGAAGGACCCGACGGGCCGCACCGGTTCGGCGAGCGCGCACGTCGTGGTCGGCAACACCGCACCCAAGGTGACGCTGGAACTGCCCGCCGAGGGAACGCTGTTCACCTTCGGGGACGAGATCCCCTTCAAGGTGAAGGTGAGCGATGCCGAGGACGGCGCCGGCGGCAAGCCGATCGACTGCGCGAAGGTCAAGGTCACCTACATCCTGGGCCATGACAGCCACGGCCACCCGATCACCTCGGCCAACGGCTGCTCCGGCACCATCAAGACCTCGTCCGACGGCGGGCACGACCCCAACGCCAACATCTTCGGAGTCTTCGACGCCGAGTACACGGACGCCGGTGGTGGCGGCCAGGCCCCGCTGACCAGCCACGACCAGGCCCAGCTCCAGCCCAGGCACCGGCAGGCCGAGCACTTCAACGGCCAGTCGGGGATCAAGGTCTACGACAAGGCTCCGGCCCGCGGCGGCAAGACCGTCGGCGACATCGACAACGACGACTGGATCTCCTTCAAGCCCTACAACCTCACCGGCACCACCAAGCTCACGGCACGCGTCTCCTCCGGCGGCGCGGGCGGCTTCCTGGAGGTACGCACCGGGTCCGCGAAGGGACCGATCCTCGGTTCCGCGCCGATCCCGGTGACCGGCGGCTGGGAGACCTTCCAGGACGTCGACGTACCGCTGCGCAACGTCCCCAAGCAGACCACCGAACTCTTCCTGGTCTTCAAGGGCGGAACCGGCGCGGGCGCACTCTACGACCTCGACGACTTCGAGCTGTCGAACACCCCGGTCGACAGGACGGCCAAGCGGGTCCTGGTCTTCTCCAAGACCGGCGGCTTCCGGCACGACTCGATCCCCGAGGGTGTCGCCGCGCTGAAGGAACTGGGGAGGACCAGCAACATCACCGTCGACTCCACCGAGGAGGCGGCCCAGTTCACCACCAGCAACCTCGCCAGGTACGACGCCGTGGTCTTCATGTCGACCACCGGTGAGGTCCTGAACACCGACCAGCAGAAGGCCTTCGAGAACTACATCCGCACCGGCGGCGGCTACGTCGGCGTCCACGCCGCTGCCGACACCGAGTACGAATGGCCCTTCTACGGCGGCCTGGTCGGCGCGTACTTCGCCTCCCACCCGCAGATCCAGAAGGCCACCACCCGGTTCGAGGACCACACCCACCCCTCGACCGCGCACTACGGCGAGTCCGTCGAGCGCACCGACGAGTGGTACAACTACCGCACCAACCCCCGTGCCAAGGCCCGCGTCCTCGCCACGCTCGACGAGACGACCTACAACGGCGGCACCATGAAGGGCGACCACCCGATCGCCTGGTGCCAGACCTACGAGGGAGGCCGATCCTTCTACACCGGAAGCGGCCACACCAAGGAGTCGTACGCCGAACCGGCTTTCCGTCAGCACCTGTTGGGCGGACTGCGCTACGCGGCCGGACAGGTCAAGGCCGACTGCAAGCCGCAGACCGGCTACCGGCCGCTCTTCAACGGCAAGACGCTCGAAGGCTTCAAGCAGGCCGGGCCCGGCAAGTTCGACGTCGTCGACGGCGAACTGCGCTCCGACGGTGGCATGGGCCTCCTCTGGTACCAGGCCAAGGAGTTCAAGTCGTACTCCCTGAAGCTGGACTGGAAGATGTCCGGTGACGACAACTCCGGTGTCTTCGTGGGCTTCCCGGCCTCCGACGACCCCTGGTCGGCCGTCAACAAGGGCTACGAGATCCAGATCGACGCCACCGACGCACCGGACCGCACCACCGGATCCGTCTACTCCTTCAAGTCGGCGAACGTGAAGGAACGCGACCGGGTGCTGCGCCCGCCGGGCCAGTGGAACAGCTATGAGATCCGCGTCCAGGGCGAACGTCTGCAGATCTTCCTCAACGGGGCAAAGGTCAACGACTTCACCAACACCGATCCGGAACGCAGCCTGAAGGACGGCTACTTCGGCCTCCAGAACCACGGGGCCGACGACCAGGTGTCGTTCCGCGACATCCAGCTGAAGGAACTGCCCTCCTGACGGACGGCGCGTGACGAAGGCGATGGGCGGGCGAGGCTCTGCCCTGGGGGGGCCCCCCCCCCCCCCCCCCCCCCCCCCCCGGCGCCCCCCCCCCCCCCCCCCCGGGCGGGGCCCGGCGCGCTTTCGCTTCCGCGGGGCGCGGGAATGCTGATGACGAAGATCGGGGGTAG
>NZ_JBIVVC010000001.1:805617-1171203 GCF_044757485.1 Streptomyces sp. NPDC091272
CCCGAGGCCCTGGTTTGGTCCCGCTACATCCTGGGTAGGGACGGCCCCGGCGCCGGGCGGGGGCGTGCCGAGGGCGGGGGGGGGGGGTGGCTCGCCCCCCCCCCCCCACCGCCCCTCACCAGCCACCCGTCGTGCCCCACCCCCCCCTCTGCCCCGTCTCTTCCTCCACCGCCGTCCCGCCCGCCCGCGAGTCCGCGACTTCCCCCTCCACCACCCACTTCAGTGCTTTCAGCTTTACAGCGCAGGGAGGCTCCGCCGTGCCCACAGATGCCGTGCCCACAGATGTCGAACGCCACTCTCCCGCCCCGGCCCGTACCGGCGTCTGGTTGGTCGGTGCACGAGGCTCGGTCGCCACCACCGCCGTCGCGGGGTGCGCGGCCACCGCGGGAGGCCTGCACCCGCCGACCGGGATGGTCACCGAGACCGCGCCCTTCGCGGCATCCGGACTTCCGGCCCTCTCCGCACTGGTCTTCGGGGGCCACGACACGGCGAGCTGCCCGCTGCCCAAACGGGCCGAGGAACTGGAGGCCGGCGGCGTCCTGCCGCACGGCCTGACCGCAGCCGTACGCGCCGAACTGGCCGCGGCGGACGCGGAGATCAGGCCGGGCGGGCCGCTGCCTGGCGACAGCAGGCCGCACGACGCGCTGATCTCTGCCTTCGCCGCCGACATGACCGACTTCCGGGACCGCCACGGGCTGTCACGGGTGGTGGTCGTCAACGTGTCCTCCACCGAGCCCGCACCGGGTGACGAGGCGCTCGCGCCCAGTTCCCTCTACGCGGCGGCGGCGATCCGCGCAGGCTGCCCGTACGTCAACTTCACCCCGTCCACCGGCCTGTACGCACCCGCCCTGGCGGCGGACCTCGCCGCGAGCGGGCTGCCGTACGCCGGCCGGGACGGCAAGACCGGCCAGACGCTCCTGCGCGCGGTCCTCGCCCCCATGTTCCTGCAGCGTGCGCTCCCGGTCCGGGCCTGGTCGGGCACGAACCTGCTCGGCGGCGGTGACGGCGCCGCGCTCGCGGACCCGGCAGCGGCGGCGGCCAAGAACGCGGGCAAGAACCGCGTCCTGACCGACACCCTCGGCCAACTCCCGCAGGGGCAGGTGCACATCGACGAGGTTCCCGCGCTCGGCGACTGGAAGACCGCCTGGGACCACATCGCCTTCGAGGGTTTCCTCGGCTCCCGAATGACGCTCCAGACCACCTGGCAGGGCTGCGACTCGGCGCTCGCCGCCCCCCTGGTCCTGGACCTGGTCCGGCTCCTCGCCCGAGCCCACGAACGCGGCCTGTCCGGACCGCTGCCCGCCCTTGCCTTTTA
Organism: Streptomyces sp. NPDC091272; assembly: GCF_044757485.1. Taxonomy (NCBI): domain Bacteria; kingdom Bacillati; phylum Actinomycetota; class Actinomycetes; order Kitasatosporales; family Streptomycetaceae; genus Streptomyces; species Streptomyces sp. NPDC091272. Next base: position 806,933 of record NZ_JBIVVC010000001.1, read on the forward strand.
CTTCAAGGACCCGGACGGCGAAGGCTCGGCCGCACTGGCCGATCAGTACGCGGACCTCGTGGCCTTCGGTACGGTGCTGGCGGGCGGGGCCGCATGACGGGGCCGCGCGGCGCGCACACCCAGGCGTGGCTCGAACTCCTCCGCGTGTCGGCCCTGTTGACCGTACCTGGGGACGCGCTCGCAGGCGCTGCCGCGCTCGCCGTGCGCCCGAACAGGGGCACGGCGCTCGCCGTCGCCTCCTCCCTCTGTCTGTACGAGGCGGGCATGGCCCTGAACGACTGGGCGGACCGCGCGGAGGACGCGATCGACCGGCCGCACCGCCCGATCCCGTCCGGCCGCATCTCCCCGACCGCCGCGCTCTCGGCCGCCGGGGCCCTGTCGGCCGCAGGTCTCCTGCTGGCCTCGCGGGCAGGCCGCCCCACGCTGGCCGTGGCGTCGGCGGTCACCGCGACGGTCTGGGCGTACGACCTGAAACTCAAGCACACGGCGCTGGCCCCGGCGGCGATGGCGACCGCGAGAGCACTCGACCTGCTGATGGGGGCGACGGCGACGGGGTCCTTCCGCCCGGCCGGGGGCGGTGCGCCCCGCTCGGGCCGCGGAGGGGCGAGTCCTGCCGACCGGGCGGCCACCGCCAGCAGGCTTCCGTCCGCGCACGCGGCGCACGCGCTGTCCGCCGCCGCCCTGCTCGCCGCGCACACCTACGGAGTGACGGAGGTGTCCCGGCACGAGGTCCAGGGCGGCTCAACGGCGGTCCCCGCAGGGGCCCTTGGCACGGTCGCCGCCATCGCGATCGGTCTCTCCCGAGGGGCGGAAAGGGGCACCGCCCCGAACGAGGGCGGTAGTGTGCGCTCGGCCGTGCGGACGGCCGCTGTTTCGTCGGGTCCGGCGCGGCCGGGAGGGGATCGGCGGGGTGTCGGCGGGCAGCTCGGCGCGTGGCCCGATCCCCTGGCCCGCCGCGCCGTGGCCCGTGTTCTCGCAGCGACCTATCTGCGGACCGCAGGCCTGCCCCTCCTGCACGCCGCGCTCAATCCGTCCCCGCCCCTCACCCAGCGGGCGGTCGGTGGAGGCATCCGCGCGATGATCCCGCTCCAGGCGGCCCTGGCGGCCAGGTCCGGCGCGCTGGGAACGGGGGCGGCGCTGCTCGCGCTGGCCCCCGTGGCCCGCCGCCTCGCGCGGAAGGTGAGCCCCACGTGAACCCTCTGCAGCCCTCGGCGAGCCATATACCACCCTCGGCGAGCCCCGTACCGCCTCCGGAGAGTCCTCAGCCGCCCCGTGAGAGCCCTCACCCGCCCCGCGAAATCCCTCACCCGCCCCGCGAGAGGTCTCTCCGCTTCGGCTACGGCACCAACGGCCTCACGGATCTGCGGCTGTACGACGCTCTGGCGCTCCTCGCGGACCTCGGCTACGACGGTGTGGGCCTCACGCTCGACCACATGCACCTCGACCCGATGTCACCGGAACTACCGGCATTGACAACCAAGTTGGCCACGCGGCTGGACAGGCTGGGTCTCACCGTCACCGTCGAGACCGGTGCCCGCTACGTCCTGGACCCTCGTCGCAAGCACGGCCCCACCCTCCTGGACGCGGACCCGGCGGATCGGAGCGCGCGGGCCGGACTCCTCCGTACGGCGGTACGGGTCGGCGCCGACCTGGGGGCCCACGCCGTGCACTGCTTCAGCGGTACGGCTCCTGCCCGCACGCCGGCGCAGGTCGCGTGGCAGCGGCTCGTGGACTCCATGGCTCCTGTGCTGGAAGCGGCGGCGTCGGCCGGCATTCCCCTGGCCGTGGAACCCGAACCGGGCCATCTGGTGGCCACCCTCGCCGACTTCCACCAGCTCCGCCGTGCCCTCGACGATCCGCGACAGCTCGGGCTCACCCTGGACATCGGCCACTGCCAGTGCCTGGAACCGGCCTCGCCCGCCGAGTGCGTACGCGAGGCGGCGCCGTGGCTGTGTCACGTACAGATCGAGGACATGCGGCGCGGTGTGCACGAGCACCTGCCGTTCGGCGAGGGCGAGATCGATTTTCCACCGGTCCTGGCCGCTCTGGCCGAGACCGGCTACCAGGGCCTGACGGTGGTCGAACTGCCCCGCCACTCCCACGCCGGCCCCGAACTGGCCCGCAGTTCCATGGAGTTCCTGAGCAAGGCGGCAACGGGGATCCAGCGGCCGGACCGTTCGGAGCGGCCACCCCGGGCCACCACCACCGCACCCGCGAAAGGCACACCGTGACGACAACCGCAGACGGCAGCCTGACCGCACTGAGGCACTCCCTCGAATCCCAGCTCACAGGCGCATCGAGAGCATGGCTCCACGAGGCACTGGCGGAGGCGGCAGCGGCAGCAGGGGCGGCTGCTGCCGGGGCTGGAGGTTCCGGGGCGGGGGCCTCGGATGCCTCGGCGCGGGCCGCGGACGCTTCGACGGGGGTTACGGGCTTCGGCGCGCGGCGTACGGCCCTGCCGACCTGGGAGGCCCGATTCGCGGAGGCGGGCAGGCACTGCCGTGCGCGGGAGACCGGGGCTGCCGTACCAGGGGGGCAGGCTGGAGGGTCGGCCCCGGCCCACGGGTCGTCCGCCATCTCCGCACCGGCCCCCGCACGGACCCCCGACGCTGCCTCCGCCGCCCGCGTGCTTCTCCTCTGTGCGGCTCAGGCCGACCGTGTCACCGTCCACCGGCTCTACGCCCAGGGCGCGGCCGCCGAGCGCAAGGCGGTCCTGCTGGCACTGCCGTACCTCGAACATGTCCGGGACGGCTCCGCCCTGCCTCTCGTGGAGGACGCGCTCCGTGCCAACGACACCCGTCTGATCGCCGCCGCGGTCGGACCGTACGCCTCCACCCACCTGGACCCGCATGCGTGGCGGCACGCCGTTCTCAAGTGCCTCTTCACCGGCGTCCCCGTCGACGCCGTCCATGCTCTGGCCCACCGCGCAGGAGGCGATACGGAGCTGGCCCGCATGCTGACCGACTACGCAGCCGAACGCACCGCCGCCGGCCGTGCCGTGCCCGCCGACCTCCACGTCGTACTCGCCCTCGCCCGCACGACTCAGGCCGACCCTCCTGCTCCCGAAACGGCCCCCGCTTCCGACGCCGGGACGGCATCCGGCCCCGTCCCCGCCCCCGTCCCCGGAGCAGCACCCGCTCCCGGCCCCGGAACGGTTTCCGCCCCCGCCCCCGGCCCCGATGCACTCCCGGAGGAGTCCTGATGCGCATCTTCGACCCGCACATCCACATGACCTCACGCACCACGGACGACTACGAGGCGATGTACGCCGCCGGGGTGCGCGCCGTCGTCGAGCCGGCCTTCTGGCTGGGTCAGCCCCGCACCTCGCCCGCGAGTTTCTTCGACTACTTCGACGGCCTCCTCGGCTGGGAGCCCTTCCGCGCCGCCCAGTACGGCATCGCCCACCACTGCACGCTCGCCCTCAACCCCAAGGAGGCGAACGACCCCCGCTGCACCCCCGTACTCGACGAGCTTCCCCGCTACCTCGTCAAGGACTCCGTCGTCGCCGTCGGCGAGATCGGCTACGACTCGATGACCCCGGCCGAGGACCACGCCCTCGCCGCCCAGCTCCAACTCGCGGTCGAGCACGGTCTGCCCGCCATGGTCCACACCCCGCACCGCGACAAGCTCGCGGGACTCCACCGCACCCTCGACGTCGTACGGGAGTCGCAGCTGCCGCCGGACCGGGTCCTCGTCGACCACCTCAACGAGACCACCGTGCAGGCGGCGTCCGACAGCGGCTGCTGGCTCGGTTTCTCGCTCTACCCGGACACCAAGATGGACGCGGACCGGATGGTCGCGATCATCCAGAAGCACGGCACGGACCGTGTCCTGATCAACTCGGCCGCGGACTGGGGGAGGAGCGACCCCCTCATGACCCGCAAGGCGGCCGACGCGCTGCTCGCCGCCGGGTTCTCAGAGGACGACGTGGACCAGGTCATGTGGCGCAACCCGGTCGCGTTCTACAGCCTCAGCGGCCGGCTCGACCTGACAGCCGCCGAGGCCTCGCCACTCCTGCACGAGGGCAACTCCATCCTCCGCGGCGGGGAGTAGCGGCGCTCCGCACCTCTCACGCCCCCAAGCGCGGCACCGGAAGGGGACACCCCACATGCGCTTCCGCCACCCCGACGGTTCGACCGTCCACCTCGCGTACTGCACCAACGTCCACCCCGCCGAGACCCTCGACGGCGTGCTGGCACAGCTCCGGGACCACTGCGAGCCCGTTCGCAGGCGTCTCGGCCGGGACCGGCTCGGTATCGGCCTCTGGCTGGCCAGGGCCGCCGCGCACACGCTGGTCTCCGACCCTGCGGCACTGCGCGGCCTGCGCGCCGAACTCGACCGGCGCGGCCTCGAAGTCGTCACCCTCAACGGGTTCCCGTACGAAGGGTTCGGCGCGCAGGAGGTCAAGTACCGGGTGTACAAACCGGATTGGACCGACCCGGAACGCCTCGCCTACACCACCACCCTGGCCCGCCTCCTCGCCGTGCTGCTCCCGGACGACGTGAGCGAGGGGAGCATCTCCACCCTGCCGCTGGCGTGGCGTATCCCGTACGAGCAGGACCCCGCCGCCGCCGACACGGCCCGCGCGGCCCTCACCACCCTCGCCGAACGCCTCGACGCGCTGGAGGACCTGACCGGCAAGTCCATCCGCATCGGTCTGGAACCCGAGCCGGGCTGCACGATCGAGACGACGGCCGACGCCATCGCCCCGCTCGGTGAGCTGGCGAACCCACGGATCGGCGTCTGTGTGGACACCTGCCATCTGGCGACGTCCTTCGAGGACCCGGCCACCGCCCTGAACGCCCTGGCCGCGGCGGACATCACCATCGCCAAGGCCCAGCTCTCGGCCGCCCTGCACGCGGAACACCCCCATCTCCCCGAGGTCCGCAGCGCCCTCGCCCACTTCGCGGAACCCCGCTTCCTCCACCAGACGCGCACGGCCCCGGACACCCTCCACGGCACGGACGACCTTCCCGAGGCGCTCACTCCGCGGACCGCCGCCGCACCTTTGACCTCCACGCCGCCGGCCGGACTGCCCGGGGCGGACTTGTGTGAGACCGCCCCGCCCGTCGCACTGCCCGGGGCGGACTCGCGCGAGACCGCCGCGCCCGGAGCGGTCGTCTGCGAGGGCGTGGTTCGGGGGGCCGCCGCGTCCGGAGCCGTCGGGGAGAGCGATCCCCCACGGGTCGCAGCTTCCGGCGCCGTCATCACTCCGGCCGCCACACCCCTCATCACCGCGTCCCCAGCCCACCCAGCGCCCCGGGTAACCGTCACGACCACCCCTGCGCTCACCACCGACCCCCTGACGGTCGCCACCACCGACCCCCCGGTGCTCACCCCCGCAGCGCCCCCGACAGAGGCGACCCCCTCCTTCCCCCTCCCGACCGCCTCCCCCTGGCGCGCCCACTTCCACGTCCCCCTCCACGCGCCGCCCGCGCCGCCCCTCACCTCCACCCTCTCCGTCCTCCAGGACGTACTGACCCGTCTCATGGGCGGTCCGTCGGGGCACCCCTTGACCCGTCATCTTGAGGTCGAGACGTACACCTGGCAGGCCCTCCCGCAGGAGCTTCGGCCCCGTACCCGCGCCCAGCTCGCCGACGGCATCGCCGCCGAACTCACACTCGCCCGCGACCTCCTGGCTGACCTGGGCCTGAAGGAGCTTCCGTGACCTCACAGTCCACACCGTCCACCCAGTCCACACCGCCCACACCGCCCACTCCTTCCCATGCTCCAGCTCCAGCTGCTGCCGCTGCCGCTGCCGCTGCCGCTGCCGCCTCCTCCTCGGCCCCCGCGTCGCCCCCGCGCCCCACCCCGCTCCTGGTTCTGGACGTCGTAGGTCTCACCCCGCGCCTCCTCGACCACATGCCCCGCCTCAAGAAGCTCGCCGAAGCCGGTTCCCGGGCGCCCCTCACCACCGTCCTGCCCGCCGTCACCTGCTCGGCGCAGTCCACCTTCCTCACCGGCACCGCCCCGGCCGAACACGGCATCGTGGGCAACGGCTGGTACTTCCGAGAGCTGGGCGAGGTGCTCCTCTGGCGCCAGCACAACGGCCTGGTCTCCGGCGACAAGGTCTGGGACGCTGCCCGCCGCGTGCACCCCGACTACACCGTCGCCAACATCTGCTGGTGGTACGCGATGGGCGCCGACACGGACATCACCGTCACCCCGCGCCCCGTCTACTACGCCGACGGCCGCAAGGAGCCCGACTGTTACACGCGTCCGCCGGCCCTCCACGACGAACTGACCGAGAAGTTCGGCACGTTCCCGCTCTTCCACTTCTGGGGCCCGGGAGCCGACCTCACCTCCTCGCGCTGGATCGTCGACGCGACCCGCCACATCCTCCGTACGAACCAGCCCGACCTGGCCCTCTGTTACCTCCCGCACCTCGATTACGACCTCCAGCGCTACGGCCCCGACGACCCCAGGGCGTACCGCGCGGCAGCCGACCTGGACGCGGTCATGGCACCGCTCCTGGACGATGCCGAGGCGGCAGGGCGCACCGTCGTCGCGCTCTCCGAGTACGGGATCACCCGCGTCTCGCGCGCCGTGGACATCAACCGGGCCCTGCGCCGCGCCGGCCTGATCGAGGTCCACACGCAGGACGGCATGGAGTACCTCGACCCGATGACCTCACGGGCGTTCGCCGTCGCCGACCACCAGATCGCGCACATCTACGTCCGCAGGCCCGAGGACATGGAAGCCACCCGGGCGGCGCTCGCCGGCCTCGCGGGGATCGACGAGCTCCTCGACGACGAGGGAAAGAAGGCCCACGGGCTCGATCACCCCCGCTCCGGCGAACTGGTCGCGGTGGCCTCCCCCGACGCGTGGTTCACGTACTACTACTGGCTCGACGACGCCAAGGCCCCGGACTTCGCCCAGCTCGTCGAGATCCACCGCAAACCCGGCTACGACCCGGTCGAGCTCTTCCTCGACCCCCTCGACCCGTACGTACGGGTCAGGGCGGCCACCGCGGTGGCCCGCAAGAAACTCGGCATGCGCTACCGGATGGCCGTGGTCCCCCTGGACCCGACGCCCATCCGGGGCAGCCACGGCCGCCTCCCCGCGAGCGACGACGAAGGTCCGCTCATCCTCTGCTCCACCCCCCACGCGCTCGACGGCCGCACCGAGGCCACCGAGGTGAAGGCACTGCTGCTCCGGCTGGCAGGCCTGCACTGACACCTCCCCCGTGACGGGGGCCGCCTGACCGGGGCCCGCCCCGGACCCGCGAGCCCCGCGCCCCGCCCCCCTGGACCGTCCCGCACACCCACTCAAGGAGCCCGCATGCCCCGCAACACCAACAAGTCCGTGCACGATCCCGAGCTCTCTCACCGCCTCTCCAGGCGGAACATGCTCGGAGTGGCCGCCGGAACGACCGCGGCAGCCCTGCTGGGCGCCGCCGCCGCGACCCCGGCAACGGCGGCGACAACCCGGAGCACCTCCCAGGACAAGGGCCGCAGCGGCCGGCCCGTACTCCCGCCCGGCCGGCTCGGCATCCAGCTCTACTCCCTGCGCGACAAGGTCGCCAGCCTCGGCTTCGCGAAGGTCTTCGCGGAGCTGGAGCTGTACGGCTACGACGAGGTCGAGTACGCGGGCTACACCCAGGGCTCGGTCGGCGCCATCACCCTGCCCCAGCTCCGCCGCCTCGCCCGCGACCACGGCCTGCGGGGCATCGGCAGCCACGTCGGGTACTACGACGACGGCAACCCGAACGCGTACACCTTCGCCCAGAACCTCAACAAGGTCCTCGACGACGCCCAGACCCTCGGCCTGGAGCACATCGGCACGGCCTCGGGCCCCTGGCGCTACGGCGCGACCGTCGACGGCTGGAAGCGCTGCGCCGAGGACTTCAACACGTACGGCGAGGCGGCGCGCAAGCGCGGCATGAAGTTCTACCAGCACAACCACGCCGAGGAGTTCTCCTTCGCCACGGACGACCCGAAGACCCGCCTGTACGACGTGCTCCTCGCCGAGACCGATCCCCGCCTGGTCCACCTGGAGATGGACATCTACTGGGCGTACGTCGCGCAGTTCCGCTTCTCCAAGCGGGTCGACGGCACCCCGGCCCCCTTCGACCCGCTGCGCTACGTGCTGAAGCAGCCCCACCGCTACCCGCTCTTCCACGTCAAGGACGGCGAGCACGACGCCGCCGCCACGGACGGCTACCGCATGACGGACGTCGGGGACGGAGACATCGACTACAAGCGCTTCATCTCGGCGGTCAACCGCACCCACCGCGGCCGCGACCACCACTGGCAGGTCGAACACGACAACCCCACCGACTCGCTCGCCTTCGCCCGCAAGTCCAGCGCCCACCTGCACTCGCTGCGCGAGCGTGGCCACTGACCCGCGACTGCACTCGCTGCGCGAGCCGCGGCCATTAGTACTACGACTGCTCTCCCTGCGCGAGCGCGGCCACCAGAGCCACGTCGGCGGGGTGAGCTCGGCCGGCCATGAGCTCGAACACCCGCTCAGCCGCGTCGGGCACCGTGCGCCCCACAGCCCCCACCAGGGGCGCACGGTGCCGAAGCACGCCCCCGCCCTCGCTCCGGCGCGAGGAACAGCGGACTCTCCCCGCCGGACGAGGTCCGGACCACCTCCCGCAAGACCGGCCGCAGGTCACTGACCATGCAATACGCGGGTGAAACCCACCGTGAACCCCTGGTATTGTTTTCCATGTCGCAACGGGCCGGAACACACCGGCTCACACGGCAAACACCTTGTCCGGGTGGCGGAATGGCAGACGCGCTAGCTTGAGGTGCTAGTGCCCTTTATCGGGCGTGGGGGTTCAAGTCCCCCCTCGGACACCAGCTCAGACCCCTGTCGAACAGGGGTTTTTTGCTTTTTCGGGCTCTGGCCCCGCGCCTCGTTACGCTGACCGCACTGTTCCCCGCGACGGCCCGACGCCGGCGTGTCCGTGTCCGACCTCACGCCGGAGTGTCCGAACCATGACGCAGGATCTGCTGCCCATCACCCGTATGCCCCGGACCGGGCTGCCCCCTCGCGCGGTCGTCGTGGGCGATCCCGCGCGTGCGGCAGCCGTCGCCGCGCTCCTGCAGGAGTCGCGGGAGGTTTCCCATCACCGTGAGTACCGCGTTTTCGCCGGTTTGTGGAAGGGCACCCCGGTCACCGTGGCCTCGCACGGCGTCGGCGCACCCGGCGCGATCCTGCTGTTCCAGGAACTTGCCGACGCAGGCGCGCGGACCGTCCTGCGGCTCGGCACCGCAGGCGCCGTCGCACCCGGCATCCGTGACGGAGACCTCGTCATCGCGGAGGCCGCCGTACGTGACGACGGCGTCACCGGGCAACTGCTGCCGCCCGAGTACCCCGCCTTCGCCGCCCCGGAGAGCGTCCTCGCGCTCCAGCGGGCCGCCCGCGAGGCCGCGGCCCCGTACCACCGCGGCGTGGTGTGGACCCGCGCCGCCTTCCAGCCCGGCTTCACCGAGCTGCCGGTGGACACGTATACCCGGGCCGGGATCGTCGCGATCGAGATGGAACTCTCCGCGCTCCTGGTCCTGGCATCCACCCGCGGTCTTGTCGCGGGCGGTGTCCTGGTCATCGACGGCGTGAACGCCGACGAACTCGCCGACGCCAAGGCCACCGGCGGTTACGACCCGCACCGGGACGTCGTCGCCGAGGGTGTCGCACGCGGCAGCGTCGTCGCGCTCGATGCGCTGCGGCTGCTGGCCGAGGGCGAGAGCGGGAGTGAGGGGGAGGCCGCGGGGCGGTGAGCGGGTTCGGGTGCTTCTTCGGGGGTCAGCTTCGGGGGTCAGCGCGTGCTCGTTGCCGCCGGCGTCGGCGGCCAGGCGCGGAAGTGTTTGCGGCGGGGTGGGGCGTACGTACGCACCTTGGAGGTGCTGAGGCCCAGCCTGACCAGGGACTCGGCGACGGTGACCGCCGCGGTCACACCGTCCACCACCGGGACGCCGGTGCGCTCGACGACGCGTTCGGCCAGGCCCGACATCCCCCCGCAGCCCAGGCAGACGACTTCCGCGCGGTCCTGCTCGACGGCCAGTACGGCCTGCTCGACGATGGCCTCCACCGCGGCGGACGGGTCGCTCTCCAGGTCCAGTACGGCCAGTCCGCTCGCCCGTACCGAGGCACAGCGGGCGGCGAGACCGGCGAGCGCCAGGCGGTCCTCGATGAGCGGGACCGCCCGGTCGAGCGTGGTCACCACCGAGTAACTGCGGCCCAGGAACTGCGCTGTCGAGGCCGCCGCCTCGGTGATGTCGACGACCGGCACGTCGAGCAGTTCCTGGAGCCCCTCGCGGCCGTGCTCCCCGTAACCCGCCTGGATCACCGCGTCGAAGGGCTCCGGGTAGGCCCGCACGGCCTCCATGACGGCGACCGCGGCGAGGTGGCTCTCGTAGTTGCCTTCGACGGACTCTGCGCCGAACGCCGGGGTGAGCGGCACGATCTCCGTGCCCGGCGCGGCGGCGGCCGCCGCCTGCGCCCCGATGCTCCTCGTCATCGACTCGGTGGTGTTGACATTGACGACCAGCAGCCGCATGGGTGTTCCTGTCTCTGACGGTGTACGACGTGGGAGGTGTTACGCGCTGGGTACGGCGATGTGCTCGCCGTCCACGTCCGCGTGGGGTCCCCGGGGCCGGCCGGGGAGGACGGTGAACAACAGCGCGGCGAGCAGGGTGCCGACGAACCAGGAGAAGCCGGATGCGGCGGACAGGGCCGGGACGAATGCCACGGCGACGGCGACGGCCGCCGCGGGTACGAGCGCGGTCACGGCGCGGGGGTTGATGCCCGAGCGGTAGGCGTAACTGGCCGCCGGGTCCTCGGTGTACAGGTGCGGGACGTGCACCCGGGCCCTGCGGATCAGCCAGTAGTCGGCCATCACGATGCCGAAGACCGGGCCGAGGAACGCGCCGAGCCCGCCGAGGAAGTACTCCACGACGACCGGGCTGTTGTAGAGGTTCCACGGCAGGATGACCAGGCCGAGCACGGCGCTGACGAGGCCCGCCCGCCGGAAGTTCAGCTTCTGCGGGAAGAGGTTGACCAGGGTGTAGACGGGCGCCACGAAGTTCGCCATCAGATTGACCGCGACCGTCAGTACGATGAGCGCGAGCGAGGCCAGTACCAGCAGGAACGTGCTGGGGATCGCCTGCACGATCTCCGCGGGGTTGGTGATGACCCGGCCGTTCAGCTTGAACTGGGCACCGCTGAGGACGACCACGATGCCTGCGAAGAACAGCATGTTCACCGGGATGCCCACGAGGTTGCCGACCAGGACGGAACGGTTGCTCCTCGCGGACCGCGTGAAGTCGCAGAAGTTGAGGACGAACGTACCGTAGATGACCACCCACAGCGCGGCGGCCTCCAGCACGTGCAGGACGCGGTCACCCCCGGTGAACGGATTTCCGGCGTCCATCGCGATGGACCAGTCCGCCCTGGCGAACATCCACACGGCCAGCGCCAGCAGCGTCACCAGTACGGCGGGCGCCGCCACCGCGATGTACTTGCGGATGACGTTCATGCCGTAACTGACGATCAGTACCTGCACCAGCCACAGCGCGACGAACGAGAGCCACCCGAGGGCGGAGAGGCCCAGGAAGGAGTGCTGCTCCCACGCCTTCGTCCCCGGCGCGAGGGTCACGAGGAGCGCGGAGAGCACGGAGGAGGCCAGATAGGTCTGGATGCCGAACCAGGCGACCGCCACCGCGCCCCTGATGACCGCCGGCAGTTGGGCGCCCCGGACGCCGAACGCGATCCGGCTCATCACCGGGAACGGCACCCCGGTCCTGGAACCCATGTAGCCGGATAGGCTGAGCAGCACGAAGAGGAAGACGGACGCGAGCACGAAGGCCGCCAGGATGTCCCACACGCCCATTCCCAGGGCGAAGAGGCCGAGCGCGAAGGCGTAGTTGCCCAGGCTGTGCACGTCGTTGCCCCACAGCGTGAAGACGTTGTAGGCGCCCCAGCTGCGCCCCTCGCGCAGGGTCGGCGCGAGGTCGGGGCTGTAGAGCCGGGGGCTGGTGCCGGGGTGGGCGCTGCCGGGGTCCTGGGTCGCGGCGCTCGCATCTCCGGCACCGGTTGGTATCCCATTGGTGCCTGATGCGGTCTGAGCTGTGGTCACGTCAGCCACCCTTCTCAGCGATTCCGGGCCACGAAATCGGGTTCTGGAGCAAGTGACGGGGACGCTACGGGTGTCGACGAGGGGTGGTCAATAGAAATGGGATACCAAAATTTGGGCGAGGGTGCGGCTGGAGGACACCGCTCCGTTTTTCCCTGCACGCCCGGAGGCGTGCCGGTCCGTTCCCTTCCTGGATGCCCGGAGGTGTGCCGGTCCGTTCCCTCCGTGGACGCCGGGAGGCGTGCTGGTCCGTCCCTCCCTGGACGCCCGGATGCGCCCCGGTCCGTTACTCCTTGGACGCCCGTAGGTGTGCCGCCGCCGCGCTGCGCCCCGACTCCAGGTGCTTGCGGATCAGGTCCTCCACCCGGGGCACGTCCCGAGCCGCGATCGCGTCGTAGAGCTCCTCGTGCTCCCGGGCGACGTCCACGAGGTCGTCGTGGCGCACCAGCAGCCAGCGCATCCGGCTGCGCAGCGTGCCTTCCAGCTCGCTCAGCAGGTCGTTCGCCGCCAGCTCGGTCACCGTCTCGTGGAAGTCGGCCGCGGCGCGCCGCGCCGTCACCGCGTCACCGCGGTGTGCCGCCGCCAGCTCGGCGTCGAGGTCGGCGCGCAGTTTGCCGAGCCCCGCGCGGGAGCGCCGCTGGGCGGCCAGGCGGAAGGTGAGCGTGTCCAGTGCGGAACGCACCTCGTCCAGGTCCGCGATGTCCGTGGGGCTGAACTCCCGCACCACCGCCCATGTGCGCGGCCGGGGGGTCACCAGGCCCTCCGCCACCAGTGCCCTGAGCGCCTCGCGGACGGGCAGCCGGCTCACCCCGAGCTCGGCGGCGAGTTCCCGCTCGACGAGCTTGCTGCCGGGACGGCGCACTCCGTCGAGGATGTCGTCGCGCAGCTGCCGGGTGACCCGGTCAGACTCGGGCTCGAATTCTTCGGAGGAACCTGCCATGGCGGCCATTCTGTCACCAGGGCGCGAAACGACCCGAGGTCACCGCAAGTAAGGTGAGCCTTATCAGCCGAGGCGGCCGGCAGGTCCCGAGGCAGTCGTCGAAGTGATCGCTGGAGGCCCCACATGCCGCTGACCGCCCCGCCGCCCGTCGGGACGACCCGCAGGCCGCCCCGTATCGCCCGGCCGGAGCCCGTGGCCCGCGCGGCCGGCAGCTGGCTGGAGCGGGCCCTCGCCTCGGACGACTTCTGGGGAGCGGTACGCGAGGCGGGCGGCGCCCCGGTGGTCGAGCCCGACCCGGCGGGGGACGAGGCGTACCGCGTGGTGACCTTCCTGTGGCAGGGCGGCGACGCCACCCGGGCGGTCCTGGTCATGCCGAACAAGATCGTCGACCCGCGTGACCTCGCGGGCAACCTGATGGAGCGGGTGCCCGGCACGGACATCTGGCACTGGTCGGTGCGGATGCGGGCCGACTGGCGGGCCACGTACAGCTTCTGCGCGGACGAGGGCGGCGGCCCGCAGGGAGCGGCCTACTGGCCGTGGCTGCGCGGCAGCCAGCAACAGGACCCGCTGAACGCCCGTACGCTGACCCGCCGTTGGGGCGGCCCCCCGGTGTCGTACGTGGAACTGCCGGAGGCCCCGCACGGCGCGGACTGGCAACGGCGCGACGAGGTCCCGCGCGGCAGGGTCAGCGAGCACACCGTACGCAGCGAACTGCTCGGCAACGAACGGCAGGTGCACGTGTACGAGCCGCCGGGGGGCGGCAGCGACCTGCCCGTCCTGGTGCTGATGGACGGCGAGATGTGGCAGCCGGGGCTCGACGTCGCGGCGCTCCTGGACAACCTCATCGACGACGGAAGGATCCCGCCGCTCGTCGCCCTGCTGCCCGAGTCGGTGGACTCGGACCAGCGGTGGGCCGAACTCGCCTGCAACGAAGGCTTCGTCGGCTTCCTGGAGCACGAGCTGCTGCCCTGGGCGGGGGAGTGGCTGCCGCTGACCGAGGACCCCGCGCGGACCGTGGTGGCCGGTCAGAGCCTCGGTGGGCTGACCGCCGCGTACGCGGCGGTGACCGCGCCCTCGCGGTTCGGCCGGGTGCTCGCGCAGTCAGGGTCGTTCTGGTGGCCCGACCGGCCCGACCCCGCGGACTGCGAGTGGCTCACCGGGCGGATCGCCGCCGCCGAGCGGCTGCCGGTACGGTTCTGGCTCTCGGTCGGCGAGCAGGAGTGGGTCGCCCTGCCCGCCGCACGCCGGCTGCGCGACACCCTGGAGCGCAAGGGGTACGACGACGCCGCCTACCGCGAGTACAACGGTGGGCACGACTACCTGTGCTGGCGCACCGAACTGGCCGACGGCCTGGTGGAGTTGCTGAAGTGACAGTCGGCTGACAGCCGAGGGGGCCGCCCATCGGGCGGCCCCCTCGATCGTGGTCCCGTCGCTCTCCCTACCCGGGCGGTTCCTGCAGACGCGCGACGCACTGGCCGTACGGGGCCGGGCCGTGCACCGTCTCCCAGCCCTCGGGCACCGCGCGGAACACCGGCCACAGCGAGTGTGCGCCCTGCCCGTTGCGCAGCAGCAGGTGCGTGGGCTCGCCGCCCGCCTCCTGGTCGGGGGCGTCGAAGGGTGACGTCGTCATGAGTGGTCCAACTCCTTGAGTCGGGCGGCGAGCACGGCGCACACCTCGTCGAGGGGACCCGGCTGGGTCAACTCCGGGTGCAGGCAGTCCAGTTCGTGGTTTTCGAGCCCGCCGGTGTACGGTGCCCAGGCGTTCGGCGTCAGCCAGCTCTCCTCGCGCGGGGCTGCCGCCGTGAAGAACAGCACCTCGCCGTCGAAGCGCCGGTGGGTGTGGGCACGCATCAGCCGGGCGTTGTTGACCACGATGTCGACCACCGCGGACAGTGTGCGGTCCGGCAGCCCGGCGAGTGCGCTGCCCTCCCGGTGCAGGGTGGCCAGCACGTCCTCGCGGGTCAGCTCGTCGGTGCGGTCGTACCCCGCCATCCGAAGCAGCGCCGTCAGGGCGTCGGCCTCGGCCGGGATCGCCGAGTCCTGCCACTGGTCGGACGGGTAGGCGTCCATCAGGGCCAGCAACTCCACCTCCTCGCCCGCCTCCTGGAGCCGCACGGCGACCGTGTGCGCGAGCACGCCGCCCACCGACCAGCCGAGCAGCCGGTACGGCCCGTGCGGGCGAACCGTGCGCAGCGCGTCGACGTACTCGGCCGCCATCTCCTCCATGGTCGCGGGCAGGGGGCCCTCGCCGTGCAGACCGCGGGCCTGGAGCCCGTACACCGGCTGGCCCGCATCGAGCCGCGACAACACCCCCGAGTAGCACCAGCTGATGCCGCCCGCCGGGTGGAACGCGAACAGCGGGGTGCGGTCACCGGCGGCCCGCAGTGGCAGCAGGGTGTCCAGGGCGTGGTCCGACTCCGCGTTCCCCGCGTCGAGCTGCGCGGCCAGGGACGCCGGGGACTGGGCCTGGAACAGGGTGCCGATGGTGAGCTCGGCGCCGAGCGTGTCCCTCACCCGGGCGACCAGACGGGCCGCGAGCAGCGAGGTCCCGCCGAGGTCGAAGAAGGCGTCGTCGACACCGACCCTGGCCACCCCGAGTATCTCGGCGAAGAGCCGGGTGAGGGTCTCCTCGCGGTGGTTGGCCGGCGCCCTGCCCCCGTCGCCCGAACCGGTGAACGCGGGGGCGGGCAGGGCCTTGCGGTCCAGCTTGCCGTTCGGGCTGAGCGGGAAGTCGGCCAGGACGACGATGGCACCGGGCAGCATGTGCTCGGGGAGCGTACGCGCCAGCCGGGCGCGCAGCGCCTCCGGGTCGGGGGCCTGCTCGCCCGCGGCGGGCGTCACGTAGCCGACCAGCCGCTGGTCGCCCGGACGGTCCTCTCGGACCAGGACGCCGGCCGCGCCGACCGTCGGATCCTGTGCCAGCTCCGCCTCGATCTCGCCGAGTTCGATGCGCTGTCCGCGCAGCTTCACCTGGTGGTCGGTGCGTCCGAGATATTCGATCTCGCCCGAGCCGGTCCACTGCGCGAGGTCACCGGTGCGGTACATCCGCGCGCCGGGCGCGCCGTACGGGTCGGCGACGAACCGGGCCGCGGTGAGCGCCGGACGGCCGAGGTAACCGTCGGCCAACTGCACGCCCGCCAGGAAGAGTTCGCCCCGTACGCCGGGCGGGCACGGCTGGAGGGCCGCGTCCAGGACGTACAGCCGGGTGTTCCACACCGGCTTGCCGATCGGGACGGGACCCGCCCCGTCCGGGTCGCAGGAGTGGTACGTCACGTCGACGGCGGCCTCGGTCGGCCCGTACAGGTTGTGCAGCGGTACGCCGCCCAGCACCCGCCCGAACTCGCGGACGGTCTCGCGGGGGAGCGCCTCACCGCTGCAGAACACGTGCCGCAGGCCCGTGCACGTCGAGGCGGCGGGCTCGGCGAGGAACACCTGGAGCATCGACGGCACGAAGTGGCAGGCGGTGACGGCCTGTTCGCTGATGACGCGGGCGAGATACGCCGGGTCCTTGTGGCCGCCCGGCTCCGCGACGACGAGCGTCGCGCCGACCCGCAACGCCCAGAAGAACTCCCACACCGACACGTCGAAGCCGGACGGAGTCTTCTGCAGCACCCGGTCGCCGGGGCCGATCGTGTACTCGTGCTGCATCCAGCGCAGCCGGTTGTCGATCGCCGCGTGCCCGACGACGACGCCCTTGGGGCGGCCCGTCGAGCCGGACGTGTAGATGACGTAGGCCGGGTCCTGGGGGGTGAGGCCGGGAGCGGGGTTGCGGTCCGGGTGGTGGGCCGTGTCCAGCCGGTCCAGGGCGACGACGGGAATGCCGGCGGCCGGCGTCCGGTCGGCGCGGTCGGCGATCACACAGGCGGGCTCCGCGTCCGCCAGCATGTAGGAGAGCCGGTCCGCCGGGTAGTCCGGGTCGAGCGGCAGGTACGCGCCGCCCGCCTTGAGCACCGCGAGGAGCGAGACCACCAGGTCCAGGGAGCGGGGCACGGCGACCGCCGCGAGGGCGCCGGGGCGCACCCCCGCCTCCGCCAGGTGGTGGGCGAGCCGGTTCGCCCGCGCGTTCAGCTCCGCGTACGTCAGCTGCTGGTCGCCGAAGACGAGGGCGGTCGCGTCCGGGGTGCGGGCCGCCTGCTCCTCGATCGGGCCGATGAGCGTGGTGGCGGGCAACGTCCGCCCGGTCGCGTTGAACCCGTCGAGCACGAGGGTGAGTTCGCTCTCGCGCGCGATCGTGTGTGCGGCGAGCTGGGCGTGCGGGCCGGAGTCGGCGATGCGCTCCAGGAGCTCCAGGAAGCGGGACTGGTGCAGGGCCAGCTCGTCGGGTTCGTACAGTGCCGGGTTGCCGTCGTAGTCGATCCGCAGACCGGATCCGTCGGTGCGGTCGTACACGTTGACCGTCAGGTCGTCGACCGGGCCCGCGGACAGGTTGTGCGCCTCGGTGCGGGCGCCCGCGAAGGTCAGCTGGTAGTCGAACGGCATCACGTTGACCAGGGGGCCGACCAGCGAGCGGCCCTCGCCCAGCAGTCCCAGGTCGCGGCGGATGTCCTCGTACCGGTAGCGCTGGTGGCGGCGGGCGGCCCGGATGCCCAGCACGACCTGCCGGGTCAGCTCGGCGAACGTAGCGCCGGGGGCGACGGTGAGCCGCAGCGGCAGCACGTTCATCACCATGCCGGGCACCCGCAGCGCCACCGAGCCCATCCGGCCCATCATCGGCAGGCCCAGGACGACCTCGGCGCTGTGGGTGGCCCGGGACACGTACAGCGCCTGCGCGGCGATCAGCACCTCGGGCCAGGTCGCCTTGATCGACGAGGCGAGCTCGCGGAGCTGGTCGGTGGCCAGGGGAGAGAGGTGCGCGCTGCGGCGGTGGAAGGTGCGCGAGGGCAGCGCGGTGCGCCCGGCCAGGGTGGGGGCCTCGGGCCGGTCGGCGAAGGCGCCGTCCCAGTACCTGCGGTCCTTGTCGTACGTCTCCGAGACGCGGTAGCCGGCGTCCTCGTCGACCAGGTCGGACAGCGGGGCGAACGGGCTCGTCGGCGGCGCGAGACCGTCGGTGAGCGCGGTGTACACCTCGGCGGTGCGGCGGGCCAGCAGCGAGTACCCGAAACCGTCCATCACGATGTGGTGCACCCGCTGGTACCAGAGCCACCGGTCGTCCGCGACGCGGAACAGCGCGTGCGCGAACAGCGGCCCCGTCGCCAGGTCGAACGGCACGGCGAGGTCGGCGTGCATCCAGGCGTACGCGTCCGCGAACGGATTGGACGAGGTGCGCAGATCGCTGACGTGCAGGGGCAGTTCGAGGTCCTCGACCTCCCACTGGCGCGGTCCTTCGTCCCCGTCGACCACCCGCATCCGCAAGGAGTCGGCCTCGGTGACGACCTGGCGGAGCGCCGTGGCGAAGAGTTCCGGGTCGACGGGGCCGTGGATCTCCAGGCACTCGGCGGTGTTCTGTGCCGGGCTCAGCGGATCCAGCGCCTGCGCGAACCACATGCCCGACTGGGCGGCGGTCAGCTTCAACGGCGGCCGGCCGGGCGTGGAGAGGGCCGGGGCGGCCGGCGCCGACGGGTGCGCGGCCGGCGCGTCCAGGCCGTCCAGGGCGGGCGGGTTCGCGGCCGGCTCGTGCGGGGCCGTCATGAGACCGCCCCCAGGAGAGGCGCCCAGGCCTCGATCGCGGGACGTTCCGCCAGGTCGACGAAGGTCGTCGTGATGCCGTGGTCTCGGCGCCACCGCTCGACGAGCGACATGATGCGCATCGAGTCCAGGCCGTAGTCGACCAGGTTCTCGTCGACGGGTATGTCCTCGGGGTCCTCGCCCAGGACGTCGGCGACGTCCGCGCGAATCCGTTCGACGGTCAGGGCGGTGGGTCCGGTGCCTGTCATGTCGTCAGATTCCCTTCAGCACGGTGTTCTTGACGTCCTCGGTGGTGGTGACGACCGCGCACCGGCCGGCCGCGTACCGCAGCGCCGCGTCGTGGTCCTCGCGGGAGAAGTCCGCCACCGCGTCCGCGACGACGAACGCCTGCACGTCCCGCATCCACGCGTCGCAGGCCGTCATCAGCACCCCGATGTTCGCGTACACGCCGACGATGACGATCTGGTCGCGGCCCGCCAGGCGCATCCGCTCCTCCAGGTCGGTGCGGACGTAGGCGCTGTACTTCCACTTGGTGATCACGGTGTCGCCGGGCTCGGGCGCGACCGGCCCCGCGATCGCCTTCGCGTGCTCGTCGTCCGGCAGGCCGGGACCCCAGAAGTCCTGCTGGAGACCTCGTTCGGCCGGAGTCTGCCCCCCTGGCTGCGCGGAGTACAGGACCGGGATGCCCGCCGACCTCGCCGCCTTGGCCAACTCGGCCACATTTGCCAGGAGTTCGTTGGTCGGCGAAGTGTCGGGGGTGTACGCCGTGAGGAAGTGGTTCTGCAGGTCGTGGACGAGCAGCACCGCCCGCTGCGGGTCGACGGTCCACGCGACGCGGTTGTCGGGCAGCTCGTCGGGGGTGGGCATCGGGTACGGGACGACGGCGGGGAGAGCCATGAGCGGGGCCTTTCGAAGTTGCGGGGGTGGTGCGTTCGCGGCGGGTCAGGCCTGGGGGGCGGTGGCGATCGTCCGCTGGTCCTTCTTACTGATCTTGCCGATGCCGGTCTGCGGGAACGCGGTCACGAACTCGACGAGGTCGGGGATCTTGTACGCGGCGAGCCCCTTCTCCCGTACGAACTTCTTGATCGCCAGGGACTTCAGCGGCTCGGCGCCGGCGCGCAGGATCACGTACGCGAGGGTGCGCTCGCCGAGGTAGTCGTCGGGGACGGCGACCAGGGACACGTCGTGCACCGAGGGGTGGCCGAGGATGATGTTCTCGATCTCCTCGGGGGCGATCTTCTCGCCGCCGCGGTTGATCTGGTCCTTCGCCCGGCCCTCGACGACCAGATGGCCGCTCGGGGTACGGCGGACGATGTCACCGGTGCGGTAGAAGCCGTCGGCGGTGAAGGAGCGGGCGTTGTGCTCGGGGGCGCGCCAGTAGCCGCGGATGGTGTACGGGCCTCGGGTCAGGAGGTGGCCCGGCTCGCCGTCCGGGACGTCCCGGTCGGCGTCGTCGACGATGCGGATCTCGTCGTCGGCGGAGATCGGACGGCCCTGGGTGGTGACGATCGTCTCCGGGTCGTCGTCCAGCCGGGTGTAGTTGACCAGTCCCTCGGCCATGCCGAACACCTGCTGGAGGGTGCAGCCGAGGGCCGGTCCGACCCGGCGGGCCGCCGCCTCGCTGAACTTCGCACCGCCCACCAGAAGCACATCGAGGCTGGAGAGGTCGTACGAGGTGGCGGCGCCCGCCTCCGTCCAGACCAGGGCGAGCGGCGGGACGACCCCGGTGATCGTGACCCGTTCGCGCTCGATGAGGGGGAACGCGGTGTCCGGGTCGGGCTGCGGGCACATCACGACGCGCCCGCCGGCGTACAGGATGCCCAGCGAACCGGGGGAGGAGAGCGGGAAGTTGTGGGCGGCGGGGAGGGTGACGAGGTAGACGGAGTGCTCGGTGACGCCGCACAGCTCGTTGGAGCCCCAGAGCGAGTAGATGTAGTCGTCGTGGGTGCGCGGGATCAGCTTGGGGACGCCGGTGCTGCCGCCGGACAGCTGGAGGAAGGCGAGGTCCGAGGGGGCCGGGGCCTCGGCCTTCAACTCCGTGTCGGGGAGCGGGACCTCGCGGAGGGGGGTGTGCTCACCGGGTTCGCCCACGACGAAGACGTGCCGGAGCGTGGGCACCTCGGCGCGGACCTTGCCGGCGAGGTCGCGGTGGTCGAAGCCCGCGTGCCGGTCGGGGATGACGTAGGCGACGGCCTCGGTGAACTCGCAGAAGTAGTGGATCTCCGTCTCGCGGTGCGCGGGGAGGGCGAAGACGGGAAGCGCGCCGATGCGAAAGAGCGCGAAGATCACTTCGAAGAACTCGGCGACGTTGGGCAGCTGGACGACCACGCGGTCGCCCTTGGCGATGCCGCGGTCGGCGAACCCGGCGGCCAGGCGGGCGGCCCGGGTGTGGAGTTCTCCGTACGTCCAGTGCCGGTCGCCGTCGGTGACGGCGACGCGGTCGGGGTGGGACTCGGCGCGGGCGCGGAGCATCTCGGCGAAGGTCTCGCCTTGCCAGTAGCCGGCGGCGCGGTAGCGGGCGGCGGCTTCCTCGGGCCAGGTGGGGGCGTCCGGGGTGGGGGTCGTCACTTTGACCTCGGCAGATGGTGAGGGGCGGGGGCGTACGGGCCGGCCCCCGCCCGGCGGGGGGTTGTGAGGGCCGGTCCCCGCCGGGCGCGGCGGCGGGGACCGGCGGGGGTTTCGGTGCGTGGCGGCAGGGCGGAGCCTCGCGGCTCGTGCTGCCCGGCTGCGGCGGGGCGGATGCCCGCGACGGTGTCCGCTACTTGGCGGACATGGCCTTCTTGATGTCGTCGAGAACGGACACCGCCGCCTGGGCGCCGCCGAGGCTCGTCCACTTGGAGCCGTCGATCTCGGTGGTGCGGTTCTTCTTGACCGCGTCCAGCTCCTTGTAAGCGGCCTTCTCCTTCAGCTGCTTGAAGAGGTCGGCGTCCTTGCCGCCCGACGTGAGCGTGCCGATGAACAGCCAGTCCGCGTCGATCTGCTTGAGGTCCTCGTCGCTGAGCGGCGTCGAGTGGCCCTGCCCCTTCTCGTTCTGGATGCCCGGACGCTTGAGGCCCAGGTCCGCCAGCACGTCGGAGATGAAGACGCCCTGCTGCATGACCGCGGTGCCCTTGGCCGAGTAACGGGCCACCGAGACGTTGCTGCCGGCGTTCTTGCCGAGAGCCGTCTTCACCTCGGCGAGCTTGGCTTCGTACCCCTTGAGGAAGGTGGACGCCTCGTTGGACTTGCCGAGCACCTTGCCGGTCAGTTCGAGGGACTTCTTCCAGTCCTTCTTCTTGTCGATGGTGACGACGGTCGGGGCTATCGCCTGGAGCTGCTTGAGGACCTGCTTGTCGGCGAGCTGCCCGGCCAGGATGACGTCCGGCTTGGCCGCGACGACCTTCTCGATGTCGGGCCCCGTGACCGCGCCGACGACCGGGATGCCCTTCGCCTGCTCGGTGAGGTAACCGGGGGCGCCCTTTTGGCCGCGGCCCGCGGACAGGCCGACCGGCTTCACACCGAGCGCGATGGCGGAGTCCAGGTCCATCTCGCTGAGCACGACGACGTTCTTCGGCGCGGTGGGCACCTTCACCTCGGCGCCCGTGGCGTCCGTGACGGCGGCGGTGTCCTTGGCGTTCTTCGCCTGGCCGGCGGAGCCCGAGCCGGAGCCGGAGTCGTCCGAACCGCAGGCGGAAAGGGTGAGAGCGGAGGCCAGGGTGAGGGCCGCCACCGCGGTCAGCCGGGCGCGCGGGATGAGGTTCGAGGACATGTCCGTGATCTCCATGCTGGTGAAGGCGAAGTTGTTGTCCGGACGGGATCCGGACATACGGGGTGACACACCTGTAGTCAGGGCATAGCGAAACCCCCCTGTCGGAACAGGGAGTTCGCGGCGCCCCGGCCAAGGGTTCCACGTCTTGGTTAGGTTAGGCTAACTTCATGTTGGTTGCGCAAGAGGGGCGGGTCCGGGAGACCGGAACCGAACCCCCGATACCGGGCTCGGCGAGACTCCATCGCCCCACCCTCCGGGCGGCCGCCGCCCTGGTCCTGCTCCTGCTGGCGCTGGTCGTGCTGTCGCTGCTGATCGGCTCCGGGTCCAACCCGATCGGCCGCGCCTGGGGCTTCCTCACCGGGGACCCCGCCGCCCGCGCCGACGCCCAGATACGGCTCGCCGTCATGGACGTACGGCTGCCGCGCACCCTCGCCGGGCTGCTGGTCGGCATCGCGCTCGGTGCGGCCGGCTGTCTGCTCCAGGCCGTGACCCGCAACCCGCTCGCCGAGACCGGACTGCTGGGCGTCAACTCCGGTGCGGCGCTGGGCGTGGTGATCGGACTCACGTACTTCGGCGTCACCTCGGCGTACGGAATCCTCGTCTGGGCACTGGCGGGCGGCATGGCCGCGAGCGCCGTGGTGCTGCTGCTCGCCGCCTCGGGGCGGGCCGCCGGGTCACCGCTGCGTCTGGTGCTCGCGGGGTCGGCGCTCGGTGCGACCTTCCACGGCGCCACCTCGTACGTCCTGCTCGGTACGCAGTCGACCTTCGACACCTACCGCTACTGGACGATCGGCTCCCTCGCCGGCATCGACACCAAGGACACCTACCCGCTGATCCCACTGATCGCGGTCGGCCTGCTGATCGCCTTCTGCTGTGTCCGGCCCCTGGCGGCGCTGGCCCTCGGGGACGACAGCGCGCGCTCGCTCGGCCACCACCCGGGGCGGATCCGCCTGGTCGTGGCGGTGGCGGTCACGCTGCTGGCGGGGGCCGCGGTCGCGCTGGCCGGACCTATCGCCTTCCTCGGGTTGCTCGCGCCGTACGCCGCACGCATGGTCACCGGCCCGCGGATGGCCGGTCAGTTGGTGCTGTCCGGGCTGGTCGGGGCGTGCGTGATGATCGCCGCCGACCTCCTCGCCCGGGTCGTCATCCGGCCGTGGGAGACACCGGTGAGCGTGCTCCTCGCCTTCATCGGCGGCCCGTTGCTGATCTGGATCGCGCGCTCGCAGCGCATGTCGACGGCAGGGGGGAACGCATGAGCCAGGAGCTGAGCCAGGACGCCGCGGAGGGAGCGACCTCGGAAGACGGCGTCCGTCCCCCCGTCGAAGACCGTCGCCGCAGACCGGCCGACGGCAGGACCGTGCGCGGCGGCGGCGAGGCACTCACCCCGCCCGACTCCGTCCCCGTCCGCATCCGTACCTTCTCCTGGCTGTTCCCGCACCGCAGCGCCCTCGTCGCGGTCGGCCTCGCCGTGCTGATCGGGGTGATCGTCTCCCTCGCGGCCTTCGCCAGCTCCACCAGCATGAGCTTCTCCGAGAGCGTCTCCGGACTCCTCGGCACCGGTGACCACGCCACCGTGATGCTCGTACAGGAGTTCCGGCTGCCGCGCATCGCGGTCGGTCTCATGGTCGGCGCGGCCCTCGGCGTCGCCGGGTGCCTCACCCAGACCCTGGCGGGCAACCGGCTCGCCACCCCTGACATCATCGGCGTCAACGACGGCGCCACCGCTGCCGTCGTCGCCTCCGTGGTCGGCTCCTCGACCGGCATGATCGGTGACTGGTGGCTCGGCCCGCTCGGTGCGGCCGCCGCCGCGATGGTCGTCGTCGCCTGCGCGGGCGGTGCGGGCCGCAGCGGATACCGCATCCTCGTCGTCGGCATCGGCGTCTCCACCGTCATCGGCGCCGTCACCGACCTCGTCATGTCCCGGGAGAACGACAACACCGCGGGCGGCGTCTTCCTGTGGACCGTCGGCTCGCTCAACGGCCGGGACTGGGGCGTCGGCACCCCCCTCGCGTACCTCCTGCTGATCCTCGTCCCCCTCGCGCTCGTCGCAGGCAGCCGCCTGCAGTTCCTGCGCTTCGACGACGACACGGCCGCCACCCTCGGCGTCAACGTCGCCCGGGTACGGGCACTGACGCTCGCCCTCGCGGTCGCGCTGTCCGGCATCGCCGTCGGGATCGGCGGCCCGATCGCCTTCGTCGCGCTCGCCGCACCCGTCCTCGCCTCCCGGCTCGGCGGCCCCACCCGGGTACCGGTCATCGGCTCCGCACTCGTCGGCGCGGCCCTGGTCGGTGGCGCGGACGCGCTCGGCCGGGTCATCGCCCCGGTGGAGATCCCCGTCGGAGTCGTCACGAGTGTGCTCGGCGGCCCCTTCCTGCTGTGGGTCCTGTTCGGCAAGAAGTCCCAGACGTCCCCCGGCGCGCCCTCCGCCGCACCGAAGACCGGAAAGGCCTGACCCCGTGGAACTGACCGTAGAGGCGCTCACCGCCGGTTACCCCGGCCATCCCGTCGTCGACGCCGTCGACCTCACCGTGCCCAGCGGCCGGGTCGTCGCGATCGTCGGCCCCAACGGCTGCGGGAAGTCGACCCTGTTGCGCGCGGTCGCCCGCCTCCACAAGCCGGAGTCCGGCAGCGTACGGGCCGGGGACGCCGACGTCTGGCAGCTCACCCAGCGCAAGGCGGCCCACCGCATCGCATTGCTCGCACAGTCCCCGCAGGCCCCCGAGGCGGTCACCGTCGCAGGTCTCGTACGGTACGGGCGCCATCCGCACCAGGGGCTGTTCCGCCAGTGGTCCCGCGAGGACGAGACGGCGGTACGGGCCGCGCTGGAGGCCACCGGCACCACCGCGCTCGCCGAGCGGCGCCTCGACCAGCTCTCCGGCGGACAGCGGCAGCGCTGCTGGCTGGCGATGGTCCTCGCGCAGGAGACCCCGATCGTGCTGCTCGACGAGCCGACCAGCGCACTCGACCTCGGCCACGCCGTCGAAGTGCTCTCCCTGGTGCGCGAGGTCGCGGCGGCCGGCCGCACCGTCGTCATGGTCCTGCACGACCTGGCCAGCGCAGCCCGCTACGCCGACACCGTCGTGGCCATGAACGAGGGCCGCGTCGTGGCGCAGGGGCCCGCCCGTGAGGTGGTCACCGCCGCCCTGGTCAAGGAGCTGTACGGCATCGAGGCCGACATCCTCCAGGCGCCGGGCGACGGCTCACCCATCGTCGTGCCGACGGCGAGGAACGCGAGCCTGGCGCCTGTCGGCTGAGCGCGAGGGACAGGCCCGTCGGCTGAGCGCGAGCCTGGCGCCTGTCGGCTGAGCGTGAGGCTGTGCCCGTCGGCCGGATTTCAGTTTCATGCCCGTCGGCCGAGCGCGAAGTCCGCGGCCGTCCACGCCAGCCCCACCGCGCCGTCGAGCATGGCCCGTTCGGCGGCCGGGGTGGCGGCCGCCGTCGCGAACTCCGGCTGGTGCGGACCGCTCGGGCCGCTGCCGATGTCGAGCACCGGATGGATCGAGGGCACCGCGTGCGACACGTTGCCCATGTCGGTCGACGCGAAGGGGCCGCGCACCTCGGGCTCGGGCCGCCCCAACTCCCGCGCGTTCGCCGTCCACAGCGCCACCAGCCCCGGGTCCGAGCGGAAGTCCAGATAGTCCGGCGAAGGCTGTACGAGGTCGATCCCGCACCCGGTGGCCAGCGCCCCCGCCCGGAAACAGTCCTCCACCCGGCCGCGCAGCTCCCGCAACTCCTCCACCGAGGGGGTGCGCAGGGCGTAGGAGGCGCGGGCCCGTTCCGGAATCGCGTTGAGCGCGGTGCCCGCCTCGGTGGCGATCCCGTGCACCTTCCACTCGCTGGGCAGCTGCTGGCGCAGCAGACCGAGCGCCACCTGCGCCACGGTGAGGGCGTCCGCGGCGTTCCGCCCGTCCTGCGGGTTCATCGCCGCGTGCGCGGACCTCCCCGTGTACGTGACGTCGAGCGAGCCCATCGCGAACGAGCGGAAGTCCGCCACCTCGAAGGGGCACGGGTGGATCATCATCGCCGCGTCCACGCCGGCGAAGGCCCCCGCGTCGAGCAGCAACGCCTTCCCCGCTCCGCTCTCCTCGGCGGGGGTGCCCAACACCCGCAGGGTCAGACCGAGTTCGTCGACATGCGGGGCGAGCGCCAGGGCGGCGCCGATCCCGGCCGCCGCGATCAGGTTGTGCCCGCAGGCGTGCCCCATCCCGGGCAGCGAGTCGTACTCACAGGCCAGGGCGACCGTCACGGGGCCCGCCCCGGTCCGCGCCTCGAAGGCGGTGGCCAGTCCGTACGCGGGAGCCGTCACCGTGAAGCCGTGCCCGCGCAGCACCTCCGCGCACCAGCCGGCGGCGCGGTGCTCCTGGAAAGCGGTCTCCGGATGGGCGTGGATGCGGCGGCTGAGGGTGAGGAGCTCCTCGCGCACTTCCGCCACCCTGGCGCGTACCGCTGCCTTGACGTCGCCGCTCTCCGACACGTGTCGTCCTCCTGACCATGGGTTTTGTACCGTCCTTGCCACCATACGGCCGCCTGGGGCGCGGATATGAACGCCCTTTCGCCGAGGCGGTGTTGTCGGGGCTGCTCCTGTCGATACGGTTGATCCGCGGGACGAGGGCCGAGGACGACGACTGCGGGGGAGCGGCTGATGCTTGATCTCATCTCGGTGGGGGCGATCTCGACGGTGCTGGGCGCCGTCGCGTCCGGTACCGCGTCCGAGGCGGGAAAGTGGGTCTGGCAGTCGACCGGCGCACTGGTGCAGCGGATGCTCGGCCGGGAGGTCCAGGCGCCCACGGGACAGCGTCAACTCGACGAGCTGTCGGGTCAGTTGCACGAGGCGATGGTGCGTGACCCCCGCCTCGCCGGGGACTGGGACGTCTTCGCGCGCACGGTGCGGCTCGCCTCGGGCGGCGCCCGGTTCGCACCGCGGCTGCCCACCCCTTCACGGGACTTCGAGAACCGTCAACGGGTGCTGAAACAGCTCGACTCGGAGGCCTCCCGCAAACAGGACGGCCGGCCACGGGTGGCCCTGCTGCACGGCCCCGAAGGCATCGGCACCACGGAGGTCGCCCTGTACTGGGGCAGCCGGGAGGCAGCCGGCCGCTTCCCCGACGGGCAGGTGTACGTCGATCTGCGCGGCGCCCCCGGCGGCGCGATGGACGCGGGCACCGCACTGAACGAGGTGTTCCGCCAGCTCGGCCTGCCCGAGGCGGAGATCCCCCCGTCCCTGGAGTACCGGGCGGAACACTTCCGCCGCTGCGTCGCCGGTCTGCGACTGCTCGTCGTCCTGGACCACGCGAGCTCCGCCGCCCAGGTGCGGCCGCTGCTCACCGCGGCGCCCGGTGTGGTGACGGTGGTGGCCGCCCGTGACCCGCTCCTCGGCCTCCCGGCCCTGCGGGTGCCCGTCGGCCCGCTCGCCGACAAGTACGCCCACCGTCTGCTGGTGGCGACGGCGGGCCGGCCCGCCGTCGAGGCGGCACGGCACCTGCTGCCCTCGGTGCTCGCCGACTGTGCGGGCTCGCCCTACGCGGTGGTGTCCGCCGCGCCCAGACTGGCCTTCGTACCACCGCCCCGCAGGGAGAGGACCCGCTTACCAGCCATGCGCGAGCCCGACGCCGTCCGTGCCGCCGTGGCGGACTCCTACTCCTGCCTGGACCCGGTGACCGCCCGGGTGCACCGGACGATCGCGCTGCGGCCGTGGCCGGTGATCACCCCGGGGCTCGCCGCCCGGTCCGCGAACCTCACCGTCGACGAGGCTGGCCGCGCCCTGGCCGAACTCGCGGAGCGCCGCCTCCTGGACCCCATGGCCGAAGACCGCTACCGGCAACGGCCCGCCGTCCACGAACACGCCAGGGAAGCCGCGTTCCGCGAGGACGGCGCGGCGGCCTGCGGAGCGACCGTCACCCGGGTCCTGCACGGGTATCTGCACTTCGCCGAGCCGACCGCCCGCGCCGCGCTGCCCCAGAGCTGGCGCTCGCCCCGACCGGCCGACAGCGACATGGAGTTGACCTACGCGAGCCAGGGTGAAGCCCTCTCCGCGCTCGTCGTGGAGGCCGCGAACCTGGTGGAGGCGGTGGCCGCGGCGGACGAGTTCGGGATGCCCGAGACGGTGTGCCGCCTGGTGCGCGCCCTGTGGCCGGTGCAGCTCAAGGCCGGCCATCTGGAGATCCTGCTGCCCGCGCTCCACACCGGCGTGCACGCCGCCGACGCGCACTTCCCCAACACCCGCACCGCCGCGATGACGCACGCCCACCTCGGCTTCGCCCTGACCGCGCTCGAAAGGTACGAGGAGGCGGAGAGCGAACTGAGTGCCGCCGCCCGTGACGAGCGCGCGGCCGGGCACGTCCGCGGCCACGCCTCCGCCGTCGAGGGACTCGCTCTGCTGCGCCTCGCACAGTGGCGCAGACCCGAGGCGTACGCACTCCTGGAGGAGGTGGGCGCCCTCTACGCAGGCATCGGCCCGGACGACGAGGGAGCCGCCGACCTGCCCAGGGCCCGCGCCCTGCTCGAACGCCACCGGGGACGCGCGCTCACCGGCCTCGGCCGCCTCGACGAGGGCCGTGAGCGGCTCGGCGCGGCGCTGCGGTACTTCCGTACCAGCACGGACGCGTACAACACGGCCCGCACGCTCACCGACCTCGCCCGCACGTACGTCGACGGGACGAGGGTCCCGGACGAGGCGGACCGGGCCGCGGCACTGCCCTTGATCGACGAGGCCCTCACCGTCCTGGCCGACGAGCGCGCCGACCAGCACCTCGGCTATCTGCGCACCCTGCGCGAGCTGTGCGTCAGTCCACCGCCAACTGTCTGACCCGTACCCGGTGCACGGTTGAACCGGTGCGTACCGCAAGGCCGTTGGCGATGAGTTCCGCCGCCGGCCAGGAGTCCAGGCAGGCGTACAGGGCGGAGGCGTACACGGCCGGGTCGGCGCCCTCGTCGTCTCTGTCGCCTTCGCCGCCTTCGCCGTTGAGGGTCCACAGTGCGCCGTCCCTGGTGCGGGCCGTGCACCCGTCGGGGCCGGTGACGTAGGCGGCGAGCCCGCACTGCGGGAAGCGGCCCAGGATCTCGGCCGTCCAGCGGGCCGGGCCGCCGAACCTGCGGTCGTCCGGCGAGCCCGCGCGGTGGATCACGTCGGCCAGGGCGAGCCGTTCCGGGCCACGGACGTCCTCGTGCACCGCCGTGTGCACCTCCCCGCCGGCCAGGGGCTCACCACGGGGGTCGGCGTGTCGGGTCAGCGACACCTCACCCGGCCCACCGGTCCTCCGGGTCACCACGCGCACGGGCGCTGTGCGGTGCGCGGGCTCGTACGGCGGGAGGGGCAGCGGTACGGGGAAGGCGGGGCCGACCGGCTCGGGCCGCTCCAGCAGCGCGTAGAAGAGGCGGCGCAAGAGCGTCGCCGCCTCACCGGGCACGGACGTGACGAACTTCGCGGGATCTCCCAACGGTTCGTGTCCGGCGATGAGTTGGTCGAGTTGCGGGGCGAGTGGGGCGTACG
Organism: Streptomyces sp. NPDC091272; assembly: GCF_044757485.1. Classification (NCBI taxonomy): domain Bacteria; kingdom Bacillati; phylum Actinomycetota; class Actinomycetes; order Kitasatosporales; family Streptomycetaceae; genus Streptomyces; species Streptomyces sp. NPDC091272. Next base: position 836,817 of record NZ_JBIVVC010000001.1, read on the forward strand.
TCTCCAGTCGCGGCGCGCCCGCGACGAAGGCAGCCACCGGGGAGTCCGGGTCGAGCCTGGCGAGCGGGGCGGCGCCGAGCAGGACGGGCGTGCCCAGGGCGGCGGCGTAGTAGGAGACCGCCCCGTGATCGCCGATGACCGCGTCGGCGGCGAGGATCGCCTGACGCCAGTGGTGCAACGGGTCCACCAGGGCCAGCCCGGCGCGTCGCGCCCGGTCCAGCCAGGCGCGGACCTGACCGGGGCCGTGGCCGAACCAGGTGTTGGGGTGCAGAACTGCGGCGATCCGGTACTCGTCGGCGGGGAGCTCCGAGGTCAGGCGGGGGAGCAGGCCGGGCAGCAGGTTCTCGTCACCGTCACCGAAGAGCGATTCGGGGTTCCAGGTGGAGTTGAGGACGACCAGCCGCTGTCCGGGGCGTACGTCGAGGGCGCGGCGGAACCGCTCCCGGTACGGGAGGGCCGCCAGCATCCGGTCGAAACAGGGGTCACCGCCGAGCACGCCGGTGTGGGCAGCCTCGGGGCAGACGTCCTTCAGGCGGTCCTGCTGCTCGGGATGGGAAAGGACCAGAACATCCGCGACGGGTACGCCGTCGTGCAGCAGCCACTCGGGCGAGAGCCCGAAGGTGGGCGAGGGGGGTGACGGGGGCCGCGCGGGCGACGGGGACAGCTGGGTCGACGGGAGTGGCGCGGACGTGCCGCCGGCCGCGCCGGCCCCGGCCGAAAGGCGACCGGTGTCCGGTGTCCGGTGTCCGGTGTCCGGCGTCCGGTGTCCGGTGTCCGGCGTCCGGTGTCCGGTGTCCGGTGTCCGGTGTCCGGTGTGGCCAGCCTCTTAGTGTAACCAACACCGTGCGACAGGATGGCCAAGTTGCCTTTTATCAGGTGAAGTTCACCGCCGAAGCTGGCCGATATCGCCAGGTCCACCGGCGTCGCGAGCGCCTGCTCCCACGGCAGGACCGGCAGCCCGATCGCCGCGAACAGCTCCTCCAGTCCGCCCCGGAAGGCCGACGACCCCGGGCAGGTCACCAGCAGCTGGACACCCTCGTCGTCGTCGAAGAGCGGCAGCACGTCCAGCAGGCGGGTCGCCGACGTCACGTTGTGCACCACGATCAGCACCCGTCGGCACCGCCCCCTGGTCGCCCACCGTGCCGCGCCGTCCCCGACCGGTACCCGTATCCAGTCCTCGTGCTCCGGATCCGTCACCTGGCGCCCCCTCGCACTCGCTTCCGTACCTCCACCGCCATGTGACCGGACACGATAACCAGGTCACGGTTGTGCCATGTCCACCGGACGCACCGGGGCCCCTCGTGCCATGAGTTCCGCCCGCCGTGTCACATATCAACTCCCCGCTTCGTCAACCTTGTTGGATCTGTATGGCGTGGCGCCTACTCTGAGGATCCGAATGAGGGGGACGTATGAGCGAGGGAACTGGCAGGGGGCCTGTCGCAGCCAACGGCGCGAGGCCGGGGCCGCCGGGAAAGGGCGAGAAACTCGCCGACTGGGCGGACGGGCGGCTGGGCCTCTACCCGATGGCCAAGGCCAACATCCGCAAGATCTTCCCGGACCACTGGTCCTTCATGTTCGGCGAGATCTGCCTCTACAGCTTCCTGATCATCATTCTCACCGGCATCTACCTCACCCTCTTCTTCGAGCCCAGCAGCGCGGAGGTCGTCTACAACGGGGTGCACACCCCGTTGCACGGCATCCGGATGACCCGGGCGTTCGAGTCCACCCTCGACATCAGCTTCGAGGTGCGCGGCGGGCTGCTGATCCGGCAGATCCACCACTGGGCGGCACTGGTCTTCGTGGCGGCGATGCTCGTCCACATGATGCGGGTCTTCTTCACCGGGGCGTTCCGCAAGCCGCGCGAGATCAACTGGCTGTTCGGCTGGACGCTGCTCTTCCTCGGCCTGATCACCGGGCTGACCGGTTACTCGCTGCCCGACGACCTGCTCTCCGGCACCGGGCTGCGCTTCGCGCACGGGGCGATCCTGTCGGTGCCGGTGGTGGGGACCTACCTCGCCTTCTTCCTCTTCGGCGGCGAGTTCCCCGGGGACGACATCATCGCCCGGCTCTACCCGATCCACATCCTGCTGCTCCCCGGCATCATGCTGGGGCTCGTCGTCGCCCACCTGATCCTGGTCTTCTACCACAAGCACACCCAGTTCGCGGGTCCCGGCCGGACGGAGAAGAACGTCGTCGGCGCCCCCTTCCTGCCCGTGTACGTGGCCAAGGCGGGCGGCTTCTTCTTCCTCGTCTTCGGCGTCCTGGCGATCATGGCCGCGGCCTTCTCGATCAACCCCGTGTGGGCGATCGGCCCCTACCGGCCCGACCTGGTGTCCACCGGCGCGCAGCCCGACTGGTACCTCGGTTTCTCCGAGGGACTGATCCGGGTGATGCCCAGCTGGGAGATCAGCGCCTGGGGGCACACGCTCCAGCTCGGGGTCTTCATCCCGTTCACGCTCTTCCCGCTGATCATGGTGGCGATCGGCGTGTACCCGTTCATCGAGGCGTGGGTGACCGGCGACAAGCGCGAGCACCACATCGCGCAGCGCCCGCGCAACGCCCCCACCCGCACCGGGCTCGGCGTCGCCTGGCTCACGCTGTACGGGGTGCTGCTGATCGGCGGCGGCAACGACCTGTGGGCCACCCACTTCCATCTGTCCATCAACGCCATCACCTGGTTCGTGCGGATCGGCTCGTTCGTGGGGCCGGTCCTGGCCTTCGTCGTCACCCGGCGGATCTGTCAGGGGCTGCAACTACGGGACAGCGAGAAGGCGTTGCACGGCAGGGAGAGCGGCACCATCAAGCGGCTGCCGCACGGTGAGTTCGTCGAGGTGCACACCCCGCTCAGCCAAGGCGAGCTGCACACCCTGACCGCACACGAACAGCCCGTGCCGTACGAGGTGGGGCCCGAGGTCGACGCGAACGGCGTCCGGCGGTCCGTCCGACGCTCCGACCGGCTCCGCGCCCGGCTGGCGAAGGCCATGTACGGGCCCGGGACGTACGTGCCCAAACCGACGGTGGAGGAGTACCGGGCGCTGCAGAGCGCGCACAGCGACCACAGCGAGGAGTCGCGCCACCACTGAGGCCGACGACGGCGCCGGGGTTGTGGCGCGGCGCCGCCAGGGTTCCGGCGTAGCACCACCGAGCGCTCCGCCGGGTTCCGTCGCGAAGCCCTCGCGGCGCCACCGAGGGCGCCACCGGATTCCGGCGCGGCGCCGCCGAGCGCTCCGCCTGGTTTCGACGCGAAGCCCAAAATCTGCTTATGATCCACGGTCGCGACGCCCGGCTATGCTGGCCCGGTGTTCGATTCGAGGCACATCAAGACCTTCCACGAAGTGGTGCGGACCGGTTCCTACTCCGCCGCCGCCCGCGCCCTGGGCTACACCCAGCCGGCGATCACCCAGCAGATGAGGGCCCTCGAACGCGACGTCGGCACTCCGCTCTTCACCCGGGCCGGCCGTGGCCTGCGTCTCACCGAGGCGGGGGAGACGCTGTCCCGGCACGCCACCGCGATCCTCGACACCATGTCCGCCGCCCAGCAGCAGATGACGGCGCTGACCCGGCTGCACTCGGGGCGGGTACGGGTGTGCGCGTTCCCCAGCGCGAACGCCACCCTCATCCCCGAGGCCATGGCCCGCCTCGCCGCCGGGCACCCCGGGGTACGGGTCGAGCTGAGCGAGGACGAGCCCCCGGAGTCGCTCCAGCGCCTGGTGCGCGGCGAGTGCGACATCACGCTGGCCTTCACCTACCCCGGCCTCGACGAGGAGGTCCCCGACGAGGTGGTGGAGGTCCCGCTCCTGGAGGACCAGCTGCTCGTGCTGCTGCCGACCGGGCACCCACTGGCCCGGCGACGGGCCGTGCGGCTCGCCGACCTGGCCGACGAGCGATGGATCGCGGGCTGTCTGCGCTGCCGGGTGAACTTCCTGCACGAGTGCGCCGAACAGGGCTTCGCCCCCGACATCGCCTTCACCACCGACGACAACCTGGTGGTGCAGAGCCTGGTCGCCGAGGGACTCGGCATCGCGATGATGCCGGGACTCGTCCTCAACTTCCTCCGGCACGAGAAGGTCACCGGGCGCGCCCTCGCCCCGGCCTCCAGACGGCAGGTCTCCGCGTACGTCCTGCGCGAACACCTGCGGATACCGGCCACCGCCCTCGTGCTCGACGAGCTCAAGACGGTCGCCGCCAACAAGATCGGCTGCTGAGCCCGGCTCCGCACCCGTACCCCCCCCACCCCGTACCCATAAGGAGAAGTAGGGGAGCGGCGTAGGAATCGGTGTTGGACGTAATGGATCGACCGGCGCCACGCTGCGCCTATGACCACGACGTCGACCGCCCGCCCCGCCGCGCGCACGACCGCCCCTCTGGACGCCCTCGTCGCCTCGGTGCGCGAGGCCGTCGGCCGCGGACTGCCGCCCGACCTCACCGCCTACCTCGTCGGCGAGCGCCTCGCCCCGTACCTCGGCGCGCCCGACCTGCTCACCGAGGAGCAGCGGGAGAGCGACCCGTCCCGCTACCGCCAGCACCTGCTGCACGCCGAGCACGACGGCAGCTTCTCGATCGTCGCCCTCGTCTGGCTGCCTGGCCAGCGGACCTCCGTGCACGACCACGTCGCCTGGTGCACCACCGGGGTGCACGTCGGCGAGGAGCACGAGCGCCGCTACCGGCTGATCCCGGCGGGAGAGAGCGCCGGGGCCCGGCTGGTCGCCACCGAGGACGTCGTCAATCCGCAGGGAGCGGTCTGCGGTTTCGCCCCGCCGGGCGACATCCACCGGGTCCGGAACGCCGGCGGCGACCTGGCGATATCCCTGCACGTGTACGGGGCGGACATCTCCCGCATCGGCTCCAGCGTCCGCCGCGTCTACGCACTCCCGGCCGACCGCTGATGGCGCTCCTGCAACGCCCCACCCGTCCGCCCGCCACAGCCCCCGCCGCACCCGGCAACCTGCCGGGTCTCGCGCTGGCCGCGCTCGGCGTCGCGCTCGCGTGGTGCGTGCACCTGCTGCTGCCCGCCGTGCCGATGCTGACCGCGGCCGTGGTGCTCGGCATCGTGGTCGCCCATCTGCCCATCGCGCGCCCGTTGGTCAGGGGCGCGGCCCGGCCCGGCCTCACCTTCGCCGGGAAGCGGCTGATGCGGGTGGGTATCGTCCTGCTCGGCCTGAAGCTCGGCCTGGACGACGTGCTCGGCATCGGCTGGGCGACCGTCGTCATGGTCCTCGCGGTGGTCACCGCGACCTTCTTCGGCACATGGTGGCTCGGCCGGAAGATGGGGCTCCCGGGGGACCAGCCCCTCCTCATCGCCACCGGCTACTCGATCTGCGGGGCCTCCGCGATCGGCGCGGTCGCCGAGGCCACCGAGAGCGACGAGCGCGACACCGCCACCTCGGTGGCCCTCGTCACCCTGTGCGGAACCCTCGCCATCGCCGTACTCCCGCTGCTGCACGGCCCGTTGGGGCTCACCGACCCGGAGTTCGGGCGCTGGGTCGGGGCGAGCGTGCACGACGTCGGGCAGGTGGTCGCCACCGCGCAGACCGCGGGGCCCGGCGCGCTCGGCGAGGCGGTCCTGGTCAAGCTGATGCGGGTGGCCCTGCTCGCGCCGCTGGTCGCCGCGGTCGCCCTGTCCGTACGTGCACGGCGCAGGCAGACGCCGGCCGCGGCCGGACAGAAGCGTCCGCCGATCGTGCCGCTGTTCGTCGTCGGCTTCCTCGCCATGGTCGCACTGCGCAGCACCGGCGTACTGCCGGGCGTGGCACTCGACGTGGCGCAGCACGCGCAGGAACTCCTGCTCGCCGCGGCCCTGTTCGGGCTCGGCAGCGCGGTGCACCTCCCCTCGCTGGCCCGCACCGGCGGACGCGTCGCGGGGCTCGGGCTCTGCGCCTGGGTGGTGGTGGCCGGGGTGTCGTACGGGGGTGTGCTGCTGACCTCGGGCTGACGCGCGCGAGGCCTCCGGAGCGCTGCGCGCCCTGCCCGTACCGGTGAATTCCCGGGGAACCTGGCCAGCCGCCCGCTCGCGGGGCTAGGCTCGGAGTTCCGACACCGCAAGGGGGATGGGATGGGTGTGTCCCGGCCGGAAGACCCGGCCCCCGTACCGCTGTTGCTGGAGCGCGAGGACGAACTGGGCGTCGCGAGGGCGGCCCTTGACAACCTCTGTGCGGCCGGCCCGCTCGGTGGTGTCCTGCTCTACCGCGGAGTCGCGGGCATCGGCAAGACCGCACTGCTCGGCGAGATCCAACGAATGGCCCGCGAGCTGGGCTGCACCGTGTGGTCCGCGCGCGGCGGCGAGACCGTCACGTCCGTCCCCTTCCACGTCGTACGGCACCTGCTGCAACCCGCCCTCGACCTGAACGGGGACGCGGCCGCCCGCGCCCTGCTCGGTGCCCGGTACGGCAGCGCGGGCCCCGCCCTCGGCATCGCCCCGCCCAACAGCGAGGTGAAGGCCGACCCGCAGGGCGTCAGGGACGGACTGGACGAGCTGGTCGGCAGGCTCGCCGAGGCGCACCGCCCGCTCGTGCTGGTCGTCGACGACGCCCAGTGGAGCGACCTGGAGACGCTGACCTGGCTGGTGAAGTACGCCCAGCGCGGCAACCGGCTGCCGGTGCTGCTCGTCGCCGCCTACCGCACCAACGAGGCCGAGGGCGAGACCGCCGAGCTGCTCCGCGTCCTCGACACCACGGCCAGGGCCACCGGCAGCACCGTGACCCTGCGGGCGCTGTCCCCGGACGCCACCGCCCGGTTCGCCCGCACCGAACTGGGGCAGCACGCCGACGACCCGTTCTGCCGCGAGGTGTGGGCGGTCACCGGCGGCAACCTCTACGAGACGGTGGAACTGCTCGCCCGCGCCAAGGACACCGGGCTCGACCCGGTGGAGGACACGGCGGGCTCCCTGCGCGCCCTGATCATGTCCGCCCGCGCCCCCGGCCTGGTCGAGCGGCTGATGGCGATGGGCCCCACCACCGCCCACTTCGCCTTCGCCGCGGCCATCCTGGAGACCGACGTCCCGCTGCACCTCGCGGCCAGACTGGCGGCGATCTCCCCGGGGGACGCCGCCGATTCGGCGGCCCGGCTGCGCACGGAGCGCATCCTGACCGGTGCGGACGAACACCTGGAGTTCGCCCACCCGCTGATCGCCGGCGCGGTGTACGACGCCATCCCGAAGTACCTCCGCAAGGCCATGCACGGAGTCGCGGCCGAGGTCCTCGCCAGCGCCGGGCACGGCGCGGCAGCCGCCTCCCGGCACCTCCTCGACGTACCGAGGGAGGAGAACCCCAAGCTGGTCGAGCAGATGCGGGCGGCCGCCCGGGAGTACGTCGCGGTCGGCGCGCCCGACGCCGCGAGGCGCTGCCTGGAACGGGCCCTGGAGGAACCGCCGCTGCCCACCGTCCTGGCCCAGGTGCGGTACGAACTGGGCCAGGCCGTCTACCTCGGCGACCCCGCCACCACCGTCGAGCACCTCAAGGCAGCCCTCGACCAGCCGGGCCTCGACGTCGCCCAGCAGGCGCACGCCGTGTTCCTGCTCTCGCAGGCGCTCACCCACAACAACCAGACCTCGGAGGCCGGCCGGATGGTCGCCGCCGCGGCGGCCGCCGCACCCGCGGGGCCCGACCGGATGCGTCTGCAGACCGTGCACTTCCTGTGGGAGGGCGTGCTGGCCGTCGAGGACGACGGCCCCGGCCGCTCCCGCCGCCTCGCCGAGGCGGCCGCCAAGGTGGCGGGCGGCAACACCACCGAGCAGGCGCTGCTGATGCTCCGCGCCTTCGACGCCACGGCCATCGGCGAGGACGCGGAGTCCATCGTCGCCATCGGTGACCGCGCCCTCGTCAACGGCAGCCTGCCCGCCGGGCTGACCTGGACCGACACCACCTGGGGCTTCGAGCCGGCCGCCCTCCTCGGTCTGAGCTACGCGTTCGCCGACCGGCTCGACCGGGCGGACAGCCTGTTCACCGAGGCCCGCAGGGCGTTCACCGAGGCGGGCTGGAGCGGTGGCCACCTGTCCTTCGCGTACGCCCTCACCGGATATCTCCAGCGCAGGCGCGGCAACCTGGTGCGCGCCGAGGAGGACCTGCGCGAGAGCGTGCGGCTCGCCGAGCGCGTCGGGCACGGACTGCCCATGCACTGGGACGCGGTGTGCATGCTCATCGACACACTGCTCGCCCGTGGCCTGGTGGAACACGCGTGGCAGGCCGCCGAGGAGTTCCGGTTCGGCCCGGACTACCCCACCACCATCGTCATCCCCGACGCCCGGTCCGTTCGGGGCAGGCTGCTCCTCGCCAAGGGGCGCACGAAGGAAGCCGTCGCCGAACTGGAGGCGGCCGGCGAGGCGCTGAAGGCCCGCGGCAGGCACAACACGGTGCTCGCACCCTGGGCGCTCGACCTGGCTCGCGCGGTAGCGCCCGACGAGCCGGAGCGAGCGGCCAGGCTCGCCGCCTACGCACGCGAGAAGGCCGAGAGGTTCGGTACGTACACGGCGATCGGCGAGGCCCTGCGCTGCCAGGCGGCCCTCGCGGAAGGGCCGCGCGCCGTGGAACTGCTGCGCAGGGCGGTGGACTGCCTCAAGGAGTCTCCCTCCGCCTACGAACACGCGGCGGCACGCGTGGAGTTGGGCATCGCCACCGGTTCCCGCGCGGAGCTGGAGAGAGGTCGCGACCACGCCCGCAACTGCGGTGCGGCGGCCCTGGTGGCAGCGGCCGACCGGGCGCTGCGCGGACTGGGATACCTGCGGGGCGACGAGTAACACGGCGCGTTCCCCCGCCTGTTCAGCGCCGGCAACTCTCCACGCGTACCCATGGGTGGTGCGCCGCGAGTTACTTCTCCAGCTCCTTGTGGGCGTTCTCCGGCAGCCGGAAGAACACCGCCGACGACACCAGGCACAGCGCGGCCACGTACCAGGCGAAGAGTCCCGGGTTGCCGATCTCCTTGAAGAGCGTGCCCATGTACGGCGCCGTGCCGCCGAACAGCGCCACGGTCAGCGAGTACGGGAAGCCGATGCCGGACGCCCGCACCCTGGCCGGGAAGATCTCCGCGTTGACCGCCGCAGAGATCGACGTGAAACCGGTCAGCAGCACCATCCCCGCGCACTGGACCAGCACCAGCGTGCCGAAGGTGACCCCGCCGCCCACGATCTTCAGCAACGGCACGATCAGCAGCGCGAACCCCAGCCCGAAGAACAGCAGCAGCGGCCTGCGGCCGATCCGGTCCGAGAGGAGCCCGCCGAGCGGCTGAAGCACCGCGAAGAAGGCCAGCGAGATGGTCCCCGCGAGCAGCGCGTCCGACTTCTCGAAACCGCCGTTGAGCTCCGCGTAGGTGGGCAGGTAGGACGTCCAGGTGTAGTACGAGATGGTGCCGCCCGCGGTGATGCCGCAGATCAGCAGCGACTGACGCGGATACTTGCGCAGCGCGTCGAAGAGGCCGGGGCGCTCCGTGCGCTCCGCGGGGGCGTGCGTCTCGTGCGCGCCGCGCCGGATCCAGAACCCGACCAGACTCAGCAGCGCGCCCAGCACGAAGGGGACGCGCCAGCCCCACCCGTCCATCTGCCCGTCGCTCAGCCGCGACACCAGCAGTGCCGCGATGCCCGACGCCGCCAGCTGGCCGGCGGTCGTGGACACGTACTGGAAACTGGAGAAGAGCCCGCGCCTGCCGGGCCCCGCCGACTCGACCAGGAAGGTCGTCGACGCGGCGAACTCGCCGCCGACCGAGAGCCCTTGCAGCAGCCTCGCGAGGACCAGCACGATCGGGGCGAGGACGCCCACCGACGCGTACGTCGGGGTCAGCCCGACCAGCAGACTGCTGCCGCCCATCAGCAGGATCGTCACGGTCAGCGCGGTCCGCCGCCCTCGCCGGTCCGCGACCGCCCCGAGCAGCAGCCCGCCGACCGGCCGCATGAAGAAGCCGACCGCGAAGACCGCGAAGGTGGACAGCAGTGGGACGAGCGGACTGCCGGAGCTCTTGGGAAAGATCTGCGCGGCGATGTACGTGGCGAGGAAGGTGTACGCGTACCAGTCGTACCATTCAACCGCGTTGCCGACGGACGCGGCGAGGAGTTGGCGGACCGGGCGGGCGGGGCGGGTGGCGGTCGTCGTGGTCTCTGTCATGATCCTGACGCTAACCCCGGTAAGTCCCTGCTCCCAGAAGGTTTGACGGGGTCGAAACATTGCGGTCGTCCCGGTCGCCCCACCGGCTGGGCCAGGTGCGGGTGAGCTGCTCGCGATCCTGTACCGGCAACACCCCCGCGCACCGGGCCGGCGGCTCCTCGGCGTCCGCTCGATCAGCCCGTGGCGCGTACCGCCGCACGGATGAGATCGGCGACGGCCTTGGGCTGCGACACCGCGACGGCGTGCGAGGCGCCCGCCACCTCGACGACGGTCGCCCCGGCCCGTTCGGCGCCGAACCGCTCCACCTCGGGGTTGATGGCCCGGTCCGCCCCGGCGACGAGCGCCCAGGAAGGCTTGGTCCGCCACGCGGCGGCGGATGCGGGCTCGGTGAAGGACGACGCGGCCAGCGGGCCCTGGGAGACGGCCAGCACCGTGGTGACGTCGGCGGGGAGGTCCGCGGCGAAGATCTCGGGGAACGCCTCGGCCGTGATGGTGACCTCGACGGCGTCCTCGCCGGCCGGGCCCGGGTACGTCTGCTGCACGAGGTTGCTGACCAGCGACGACAGCGGGTAGCGCTCCTGGAGTTCGCCCAGGCTCTCGCCCTCGTCAGGGGCGTAGGCGGCGACGTAGACGAGCCCGACGACGTTGGCGGCGGTCCCGGCCACGGTGATGACGGCGCCACCGTACGAGTGGCCGACGAGGATGACGGGGCCCTCGGTCCGGGCGGCCACCGAGGCGATGTACGCGGCGTCGGAGGCGAGCCCGCGCAAGGGGTTCGGCGGTGCGAGTACGGGGATGCCGTCACCCTGGAGCTCGGCGACGACGCCGCTCCAGGAGGCGGAGTTCGCGAACGCGCCGTGGACGAGGACGACGGTGGGGTTGCGGGTCATGTCTGCTGTCTCTTCCGGGAGGTGAGGACGGGGAAGGCGGAGAGGTAACCGGTCAGCCCGCGTGCAGGGCGCCGCGCAGCGTGCCGGTGGCCAGGGTGATCGCGGCCTCGGCGGCGTGCGTCTCGCGCAGTGCGTTGAGCATCACGAAGTCGTGGATGACGCCCTGGAAACGCACGGCCGTCACCGCCACGCCCGCCGCACGCAGTTTGTTCGCGTACGCCTCGCCCTCGTCGCGCAGGACGTCGGCCTCACCGGTGACGACCAGGGCCGGGGGCAGCCCGGTGAGCTGCTCGGTGGTGGCGCGCAGCGGAGAGGCGGTGATCTGGGCGCGTTCGGCCTCGTCGGTCGTGTACTGGTCCCAGAACCACTGCATGCCGTCGCGCCGCAGGAAGTACCCGGTGGCGAACTGGTGGTAGGAGCCGGTGTCGAAGGAGGCGTCGGTGACCGGGTAGAAGAGCACCTGGTGCACGAGGGGGACGTCCCCGCGCTCCTTGGCCATCAGGGTCAGGGCGGCGGCCATGTTGCCGCCGACCGAGTCGCCCGCCACGGCGAGCCGGGCGCCGTCCAGGTCCTTGGTCGCGCCCTCCTGGACGATCCAGCGCGCGACCGTGTAGTTCTGCTCGATGGCGACGGGGTAGCGGGCCTCGGGGGAGAGGTCGTACTCGGGGAAGACCACGGCGGCGTTCGCGCCGACGGCGAGTTCGCGCACCAGCCGGTCGTGGGTGTGGGCGTTGCCGAACACCCAGCCGGCGCCGTGGATGTAGAGGACCACCGGCAGCGGTCCTGTCGCACCGGACGGTCGTACGATCCGCGCCCTGACCTCGCCCGTCGGACCACCCGGAACGGTGATCCACTCCTCGTCGACCGCCGGCTTCGCGATGTCGCCGGACTGCACCTCGTCCACGGCCTTGCGGCCTTCCGCGGGCGGCAGGTCGAACAGGTAGGGGGCGGTCGCGGTCGCCTCGGCGAAGGCGGCCGCGGCGGGCTCCAGGACGGGGCGGACCGGTTCGGCTGCTGAGGACATGTGTGGCTCCTGATGCTGGGTGGGGAGGGGCGGCGGCACGGGGCCCGCCCGCGGGTGCGTCCGGCCGTACGGCGCCGGGCGCGCCCGGTGTGCTTCACGCCGGGCGTCGGCCTTCACGTTAGAACCGCCGGCCGCCGAGCGCTTGACGATCAGCGCACTGCCCCTGTTCCCACAGCGCATCGGCGCGACGGGGGGCGGGTCGAAGGAGGCCGGGCACGCGAACCCCGCCGTGCACTGTCGCGCGGCGCCGGACGGCGTACGCCACTCGGGGACGCGGGTCGTACCGGTCTGCCCCCTGGCCCGTACCCCTCCCGCAGCCTGCCCCGTCTGGTGTACTGAGGGGAGGGGAACGGGGCCAGGGGTGGGGACACGGACAGTGAACAGCGGCGGGAGCGAGTCCGGAGACGGGCCCCGGAGCACTCCGCTCCTGACGGGACAGCCCCGTCCTGCGCCGACGGGACACGTCTTTCCCGCGCTCACCGGACGGGACGAGCAGACACGGATCATCGAAGCGGCGCTGGACGGTGTGACCGGCACCGCCGTGCCGAGGGCGTGCGTCCCGGCTCCGGTACCCCCCGTCGGCACCTCCGTCGTCCTGCGGGGCGAACCAGGAACGGGCAGGACCGCACTGCTCGCGGTCGCCGAGTCCATGGCCCGGCACAAGGGATTGCGGGTCCTGCGTATGGCAGGGTCCGAGGCTGAGTCCGAGCTGCCCTACGCAGCTCTGCACCAAGTGCTCTGGCCGCTGCTCGGTGAAGCAGCCCCGGGTTTGCTGACAGCCAGTCAGCGGGCCGTTCTCGAAAGGGCGTTGGGAGTACGTGGCGGGCAGTCGCCGCGGTGGGGCGCGGTCGCCGAAGCGGTTCACTGCCTGGTGGCCGACGCCGCCGCCGTCCGGCCCCTCGTGCTGCTCCTGGACGACCTCCAGTGGGCGGATGCCGCCAGCGCCGCCGTCTTCGGCCGGCTGGTCCGCCGACCGGCCCCGCTGCCGGTGGTCGTGATCGGCGCCACCCGGACGGTCACGGCTCCTGCCCACACCACGGAAGCCGGGGGTCCGGAGCCGTACGGAGTGCGCGCAGACGACACGCTGTGGGACCGGACGGTCCGTCTGGGCCCCCTGGACGAGGCGTGCTCCGAGGCGTTGCTGCGCAGGCTCCACCCCTGGCTGCCCGACCTGGCGCGCCGATGGGTGCTGCGGACCGCCGGCGGAAATCCGCTGGCCCTGCACGAACTCCCCCCGAGACTGCGAGCCGCCGCCCAGGACCACCCGGCCTTCCTGGTCGATCCCGAGGAGGCCGAACTCCTCCAGTTCCACGACGAGTTGCCACTCGGTGACCGACTCGGCGGGTTGTACGCGCCCCGGCTGCGCATGCTGTCCGACGAGGCCCGCCGCCTGCTGCTGGTTATCGCGCTCGCGGGGAGGTCCGCCCGGCGTGTCTCCTTCCTGCGGGGAGTCGCGGCCCATGAGTCCGTGGCCGGTGCGCGGGCGGCGGCGGTGTGGAACGAGGTGGCCGGGTCCGGGCTGGCGCGCGCGGACGAGGCACGCGACGCGGTCGTCCTCCACCACCCGCTGGTACGGGGCGGACTGGTGCACCTCGCCTCACCGGCGCAGCGCCGGACGGCACACCGGGTGCTCGCCGACGCCCTGCCCGCCGGGAGCCGGCCGCATCTCATGCATCGGGCAGCCGCGACGATCGGCACGGACGACGAACTCGCGGCCCTGCTGGCCAGGGAGGCGCAGGACATGGCCGCCGGGGGCAGTGACGCGGAGGCAGCAGGCGTGATGGCGCGCGCGGCCTCCCTCAGCTCGCAGGCCACCGACCGGGCCACCCGCCTGGTGTCCGGCGCGCTCATGGCCGCCCGCGGCGGACGTGTGCGACTGGCGGCGGAACTTCGCACCCGGGCCGAGTCCGAGGCACGCCCCGCGACACCTGGGCCCCCGCCCTCGTACGCCTTCGTCGTCGCGTACACCCGGCTGCTGCTCGACGGCGACCCCGTACCGGCGGCCGAGCTGCTTCCGGCGGCGATGGACCTGCTGGCCTCGCCGGCGGGCCGCACGTACAGGGCAGGTCTGCTCGGGCCGAGTCTCCTGCTGCTCATGATCGTCGCCGTCCATACGGCGGACGAACGGGCGTGGGCCGCAGTGGAGCGGCATGCGCCGGGCGTGTCCGAGGAGGCAGCCCTGTGCCTGCGGGCCTGGACGGGGCGGGAGGCGACGGCGCACGGCGACGGGCTGTTCGGACCGCAGGCGAGGCCGACGGCGCACGGTGTTGCGCCGCGGGAGAGCGCGGCTTCCTGGCTGCTGCTGTGGACGGCCGCGGCCGTGGATCAGGTGGGCGAGTACGGGGCGACGGTCAAGCCCCTCGTGCGGCGCTCCGCGTTCTCCGCGCCCGCCTTCGTCGACGGACTGCGCGCCCATGACCACTTCCTGCACGGGCGGTGGGACGAGGCGCTTGAGGAGTCCCGGCGGGGCGCGCGGGAATCCGCCGCATACGGCTACGCGTTTCACGAGACGCTGTTCGCGCTCCACGAAGCACAGGTGCTTGCCGCTCGCGGCGACCGTGACGCCCTCGCCGCGCGGGAAGCCGTCTTCGCGCCCCGGGCGAGGGAACAGCGCTTGCGTGCGGTCGCCGAGCGCTGGGACTGGCTCCGTGTGCAGTGCGCACTCGCGCACGGTCGCGTCGACGAGGCTTGGCACCACGCGGCGGTCCTCGTTCCGGGCGGCACGCTCGCCCGGCGTACTCCCTGGCTCCATCTGTCCCTCGTCGATTGGACGCAGGCGGCGGTCGGCAGTGGACGCGGGACGCTCGCCCGACGGCAGCTGCGCGCGGTCAGGGCGGCGGGCATCGCCCACAGGTCGCCCCACCACTCCTTCCTCGTGACGGTCGCGGAGGCCCTCGCAGCCGATGACGAGGAGCGGGAGGCACGGTACGCAGCCGTCTACGCCCACGGCGGAGCCGATCGGTGGCCCTTCCCCCTCGCCAGAGCCCGCCTCGCCCACGGCAGACGGCTCCGGCAGCTCGGACCGCACGGCCTTGCCGCATCCCATCTGCGTGCCGCGCTCACGGCCTTCACCGGCTTGGGTGCCACACCCTGGGCGACGCAGGCAGCCCGTGAACTGGAGGGCCTTGACCCGGAGGGCCTCACTTCGGAGGGGCGGGAGGGGGTAAGCCGCGGTAACGGCCCCCAATCGTCGCTCACCGCACAGGAGTTGAGAATCGCCGGGCTCGCCGCAGAGGGATTGTCCAACCGTCAGATCGGGGACCGGCTGGGGCTCTCCCCGCGCACCATCGGCGCGTACCTCTACAAGCTGTTCCCGAAGCTTGGCATCACGACGCGTGCCGCTCTCGCCCGCGCCCTCGACGAGATCAGCAGGCACGGGTGACACGCCGCTCGCGCGACGTGCGGCGGGTCAGCCGTCCGGCAGCGCCCGTGCCAGGGCGGCACGTGAGGTGATGCCCAGCTTCGGGAAGATCCGGTAGAGGTGCGCGGACACCGTGCGGTGCGACAACCGCAACTCCGCCCCCACCTCCCTGTTCGTCAGCCCGGTTGCCACGAGCCGAGCGATGCGCAACTCCTGGACCGTCAGGGGTGAATGCCCCGTGTCCGGCGCGGGGTTGGCGGTCCTGGCCGGGGGGACCTGTGTCGTACGCAATTCCGCCCGGCACTGGTCGGCCCACGGGGCCGCGTCCAGGTCCTCGAAGGCGCGAAGTGCCGCCCGCAGGGGACCCGACGCCTCTTCCGGCCGCCCCCGACTGCGCAGCCAGGAACCGTGCGCCAGCCGCAACCGGGCCAGGTCGAAGACCCAGCGTCCGGCATCCGGCACGGCGTAGGCCGCCGCATAGGCCGCGTCCGCAGACCCGCGTCCCGTCCCGCCGTCCGTCCCACCGTCCGCCCCGCCCTCGTCAACCGCCGCCGACAGCGCGGTCGCGGCGGCGAGCAGGAAGTGGTGGTGCCCGGAGATCTCGTCCATGCGCGCGGCCCGCCCGGCCGCGACGAGGGTCCGCACCTGCTCCCGGTGCCCGCTGCGCACGCCCGCGAGGACGAGATCGAAGAACGTCAGGTGGAACCAGGAAGGACCGCCCACAGGGCGGAACAAGGCAGCGGAGAGCGGCAGTTCACCCGTACCGACCCCGTCACCCCCGGCCGACGCCCGGCACAGCCCCGCGTACGCCTCGGCGTAGCGCCCGTGCGCCATCGCCGCCAGGGCGTCGAGCCTGTCCAGGTGGTCAGTCACGAAGCGCATCCGGGCCGACGCGGCCCGTGCGCCGATCCGCTCCCGCACCTCGTGCAGCCCCCGCTCGTCCCCGCGGCCCGCCAGGAAGTGCGCGTGGTAGTGACGGAAAAGCAGTGCGTTGCAGTGGTATCCCCGGTCCTCCGCGGTGTCCGCCTCCGCGAGGCATTCCCCCGCCATGTCCCACCGGCCCTCCAGGAACGCCTGGTAGCAGCGGGACTTCGCGACGGACCCCCGGGTGGCGTACGCGTGCTCGCCGCTGAACAGTCGCCACAGCTCAGGCCCTGCGCCGTCCACGGCAGTGGCTGCCCACAGCAGCAACCACGCGTTGCCGGCCTCCCGCCGGGTTGACGCGCGCTCGACGTGCGTGAGCAGGTCCGCATGGGCGCCGTGCGCCGTGCGCGGGGGGTCCGCCCAGGCGCGCAGGCACAACGCCGCGGCGGGCGACAGGTGGTGGCGATACCGCCCCAGCGTCGCCGTCCCCCGCGGATCGCCGGTGTACACGGTTGCCAGCAGCAGCTTGAACACCATCTGCTCGACGAGGTCGTGCAGGGCATGGACCCTGCCCGCCCTGGCGCCCCCCGGGCCGTGCTCTCTCCCGTCGGCCCTGGTCAGTGCGTCCAACGCGCCGGGCAGCAGCGAGAACGTCGAGGCGAAGTCGATGTGGTGGCTCTGGTCCACGTACACCACCGCGTACGCGAACAGCGGGGCGACGTCCTGCGGCACCTCCTGCCGCCTCAGCGTTTCCACCAGGCGCGCCGCGTACGCGAGCCGCCCGCCCCTGGCCGACATCACAGCCGCCCAGGTCAGCCTGCGCACCCTGTTGCCGGGGTCGGCCGAGAGACCGGCCGCCCGGTCCAGCAGGCGGGCCGCCTCCGCGTCACCGCCGCGCAGCGCGAGGTGCTCGCCGGCCTCCTGGAGGCGTACGGCGAGCGACTCGTCGTATCCCTCGGCCGCCGCTGCCTCGTGCAGCAGCCGCCGAGGGTCTGCTCCGTGCATACGGGAGGCCAGTGCGCGGTGCGCGCCGCGCCGTTGGTCCTGCGTGGCCGCCCCGATCACCGCGCTGCCCACCAACGGGTGCCGGAAGACCAACCGCCCGGCCTCGTCCAGCCGGGCCAGGCCGCTCGCCTCGATGCGGTCGAGGAGGACCTCCGTCCGCTCCCGGTCGAGGGTGTGCGCGACCGCCGGTTCTTCGGCCCCGGCCCGTGGGAGGGGAGTCACTGCCCTGGCTGCGCCCGGACCGTCGAGAGCTGCGCGCAGCAGCAGTTCCGCCGCCTGCGGGGGCAGGTCGGCCAACCGCCTGGCGAAGTGCGTCTCCAGTCGCTGCCCGAGGGGCAACCGGTCCGGCAGGGGCACGACCCCGGTGATCTGCTCGTCGGCCAACTGGCCGGGAAGTTCGGCCAGGGCCAGCGGATTGCCCTCGGCCTCGGCGGCCACCCGCTCGGCGGTGGACCCGGCGAGCCCCGGGTGCCACCGCCGCAGCAGCAGACGGGAGTCCTCGCCCGACAGCGCCCCGATGTCCACCGGTTGGCCGGACCACCCTTCCGGCGCGGCCGGGTCGGGGCGGCTGGTGCACACCAGGGCGGCACGCAACCCGCAGATCCGCTGCCGTACGAAGGCGAGGACGGCGGCGCTGGAGGGGTCCACCCAGTGCAGGTCGTCCACCAGGACCAGTACCGGACCGCGGCGCGCCCGGTCCGCGAGCAGGGCGAGAGCCGCGGCGCCCACCATGAAACCGTCGGGGGGCAGGCCCGCGCGCAGGCCGAGCACCCGGTCGAGAGCGTCCTGCTGCGCGCCGGGAAGAGGATGAGGCCCGGGGCGGGTGTGCTGCTCAGGGTCGGAGTGCTGCCCGGCCGGGGGGCCCGGGAGGCTTCGCAGCGGCAGCAGCACCTGGTTCAGCACGCCGAAGGCGACGCCTGCCTCCGACGCGTGCCCGGCGGCCCGCAGAACGGTGAAGCCGCTGTGCCCGGCGCGCCCCGCAGTCCAGTCCAGCAGCGCGGTCTTGCCGATGCCGGGCTCACCCCGCAGCACGGTCACCGAGCCGCCCGATCCCAGCCGGGCGCTGTCCAGCGCCTGCTCAAGCAACAGACGCTCGCGCTGGCGGCCGACGAGCGCCGCGCCGTTCCTCTCCTCGGCCATGACACCCCCTCGGCTCTGCCCCGCAGTCACGTTTGCGCAGGCCAGCCACATGATGACACCCCTGGAGTGCCCCTGTGTGCACAACGATTGCCCCTCCGTGAACAGCACACCCGGTCGTCTCGCAACCCGTGCGGGAGCGCGGCAGGCTGGTGCCGGAAAGCGTGGGGCGCACGTACCCACCGGCCCAACCTCCGCGCCACACGTACCCACCTGCCCAACCTCCGCGCCACACGTCCCGCAAGGCGGACGTTCCACCGCACGATGCTTCTTCTCGTTCTTCCAGGGGGACCCCCATGAATCCGACGCTCACGGCCACCCGAGCCGGTGCGGACGGCCCCTCCCGCACCGTCGGCTTCCTCTCCCTCACGACGCTCCGGGGCACGGCCCCCGCTGACGTCCGAGCGCCCGAGGACACCGGGAGCGGCCCGAACCTGCTGCTCGCACTCCAGGCCGGCGGCGAGGCGGAACTCGTCCGGGGCGAGGCGGATCCCGTCGGTGCCGGGACGGAACTCGCCCGCCGGGGCGGCACCGAGGTGTGCGGTCCGGGCGACCTGTTCGCCTGCGACGGCGCTGAGCCCTTCGTGCTGCGCGAGTTCGGGGCGTACGAAGTTCACCTGGTGCGGATGCCGCGCCGCTCGCTCGTCCTCACCGCCCGGCAGGAGGAACTCCTCTACCGGGGCGCCCCGTTCGCCGATGGTCCGGTCGCGCCCCTGCTCGCTGCCCTCGTACGCGAACTCGCGAACCCGGCCTCCGTGCGCTCACCTCGCGAAGCCCTCCGGATGGCGGGCAGCGTCGCCGAACTGACACCTCTGCTGGTCGCCGACGCCGTCGAGGGTGTCGACGGCACCGAGGGCAGTGAGCTCAGCGACGATGTCGTGACGCGGGGCCAGGGCGACCCGGAACCCGGTGGCGGGCCGGGGGCGGAGAGCCGCGAGATACTGATGCGCCGGCTGTACGCGTACATAGACGCCCACCTCTGGGACCGCGACCTCACGCCCGCTTCGGTCGCCGCCGCCCAGCACCTCTCGATCCGCTACCTCCACAAGCTCTTCGAGGGTCACGGCCGCACGATCGGCCGGTGGATACAGCACCGCCGACTGGAGGAGGCACGGCGGGAACTGGCCCGTCCGAGCAGCGCCGACAGCACCGTGTCGGCGGTCTCCCGGCGCTGGGGCTTCGCCAGCCCCACCCACTTCAGCCGCAGCTTCCGCGCGGTGTACGGGATGTCGCCGAGCGACTGGCGGGACGGCCGCGTTCCGCCACCCCCGGGATCTCGCACCGCAGCGCACTCCGGCTGACCGCCACGCCTTCCTCCCGGGCGCCGGCCGCGTCCGGCCGATCGGCGCCCCGGACCACTCAGCCGCCCGACACCAGCCGCCGCCACTGCTGCGGGGGGTGGCCGTGCACCGCCTTGAAGGAACGGCTGAAGTGCGCCGCGCTGCGAAACCCCCAACGCGCCGCCACCACCGCGATGGACGGCCCCACCCGCTCGCGCCGGGCCAGTTCCTCCGCGCACCGTTCGACGCGGCGGAGCTGGATCAGCCTGCCCACCGTGAGGTCCTCGCTCTCGAAGAGACGGTGCAGATAGCGGACCGAGATCCGGTGTGCCCGCGCGATCCGCTCGGCCGTCAGGTCCAGGTCGCCGAGATTGCCGTCCACGTACGCGCGTACCGCCGCCACCAGTTGTCCGGGGCCCGCCACAGCCACCGGCCCGGCGTCCTGCGCGAGGTCCTCGACCAGGGCAGCCACCTGATCTGTGACGATCCCGCCGAGCCGCTCGCGCACCACCCGCGACGCCGTCGCCGCGGACCGGTCCGAAGCGGCCCGCGCCAGATGTGTCAGCAGGGGCATCAGCGGCCCGGAGGATCCGCTCGCGGGGAGGGCCCGCGCGGTGGCGGACCGCAGGGCGGGCGGAGGTACGTGCAGTGCGTGCAGGGGCAGACGGAACAGGACACAGTCGACGGCCCCCTCGGCCCGCAGGGCAAAGTCCTCGCGCAGGTCGACGAGGGCGAACTGCCCGCCCCGCAGCAGGGACGTACGCCCCTCCTGGCCCAGCTCCGCCGTTCCGCCCCGGTCACCCAGGAGGAGGACCAGGGCGATCGCGTCCGGGGCCTGCACAGCCCTGCCCGTGTCCCGTACGAGATGCAGCGAGCCGGAGGACGGCCGGGAAGGGAGCGGCCCGGAGGACGGCACGGAAGGGATCGGCCCGGAGGACGGCCCGGAGGGGAGCGGCCCGGAGGACGGCCCGGAGGGGAGCGGCCCGGAAGGGAGCGGCCCGGACACACAGGTGAGCATCCTGACGTACCCGAAGTGATGTGCCGTCACCACCCCGTCGACAGGCTCGCGGTGGTGGGGCCCCGGTGCCACCGGTGTCAGCCACTGCGACAGCGCACCCGCCCACCCGGCGGCGGTGTCGGCGCCGGGCGGAGCCGCGGTCCCGGAACGATTCCTCACGGGATTCCCCTTCCGTCCTGAGTCCGGGCACGTCCTCAACACGTGCACGGTGCGGGGGGCGGCGGCTCGCACCGCCCCACGACCCCTCCGCCGACTCTGGGGCCTTTGCCCGCGGCGGCGTTAGGTCATATGACTGCACTTCGTCGCGAACCGCGTACAGCCAGGGGCGGGGTGAGCGTCGACGGCCCCGAAGTGTGCACGCAGCGGCACGGGTCTGTACGGTGGCCCGGCCCGGAGCCCGCCCCCAACGCCTACGGTGGGACGGGCATGAACGTTCACGTGCCCGATCGTGCCGGTGGAACGCGCCGCGTGCGGCCCCGTGGTACACCCCGCGCAGGAGATCCCGTGGAACCCGTGGAAGAAGACGCGCCCGCCCCTGGGGCGACGCCCGTTCCCCCCGCCCTCGAACGAGGGACCCGGGACTTCCTCGCGACATGCGCATGGCCCTGCGCCCCGGGCATCGATGCCGCCTCCTCCCGCGCCCGGATGGCGTCCCTCTGGGACAGCGACGGACACGACGACCCCGATGTCGAGGAGGAGTGGCTGGCGTTGCCTGGCGACGACGGCAAGCGGATCAGGGTGCGCATCCTGCGCCCCGCCGACAGCGACGAGGCCCTGCCCGTCGTCCTCTACCTGCACGGCTTCGGCTGGATGCTGACCGACGCGACCGCGCACCGGCAGCTGGTGTCGGACCTGGTGCTCGGCGCGGACGCCGCCGTGGTCGTACCCGAGTACGACGTCGCCGAGGACGCCCGTCACCCCGGTGCGGTCGAACGGGCGTACACGGTCGCCCGGTGGATCGCCCGGCACGGGGCGCAGGCCCGGCTGGACGGCTCCCGCATGGCAGTCGTCGGCGCCAGCGCGGGCGCCCAGGTCGCCGCGGCCCTCACCCTGGTGACGCAGGAACGCGGCGGGCCGCGCTTCTGCCACCAGGTACTGGTCTGCCCGGTCACGGACGGCGCCATGGACACCGCGTCCTACCGGCAGTTCGCCGACGGCTATTTCCTGAGCAGGGCCGCCATGCTCCGGTACTGGCAGCAGTACGCACCGGACCCCGCGGTCCGGCGGCACCGCAGAGTCTCGCCGCTGCGCGCGGACGTCGACCGGCTCCGCCACCTGCCGCCGGCCCTGGTCCTCACCGCTGAGGCGGACGTGCTGCGCGACGAAGGAGAGGCCTACGCGGCGCGGCTGCGGGAGGCCGACGTGCCGGTGGTGTCGGTCCGCTACCACGGCACGATCCACGGCTTCGTCCTGTTCGACCTGCTGCGCGGTACGGACGCGTCCAAGGCGGCGCGCATCCAGGTCACGGACACCCTGCACGCGGCCCTGCACACCGCCTGACGAGCGCGGTCCCCCGCCGCGCTAGGCAGGCCCGCCCCCGACCCGGTGCCGGCGTCGCCACTCACCGGGCGCCGCCCCGTACGCGGCCTGGAACCGGCGGCTGAAGTGGCTGGGGCTGCGGAACCCGCACCGGGCGGCGACCGCGGCGACGGTGAGGCGGTCGTAACGGGGCGAGGCCAGCATGCGGTGCGCCTTGGTGAGCCGCTCGGTGATCAGCCACTGCTCCAGGCTCAGCCCCTCGGTGCTCAGGAGTTGATAGAGCTTGCGTACGGAGACGGCGTGGGCGGCGGCGATCCGCTCGGGCGTCAGATCGCTGTCCGCGAGGTGCCCGTGCACATAGGACTCGATGCGCGTGAACAGGGTCTCGTCCATGGCACTGCGGACCGTGCCGGACTCCTCGGAGCCGGCGGCCGACAGCATGAGCGCCCGGACGAGCCCCGTGGTCGCGGTCGCGAGGGCCTGTGCGCCGGGGTCGTCGGTGAGGCGGCCCGGGTCGCGCCACAGCCCCCGCAGGTGCGCGAGCACCAGGCCGTACAGAGGGCTGGCCCCCAGTCGCAGGGAGGCTTCCTCGACGGTCTTCGGCGGCACACCGAGGCGGTCCGCGTCGAACAGCACGGACTGGGAGGCCGCGTCGCCGGACCAGCCGTACACCCGCGGTGACAGCTCGTGGAAGACACAGATGTCCTCGGGACCCAGCAGCGCGCGGGTGCCAGCGACCTCGGCACGGTGGGTGCCCAGCGGCTGAAGGGACACGGACACCACCGGGCGGTCCCGGTGGTGCCGCACATGCCTTTCCGTACGCCGGACCTCGAACCCCGTGTTGCGGGTGGCGAAGAGGTCCAGGTCACCGATCCGCCACGCGTCCATGCGGGCGCGAATGCCCCCTGCGGGCTCCTCGTGGAACACGTCGTTGGGCACACTGTCGTCCGTCAGCGCGTGGCGGAAGGCCTCCGCGCGTTCGCGCACAGGAACGGTGTCGAGATCCAGCAGCAGCACGGCGCCCCCCAGCGACCCGGCCGGTGATCCGGCCCCTGGCCATATTCTCGCCCACCGCTGCGGCAGCTGTTCCTCAGTGCGCGAAGCGCCGCACGAAGGCCAGCGCCGTGTCGCAGACCTCCCGCCAGCCGCTGTCGATCGTCAGGGAGTGCCCGCGGCCCGCCATCTCCTTGATTTCGGTGACGGCGACGGCGTTGCGCGCCTGCTTCTTGTACGCGGCGTTGGTCAGGGCCCACGGCACGGTGTGGTCCTTCTCACCGGACAGGAGCAGCAGCGGGCCGCGCTCCGGGTTGAGGGTGTCGACCTTGACCTCGGTCCACGGGTTGATGTTCGCCGTGGCGGCCTGGAAGAGGGGCTCGCCGGGGGCGGCGACCGCGAAGGTCTCGTGCAGTGTCCTGGCCTCCTCCTCACCGACGGCGTTGGCGAAGGCGTAGCGGAACTGTTCGTACGTCAGCGGGACGGCCCGGTGGTAGTTGGCCGGATTGCCGAGCACCGGACGGGAGGACCGCAACGAGGAGAAGGGCAGCGGGAGCACGCCGCGGAAGGGGGCGGGGTCGATGGCCACCGAGGCGGCCGCCAGCCCGCGCCCGGCCAGCATCTGTGTGACGAGGCCGCCGAACGAGTGCCCGACGACGACCGGCCTGCGGTGCAGCTTGCCCAGCAACGCGCCGAGGTGGTCGGCGACCTGACCGACGCTCTTGCCAGCGAAGACCTCCGGGTGCGCGTGCGCCTGCGCCACGGTCTCGGGGTCGTCGGGCCAGCCCGGCGTCAGCGGCGCGTACCCCGCCTCCTCGAAGACGGCGGCCCACCGGTCCCAGCTGCTGGGCAGCAGCCAGAGGCCGTGCACGAAGACCACAGGGGTGCGGTCACCCGCGTTGACGCGTTCGATTTTTTCCAGATCAGAGAGGGGAGACATGCCAGTCCTTCGGGTCGGTGCGGGAGTCCGCGAGGGGCCGTCGGCGGTGGTCGTTACAGGCGCTTCTCGATGATGGCGTGGTCGGGGAAGCGGCGGTCCTGGCCGCCGTCCCAGCTGAGGGCGGCGTAGACGGCGTCGCCCTGGCCGTGGAGTTCGGGGGTGGTGTTGGAAGGGCCGGCGCCGTCACTGGTGGACGACCAGCCGGTGACGTTGCGCCCGCCGTCGGAGGAGCGCGTGACCCAGAGGTTGCCGTCGTTGGAGCTGATGCAGCCGATCGCCAGACCTTGCTGGTTACGGAAGTCCGCACTGGAGGTGTCGTTGGACAGCCGGTCGTCGCGCCCACCGCGGGCGATGCTCGGGGCGAAGGTGCACTCGCCGGCGGCGGCTGCGCCCGGCAGCCGCTGGGGGCCGTGACTGGTACGGATGGTCTCGGCGAGGTCACCGAAGAATATGGGCGCGTAACCGATGCCGCCCCCGAGCGTGCCGTCGCTGAACACGCTCCAGACGTGGCCGTCGGACCCTGTGGCCACCGCGACGATCTCCGTGCGGCCGTTGACCGGGTTGAAGCGGCTGGTCACATCCGGACGAGAGCGGAAGACGCCGTACGCGACCTCACCCCACGCGGTGGGGAAGCGCGGGTACGAGTCCAGGGAGACATCCATCCGGACTCCGGCGACGTGGCCGTTGGTGCGGGTGATGAAGACCCCTACGTTCGAACCCAAGGTGTCGAGCACACTCACGGTGGGCGCCATGTTGGTGTCGGCGAACCCGGGGAGCGCCCGCCAGTCGGTCCACCAGCCCGAGTCGTTACCTCGCACACTGAAGCTGTAGTAGACCTGACGGTCGGTGCCCGTGTGGAAGGCGTACAGCCGGCCCTGCGTGGCAATGATGGCCGGAGCGACATAAGTGGCCCCGGCGGGACCGCTGTTGATGTTCATCCTGGAAGCGGGGCCGTTGTTGCGGGAGATCCACAGCCCGTTGTCGTCGCCGCGCACCAGCCGCCACTGCGTCGTGCCGTCGGTGGTGTACGACGGGGACGAGGGCGTGCGCGCGTTCTCGCCCGAGTTGATCCAGCGCCCCTCGCTCCACGACGCCGCGGCCGGCGGTGCGCCCGCCACCCACGCCAGGAGAAACGCCGAGAGTACGACCAGCGCCCTCCGCGCCGCCCCGGCCCTGCCGCGTCGCCTGCTTGACCTGCCCATGAGACCAACCCCGGTCACTCGTTTCGAAGCCCCGTCACGGGGGCTGTCACGCGGCCGGGCTCTTCGGGCCCGGCTCCGAACATGACGGTTGCCATGGTTGCGACCGGCGGGCACCGCCACTTGACCGAGCGCGCCTGCGTCCCGTCTCCACAGCGCACAAACCGTCACCTCGGACCCGCACGCGAATTCGGCATCGCAGCTGTCGACGCCGACGGTGGCGCTCGTCGGAGTGAGAGTGTTGCGAAAGTGACTGATGCGTCAGTCGCTATCGCAACTGCCACGTGAATGGCGTTCTGGTGTTGAGATTGCCTCAATGCATGGGTACGGTGGCCCACCATGCAGCAAGAAGCAGCGGGACCGGCGGCCGACACCTCGTCCGGTGTCGCCGAGCGCGTCCGGCAGGTCATCGCGGCGGCCGGGGTCAGCCAGCGGGAGTTCGCCCGCCGGGTGGTCCTCGACCCGTCGAAACTGTCCCGTTCCCTCGGCGGCACCCGGCGCTTCACGGCCGGGGAACTCGCCAGGATCGCGGACACCGCGGGCGTGGACGCGGGGTGGCTGCTCGGGTCCCGTACCCCGCCCCCACCACCCGTCCGGCGAGCACGGGCCACCTCGGCGCACCAGCCTCCCGAAGGCGGACGGCCGCTCCAGATCGTGCGTGAGACGGTCAGGCTGATCGCCGAGCACGGCTTCCACGCGGTGCGCGTCGCGGACATCGCTGCGGCCTGCGCCACCAGCACGGCCGCCATCCACTACCACTTCCCCGGCCGGGACGACCTCCTCGAAGCCGCCGTCAGATGGTGCATGGACGAGGACACCGCGCGGCGGGCCGTCCGCGCGGCCCAGGAATCCGACGCGGCGGGGGAGCTACGCGGGCTCATCGAGCTGCAGACCCCTTACAGCGAACAGCAGCGCCGCCAGTGGCGGGTGTGGCTCGACCTGTGGGCCGAGGCGGCACGGTCGACCGCCGTGGGGCGTCTGCACGTGGAGTACTACCGGCAGTGGCGGGCCACCGTCGCCGACGTCCTGCGGCGCGGCGTCGCCCAGGGCGCCTTCCGGCCGGGCACCGACCCGGAGGCCGCGGCGCTGCGGCTGACCGCGCTCATCGACGGCCTGGCGAGCCAGGTGCTCGCCTCCACCCCTGGGGAGGCGGTCGCAGGAGGCACCGGCCCCGAGGACATGCACGAGGCGCTGCTCGCCTACGTGGACGCCACGCTCACGAACCTGCCCTGAGGCCGCCGTTCGGCCGGTCGGCCGCTGCGACGACGGTCAGGCGGCCGTCGGCGTGAGACCGGCCGCCTTGGGACCGCCGGCTCCGAGGCCTTGAGCGAGAGACCGGCCTCGGGGCCGCCGGTACGAACCCGACTTCCGCCCCACCCGTACCCCTCCACCACCAGCAAGGAGTTCCCCATGGCAGTCAACCAGGACGTCATCATCACCTGCGCCCTCACCGGCGCCGGCGACACCGTCCGCAAGAGCCCGCACGTTCCGGTCACCCCCGAGCAAATAGCCACATCGGCCGTGGAAGCGGCGGGGGCGGGCGCCGCCGTCGTGCACATCCACGTCCGCGACCCCGAGACCGGCGACCCGTCCCGCGACCCGCGCCTCTACCGCGAGGTCGTCGAGCGGATCAAGGAGACCGGCACCGACGTCGTCATCAACCTCACCGCCGGCATGGGCGGCGACCTGGTCATCGACCCGGACCAGCCGCTCAAGAACTTCCCGCTGCCCGGCACCGACCTCGTCGGCGGCCTCGACCGTCTCCCGCACGTCGAGGAACTGCTCCCCGACATCTGCACCCTCGACTGCGGCTCGCTCAACTTCGGCGACGGCAGCAACCTCTACGTCTCCACCCCTGACATGCTGCGCGCGGGTGCCCGGCGCATCCAGGAGCTGGGCGTACGGCCGGAGTTGGAGATCTTCGACACCGGCCAGCTGTGGTTCGCCAAGCAGCTGCTCGCCGAAGGCCTGCTCGACGACCCGACCGTGTTCCAGCTGTGCATGGGCATTCCGTGGGGCGCCCCCGCCGACCCGGGCGTGCTCCAGGCGATGGTCAACATGCTTCCCGAGAACGCCCAGTTCGCCAGCTTCGCACTCGGCCGGATGCAGATGCCGTGGGCGGCCCAGTCCATCCTGCTCGGTGGGCACGTCCGCGTCGGGCTGGAGGACAACCTCTATCTCGGCAAGGGCAACAAGGTCACCAACGCCCAGCTCGTCGAGCGCGCCGTCACCCTCACCGAGTCGCTCGGTTCCCGCGTGGCCACCCCGGACGAGGCCCGTGCCAAGCTCGGCCTCAAGCCGCGCGCCTGATTCCGCGCCTGCCTGACGTCTCGTCAAACCCGCCACCCGTACGAGGAGTTCCCCCCATCATGACCTCCCCCACATCCGCCCTCCCGCCCTGCGCCCCCGAGGACGTGCGCCGTGTCGCCTGTGTCGGCGCCGGTGTCATCGGCGGCGGCTGGGTCGCCCACTACCTGGCCCGCGGTTACGACGTCACCGCCTGGGACCCGGCCCCCGACGCCGGGCAGAAGCTGCGCCGTCTCGTCGACGCCGCCTGGCCCGCCCTCATACAGCTCGGGCTCGCCGAGGGCGCCTCGCGGGACCGGCTGACCGTCACCGCGACCCTCCAGGAGGCCGTCGCCGACGCCCAGTTCGTCCAGGAGAGCGCGCCCGAGAAGCTCGAACTCAAGCGTGACCTGCTGCGACAGCTGGACGCGGCCGCCCCCGCCGGCGTCGTCATCGCCTCCTCCACCTCCGGCTATCCGATGACCGACATGCAGACGGGGGCCGCCGACCCTGGCCGCCTCGTCGTCGGCCACCCGTTCAACCCGCCGTACCTCATCCCGCTCGTCGAGGTCGTCGGCGGCGAGCGCACCACCGCGGACGCCGTCTCCTGGGCCTCGCGCTTCTACGAGGTCGCCGGAAAGTCCGTCATCACCATGGACCGCGAGGTCCCCGGCTTCATCGCCAACCGCCTCCAGGAAGCCCTGTGGCGCGAGGCCCTGCACATGGTGGCCAACGGCGAGGCCACCGTCCGCGAGATCGACGACTCGATCACCGAGGGCCCCGGGCTGCGCTGGGCGTTCATGGGCCCCATGCTCACCTTCGCGCTCGCGGGCGGCGAGGGCGGCATGGCGCACATGCTCGACCACTTCGGCCCGTCCCTGAAATCCCCGTGGACCCGCCTCGAAGCACCCGAACTCGACAAGAAGTTGTACGACGACGTGGTGGCGGGCTGCGACGAGGCGGCCGCAGGCCGCACCATCGCGGACCTCGTCGCCGAACGCGACCAGGGCGTCATCGACGTCCTGCGGGCGACGGGCCGGCTGAGGCAGCAGCGCACCGAGGGAGGGGCCAAGTGACCGGCGCACCGGCCGAGATCCCCGCCGTCGTGACCCCGGGCGCGGGCGCCGACGTCACCGACACCACCGAACTGGACGGGTTCGTCGACTGCCTGCCGCTCGTGCACCACACGGTCAGGCCCGAGTGGATCGACTACAACGGCCACATGAGCGAGGCCTTCTACGTCCTGGTCTTCGGGTACGCCACCGATGCCATGATGATCGAGACCGGGCTCCACGCGGGTTACCGCGAGGCCACCGGCTGTTCCCTCTACACGGTCGAGGCGCACATCCGGTACCTGAGCGACGTACCGGAGGGCGCCCGGCTGGCCGTCCGTACCAGGGTCCTGGGCGCCGACGCCAAGAAGGTCCGCTTCGCGCACGAGCTGTTCGTGGTCGCGGACGCGCGTCCCAGCGAGGGGATCGAGGGCACCGAGAGCGCCAAGGGCATCGAGGACCCGTCGCCCGCCACCCTGCCGACCGAGGCCGAGCCGGTGGCGACCACCGAACTCCTCGCGCTCCACGTCGACCAGGCCGTGGGCCGTGCCACCCCGTTCCCGGAAACGGTCCGCGCACGACTGGCCTCGCTGACCGAGGACGCGCCGATCTGGGCGGGCCGCTCCATCGTGGAGGTCCCGGCCGTTTCTCCCTGAGTGAATCGTCCAGCGGTGACTCGTCCAGCAGTGACTCGTCAGCAGTGACTCGTCAGCAGTGACTCGTCAGCAGTGACTCGGCCCGTCGGGGGCCAGATACATCAGGGTGCTCGCCGGGCTCTCGGACGACGGGAACCACAGCAGTTTCCAGCTCGGCTGCCACAGGGCCGCGCCCCGGTGGCCGCGGAGCTTGGCCCGCAGCTGGCCGGGGCGGTGGTGCCAGGCGCTGAAGGAGCGGCCGAAGCGGTCCCCGACCTCGTACACCGTCACCCAGCCGTCGTCCTGCACGTCGTCCGCCGACAGCAGCACCTCGTGCAGCTCGCCGGGTTCCTCGTGGCACCTGCGGGCCTGGGCCCAGTGCACGTGGTGTCCCGGTGCGTACCGCCGGCAGGGCCCCGGCGGGACGGTGCGGGGGCCGCCGGGGCCGGGGGGAGAGTTGAGTTCCATGGCGGTAATCCCTCCGCACAGACGAGACGGGCAGTTTCAGGCAGGCGCGGGCAGTCCCTCGGCCCAGACAGGGGCGGTCCCGGCGAGCCGGCACGCCATCAGGTAGAGGGGGAGGGGCGGGGTGTAGGGGGTGGCGCCGTCGGGGGTGTGGACGAGACGCGGGCGCTGGGCCGCCACGTAGGCGCCCACGGCATACCGGGCGGGCTCGGGCCACGGCAGTCCGCGGTCGGAACCCGAGGGGACGATCCACCACCAGTGGTCCGCGTCGGCGAACACACAGCCGGCCCCCGGCAGGTGGGAGAGCAGCCGCTGACCGTGACTGGCCGGCAGCCCCACCGCGTCACAGCCGAGCGGGGTGTGCGCGAAATGGGGCGGCAGCGGCAATCTGGCCGGTCCGCCACCCCCTGTGCGGCGCACCCGGGTCAGCCGGGCGGCGAGACGGTGGCTCATTCCCGCACGCTGCCAGGGTCGGCGCCCGGGTGCTGCTGTCCGGTCTGCGGGAGTTCGGGCGGCGAGATGTACGGGAGCTCCGGCTGCGTGAGGTGCGGGGGTTCCGACGGCGTCGCGCGCTGCGCGTACTCCGGCTGCGCGTACTCCGCCTCCGCGAGCTCCGCCCGCGTCGTGTGCGGAAGTTCCGCCCATACGGTGCGTCCCGCGTCCGGGCCGTTCTCCTGCGAGCCCCAGGTGTCGCAGATCGCGTCGACGAGCAGCAGACCGCGTCCGTGTTCGCCCGCCGCCTCGGCGGACCGGCGCAGCCGGGGCCCCTGCGGGCCCATCCCCTCGTCCCGTACCGAGATCCTGAGTCTGCCGTCCTCGTCGGCCAGCTCGCAGCGCACCCGGTCGCTGCCCGTGTGGATCACCGCATTGGTGACCAGCTCCGAAACGACCAGCGCGGCGGTGTCCCCGACGTCCTCGCCCAGGCCCCAGACCGTCAGCCGGGCGGCGGTCAGGTGGCGCGCATGGGCGACCGACTCCGGACATGCGGGTAGGGCAAAACCGAACCTTCGGACACAAGCCCCCTGAAGCGGGCCCATGACCTGGGGAAAGAGCGTGGAGCCAGGTACCACGACCGCATCCTCACCATGGGGGAGCGGCTGCCGCGCACCGCCTCCCCCGGGGTGGTGCGCGGCAGCCGCGTGAACCAGTTCACGGATCAACTCTCCCCCTGTCCACGCCACTTGGCAAGGGGCACTCTGAATATTTCAGAGTGCCATTTCGTAGATCAGGAACGCGTGGCACACTGCATCGCAACAGCACGTAGAGCACAACCGCCCATCGGTGACGGTGAGTTACGGGAGGGTTTCCCATGAGTGAACCGCGGTCCGCCCCGACCGTCGGTCAGGTCGTGCTCGGCAAGCGGCTCCAGGATCTGCGCGAGCGGGCCGGGATGACTCGTGACCAGGCAGCGAAGGTGCTGCACGTGGCCCCGGCCACGGTCCGCCGGATGGAGACCGCGGAGGTCACTCTCAAGATCCCCTACGTACAGCTGCTCCTGAAGGCGTACGGCAGCACCGACACCGAGTGTGACGCCTTCGTCGAGCTCACCCAGGAGGCCAACAGACCCGGCTGGTGGCAGCGGTTCCACTCCATCCTGCCCGACTGGTTCAGCATGTACGTGAGCCTGGAGGGCGCCGCCTCCCTGGTGCGGTCCTACGACCCGCACTTCGTGCCGGGGCTGCTGCAGACCGAGGAGTACGCACGCGCCGTGATGCGCACCGGGGCGATCGGCCAGACCCGCCCCGAGGACGTGGAGCGGCACGTCGCACTGCGCATGCAGCGGCAGTCACTGCTCACGGGACCCGAGGCCCCCACGCTCTGGGCAATCATGGACGAGACAGCGCTACGCCGCCCGGCCGGCGGCCCGGAGGTCATGCGGGGCCAGCTGGACCGGCTGCTGGAGGCCGCCGAGCTGCCGAACGTCACACTGCAACTGGCGGAGTTCGCGAGCGGCCCGCACCCGGGCACGTACGGCCCCTCCGTCCTCTTCCGCTTCGCCGTGCCGGAACTCCCCGACATGGTCTACAGCGAGTACCTGACCGGCGCCGTCTATCTCGACTCGCGCGCCGAGGTGGCCACCCACCTCGAAGTCATGGACCGCATGGCGGCACAGGCCGCCACCGCACCACGCACCAAGGAGATCCTCGCGGATTTCCGCAAGGAGCTCTGAACCTGCCATGTCCCGTACGCCTCGCACCTCCCGTTCGGACCGGCGGGCCCAGCGGCGCGCCGAGCGCCGCCCCGGACGTCGCATCTACAACGGAATGCCCGCGGGCGACCTGCCCACCGACGGCTGGACCAAGCCGTGGAGCGGTGGCAACGGCGGCAACTGCGTCGAGACCATGAAGCTCGCCGACGGCCGGGTCGCGGTCCGCCAGTCCGCGGACCCCGACGGTCCCGCCCTCATCTACACGCCGGGCGAGATCGCCGCCTTCATCCAGGGGGCCAAGGCCGGCAAGGCGGACTTCCTCCTCACCTGAGTACCCCTCATCCACCGTCGTTCCCTAGCCACTTGACCCCTGGAGGAACCCATGACCGGGCAGGACCGCACCACCGGCAGCTCCGCACCCGTCGAGATCGACACCAGCAAGCCGCACCCGGCCCGGATGTACGACTGGTTCCTCGGCGGCAAGGACAACTACCCGGTCGACGAGGCGATGGCCAGGGAACTCCTCAAGCTGGACGCCAGGGGCGGCGAGATGGCGCGCGTCAACCGCGCCTTCATGCACCGCGCCACCCGCCGGCTCGCCGAGGACGGCATCCGCCAGTTCCTCGACATCGGCACCGGCATCCCCACCGAGCCCAACCTCCACCAGATAGCGCAGGCCGCGGCCCCCGACGCGCGCGTCGTCTACTGCGACAACGACCCCATCGTCCTCGCCCACGCCGAGGCACTGCTGCGCAGCACCCCCGAGGGCGCCACCGAGTACATCCAGGCCGACGCCCGCAAGCCCGAGTCGATCCTGGAGCACGCGGGCAAGGTCCTCGACTTCGACCGGCCGATCGCCCTGTCCCTCGTCGCACTGCTGCACTTCGTCGGCGACGAGGACGGTGCGTACGAGATCGTGCACAGCCTCATGGAGCGGCTGGCGAGCGGAAGTTACCTGGTGCTCTCGCACGTCGCGCGCGACTTCGACCCGGAGGGCGCGGACACCGCCGCGGCCATGTACAAGGCGCGCGGGCTCACCCTCCAGCCGCGCACGCGCGAGGAGGTCACCCGCTTCTTCGAGGGGTACACGCTGATGGAGCCCGGCGTCTCGCTGGCCGCCGAGTGGCACCCGGAGCTGGGTGAGCCCGTCCCGGTGACGGGCGAGGACCCGATCCCGGGCTGGGTGGGCGTGGCCCGCAAGGCCTGACCGGGGGAGGGGAGCACCCGAAGCGGCAGCCGCCCGCGCGACGGCTGCCGCGCACCCCACCCGCCGTACGGCCACGGACGCCCCCGACGGCCTCCACCTCCGGCGGCACGCCTACCGCAGCACCAGCGTCAGCACCAGTGCCACCAGCAGCCCCGCCACAACCGCCGCCGCCGAGAGCAGCCGTACCTGTTGCACGGTCAGGACGGAGACCGCCCTCGCGCCGTCGGCGACCGCGAAGACGTAGAACTCCCGGTGCGGCAGCGTGCTCAGCGTGACCCGGTAGAAGGGCAGCTGCGCCAGCTCCACCTCGCGCAGGAGCTCGCTGCGCCCCGCGGCGGGCTTTCTGGAGGCGCGGAACTGCTCCAGTGCGCCACGGTGCTGTTCGTCCAGCAGGTCCGGCAGTGTGGCCTCGGGGTCGTCCAGGACGCCCGTGGACCACCGGCCGAGGACCTCCATCTCCTTGCGGACCCTGCGGCGCGGCGCGCGCAGCGGGAGCTCCAGGGACTCGTGGCCGAAGGTGCGGACGATGTGTCCCTCGGTCCAGGTGACCTTGCGGCCGGTGCCCTTGCACCGCGGGCACTCGACGGTTCCTTCGGCGTCGCAGTCCTGGCAGGTCCTCTTCCCCGACTCCTTGCAGACCTTGCACGCACGGTCCCCCCGCCCCTGGCACGCGGCGCACGCGGCCCTGGGCTCCCGGCACATCCTGCACCTCACCCGGGGGCGCTGTTCACGTACCGGCTTCGGGGGCTGCGCCTGTTCGTCGTAGGGGACCCACCGCCCGCGCCTCCCGGTACCTCCGCACGCGGTGCAGGCCCCCGGGCCGCCCTCGCACACCTTGCACGGCACCCTCGGCGGACACTCCATCCGTCCGGATCCCCCGCAGTCCTCACACCGGCTGCGACCGTTGCCCCGGCACGGCGGGCAGTCGGCCTCCTTGACGGAGCCGCGCCTCAGCAGCCTGGTGGTCCCGGTGTCCCTGACGTCCGTGGGCGGGTCGATCCGTACGGACCGCAGGGGGCCTTCGTACTCCTGGAGCCCGGCCAGGTCCTTCGGCCGCTCGCGCCTCTCGCGCGGGACCTCCTCGCGGCGCTCGGCCAACAGGCCGACCGTGCACCTGCTGCGGTGCGCCGGTTCGACGGTGGCGGACGTGGCGAGGACCCCTGGCTTCCTGATCTCCCGCTGCACCGCCGCACGTATCTCCTCGTCGGTCAGTGCCCCGGCCATCCGGTGTCTCCCTCTGCCGTTGCGGTTACCGCGTGGAGAGAGCCTAGAGGCGGCGGAACCGGGCCTCAAGTGCTCGCGGGAGTAACGGAGTTGCCGGTTCCGCCGCGTCCGTGCCGTCCGGGGACGCGCGCCCGTTCACAGCCGTAACCCTTGACCCTCCTGTAACGACGACCTAGCTTCCACTCAACACTTGACGGGCGCAGGCAATTCGCAGCAGTTCTTCTTCCAAAAGGTGAACACATGAGTGGTGTGAGACGACGCAGCCTGCTCGCCGCGGCCGGCGGGACGGTCGCGGCGGGCGCGGTGGCCACGACCACGGGGGCGGCGCAGGCGGCTACCCCCGCCGCCGCTGCCGAAGGAGCCCGCGCGGGGGCCGCCACGGCCCCGGGGCCGGGCGCCGGCGGGGGCCGCCACGAGCGCGAGATCACCGCGCTGCTGCGCAGGATGACCGTCGAGGAGAAGCTGGGCCAGCTCCAGCAGCTGCCCTGGTCCTACGAGACCGGCCCCGGTGGCGGCGGCACCGAGGAGGCCACCAGGGCGGCTCGCGAAGGGCGGCTCGGCTCCGTCCTGTCGATCTACGGGGGCAAGAGCAACAACGCCCTCCAGAAGATCGCCGTCGAGGAGACCCGCCTCGGCATCCCGCTGGTCTACGGGTTCGACATCATTCACGGCATGTGGACGACCTTCCCCGTCCCGCTCGCGCAGGCCGCCTCCTTCGACCCCGAGGTGGCCGCCACCGACGCGCGGGTCTCCGCCGCGGAGGCCCGCTCGCACGGCATCCACTGGACCTTCGCCCCCATGATGGACGTCACGCACGAGCCCCGCTGGGGCCGCATCGCCGAAGGCAGCGGCGAGGACCCGTACCTGACGGCGAAGCTCGCCGAGGCCAAGGTCGTCGCGTACCAGGGCACCGCCAAGGGCCGCGACCTGAGGGCCAAGGACAAGCTGGCGGCCTGCGCGAAGCACTTCGTCGCCTACGGCGGCGCCGAGGGCGGGCGCGACTACAACACCGTCGTCGTCTCCGAGTCGCAGCTGCGCAACCACTACCTGCCGCCCTTCAAGGCCGCCGTCGAGGCGGGCTGCGCCACCGTCATGGCCTCCTTCAACACCATCAACGGCGTGCCCGCGCACGCCAACACGCACACGCTGACCGAGATCCTCAAGGAGGAGTGGAACTTCGACGGCGTCGTCGTCTCCGACTGGACCGGCGTCCAGGAGCTCATCCCGCACGGCTTCGCCGCCGACGGGTCCGAGGCCGCCCGCCTCGGCCTCAACGCGGGTGTCGACATGGAGATGACCAGCACGCACCTGGTCACCAACGGCAAGAAGCTGCTGCGCGGCGGCAAGATCTCCGAGCGGCGCCTCGACGACGCGGTGCGCCGGATCCTGCGCCTCAAGTACGAACTGGGCCTCTTCGAGAACCCGTACGTGGACGAGGCCGCCGTCAGTCAGGGACCGACGCCCGCGGCGCGCAAGGCCGCCCGCGACACCGCGGCCCGCTCGATGGTGCTGCTGAAGAACGACAGGAAGGCCCTGCCGCTCGCCACCTCGGTGAGGTCGGTCGCGGTCGTCGGCCCGTTCGGCGACTCCGACGACCTGCTCGGCGCGTGGGCGTTCCCGTTCGCCGCGAAGAAGGCCCCGGCGGTCAGCGTCCTCAAGGGCATCAGGGCCGCCGTGCCGGGCGCCGAGGTGACGTACGCGCCGGGTGTCGACGCCGACGGCAAGGACACCGGCGCGATCCACAAGGCGGTCGACGCGGCGAAGGCGGCGGACGTCACCGTGGTGGTCGTCGGCGAGGCGTCCGCGCTCAGCGGCGAGGCCGCGGCCCGCGC
The DNA here is from genome assembly GCF_044757485.1 of Streptomyces sp. NPDC091272. Classification (NCBI taxonomy): domain Bacteria; kingdom Bacillati; phylum Actinomycetota; class Actinomycetes; order Kitasatosporales; family Streptomycetaceae; genus Streptomyces; species Streptomyces sp. NPDC091272. The sequence goes on from NZ_JBIVVC010000001.1 coordinate 872,945, forward strand.
CGACATCAGCCTCCCCGGCGGCCAGGAGCGGCTGATCACGGCGATCGCGGCCACCGGCAAGCCCTTCGTCGTCGTGCTGGTCAACGGCCGCCCGCTCACCGTCGGCGACTGGCTGGGCTCCGCGCCCGCGGTCCTGGAGGCCTGGCACGGTGGCACCGAGGCCGGCAACGCGGTCGCCGACGTCCTGTTCGGCAAGGTCAACCCGGGCGGCAAACTCCCGGTGACCTTCCCGCGCTCGGCCGGCCAGATCCCGATCTACTACAACCACGAGTCGACGGGCCGCCCGTACGACCCGGACAACAAGTACACGTCCAAGTACCTGGACCTGCCGGACGGCCCTGAGTTCGCCTTCGGCCACGGCCTCAGCTACACCACCTTCGAGACCGGCGCACCCGTGCTCGGCCGCGGCAGCGTCTCCGCGCGGGCGCTGTACGGCGGCGACACCGTGGAGGTCGCGGTCTCCGTCACCAACACCGGCGACCGGGAGGGCGACGAGGTCGTACAGCTGTACGTCCACGACAAGTTCGCCGGCGTCGTGCAGCCGGTCCGCAAGCTGCGCGGCTTCCGACGGGTGACCCTGGCGGCCGGGAGGTCGACGACCGTACGGTTCCAGCTCGGCGCCGACGACCTCGGTTACTGGACGAACGCCGCGGACGGCGCGTTCGTCGTGGAGGCCGGTGACTTTGACATCTACGCCGGTACGAGCTCGACCGCGACGGCCAAGGCGGCGCTGAAGGTCACCTGACACAGGCCCGCGGACCACTCGGCACGCAGAGGGCGGGGCGTGGGATCGGTGGATCCCTCGCCCCGCCCGTGCTCACAGGGGGCCGTCAGTAGGTCTGCGGTGCCCGTGCGGGCCGGCCGGTTCCCCGTGTCAGCGCGTACCCGGCGATCCCCGCCAGCGCCGCCAGCACGGCCCCGCCCGCGGTCCACAGCCATCTGCCGGACCAGTTGCCGGAAGCCCAGCCGCCTTCGGGGGCAGCCGCCGCCGAGGCCTGCGGCGGCTCCTTGTCGTCCTTCACCGTCGTGGCCCCCGGCACCAGCGGCGCCGTCAGCGCACCGCCGACCGCCTTGGACCCGCCCGCGTCGGTCGTATCCGGCCTCACCTCGGCCCGCACCGGCAGCCCCAGGTCGTCGTCCGCCAGACCGGTCACCGTCAGCCGTACGTAGTACGAGCCGGGCAGCGGGTCGTTCGACGACTGCTCCGCCCAGGCCCGAACCGTACGCAGCCGGCAGCTGAGCGCCACCGAAGCGGCGTCCTTCGACGCGGTCGCCGTCGACGAACCGTAGGTGCACGCCTGCCGCCTGCGCAGCCCGTCGTACACGTCCAGCTGCCAGGTCTGAGCGCCGTGCCGCTGGGACGGGTCGGGCAGTTCGACCTTGGCCGTCACGGTCGCGTCCTGGCCCGCGTCGGCCGGGAAGACCCAGTACAGGTAGTCGCCCGTGGACGCGCCCGCCGTGGCGAGCTGTCCCGGCCTGACCGCCGTGGCGGTGCGGAACGAGGTCCCGGCCTCGGTGGGCGCGGCGGTTTCCCCGCCGGCGCCGGGCGAGGCCGACGCGCCGGGCGTCTCGGCCGCGACCGCCCCTGCCGGGGAGCCGAAGGCCGCGAGGGCCGCCAGCAGGAGCGCGCTCAACGCGCTTCTCGTACGCATCAGTTGGTCCTCCAGACCGCGAGGCGCCAGCGGGAGAGCCAGCCGAACAGCAGACCGGCGACGAGACCGACGAGGACCATCACCCCGAGCAGCCACCAGCCGTGCCCGAGTCCGAAGGACGCCACGTCCGACGCCTGAGCGGGGGAGTCCACCAGGTCGATGGCCAGCTCGACCGGCATGCCCGGCTCCGTCCGCACCGAGGGCGCCGCGGAGAAGGAGTTGCTGACCTGGAGACAGACCGTCTCGGCCGGCGGCTGCTCACCCTTCTCCGTGTCGACCTCGGACCTCGGGTAGCGCAGCCCGGACGAGATGACGTCCGTGCGCCCGTCGCCTGCCTCCGAGCCCCGCACGATCTCGCGTCCGCCAAGTGTGGAGGCCCGGACCAGCACGCCGTAGTCGTGGTTGACGGCACGGTCGGAGCTGATGCTCACCGAGGCGCGCAGTTCCTGGCCCGGCGCGACCCGCACCTGGTACCAGCGGTGCTCGGAGAACTTCTCGCGGTCGGTGTAGAGCCCGGCGCCCAGCTTCGGAGCGGCGGCGCACGACGCGCCGCCCTCGGTGGCGACCGGGTTGACGACGGGGTCGGCCGCCCGGTCCACCAGTTGTCTGACCCGCTTGGAGAGCTGCTCCTTGTGCTGCACGGCGGTGTAGGTGCCGCCGGTCGCCTCGGCGATGCAGGTGAGCTGCTGGCGGATCTTCGCGTTCGGCACCAGGCCGAGCGTGTCGATCACCAGGTGGGTGCCCTTCGCGGCGATCTCGCGCGCCACGACGCACGGATCGAGGGGACCGCAGGTGTCCTCGCCGTCCGTGATGAGCACGATCCGCCGGGTGGCGTCCCCGCCTTCGAGGTCCTTGGCCGCACCGAGCAGCGCCGGGCCGACCGGGGTGAACCCGGTGGGCGCCAGCGTGGCCACGGCCGTCTTGGCCTCCACCCGGTCGAGCTCGCCGACCGGGTACAGCTGTCGGGTGTCCTCGCAGCCACGCTTCTTGTCGGTGCCCGCGTAGTCGGCCCCGAGCGTCCGTATGCCTAGCCTGACCTCCTCGGGGGTGGCGTCGAGCACCTCGTTGAAGGCCTGCTTCGCAGCGGCCATCCGGGACTGCCCGTCGATGTCCCTGGCCCGCATCGAACCGCTGACGTCGAGGACCAGCTCGACCTTGGGGGATTCCTTCGCGGCGCCCTCGGCCGTGCCGCCGGGCCCGTCGTCGGCCATCGCCTGCGACGGGAGCAACCCGGCGGCCAGAGCGGCGAGCAGTGCGCCGCACGCACCGGCCGCCAGTTGTTTCCTTGTGATCATCGCCGGATCCTATGGAAGATCGTCAGTCCGGCACAAAACGAGCCCCGCCGCTCAGGGCTGAGGGGGCGTCAGCGTCACCAGGAACTTGCCCGCGGGCCCGACGTTGCCCGCCGCGTCGATCGTCCGGTGCTCGATCGTGTGGGTCCGGTACTCGGGCGTCGCGTCGTCCCACGGCACCACGCGCGGCGTGCCCAGCTTCCCGTACACCAGGTCGTCGACGTTGGTCCCCGACGGCGTGAACCGCCACGGAGCGGCGGCGTCCGTCGGCCAGCCGTAGTAGGTGTACCAGCCGTCCCCGTCGACCCGGAACTGCGAGACGACCGTGCCCTTCTGGTCGTCCTTCGCGTCGAGCCGCATGGTGAACGGGCCGTCGTAGACGTACTCCACCGGCCTTCCCGGCCGCCGCACGGTGCGCACCGGGTCGGAGAGCGCGTACGAGCCGGTGGCGGGCGCCGCGTCCACGGTCCAGGTCAGTGCGGCGTCGCTGCCCGCGATGCGCGCCCTGAGGGTGTGCGTGCGGCCGGCCGGCAGCCGGAGCTTCGACAGGTCGAGGTCGCGGTCGTTGCCGAGTCCGGTGGCGACTGGCCACCCGTCCAGGGTCCACCGCACCCTGGGGGAGGGTCCGGTGGCGGAGTGCGAGGTGTCCGCGTACACGACGGACCGCGCGCCGACCGGCCGTTGCGTTCCGGTGTGTCCGGTGAACTCCGCCCCACGGGACGGCTGCGGGAGCGAAGGCACGGACGCGTCGACGGTCCAGGTCACGCTGCGCGTGAGGGCCGCCGACGCCCGCAGCCGGGGATCCCGTACGAACGGCGTCGGATCGCTGACGGTGGCGGTGAGGGAGTGCGCACCCCTGCTCAGGTGCAGCCGTCGCAGTTCCAGGCTGCGCGAGCCGAACGTGCCAGGGACGGTCCTGCCGTCCAGCTTCCACGTGACGTCGAGGGCTCCGCCCACCGGGTGCAGGGTGTCGACCCACGCCGTGCGGTCGGCGCCGAGCGGGGCGGCGTTCGGGGCGTGGTCCTGCACGAGGGAGACCTTGGCGGAGATCGCCCCGGTCATCACCTCGCGCTCGACCTGGTCGAAGTCGTACCCGAGGGTCTTCATCATGGAGTGCCTGCTCGGCCGCCACACGCCCTTGGTCGCGTACATCCCGCCCTCGAAGCGGCCGATGCGACCGCCGGACAGGCTCTCCTCGCCGAGCCAGCGCCACCACTTCTGCTGCTTCGCGCGCATCTCCCGCTCGCTCAGGAGGGTGTGGTGCGCCGAGTCGGGCTCGCCGCCCGGGTACGTACCGCCGGGCACACCGCGCCCGTAGTAGTCGTACTCGTCGTCGAGCCCGCCGAGCGAGTGGCCTGTCTCGTGCGGGGTGATCAGGGAGGACAGCGCGTTGCCGCCGGACGCGGTGGCCCAGGCGCCTCCCGCGCCGCCGTAGGTACGGCTGTTGGCGAGGGCGACGATCTGCCGGTTGGCGCTCCTGGTGCCGGGGACGAGGTCGGCGGCGGCGGTCGCCTTCGCCGTGTCGACGGTCAGCAGCCGCTGCACGCTGCCGGGGTCGCAGCCGCCCCAGAACGCCATGTCGAGCGGGGTGTCGCGGCGGGCGTCGCCGAGCCCGGGGTCGCAGTCCACACCGGACTCCGCGGACGGCGTCTGCACCGCCCACACGTTGATGTAGGAGCGGTAGGAGGCGAACGGCTCGATGCTCCACAGCACGTTCATGTGCTTCTCGACGTCTGCCTGGAACTTGGGGATCTCGGCCGCGGTGTACCCGTCACCGAGTACGACGAGGTTGAAGCGCTTCTCGGCGGGGCCCGTGTTCTGGACGGGCACGACGCCTCCGCCGGCCGGGTCACGGGCGGCCGCGAGGGCCGAGGGGGCCTGTGCCGGAACGCAGAGCACGGCGGCGAGGAGCGCACCGGCCGCGACCAGGAGAACGGGTCTCTGCGTGCGTCTGATGAGTCGCATGGCGGGGAGCGTACGGGCGTGACCAACACACCGTAAAGAGGCGGGTGTTGCGCAGAAACAGGCGCAAAGGGAGGTGTACGGCGAAGAATTAACCGTCTCGCAACACATTCCAGGATGCGGACGAACTCCCATTCGACATGGACAAGAGTCCCTGCTCACTGCCACTCTCGCGCCATGCGCCCTGCCATCCTCGCCCGTAACCTCTCGGTCACCGCACTCGCCGTCGTCACCTCCGTCGTGTGCGCGGCGGGCTGCGCCCCGCAGCCCGAGCCGAAGACAGCGCCCTCGTCCGCCGCGGGCGGCGGCGACTGCGCCCCCGGCGCACTGGCCACCCAGACGGCGGGCAAGCTGACGGTCGGCACGGACAAGCCCGCGTACGCACCCTGGTTCAAGGACGACAAGCCGTCGAACGGCCAGGGCTACGAGTCGGCCGTCGCCTACGCGGTGGCCGAACGGCTCGGCTACCGCAAGGACGACCTGGTCTGGCAGACGGTCGCGTTCAACAACGCCTTCGCGCCGGGCGCGAAGAAGTTCGACTTCGACCTCAACCAGATCTCCATCAGCGAGCAGCGCAAGAAGGCCGTCGACTTCTCCTCCGGCTACTACGACGTCCGTCAGACGGTCGTCGCGCTCAAGAGCTCCAAGGCGGCCGGGGCGAAGTCGGTCGCCGACCTCAAGGACGTCAAGCTGGGCGCCCAGGTCGGCACGACCAGCCTGGACGTCATCAACGACCTGATCAAGCCGTCCCAGCAGCCGGCCGTCTACCAGAAGAACGACTTCGCCAAGGCGGCCCTCAAGAACGGCCAGGTCGACGCCATCGTCGTCGACCTCCCCACCGCGTTCTACATCACCGGCGCGGAAGTGCCCGAGGCGGCCGTCGTGGGCCAGTTCGCAGGCACCCCCGGCAAGGCCGAACAGTTCGGTCTCGTACTCGACAAGGGCAGCGCACTGACCGGGTGCGTGACCGGCGCGGTCGACGCGCTGCGCAAGGACGGCACGCTGGCCAGGCTGGAGAAGCAGTGGCTGGCGGACGCGGTGGACGCCCCGGTGCTGAAGTGACCGTCAGGAAGGCGGAGTTCGCGGCAGGGGGAGAAGCAGCGGCAGTGGCGGAAGGGCCGCAGGCGGACGGTTACACCCCCTCCGCACGCCGGCTCGCCCGCGAACGCTTCAAACGGGGGCGTACCCGCCGGGCGACGGCGCTCGCCGCGATCAGCACCCTGGTCACGGCCGCGGTCCTGTACGTCGTCATCGTGAACTCGCCCGGCTGGGAACGCACCCGGGAGACCTTCCTCGATCCGGCGTTCGCCCGCAAGGCGTTCCCCGAGGTGATGAAGGGCCTCTGGCTCAATCTCCGGCTGCTGGCGGTGTGCGGGGTGTGCGTGCTGGTGCTGGGCATGCTGCTGGCCGTGGCCCGCACGCTGCGCGGCCCGGCGTTCTTCCCGCTCCGGGCGCTGGCCACCGCCTACACGGACTTCTTCCGCGGCCTGCCCCTGATCATCAACCTGCTCGTCGTGGTCTTCGGCGTCCCCGCGCTGCGCCTGACCGGTGTCACCACCGACCCGGTGCTGCTGGGCGGCGCCGCGCTGACCCTGACCTACTCCGCGTACGTCGCGGAGGTCTTCCGCGCGGGCATCGAGTCCGTGCACCCCTCGCAGCGGGCGGCGGCGCGCTCCCTCGGTCTGTCCAGCGGCAAGACCCTGCGGCACGTGGTGCTGCCACAGGCGGTACGCAGGGTGGTCCCGCCGCTGCTCAACGACCTGGTGTCGCTCCAGAAGGACACCGGACTCGTGTCGATCGCGGGCGCCGTCGACGCGGTGTACGCCGCCCAGATCATCGCGAGCCGCGACTTCAACTACACGCCCTACATCGTGGCCGGCCTGGTCTTCGTGGCCCTGACCATCCCGATGACACGCTTCACGGACTGGGTCACCGCCAGGATGGACCGCCGGCGGGCCCAGGGAGGAACGGTATGAGCACGGATCCCGCTCCGGTACTGCGGCTGGAGTCGGTGCGCAAGACGTACGGCGGCCGCGGCCGGGAGAGCGTGGTGCTGCGGGACGTGGACCTCGATGTCGCACCGCACACCGTGACCGCGCTGATCGGCGCCTCTGGCTCGGGCAAGTCCACGCTGCTGCGCTGCGTGAACCTCCTGGAGGAGATCGACGACGGTGCGATCTTCCTCGACGGCGAGGACATCACCGACCCCCGCGCGGACGCCGACGCGGTCCGCCGCCGGATCGGGGTGGTCTTCCAGTCGTACAACCTCTTCCCGCACATGTCGGTACTGGACAACATCACCCTGGCCCCCCGCCGGGTGCACGGCGAACCGCGCGAGGCGGCGGAGACCCGGGCACGGGAACTGCTGGAACGGCTCGGCCTCGGCGGAAAGGCGGCGGAGTACCCGGACCGGCTGAGCGGCGGCCAGCAGCAACGGGCCGCGATCGTGCGGGCGTTGGCGGTGCGGCCGCGACTCCTCCTGCTCGACGAGATCACGGCGGCGCTCGACCCGGAGCTGGTGGGCGAAGTGCTGAGCGTCGTACGGGACTTGAAGGAGGAGGGCATGACGATGGTCATCGCCACCCACGAGATGGGCTTCGCCCGGGAGGTCGCCGACCAGGTGTGCTTCCTGGACGCCGGGGTGGTGCTGGAACGGGGCACGCCGGCCGAGGTGTTCGGGGCGCCCGCGCAGGCGCGCACCCAGCAGTTCCTGCGGCGGATCGTGGCGGCGGGGAGGTTGTAGGTCCCCCGTCCGGGCGCCGTACCCGCGTGGTACATCTGGGGCATGGGGATGCGCGGGCGACGACTTCTGAGTTACCGGGACGCGGTGGCGATCCTGGGCGGCGACAGCGAGGCCCTGACAGCGGCGGACCAGGCGCTGGGCGGGGCGTTGTCGGCGGCGACGGGCGGCGCGAGTGACGCGGTGCTGGGGATCTTCGGGGCGCAGGGGAGGCTGCTGCGGCTGGGCCGGGACCTGACCGGCGGACTGCGGGACCGGCTGAGCGGCGCCGGGCGCACGGAGCGCACGCAGAAGATCGCTGCGGCGCACGCGGTGCTGGTGGTCACGGCGTACTTCGAGGTGCTGGCGGAGTGCGAACTGCCCTTCGAGGTACGGGATCTGGGCATCACGGCCGGGGAACAGGTCGCCCTCGCGGGTGGCGACCGCGACGCCGTGGACGTCGTGCAACGGCTGCTCTTCGCAGAGGTCCCGCAGCCGGGTCCGACCCTGCCGTACGAGACGTTCGTGGTGGACCTGGGCATCTGGTACATGAACACCACGGCCTCCCTGCTGTCCTTCGTCCGCGGCCTCGCGGTCTGGGACGGGCTGAGCGGGCGGCAGCGCCACCGGGCCGAGGACGTGCTGACCGAGCTGAGCGTGGCCGCCGTGGAGCGCCACGGCGAGCTGTACGCGCAACTCGCACTGGAGGTGCCGGAGTTCGGCTTCTGGTCGGCGCAGGTCGAGCAACAGGCCACGCGCCACCAGATCCGCCACTCCCTGAGCGGCGTGGAGAGCTGCCTCCGAGGCCTGGTCAACCCGCCCGCGCTGCACCACGCCGCCGTCGGTCTCGACATCGGCTACCGCGCCGCCCTGGGGAAGGCCATCCTCTCGGAGGGCGAGGCGCCCAGCGGACTCATGCTCCCCACCCTCGCCCGCGGGTACGTGGACCCGGACTTCCGCGTCTCGGCCGTCCCGGGCGACGGCAACGGGCCCGCCCACGAGAGCTGGTGGGAGAGCCTGCCCGTGCGCAGCGACCTCACCGAGTTCCTCGCCGGCACCCTGACCTCGCTGACCTCCACCACCGCGCCGCTCCTGGTGCTCGGGCAGCCGGGCGCGGGCAAGTCGGTGCTCACCAAGATCCTGGCGGCCCGGCTGGGTGCGACCGGCTTCCTTCCCGTCAGGGTCGTGCTGCGCGAGGTCCGTGCCGAGGACGAGGTGCAGGACCAGATCGAGCACGCGGTACGGGCCGCCACCGGCGAACAGGTCACCTGGACGGAACTGGTGCGGTCCGCCCAGGGGGCGGTCCCCGTCCTGCTCTTCGACGGCTTCGACGAACTGCTCCAGGCCACCGGGGTCAGCCAGAGCGACTACCTGGTGCGGGTCGCGAGGTTCCAGCAGCGCGAGGCCGAACTGGGGCGCCCGGTGTACGCCATGGTGACCAGTCGCACCGCCGTCGCGGACCGGGCCCGCTGCCCGGAAGGGACCGTCGCGGTGCGCCTCGAACCCTTCGGCGAGCCCCACATCCGGCGCTGGCTCGATGTCTGGAACGAGCTGAACACCCCGCACTTCACCGCCCACGGCCTGCGTCCCCTCACCGCGGAAGTGGCCTGCCGACACGCGGAACTCGCGTCGCAGCCGCTCCTCCTGCTGATGCTCGCCCTGCACGACGCGAACGCCAACGCGCTCCAGCGGGAGGCCGACAGTGGCAACCCCCTCGCGGCGGCCGACCTCTACGAGGAGTTGCTCGCGTCCTTCGCGGTGCGCGAGATCGGCAAGTCGGGGGACGGGCTCACCCGTCGGCAACTGGCCGACCACGCGGAGCGGGAACTTCAGCGCCTCTCCCTCATCGCCTTCGGCATCCTCAACCGCCGCCGCCAGTGGATCACCGCCGCGGAGCTGGACGAGGACCTCACCGCCTTGCTAGGCAGGCCCCAGGGCGCCGTCTCGGCGGACTTCCGCCGCACCCCGCTCAACCAGGCGGAGGTCGCCCTCGGCCGGTTCTTCTTCGTCCAGAAGGCGCAGGCGGTGCAGGGCGGACGGGAGTTGACGACGTACGAGTTCCTGCACGCGACCTTCGGTGAGTACCTCGTCGCCCGGCTCGCGGTGGTACTGCTCGATCAACTCCTGGACCAGCGGCCCGCGTTGTCGCTCGGCCGGGCGCACGCCGACGACGAGATGATGTACGCCCTGCTGTCGTACGCACTGCTCGCCTCGCGTCAGATGCTGCGGTTCGTGGAGGCCCGCATCGGCCACCTCGCGCCGCAGCGGCGGGAGCGGCTGGGTGAGCTGCTGATCAGCGTCATGGACGACGCCCGCCAGCGCGTCGAGCACCGGTACGCCGACTACCGCCCCATCTCACGTGCGACAGCCGCCCGGCACGGGAAGTACGAGGCGAACCTGCTGGTACTGACCCTGCTGGTCACCGGAGGAGTCACCACGAGCGAACTCTTCCCCGGCGCGAGCGACCCGGCAGGGGTCTGGCCGCACCGGGTCCAGCTGTACCGCTCCGCGCTGACCGAGCAGGAGTGGGCCGACTTCGCCGCCGCCCTCCAGGTGCACCGCGGCTGGGCGGGCGAGCGGCGCGAGCTGACCGTCCTGCCGGTCTCGGCGGTGGTGCCGCCGGGCGGGGAGTGGGCGGTCGACCCGTACTGGTCGTTCCGCTACGGCCCCGACCACGAGTACCGGACGACGGAGGTCACCTGGTCACGGACGTACTCGGAGGAGAGCCGGCACCGGATGGACGTCGCCGACGCCGGTCAGGACCTGGTGGTGCGGCACGCGCTCGACCCGATCTTCGAGCGGTTCGGCATCGCCATGACCACCTTCTACGGGGAAGCGGACGGCCGGGCGACCTCCTGGGCGCACGACCTCATGGACCTCTGGCTCTCCAGTCATCTGGAACCGTTGGATCCGGAGCTCGCCGTGCGGTACGAGCGCTGCGCACGGATGCTGCGGCAAGCCAGGGGGGCGCCGTCCGACATGTGGACCAAGCTGAGTGCGATCGTCGCCGGTCAGCTCCTCAGCGATGCGCACCGGGTGCCGGCGGCGGTGGTGCACCGGGTGGTGAGGGCGCTGGAGACGGACAGGGACACCGCCGCCTCCCTGGTGCTACGGGCACGCATCGTGCTCCGGCGCCTGGACACCGTGCTCCCGGACCCGGGGGAGGAACAGGCCGAGGCCCTCGCAGTGCTGCGGGAGTGCCTCGACGACGCGCTCGCCACCCTGGCCTCGGACGCCCCGCAGTGGCTGCCCTCGGTATGGGCCGAGGAAAGCCACACCCGGCTGGCCAGACAGCTCCTGCCGCACTACGCGGGCCGGGTGCCGGACGAGGTCGCGGACCAACTGCGCGCGCTGCACAGCCGCTACGACGAGCCCTCGGCCGGCTGACCTGCCCCGGCTTCGGGCGTCGCCTGCGCGCCCGCCGCCGGGTACCGGTACGCCCCCGTCTCCGGCAGCGCCAGCCCCGGCCGCCAGGTGCGCAGTACCGCCGCCGACGGTACGAACAGCGCACCGGGGATCCCCTCCGGCGCGAACCACTCCCACCGCACGATCTTGTCCGGCTCCGTCACCCGGGGCGTGCCGTCGACGGGGCGGGCCAGGACCGCCGCCGAGATCCGGTTCAGCCCGTACCCGCTGTCCAGGACCACACCGACCACCCGGAACCGCTCCGGTGGCACCAACAGGCCGCTCTCCTCGGCGAGTTCCCGGCCGGCCGCCGCCTCGAAGCTCTCGCCGGTGTCCACCTTGCCGCCGGGCAGCTCCCAGCGGCCGTTGTGACCCAGGCCGAGCAGCACACGGTCCTGCGCGTCCTGGACGATCACACCGACGCCGGCGAGACAGTTCGGGGTGGGGGAGGTGCGGGCGGGGGAGTCGTCGGCCGGATCGGTGAGGCGTCGTGCGTGGCTCATGGTCATCGACCGTACCCGGCGGCTCGCGGCCGGGGTCACGGGATCGGCGCACGGCCCCCGGGCGGCTGTTCCGGTGTCTGCGATTCTTGTACGCGACCAGCAGTACCGGCCCGGCCGGCCGGGAGCAGACGGAGAGGGACCGACATGGCGGGGACGGACATACCCGACGGGGGCGAGGAGTACGTCGAGGGCTACGCCCGGATCCTGCACGAGGTCTCCGAGACCGGACGCCGCCTCACCCGCGACGAACTCGACGCCCGACGCGCGTTCGGCGAGCGCGCCGCGGAGTCGGGCCTAGGACTGCGGGCCGTCGTGCGCACCTATCTGACGGCCACCCGGGAGAACTGGCCGGCCGGCGCCTCGCGGGCCCCCGAGGAAGTGCTCGCAGCGGTCGGCCAGGCGGTGGACGCGGTCGCCGAGGGATACGAACGCGCTCAGCGGATGGCGGTACGCCAGGAGGAGGCGGCACGAAGGGAGTTCATCGACGACCTGCTGCACGGCCGCAGCGACCTGGGCCGCCTCGCCGCCCGCGCCGAACGCTTCGGGCTGCGCTTCTCGCGCGCGCACGCGGTCGCCGTGGCCGAAGCCCCCGACGCCTTCGAGGACGGGGACGCCGTCAGCCGCACGGTGGAGAACTCGCTCACCGCCCGTTTCGTCGACCGGCGGATCCTGGTCGCCAGCAAGGACGGACGGCTCGTGTGCGTCGCCCCGGGCGAGCACTCCGACATCCTCCAGCACTTCGCCAAGCAGGTGCACGCGGCAACCGACGAGGTACTGGTGGCGGTCGGCCGCCCGCACCCCGGGGCGGGCGGCGTGGTCCACAGCTACGAGGAGGCGCTCGGCGCGCTGTCCTTCGCCGAGCGGATGGACCTCGAAGGTCCCGTGCTGTACGCCGCCGACCTGCTGGTCCTGCCGGTGCTCGGCCGGGACAGGCAGGCGCTGGTGGACCTGGTGCGCAGTGCGCTCGGCCCGCTGACGCAGGCGCGCGGTGGGGCGGCGCCGCTGGTGGAGACCCTGCGGGTGTACTTCGACGCGGGCTGCGTGTCGGCCGAGGCGGCGCGCCGGCTGAATCTGAGCGTGCGGGCCCTGACGTACCGGCTGGAGCGCATCCACCGGCTGACCGGCTCGGACCCGGCGGACCCGCTGCGCCGCTACACGCTCCAGACGGCGGTCATCGGGGCACGCATGCTGGACTGGCCGGGCACGGAACTCTAGGAATCCCGCCGTCGGGTCGTGCCGGGCACGGCTCCCGGGAATCTCGCGGGCGGGTCGTGCCGGGCACGGCTCCCAGGAATCTCGTGGGGCGGGTCGTGCCGCGCACGGCTCTCCAGGAACCCTCGTACGTGTCGTCCCGGACCCGCGCGCCCCGGAGGCGGGGTCTCCGCCTCCGCTGCCCGGGGCCCACCCCCTACCTCCCCGTACCCGCTCCCACGCTCGCGCCCGCCACCGCTTCCACCCCCGCCGGTACCGGCAGACTCTCCGCCAGGTCCTCCGCCAGCAGTCTCTTCGCGATCCGGTCCGCCGCCGCGCGCAGCTCCGCACTCCGCGGCCGGCCCGCGTCCTTCTCCAGCTGGGCCCGGAGCCACTGCGACCACGCGTCGACGATGACCTGCGCCTCGCGTTCACCCGCGGCCGTGTGCGAAAGGTAGTTGCCGTCGCGCGTCAGATACCCCTCGGCGACCATCCGGTCGAAGACCGGCAGCAGCACCTCCGGAGGGACGTTGCGACGGCCCGCAATCAGGCCGAGCGACGCGTGTCCGACCATGCGGGTGAACAGGTTGACCTGCATGACCGCCCAGGCTCCCGCGATGTCCAGCCGGGTGTCGGAGTCCGTCACGATCTGGCGGGCCGTCTGCGGGCCCTGGGTCTGGATGATCCGTGCGACGGCCAGTTCCAGGGCCTGCGAGGAGCCGCCGGCCCCGCTCTGCGAGGGCTGCGCGAAACCGTCTCCGATGTCCGTGGAGCCCACCCGCGCGGAGTCGCGCAGCTCCACCTGCTTGAGGAACAGCGACACCACGAACCCGATCACGGCCACCGGCACCGTCCACAGGAACACCGTGCTCAGCGACTCCGCGTACGCGTTCACGATCGGCGCGGCCTGCGCCGCCGGCACCCTGTGCAGCGCCTGCGGGTTCTGTGCGGCCTTCGCGAGCGCGGCCGGATCCGTCCCGGCGGGCGCCAGCCGTACCGCGGCCGCCACACCCGCCTCCAGGTTCGGCTTCAGCGAGTTCGCGTAGATCGTGCCGAAGACCGCCGCGCCGAACGAGCTGCCGAGCGTACGGAAGAAGGTGACGCCGGAGGTGGCCGTGCCCAGCTCCGCGTAGTCGACCGTGTTCTGTACGGCGATCGTCAGGACCTGCATGCACAGCCCGATGCCGACACCCAGGACGAACATGTACAGGGACTCCAGCCAGACCCCGCTGTCCGGCCCCATCAACGACAGCAGGTAGAGGCCGAAACCCATCACCGCGGACCCGATGATCGGGAAGATGCGGTACGTGCCCGTCTTGCTGACCACGTTGCCGCTGAAGATGGACGCGATCAGCAGGCCGATGACCATCGGCAGCGTCCGTACGCCGGAGATCGTCGCCGAGTCCCCGTCCACGTACTGCAAGTACGTCGGCAGGAACGTCATCGCTCCGAGCATCGCGAAGCCGACGATGAAGCTGAGGATCGAGCAGACCGTGAAGACCGGGTTGGCGAACAGGTGCATGGGGAGCATCGGCTCGGCCGCCCGCGTCTCCACGAGGCAGAACAGCGCGAGGGCGAGCACACCGCCCACGAACAACCCGATGATCGTCGCGGAGCCCCAGGCGTACTCGTTGCCGCCCCAGCTCGTCCCCAGGACCAGGGCGCTCGCCCCGACGGCGACCAGCGCGATGCCGAGGTAGTCGATGCGCGGTTTGTGTGCCGACTTGACCGACGGGATCGTACGGGCCGCCGCGAAGACCACCAGGATCGCGATGGGGACGTTCACATAGAAGGCCCAGCGCCACGACAGGTGGTCCGTGAAGAGACCGCCGAGCAGCGGGCCGATCACCGTGGAGACGCCGAAGACCGCGCCGATCGCACCCTGGTACTTGCCGCGCTCGCGCAGCGGGATCACATCGGCGATCAATGCCATGGCCGTCACCATCAGACCGCCGGCGCCGATGCCCTGCAGCCCCCGCCAGGCGATCAGCATGGTCATGTCGGTCGCGAGTCCGCACAGGAACGAGCCCGTGATGAAGACGATCGCGGAGACCTGGAAGACGAGCTTGCGGCCGAAGAGGTCGCCGAACTTGCCGACCAGTACGGTGGCGACGGTCTCCGCCAGCAGGTACGCCGTGACCACCCACGACATGTGGGCGGCCCCGCCCAGGTCGGAGACGATCGTCGGCAGAGCGGTGCCCACGATCGTCTGGTCGAGTGCCGCGAGCAGTACGCCCAGCATGATCGTGCCGAAGACGATGTTGCGTCTGCGGCCGTCGAGCACGGGCGGCACGGGCTCGGCGGGGGGCGCCGCGGATACTGATTCGCTGACGTTCTCGCTGGCAGTGGTCACCTTCGCACGATCACACCGGTGCGTCGTGACCGCACGTGGGGACGCCCCGGTCCGGTGAACCGCGCGAGCGCAGGGGTGCGAGAGTGCTCAGGTCTACGAGCCGTATTGCCTACGCCTTCGGGATGTCGAAGTAGCGGGGCAGCCCGGCGGCCAGGCCCGCGTCCCCGACGAGCTTCAGCTTGCGGGTGAGGAACATCGTCACGGGGTTGCCGTTGCCGGAGACCAGCTTGAGGAACTCGGCGTCGCCCATGATCAGCGTGACCCGCGACTCGTTCTCCGAGCGGCCCTCGGTCACCGTGCAGGTGCCGTCCTTGATGCGGGTCTCGTACACCACGTCGCCGTCCCCGCCCGTGACCTTCCAGCGGATCAGCGCGTCCAGCGGCCCCGCCGCCTCCGGTCGGAACTGGCGGTCCATCCGGCCGAAGACCTCGGCGAGGACGCGGGTCCGCAGCTCGCCCTGGGCGATCTCCTTGATCTCGCGCGGGGTGAGCCTCTTGACGATCCGCGCGAACTCCTCGGGTGACACGGACGCGAAGTCCAGGGAGGCGATCTCGGAGGTGACGCGGTCGGACTCGGGGCGGTGGGTTCCGTCGTCCACTGCTGCTCTTCCTTACTCCTCAGTAATAATACCTGTCAGTAAGCCTACGGTTCCGTAGGTTGTGTGACAAGAGGTGCCCGGTGGGCCGCCGTTCGGTGGGAGAAGAGGGGTCGGCGGGGCGGGAAATCCCGTTGACGTGGCTGCGAGACTGGCCCGGTGGACGAGACGCAGCAGGGGCACGAGACGGGCCGCTTCCGTACGGCGGCGGTCGCCTGGGCCGCCGGTGGGGCCGATGCCTCAGCGGCTGCCGGGACCGCCCGCGCGCTGGCCGCCGGCAGCGGGCTGCGCACGGTGGTCCTCGTCGAGGGCGTCAGTGACCTGGCGGCCCTGGAGGCCCTCGCCGTCCGCCGTGGACGCGACCTGGCGGCGGAAGGCGTGTGTGTCGTCCCGCTCGGCGGTGCGACCAGTATCGGCAGGTTCCTCGCGCTGCTCGGCCCCCAGGGGCTGGACCTCGGGCTCGCCGGACTGTGCGACGCGGCAGAGACCGGCTTCTTCCGGCGCGCCCTGGAACGGGCCGGCCTCGGCAGTCCCCGTACGCGCCAGGAGCTGGAGCTGCTCGGCTTCCACGTGTGCGACGCCGACCTGGAGGACGAACTGATCCGTGCGCTCGGCCCCGCAGGGGTCGAGCAAGTGGTCGAAGCCGAGGGTGACTTGAGGTCCCTGCGGACCTTCCGCAACCAGCCGGCCCAGCGGACCAGGACCGGGCACCAGCAGCTGAGGCGCTTCATGGGGACCACCGGCGGCCGCAAGGAGCACTACGCGCGGGCGATGGTCGACGCCCTCGACCTGTCCCGGGTGCCACGCCCGCTGGACGCCCTGCTCGCACACCTGTGAGCGCGCTCGTGGACCTGCGGAACCCTCGTGCCCGCCGGTGGGGCGGCACTTTTGAGAGCGGTTTCCGGGAGAGTGCGCCGAACCCTCCCGCAACGCCCGCGCAAGTGATTACCTGTAGCCGGCGCGATTCAGGAGCGCTCTACTCATTCAGAAGGTGAAGACATGGGTGACGGTGGCGTGGGACGGCGTACCTTCCTTGCGGCGATGACCGGCGGAACGACGGCTGCGGAACCAGGTACGGACGCGCCCGCGCACGACGACGGCCGGGGCGGCCTCGGGGGGCAGGCCGGGCGCGAGGACGACATCCGGAAGCTGATCGCGCGGATGACCGTGCCCGAGAAGCTCGGACAGCTCCAGCAGCTCTCCTGGACCGGGGCGACAGGGCCAGGCGGCAGCCAGACCGCGGAGGCCGAGGAGGCGGCGCGCAAGGGGCAGTTGGGCTCCGTGCTCAACATCATCGGCGCCAGGCACAGCAACGCGCTGCAGCGGATCGCCGTCGAGGAGTCCCGCCTGGGCATCCCGCTGGTCTTCGGCCTCGACGTCATCCACGGCTTCTGGACCACCTTCCCCATCCCGCTCGCGCAGGCCGCCAGCTTCGACCCCGAGGTCGCGCGGGTCGACGCGGAGGTGTCGGCGAAGGAGGCCCGTTCCAACGGCGTCCACTGGACGTTCTCGCCGATGATGGACGTCACCCACGAGCCCCGCTGGGGCCGCATCGCGGAGAGCTGCGGCGAGGACCCGTACCTGACGGCGGCGTTCGCGGCGGCCAAGACCCGCGGCTACCAGGGCGACGACCTCGCCGCGCAGGACCGGATCGCGGCCTGTGCGAAGCACTTCGTGGCGTACGGAGGGGCGGAGGGCGGCCGGGACTACAACACCGTCGACGTCTCGGAGTCCCGGCTGCGGAACATGTATCTGCCCCCGTTCAAGGCGGCCCTCGACGCGGGCTGCGCCACCGTCATGGCCTCCTTCAACACCCTCAGCGGGATCCCCGCCCACGCCAACTCGCACACCCTCACCGGCATCCTCAAGGAGGAGTGGGGGTTCGAAGGACTCGTCGTCAGTGACTGGAACGGCGTCGGTGAACTCCTGCCGCACGGTTTCGCGGCCGACGGCGCCGACGCCGGGCGCGTCGCCCTGGACGCGGGGGTCGACATGGAGATGGTCAGCACCCATCTCGCCGACCATGGTGCGGAGTTGCTCGCCTCGGGCCGCATCGAGGAGGACCGACTCGACGACGCGGTGGCCCGGGTGCTGCGCGTCAAGTACGCCCTCGGCCTCTTCGAGCAGCCGTACGCGCGGGAGGAGTCGGCGATCGAGGTGCCCACGCCGGCGGCGCGCAAGGCGGCCCGCGTGGTCGCCGCACGGTCGATGGTGCTGTTGAAGAACGAGGGCGGGCTGTTGCCGGTCGCGCCCGGCACCTCGGTGGCGGTGGTCGGGCCGTTCGCCGACTCCCGTGATCTGCACGGCACCTGGGCCGGGCCCGGGTGGGAGAAGTTCCCGCCGGTGAGTGTGCTCGCGGGGATCAAGGAGGCGGCGGGCCCCGGCGCCAAGGTGACGTACGGGGTGGGCGCCACGGAGCGCGCGGACCTGGTCGTGGTGGTGGTCGGCGAGGGCGCCGCACTGAGCGGTGAGGCGGCGGCCCGCAGCGATCTGGACCTTCCCGACGGTCAGCAGGACCTCGTCGCGGCGGTCGCGGCCACCGGCAAGCCCTTCGTGGTCGTCCTGCTCAACGGGCGCCCGCTGACCGTCGGCGACTGGATCGAGTCGGCGCCCGCGGTCCTGGAGGCCTGGCACCCCGGCACCGAGGGTGGCCACGCGATCGCCGACGTCCTCTACGGGAAGGTCAACCCCGGCGGCAAGCTGCCGGCATCCTTCCCGCGCGGGGTCGGCCAGATCCCGGTGCACTACAACCACGAGAACACCGGACGGCCCTTCGACCCCCGGACCCCCGACAACACGTTCATCACCGGCTACCTGGACATCGAGCGGACCCCGCAGTTCCCCTTCGGTTACGGGCTGAGCTACACGACCTTCGAGGCCGGCACGCCGACGGCGAGCGTCTCCCGCGTCGCCGCGGCCGACCTGCGCCGCGGCGAGACCTTCACGGTGGAGGTGGAGGTACGCAACACGGGGGAGCGGGAGGGCGACGAGGTCGTGCAGCTGTACCTGCACGACCCCGTCGCGACCATGGTGCAGCCGGTGCGGCGTCTGCGCGGCTTCGAGCGCGTGACGCTGGCCGCGGGCGAGCGCACGGTCGTGCGCTTCACGCTCGGCGCGGCGGACATCGGTTTCTGGACCAATGCCACGGACGGTCAATTCGTCGTCGAGCCCGGCGAGCTGGAGATCTACGCGGGAACGAGCTCCGAGGCGCGGGAGCGGTGCGGGGTGGTGGTGGAGTAGGGACCGGTCGGGCGGGGCCGCCCACGGCGGGGGATGACGGGGCAGAGCAGCACGGGCAGGGCGCGGAGGCTTGGGACAAGGGCTCCCCCCGCTCGACTGCCGTGCCCCGCCCGGCTCCCCACCCCCGCCTCAGTGATGCGGCTCGTACCCCGGAATGGTTCCGTCCGGCTTGGCGATCAGCAGCAGGCCCGCCATCCCCATGTCCGAATGGCTCTGCACATGGCAGTGGTACATCCACGCTCCCGCCCCGACCCCCTCACCGGCCACGATCTGGAGGCCGAAGGAGTCCGCGGGGCCGGTGATCTTGTTGTCGATGACGCGGCTCGGGTCCGTGGGGCCCTCCAGGAGGCCGGTGCGGTTGTCCGCCCAGCGATGACCGTGGATGTGGAACGTGTGGTAGTACTCGCCGTGCGTGATCATCACGATCTCGACCCGCTCGCCCACCGTCGCCTCGAAGTTGGGGCTCTGATGGCCGGGCATGTTGTTGATCGTCATGTCGTTGAAGACGATGGTGTAGGTCTTGTCGGGCAGCGGGTCGCCCTTGCGCCGCACGATCACCCCGCCGTAGAGACCGTTGCGGATGCCGCCGGTGCCGTGCTCCGTACCCACCACGTGGTCGTGGTAGTGCCAGTAGCCCGCACTCCCCGCCCGCCAGGTGCCGTCCGCGCGCCTGCCCGGCAGGTGGGTGCGCCAGGTGTAGGTGCGGGTGCCGCCCGGCTCCACCTGGCTCTTGTTCATCGCCGTGCCGTCGCTGGCGATGTCGTAGTCGAGTCCGTGCACATGGAGGCTGGCCGCCACGTCCATGGTGTTGGTGAACTCGATGTGGACGGTGTCGCCCTCGTTGATGTCGATCAGCGGGCCGGGCACCGACGCCTTCCCCTTCTCGAAGCCGTACCCCATCTGGCCACCGGGCAGCTTCTCCGCGAACATCTTCAGATGGCGGACCTGTCCGCCTGCCGGGGCGGTCCCCGCCGCGGCCCCGGCCTGGCCGGACCGGGCCGCCTGGGCGGAACGGGACGGTGCGTCGGCGTCGGCCCGGGAAATCGACAACGATGTCAAGGCGGTGGTGCCGGTCGCCGCCACCACCGTCCCACCCGCCAGGAGGCGTCTGTTGAAGCTGCGTCTGTCCATGGCGAACTCCCCACTGCGTTACGGAGATTGACGGCGTCACCGTAGCGGCGCCCGGCCTGTTTATCCACACTCAGGACAAAGTTGGGCCCGATCCGGTCATTCCTCTTGGCGAACCGGGAAAAGAGGTCTAGCTTCAGCGGCTGTTCCTGTGACCAATGAGCCACAGAGGGATGGGTGAACACTTATGCAGCACGTGCAGAGCGCACCGCGTCACCGATCGAGACCACCTCGCCGCGTCTGGGCGGCAGTTATGGCGGCGGGAGCCCTCGCCGCGTCCCTGCTCGGCGGAACGTCCGCGTCCGCCAGGCCCTACCCCGGCGACGATCCGGCGCCGGCGCAGCAAGAGGCACGGGAAGCCCTCAAGGCCAAGGTCAGGACAACGTTGTCCTTGCCGTCCCCGCCCGGCAGCGGCGCCACCGTGAAGGTCCTCGTCTTCCACGCCTCCGCGTCCGGCGAAGAGGCGCCCAATGTCAACGCGGGCATCGAGGCGGTCGAGAAGATCGGCAACTCGGGGCCGACCGCCCAGCGGTTCTCCGTCGTGGCCACCGACGACGCGAGCGTCTTCACCAAGCCTCGCCTCGGCAACTTCAACGCGGTCGTCTTCCTGACCGGCGGCGGTGACGTCCTCGACCCGGAGCAGGAGGCCGGCCTGGAGGCGTACCTGGAGGCCGGGGGCGGCTTCCTCGGCATCCACGACGCCGCGCGCACCGAGCCGTACTCCGACTGGTTCGGCGGCCTGGTCGGCGCGCGCGCCGCCGCCACGAGCCCCACCACGGTGCAGCGCGCGACCGTGGAGGTCGGCGACCGGCAGCACCCGGCCACCAAGTCGCTCCCGCTGGAGTGGAAGCGCCCCGACAAGTGGCTCAACTGGACCACCAACCCGTCCGGCGACGTGCACACCGTGGCCAGGGTCCGGGAGGCGACGTACCAGCCGGGCACCGGTGCCAACGGCGCCGACCACCCCGTCTCCTGGTGCCGCGACTACGACGGCGGCCGGTCCTTCTACACCGGCATGGGCGGTACGGCCGAGGCGTTCGCCGAGACCGACTTCCGCGACCACCTGCGCGGCGCACTGCTCTGGACCTCCCGTCTGGAGCGCGCCGACTGCCGCGCCGCGATCAACGCCAACTACGCGTCCGAGCGCGTCACCCAGCCCAACCAGCCGGGCCGGACCGACCAGATCGGTGAGCCGCACGGCCTGGTGGTGGCCAAGGACGGCCGGGTCGTCTACATCGGCCGGGGCGGCGCCGCGGGTGACGCCCCCGTGGTCACCGACTGGAACAACCCTGACATCGGCAAGGGTCAGGGGCAGGTCCACGTCTACGACCCGAAGACCAAGAAGGTCACCTTCGCCGGCGCCCTCACCGTCTTCGGCAACAAGGGCGGCGGCGACGAACTGGTCAAGAACGAGGAGGGGTTGCTCGGCGTCGAACTCGACCCGGACTTCCTCACCAACGGATGGGTGTACCTGCACTACACACCCCACTCCAAGATCAACCGTGACACGCACATGGCCGAGCGCCGCGTCTCGCGCTTCACCCTCGACCCGGCCACCAACAAGCTGGACCTCGCCAGCGAGAAGGTGCTGCTGAACTGGCCGGTGCAGATCCACAGTTGCTGCCACGCGGGCGGCGGCATGGCCTGGGACTCCAAGCAGAACCTCTACATCGCGACGGGGGACAACAACTCCTCCCAGTTCAGCGACGGTTACTCCGGCAACAACCCGCAGCCCAACTTCAAGGGCGTCTCCTTCGCCGACGCGCGCAGGACCGCGGGAAACACCAACAACCTCAACGGCAAGATCCTCCGGATCCACCCCGAGGACGACGGCACCTACTCCCTCCCCGCCGGGAACCTCTTCACCGGCCAGGAGAGCGACGAGGGCGGCGGCAAGACCCGCGGCGAGATCTATGTGATGGGCGTACGCAACCCGGCACGCATCGCCGTCGACCCCAAGACCGACGTGCTGTACGCCGGTTGGGTCGGCCCGGACGCCGGAGAGCCCAGCACCACCTGGGGGCCCGCCAAGTACGACACCTTCGCGGCGATCACCAAGCCGGGCAACCACGGCTGGCCGTTCTGCATGGGCAACAACCAGCCCTACCGCGACCGCAACCTGCCCGACCCGACGAAGCCGCTCGGCTGGTACGACTGCGCCGCGCCCAAGAACGAGTCCCCGAACAACAACGGCCTGGTGAACCTGCCGCCCGTCACGCCCAACACCATCTGGTACTCCCCGCAGGGCGGCGCCCCGGACTACCCCCGCGACGCCAACGGCATCCCGAGCTACAAGGTCTCCGAGCAGAAGCTGCTCCTGCCCTGGCTCAAGGGCGGCGGCCAGGCCACCATGAACGGCCCGGTCTACCGCTACGACGCGGCGAGCACCTCCAAGGACAAGTGGCCCTCGTACTGGGACGGCAAGTGGTTCATCGGCGACTTCTACGACGGTGACCAGCCGCGGCACGCCGTGCTCACCGACCCCAAAACGGTCGGCAAGGGCGGTCTGCCCACGCACGCCGAGTCCTTGAAGAAGATCATCCCGGTGGGCGCGGAAGGCATCCGCAACCTGATGGACTGGAAGTTCGCCCCGGACGGCTCGCTCTACGTCCTCGACTACGGGCGCGGCTTCTTCACCCTCGACGACAAGTCCGCGCTGTGGCGCGTGACGTACAAGGGCGGCGAGCCGACCCCGGCCGCCGAAGACGTGGTCAAGAAGGAGGTGAGGTGAGTGAACGCGACCTCGCGCAGAGGCCCGGCACCCCGGGTGTGGACGGCGGTTCTCGCCGCCCTGGTGATGGTGCTCGGGCTGGCGTCCACGGCCGCCTACGGGCGCACCGGCAGCGGCGTCCAGGAGAAGTCCGCCCTCGCGCAGACGCTCACCTGGACCGCGGGCGACCCCATCGACCACTACCTGACCTTCCCCACCACGGCGGTCGCGGGACCCACCACGATCGTCTTCGAGAACAGCGCCGCGACCGGCAACACCTCGGGCATGCCGCACACGCTCACCTTCGACGTGTCGGACCCCGAGTACAACAACGACGTGCAGCTCAACATCCTCGCCAACCCGAGTGACGCCCAGGGCGGCAAGCACACCGCCGAAGTCACCCTGACCCCAGGCCGCTACCGGTTCCACTGCACCATTCCCGGCCACAGCGCGATGCAGGGCATCCTGACCGTCACCGAAGGCGGCGGCGGGGAGGACACCACCGCGCCCGAGACCTCCGCGAAGGTCGACGGCGAGACCAACGCGGACGGCGACTACCTCGGCCACGCCACGGTGAGCGTGACCGCGACGGACGAGGGCGGCTCGGGCGTCGAGAAGACCGAGTACGCGCTCGGGGCGGACGGCGCCTGGACCCCGTACACCGCCCCCGTGATGATCCACGAGGTCGGCACCCACAAGGTCCGCTACCGGGCCACCGACAAGGCGGGCAACACCGCCGCGGAGAAGGCCGTCGACTTCAACGTCGTCGCGCCGCCCACCGACGACCAGACCCCGCCCGAGACCTCGGCGACCGTGAGCGGTGAGAAGGACGACCAGGGCCGCTACCTGGACATGGCCACGGTCACCGTGACCGCGTCGGACACCGGCTCGGGCGTCAACAAGATCGAGTACGCGATCGGGGCCGACGGCGCCTGGACCGCGTACACCGCCCCGGTGATGGTCCACGAGGCCGGCACGCACAAGGTCCGCTACCGGGCGAGCGACAAGGCGGGGAACGCCGCCGCCGAGAAGGCCGTCGACTTCACCGTCGTCGTGCCGCCCGCCGAGGACAAGACCCCGCCCGAGACGGCCGCGACCGTGGCCGGCGCCAAGAACTCGGACGGCGCCTACCTCGGAGCTGCGACGGTGAAGGTCACCGCGACCGACGCTGGGGGATCGGGCCTCGACAAGATCGAGTACTCGCTCGACGCCGGCCCCTACCTCGCCTACACCGCCCCCGTCGTCGTCGACCGGGTCGGGCACCACACCTTCCTGCACCGCGCCACCGACAAGGCGGGCAACACCTCCGAGCCGAAGAGGGCGTCCTTCGACGTCGCACCCGGCGGCGGCGTCCCCGCACCCAACTGCCCGGAGCTCGACGAACGGCTGACCGTCTTCGTCGGCACGGTCGACACCGGCATTCCCAATCGCCTCACCCGTGGCCGCTGCACCATCGGCGAGCTGATCGAGGACGAGAAGGAGTGGACCTCGCACGCCCTGTTCCTCAAGCACGTCGACCAGGTGATCGACAAGCTCCTGGCCGACGGCGTGATCGACCAGCGCGAGCACAAGAAGATCTACGCGGCCGCGAAGCAGTCCGGCATCGGCAAGCCGGGCCAGACCGAGGGCTACCGGCCGATCTTCGACGGCACGGCCGCCTCCTTGGCCAAGTGGCAGCAGGTGGGCGGCGGCTCCTTCGGGCTGAACGCCGACGGGAGCATCACCAGCAGCACCACCGTGCCCGGCATGGGCATGCTGTGGCTGCCCTCGCGGAAGTACGAGGACTTCTCACTGAAGCTCCAGTTCCGCGACGACGCACCCGGTGACACCAACTTCGCCAACGGCGGTGTCTTCGTGCGCTTCCCGAACGTCCACGACCACCCGGAGGAGTCCCGGCCCGAATGGGTCGCCATCAAGTACGGGCACGAGGTGCAGATCCTCGACCGCCCCGACGGCGACATGTACAAGACCGGTTCGCTCTACGGCTTCGACCGGGTCGGCCTCGGCGGCGCGGGCGTCACGCCCAAGGGCACCTGGAACGACTACGAGATCAAGGTGGAGGGCCAGCACTACTCGATCCTGCGCAACGGCGTGCTGATCAACGAGTTCGACAACACCGGCGGGCAGCAGTTCAACCCGCCGCGTGACGACGACCCCGGCACGGACGGCCGCAGGTTCGCCTCCGGCTACATCGGGCTCCAGGTGCACGGGACGACCGACGTCATCTCGTACCGCGACATCCGCATCAAGGAGCTGTGACCCGGCCGCCGGCCGGGCCCCGGTAGCTCACATCCCGGCCGGCGCGTCCGCCGGCGAGGTCCCCCGTCCCGCGTGGGCGGGGGCCTTGTCGCGCCCGCCGGGGTGGCGGTGCCGCCAGAACCAGAACACCGCGCAGGACAGCAGGGCCCATCCCGCCAGTACCAGATACGGCCTCAGGTGCTGGTGACCCTGGAAGTACACCGCCGTGTGCTGCGCGTTCACCGAGGCGCCCGGCGGCAGCCACTGGCCGATGTGGCCGAGCAGCGACGGCAGCAGCGGCCACGACACAGCGCCACCCGAGGACGGGTTGCCCAGCAGCACCATCAGACCCCAGGTCGGGATCATCGCCCAGCGGCCCAGCAGGGTGTTGAACATCGTGAAGACCATGCCCGAGGTGAACATCGTCAGCGCGAGGATCAGCCAGGACTGCACGAAGGGCAGGTCCAGCGCCCCCAGCAGCCAGTCCACCACCGCGGCGATCGCGAAGGCGCCCAGCAGCGAGTACGCGATGTGGAAGCAGATCCGCTCGACCGGGTTCAGCCCCCTGGCGTGCACGCTCAACTGGATCGCCCCGACGAAACCGATGATCACCGCGGCGAGCGAGATGTAGAAGAGCGCGAGCCCGCGCGGGTCGCCCTTCTGCAGCGGCTTGACGTCCTTGATCTCGACGCTCACCCCGGCCGCCTTGCCGACCTTCGCCCCGGCCTCGGCGAACAGCTGGGCCACCGAGGCTCCGGAGGCCCCCGTCAGGTCCATCCGGACCTTCCGGCCGTCCCCGCTCAGCACGGCGAAGACCTGCTGCTCCTCGATCGCCCCGCGGGCCTGCGCCTGGGAGTCGTAACGGGTCACCTTCAGCGAACCGGGCAGCGCCTTGTCCAGGCCTGCGACGAACAGCTTCAGCTGCGGGGTGGCGGGGTCGCCGACGACCGCCGTCGGAATGTGGTGCGGGGTCGGATTGGCCATCGTGTACGTGTAGGAACCGGCGAAGAGCCCGGCCGCCGCCGCCAGGATGAACACCAGCACGGTCGCCGGCAGGAACGGTGACTTCTTGAACGCCTCCCAGCGCTCACCACCGGACCGCACCCTGCCGTGCGCCCCGTGCCGCTCGTGCCCGCCGGGCCGCCCCGTCCCCTGCCCGGTACCGTCCGCACCGGCCTGCCCCGGGTCGGGTCCTGAACCCTGTCCTGTGTCCTGCCCCGGGCCGGGTGTCTCGCTGCTCATTCCTGTCCCTCGTGATCGTGGTGCTTGGCACGGCTCGGTGCGACGCGCTTGGGTTCGCCCGGCATCTTCGGATAGTCGGGCGGGTACGGGAGATCGCCGAGGCCCCGGTCCCGCTCGTCCCGGTCCGCCAGTTCGAGGAGCGCGTCCAGTACGAAGGCGTGGTCGGTCAGGTCCTCGTGCACGTCGCCCACTTCGGCGAACCGGCCTGGCATGGTCGCCAGGTCGAAGTCCTCGGGGCGGGCGTCGTCCAGTTCCGCCCAGCGCAGCGGCGCTGACACCGGCGCGTGCGGCTTCGGGCGGATCGAGTAGGCGGAGGCCATGGTCCGGTCGCGGGCGGTCTGGTTGAAGTCAACGAAGATCCGGGACCCCCGCTCCTCCTTCCACCACGCGGTCGTCACCCGGTCCGGCATCCGCCGCTCCAGCTTCCGCCCCACCGCGATCGCCGCGCGGCGCACGGCGGTGAAGTCAAGCCTGGGCTCGATCGGTACGAAGACGTGCAGTCCGCGCCCCCCGGAGGTCTTGGGCCAGCCGCGCAGCCCGTGTTCCTCCAGCACCGCGCGCAGTTCGTGGGCGGCGCGCACCGCGTCGGAGAAGTCGGTGCCCGGCTGCGGATCCAGGTCGATGCGCAGTTCGTCCGGGTGGTCGGGCCGGTCGCGGCGCACCGCCCAGGGGTGGAAGGTCAGCGTGCCGAGGTTCGCGGCCCACAGGACCGCCGCCTGCTCGGTCGGGCAGACCTCGTCCGCGGTGCGTCCGCTGGGGAAGGCGACACGGGCGGTGGGCAGCCAGTCGGGGATGTTCTTCGGCGCCCTCTTCTGGTAGAAGGACTCGCCCTCCACCCCTTCGGGGAACCGCTCCAGAGTGGTCGGCCGCTCGTTCAGCGCGCGCAGGATTCCGGGGCCGACGGCCAGGTAGTAGCGGGCCACGTCCAGCTTCGTGAAGCCGCGCGCCGGGAAGTAGACCTTGTCCGGGCTCGACAGCCGCACCGTCCGGCCTCCCGCGTCCAGCTCGATCGCCTCGCCCTTTTTGCCCATGTGCGCCACGGTAGGCCGAGCCCACATATGCCGCATATCGGAGTTTCGGGCAGGGTCGGACCTATGGCATCGAAAGCGCCGAAGCCGGCCCGTACCTCTCACGCCTCCTCATCTACCCCGAACACCCCGGACGTACCGGAAAGCATGGATCTTCCCGTACGGCCCCCGGTGAAGCCCATGCTGGCCAAGGCGGTGAAGAAGATTCCGCCCGGGATGCAGTACGAGGCCAAGTGGGACGGCTTCCGGGCGATCGTGTACCGCGACGGCCCCGAGCTGGTCATCGGCAGCCGCAACGGCAAGCCCCTGACCCGCTACTTCCCCGAACTCGTCACCGCTCTGCTCGCCAACCTGCCGCCCCGCTGCGTGGTCGACGGCGAGATCGTCGTCGTCCAGGACGGCCGCCTCGACTTCGAGCGGCTCTCCGAGCGCATCCACCCCGCCGCTTCCCGGATCAAGCTCCTGGCCGAGCAGACCCCGGCGGCCTTCGTCGCCTTCGACCTGCTCGCACTGGAGGACCTCTCGCTCCTCGACGTACCCCTGGAAGAGCGGCGCAAGGCGCTCACCGACGTGTTCCGGGACGCCGGGCCGCCCGTGTACCTGGCGCCGGCGACGACCGACCGGGAGGTGGCGCAGCTGTGGTTCGAGCGGTTCGAGGGCGCGGGCCTTGACGGAGTGATGGCCAAGCCGCTGACCCTGCCCTACCGGCCGGACGCCCGACTCATGTACAAGATCAAGCACGAGCGGACGGCGGACTGCGTCGTCGCGGGCTACCGGCCGCACAAGACGGCTGACACGGCCGTCGGCTCGCTGCTGCTCGGCCTGTACGACGCGCAGGGCCGCCTCCAGCACGTCGGCGCCTCGTCCGCCTTCACCATGCAGCGCCGCAAGGAACTCGTCGAGGAACTGCGGCCGCTGCGACTGGCCGACCCCGGCACGCACCCGTGGGCGGCCTGGGAGGACCAGGCGGCCCACGAGAGCGACCGGCTCCCCGGCGCCCAGAACCGCTGGAACAGCTCCAAGGACCAGTCGTGGGTGGCGCTGGACCCTTCGCTGGTCTGCGAGGTGGCCTACGACCACATGCAGGGCACCCGGTTCCGGCACACCACCCAGTTCCGCAGGTGGCGCCCGGACCGGACACCACAGTCCTGCCGCTACGACCAGTTGGAGGAGCCGGTGAGCTACGACCTCGCCGACATCCTGGGCCCGGCCGCCACGGAGCGGTGACCTGCACCCGCCCGCTGCCCCGTAGCGGCGAACTTCCGCCCGCCGCTACGGAGCGGTGACCTTCTCCCACTCCTCGCGGCTCGGTCCTGCGGTTCCCGGCTCCCAGTCCGGGTGGGCGGCCAGCCAGTCCGCCAGGTGCCGCCGTACCCGCGGGTCCTCGTACGCCGAGCGCGGCAGCTCCTGGAGGTGGCGGACCCGGGCGCGCGCCCGGCCCACCACCGGGTCCGACAGCGCGCACGCCAGCATCGCGGCGCTCTGCCTGGCGATCGCGGTCGGCGGCCGCGTCGACCGTTCGGCGTACCGCTGCCCGATCGCCTCGTCGGTGTGCACCTGTACGTCGAACCACGGCCGGAGCGTGCGCAGCGCCCACGCGTGGTACGCGGCGGCGAACTCGGCGCGCGCCAGGTCGGCGCCCGCGTCCACCTGGCGGGCCAGCCACCTGGCGGCCCACAGCGAGAGCGAGATCCCCTGGCCCATCGTGGGGTTGGTGTGCGTGAAGCTGTCACCGACCGCGAGGAGCCCCGTGACGACCGGCCCCCGGTCGTCGACCAGCGCGCTCCACCTGTTGTCGAGCCCGGCCATCGGCAGCACGCCGGACAGCGGCTCGGCGCCCGCCGACAGCCACGCCGCCCCTGCGGAGAAGGTACGGGCGGCCGCCTCGAAGACCTCGGGGTCGCGCAGCGCCGTGCGGGTCGGGTCGTCCGTGTGCAGGAAGAGCGTGACGGCGAACCTCCCGTTGTCGGCAGGGAACACGGCGCAACCGCCGAACGACCCTCCGGTCAGGGCGAGCGGCCCGCGCGGCCCGTCCGTGGCCCCGGGCGGCAGCCGGTACCAGCGGCAGAAGTACGCGATCCCGGTACGGCGGCGCTCCACGGCCGGCGGTCTGCACCCGGCCCCGGCCAGCCAGTCCGCGGTGCTCACCCGCCGCCCGCCCGCGTCGACGACGACGTCCGCGGGAAAGTCTCCGTCCCCGGTGCGCACCCCCGTCACCCGGGGCACGCCCTGCGCGCCGCCCGGCGAGAACGTCAGCCCCGTCACCGGCTCCCCGTGGCGCAAGGCCGCGGTCGGCTCGGCGCGCAGCGCGTCGTGCAGGACCGTCTCCAGGAGGATGCGGCGCGTCTGCAGCATGACCAGGTGCTCGTCGCCCGCGCAGACCTCCGGCGGCTGCGGGTAACCGGCGAGTTCGTGCTGTTCACGTGCCCCTCGCCGGAGCAACTCGGCGTGTACGTCGGGCAGTTCCTCCTTCAGTACGGCGCGGGCCGCGCCCAGCAGTATGTGCGGCTGAACCGCCTGCGCCACGGTGCCGGCCCGCGCCCAGTCGAAGAAGTCCGCGTCGAGGTCACCGCAGGGCGCACGGGGGTCCCGCTCGAAGACGGTCACGCGGTGCCCGCGCCGGGCCAGCAACAGGGCGGTGGCCAGCCCGGCGACACCGCCGCCGAGCACTGCGAAACCGGTCATCCTCGGTACTCCTCACGGCCGTTGATCCTTCGTTGATCGAACGTTGATCGCGACCGGGAAGCGTGTGCCGCATGCCGACCCACACCGCCCTCCCCACCGACAACGAGCTCTCCTGGCAGGAGAGCGCGCTGTGCGCCCAGACCGGGCCCGAGTTCTTCTTCCCCGAGCCCGGCAGTTCCACCCGCGAGGCCAAACAGCTGTGCGCCGCCTGCGACATGCGGGCCGTCTGCCTGGAGTACGCGCTGACCCACGACGAACGGTTCGGGGTCTGGGGCGGACTCTCGGAGAAGGAACGGCACGCGCTGCGGCGCGAGCAGGGCGGTCGGCGCAACGCCCGGTGAGTGGCGTCAGTGCGCGATGCGGAACGTGTCGCCGTACATCTTCCACTCCAGCGGCGGCTTCAGGTCCATGTTGTTCTTCTGGAGGAAGACCTTCTGGGCGGTGTCGATGCGCGACGTGTCGTTGAGCGTCTTCTTCGTCCGCAGCACTTCGCGCGTCTCGTGCAAGAACGCGTTCAGGTAGTCCTTCTGCGCCTTGTTCTTGTCCTTGGCGGCGGTCTCGGACGGCGGCTTGATCTTCTTGCGGGCCTTGTCGCGGATGCCGTAGAAACCGCGCGGGTCGATGCCGGGGCCGTGCAGCACCATCGCGTCGTAGTAGACGAACTGGCCGAGCGTGCTGAGCCCGTCCATCTTCGCGAGGTCGACGGCGGGCCTGAAGTAGTACTTGTCGCGGGCGTCGTCCTGCGCCTTGATGAAGTCGGGCTCCTTCGCCGCCTGCTTCCACGCCTTGGTGAAACCGGGGTCGAGGCCCTCGTGCGACGCGGTGCCGTCGACCTCCTCCAGCGCGGGGAGGAACACGGCGAGCGGGTTGTCCGGGTGGGTCTTGGTGTAGTCCTGGATCAGCTGCAGCATGTCGTGCGTGCCGGAGGTGAAGCCGACGACGCCTGCCGTGTAGCCGTTGCCGTCGCCGACGTCGCGGATCGAGGCGTACTGGCCGCGCCAGTTCGTCGTCGAGTTCTCCGCGGTGGAGATGATCTGCGCGGCCATCTCCTTGCTCGCGGGAGCCGCGAGGCCCGGCGGCAGCTTGGCTATCAACTCCTGGTCGGTCTTGGGCTTCTTCGCCGCGGGGGACGCGTCGTCGCCCTCACCGGACGCTTCCGCGTTCTCGTAGGGATCGACATAGATCGGGTCGTCCCCCTTGGGGTTGCCGCCGAACACTGCGGTGGCCACGATGGCGACCGGGGCGCCGATGAGGACTAGACGGGTGAGAGGTTTCACGCCCGACAGATTACGTGGCGCGCGCGCCGTCCTTGCGCGGAGATCCCCTCTTCATCTGCCTGGTCCTCGCTCCGGGCAGTCACAACCACCACAAGTCCTCCACGGAGGAGCGCGGGAGCGGCCGGCTTTTCGCGGCCTGCGCATTGCCGCAGCCTCCGCCCGCCTCGCGCGCCGGGCTCACGCACCGCGCGTGCAGGAAGGGGCGGGGAGAACGCGTCACGCCCTCCCCGCCCCGCCCCGGGCTGCGCCTACTCGGCTGCCGCCCGCGCGGCCTTCCGCGCCAGCCGTGCCGCCAGCTTCTCGTCGAACTTCGTCGCCTCCGAGTCCAGCCCGCCCATGTAGAGCCCGAGCTCCTCCTGGGCCTTCAGGCCCTCGGCGCCGAGCCCGTCGATGTCCAGGACCTTCAGGAAGCGCAGCACCGGCTGGATCACGTCGTCGTGGTGGATGCGGATGTTGTAGACCCCGCCGATGGCCATCTGCGCGGCGGCGCGCTCGAAGCCCGGCATTCCGTGTCCCGGCATCCGGAAGTTCACGACCACGTCGCGCACGGCCTGCATGGTCAGGTCGGGTGCCAGCTGGAAGGCGGCGCCCAGCAGGTTCCGGTAGAAGACCATGTGCAGGTTCTCGTCGGTGGCGATCCGCGCCAGCATCCGGTCGCACACCGGGTCCCCGGACTGGTGTCCGGTGTTCCGGTGCGAGATGCGGGTGGCCAGCTCCTGGAAGGCGACGTAGGCCACGGAGTGCAGCATCGAGTGCCGGTTGTCGGACTCGAAGCCCTCACTCATGTGCGCCATCCGGAACTGTTCCAGCTTGTCCGGGTCCACCGCCCGCGAGGCGAGCAGGTAGTCGCGCATCACGATGCCGTGCCGGCCCTCCTCGGCGGTCCAACGGTGCACCCAGGTGCCCCAGGCGCCCTCCCGTCCGAAGAGGGAGGCGATCTCGTGGTGGTAGCTCGGGAGGTTGTCCTCGGTCAGCAGGTTCACCACGAGGGCGATCTTGCCGATCTCGGTCACCTTGGACTGCTCGGGCTCCCAGGCCTGGCCGTCCTCGAAGTAGCCGGGGAAGTTCCGGCCGTCCGACCACGGCACGTACTCGTGGGGCATCCAGTCCTTGGTGACCTTCAGGTGGCGGTTGAGTTCCTTTTCCACCACCTCTTCCAGTGCGAACAGCAGCTTGGCGTCGGTCCACGCCTCCGAGCTGCCGAGATGGGGAGAGGTGATCGTCACGGGTACTCCAGGGGGGATGGGGACGAAGAGCGGTTACCTACGGCTTCGTAGGTTACGAGACCGTAGGTTAAGCGCGGCGTGAGCGCGTCGCCAAGTCCTTGTCCGTTCCGTCCCGCTACCTACCGTTATAGGTGCAGGTCGAGAGGGCGCATCGAGAGACAAGTCACGCAACCTTTCGGCTTTCGAACACGCCGATGTCACGAGGGTCGCGTTCCCCTCCAGTACGACGACATGCGCATCCGCCTCCTGCGGAGAAGGGCCGGGACCTCAGGGCCCCTCCGGCCCCTGATGCTCCTCCGGTGCGTCGAGGCCGGCCGGCTCGACCCCCAGGTGCAGTCGTCGGGTGATCCCGATCGACTCCAGGAAGGGTTCGTCATGGCTCGCCACGATCAGGGCCCCCTCGTAGGCGTGCAACGCCTCCGTCAACTGCCGGACGCTCGCCATGTCGAGGTTGTTCGTCGGCTCGTCGAGCATCAGCAGCTGCGGCGCGGGGTCCGCGAGCAGCAGCGCGGCCAGGGTGGCGCGGAACCGCTCGCCGCCGGACAGTGTCCCGACCGCCTGGTCCGCCTTGGCACCCTTGAACAGAAAGCGCGCCAGCCGTGCCCTGATCAGGTTGTTCGTCGCCGCGGGAGCGAGCAGCGCCACGTTCTGCGCGACGCTGAGCGAGTCGTCCAGCACATCGAGGCGCTGCGGCAGGAACCGCGACACCACCTTCGCCTCTACCTCGCCCGACAGCGGTGCCAGCTGCTTGGCGATCGTCCGCAGCAGGGTCGTCTTGCCGGCCCCGTTGCGCCCGGTCAGCGCGACCCGCTCGGGCCCGCGCAGCTCGAACTGCCCGTCCAGCCGCGCCCCGTACGGCATCACCAGGTCCCGTACGGACAGCACGTCACGCCCGGGATGGACCGTGGTGTACGGAAGTTCGACACGGATCACGGCGTCCTCGCGGACCAACTCCTCGGCCTCCCCGAGGCGTTCACGCGCGTCCTTCAGCCTCTCCGCGTGCATGATCCGGTGCTTGCCCGCCGACTCCTGCGCGGCGCGCTTGCGCAGCCCCATCACGATCTTCGGCTCGCGCTTCTGCTCCTGCATCTTCTGTCCGTACTTCTTGCGCTTCGCCAACTTGACCTGCGCGTCGGCAAGTTCGCGCTTCTGCTTCTGTACGTCGGCCTCGGCCACGCGCACCATGCGCTCGGCCGCCTCCTGCTCGACGGCGAGTGCCTCCTGGTACTCGGAGAAGGTGCCGCCGTACCAGCGGACCTCGCCGTCGCGCAGATCGGCGATCTGGTCGACCCGCTCCAGGAGTTCGCGGTCGTGGCTGACCACGACGAGCACACCGGAGTACGACGAGACGGCGTCGTACAGCCGCCGCCGTGCGTACAGGTCGAGATTGTTGGTCGGCTCGTCGAGCAGAAGTACGTCGGGGCGGCTCAGCAGCAGCGCCGCGAGCCGCAGCAGTACGGACTCGCCGCCGGACACCTCGCCGATGGTGCGGTCCAGGCCGACGTGGCCGAGGCCGAGCTCACCGAGGGTGGCCAGCGCGCGCTCCTCCACGTCCCAGTCGTCGCCGACCACGGTGAAGTTCTCCTCGCTCGCGTCACCTGCCTCGATGGCGTGCAGCGCGGCGCGCCTGTCCGCGATCTCCAGGGCCTCGTCGACCCGCAGACCGGTGTCGAGCACGAGGTTCTGCGGCAGGTAACCGACGCTCCCCATGACCTTCACCTTGCCGTCGGTCGGTGTGAGCACCCCGGCGAACAGCTTCAGCAGGGTCGACTTGCCGGATCCGTTGACCCCGATGAGGCCGGTGCGGCCGGGGCCCACCGCGATCTGGAAGTCATCGAGGACGGGGGTGCCGTCCGGCCAGGAGAAGGAAAGGGCGGTGCAGGTGAGCGAGGTGCTCCGGCTGTGCGCGGCCGGGTGGGTAGACACAAGGGCCTCCAGGTTGCGGTGAGTGGTTCTGTGGCAACTGGTGGAGACACCGAGAACGCGCGGACCTGGCGCCAGGGGGAGTGAAGGTCAGGAGCGCAGACAGTCAGGAGCGCAGAGCGCGACTGTCACATCCTGGGAACCCCTGGGGGAGAAGACGGCTCGAACGCCGAGGTCGCACGCGGCACGCGGAAAATGGCAGTCCACACCAAGGTGGCTGCCTCGCGGCACGGTGTTCCAGACCTCAGACGAGCAACGTCCTTCTCCGTTCGACGACAACAGGGGCGAGAAGAACGTTACGCCCGCCGCGAGGACGGACGCAAGCAATATCCATCCGGGCTCCCGCGCCGGGGCTCAGCTCCTCAGCTCCTCAGCTGCTCAGCAGCTGGGCCAGATCCTGGTCGACATCGAGAAAGCGGTGCTCGGTTCCCCGGGGCACCAGCTCCTGCGTCTGCCGCAGGAAACGCCGCAGGTCGGAGGTCTTGATGTGCACCATCGCGACTCCCTCGGCGGCATGAAACTCCAGCACGGTCCGCCCGTACCCGTACGGCCGCAGCTGTACGTCACCGACGCCAGCCTCCGCTTCAAGCCCTTCGCCCAGCAGCTCCCGGGCGAAGGACCACACCACCTCGATGCCCTCCAGGGTCGCCGGGGGCGGGAAGGTCATGTGGACGGCGAAGGGGTCCGTGCGGTCGTAGCTCAACGTCGCGGGAACGTTCTCCAGCTGCGGCGCGGTGGAGATCAGACGGGCCTGCACGGCCTGCTCGATGACGGTGGACAAGGCCAGCACCTCTCATGCTCGGTGGATGCGTCCTGCCGCCCGGGAAGACGTAGGAACGCGCAATTCCGTGCACACGGATCAGGCGTGAGCTGCATCACCCGTCTCCGGCTGTGTTCACGTCGAGCCGCAGACACCTGCGTGGTCGCAGTACGGCTGGTTCCCGCTGACACCGTGGCCACACGGCATCACGCGTGTCTCATGGGTGCGGAGGGTGTGAACTCGACCGCACGTACCACCGGCTGTTCGTGCAGGTGGCCGGTGTACGACGGCGGTGCTCACCCGCCGCGCCCGCCGGCCGTGCCCGCCGACCGTGACCGCCGCGGCAACGGGTGCGTGCGGGCGCACCCTGGACGGCGGCGGTCCGCTCCGCTAGCTTCCAGCGCCATGATGCGTATGGGGAAGACGAGACGCGTGATGGCGGCGGGACTCAGCGCGACGGCGGTGGCCTTCGCGTGCGGCGCCGCCGGGCCGGCGCAGGCGGCGGACTCGGCGGACTCGGCGAGAACGGGGTCTGCGGCTTCGGACGCACAGACGCGTACGGACCTTCG
The DNA here is from genome assembly GCF_044757485.1 of Streptomyces sp. NPDC091272. Classification (NCBI taxonomy): domain Bacteria; kingdom Bacillati; phylum Actinomycetota; class Actinomycetes; order Kitasatosporales; family Streptomycetaceae; genus Streptomyces; species Streptomyces sp. NPDC091272. The sequence goes on from NZ_JBIVVC010000001.1 coordinate 908,643, forward strand.
GGCCGGGTGGCGGCTGGGGGACACCGGTGTGCCGGACGTACGTTTCCGGGGTCTCGCGGCGGTGAACCGGCACACCGCGTGGGTGGCCGGCTCCAAGGGCACCGTGCTGCGCACCGCCGACGGGGGCCGCACCTGGGCGAACGTGTCGCCGCCCGGAGCGCAGGCACTGGAATTCCGGGATGTCGAGGCGTTCGACGGCCGGCGCGCCGTGGTGCTCGCCATCGGTGAGGGCGAGGCGTCCAGGACGTACCGCACCGAGGACGGCGGGCGTACCTGGCAGGAGACCTTCCGCAATCCTGACCCCAGGGCCTTCTACGACTGCCTGACCTTCTTCGACTCCCGCAACGGGCTGGCGATGAGCGACCCGGTCGACGGCAAGTACCGCATCCTCTCCACGGCGGACGGCGGCAGGTCCTGGAAGGTGCTGCCGGACAAGGGGATGCCGGCCGCGCTGCCGGGCGAGGCGGGGTTCGCGGCGAGCGGCCAGTGCCTGGTGAGCAACGGGCCGCGGGACGTCTGGCTGGCGACCGGCGGGGGTGCCCGGGGCCGGGTGCTGCACTCGGCGGACCGGGGGCTGACCTGGAAGGCTGCCGACGCCTCCGTCCCCGCGGGCGATCCGGCCCGCGGCGTCTTCGGCCTGGCCTTCCGCGACCGTACGCACGGGATCGCGGTCGGCGGTGACTACCGGGCGGGGGAGACGTCACCGGACGCGGCGGCGGTCACGTCCGACGGCGGCCGGTCGTGGCAGCGGTCCACGACGCCGCCGAAGGAGTACCGCTCCGGGGTTGCCTGGCTGCCGCACACCCGCTCCGCGGCACTCGCCGTCGGCCCGACGGGCACGGACCTGACCCTGAACGGGGGCCGGAGCTGGCGAAAGATCGACACCGGCTCGTACGACACGGTCTCGTGCACGGGGGACCTGGGGTGCTGGGCGGCGGGGGAGGGGGGCAGGGTGGCCCGACTTTTCCCTGCCTTGTAGCGCACCTTTGGGCGGTGGGGCAGCCCCTTTCGTTCCGCGCCCCAGCCCCCGGGGCGGGGCCCCGCCCTCAGCCCGCTTGGGCAGCGGGGCAGTCCCTTCCCTCCCCACCTCACCTCAGCCTCCTTGGGCAGCGGGGCCGCCCCCCGGGGGCGGGACGGGTGGGCAAGGGGGCGGCCCCTCGCGCGGAGCGTGCCCCTTCGCGTGCCCCCTCTCGCGACGTTTCCTTCGCGCGGGCGCGTCGTAGCTGATCGCGCAGTTCCCCGCGCCCCTGGGGGGTGCCTCCTGGGCGTGGGTGTGAGACGTGCGGGTGCGTGGTGGCTGGGCGCGCAGTTCCCCGCGCCCCTGGAGGGGCGCCCGCTCTGGGCGGCGGGGCGTCGCCTACGCTGCCCGTTCCCGGTAAGGGGCCAGTTCGGGCACCGTCTTCGTCGCCACGAACTCCGTGATCCGGTACGCGCACACACCGCCCACCACGAACGGATCCTCCGCCACGATCGCCTCGATCGAGGCCCGCGAGTCCGCCACCGCGAGAATCACTCCGCCGTCCCGCGGCCGCTTGCGTCCCGAGGCGAGGAAGACTCCCGCCGCGTACTGCGCGTCCAGCCACGTCACGTGATCGGTCATCAGCGCGTCCACCTGCTCGACGGGCGCCGTATAGGTCAATTCGAGTACGAACATGGCCGCCAGCGTACCGACCGCTCCCCGCCGCCGAATCGCCGTGTGCCGCACTGTCAGACCCGCGTCCTACAGTGACGAGCACGATGAAGAACACGCCGCACACCACCCCCGCCGACGAGGCCGCCGCCCGCGCCGTCCAGGACGGACTGCGTACCGCGGTCGTCCTCGACGAGACCGGACCGCTGCCCGGCACCGGCCACGTCACCGGTGTCGACGTCGCGTACGACGACGCCCGCGACCTCGTCGTCGCGGCAGCCGTCGTGCTCGACGCCGCGAGCCTCACCGTGGTGGAGGAGACCACGGCCACCGGCCGGGTCACCTTCCCGTACGTACCCGGCCTGTTGGCGTTCCGGGAGATACCGACCGTCCTGGCCGCCCTGGACACGCTCACCGCCGACCCGGGCCTGATCGTCTGCGACGGGTACGGACTGGCCCACCCCCGCCGCTTCGGTCTGGCCAGTCACCTCGGGGTGCTCACCGGGCTGCCCACCTTCGGGGTGGCGAAGAACCCCTTCACCTTCCGCCACGACCCGCCCGGCCCCCGGCGCGGCGACTCCTCGCCGCTCCTCGACACCGAGGACGGCTCCGTCGTCGGCCGCGCCGTGCGCACCCAGGACGGGGTGAAGCCGCTCTTCGTGTCGGTGGGCCACCGGATCTCGCTCGACAACGCCTGTGCGCACACGCTGCGGCTGGCCGTCGCGTTCCGCCAGCCGGAGACCACCCGCCGCGCGGATTCCCTGTGCCGCCGTGCCCTGACCCGAGCGACGGCCGAAGCGGCCTCTCAAGCAACAGGCGTGTAACCGACCATGCATACGGATTTTGAAATCGCGTTCACGGGACAGGGTGATCACATGAGCATGTACACCAGCGCCCGCCCCGTCCCCTCCGTCCCCGACTACTTCGAGTCCGTCACGGTCCACCGGTCGGGCCGCCGGATGGCCATGACCATGCTCACCGGCGTCCTGGCGATGCTGGGCTGGACGGGCGGCATGATCTACACCATCTCCGGCTGGATATCCGGCTGACCCGCACCGCCCGTCGCCCGGCGAGGCCGGCCCCCCCTCCCGGAAGACCGCCGACCCCCTGACCCGCACGCGCCGCGCCTCCGCGGACGCTCACGACGCGCCGCGCCACGCCTCAGCGGACCGCCGCCACCCGGAAGCTGATCCCCGCCTTCTGCAACCGCTCCAGCAGCGCGTCGCCCATCGCCACCGCCGTCGTCACCTGTCCCGCGGTGTCCGGCAGTTCGTCGAAGGCCAGGCAGAGCAGTGATTCCGCGAGGATCTTCGCCGTCTCGCCGTACCCGGGGTCACCGCCCGAGACCTCGGTGAACACCCGTCGGCCGCCGCCCTCCCCGACGAACCGCACGGTGAACCAGCTCCTCGCCCGGCGCGCCTCGTCGGGCCCCGTCCCCGGTGCGAACAGCGCGCCCAGCCGCTTGCGTACCGCGGGCACCTGCGCCGCCGCCACCACGGATCCCACCGCGAGCGCCCCGCCCACCGCGACCGGCAGCCATTTCACCGCGGCGAAGTGCCGGTAGCGGAAGTCGGGCCCGTACCGTTCCAGCGCGGCCGCCGACCGCTCCACCACCTGGGCGTCGAGCGTCGGCAGGGGCAGGGCCCACGCGGACAGCTCGCCGCTGCGGTGCGGCGCGCCCAAGGGGGCCCGTACCCGTCGGCCGTCCCTCGGCCGGGGTTCCGCGGCCCGTCGCTCCTGCGCCGCCCGCAGCATCTGCCGCCCGCGCCCCATCGCGCCCAGCGCCGACGCGAACGTACCGCCGGAGAAGCGTGCGCCCGTCCTGACGAAGCCGTCGACCCGCAGGGGCACCCCCTCCGGCAGCTGACGCACCGTGAAGTACGCGCCGAGGTCGTGCGGTACGGAGTCAAAGCCGCACGCGTGCACCAGCCGGGCCCCGCTCCGCCTGGCCGCCGCGTCGTACGCCACGTACATGCGGTCCAGGAATTCCGGCTCCCCGCACAGGTCGGTGTAGTCGGTGCCCGCCTCCGCGCACGCCGCCACCAGGCCCTCCCCGTACTGGAGGTAGGGCCCGACGGTCGATGCCAGCACCCGTGTGCTGCGGGCGAGTTCGCGCAGCGACGCCGGGTCGTCGGAGTCCGCCCGCAGCAGGGGCAGCTCGCCGCAGCCCGGGTCGATCCTGGTGAGCCGCTCGCGCAGCCGCTCCAGACGGGCGGTCGAGCGCCCGGCCAGCGCCCAGCGGCAGTCCGCGGGGGCGTGTGCGGCCAGGTACTCGGCCGTCAGTTCACCCACGAAGCCGGTCGCTCCGAAAAGCACGATGTCGTACGGACGCGGCATTTCCGCCCCTCCAAGTGTCGGTGCACGTGCCCGAAAGACTAAGCGCTTGCTCGGCCAAGGGGCTTGTGCAGAGTGGAACACGTTCTTAGCATCACTGCTGTTACATCAGTTGTGTCACAGTGCTGGGGGCTTGATGGCAGGGACAGCGGGCACGGACTCCACAGGTGGCGCCGCGGGCGCGGGCACGGGAGCCATCGGGGCAAAGGGGCCGCTCGACGGGGTGCGCGTGGTGGAGCTGGCAGGCATCGGCCCCGGCCCGTTCGCCGCGATGTGCCTCGCCGACCTGGGCGCCGATGTCGTACGGGTGGACCGGCCGGGCGGCGCGGGGCTCGGCGTCGAACCGGCGAAGGACCTCACCAACCGCGGCAAGCGCTCCGTGCTCGTCGACCTCAAGGACCCGGCCGGCCCGGGCCAGGTGCTCGACCTCGTCGAGCGCGCCGACATCCTCATCGAGGGGTACCGGCCAGGCGTGGCCGAGCGTCTCGGTGTCGGCCCCGACGTGTGCCTGGCCCGCAACCCCGCTCTGGTGTACGGGCGGATGACCGGCTGGGGACAGCAGGGCCCGCTCGCGCAGCGTGCCGGGCACGACATCGGATACCTGGCCCTCACCGGCACCCTCGGCATGATCGGCAAACCCGACGAGCCGCCGACCGTGCCCGCCAACCTCGTAGGGGACTACGCGGGCGGTTCGCTCTACCTGGTCATCGGAGTGCTCGCGGCCCTCCAGCACGCCCGTACCCCCGGGGGCGCCGGCCAGGTCGTCGACGCGGCGATCGTGGACGGCGCCAGTCACCTCGCCACCATGCTGCACGGCATGCTGGCGGCCGGCGGCTGGCAGGACAGACGCGGGTCGAACCTGCTCGACGGGGGCTGCCCGTTCTACGGGACGTACGAGACCTCCGACGGGCAGTACATGGCGGTGGGGGCGCTGGAGCCACGGTTCTACGACGAGTTCACCGCGCTGCTCGGCATCGCGGACGACGCGCCCGACCGCGGCGACCTCGCCCGCTGGGACGAGCTGCGCGAGACCATCGCCGCCCGCTTCAAGGAGCGCAGCAGGCAGGAGTGGACAGCGGTCTTCGAGTCCTCCGACGCCTGTGTCGCCCCGGTGCTCTCCATGCGTGAGGCCGCGCACCACCCCCACCTTGCCGCCCGCTCCACCTACGTCGAGCACGGCGGTGTCACCCAGCCCGCCCCCGCACCACGCTTCTCCGGCACTCCCGGCGGCATCCACCGGCCTCCCGCGCTGCCGGGCGCCGACACGGCGGAAGTGGCCGCCGAATGGGACGTGCCGGGCATCGACACCGGGCAGAACCGACCACAGGAGAACCAAAACTGATGAAACGTCAGCTGTTCGACGCCGAGCACGAGGCCTTTCGTGAGACCGTCCGCACCTTCCTCGGCAAGGAGGTGCTCCCGCACTACGAACAGTGGGAGAAGGACGGCATCGTCAGCCGCGCGGCCTGGCTCACCGCAGGGAAGCAGGGCCTTCTCGGCCTCGCCGTCCCCGAGGAGTACGGCGGCGGAGGCAACCCGGACTTCGTCTACAGCGCCGTACTCGCCGAGGAGTTCACCCGCGCCGGAGCCGCCGGGCTCGCGATCGGCCTGCACAACGACATCGTCGGCCCCTACCTCACCGATCTCTCCACCGACGAGCAGAAGCGGCGCTGGCTGCCAGGGTTCTGCTCCGGCGAGACGATCACCGCCATCGCGATGACGGAACCGGGCGCCGGCTCCGACCTCCAGGGCATCCGCACCTCCGCCGAGGACAAGGGCGACCACTGGCTGCTCAACGGCTCCAAGACGTTCATCTCCAACGGCATCCTGGCCGATCTGGTGATCGTCGTGGCCAAGACCTCGCCGGAGGGCGGCGCGAAGGGCCTCTCGCTCCTGGTCGTCGAACGTGGTACCGAGGGATTCGAGCGCGGCCGGAACCTCGACAAGATCGGCCAGAAGGCCCAGGACACCGCCGAGCTCTTCTTCCACGACGTCAAGGTGCCCAAGGAGAACCTCCTCGGGGAGCTCAACGGCGCGTTCATCCACCTGATGACCAACCTCGCCCAGGAGCGCATGGGCATCGCGGTGGCCGGGATCACCGCCGCCGAGCACCTGCTGGAGATCACCACCCGGTACGTCAAGGAGCGCGAGGCGTTCGGCAGGCCGCTGTCCAAGCTCCAGCACATCCGCTTCGAGATCGCCGAGATGGCCACCGAGTGCGCCGTCACCCGGACTTTCCTCGACCGCTGCATCGTCGACCACTCACACGGCGAACTCGATGCCGTGCACGCCTCCATGGCCAAGTGGTGGGCCACCGAACTGCAGAAGCGCGTCGCCGACCGGTGCCTCCAGCTGCACGGCGGCTACGGCTACATGACCGAGTACCGGGTTGCCAAGGCGTTCACGGACGGCCGTATCCAGACGATCTACGGCGGTACCACCGAGATCATGAAGGAGATCATCGGCCGTTCGCTCCTCGGCTGACCCCCTCGGGTCCGCCGGTCCCTCGCCCTCTGCCTCCTCCTCTGCCTCCCGTACTCCTCTCCCTCCGTATTCCGAAAGGCACTCGTCTTGACCACCGAAGCGTTTGTGTACGACGCGATCCGTACCCCCCGCGGCCGCGGCAAGGCCGGCGGCGCCCTGCACGGCACCAAGCCGATCGACCTGGTCGTCGGCCTCATCCACGAGATCACCCACCGCTTCCCCGGCCTCGACCCGGCCGCGATCGACGACATCGTCCTGGGCGTCGTCGGCCCGGTCGGCGACCAGGGATCCGACATCGCCCGCACCGCCGCCATCGCCGCTGGACTGCCCGACACGGTGGCCGGGGTCCAGGAGAACCGCTTCTGTGCCTCGGGCCTCGAAGCGGTCAACCTGGCGGCCATGAAGATCCGTTCGGGCTGGGAGGACCTGGTCCTGGCCGGCGGGGTCGAGTCCATGTCCCGGGTCCCGATGGGCTCCGACGGCGGCGCCTGGTTCAACGACCCCATGACCAACTTCGAGAACGGCTTCGTCCCGCAGGGCATCAGCGCCGACCTGATCGCCACCATCGAGGGCTACTCGCGCCGTGACGTCGACGAGTACGCCGCACTCTCCCAGGAGCGGGCCGCCGCAGCCTGGAAGGACAACCGCTTCGCGCGCTCCGTCGTTCCCGTCCGCGACCGCAACGGCCTGCTGGTCCTCGACCACGACGAGCACATGCGCCCCGGCACCACCGCCGACTCGCTCGCCTCCCTCAAGCCGTCCTTCGCGGCCATCGGCGACATGGGCGGCTTCGACGCGGTCGCGCTGCAGAAGTACCACTGGGTGGAGTCGATCGACCACGTCCACCACGCGGGCAACTCCTCGGGCATCGTCGACGGCGCCGCCCTCGTCGCCATCGGCACCAAGGAGGTCGGCGAGCGGTACGGACTCACGCCCCGCGCCCGTATCGTCTCGGCCGCCGTCTCCGGGTCCGAGCCCACCATCATGCTCACCGGCCCCGCCCCCGCCACCCGCAAGGCCCTCGCCAAGGCGGGCCTGACCATCGACGACATCGACCTGGTCGAGATCAACGAGGCGTTCGCGGGCGTTGTGCTGCGCTTCGCCCAGGACATGGGCCTCTCCCTCGACAAGGTCAACGTCAACGGCGGCGCCATCGCCATGGGCCACCCGCTCGGCGCCACCGGCGCGATGATCCTCGGCACCCTCGTCGACGAGCTGGAGCGTCAGGACAAGCGTTACGGCCTCGCCACCCTGTGCGTCGGAGGCGGCATGGGCGTCGCCACCGTCGTCGAGCGCGTCTGACCCTCGTCCCGCCCGCCGCCACCCTCATACGGAGAAGCCAGAACATGAGCGAGCCCACCACCATCCGCTGGGAGCAGGACGAGACCGGCGTCGTCACCCTCGTGCTCGACGACCCGAACCAGTCCGCGAACACCATGAACGCCGCCTTCAAGGCCTCCATCGCGGCGGTCGCCGACCGCGCCGAGGCCGAGCGGGACTCCATCCGGGGCATCATCTACACCTCCGCCAAGAAGACCTTCTTCGCGGGCGGCGACCTCAAGGACATGATCAAGGTCGGCCCGGAGAACGCCCAGCAGGCCTTCGACACCGGCACCGCCATCAAGAACTCGCTGCGCCGGATCGAGACGCTCGGCAAGCCCGTCGTCGCGGCCATCAACGGGGCGGCCCTGGGCGGCGGTTACGAGATCGCCCTCGCCTCCCACCACCGCATCGCACTGGACGCGCCCGGCTCCAAGATCGGCCTGCCCGAGGTCACCCTCGGCCTGCTCCCCGCGGGCGGCGGCGTCACCCGTACCGTACGGCTGATGGGCATCGCCGACGCCCTCCTCAAGGTCCTGCTCCAGGGCACCCAGTACAGCCCGCGGCGTGCGCTCGACAACGGGTTGGTCCACGAGGTCGCCACCACCCGCGAGGAGATGCTCGCCCAGGCCCGCGCCTTCATCGACGCCCACCCCGAGTCGCAGCAGCCCTGGGACGTCAAGGGGTACAAGATCCCTGGCGGCACGCCTTCCAACCCGCGCTTCGCCGCGAACCTGCCGGCGTTCCCCGCCAACCTCAAGAAGCAGACCGGCGGGGCCAATTACCCCGCGCCGCGCAACATCCTCGCGGCGGCGGTCGAGGGCGCACAGGTCGACTTCGACACCGCGCTGACCATCGAGGCCCGCTACTTCACCGAGCTGGTGACGGGGCAGGTCGCCAAGAACATGATCCAGGCGTTCTTCTTCGACCTCCAGGCGGTCAACTCCGGTGCGAACCGCCCGCAGGGCGTCGAACCCCGCAAGGTCCGCAAGGTCGCCGTGCTCGGCGCCGGAATGATGGGCGCCGGCATCGCGTACTCCTGCGCCCGCGCCGGGATCGAGGTCGTCCTCAAGGACGTCTCCCCGGAGGCCGCAGCCAAGGGCAAGGCGTACAGCGAGAAGCTCCTCGCGAAGGCGCTCTCCCGCGGCCGTACCACCGAGGCCAAGCGGGACGAGCTCCTCGCCCGCATCACTCCCACCGCCGACCCCGCGGACCTCGCGGGCTGCGACGCGGTGATCGAGGCGGTCTTCGAGGACACCGCCCTCAAGCACAAGGTGTTCCAGGAGATCCAGAACATCGTCGAACCCGACGCGCTCCTGTGCTCCAACACCTCCACGCTCCCCATCACGGGCCTCGCCGAAGGTGTGTCACGTCCCGTGGACTTCATCGGCCTGCACTTCTTCTCGCCGGTCGACAAGATGCCGCTGGTCGAGATCATCAAGGGCGAGCGGTCCGGCGACGAGGCGTTGGCCCGCGCCTTCGACCTGGTCCGCCAGATCAAGAAGACGCCGATCGTCGTCAACGACAGCCGCGGTTTCTTCACCTCCCGCGTCATCGGCCAGTTCATCAACGAGGGTGTCGCCATGGTCGGCGAGGGGATCGAGCCCGCGTCGATCGAGCAGGCCGCGGCCCAGGCCGGCTACCCGGCGAAGGTCCTCTCCCTGATGGACGAGCTCACCCTCACCCTGCCGCGCAAGATCCGCAACGAGACCAAGAAGGCCGTCGAGGAGGCGGGCGGCGTCTGGCCGGGACACCCCTCGGACGCGGTCGTCGACCGGATGGTCGACGAGTTCGGCCGTCCGGGACGCAGCGGCGGAGGCGGCTTCTACGAGTACGGCGAGGACGGCAGGCGCACGCGGCTGTGGCCGGGGCTCCGGGAACACTTCACGAAGCCGGGCACGGAGATCCCCTTCACCGACATGCAGGAGCGGATGCTCTTCTCCGAGGCCCTCGACACGGTCCGCTGCTTCGAGGAAGGCGTGCTGACCTCGGTCGCCGACGCCAACATCGGCTCCATCATGGGCATCGGCTTCCCGGCCTGGACCGGCGGCGTCATCCAGTACATCAACGGTTACGAGGGCGGCCTGCCGGGCTTCGTCGCGCGGGCCCGCGAGCTGGCGGCGACGTACGGCGAGCGGTTCGAGCCGTCGGCGCTGCTGGTGGAGAAGGCGGCGAAGGGCGAGAAGTTCGGCGACTGACGCCGTCGGGACCCTCGGGCGACAAGGAGTTCGGCGACTGACGCCGTCGGGACCCGATACCGGCGGGCCGCGGGCCGCGCCTCGTGGACGTACCTCTCAGGACTCGTCCACGAAGGCGGCCCGCAGCTCCTCCTTCAGCGACCGCTGGAAGGCGGTGACCAGGGCCTGGAGCACCATCGGCTGCATGTGGGCGGACAGCGACCGCATCGCCTCCACGTGCTCGGGGTCCGACTCGCGCTCCCGGTAGGGGCTCCACACCTCGTCCCGGAAGAGGTGGGTCAGCTCCCGGGCGGCCGAGCGGGTGTGTTCCAGCAGGATCGTGCGCGCGGCGAGGATCGTCTCGTGCGCGATCGGTACGCCCAGGAGCTGCACGCCCAGCGCCAGCAGACCGGGATCGACCCGGAAGGCGTCAGGATGGTCGGCGCGCTCCAGTACGTTCATCGCGGCCAGCCGGTCGATGTCGGTGTCCGACAGCGCCCGGCCGGCCCGGCGCTCCAGCTCGGCCCGCGTGGCGTCCTCGGCCGAGTCCGGGGCCCAGGACGCCACCACCGCCCGGTGGATGGCCAGGTCGTGCGCGCTCAGATCGGCGGGCAGCTGCTCCAGGTACCGCTCGATGGCGGACAGGGTCATCCCGTGGTGCTGCAGCTCCTCGATGAGGGCGAGGCGGGAGAGGTGCTCGGGGCCGTAGTGGCCGACCCGGCGGGGGCCGATCACCGGGGGCGGCAGGAGACCCTTGGTGCTGTAGAAGCGGATGGTGCGGACGGTGACACCGGCCCGCGCGGCCAGCTCGTCGACCGTGAGCGTCGGCTCCCCGGTACCGGTGGTCGTCGTCATGAATGGTGCCCCGTTCCTCTGCTTGCCTCATCCGGCCCGCGCCGTCGGCCCCTGCCGGCGGTCCTGGCCGGGATTCAGTGCAACAGTATTGCTGTCTCACCACTGTTGTGAAAGCCTCCTTGCCACGTTGAGGCACGGCCCGGTCACAAGCACCCGTCGACTGATCAGTCGCTGATGACAAGAGGCGGTCATGACCACGATCCTGCGACTTCCCGCACAATCGGCGGAACTCACCCTCCCCGCCCTGCTGCTGCGCAACGCCGAGGACCACGGCGACCTCCCCGCACTCTCCTGGCCCACCGGGGACGGCAGCGGCTGGTCGACGCTCAGCTGGCGGGAGGCCCGCCGCAGGACGGCCGTCCTGGCCGCCGGGTACGCGGCGCTCGGGGTGCGGCGCGGCGAGCAGGTGCTGATGATGATGGGCAACCGCCCGGAGCACTGGCTGAGCGACCTCGCCCTCGCACACCTGGGCGCGATACCGGTCTCCGTGTACGGGACGGCCGCCGCCGAGCAGGTGGCGCACATCGTCCGGCACAGCGGGGCCCGGTTCGCCGTCGTGGCGGGAGCCGCCGAACTCCCGCGCTGGGAACCGCTGTTGTCCGACCCCTCCAACGGCCTGCGGAAACTCGTCGTGGCGGACGCGGCCGATGCGGGGGAGCACCGGAGCTACGGCTCACTGCACGCGTCCGGTGCACGGCTGTACCGGCCCGACGCCTTCGAGAAGACCTGGCGGGAGTGCCGGGCGGAGGACACCCTGACCGTCGTCTACACCTCGGGCACCACGGGCGACCCCAAGGCCGTCCCGATCACCCACCGCATGGTGGTGGGCAACGCGCTCGCCCTGGACCGGGTGGTCGACCTGCCCGACCACGTCGAGCACATCTGCTACCTCCCCTTCGCGCACATAGCGGAGCGGATGCTCGGCATCTACCTGCCGGTCTTCCGGGCGTCGCACGTCCATCTGTGCGCGGACGTCACACAGGTCGCGGCCACCGTACGGGAGTTGCGCCCGGCGCAGTTCTTCGGCGTGCCGAGGGTGTGGGAGAAGATGGCGGCCTCCGTGCGGGCGGCGCTGTCCGGGCTGCCGGAGGAACAGCGGACCGCCGTCGAGCAGTTGGGGGAGACGGCCAGGGCCCACCTCGCCACCCGCGAGCGCGGTGAACCGCCGTCGCCCGAGCTGGAGGGCGCGTACCGGGCGGCGAAGCAGGCGCTCGACCCGCTGCTCGCCCTCGCGGGCTTCGACCGGCTGGTCTGGACGGCGAGCGCGTCCGCCCCGATGCCGCCCGAGGTGACCCGGTTCTGGGCCGGCCTCGGCATCGCGATCATGGACGCGTGGGGGCTCACGGAGACGGTCGGCGTCTGCACCGCCAACAGCCCGACGGCGGGCTTCCGGCTCGGCTCGGTCGGCCGCCCGCTGGAGGGCCTGGAGCTCAGGATCGCGGCGGACGGCGAGATCCTGGTGCGCGGGGAGACGGTGTTCACCGGTTACCTGCGCGCCGACGGGAGGATCGAACCGGCCCTGGACGAGGACGGCTGGTTCGCGACGGGTGACGTGGGCCGGATCGACGAGGACGGCTACCTCTGGCTCACCGACCGCAAGAAGGAACTGATCATCACCTCGACCGGCAAGAACGTCTCCCCGGCCCTCGTCGAGAACACCCTCAAGGAACACCCCCTGATCGGCCAGGCCCTGGCGCACGGCGACGGCAGGTCGTACCTGGTGGCACTGCTGGTCCTGGACGAGGAGACAGCCCCCGCGTGGGCGGCGGCCCGAGGCATCGAGGGACCGGTCACGGCGGAGCACCCCGCCGTACGGGAGGAGATCGCGCGGGCGGTCCGGGCGGCCAACACCCGCCTCAATCGCACCGAACAGGTGAAGCGCTACCGGCTCCTTTCCGAGGAGTGGAGCCCGCTGACCGGAGAGCTGACCCCCTCGCTGAAACTGCGGCGGAGGGTGATCCGGGAAAAGTACGCGGCGGAACTGGCGAGCCTCTACGAGGAGGGCCCCGGCTGACGGGTGGCTCTCACGCGCGCCGTCCCTCGCAAGTGCACCGCCCGTCTCACGTGCGCCGTCCCTCTCATGTGTGCCGTCCGTCGAGGGTGTGCCGGGCTCGTGTGTTGCGCCACGGCCGTCGCGAGGGGGCCCGGCCGTGTGCGGCTCCTGCCTTCGCCGCGACCCCCTCACCGGCCGCGATTCCGCTGAAGAGAGAAATCTCGCCGCGCATCCCCGGCGCCGCCACCATGTCTCCGGCCAGGAACACCCCGTCGCCCCTGTCCACCGCCGGCCGGTCGCGCCACGTCGTGCCCGGCAGGTCCAGGGCGCCCGTGCGGCCCTTCGCGGTCGCCGTCCGGCTCCATGTGGTGCGCTCCCGCCAACCCGGCACCGTCAGGTCGGCGAGCGATTCCAGCCGCGCCCGCGCCTGCGGAAGGCTCTCACCCGCCCGCACCGGCATGTCCAACTGGAACAGCGACTCCCCGGCCGGTGCGACCGTCGGATCCTGCATCGAGTACGACTCGTGGAAGCCACCACCGTCCAGGTCGAACGCGATGAAGCGGTCCCGCCGGTCCGAGCGCACCGCCACGTCCAGCAGCACCACGTGACCGCTCTCCCAGGACAGCGAGTCGTCCCCCAACAGCCGCCGGGCAGCGGCGAGTTCGGTGGCCACGACTACCGGGCGATCCTGCGGCAGCTCCGGCACCCGGCTCTCCAGGTGGACGCGTACGCCCAGCTCCCGCGCCCGCGCCTCCATCCGGCCGACCACAGCCTGCCAGCCGCCCACCACCCACCGCACCGTCGGCGCCTTCGGCGCGAACACCCGCCGGAACAGCTCCCACACGAACGCCGCCGACAACCGCCCGGTGTCCGCGTCGTAGGTGACGACCGCGACGGCCCGCGCCGCCGCCCGCGCGGCCTCCTCCCCGTACTGCTCCGTCGCCCAGTCCTGGAACGTCCTGTCCACCGGCGCCGTCCTCGGCCGCCCCGGCAGCATCATCCGGACCAGGGCGGCGGGCGGCGCGGACCGCAGCCGGCCGTCCCGTACGAAACCGAACCGCAGGTCGCGCACCGACGGCCGGCCGAGCGCACCGACCAGGTCGCGGTCGGCGAGCCAGGTCCAGTGCGCGAGGTCCGCGTAGAAGACGTGCGGGCCCTCGTGGGCGATGTACGGGGCGGATGTGGCGCGGCCCCGGCCGCCCAGCGAGCCGTGCGCCTCGTACAGGTCGACCCCCACCCCGGCCTCCGCCGCGGTGATCGCGGCGGCCAGTCCGGCGACACCCCCGCCGATGACAGTGACGTTTGCGGTCATGGCCAGCTCCTTCGTGACAGTGGCGTGCTCTCACGGAAGGGACGTGGCGGCCCCTCGCGAATGTGACATCCGCTCGGGACCCGCCGTGCACACGGTCGGCGCGGCGGGCGGGAACGGTCCGACCAGAGCGTGCTCAGACCTCCGTCACCGTGCCGTCGAGGAAGGTCAGCCGCACCGTCGAAGCGCCTGTCCCGCCCCCGGCGTCGCCGATTTCCAGGGAGACGGCCTCGCGCAGGGCCTGCGGGTGCACGGTGTCGCCGGAGAGCGCGATCAGCGAGACGTACACGCGCGTACCGCCGGGATGACGGGCCCGGCACAGGGCGGGGGTGGCGGAGTGCGGCCCGTACGCGTTGGACTCCACGTCGTGCACGACCGTCGCGGACGGGACCCCGTCCACGTCGTGCACGACCGTCGCGGACGGGACCCCGTCCGGGCCGTCCTCGTCCTCCCCATGCCAGCCGAACAGGGCGACGATCGCGCTGCTCAGACCGGTGGAGGTACGGGCCAGGCCCCAGTCGGGAGCGGTCTCCTGCGCCACCCGCCGCGAGTCGGCCACCGGATGGCCGCCCTCGCGGACGCCGTACCCGTCGGGTGCGGTGACCCGGTGCACCCGGACCTCCCAGGGGCCGTGCAGCACGCTCGTCGTCTCCACCCGGCAGGGGCCGTCCTCGTACGCCGACGAGGCGGTCCGGCCCCCGCAGCGCAGGGGGACGATCCGCCGGCGGCGCGTGGGCGTCCCGTCGGGGGCGAGCAGCGCGAGGTGGTTGTCGACGGTGCGGGACCAGGCGTGCGGCGCGGACTCGGGGGCCGTGGCCGTGGAGTAGCCGAACTTCGCGTAGTGCGGATCGTCCTCGTCCGGCCCGTTCGGCGCGTTGTGGTCGCTGCCGTGGTTGACGAGCCGGACGATGCCGTCGTGGCGGGTGCCGTGCAGCAGCCAGCCGGGCGCCGGCAGGGCCGTACAGCTGTCGGACTCCTCGACGGGCAGCGGGAGTTCGGGCTCGGTCCACACCGGGTGGCCGGCCGGCAGCAGCAGGCCGAGGAAACCCTTGCTCGCCCAGTACGGCGAGGCGGGGCCTGAGTACGGCTGCGTGCCGGGCAGGAAGGTCTCGTACCAGCCGAGGGTGAGGAGCCCGCGTGCGTCGGGCACCCCGCGCTCGGCGAAGTGGCGCACCGCCCCGGAGGCCAGCCGCCGGGTGAGCCCGGGGGAGAGCGGGCTGCAGTCGGCGAGCGCACCCATCCAGACGGGGGCGACGGCCGCGAACCGGTAGGTGAGGGAGCGGCCCTGGTGGACGGGGGCGCCGTCACCGCCGAAGAAGTGCGGGTAGGAGGAGAGGTACTGGCCGAGCCGCTCCCGGTAGACCTCCGTACGGCCCCCGTCCGCGCCGCCGGTGCTGTCGGTGGCTGCCGCGATCCGGGACCAGAGCAGTGGGTAGAGGTGGAGGGCCCAGCCGACGTAGTAGTCGAAGTTGCGGCCGTCCCCGTCGGTGTACCAGCCGTCGCCCACGTACCAGTCCTCGATGCGGTCCAGTCCGCTCTCGATGTCCGAGCGGCTGTACGGGGCGCCCACCGACGCCAGGAACTGTTCGGACACCACCTGGAACAGCCGCCAGTTGTTGTCCCAGGTGCGAGCCCCGACGAACCCGGAGAACCAGTCCACGACGCGCTCCTGGACCCGGACGTCCAGCCGGTCCCAGATCCAGGGACGCGTCTCGTGCAGTGCGACGGCAATCGACGCGGCCTCGACCATCTGCTGGGAGCAGTCGGTGAGGCGGGGCCAGGCCTCGGGCGAGGACGGGTCCGTGCCCGCTGTCAGACCTCGCGCGTACCTTTCGACCAGGCGGGGATCGACCTCGCCGCCCGCCCCCGCGATGCGGAAGGAGGCGAGGAGGAACGAGCGCGCGAAGCCTTCGAGACCGTCCGACACGACCCCCGACCAGCTGGCCCGTCCCGGCAGCCGGTACTGCGCGAACCCCGGCGTGGCGTACGGGACGAGAGCTTCCAGCATCCGGTCCGCGACAGCCTCCCAGTGGGCGCGGGTCCAGCCGGTGCGCGGGGAGAGGACGCGGTCGGTCGGGGGGAGGGCGAGGTGCGGCGGGACGGACATGGGGGAGCGGTTCTCCTCGGGATGTGCCTTCGGTGCCGGCCGGCGGGGGCGATGTCGCTGCCGGTGCCGGTGCTGGCGCCGGCACCGGCAGGCGGTGTGGTGGTGGTCGTACGGACGGCTGGGTCGGCGGTCGTTTCGACGGCGCCGACGGCCGTCTCAGCGCAGTTCCGCCCGGTGGGTGTGACCGCGGGAACCGCCCACCGTGACCGTGAGGACAGGGCGGCGCCCAGGGGTGACCCGGACCGTGTCGTCGGCGGAGACCACGGACCGCACGGTGAAGGGGAGTTGCACCGTGAGCGTGGTCCCGGCGCGTCCGGGGTCGGCGACCGCCACCGAGACGGAGCCGTTCCCGCGCCGGACGAGCACGGACGCGGGGCCGGAGGCGGTGATCCCGGCGGCGCTACCCGCCTGCCAGAAGGTGGCGGCGGTCAGACCGAGGCGCCGCGCCTCCACGGCCTGGACCCCCGCGTCGTTGGCGGCGATGTGCACCGGCCGGGACAGCTGCCAGGCGGCGGTGGCCACCGGGGAGGCCCCCGGGAGGAGGGCGTATGCGTAGGAGGCCGCGGACGGCGAGGCACCGTGATCGATCCACAGCGTGAGGTAGCGGCGGCTGAGCCGGGTGGTGGAACCTCCGGTGTCGGCACCGGTGTTGAGGTCGCGCCAGGCGCCGGTCCGCTGTTCACGCAGGGTGTGCAGGGCGGTCCGCTGCGGGAAGACGTAGCCACCCACACCTTCGATGTGCG
This sequence comes from Streptomyces sp. NPDC091272, assembly GCF_044757485.1. Lineage (NCBI taxonomy): Bacteria > Bacillati > Actinomycetota > Actinomycetes > Kitasatosporales > Streptomycetaceae > Streptomyces > Streptomyces sp. NPDC091272. The sequence goes on from NZ_JBIVVC010000001.1 coordinate 925,595, forward strand.
CCCATCCCGCCGTGCGCGGGCCGTCGGCCCGGCCCGGTGCGGTGGACCGGGGGACCCCGTCGACCAGCAGCCGGGAGGTGCCGTCCGCGTGCAGGCTGCGGTTCTCGACGATCGTCTCGACGGTGCGGCCGTCGCTCGCGGTGATCCCGGCGCCGAGCGCCACGACCGCGTTGTCGAGGAAGAACCAGGACTTCCTGGCCCGCAGGGTGCTGTCCTGGGCGGTGAGTTCCATGGCGGACGCGCCGTAGCGGGCGTCGAGGACGGCGCCGCCCGCCACGGTGTTCGCCGGCCGGTAGGTCGCCGTACCGGCCCCGGGGCCGAGGTCCGCCCGCCGCCGGGTGTCGACCGTGGTGCCCGGCAGCCGGTAGGGGTCGACGGTCGGCCAGAAGCCGTCCCCGAACTGCCCGAGGTCGTCCTCGCTGTACAGGTACGTCATGCCGTCGCCGGTGTACCAGCCGTGCAGGTTCTCGCCGTTGCCCGCCTCGTACGCCGCGATCCGCCGCGAGGACAGCGAGACGGCGAACGCCCAGCTGGGGCGCCGGTGCACCACCCGGTCCATGTCGGCGAAGACGAAGTGCCCGGTGGTACGCCCGGCCGCGGGCACCGAGCCGTCCGCCAGCAGCGCCTTGGCCCGCGCCAGTTGGGGGAGGGAGACCAGAGCGGTGTACGGGGTGGTGCGGTTGCGCTCGATCCAGCCCTTGGCCAGCGCGCGCCAGCGGGCGGCGTACGCGGCCGGGGCGCCGGTGGCCAGGAGGACGATGCTCGACACGGTCGCCGCCCCGTCGACGTGGTCCCCGGCCCGCTCGCGCGAGATCGCCCGGCCCCGCACGGTGTCCATCATCAGCCCGTCGAAGAGCACCGGGGCGAAGGAACGCTCCGCCGCCTCGTAGATCACCGACACCTGGGGATCGCTGACCGCCCAGGTGGACCCCGCCAGCAGGGCGATCAGGTAGGCCGCGCCACCGAGCAGGACCGCTCCGTACGTTCCGGTGTAGGCCACCGACTCGTGCTGGACGAAGGAGCCGTCCGGGTAGAAGCCGTCGCCCGAAGAGGTGTACCGGAAAAGGCTGTTGCGTCCGCCGTCGCGCACGTCGGAGAGGCCGTCCCTGGCGAGCGCGACCTTGGCCGCGTCCCGGCCGAGCAGCCCGCGCAGTGCCACGATCACCGCCTTGTCGGACCGGTTGGCGCCGGTCTCGGCGAGGCCGGGGACATTGGTACGGCGGTCCGCGTCGGGACAGAAGCGGTCCACCGTCGCCAGATAGCCCGACAGGTCGGTTGCGGAGACCCGCGCGCCCAGGAGCACACAGCTGTCCAGGAGCGCTCGGGGAGCGCCGATCTCCCAGAACCACCAATTGCCGCTCTCGCTCTTCGTCGCGTTGTAGGCGTTGTCGTGCAGGAAACGCAGGGCCGCCACCAGCGCGGACGCCACCTCGTCCGAACCGCCGAGCGAGGCGCCGGACGTGGCCCAGGCGGTGGCGAGGGTGCGCAGCCGGGTGTAGCTCTGACCGAAGTTGCCGGGATCGGCGACGGGGGAGAGGTCCGGCCAGAGCGCGGTGCGCCCGGCCGAGCGGTCGAGCTGCTGCCACAGGGCCGCCGCCGACGTGTCGAGCGTCGTGAGCGCGGCACGGAAATCCGGGTCCGCAGGGTCGAAGGCGCCGCCGGTCAGGAGCTCCTGTGCCCGGACGAGCAGCGGATCGAAGGCGTCCAGGGCTTGCGCCGGGGTCTCAGGGCCGGTGGCGCCGGCCGCGTGCACGGGAGCTGCTGCCGCCGGGGAGACCGTCGGGAGGAGCACCGCGGCGGACCCCGCCGCGAGCACGGCCCGCCTGGACAGTGTGCCGCCCGGCCTGCCGGACGCGGGATCGTGGGTCACGGTCATGTCAGTTCTCCAAGGTGCTCGGGGCGACGGGCGACGGGCGACGGGCGACAGGCGACGGGCGATGGGCGACAGGCGACGGGCGGCTGCGGCAGCCGGAGTACGGCGATCGGCGGGGGAGCCGGGGCGCGGGACGGCACGGGCGGCGGAGCGTGGGCCGAGGTCCGCGAGTGCCCCGGCCCGGCGGGACCGGTGCCGGGGAGTCCGGTCCCGGGGAGTTTGGTCCCGGGGAGTCCCGCACCGGCGAGACCGGGCCCGGCCAGACCGACACCAGCGAGACCGACACCGGCGTAACCAGCACCGGTGGCCAGTGCCGAACGGCGGCCGACGGGGACGGAAGTGCGCATGCGGAACTCTCCCTGCGGGGGGTGAGGCGTGCTGGTGCGTACGGGCTGCGCGTCAGCATGTAAGCGCTTGCTGTCCGACCGCAAGGGGCTCCGGAATGTTTCTGTTGTTTTCTATGCGGATGTTTTCTGTGCGGAGAGGTGGCGAGGGCACCGTGCGCCTCCGCCGCGACGGGCGTGCCCCGGTCCTGCGCCCTCGCGGGCCTCCTCGTCCGCCCGTAAGGTGCGTTCCTCCCGCACCCCTTGAGGAGAACCATGACCGACCTCCGTATCGGCGTCCTGGGTTACGGGCTGCGCGGCAACCTCGCCCGCACCGCCCACCGCCCCGGAGCCGGCGCCCGCGTCACCGCAGTCGCGGACCCGGACCGGGTCGCCCGTACGGAGGCCGGCCACGCCTTCCCCGACGCCGCCCTCCTCGCCGACCACCGCAAGGTGACCCAGGCCCCGGACGTCGACGCGGTCCTGGTGCTCACCCCCGACCACACCCATGCCGACCTGGCCTGCGAGGCACTGCGGGCCGGCAAGCCCGTCTTCGTCGAGAAGCCCCTGGACATCACCGTCGAGCGCTGCGACGAGATCCTCCGCACCGCCCACGAGACGGGGACACGGCTCTACGTGGGGCACAACATGCGGCACATGCCGGTCGTCCGCCTGATGCGCGACCTCGTCGTGCGCGGCGCCGTCGGCGCGGTGAAGACCGTCTGGGTGAGGCACTTCGTCGGCTACGGCGGCGACTGGTACTTCAAGGACTGGCACGCCGAACGCAGGTACACCACCGGCCTGTTGCTCCAGAAGGCCGCCCACGACATCGATGTGCTGCACTGGCTGGCCGGAGGGTACGCCCGCGACGTCCAGGCCATGGGCGACCTCATGGTCTACGGCGACAACCCGCACCGCCGCGCCCCGGGCGAGCCCAAGGCCGACGACTGGTACACCGAGGACGGGCACTGGCCGCCGCACACCCAGCGCGCCCTCAACCCGGTGATCGACGTCGAGGACGTGTCCCTGCTGAACATGCGCCTCGACAACGGCGTCCTGGCCGCCTACCAGCAGTGCCACTTCGCCCCCGACTACTGGCGCAACTACACCGTGATCGGGGACGCGGGCCGCCTGGAGAACTTCGGTGACGGCCCCGGGGCGGAGGTCAAGGTCTGGAACGGCCGCCGCTCCGGGTACCGCGCGGACGCCGACGAGAGCCACCGGGTGCCGGCTGCGCAGGACAAGGCGGGGCACGGCGGCGCGGACCCGCTGCTCATCGACGAGTTCCTGCGTTTCGTACGGGACGGCGGCGCGACGGACACCTCTCCGGTCGCCGCCAGGATGGCCGTCGCCGCGGGAGTCGGGGCCACCTCCTCACTCCGCGACGGCGGCGTCCCGCGGCAGGTCCCCCCGCTGGGGGAGGACCTGATCGCTTACTTCGAGCGCGGCCAGAAGTGAGGACGGCCCCTGTCTTCCAACGTGCGGCACGGGTGCCACGGGTGCCACGGACGCGGCCCCGGGCGCCCGTCTATCACTTCGCGGAGGCCACCACCGGGTAGTGGTCGCTCAGGTTCGTGTACGTGTAGGAGGTGCCCCAGCTGGAGACGGTCCACGGCGCGCTCTGCTCCTTGACCACGTCGTTGGTCCAGCCGGCCGGCCGGGCGTGACCCGTGCGGTGCAGGACGTAGTCGAGGTCCTCGCGCGGGTCCGTCGGGTAGCGCTCGGCGGCGATGGAGTTGTCGGCGGTGTCGAAGGAGTACGGGTGGCCGGTGCGGGCCTGGGCGCCGTCCAGTCCCGCGTCGGCGAGCATGGACGTGTACTCGGCGCTGTGCGAGTCGACGTTCAGGTCGCCGGCCACCAGCACCTGCTCGGTGGCGGGGATCTTCTTGGCGTCGAGGAACGCGTCCAGTTGCTTCAACTGGGCACTGCGCCTCACCGCCGCCTCGCCCGCCTTGCAGCCCGGGCCCGTGGACTGGAGGTGCGTGCCGACCACGTGCACCTTCACACCACGCACATCGAGGACGACGTACGCGAAGCCCTTGTTGGAGAACCAGTCGCCGCCGCACGCCTCCTTGTAGACGAACTGCTCCTGCCGCACGATCGGCCACTTGCTGTAGACGGTCACCCCACCGTCCTCCGCCGAGGTCGCCGAGTACGAACCACCTGTCGCGTCCCACCCGCTCTTGCTGCGGCCCACGACAGGTGTCCGGTACGGGTACCGGGCAGCCGCGTTCTGCCCCAGCGCCTCCGAGGCCGCGTTGTCGAAGGCCTCCTGGAGGACGACCACGTCGTGCCCCTGGAAGAAGGGCGCCGCCGCGATCGCCTTCGCACGGAAGTCCTGACCCCAGTTGGGGTACAGGCTCTTGCTGAAGAGGAAGGCGTTGTACGAAAGGACCTGGAGCTTCGGCACGTCGGCGGAGGCGGCGGGATCGGCCACGGCGACCGGAGCAGTGACGGCCAGCGTGGCCGCGGCGGCGACCGCGCAGGCGACGGCACGGCGAAGGGCACGTCGGCGTGAGGGAATCGGCACAGAGTTCTCCCGTGGGAAGGGTGGGGCGAGAAGTGCGGAGCACCGGTGCCGCACATCCAACCAGCCGTGGTTACTTCCCGGTAGACGGCACACACCGCGCATCTGTCACCAGGCCCACCAGTGCCCCAACTCCCCTCCCGTCAAAGGCCAATGACCCGTGACCCGTGACCGATGGTCACGGGTCATTGGTCACTAGTCACGGTCACTGATCAGTGGTCGTGGATCGTGTTCGTCTCCGCGATCTTCTTCCAGGACTTCGGCCGGACCGGTGCCGCCTCCGCACCCGCGGTGTACGAGCGGGCGATCTTCGAGCCCGCGGCGGCAGGAGCGGCCGGCTTGGCCGGCTCGTAGAGCCAGGTGTCGAAAAGCTCCGCGAGGGGCTTCTTGGACACCTTCTCCGCGTACTTCACGAAGTCGGACACCTTGGCGTTGCCGTAGGCGTACTGCTTCGGCCAGCCCCGCAGGATCTGGAAGAACGCGTCGTCGCCGACCTCGTTGCGCAGTGCCTGGATGGCCAGTGCGCCCCGGTCGTAGACAGCGATGTCGAACTGCTTGTCGGCGCCCGGGTCACCGGGCTTGACCTGCCAGAACGGGTTGTCGGCGGCGTAGGAGGCATAGGTGTAGTCGGCCAGCTCCTGTGCCGTGCCCTCGCCCTCCTTCTCCGACCACAGCCACTGGCTGTAGCGCGCGAAGCCCTCGTTGACCCAGATGTCCTTCCAGTGGTGCACGGAGACACTGTCGCCGTACCACTGGTGGGCCAGCTCGTGCACCACGACCGAGACGTTCGCACCGTTCGCGAACTGCTTGGGGCTGTAGAACGGGCGGGTCTGCGTCTCCAGCGCGAAACCGCTGGTCACGTTCGGGACGTAACCGCCGATCGCGTTGAAGGGGTAGGGGCCGTAGACGCCCTCCAGCCACTCGACGACCTCCGCCGAGCGCTCGACGCTCGCCCGCGCAGCCCCGTCGTTGTCACCGAGGTCCTTGCTGTACGCGTTGAGGACCGGCAGCCCCGACTCGGTCCTGTCGGTGGTGATGTCGAACTTTCCGACGGCGAGCGTGGCCAGGTAGGAGGCCTGCGGCTTGTTGGAGCGCCAGGCGAAGCGGGTCCAGCCCAGCTTCGAACTCTGCGACTGCAGAACGCCGTTGGAGATGGCCTGGTGACCGTCCGGCACCGAGACCGACACGTCGTAGGTGGCCTTGTCGAGCGGGTGGTCGTTGCTCGGGAACCACCAGGCGGCCGAGTCGGGCTCCTGCGCGGCGACGCCGCCGTCCGGGGTGCGGGCCCAGGCGGTGTACCCGCCGATCTTCACCTCGGAGGGCTTGCCCGCGTACTTGACGACGACCGAGACCGCCTTGCCCTTCTGCAACGGCGTCACCGGCGTGACGACGAGCTCCTGCTCGCCCTCCTTGGCGAACTTCGCCTTCTTCCCGTTCACCCGCACCTCGCTGACCGCGAGGCCGAGGTCGAGATTGAAGCGCGACAGGTCCTGCGTGGCGGTCGCCACCAGGGTCGCCGTGCCCTCCAACAGGTCGGTGCCCGGCTGGTACTTCAGCCGCAGGTCGTAGTGCGAGACGTCGTAGCCGCCGTTGCCGCTGGCCGGGTAGTAGGGGTCGCCGATGCCCGGGGCACCCGGTGTGAACGAGGCGGCCGACGCCGGGATCGCCAGCAGGAGGGTGGCCGCGGCGAGCACGCCGGGGGCGATGATTCTGCGGTGCACGAGTGCTCCAAATGGTCAGGTGGAACGATCTGTTGGCACTCTATTCAGCCCCTCGGCCACCAGTCATGTCCATGGTCGCTCCTGTCACACGATCGCCATACGGCCGACATGTGACCCCGTATCCCATTTGGCGGCAGGTGCCACCCCGGGCGCGCTCCGGCCCCCTGTTGCACGGGAGTTGACCGCGTTACCGTCCGCCCATGCCGATATCTGAGCGGGCCAGGCGCCCGAAACGGAGAACGCTCGTCCCTCTGGCCGCGGTCGCTCTGACGGCCGTCCTGCTGGCTCCGTCGGGCGCGGCGGCCGACGCGGGCCCGGCCGTCGGCGCCCCGACCTCGACGACGGCCGACCGTGCCCGCGAGAGCAAGCCCGTGTACGCGTACGACAAGGCCGTCCGCGAGTCCGTCTGGGTGGACACCCGCATCGACGGTGACAAGGACGGCCGGACGGACCGCGTCGCGGTGGACATCGTCCGCCCCCGCGAGCTCGACCGCTCAGGACGCCGCATTCCGGTGATCATGGACGCCAGCCCGTACTACTCCTGCTGCGGGCGCGGCAACGAGAGCCAGCTGAAGACGTACGATGCGGCGGGCAAGCCGGTGCAGTTCCCGCTCTTCTACGACAACTACTTCGTGCCGCGCGGCTACGGGTACGTCGCCGTCGACCTCACCGGCACCAACCGTTCCGACGGCTGCGTCGACGTCGGCGGACGCTCCGAGGTCGCCTCCGCGAAGGCGGTCATCGACTGGCTGAACGGTCGCGGCCAGGGCTACACCACCCGCACCGGGAACCAGCGTGCCCGCGCGGACTGGTCCAACGGCAGTACCGGAATGATCGGCAAGAGCTGGGACGGCAGCGTGGCCAACGGCACCGCGGCCACCGGCGTCGAGGGGCTCAGGACGATCGTGCCGATCAGTGCGATCTCCTCCTGGTACGACTACTACTTCCAGCAGGGCGCCGACCTCTACCAAGGAGGCCCCGACGACCTCGCCGGCTACGTCGAGAACCCGGTGAACACGGCCCGCTGCGCGCAGGTGAAGAAGGAACTGGCCGAAGGGGACGCGCCGAACGGCGACCGGACCCGGATGTGGGCGGACCGCGACTTCGTCCCCGACGCCCGCAAGGTCCGCGCCAGCGTCTTCGCCGTGCACGGGATGCAGGACCTGAACGTGCGCACCAACCACTTCGGGAAGTGGTGGGACGCCCTCGCGAAGCAGGGCGTCCAGCGCAAGGTGTGGCTCTCGCAGACCGGGCACGTCGACCCGTTCGACTTCCGCCGCGCCGAATGGGTGCGGACCCTGCACCGCTGGTTCGACCACGAGCTCATGGGCTACGACAACGGCATCGACCGCGAGCCGACGGCGGACATCGAGCGCGCCCCCGACCAGTGGTCCACCGACAAGGTCTGGCCGGCGCGCGGCGCCGACTCCACCCGGCTCAGCCCCCGGCCGGGCAGCGCCCCCGGCGTCGGCACGCTCGGCCTGCGGCCGGCGCGGCCGGGCGCCACGGAGACCTTCACCGACGACCCGAAGCTGAACGAGACCGACTGGGCCGCGAAGATCGACACCGGCACCCCGGAGAAGACCGGGTTCACCACCCGCCCGCTCTCCCGCGAGCTGCGCCTGTCCGGCACCGGCAAGGTGACCCTCAAGGTCACCCCCTCCACCACCAGCGCGAACCTCAGCGCCGTCCTCGTCGACCTCGGACCGGACACCATCCGCAACTACGCGGCGAGCGGTGAAGGCATCAAAACCCTGGCCAGCCGCACCTGTTGGGGGCCGAGCACCGCGGGTGACAGCTCCTGCTTCAAGGAGACCGCCGCCAACCCGGTCGACGTCGACCTGACCGTCTTCAGCCGCGGCTGGGCGAGCCTCGCCCACCACCGCGGCGACGGAAAGGCCCGCCCCGTGACCCCCGGAAAGGAATACGAGATCACTGTCGAACTCGCCGCCTCCGACCATGTCGTCCCGGCCGGACACCGGCTCGCCCTCATCATCGGCGGTACGGACGAGGGCCTGATCGAGGCCCCCGACACCCGCCCCACCCTCGGCCTCGACCTGGCCGGCACCTCCGCGCGGCTGCCGGTGGTCGGCGGCGAGCGCGCCTTCGCGCGGGCGGTCTCCGGCAACACGGCCTCCGCGCCGCTGTCGCCGGGCGCCCCCGACGCGGTCGCCGTGCCGCAGAACCTCTCCCGGCTGCCCGGAGCCCTGCGATGAGGGCCCGTGTCCTGGGTGTGCTGCTCGGCGGGGCAGCGCTCGCGGTGCCGCTGGTGGCCGCCCCCGCCCAGGCGGGAGACTCCGGCCGCACCCCGCCCCGTACCGGGTTCGAGACCACCCACGGCGCCCGGTGGACCACCCAGCCCGAGGAACAGAAGTTCCTGGCAACCGTCGACCGGGGCAGCTCCAGGGCGACGCTGTCCACGATCGGCACCACCAAGCAGGGCCGCCCGCTCCAGTTGCTGCGCATCGGCGAACGGCGGTACACCGCCTCCACCGTCCTGCTGATCTGCAGTCAGCACGGCGACGAACCGGCCGGCCGCGAAGCCTGCCTCAGCAGGGCCCGCGACCTGGCGTACGCGAAGGACCGCGGCACCCGCGACTTCCTGAGTGCGACCACCGTGCTGGTGCTGCCGACCGCCAACCCGGACGGCCGGGCCGCCGACACCCGGGGCAACTCCGACGGCGTCGACATCAACCGCGACCACATCGCCCTGGCCACCGCCGAGGGCCGTGCCATGGCCGCCGTGATCCGGGACCGCAAGCCGGACCTGATCTACGACCTGCACGAGTACGGGGCCACGCCTCCCTACTACGACAAGGACCTCTTCGACCTCTGGCCCCGCAACCTCAACACCGACCCCCGCGTCCACGACGAGTCGAAGAAGCTCTCCGAGGAGTTCGTACGGCCCGCCGCCCACGCGTCCGGCTTCAGCATCGGGACGTACGGCATCTGGACCGACCCGGTCACCGGCGAGCCCACGCGGCAGGTGGCGGGGGACGGGCAGGAGCGCATCCTGCGCAACGCGGCAGGGGTCAAGCACTCGGCAGGGCTGCTCATCGAGAGCCGCATCGACGCGCTGAGCGAGAGCGAGAAGCAGGACAAGGCACTCAACCAACGGCGCAGGGTCGCCTCCCACCTCGCCTCCCTCACCGGTGCGCTCGCGTACGCGGACGAACGGCGCGGCCCCGTCGAGGCGGCCACCACCAGGGCCAGGCTCGCGGGATTCGCCGACCGGGGACCCGTCTATCTGGGTGGCGCCGACAACGACCCCGCCGAGCCCGCCGAGGTGCTCGCCGACCCGCCCTGCGGCTACTGGCTGACGAAGTCCCAGATCGATGACGTCGGCGACGAACTCACCCTGCACGGCGTCAGGTTCACCACCGGCCGAGGGGGCGCCTTCGTGCCGTTGCGGCAGTCCCAGCGGGACCTGGTCCCGCTGCTGCTCGACGCGAAGGCCGCGTATCCTCTTGTAACGGGTCAACCCGACACGCGCTGTTAGCAGACCGTGACGTGCGTCACCTGTGATACCGGGTAGCGGCAGGGAATCCTCCCTACCCGAAAGGTGACCACGTGTCCCACGACGATCAGTCGGGCGACCGGGCAGCTTCGCCAGTCATGGTGGACCTGCCCGGCAGCCCGCACACCACCCCCAGACCACGGACCGACCGGATCGTGTTCGGCGTCACGGCCGCACTCACGCTCGCGTTCGTACTGTGGGGTGCCCTCGCCACCAAGTCCCTCGAAGACGTCTCGGGCAAGCTGCTCAACGGCCTCATCCACAACGGTGGCTGGGCCTTCATACTGGCTGCCACCGGGTTCGTCGTCTTCGCGCTGTGGCTGGCGGTGAGCCGGTACGGGAAGATCACGCTCGGCGAGGAGGGTGAGGCGCCCGAGTTCAAGACGGTTTCCTGGGTCGCGATGATGTTCAGCGCCGGCATGGGCATCGGCCTGATGTTCTACGGCGTCAGTGAGCCGCTCGGTCACTTCGGTTCGCCGCCGCCCGGCACGCACCCCGCCGACTCGGCGGACCGCATGCAGACCGCCATGGCCACCACCCTGTTCCACTGGACGCTGCACCCGTGGGCGATCTACGCGGTGGTCGGCCTGGCCATCGCGTACAGCACCTTCCGCCGTCGCCGCCGGCAGACGATCAGCGCGGTCTTCACCCCGCTCATCGGTGAGAAGCACGCCAACGGGGGAGTCGGCCGCTTCATCGACATCCTCGCGATCTTCGCGACGCTGTTCGGCTCGGCGGCCTCGCTGGGCCTGGGCGCGCTCCAGATCGGCAGCGGAATGAAGGAGCTCGGCTGGATGGAGAAGGCCGGCACCGGCCTCCTCATCTCCATCATCGCCGTCCTCACGGTCTGTTTCGTGGTCTCCGCCGTGTCGGGCGTCGAGAAGGGCATCCAGTGGCTCTCCAACACCAACATGGTGCTGGCGCTGCTCCTGGTGGTCTTCGTCTTCATCGCCGGTCCGACCGTCATCGTCCTCGACCTGCTGCCCACCTCCATCGGCGCCTACCTCGGTGACCTCCCGCAGCTCATCGGCCGCACCGAGGCGACCGGCGGCGAGGACGTCGCCACCTGGCTGAGCAGCTGGACGGTCTTCTACTGGGCGTGGTGGATCTCCTGGACGCCCTTCGTCGGCATGTTCATCGCGCGGATCAGCCGCGGCCGTACCATCCGCCAGTTCGTCGGCGGCGTGATCCTGGTCCCGAGCACGGTCAGCCTGCTCTGGTTCGCGGTCTTCGGCGGTACGGCGATGAAGATGAAGGACGCGGGCCGGCTCGCGGACGAGTCGACCCCCGAGGGACAGCTGTTCGGCCTCCTCAAGGAGTTCCCGATCGCCACGGTCACCAGCATCCTGGTGATGATCCTGGTCGGCATCTTCTTCGTCTCGGGCGCGGACGCCGCCTCCATCGTGATGGGCACCCTCTCCCAGCGGGGCTCCTTCGAGCCCACGAAGATGGTCGTCATCTTCTGGGGTGTCGTCACCGGTGCGGTGGCAGCGGTCATGCTCCTCATCGGTGACGGCGAGGACGACGCCCTCAAGGGCCTGCAGAACCTGACCATCCTCGTCGCGGCACCGTTCGCGGTGGTCATGGTCGGCATGTGCTGGGCCCTGCTGCGCGACCTGCGCAGCGACCCGCTGATCGTCCGGGGCGAGATGGGCGTCGAGGCGGTCGAGGCGGCGGTCATCGAGGGCCACACGAAGTACGACGGCGACTTCGAGATCCGCATCGGACCGGGCACGGGACCGGACGCACCGGAGCGGATGGAGGGTGCGACGAAGAGTCCCTGACGGGCGGGGGTTTCCCCGAGCGCGTTCCTCTCGGCACGGACGGACCCGGCCACCGGTACTTCAGTACTGGGGGCCGGGTCCGTCCGTGCCGAGGCCGGTACCTCCGCGCTTCCGGCCCCGTCCGCCCGAAATCAAGATGTCGTGCGCAGAACGGGACTTCACCGGGAATACTCACCCCATGTCTGCCGCGCACGCGACCTTCGGGCTGGCTCCGGCGATACGGGCCGGGGGAGTACTCGTCAACGGTTCCTACCAGGTCCACCGCGACTTCCTGGACTTCGTCGTCGACGGCCGCCCCCTCCTGCACCAGCTCGCCGAGCTCGACGCCGTCTCCCCGCTGGCCTCCGACGTCCCTCCCGCGATCTTCACCACCCATGTCCGCCGACTCCTCCTGGAGGCGCCCCCACCGCTCCCCGGCAACCGGTACGTCATCTACGGCTGCCCGGAGTGCGAGGGCCTCGAATGCGGCGCGGTCACCGCCGTCATCGAACGCGAGGGCCCCGACGTCGTCTGGCGCGACTTCGCGTGGCAGACCGCGGAGACCGTCGACCTGGAGCGCGACGGCTACCACGGCACAGGGCCGTTCCGCTTCGACGCGGAGCGCTACCGCGCCGAACTCGCCAGACTGCTGCCCGACGACGACGCGGGCGCGGGCCACGAGGAGGACGGCAGGCCCGCCCGTCGCCGTGTCCTGCTCATCGGCAACCGCGTGGCCGTCCTCGCCAGGCTGGCCGCGGCCCTCCGTACGATCAACATCGGCGCGGAGATCACCGAGGACGCGGACAGGGTCCCGCCGGCGGAGATCAGGACCTACGGCGCGGTCGCCTTCGGCCGCTCGGTCGCCGAGCACGAGAAGGCGGCGGTGCGCGCGGCGTTCGACCGTGCGGGAGTCCGGCCGGCGTATGTGGAGGGCCTGGCGCCGATCGTCCCGCTGCTGGTCGCGCAGATAGAACACGCCCTGGAGCAGGGCCCGTTGGAGCAACGCCGATTGACGCGGCTGGTGGCGGCCGACGGTGAGGCGGGCGTCGAGGTCACCTCGGCGTGCCGGGTGCAGCTGGTCGCGTACCGCCGGGACCGACTGCACCGTACGCACGCCGAGGTCGTCTTCGAGGGCCGGCTGGAGGCGGGCAGGCACCGGATTCCCCTGGACGCGAAGGCGACGCGGGGGCAGTCCTACATCGTGGCTCGCACGACGGGAGGCGTACTGGCGGCCCCGATGGCCCGCTGACCTCGCCGCCGACACCGGCTCCTCACCCGCCGCTGCCGCCGGCTCGCCACCCTCCCCCAGTGCCGGTCCTGCCCCGGCCTCTCACCCTGCGCCCCCCGAGCCCCGTGCACTCCGACCGCGGGGGCCGGCGTCGGCTCGATTAGGATCGGCAACCTCATGACTGCCACTCTCGTCGCCAAAGATCTCGCCGCCGGCCACGGCGACCGCACCCTCTTCTCCGGCCTGGACCTGGTCGTCGCCCCCGGCGACGTGATCGGTCTGGTCGGCGTCAACGGGGCGGGCAAGTCCACCCTGCTACGACTGCTCGCCGGCCTGGACACCCCCGAGGGCGGCGAGCTGCGGCTGTCCCCGCCCACCGCCACCGTCGGCCACCTCCCGCAGGAGCCGGAGCGCCGTGCAGGCGAGACCGTACGGGACTTCCTGGCCCGGCGCACCGGGGTTGCCGACGCCCAGCTCGCCCTGGACACCGCCACCCAGGCGCTCGTCGACGGTGCTCCGGGCGCGGACGACGACTACTCCGTGAGCCTGGACCGCTGGCTCGACCTCGGCGGCGCCGACCTCGACGAGCGGGCCGAGGAGGTCGCCGCCTCCCTCGGTCTGACCGTCGGCCTCGACCAGCCGATGACCGGCCTGTCCGGCGGTCAGGCCGCCCGCGCCGGTCTCGCCTCGCTCCTCCTGTCCCGGTACGACGTCTTCCTGCTCGACGAGCCCACCAACGACCTCGACCTGGACGGCCTCGACCGCCTGGAGACCTTCGTCAAGGGGCTGCGCGCGGGGACGGTGGTCATCAGTCACGACCGCGAATTCCTCACCCGTACGGTGACCAAGGTCCTGGAACTGGACCTCGCCCAGCAGCAGATCAAGCTGTTCGGCGGCGGCTACGCGGCCTACCTGGAGGAGCGGGAGACCGCGCGGCGGCACGCCCGCGAGGAGTTCGACGAGTTCGCCGACAAGAAGGCCGCTCTGGAGGGCCGGGCGCAGATGCAGCGCGGCTGGATGGACAAGGGCGTGCGCAACGCCCGCCGCAAGTCCACCGACGGCGACAAGCTCGGCCGCAACATGCGCAGCGAGGCGAGCGAGAAGCAGGCCGCGAAGGCGCGCCAGACGCAGCGCATGATCGAACGCCTCGACGTGGTCGAGGAGCCCCGCAAGGAGTGGGAGCTGCGGATGGAGATCGCGTCCGCGCCTCGCTCCGGCGCTGTGGTCTCCACGCTGCGTCAGGCCACCGTGCACCGGGGCGGCTTCACGCTCGGACCGGTGTCGCTCCAGATCGACTGGGCCGACCGGGTCGCCATCACCGGAGCCAACGGTTCGGGGAAGTCGACCCTGTTGGCGGCCATGCTGGGCCGACTCCCGCTGGACGAGGGCGACTCGACCCTCGGGCCTGGAGTCGTCGTCGGCGAGGTCGACCAGGCGCGCGGACTCTTCCACGGCGCGCAGACCCTGCTCGACGCGTTCTCGGCGGCCGTGCCCGACACGGAGCCGGCGGAAGTCCGCACGCTGCTGGCCAAGTTCGGCCTGCGCGCGGAGCATGTGCTGCGCCCCGCCACCACGCTCTCTCCCGGCGAGCGCACCCGCGCCGCACTCGCCCTCCTCCAGGGCCGTGGTGTCAACCTCCTGGTGCTGGACGAACCGACCAACCACCTGGACCTGCCCGCCATCGAGCAGCTGGAGTCGGCCCTCGACTCGTACGAGGGAACCCTGCTGCTGGTCACGCACGACCGCCGGATGCTGGAGGCGGTACGCACCACCCGCCGGTTGCAGGTGACGGAGGGCCGGGTCTCAGAGACGTAAACCCGGACGGCGGTCGGGCGTGAGAGGCAGCCCCCGCCCGACGGACGGGGCCGGCACGAGAGGCGACCCTGCCCGCCGGACGGGGACCACGGAGACTAGAGCCCGCCCGAAGGGCCGGGGCTACGGAGACCTGGCCGGCCGACGGGCCGGGGTTACGAAGAGCCAGCGCCCGACCGACCGGGGTCACGAAGACGCAGCCGCCGGACGGACCGGGTCGCGCGACTGGGGCAGGCGCACCCGGTTGCGCGCCTGGGCAGGCGGCGCAGTGAGGGGCCGCGGCAGGCCACGCCCCCCTCCGCTCGGAGTGCCAGGCCGCGGCAGGCCACGCCCCCCCCGCGCGCTCTGCCTTGAAGGGCCCCCGCGCGCTCTGCCCCTGGTGGGACGCCCCCGCGCCCCGCCGCCCTCAGCCCCGCTTCTTCCCGTCCGTCAGGCCCGCCCTGCGCAACGCGTCCGCCATCGCACTGTTGGCAGGCGCCGGGGCCGACCGCCCGCCACCGCCGCGCTGCTGCTGCTTCGCCCCGGCCCCCTGCGACTGACCGCCACGGCCCCCGTCACCGCCCTGACCACCGCGGCTGCCCTTGCTGCCCCGGTCCGAGCCGCGTCCGCCGCCCCCGCCCTGCCGCTGCTGGGGCGGACGCCCGGAACCCGAGCGCGACGACGGCGCCCCCGCGTCCTCGCCGCCCGCGGCCCGCGCCGTGCCCGGCTCGTCGTCCAGCCTCAGCGTCAGCGAGATCCGCTTGCGCGCGATGTCGACGTCCCGCACCTTCACCCGCACCACGTCCCCCGGCTTCACCACGGAGCGAGGGTCCTTCACGAATGTCTTCGACAGGGCAGAGACGTGCACCAGACCGTCCTGGTGCACCCCGACGTCCACGAACGCACCGAACGCCGCCACGTTCGTGACGACCCCCTCCAGCACCATCCCGGCCGCGAGGTCACCGATCTTCTCGACGCCGTCCTTGAACGTGGCGGTCTTGAACGCGGGCCGCGGGTCCCGCCCCGGCTTCTCCAGTTCCCGCAGGATGTCGGAGACGGTCGGCAGCCCGAACTTCTCGTTCACGAAGTCCGCCGCCCGCAGCCCCCGCAGCACGTCCACGTTCCCCACCAGGGAGTCCGCACCCGTCGACCTGGCCATCGCCCGCACCACCGGGTACGCCTCCGGGTGCACGCTGGACGCGTCCAGCGGGTCCTCGCCGTCCCGGATGCGCAGGAAGCCCGCGCACTGTTCGTACGCCTTCGGGCCGAGCCTGGCCACGTCCTTGAGGGCCTTGCGCGACCGGAAGGGGCCGTTCGTGTCCCGGTGCGCGACGATGTTCTCCGCCAGGCCCGAGCCGATGCCCGAGACCCGCGAAAGCAGCGGTACGGACGCCGTGTTGACGTCCACGCCGACACCGTTCACACAGTCCTCGACCACCGCGTCCAGCGACCGCGACAGCTTCACCTCGGAGAGGTCGTGCTGGTACTGGCCGACCCCGATCGACCTCGGGTCGATCTTCACCAGCTCCGCCAGCGGATCCTGCAGCCTGCGCGCGATGGAGACCGCCCCGCGCAGCGACACGTCCATGTCCGGCAGTTCCTGCGAGGCGAAGGCCGAGGCCGAGTAGACGGAGGCGCCCGCCTCCGAGACCATGACCTTCGTCAGCTTCAGTTCGGGATGCTTGGCGATCAGCTCGCCCGCCAGCTTGTCGGTCTCCCGGGACGCCGTGCCGTTCCCGATCGCGACCAGGTCGACGGCGTGCTCCTTCGCGAGGCGTGCCAGCTTGCCCAGCGCCTCGTCCCAGCGGTTCGCGGGTACGTGCGGATGGATGACGTCGGTCGCCACGACCTTGCCCGTGGCGTCCACGACCGCGACCTTCACGCCCGTACGGAAACCGGGGTCCAGGCCCAGCGTCGCCCGCGTACCGGCCGGTGCGGCCAGCAGCAGGTCGCGCAGGTTGGCCGCGAAGACCCGCACCGCCTCGTCCTCGGCGGCGGTGCGCAACCGCAGTCGCAGATCGATCCCCAGATGCACCAGGATCCGGGTTCGCCACGCCCAACGCACCGTCTCCACGAGCCACTTGTCGCCGGGGCGACCGCGGTCCGCGACATTGAAACGCCGGGCGACCATCCGCTCGTACGCACTGGGGCCCGGCTCGTCGGACGGCTCGTCCGGTTCCAGGACCAGGTCGAGGACGTCCTCCTTCTCGCCGCGCAGCATCGCCAGCACCCGGTGCGAGGGGAGCGCGGTGAAGGGCTCCACGAAGTCGAAGTAGTCGGCGAACTTGGCGCCCGCCTCCTCCTTGCCCTCACGCACCTTCGCCGCCAGTCGGCCGCGCGTCCACATCCGCTCGCGGACCTCGCCGATCAGGTCGGCGTCCTCCGAGAAGCGCTCGGTCAGGATCGCCCGCGCGCCCTCCAGCGCGCCGGCCGCGTCCGCCACGCCCTTGTCGGCGTCGACGAAGGCGGCAGCGGCGGCGAGGGGATCGACGGACGGGTCCTTCAGCAGTCCTTCGGCGAGCGGGGCCAGCCCGGCCTCCCGTGCGATCTGCGCCTTCGTGCGCCGCTTCGGTTTGAAGGGGAGGTAGATGTCCTCCAGCCGCGCCTTCGTCTCGGCCGCGCGGATCTGCGCCTCCAGGGCATCGTCCAGCTTGCCCTGCTCCCGTACGGAATCGAGGATCGCGCGGCGGCGGTCCTCCAGCTCCCGCAGGTACCGCAGCCGTTCCTCCAACGTGCGCAGTTGCGCATCGTCGAGCATCTCGGTCGCTTCCTTGCGGTAGCGCGCGATGAACGGCACGGTCGAGCCGCCGTCGAGCAACTCGACGGCGGCCCTGACCTGCCGTTCCTTGACGCCGAGCTCCTCGGCGATCCTGTTTTCGATGCTTTCGATGGACGTCGTCACGGTGTTACCGACTCGCCTTCTCCTGCGGGCAGTGCATGGTGCACCTCACGGTGGTGTCACCGCGGTGCACCTGCATTCTGCCGTGCAGAAGTACACGGCCACGCACGGGACCGCTCGGCGCGGTCCCGTGCCACTCACGCACGGCGCGCGCGGCCACCGCTTCGCGAGGCCCCGCCGAACAGCTTGGCGACCAGCCGGAACGGCAGCGTCACCACGGTGGCGATCGCGCCACCCACGGTACGGAGGGCATCGGCAATGGCTCGGAACACGGGGTCCTCCTTCGTCGTACGGACGTTCCCCGTGCGAGTTGCCGCCGTTGGCCGCAGCAAACCCCCGCCGAGGCGGAAGGTAAGGAGACGGCAAAGGCGGGGCCGCTGCTGCCCCCGCTCAGCCCTTCCCGATCAGCGTCTCGGGGAACGCCCCCGCCATGGCCGCCGTCATCAGGAAGCCGCGGCCCAGCTCCGTCAGCCGCTCGACACCCGCCGTTCCCAGGTGCTCGTACGGGGCGAGGTCCAGCCGGTCCGTCATGTCCTCGACCCCGGCCCGAAGCGCCACGCCCTCCTCGGTCAACTCGCCGTCCCCGTCGAGGAGTCCGCGCCCGCGCAACCGGTCCGCGGCAGCGTCCCAGTCCGTCTGCGACCAGCCGCGGGTGCGCAGCACCCAGGCCGGGTTCATGCCACGGCCGGTGGCGGTGTGGCTGACCAACGCCTCCACCGGGTCGAGCCCGACGGCGAGCAGCGCGGCCAGGTGGCCGTCTCCCCGGTGCTCGCGCAGCAGCGTCGCCGCGTGCCACAACGCCAGGTGCGCCTCCTCGGGGAAGGGCAGATCGGCGTGGGCGGCGTACAGCGGCCGGGCGTGGCGCGTGCACGCCTCGGTGGCCCGCCGTGCCAGCTCCGCGGCCTCCGCCATCTCCGGCGACGCGACGACGTCCGCGCCGAGCAGCCGCCGCAGCGCCGCGTCGGCGGCCCGCATCCGGGCACCGAGGACCGCCTCGGGCGACACGGTGTCCCACAGTGCAGGGACGACCTTCGCGATCAGGTCGTAGTTGTAGTTGTAGAAGGCGCCGGCGACCACCCCGGGGCCGACCGCGCCCAGCGCCGCCAGCCGCCCCACCATGAACGGGGCCTCGTCGTCCACGATGCCGATCGAGCTGAGCTCCTGGGAGTACTCGGGCGAGAAGTAGACCGTGGAGTGCAACGAGTTGAGGGGGTTGTGGCAGCGGCGGCCGGCCCGCTCGGGCAGCGCAGGGTTCGAAGTCATACGGGCACGTTACCGACTGCTTAGTACGTCGCAAGGGGGTGGGCCGCGATGGCAGGAAAGGTGGGGAGCCCGTCATTGCGGCCATCGCGCCCGCCGCGAAGGATGGAGCCATGACGCTGCGACCCCCGCTCGTACTCGTGGTCCTCTTCGACGACGTGCAGAGCCTCGACGTGACCGGCCCCGTGGAGGTCTTCGCGGGCGCGGGCCTTGCCTCGGGGAGCGCGTACGAGATCCGCACCGCCTCCCTGGACGGCGGCCCGGTCCGCACCAGCAGCGGCCTCGCCCTCGTCCCGGACGGCGCCCTCGCGGACTTCGTCCCGCGCCTCATGGCGGGGCCCGTCCCCGCAGGTGGGCCCGTCCCCGCAGGTGGGCCGGGGTCCGCCCCTGCCCCCGATCCCGTCGGCACCCCCGATGTCACGCTCCTCGTCCCCGGCGGTCGGGCCACCCGCAGCCCCGACCCCCGCCTGGTCGACTGGCTGCGCAGGTACGCGCCGCGCGCCGCTCGTCTGGTCTCCGTCTGTTCCGGTGCGCTGCTCCTGGCCGAGGCCGGCCTGCTGGACGGGCGCAGGGCCGCCACCCACTGGCTGGTGACCGACCGGCTCGCCCGCGACCATCCGGCGGTGGAGGTCGACCCGGAGGCCATCTACGTGCGGGACGGCCAGGTCTCCACCTCCGCGGGCGTCACCAGCGGCATCGACCTCGCGCTCGCGCTCGTGGAGGAGGACCACGGCCGCGACGTCGCCCTGAGCATCGCCCGCCATCTCGTCGTGTTTCTGCGCAGGCCGGGCAACCAGTCCCAGTTCAGCGCCCAGCTCGCCGCCCAGAGCGCCCGGCGCGAACCGCTGCGGGACGTGCAGCAGTACATCTCCGAGCACCCGGCGGCGGACCTCTGTGTCGAGTCCCTCGCCGCCCGCGCCCGCCTCTCGCCCCGGCACTTCGCCCGCGCCTTCCACGCGGAGACCGGCACCACCCCGGGCCGCTACGTCGAACGGGTACGCCTCGAACACGCCCGCCGGCTCCTGGAGGACAGCTCCGACGGCGTCGAACGCATCTCCCGTACCAGTGGCTACGGAACACCCGAGGCCATGCGCCGCGCGTTCGTCAAGGCGCTCGGCACGGCCCCCGCCGAGTACCGCCGCCGCTTCCGGCCCGCCACCGCGCGCTGAGGAACCCGAAGACCCGCCGCCACGCCCTGACGACCCATGACCCACCGCTGAAAGTGAGTTGACCGTGCAGATCGCCATCGTCCTGTACCCGAACTTCACCGCCCTCGACGCCGTCGGACCGTACGAGACCCTCGGCCACATCCCCGGCGCCGAGACCTCCTTCGTCGCCGAGCGGACCGGTCCGGTGCTCAACGACCGCGGCCAGCTGGCGATCGAAGCCACCCGGACGTTCGCCGAGGTGCCCCGGCCCGACATCGTGGTCGTCCCCGGCGGCCCCGGTCAGGCGGACCAGATGGACAACAGGCCTCTGCTCGACTGGCTCAGGGCCGTCGACGCCACCACCACCTGGACCACCTCCGTCTGTTCCGGCTCCCTCGCCCTCGCCGCCGCGGGCCTCCTCAAGGGGCGCCGCGCGACCTCGCACTGGCTCGCCCTGGAGACCCTGGCCGGGCTCGGTGTCGCGGCGACGGGGGAGCGGGTCGTCTTCGACGGCAAGTACGTCACCGCGGCCGGCGTCTCCTCCGGCATCGACATGGGGCTCGCACTGGCCGGGAGGATCGCGGGCGATCAGGTCGCGCAGACCATCCAGTTGATGACCGAGTACGACCCGCAGCCGCCGTACGACGCGGGCTCCCCGGACAAGGCCCCGGCGGAGGTGGTCGAGTACTGCCGCACGCGCAGCCGTTTCTGACGCTCACCCGACGCAGGGACCGGGGAACCTCACCTGTGCGGGGCGTTCCACCCGAAGTGCGGCGTCCGGCGTTCCAGGAAGGCGGTGACACCCTCCGCGGTGTCGCCGCTGCCGCGCGCCTGCTCCGCCCAGTAGGCGTCCCGGTCGGTGCGCCCGTCCGCGAACTCCTTCGCCGCCGCCTGCGTGAGCTGCGAGCGAGAGACCAGTACCCGGGTGAACTCTGCGACCCTCTTGTCGAGTTGGCCCTGCGGCAGCACCTCGTCGACGAGTCCGGTACGCAGCGCCCGTTCCGTGTCGATCAACTCGCCCGAGAACAGGAGGTACTTGGCGGCGGCGGGGCCCACCAGTGCGGCCAGCCGGCGCGTCGACGACGACGGGTAGACGATGCCGAGTTTCGCCGGGGTCACCCCGAAGAGCGCCCCTTCCTCCGCGAACCGCAGGTCGCAGGCGGCCGCCAGCTGACTCCCGCCGCCCACGCAGTATCCGCGCACGGCGGCCAGCGTGGGCCGCGGAAAGGCGGCGAGGGCCTCCTCGGCCCGCACGGAAAGCTGTTGCGGCGAACCCTCGGCCTCCTCGTCCCCGTCGTCGGGGGCGCGCAGCGAGGAGATGTCGGCCCCGGCGCAGAAGGTCGCGCCGTCACCCACAAGGACCAGCGCCCGCACCTGCCGGTCGGCGGCCAGCCGCTCCAGCAGCTCGGGCAGTGCACGCCACATCCCGGCCGTCATCGCGTTGCGTTTGGCCCGATGGCTGAGCACGACCGTGGCCACGGAGTCGGTGACGTCGCACATCACCCGGGGAGACAACTGCATGGGGCGGATGCTATATGGCCCGCACGAACCTATGATCGGGGCATCCAGGGGGGCGAGGCAGGCACGGGGCCGACCGAGGAGTGTCCAGATGGTGGATCAGACCCGCGTGGACCAGACCCACGCGAGCAAGAAACTGAACCGGAACTTCGGCTGGCTGGCCTTCCTCGGCATCCTGCTGGTCATCGGCGGAGCGGTGGGACTCCTCTACACCGCCTTCGCCACCCTCACGTCGATGCTGCTCTTCGGCTGGCTGCTGCTGGTCGGCGGACTGATCGGGCTGATCCAGGCCGTCCAGTCGCGCGGCTCCAGCTTCTTCTGGCTCGGAGTCGTCGTCGCCGCCCTGAACATCGCGGCCGGCGTCGTCGTGATCCGCCACCCGGTCGTCACCGCCGAGGCCCTCACCATGTTCGCCGCGCTGCTCTTCCTCACCGGTGGCGTCTTCCGGGTGGTCGGCAGCGTCGTGGTGCGGGGCCCGCAGTTCGGGTGGACCCTCGTCCAGGGCGCGTTCGGCCTGCTGCTCGGCATCCTGGTGCTCTTCGACTGGCCGCACTCCAGCCTGTACGTGCTGGGTGTCTTCTTCTCGCTGGCCCTCCTCTTCGACGGACTCGGGCTGATCGCGATCGGTCTCGGCGGCCGACGGGTGGTCACCATGGTGTCCGAGGCGCTACAACCCGAGGCGCCCGCGGCGAAGGACACCCCGGCGGCTCCTGACGCGGAAACTCCCCGCGGACCGGAGACGGCGGGCGCCGCGGGCGCGGGCGCCCCCGAACGGCCCGCGGGACAGCCCGACTTCGGTAAACCGGAAGATCAGGACCGGTCAACCAACCGATAGAAAAACGATCCACAAGCGCACCGGAAGATTGCGGTTGCGGTCAAAAGTCGTCGTTTGCAGCCGACTTGTGATCGGCGCGCTGGTACGGACCGCTCGGCCCCGAAGACTCGAACCGTGGTGACGACCGAGCGTGAGGGCGGGAGCCCGATGATGGAGAGCCGTGGGAGCACCCCACCTGCCGACAGCCCGGCGGGGGCGGTCGACGCACCGCCGGGCGGCGGCGCGGGAGGCGGCGCGGAAACTCCGCGGGCGTACGAAGGCGTCTGGCGGTTCACCGCCCCGGCCGTGGACCTCTCCGTGCCACAGGCCCGGCACGCCGTGCGGGACCTGATCAGGCGGCAGGGCGTACCGGCCTCCGACGACCTGGTGCAGGGCCTCCTGCTGATCGTCTCGGAGCTGGTCACCAACTCGGTCAAGCACGCCGCGCTGCTCTCCCCGGAACTGGCCGTGGAAGTGGCCGTCGGCGCCGAGTGGATCAGGGTCTCCGTCGAGGACAGCCACCCCTACCGCCCGAGGCCCCTGGAGACGGACTACGCGCAGACCGGCGGGCGCGGGCTGCTGCTCGTGCGGGAGATCGCGGCCGAGGCCGGCGGTGTCTGCGACGTCGAGCACACCGCCGGCGGCGGCAAGGTCATCTGGGCGGCCCTGCCGCTCACCCCCTGAGCGGGCCGGGTGACCGTCCGGCCGCCCCGGCTGCGTCTACCAGCCCACCGCGTCGCCCGTCAGCTCCCGTACCGCCGGCCGCGCCGCGTCCAGCACCGTCATGAACCACGCCGAGAACGGGTCCTTCGCATGCTGCTCCGCCAGTTCCTGCGGCGTCACGAACGAGGTGTCCCCGACCTCCTCCGGGTCCGGTCGCAGAGGTGACTGCACCAGCCCGACGAAGAGATGGTTGAACTCCTGCTCGACCAGACCGGACGCGGGGTCCGGGTGGTTGTAGCGCACCGTGCCCGCCTCGGCGAGCAGCGTCGGCGAGACCCCCAGCTCCTCGTACGTCCGCCGGGCGGCCGCCGCGAAGGGCCCCTCGTCCGGGTAGGGGTGACCGCAGCAGGTGTTGGACCAGACACCGGGGGAGTGGTACTTGCCGAGCGCGCGCTGCTGGAGCAGCAGCCGCCCCGCCTCGTCGAAGAGGAAGACGGAGAACGCGCGGTGCAACTGCCCGGGGGGCTGGTGCGCGGAGAGCTTCTCCGCGGTGCCGATGGTGTTGCCGCTCTCGTCGACCAGTTCGAGGAGGATCTCCGGACTCCCGCCCGCTGATCCGTTACGAGCGCTGTTCGCCGCGGTGGCTGGTGTGGTCGGCATAACCATCCTTCGCTTCGGTTCCCGGCTGCCAAGTCTGCCGTACAAAAGCCGCTTGTCCGTACTTCGGCCGTACCGGAGGCAGCAAAAAGTCCTGCCCCGCCGCACGAGCGACAGGGGCAGGACTTCCCACTTCACCACCCGGTCAGACCCCGAACGCCGCCGGGTACCGGATCTCGCCGCGCGGCAGCTCGCCCGCTCCGTCCAGTACGAGCGCCATCATGGCCTCGTCCGGCACCTCGAAACCGGCCCGGACCCCCAGCCCGGAAGCCGGCGTGAAACCGAACCTCGGGTAGTACTCCGGGTGTCCGAGCACCAGCACCAGCCGCTCGCCCGCGACCCGCGCGGCATCGAGCACGGCGCGTGTCACCGCCGCCCCCGCCCCCTGCCGCTGGAAGCGCGGGGCCACCGCGACGGGCGCGAGCGCCACCGCCGGGGCGCCGCCGACGTGGCACCGGGTGATCAGCGCGTACGCGGCGACCGATCCGTCCGGTGCCTCGGCGACGTACGAGAGACCGGCCAGCCAGGCCGCCGGATCCTTCCGCAGTTCCTCCACGAGCTCGGCCTCGGCCTCTGTAGGGAAGGCGGCGGCGTTGACCGCGTGCACCGCGGCGACGTCGGCGGGCGTCTCCGGGCGGGTGCGCCAGCGCGTGTCGGCGGGCCGCAGGACGTACCCGGTGTACCCGTAGTCGCCGGCGTGCTCGCGGCGCACCTCGATCTCCTCGCGGGACATGGCGAGAGCCTCGGCCATACCGGGCACGGACGGATCGGCACTCTCGTTGCGCGCGCCGAGCGGCCCGTAGTACTCGTCCCAGTCGCTCTCCGGCTGGAGGTACGTGGCCAGGACGTCGTACCCGGCGGCGACGGCCGCCGCCGTGTTCGAGGAACGGGTGCCCAGCGCGTACTGCGGGTCCCAGAAGGCGCGGGCGCCCGCCGACGGCTGCGGGGCCGTCCACTCGATCTCCGAGACGACGAGCACGCCGCCCGGGGCGAGCAGCCGCCGCCACCGCTCCAGGGCGGTCGCGAAGCCGATGCTGTACGCCGACCCCTCGGCCCACACCAGGTCGTACGAGCCGTCCTCGAACCCGGGGCCCGCGAGCGTGCCCATGTCGGCGTTGACGGCACGGATCGAGTCGGTGAGCCCACGGGCCCCGGCCGCCGCCCGCAGCTCGTCGAGGAAGGGCTCGTACAGGTCGACCGCGGTGACCCGCGCGCCGGCCTCACCGGCCAGCAGCAGTGAGGCACGCCCAGGACCGCAGCCCAGGTCGAGGACCCGCGGGCGGTCAGGAAGGCGCCCCGCGCGGGAGGCGAGGGAGAGCAGCAGCCGGGTGGTGGCGTCGGAACCCGGGCTCTGCCTGGGCAGGCCGCGGTGAAGAGTCATGAAGGCGTCGAAAATGACGTTGTCGGACAACGTGGATCCCTTTGGGAAAGGGGCCCGCGGAAAGAAAGAGTCAGCCGAGGGCCCGGAGGATGAGGATGGACCGTGTGCCACAGGAGGCGGCGCGCGCCGTGACAGTCATCAACTCATCACCCTTCTCGACCTGGATCTGTCCGAGACCGAACGTCTCTTCGATCACTCTAACAGTCGGCGGTACCGGTGCCCCGCTGTCCGCCGGTGACCGGGCTAGTGGCAGAGCTTCGCCTCGTGCGCCGCGTGGCCGCTGGGTTCCAGCTGGAACGTGCAGTGCTCGACGTCGAAGTGGTCCCCGAGACATCCCTGCAACTCGTGCAGCACCTTCTCGTGCCCGAACGAGTCCAGTACCTTCTGGTCCACCACCACGTGGGCGGACAGCACCGGCATCCCCGACGTGATCGTCCACGCGTGCAGGTCGTGCACGTCCTGCACACCGGGAGTGCGCAGGATGTGTTCGCGCACCTCGGCCATGTCCACCCCCTTGGGGGCCGTCTCCAGAAGCACGGAGAGGGTCTCCCGGAGCAGCTTCACCGTCCTCGGGACGATCATCAGACCGATCACCAGTGAGGCGATCGGGTCCGCGTAGCTCCAGCCGGTCGCCAGGATGATGCTCGCGGAGATGAGCACGGTCACCGAACCGAGCGCGTCCGCGAGCACCTCCAGATAGGCGCCGCGCACGTTGAGGCTGTCCTTCTGGCCCTTGACCAGCAAGGACAGCGAGACCATGTTGGCCACCAGGCCGACGAGGGCGAAGGCGATCGCCATCCCGCCCTTGGTCTCGGTCGGCGTGATGAACCGCTGGACGGCCTCGATGAGTACGTAACCGCCGACGCCGAGCAGCAGCAGGCAGTTGGCCAGCGCGGCGAGGATCTCGGCGCGGGCGTACCCGAAGGTGGCGTTCCGGGTGGCGGGGCGGTTGGCGAAGTGGATCGCCAGGAGCGACATCGCCAGACCGAGCGCGTCCGTCGCCATGTGCGCCGCGTCCGCGATGAGGGCGAGGGAGTCGGAGAGCAGACCGCCGACGATCTCCACGACCATCACGCTCAAGGTGATGCCGAGGGCTATGCGCAGCCGCCCCTTGTAGGCGGCTGCCGCGGTCCCGGTGGGCGGCGGCCCGCCGTGCGCATGCCCGTGATCGTGCCCAGCCCCCATGAAAGCGCCTCCTGAGACATGGCGGAACGAGTCGTCCGACGCCTAAGTGAACTACTGGCCGGGGGCAGGGGCAAGCCGGGACTGAACACCGTTGTCATGTGCCCTGACCTGCGGAAATGAGCCCTGGTCAGAGAGCCGGGCGATCACCTCAGGCTGACGGCGCCGACCGTGCGCGGCTGCTGAGCGACCTCACCCGCCGGACGGGAGGGCCCGGGTTCGTGGGGGTGCGCCGGCCACGGCTCGTGGAGTGGGGCGGGCCCTGGCTCGTGGGGGCGGGTGGCCCCGGCATGGGGAGTGCGCGGGCCCCGGCTCGTGGGGCGGGTGGCCCCGGCTCGTGAGGTTCGCGGGCCCCGGCTCGGGGGGTGCGCGGGCCCCGGCTCGTGAGGTGCGCGAGCCCCGGCTCGTGGGGCGGGTGGCCCCGGCTCGGGGAGGTGCGCGGGCCCCGGCTCGTGAGGTGCGCCGGCCGCGGTTTGTGGGGCGGCCGGGGAATCGACCATGATGATCGCGGCGGTCGTACGACTGCCAGGCCCGACCCCTGCGGATGCGTGAACGGGCAGTGAAATCCCGCCCCCATCCATCCGATAGCCTCTGCCGATGCCGCCCCGCCCGCCCCTGTGCGGACGCACCGCGCGGTTTCCGAAGCCGCGTACGAGGCCCTTGCCCAAGGAGTGAGTTCGTCTGTCGACCGCCATCCTCACCGGCCCGCCGGTTCCCGGATCGTCGCTCGAGGGCGATCTGCGGTCGCTGGGCTTCGACGTGCGGTCCGCCGCAGACCCCGCCGAGACCGCGAGACTCCTCGACGAGGTGCCGTCCGGTGACCGCGTCGCCCTCGTCGACCCGCGCTTCGTCGGCCACCTGCACTCGCTCCGCCTCGGTCTGACCGACCCCCGCTTCCCCGCGGCTGCCGTCCCCGGCGCGGTCACGGCGCAGCCCGAGGCCCGTACCGCGCTCGGCCGGGTACTGCGCACGGCGCCTGCGGCGGGCACCCCCGAAGCGGTCGCCCGCGCACTCGACGCGGAGGGCGTCGCCGTGCAGCGGCCCGAGCTCGGCGCGCTCGTCGCCGCGGTGCCGGCCGACCAGGTCTCCCGTACCGAGGCGGAGCAGGCGGTCGCCGCCGTCGACGACGAGGCGATCCGGCTGCGTACGGCGGTGAAGTCCCGCGACGGGTTCTTCACCACGTACTGCATCAGCCCGTACTCCCGCTACCTCGCCCGCTGGTGCGCCCGCCGCGGGTTCACGCCGAACCAGGTCACCACCGCCTCGCTGATCACCGCGCTGATCGCGGCCGGCTGCGCGGCGACCGGCACCAGGGGCGGCTACGTCGCGGCCGGGATCCTGCTGCTCCTCTCCTTCGTGCTGGACTGCACGGACGGACAGCTCGCCCGCTACTCGCTCCAGTACTCGACGATGGGCGCCTGGCTCGACGCCACCTTCGACCGCGCCAAGGAGTACGCCTACTACGCGGGCCTCGCTCTCGGCGCGATCCGCGGCGGCGACGACGTCTGGGCCCTGGCGCTGGGCGCGATGGTCCTCCAGACCTGCCGGCACGTCGTGGACTTCTCATTCAACGAGGCCAACCACGACGCCACCGGCAACACCAGCCCCACCGCCGCCCTCTCCGGAAAGCTCGACAGCGTCGGCTGGACGGTCTGGGTGCGCCGGATGATAGTGCTGCCCATCGGTGAACGATGGGCCATGATCGCCGTCCTCACGGCCCTCACCACCCCCCGCATCGTCTTCTACGCCCTTCTCGTCGGCTGCGCCTTCGCCGCCTGCTACACGACGGCGGGGCGCGTGCTGCGCTCGCTGACCCGGCGCGCGACGCGCACCGACCGGGCGGCGCAGGCACTCGCGGACCTCGCGGACTCGGGCCCGCTCGCCGAGTGGTTCAAGAAGGGCGCCGTCCGCCTCTCCGGCACCTACCGGGCCCCGGTCATCGCCTTCCTCGCCATGGCGCAGCTGCTCGCGGCGGCCCTCGTGTCCGGCGGCACCTGGAGCTTCGTGGGCTCGGCGGCCTTGTACGCGGTGCTGGCCGGATTCACCGTCGCCGTGCCGCTCAAGGGCCCACTCGACTGGCTGGCCCCGCCCTTCTTCCGGATCGCCGAGTACTGCACCGTACTGATCCTCGCGGTCCAGGCCGACCTGCCGGGCGCGCTTCCCGCCGCGTTCGGGCTGGTCGCGGCGGTCGCCTACCATCACTACGACACGGTGTACCGCATCAAGGGCGGCACCGGAGCCCCACCGCGCTGGCTGGTGCGGGCGGTCGGCGGCCATGAGGGCCGCACGCTGGTGGTGGCCGTTCTCGCCGCCCTGTCGACGACCGTCGACCTTCCCCTCGCGCTCACGGTCATCGCCGTGGCCGTGGCCCTGGTGGCGGGCGCCGAGAGCATTCGTTTCTGGGTCTCCTCGGGAGCACCCGCCGTACACGACGAAGGAGAACCCGCATGATCGGCCTGGTACTGGCGGCGGGCGCCGGACGGCGTCTGCGTCCCTACACCGACACGCTGCCCAAGGCTCTCGTGCCGGTGGACGGTGACACCACCATCCTCGACCTCACCCTGGGCAACTTCGCCGAGATCGGTCTCACCGACGTCGCGATCATCGTCGGCTACCGCAAGGAAGCCGTCTACGACCGCAAGGCGGCACTTGAGGCCAAGTACGGCCTCAACATCACCCTGATCGACAACGACAAGGCCGAGGAGTGGAACAACGCCTACTCCCTGTGGTGCGGCCGCGACTCGATCCGGCACACGGTGATCCTCGCCAACGGCGACACCGTGCACCCGGTCTCCGTCGAGAAGACGCTGCTCGCCGCCCGCGGCGAGGGCAAGAAGATCATCCTCGCGCTCGACACGGTGAAGCAGCTCGCCGACGAGGAGATGAAGGTGATCGTCGACCCCGCCACGGGTGTCAGCCGGATCACCAAGCTGATGGACCCGGCCACCGCCACCGGTGAGTACATCGGCGTCACCCTCATCGAGGGCGAGGCCGCCGACGAGCTGGCCGACGCCCTGAAGACCACCTTCGAGCGGGACCCCGACCTCTACTACGAGGACGGCTACCAGGAGCTCGTCAACCGTGGCTTCCGGATCGACGTGGCCCCGATCGGCGACGTCAGGTGGGTCGAGATCGACAACCACGACGACCTCGCCAAGGGCCGGGAGATCGCGTGCCTGTACTGACCCGGCTGATCCCCTCGCCGCTGACCGTCGACATCTCCTCCGGAGCACTCGACGACCTCGCAGGCCTCCTCGCGGACCAGCGGATCTCCGGCTCCGGCTGCCTGGCGATCGCCATCAGCGGCGGCTCAGGCCAGGCCCTGCGCGAGCGTCTCGCACCGGTGCTGCCCGACGCCGACTGGTTCGAGGTCGCCGACGGGACGATCGACTCGGCCGTCCAGCTGGCCGACGACATCAAGGGCAAGCAGCGGTACGACGCGGTGGTCGGACTCGGTGGCGGGAAGATCATCGACGTCGCCAAGTACGCGGCGGCCCGCGTCGGGCTGCCCATGGTCGCGGTCGCGACCAACCTGGCCCACGACGGGCTCTGCTCCCCGGTCGCCACCCTCGACAACGACAACGGGCGCGGCTCCTACGGAGTCCCCACCCCGATCGCCGTCGTCATCGACCTCGACGTGATCCGCCAGGCCCCCGACCGGTTCGTGCGGTCCGGGATCGGCGACGCCATCTCCAACATCTCCTGCGTCGCCGACTGGGAACTCGCCCACGAGGTGCACGGGGACCCCATCGACGGCCTCGCCGCCGCGATGGCCCGCCAGGCCGGCGAAGCGGTCCTGCGCCACCCCGGCACCATCCGTGACGACGCCTTCCTCAAGGTGCTCGCCGAAGGCCTGGTCCTCACCGGCATCTCCATGACCGTGGCCGGCGACAGCCGCCCGGCCTCCGGCGCCTGCCACGAGATCAGCCACGCCTTCGACCTGCTCTTCCCCCGGCGCGCGGCGCCGCACGGAGAACAGGTGGCCATCGGTGCCGCGTTCGCCATGCACCTGCGCGGCGCCCGCGAGGAGGCCGCGCTCTTCGCCGACGTACTGCGCAGGCACGAACTGCCCGTACTGCCCGGCGACATCGGCTTCACCGTCGACGAGTTCGTCCAGGCCGTCGAGTACGCCCCGCAGACCCGCCCCGGACGCTTCACCGTCCTGGAACACCTCGACCTGTCCGCAGACCAGATCAGGGACGCTTACGCCGACTAT
Source organism: Streptomyces sp. NPDC091272 (assembly GCF_044757485.1). Taxonomy (NCBI): domain Bacteria; kingdom Bacillati; phylum Actinomycetota; class Actinomycetes; order Kitasatosporales; family Streptomycetaceae; genus Streptomyces; species Streptomyces sp. NPDC091272. Next base: position 956,076 of record NZ_JBIVVC010000001.1, read on the forward strand.
GTCAAGACGACCATCAGTAGCTGAACTCCGTCCCGTCGTTCATCCCGCGGGCGTCAAGGACCGGCGCAGCGGTGAGCACTGGGGCGGACGCCTGTACATGCGCGAGATCTCCCTGCGCGTCGACCGGTACCTGGTCAACACCAAGATCACCCCCAACCAGCTCACGTACGTCATGACCGTGTGCGGCGTCCTCGCCGCGCCCGCCCTGCTGGTGCCCGGGATCTGGGGTGCGGTGCTCGGCGTGGTCGCCGTCCAGCTCTACCTGCTGCTCGACTGCGTCGACGGCGAGGTCGCCCGCTGGAAGAAGCAGTTCTCGCTCAGCGGGGTCTACCTCGACCGGGTCGGCGCCTACCTGACGGACGCCGCGGTTCTCGTCGGCGTCGGCCTGCGCGCGGCCGACATCTGGGGGCACGGGCGCATCGACTGGCTGTGGGCCTTCCTCGGCACGCTGGCCGCGCTCGGCGCGATCCTGATCAAGGCGGAGACCGACCTCGTCGGCGTCGCCCGCCACCAGACGGGCAAGGCGCCGGTGGCGGAGTCGGCCAGTGTGCCGCGCTCGTCCAAGATGGCACTGGCCCGCCGGCTGGCGTCCATGCTCCAGTTCCACCGGCTGATCCTCGGCATCGAGGCGTCGCTGCTGATCCTGGTCCTGGCGATCTTCGACGCGGTCCGGGACGACCTGTTCCTCACCCGGCTCGGGGTCGCAGTCTTCGCGGGCATCGCTCTGCTCCAGACGCTGCTGCACCTGGTGTCCATCCTCGCCTCCAGCAGGCTCAAGTGAGCGCGGAGCGGGGCGGCGCACCCCTGAAGGTCGGCGCGGTCATCATCACCATGGGCACCCGCCCCGACGACCTGTGCGCCCTCATCGACTCGGTCCGCAAGCAGGACGGCGACCCGGTCGACATCGTGGTGGTCGGCAACGGCACCCCCGTCACCGGTGTCCCGGACGGCGTACGCACCGTGGACCTGCCCGAGAACCTCGGCATCCCCGGCGGCCGCAACGTCGGCATCGAGGCCTTCGGGCCCGCCGGCACGGACGTCGACGTCCTGCTCTTCCTGGACGACGACGGCCTGCTGCCGAACACCGACACCGCCGAACTGTGCCGCCGCGCCTTCGAGGCCGACCGCGAGCTCGGCATCATCAGCTTCCGGATCGCCGACCCGGAGACCGGCGTCACCGCGCGCCGGCACGTGCCGCGGCTGCGCGCCTCGGACCCGATGCGCTCCTCCCGCGTGACCACCTTCCTCGGCGGCGCCAACGCCGTCCGTACGAAGGTCTTCGCGGAGGTCGGCGGACTGCCCGACGAGTTCTTCTACGCGCACGAGGAGACGGACCTGGCCTGGCGGGCACTCGACGCCGGCTGGGCCATCGACTACCGCGCGGACATGGTGCTCAACCACCCCACCACCTCGCCCGCCCGGCACGCGACCTACCACCGCATGGTGGCCCGCAACCGGGTCTGGCTGGCCCGCCGCAACCTGCCCGCCCCGCTGGTCCCGGTCTACGTCGGGGTGTGGCTGCTGCTCACCCTGGCCAGGCGGCCGTCGGGTGAGGCGCTCAAGGCGTGGTTCGGCGGCTTCAAGGAGGGCTGGGCCACCCCCGCGGGTCCGCGACGCCCCATGAAGTGGCGTACGGTATGGCGGCTGACCCGACTGGGCCGACCACCCGTCATCTGACAGGCTCGGGTGGGCGAGCACCGGATCTGCCCCTGGTAGCCGGCCATCCGCGCTCCCGCGCCCGACCGGTTTGCGCATCTTTGAAGACGAAAGTTTCCACTTGTGAGTGACACTTCCCAAGACGGAGCGGTCGCTGTGAGCGCCCCTCCCTCTTCCGACGAGGGCCTGACCCCGGCGCAGCTCGCCGCCAAGTACCACCTCTCGGTGAGCGGCGCCAGGCCCGGGTTCAGCGAGTACGTACGGCAGCTGTGGGGGCGCCGCCACTTCATCATGGCCTTCTCCTCGGCGAAGCTGGCGGCGCAGTACAGCCAGGCCAAGCTGGGACAGCTGTGGCAGGTGGCGACCCCGCTGCTCAACGCGCTGGTCTACTTCCTGATCTTCGGGCTGATCCTGAACGCGGGCCGGGGGATGACCAAGGACGTCTACATCCCCTTCCTGGTCACCGGCATCTTCGTGTTCACCTTCACCCAGAGCTCGGCGATGGCTGGGGTGCGGGCCATCTCGGGGAACCTGGGGCTGGTGCGGGCCCTGCACTTCCCGCGGGCGTCGCTGCCGGTCTCGTTCTCCCTGCAGCAGCTCCAGCAACTGCTGTACTCGATGATCGTGCTGCTGGTGATCGTGGTCTGCTTCGGCAACTTCCCGCGACTGTCGTGGCTGCTGGTGATCCCGGTGCTGGCGCTCCAGTTCCTGTTCAACACCGGCCTCGCGCTGATCATGGCGAGGATGGGTGCCAAGACGCCCGACCTGGCCCAGCTGATGCCGTTCATCATGCGGACCTGGATGTACGCGTCCGGCGTCATGTTCAGCATCACCGAGCAGCTGAAGGAGCAGCCGGCCTGGATCGCCGACGTCCTCCAGTGGAACCCGGCGGCCGTCTACATGGACCTGGTGCGCTTCGCACTGATCGACGGGTACGGGGCGGAGCACCTGCCGCCGCACGTCTGGGCGGCCGCGGTGATCTGGGCGGTGCTCTTCGGAGCACTGGGCTTCGTGTACTTCTGGAAGGCTGAGGAGCGTTACGGCCGTGGCTGAGGACAACAAGGCCGAGGGCAACCAGGCCGTGGAGAACAACGCCGGGGGCAACCAGGCCGTGGGCGACGTCCCGCAGGGGCGCGTTCCCACCGTCATCGCCGACGACGTGCACATCGTCTACCGCGTGCACACCGGCGGCGGCGGCAAGGGCGGCGCCACCGCCGCGCTCAACCGCATCATGCGGGGCAAGAAGGGCCAGGACACCCGAGGGGTCCGCAAGGTGCACGCCGTACGCGGCGTGTCCTTCACGGCCTACCGTGGCGAGGCCATCGGCCTGATCGGGTCCAACGGTTCCGGCAAGTCGACCCTGCTGCGTGCCATCGCGGGCCTGCTGCCCGCCGAGAGCGGCAAGGTCTACACCGACGGCCAGCCCTCGCTGCTCGGCGTCAACGCCGCCCTCATGAACGACCTGACCGGCGAGCGCAACGTCATCCTCGGCGGCCTCGCCATGGGCATGTCGCGCGAGCAGATCCGCGAGCGCTACCAGGGCATCGTCGACTTCTCCGGCATCAACGAGAAGGGCGACTTCATCACGCTGCCCATGCGGACCTACTCCTCCGGCATGGCGGCGCGTCTGCGCTTCTCCATCGCGGCGGCCAAGGACCACGACGTACTGATGATCGACGAGGCCCTGGCCACGGGTGACCGGAAGTTCCAGATCCGCTCGGAGGAAAGGATCCGCGAACTCCGCAAGGAGGCCGGCACGGTCTTCCTGGTGAGCCACAGCAACAAGTCGATCAGGGACACCTGCGACCGGGTCCTGTGGCTCGAAAAGGGAGAGCTGCTGATGGACGGCCCCACCGACGAGGTCGTCAAGGCGTACGAGAAGGAGACCGGCAAGTAACCGTCGGTCACCCAAGGCCAGGGCCCCCGCCGGAACCGGCGGGGGCCCTGGCTCTGTACGGCCCTCCTGACCCGCCTCACGGAGCGTCAGGATCCGGCCGCCCGGCCAACCGGCCCGCCGTCGGGGAAGGTTGGCCGGGATCGGAGTGTTGTCGTAATGCGCACAACACCCCGCGGAGATGCTTCGCGTTGTACAACGTAAGCTGTACCGGTGCTGATTCGTGGCAAGTGGGGCTAATGCCCCCCTGGGGCCCTGTCCCAGAGCACTCGCCGCCGTCCGACGGTGGGCGGCGTGTCCGAAATGGGATGTTTTGAGTCAGCAGTGTAGAACGGGAGGTGTGACGGCAATGGCTTGGGAAATTCTCCAGCTCCGAGACGCTCTCGCCGTCCTCGTGGAGGGCGGTCGGCGATGACCTCGGTCCGGGACGTGCGCCCCGGCGCCCCCGCGCGCACCACCCTCGACAAGGCCGCGGACGAGAACTTCCCCGTGGCGCCCTTCTTCCTGCCCCGCGCCTGGCGCGACGACCTGATGGCGGTGTACGGGTACGCCCGCCTGGTCGACGACATCGGTGACGGGGACCTCGCGCCCGGCGGCGGGGACGCCGTACACCTCGGGCTCGATCCGGCACAGGGCGACGACAGGCTCGCCATGCTGGACGCCTTCGAGACCGACCTGCACCGGGTCTTCGACGGCACCCCCAGGCACCCGCTGCTCGCCGCCCTCCAGCCGGTCGTGCGCCGCCGCGCCCTCACCCCCGAGCCGTTCCTCGGGCTGATCGAGGCCAACCGGCAGGACCAGACGGTGAGCCGCTACGCCACCTACGAGGAGCTCCTCGGCTACTGCGAGAAGTCGGCCAACCCCGTCGGCCGCCTCGTCCTGGCCCTCACCGGCACCACCAGCCCCGAACGCGTCCGGCGCTCCGACGCCGTCTGCACCGCCCTGCAGATCGTGGAGCACCTCCAGGACGTGGCGGAGGACCTGGGCCGGGACCGCATCTACCTCCCGGCCGAGGACATGGCGCGCTTCCGCGTGTCCGAGCAGGACCTCGCCGCGCCGAGCGCCAACTCCTCGGTGCGCTCCCTGATCGCCTTCGAAGCAGAACGCGCCTCACTTCTCCTGAATGAAGGCACCCCGCTCGTGGGTAGCGTGCACGGCAGACTGAAGCTTCTGCTGGCCGGTTTCGTCGCCGGTGGCCGCGCCGCCCTCAAGGCGGTACACGCCGCCGGATTCGACGTACTCCCTGGACCGCCCAAGCCCACCAAGCTCAGTCTGCTGCGCGAAGTGGGAGCGACTCTGCGAAGAGAGGGGTGAGCCGGACCGTGGAGGGACTCGAAGAGAGGTCCGCACCGGTACTCGCCGCGTACAGCTACTGCGAGGCGGTGACCGGACAGCAGGCGCGCAACTTCGCGTACGGCATCCGGCTGCTGCCCACCGACAAGCGCAACGCGATGTCCGCGCTCTACGCCTTCTCCCGGCGCGTGGACGACATCGGCGACGGCATGCTGCCGCCCGACGTCAAGGAGAAGCGGCTCGGGGAGACCCGGGCGCTGCTCGCCCGGATCAGCGCGGGTGACGTCGAGGAGGACGACACCGACCCGGTGGCCGTCGCCCTCACCGACGCGGCCCGCCGCTTCCCGATCCCGCTCGGCGGGCTCGACGAGCTGATCGACGGTGTCCTGATGGACGTCCACGAGGCGACCTACGAGACCTGGGACGACCTGAAGGTGTACTGCCGGTGCGTCGCGGGCGCCATCGGGCGGCTCTCGCTGGGCGTGTTCGGCACACCGTCCGGCGCACGGGACGCGGCCCGCGCCCCCGAGTACGCCGATACGCTCGGGCTCGCCCTGCAGCTCACCAACATCCTGCGGGACGTCCGTGAGGACGCGGGCAACGGGCGTACGTATCTGCCGGCCGAGGATCTCGCCAAGTTCGGCTGTGCGGAAGGCTTCCACGGCTCCACCCCGCCGCCCGGCTCGGACTTCGCGGGCCTCGTGCACTTCGAGGTGCGGCGCGCCCGCGCACTGTTCGCCGAGGGCTACCGGCTGCTGCCGCACCTCGACCGGCGCAGCGGTGCCTGCGTCGCCGCCATGGCGGGCATCTACCGCAGGCTCCTGGACCGCATCGAGCGTGACCCCGAGGCGGTCCTGCGTGGCCGGGTCTCGCTGCCGGGACGCGAGAAGGCGTACGTCGCCGTGCGCGGACTCTCCGGCCTCGACGCGCGGCACATCTCCCGGCAGAGCGCCAGGAGGCGTCCTTGAAGGGGGCAGGAAGAGCGTTTCACGTGAAACCGTCGGATTCGTCGCACACCCGTGGCGAGTTGTGCGGCCCGCGAGGGACGTGGCCGGGCGAGCCGTGGAACCGGCCGCGGGCGTGCGATTCGTCGCGACGGTGCGCAACCCCGCGGTGGTCTGACGCGTCCCTGACTGCGACGGCCCGACGGGCCCGCAGCACGGACGGTTCGGGGGAGGGCGCATGACGCACGGCACCATGCCGCCCGCCCGCACCTCCGACACCCCCGGGCCCACCGCGGTCGTGGTCGGCGGCGGCCTCGCCGGGGTCACCGCCGCGCTCGAACTCGCGGGCGCCGGCGTGCGCGTCACCCTGCTCGAAGGACGGCCCCGGCTCGGCGGACTCGCGTTCTCCTTCCGGCGCGGTGAACTCACCGTGGACAACGGCCAGCACGTCTATCTGCGCTGCTGCGCCGCCTACCGGTGGTTCCTGGAGCGGATCGACGGCGCCGCGCTGGCGCCGCTGCAGCGCCGGCTGGACGTCCCCGTGCTGGACGCCGCCGCTCCGCACGGCCGTCGGCTCGGACGGCTGCGGCGCACCGCGCTGCCCGTGCCGCTGCACCTGGCCGCCAGTCTCGCCACGTATCCGCACCTGTCCCTCGCCGAACGGGCGTCCGTGGGGCGGGCCGCGCTGGCACTGGGCAGCCTCGACCCCGCCGATCCCGCGCTGGACGACACCGACTTCGCGACCTGGCTCGCGAAGCACGGACAGTCGGCCCGTACGATCGAGGCGCTCTGGGACCTGGTCGGGGTCGCCACGCTCAATGTGCGGGCCCCGCAGGCCTCACTCGGGCTCGCAGCCAAGGTCTTCAGGACGGGACTGCTCTCCGCGCCGGGCGCCGCCGACATCGGCTGGGCCCACGTGCCGCTGGGCGAACTGCACGACACCCTGGCCCGCAAGGCACTCGACTCGGCGGGGGTGCGCACCGAACTGCGCACCAAGGCCGACTCCTTGTCCCGTACCAACAGCGGCAGCTGGGTCGTCGACGCGGGCGGCGAGCTGATCACCGCCGACGCCGTCGTCCTCGCCGTACCGCAGAAGGAGACGCACGGCCTGCTGCCCAAGGGTGCGCTCGACGAGCCCGACCGGCTGCTGGAGATCGGCGTCTCGCCGATCCTCAACGTGCACGTCGTGTACGACCGCAAGGTCCTGCGCAAGCCCTTCTTCGCCGCCCTCGGCACCCCCGTGCAGTGGGTCTTCGACCGGACCGAGGCGTCCGGGCTGACCGGCGGCGGGCAGTACCTGGCGCTGTCCCAGTCGGACGCCGCCGACGAGATCGACCTGCCGGTCGCCGAGCTGAGGGAGCGTTACCTCCCCGAGCTGGAGCGGCTGCTGCCCGCCACCCGTGGCGCCGAGGTACGGGACTTCTTCGTCACCCGGGAGCGGACCGCGACGTTCGCCCCCGCCCCCGGCGTCGGACGGCTGCGCCCCGGCACCCGCACCCGGGCATCCGGCCTCTACCTGGCCGGCGCGTGGACCGACACCGGGTGGCCCGCGACCATGGAGAGCGCCGTGCTCAGCGGCCTCGGCGCCGCACAGGCAGCGCTCTCCACCCTCGGCAGGCCCTATGAGATTCCGCCACTGGAGGCGGCATGAGCATCAGCACTGGAACAAGAGGAGAGCCTGTGACCCCGGCGAACCCGGCTGTCGACACCGTGGACATCGCTGCGCTGTTGGAGCGCGGCAGGGACATGTCCGCCCCGGTGCTGCGTGCCGCCGTGGACCGGCTCGCGCCGCCCATGGACACCGTCGCGGCCTACCACTTCGGGTGGATCGACGCCCAGGGCCGTCCCGCCGACGGCGACGGCGGCAAGGCCGTCCGCCCCGCGCTCGCCCTGCTGTCCGCGGAGGCCGCGGGCGCGACGCCCGAGGTCGGGGTGCCCGGCGCGGTCGCCGTGGAACTCGTGCACAACTTCTCGCTGCTGCACGACGACCTGATGGACGGCGACGAGCAGCGCCGCCACCGCGACACCGTGTGGAAGGTGCACGGCCCCGCCCAGGCCATCCTCGTCGGTGACGCGCTCTTCGCGCTCGCCAACGAGATCCTGCTGGAGATCGGCACGGTCGAGGCGGGCCGTGCGACCCGCCGGCTGACCACAGCCACCAGGAAGCTGATCGACGGCCAGGCACAGGACATCTCCTTCGAGCACCGCGACCGGGTCACCGTCGAGGAGTGCCTGGAGATGGAGGGCAACAAGACCGGCGCCCTCCTCGCCTGCGCCGTCTCCATCGGCGCGGTGCTCGGCGGCGCCGACGACAGGACCGCCGACACCCTGGAGGCGTACGGCTACCACCTCGGCCTCGCCTTCCAGGCCGTCGACGACCTGCTCGGCATCTGGGGCGACCCGGACTCCACCGGCAAGCAGACCTGGAGCGACCTGCGCCAGCGCAAGAAGTCGCTGCCGGTCGTCGCCGCGCTCGCCGCGGGCGGCCCGGCCTCCGAGAAGCTCGGTGAACTCCTCGCGGCGGACGCCGAGTCGCACGACTTCGACACCTTCTCCGAGGAGGAGTTCGCCACCAGGGCGGCCCTCATCGAGGAAGCCGGCGGACGCGAGTGGACCACCCAGGAGGCCCGCCGCCAGCACGCGGTCGCCATCGAGGCCCTGCACGGTGTCGACATGCCGGAACAGGTACGGGCGCAGCTGACCGCGCTCGCCGACTTCGTGGTCGTACGGAAGCGGTGACGGCCACCCGGCGTACGACCGGCCTCTTTGGGGGCTAGCTCCCAGGGCCCCAGCAGTCGCCGCCAGGACCGTCGCCCACGGCGGTCCTGGCGACGGAAACCCCAGCACAGCAGATAGTCCGACTGCACGGAGGGGAAACCATGACAGCGACGACCGACGGTGGTTCCGGGACCGTGGACCCCGGAACGACTGCGGCCAGCCAGACCGACACCGCCACCACCGCCACCACCGACGCGCCCGACGTCATGGCCGCCGCGCGGCGGGCCACGGACCTGGCGGTGGCGAATCTGCTCGCCCGCCAGGACGCCGAGGGCTGGTGGAAGGGCGACCTGGAAACCAATGTGACCATGGACGCCGAGGACCTGTTACTCCGGCAGTTCCTGGGCATCCAGGACGAGAAGACGGTACAGGCGGCGGCGCTCTTCATCCGCGGGGAGCAGCGCGCCGACGGCACCTGGGCCACCTTCTACGGCGGTCCCGGCGACCTCTCGGCCACCGTCGAGGCCTACGTGGCCCTGCGGCTGGCCGGGGACCTCCCGGACGAGGCACACATGACCCGGGCCGCAACCTGGGTGCGCGCCCGCGGCGGAATCGCCGCGAGCCGGGTCTTCACCAGGATCTGGCTGGCGCTGTTCGGCTGGTGGAAGTGGGACGACCTGCCCGAGCTGCCACCCGAGTTGATCTTCTTTCCCAAGTGGTTCCCGCTCAACATCTACGACTTCGGGTGCTGGGCACGCCAGACCATCGTTCCGCTGACGGTGGTCTCGGCGAAGCGGCCGGTGCGGCCCGCACCCTTCGCCCTCGACGAGCTGCACTCCGACCCGCGCCGCCCCAACCCGCCCAAGCGCCTCGCCCCTCCCACCAGTTGGGACGGGCTCTTCCAGCGGTTGGACAAGGCACTGCACCTCTACCACCGGTTCGCCCCGCCGCTCGTGCGGCGCTCGGCGATGAAGGCAGCCGCCCGGTGGATCGTCGAGAGGCAGGAGAACGACGGCTGCTGGGGCGGCATCCAGCCACCGGCCGTGTACTCGCTGATCGCCCTGCACCTGCTGGGCTACGACCTCGGACACCCGGTGATGCGGGCCGGCCTGGAGTCGCTGGACCGCTTCGCGGTGTGGCGCGAGGACGGGGCGCGGATGGTCGAAGCCTGTCAGTCACCGGTCTGGGACACCTGCCTCGCCACCATCGCGCTCGCCGACGCGGGCGTGCCCGCCGACGACCCGGCGCTGGTCAAGGCCGCCGACTGGATGCTCGCCGAGGAGATCGTACGGCCGGGTGACTGGGCGGTGCGCAGGCCGGAACTCCCGCCGGGCGGCTGGGCGTTCGAGTTCAGCAACGACAACTACCCCGACATCGACGACACCGCCGAGGTCATCCTCGCGCTGCGCCGGGTGGCCCACCCGGACCGGGGGCGGACCGAGGGGGCCATCGCGCGCGGAGTGCGCTGGAACCTCGGGATGCAGTCCAAGAACGGCGCCTGGGGCGCCTTTGACGCCGACAACACCAGCGCGTTCCCCAACCGGCTGCCGTTCTGCGACTTCGGCGAGGTCATCGACCCACCGTCCGCCGACGTCACCGCGCACGTGGTGGAGATGCTGGCCGTCGAGGGCAAGGCGCACCACCCGCGCACCCGGCGCGGCATCACCTGGCTGCTCGCCGAACAGGAGGACAACGGCGCCTGGTTCGGCCGCTGGGGCGTCAACTACGTCTACGGCACCGGCTCGGTGGTGCCCGCGCTCACCGCCGCGGGACTGCCCGGGTCGCACCCCGCGATCCGGCGGGCGGTGACCTGGCTGGAGTCCGTGCAGAACGACGACGGCGGCTGGGGCGAGGACCTGCGCTCCTACAAGGAGGCCGGCTGGGCCGGGCACGGGGTGTCCACCGCCTCGCAGACGGCCTGGGCGCTCCTCGCGCTGATCGCGGCGGGGGAGAGCGAATCCAAGGCCACCGAGCGGGGCGTCGCCTGGCTCGCCGGGACCCAGCTGCCGGACGGTTCGTGGGACGAGCCGCACTTCACCGGCGCCGGGTTCCCCTGGGACTTCTCCATCAACTACCACCTGTACCGGCAGGTGTTCCCGCTCACCGCACTCGGCCGGTACGTCCACGGGGAGCCCGTGTTCCCCACCTCCAGGTCCTGATCCGAGCCGTCACAACGCCCGCTGAGGGGGCTGAATTGACCCGAACCCCGGGTTCGGCTGAACCCGGTACCACCAGGCCGCTGTTGATCGCCTGCGCGCTCGGCATCGAACGTCTCGCGCTGCGCGGCGGCGACCGCCGCGGCGCGGTGGGGCCCGTCCTCGTGCTCCGTACGGGAATGGGTCCCGAGGCGGCCGACTACGCGGTCGCGCGCACGCTCGGCGAGGAGGGCGGCGCCAAGGACGCGGCCGTCATCGCGTCCGGGTTCTGCGCCGGGCTCGCCGCCGGGATGCGGCCCGGCGACCTGATCGTCGCCACCGAGACCCGCGACAGCCGGGGCGCCACCGTCTGTACGGACGTGGAGCCGCTGGCCGACGCGGTGGCCAGGGCGCTGCCGGAGCGGGTGGTCCACACCGGGCCGCTCGTCGGCAGTGACCACGTCGTGCGCGGCGCGGCCGAGCGGGCCGCGCTGCGGGCCACCGGCGCGATCGGCGTGGACATGGAGTCCGCGGCCACCCTCGCCGGTGCGCTGCGGGCCGGGCCGCGGCCCGTGGCCGCCGTCCGGGTGGTGGTGGACGCACCCGAGCACGAACTTGTCCGGCTCGGCACGCTCGGCGGCGGGATATCGGCTTTCCGCGTGCTTCGCCAAGTACTGCCCGCGTTCTATGAATGGCACCGTTCTTTGTTGCTCCCCAGGAGGTGAGCCAGATGGCAATGCCGCTTCGTCAGACCATCAGGGTCGGGACGTATCTCTTCGAACAGAAGCTCCGCAAACGCGACAAGTTCCCGCTGATCGTCGAGCTGGAACCGCTTTTCGCCTGCAACCTCAAGTGCGAGGGCTGCGGGAAGATCCAGCACCCGGCCGGGGTGCTGAAGCAGCGCATGCCGGTGGCGCAGGCCGTGGGGGCGGTGCTCGAATCGGGCGCCCCGATGGTCTCCATCGCCGGTGGCGAACCACTGATGCACCCTCAGATCGACGAGATCGTGCGTCAGTTGGTGGCGAAGAGGAAGTACGTCTTCCTGTGCACGAACGCCATGCTGCTGCGCAAGAAGATCGAGAAGTTCACGCCGTCGCCCTACTTCGCCTTCACGGTGCACATCGACGGGCTGCGCGAGCGGCACGACGAGTCGGTGGCGAAGGAAGGCGTCTTCGACGAGGCGGTGGAGGCGATCAAGGAGGCCAAGCGGCGCGGCTTCCGGGTCACCACCAACTCGACCTTCTTCAACACCGACACCCCCCAGAACATCATCGAGGTGCTGAACTACCTCAATGACGACCTGGAGGTGGACGAGATGATGATCTCGCCCGCCTACGCCTACGAGAAGGCTCCCGACCAGGAGCACTTCCTGGGTGTGGAGCAGACCAGGGAGCTCTTCAAGAAGTCCTTCGCCGGCGGCAACCGGCGGAAGTGGCGGCTGAACCACTCGCCGCTGTTCCTGGACTTCCTGGAGGGCAAGGCCGACTTCCCGTGCACGGCGTGGGCGATCCCGAACTACTCCCTGTTCGGCTGGCAGCGCCCCTGCTACCTGATGAGCGACGGGTACGTCCCCACGTACCGGCAGCTCATCGAGGAGACCGACTGGGAGAAGTACGGACGCGGCAAGGACCCGAGGTGTGCGAACTGCATGGCGCACTGCGGGTACGAGCCGACGGCCGTCCTGGCCACCATGGGCTCGCTCAAGGAGTCGATCCGGGCGGCCCGGGAGACCGTGGCGGGCAACCGCGGATGAGATGAGGGCCGCCGGAGCCCCGGAGCACCGGGGCTCCCCGTGCCGCCGGCCGGGCCGCTCGCGGCGCGCCGCACCCCGCGGCGCGTCCGGGCCCGGTCGGCGGCGGCCGGCGAACAGCAATCCGAGAGGGGGCCGTACGTGGCGATCTTGGAAGGTATCCGAGGTCCACGGGACCTGAAGGCGCTGGACGAAGAAGAGCTCGTCGAACTGGCCGGGGAGATCCGGCAGTTCCTGATTCAGGCGGTCGCCAGGACCGGGGGCCACCTCGGACCGAACCTGGGTGTGGTGGAACTGACCGTCGCACTGCACCGCGTCTTCGACTCACCGGTCGACCGGATTCTCTGGGACACCGGCCACCAGTCCTACGTGCACAAGCTGTTGACCGGTCGTCAGGACTTCTCCAAGCTGCGTGGCAAGGGCGGCCTCTCCGGCTACCCGTCGCGCGAGGAGTCCGAGCACGACGTCATCGAGAACTCGCACGCGTCCACCGTGCTCGGCTGGGCGGACGGGCTGGCCAAGGCCAACCAGGTACGGGGACTGCCCGACCATGTCGTCGCGGTCATCGGCGACGGGGCGCTCACCGGCGGCATGGCCTGGGAGGCGCTCAACAACATCGCCGCGGCCAAGGACCGACCGCTGATCATCGTCGTCAACGACAACGAACGGTCGTACGCGCCGACCATCGGCGGCCTCGCCGACCACCTGGCGACACTGCGGACCACCGACGGCTACGAGCGGTTCCTGTCCTGGGGAAAGGAACTGCTCCAGCGCACACCGGTGGTCGGACAGCCGCTGTACGAGTCGCTGCACGGCGCAAAGAAGGGGTTCAAGGACGCCTTCGCGCCGCAGGGCATGTTCGAGGACCTCGGGCTCAAGTACGTCGCGCCCGTCGACGGACACGACGTGGCGGCCGTGGAGTCCGCGCTGCGCCGGGCGAAACGCTTCCACGGCCCCGTACTGGTGCACTGCCTCACCGAGAAGGGCCGCGGCTACGCCTTCGCCGAGCAGGACGAGGCGGACCGCTTCCACGCGGTGGCGGCGATGGACCCGTTGACCTGCGAACCGCTGACGCCGGGCGGCGGACCCTCGTGGACGTCGGTCTTCGGCGACGAGATGGTGAAGATCGGGGCGGAGCGCCCCGACGTGGTGGCGCTGACGGCGGCCATGCTGCATCCGGTGGGGCTGACCAAGTTCGCCGAGGCCTACCCCGGCCGGGTGTGGGACGTGGGCATCGCCGAGCAGCACGGCGCGGTGTCGGCGGCGGGACTGGCGACCGGGGGCCTGCATCCGGTGTTCGCGGTGTACGCGACCTTCCTCAACCGCGCCTTCGACCAGGTGCTGATGGATGTCGCCCTGCACAGGTGCGGGGTGACCTTCGTACTCGACCGGGCCGGTGTCACCGGCACCGACGGACCCTCGCACAACGGCATGTGGGACATGTCGATCCTCCAGGTGGTGCCGGGCCTGCGGATCGCCGCACCGCGCGACGCCGCGCAGCTGCGGGCGCAGCTGCGGGAGGCGGTGGCGGTCGACGACGCCCCGACCGTGGTGCGCTTCCCCAAGGAGACGGTGGGCCCCGAGTACCCGGCGCTCGGCAGGGTCGGCGGTCTGGACGTGCTGCACCGGGACGAGGAGCCCGAGGTGCTGCTGGTGTCGGTCGGGGCGCTGGCGGGAGTCTGCCTGCAGACGGCGGAGCTGCTCAAGGAGCGGGGCGTACGGTGCACCGTCGTCGACCCGCGCTGGGTGAAGCCCGTCGACCAGGCCCTCGCACCGCTCGCCGCCCTGCATTCACTGGTCGCGGTCGTGGAGGACAACTCCCGCGCATCCGGGGTGGGTTCGGCGGTCGGCCAGGTGCTGCGGGACGCCGACGTCGACGTGCCACTGCGGACGTTCGGCATTCCGGAACAGTTCCTCGCGCATGCCAGGCGCGCGGAGGTGCTGGCCGACATCGGGCTCACGCCCGTCGAGATCGCGGGCCGCATCGGCGCCGCCCTGGCTCCGTACAGGTCCCATCACACGGTGCAGAAGGAGAGTTGACGCAATGGCGGAGGACGCGCCCAAGGACCCGGGCCCCACCGGGAGTTCGGACCGCAAGGGCTTCGACCTGGCGGGGCTGCTCGCCGCCCGCGGCGGGGAGCGGTACGAGCTGCACACCCGGTACCTCAATCACCAACTGCCGCGGATGCTGCACACCATCGGCTTCGACCGGGTCTACGAGCGGGCCGAGGGTGCGTACTTCTGGGACGCCGAGGGCAACGACTACCTGGACATGCTGGCCGGGTTCGGGGTGATGGGGCTCGGCCGCCACCACCCCGTCGTACGCAAGGCCCTGCACGACGTGCTCGACGCCTCGCTCGCGGACCTGACCCGTTTCGACTGCCAGCCGCTGCCCGGACTGCTCGCGGAGAAGCTCCTCGCGCACAGTCCGCACCTGGACCGGGTGTTCTTCGGCAACAGCGGGGCCGAGGCGGTGGAGACCGCCCTGAAGTTCGCCCGCTACGCGACCGGCCGGCCACGGATCCTGTACTGCGCGCACGCCTTCCACGGGCTGACCACCGGGGCGCTCTCGGTCAACGGCGAGAGCGGATTCCGGGACGGCTTCGCTCCCCTGCTCCCCGACACGGCGATCGCGATGGGCGATCTGGAGGCTCTGGAAAGGGAGTTGCGGCGCGGCGACGTCGCGGGCTTCGTCGTGGAGCCGATCCAGGGCAAGGGGGTGCAGATGAGCCCGCCCGGATTCCTGCGGGCCGCCCAGGAGCTGCTGCACCGGCACAAGGCGCTGCTGATCGCCGACGAGGTGCAGACCGGCCTGGGGCGGACCGGGGACTTCTACGCGTACCAGCACGAGGAGGGCGTCGAGCCGGACCTGCTGTGCGTCGCGAAGGCACTGTCGGGCGGATACGTACCGGTCGGGGCGACCCTCGGCAAGGACTGGATCTTCAAGAAGGTCTACTCGTCGATGGACCGGGTGCTCGTCCACTCGGCCAGCTTCGGCTCCAACGCACAGGCGATGGCGGCCGGGCTCGCGGTGCTGTCGGTGATGGAGGACGAGCAGATCGTCGCGAACGCCCGGCGGACCGGTGAGTTGCTGAGGACCAGGCTGGCGGCGCTGATCGACAGGTACGAGCTGCTGCACGACGTGCGGGGGCGCGGGCTCATGATCGGCATCGAGTTCGGCCGTCCGCAGTCCCTCAAGCTGCGCGGCCGCTGGACCATGCTCCAGGCCGCCCGCAAGGGCCTCTTCGCCCAGATGGTCGTGGTGCCGCTGCTCCAGAAGCACCGCATCCTCACCCAGGTGTCCGGCGACCACCTCGAAGTGATCAAACTGATCCCGCCGCTGACGGTGGGGGAGAAGGAGGTCGACCGGTTCGTCGACGCCTTCACCGCGGTGATGGACGACGCGCACAGCGGAGGCGGCCTGATGTGGGACTTCGGCAGGACGCTGGTGAAGCAGGCGGTTGCGAACCGCTAGCAGACGGGGCGCGGGCGCGAGGCCGATTGATGTGTTTTTGCCTCTGAGGCAAGAAGTTTGCCTCGGGGGTAAACCATCTGCGTCAATGGACGCATGACGCCACGCCTGGAAGACGCGGCCGACGGCTCGGGCAATTCTCCGGACGAGCTGCCTGCGGTCGCTCCCCACCTGCGCGAACTCCGTCGCCGCAGCGGCCTCACGCTGGAGGCCGCGGCCCGGCGGGCCGGGCTCTCGCCCGCGCACCTGTCCCGGCTGGAGACCGGCAGACGCCAGCCTTCGCTGCCGATGCTGCTGGCGCTCGCCCGTGTCTACGGTACGACCGTCTCGGCCCTGCTGGGCGAGAGCCCCGGTGACCGGGACGCCGTACTGCGCGCCGGAGACATGACCGCCGTCGAGGCCGACGGCTGGACCTACCGGCAGGCGGGGGGCCCCGGGCGGGCCATGCAGACGCTGCGCGTGCACGTGCCGCACGCCGCGCAGAGCGATCTGGTGCGCGTACACCCGGGGGAGGAGTGGCTGTACGTCCTCGAAGGGCGGCTGCGGCTCGTCCTGGGAGAGAGCGTCCACCTCCTGGACGAGGGGGACAGCGCCCACTTCGACTCGCTCACCCCGCACCGGATCACCGCGGTGACGTCGGCCGGTGCCGAACTGCTGTTCGTACACACACTGATGCAGAGCGCCGCCGCCGGGCTCTGCCTGCCCCAGGAGTCATGAGATGCCGGAGCTCAGCGAGTCCCAGACCGCCGCGATGGCCGCGATCGCGCGGGCCGCACAGGAGGCGGCCCGCGACGAGAGGCACGACGCCGGCCGCAAGGCCGACTGGAACGACGGGGCGGGCCGGCCCGGTGTGCTCGGTTTCGTCGAGGACCGGGCGCCGCGCGGGCTGGTGCTGCGGGTCTTCCTGTACGTCGCGGTGGGCCACGTCTTCGCGGCCTTCGTCTATCTGCTGTTCACCCTCGGGGGCAAGGGCTGAGGCGGTTCGGACGGCGGCCGGGGCCGCTCGGCGCCGTGCCCCGGCAGGGCGGGGCGAGGCCGCTTGCCGCCGTGTCCCGGCGGGGCGGGGGCGAGTTGTGTTCCGGAGGGCCGGGGGCGGGTCGTGTCCCGGGCAGGGCGGGGCGGGTCGTGTTCCGGAGGGGCGGGCTATGCGGTGAGCCGCTCGCGCAGTGCCTCGCGGGTCTGCGGCGTGAGCTTCAGGCCCTGCGTCAGGTAGGTCTCGGTGTCGCCCCACGTGTCCGCGATGGCGGCGAAGGCCGCCTCCAGGTAGTCGGCGCGGGCGTCGAAGAGCGGTGCGAGCAGAACCATCACCTCCTCGTTCGTCGCCTCCGGGGAGCTGCTGCTGCGGCGCACCTTGTAGCGGCGGTGCGGGTCGTTCGACTTGACGTAGTCCGCGACTATCGCCTCCCGCTCGACGCCGACCGCCAGGAGGGTCACCACGACCGCCAGGCCCGCCCGGTCCTTGCCGGCCGCACAGTGCATCAGGGCGGGCACGCTGTCCTCGGCGAGGGCGTGCAGGACCCGGCTGTGGTCCGCCGTGCGGTCCAGGATCATCCGCCGGTACGAACCGCTCATGCGGGCGGCGGCCTTGCCGTCGTCGAGGATCTCGCGCAGCTGGTCGATGTTGCCGTCACGCACCATCCGCCAGAACTCGGCGCCGTCCGCCGGGTCGCTGAGCGGGATGTTCACGTTCCGCACCCCGGCGAGCTCGATGTCGGGCCCCTCCATCGCCTGGTCCGCGGCATTGCGGAAGTCGAAGACGGTGTGAAGCCCCAGTGAACGCAGGAACGCCGCGTCCTCGGCGGTGGCGTGCGCCAGGTGGCCGCTGCGGAAGAGCCGTCCGTGCCGCACCGTGCGACCGTCCTCGGTCGGCAGGCCGCCCACGTCCCGGCAGTTCCGTACTCCTGCCAGGTCGGGCTCGGCCGACGGCGATACCTGCTGCGTCACGAGTGCTCCTCACACGGTCGTACGCCGGCCCGGAGAGTGCCGACGGCGGCACGGACAGACGATACGACATGACCCGCCGAAATAGGTGCCTTAGGCACCCAAGTTGCCCCGGTACGGGGCGGAGTGAGCAGAATCATACGGAGCGGTGGCCCTGGTCCCACGGGCCGTCAAATGGCAGGCCAGGGGCGGCTGATGACGGCAGTGACGGAAATGGATCACAGGGAGAGCCGTGAAGAAGGAGTGCCGAGGGAAAGGAGAAGAAGAGAACGGCTTGTTCGGAAGGTCCGCACTCGCTTACGGTCACCGTCAATCCGGGTGGACCGCCGAATCCTGCCACCGCTCGGAATCCGCACCCATGACTTCTTCGTGTGGCAGGAGCGGGGGACCCAGGTAGTACGCCGGAACCGGAAGCGCTCGTCCGCCGGTCCGGCTCGGGGTGAAGCCGTACTCCTCAGGGAGTGCGGCCGGGCATCTCCAGCCCGAACCCGACAGCTCACCTCGCAGGCGCCGGAGAGGAATCCGTCATGCCTGCAAAGGGTAAGCACCGCCGCCCCAAGTCCAGCTCCACGCTCACCCGTGGCTTCGTCGCCGCGGGTACGGGCGGCGCCGCACTGGCGCTCCCGCTGATCGGAGCCACCGGCGCGCACGCGGCCGACAAGGGCGCCGCTCCCGTCGCCCAGCCGCAGAAGGCACTGCTCAAGCAGCTGCCCCAGCAGCGGACGGCCCACCTCCCGGCCGCCGCGCCGCAGGCCGACGCCAAGAAGACCGGCAACCGCACGTACTCCGTGGTCACCGGCGACAACCTGTCGAAGATCGCCGCGGCGGAGAGCGTGCGCGGCGGCTGGCAGAAGCTGTACACGGACAACGAGTCGGTCGTCGGCGAGGACCCGTCGCTGATCCTTCCCGGCATGAAGCTCACCCTCGGTGGCAAGGCGCCCGCGGGGTCGGGTGACTCCCGCGACGCCGCGCACGGGACGAAGGCCACGGCGCCCGCGCCGCGCCAGCAGGCCGAGCGCACCGAGAAGCGCGTCGAGCAGCGCACGGAGCAGCGCACCGAGAAGCGGACCGAGGAGCGCAAGCAGAGTTCCGCTCCCGTCGAGCGCAAGCAGAGCTCCGGTTCCGGCTTCACCGCGCCCGTCCAGGCCGGCGTCTCCACCCCGTACCGCGCCTTCGGCGGCAGCTGGTCCAGCGGTTACCACACCGGTGTCGACTTCCGCGCCTCCTCGGGCACCCCGGTCCAGGCCGTCGGTGCGGGCACCGTCGTCTCCGCGGGCTGGGGCGGCGCGTACGGCAACGAGATCGTCATCCAGCACTCCGACGGCCGCTACTCGCAGTACGGACACCTGTCCGCGCTGAACGTCCGCTCCGGTCAGAGCGTCTCCGGCGGCCAGCAGATCGGCTACTCCGGCTCGACCGGCAATTCCACCGGACCGCACCTGCACTTCGAGATCCGCACCGGTCCCGGCTACGGCTCGGACGTCGACCCGCTGGCCTACCTGCGCGGCCACGGCGTGTCGCTCTGACCGCACGCCCACGGGCGGCCCCGGGCCGCCCCGCGTAAGTGCGTCCCCCCACCACCGGCCCGTCCGGCGCACGCACGCCCCCCTCGCCCCCGTACCGTCCCCCGGTGCGGGGGCGAGGTCCGTCCGCGTACCGTCCCCGGGTGCGGGGCGAGGTCCGTCCGCGCGGTGCGGATCATGTATTCCGAGTTGAATGAATCTTGACCGGTGGCATATCTCACCCACCGTCAACCCCTCCCTACGGTGGCGTAGGTCACTTGCCGAAGTGGAGGATGTGTCGACGTGGCAGACGATTCGAGATCATTCAACGCAGGCACCATCGGGTCGTACGCGGCGATCGGGGACAGCTTCACCGAAGGGGTCGGCGACCCCGGTCCCGGCGGCGCGTTCACCGGCTGGGCCGACCGGCTGGCCGTCCTCCTCGACGACCGGGTACCCGAGCACACCTTCCGTTACGCGAACCTCGCCGTCCGCGGCAAGCTCCTCGACCAGATCGTGGCCGAGCAGGTCCCGCGGGCCAGGCAGCTGGCCCCCGACCTGGTCAGCTTCTGCGCGGGCGGCAACGACATCATCCGGCCGGGCAGCGACCCCGACGACGTCGCCGAGCGGTTCGAGAAGGCCGTCGCCGACCTGACCTCGGCCGTCGGCACGGTCATGGTCACCACCGGGTTCGACACCCGCGGCGTCCCCGTACTGCGCCACATGCGTGGCAAGGCCGCCATCTACTCGGCGCACGTACGCTCCATCGCGGACCGCTACGGCTGCCCGGTCCTGGACCTGTGGTCGCTGCGGTCCGTGCAGGACCGGCGCGCCTGGGACTCCGACCGGTTGCACCTGTCGGCCGAGGGGCACACCCGGGTGGCGCTGCGGGCCGGTCAGGTACTCGGCCTGGACATCCCGGCCGACCCCGACCAGCCGTGGCCGCCTATGGCGCCGCGCCGCAGGGTCGAGGCGCGCCGGGACAACATCGACTGGGCCCGCGAGCACCTGGTGCCGTGGATCGGCCGAAGGCTGCGCGGCGAGAGCTCCGGCGACCACGTGGCGGCCAAGCGGCCCGACCTGCTGCCGCTCTGACGGCGGTTCCGGCCTGCCGTGCTCAGGCCGACGGGTCGCCTGCCCCCGCGAGCAGTTCGTCCTCGCAGATCAGGGACGTGTTGCCCGCGACCGTGCAGGCGTACGCACCGGCCAGCGCGCCGAGCCTGGCGCACTCCTCAAGGCTGCGTCCGGCCAGGCGCCCGTACAGGAATCCGGAGACATAGGCGTCGCCGGCGCCGTTGGAGTCCACCACAGGTCCGGGCGGGACACTCGCGGGCACCGGCCGCGGGGTGCTGCCGCCGTCACGGGTCAGCAGGTACGAACCGCCCGCACCCGCGGTCGCCACGACCGCCTCGGCCCGGCCCTCGCGAAGGATCTCCCGCATCACGTCGCCGATCCGCGTCCCCGCCCCGGCCGCGCTCAGGAACACCAGGTCGGCGCGGAGCGCGAAGGCGCGGTGGTGCTCGGCGAGCCCGTCCCAGTCGTGCAGGTCGGTGGAGAGCGGCACCTGCCGCGCCACCAGGTCGTCCAGGAGGTGGCGGGCAAACCCCATGATCGTGACGTGCACGTGCCGGGCGCGGCGCACGTGCGGCAGGACGAAGTCGGCGGGCATCCGCAGATCCGATGGGTCGCGGGCGTCGTAGAACGACATCCGCCGGCCCGACGCGTCCACCAGGTTCACGGCGCGACGGGTGCCCGCTGGCGAGATCAGCGGCTCGAAGTCCACGCCCCCCTTCGCCAGCCGCTCCCTGACCTGGCCGCCGATCCAGTCGTCGCCGATGACGTCCAGGAACTTCACGCCGAGCCCCAGCGCCTGGCAGCCGAGCGCCACGTTGCCGCCGGTGTGCCCCGGCCACTCGCTGATGGGGGCCACCCCGACCGAGTCCGCGAGGGGTACCGGCAGCGAGTCCACGCGCACCACTGTGTCGACCCCGCTGCCGCCGATCACCAGCACGTCGTACGGACTCTCCCCGGCAGCGCTCCCCCCGGACGCGCCCTCCTCGGCCGGACCGTCCTGCTGCTGCCCCTGCTGCCCCTGCTGCGACACCGCGTTCCCCTCTCCGTGCCACGAATCCCCCGACGCGCCTCAGTATGCGGTCTGCTCCTCTCTCCCGGTATGCGCCTCGTAGTGTGCGGCGTCCCGTAACGGCCCCGTTCCCGCGCTGTCGGACGCGGTGCCCATAATGGAAGGAAGCCGATCCCTTTGGAGGTGCCGTGACCAGTGCGGATTCCCCGCAGAAGCCGTTGCGCGAGAAGCTGCGCGGGCTGAGGACCGCGGCGTTCGGAGCCGACCCGGCGGGGGAGCGCATGGCGCGCATCCGCCGTTCGCCCAACTTCGCCGACGGCGTCTTCCAGAACCCCGAGGGCACCCGGGCCGCCAGGCCCTCGCCCAAATCCACGTCCGGTCTCATGAAGACGTACTTCCGCAAGGAGGAGCGCGTACTGCGCGCCCCCGCCGGAACCGTCCCGGTGTACCCGACGACGCTCGCCGACATCGCCGACCCGCCCCCGTCAGGACTGCGGCTGACCTGGATGGGCCACTCCACCGTGCTCGCCGAGATCGACGGCCGGCGGGTGCTGTTCGACCCGGTCTGGGGCGAGCGCTGCTCACCGTTCAACTTCGCGGGCCCCAAGCGGCTGCACCCCGTGCCGGTCCCGCTCGCCTCCCTCGGGGAGGTCGATGTCGTCGTCATCTCGCACGACCACTACGACCACCTCGACATGCCGACGATCCGCGCCCTCAAGGCGACCGGCGCGGTCTTCGCCGTCCCCCTGGGCGTCGGCGCGCACCTGGAGCACTGGGGCGTCCCGCCCGAGCGCATCCACGAGCTCGACTGGAACGAGAGCACGGAGGTCGCCGGCATCAGCCTCACCGCGACCCCGGCCCGGCACTTCTGCGGCCGCGGCCTGCGCAACCAGCAGCACACCCTCTGGGCCTCCTGGGCCGTCGCGGGGCCCGAGCACCGGATCTACCACAGCGGGGACACCGGGTACTTCGAGGGCTTCAAGGACATCGGTGCCGCGCACGGCCCGTTCGACGCGACGATGATCCAGATCGGCGCGTACAGCCCGCACTGGCCGGACATCCACATGACCCCCGAAGAGGGCATGCGCGCCCACCTCGACCTCCAGGGCGGCAGCCCGAGCGGCGTCATGCTGCCGATCCACTGGGGCACCTTCAACCTCGCCCCGCACCCGTGGGACGAGCCCGCGGAGGGCACCGTGGCCGCCGCAGCCGGGGCCGGGGCGCGGATCGCCGTGCCGTGCCCGGGGGAGCCCTTCGAACCCACGTCGGACTCGGTGCCCTCGTCGCCCTGGTGGCGAGCCGTCGCCGCGCCCGGCCCGGGGGAGCGGGCGCCCGAGGCCGTGCGGCCCGTGACGTCCGCCGTCGTCGCGCAGAAGGAGACCGCCGCGTCCGCGTGAGTGGAAACTGCCCCGTCCGCGTGAGACGAGACCGCCGCGTCCGCGTGGGTCCGAGCGTGAGACCGAGGCGTTCCCGGCGCGTTTCCCGGTGAACCGGCCGCCCCCATATCGGGGGCGGCCGGTTTCGTCCGTGCGTACGAGAGCTCATACCAGAGCGGGACGCCGGGCGGGGAAGTTTGGCAACAGCCCCTCACCCATGGAATGTTGCCGACTACTGTGAGTGCTCGGTGATCAACAGGGGCCCCCACCACCCGAGTTGAGTCCAGCCCTGCGCGAGTGCTCAGACACGCCGAAGTCACGCCGAAATCCCTGGGGCCCCACGTACCGAGGACGCTGATGTCTCATCTTCGCGCACCTTCCCCCCGGCTCTCCGAGCAGGGGGGACCCCCGGCGCGGGCGGAGCGCCGTGAGGGCGGGCGGCACGGCCGGCCGGGAGCACGCACCCCCGTGCAGCCCGCTCCCGAGGCGCAGCTGCGCTCCCAGATGCTGCGCGCCGCCGTGCTCCCGGCGGTCGTCGTCGCGCTCAGCGGGGCGGGCGCCGTGCTCTACACGGTCCGCACCACCGGCGCCCGGCCGACGCAGAGCTTATGGGCGGGGCTGGCCGTGGCCGCCTCGCTCGCCGCCCTCGCCGTGTTCGTGGCCGCCTTCGCCGCCCTGCGCGCCACCGGGTCCGTCACCGTACGGTGCGACGAACTGCGCCGCGTCAGCGCGCGCCGCCAGGACGAACTGCGCGCCGTCGTGGACGGCCTGCGACGCGGTGAGAACCCCGACATACGGCGCACCGTACCGCCGGGCACCCCCCGTACGGGTGATGAGTTCGACCTCCTGTCGCAGGAAATGGGACGCGCGCACGACGCGGCGGTGACCGCCGTCGTACAGGCCTCGCAGTTCTCCAGCAGCGCGGGCACCGACCAGAAGGTCGAGGTCTTCGTCAACCTCGCACGGCGCCTCCAGTCGCTGGTGCACCGCGAGATCCAGCTGCTCGACGAGATGGAGAACGAGGTCGAGGACCCCGACCTGCTCAAGGGCCTGTTCCAGGTGGACCACCTGGCGACCCGCATCCGCAGGCACGCGGAGAACCTCGCCGTGCTCGGCGGGGCGATCTCCCGCCGTCAGTGGAGCAACCCGGTCAGCATGAGCGAGGTGATGCGCTCCTCCATCGCCGAGGTGGAGCAGTACTCGCGGGTCAAGCTGGTGCCGCCGATCGACGGCACCCTGCGCGGCCACGCGGTCGCCGACATCATCCACCTGCTCGCCGAACTGGTGGAGAACGCCACGGTGTTCAGCGCCCCGCACACCACGGTGCTGCTGCGCGCCCAGTTCGTGACCGCCGGGCTCGCCATCGAGGTCGAGGACCGCGGGCTGGGGATGCCGGTCACCGAGCAGAACAAGATGAACGCGCTGCTCGCCGACCCTGACCAGGTCAATGTGCAGCACCTGCTGCAGGACGGCCGCATCGGCCTGTTCGTGGTGTCCGCGCTGGCCCGCCGGCACGGCATCGTGGTCCGGCTGCAGAACAACATCTACGGCGGGGTGCAGGCCGTGCTGGTGCTCCCCGAGGCGCTGCTGGGCGACGAGCACGAATCCGCCGGCGCGTCGGCGGCGCGCCGGACGGTGCCGGAGCCGGCGCGGCAACAGGGCGGCTCGCCCCCGATATCCGCGACGCCCGCCGGTTCCCACCGCTCCACCGCCTCCAGGGAGCCCTCGGGCGCCGAGCCGGACCCGGCGCCCGCGTACGCGCGCGACCAGCCCGTGCACGACCGCGGGGGCGACGGGCGGCCCGCCCACGCCACCCTGGGACAACAACAAGCCCCGTACGGAGGCGGCACGGGGGACCGGCCCGAGTACGGCGGCACGGACGAGCAGCCGGGACGCGGCAGCGCGGACGGGCAACTCGCACCCTCCGCGGACGGGCAGCGGACCGTCCCGAGCCAGGGGACGCCCACCGGGAACGCCGGGAACCATCCCCAGGGGACGCCCACCGGGAGCGCCGGGCACCACCCCCTGCCCGTCAGGGGCGAGCGCGCCGACCGCCCCAATCCGGCCGCCGCCGTCCCGGGGGTCACCCACGGCGCCGGTGGACCGACGGCGTTCACGGTGCCCGCCGAACCGGTCCACAACGCGGCCCGGACCACCGCCGACACGACCGTACGCGGCCGGGTCGGCAAGCCCGGGCTGCCCAGGCGGCGCAGCCAGGAGAACCTCGTGCCGCAGCTCAAGGACGGCCCCGCCCCCCGCAAGGAGGACGACAAACCCGTCCTGCACGACCCCGGGCTGATGGCCGCCTTCCAGCGTGGCATCGGCCTGGCCGAGGCGGCGGACGTGCGCTCCGAGGACCTTCTCTCCGAGCGCCCCCGCACCGACGGCACGGAGCGCACGGACGGCGCGGGACGCACCGAGCGCTTCGAGCGCGCCGGGCGGCCCGAGCGCCCCGAGGACGCCCACCCCACGACGTGAACTCTCCCACCCCCAAGGAGCAACCCATGGTGAGCGATGCGCCGACCGGCCAAGCTACCGACCTGGACTGGCTGTTGAGCGGACTGGTCCAACGGGTCCCCTACACCCGCAGCGCCGTCCTGCTCTCCTCCGACGGACTCGTCAAGTCCGTCCACGGACTCGACACCGACAGCGCCGACCACATGGCGGCCCTCGCGTCGGGGCTCTACTCGCTGGGCCGCAGCGCGGGAATGAGGTTCGGCGACGGCGGCGAGGTCCGGCAGGTGGTGGTCGAGCTCGACTCGACGCTGCTGTTCGTCTCCACCGCCGGTTCCGGCACCTTCCTCGCGGTGCTCGCGGGGCGGGAGGCCGACGCCGCCGTCCTCGGGTACGAGATGGCCATGCTGGTGAAGAGCGTACGGCCGTACCTGGTGACGCCCGTCAGGCAACGGGCGGGCGCCGCGCCGAACGCCCCGGGACACTGAACGTGGCGGCCCCGCAGGACGGCCCGTGGCTCGACGACGCGGCCGGCCGGCTGATCCGTCCGTACACCGTGAGCAACGGCCGTACCCGCCCCAGCGCGGAACTCGACCTGCTGACGATGGTGATGGCGACCGGCGCCGCCCTCCCCGTGCACCTCGGACCCGAGCACCTCACCGCGCTCGGTCTGTGCGACGACCCCATGTCGGTGGCGGAGATCGCGGCCCATCTGCGGCTGCCCGCCGTCGTCGCCAAGGTCGTGCTGTCCGACCTGGTGGACAGCGGCGCGGTCGTCACCCACGCACCGCCCCTCCAACACCCCCCGACCGACCGCGACTTGCTGGAGGCAGTGCTCGATGGTCTACGACGACAACTCTGATCACGGCTCCGAGAACCCCGGCCACGCGGCGGAACCCGGTCCGGAGGTCTTCCCGACCGCTCTGAAGATCCTCGTCGCGGGCGGCTTCGGCGTCGGCAAGACGACCTTCGTCGGAGCGGTCAGCGAGATCGACCCGCTCAGCACCGAGGAGCTGCTCACCCAGGCGGGGGCAGCCACCGACAGTCTGGAGGGCGTCGAGAACAAGACCATGACGACCGTCGCCATGGACTTCGGCCGGATGACGCTCGACGCACAGCACGTGCTGTACCTCTTCGGCACCCCCGGACAGGAACGGTTCTGGTTCATGTGGGACGAGCTGTCGAAGGGGGCGCTCGGTGCGGTCGTCCTCGCCGACACCCGCAGGCTGGAGGACTGCTTCGCCGCCGTCGACTTCTTCGAGCAGCGCGGCATCGGATTCGTCGTCGCGGTCAACGAGTTCGACGGCTCCTTCCGGTACGAACCCGAGGAGGTGCGCGGCGCGCTCGACCTCAACCCGGACGTCCCGGTGGTGATCTGCGACGCCCGGCTCGCCAGCTCCGGCATCGCCACCCTGGTCACCCTCGTCAAGCACCTCCTGAACAGCACGCCCGTTGTCCCGCCCACGACCCACGGAGCCCACCCATGACGGGAGCCCACACATGACGTACGACAGGATCGGCCACCTGCTGCTCACGCCCGCCGACCGGGAGGGCCCCGAACGGGCGCGCAGGCTGCGGGAGCTGGGGTTCGGCGGGCGGCCCGACCCGATGCTGGACGCGTTCGCGGTGCGGCTGGCGGAGGCGACCGGGGCGCCGTACTCGATGGTCAACTTCATCGACGAGAACCGGCAGTTCTTCGCCGGGCTGCACACCCCGCACGGCACCCTGTCCGGCAGCGACCTCGGCGCGGCGGCCGCGGCCGGGCGGATCGGGCGCGCGATGGCCCGCGACCACGGCTACTGCCCGCACGTGGTGGCCCGCCGCAAGGCCCTGGTCCTGGAGGACGTCTGTGACTACCCGCGCTTCGCGGGCAATCCGGTCGTGGACGAGATCGGCATCCGCTCCTACCTCGGCGCCCCGCTCATCGACCGCTCGGGCATCGCGCTCGGCGCGATCTGTGTCGTCGACACCAGGCCCCGGCAATGGGGCAAGGAGGGCCTGGAGATCATCAAGGCGATGGCGGCCGAGCTGATGGCGGAGATCGGCCGCCGCGAGGACGGCGGGGCGGGTATCTGACCCGGGGCGGGATACTCGGACATCCCGATATCCGCGGGGCGGGTATCTGATCCGGCTCCGGGTATCCGCGCGGCGGCGGGGGAGGGTCAGGGAGGGGCAGCAGCGTACCCCCGCCCCTGTCACCCTCCGCCCCTGTCACCCCCGTACCCCGTCCCGAAGAGAGGCAGGCCGATCCCATGACCACCCCCGGCACGGCGACCGCGCACGACGGCGTCCAGATCGCGACGTACAGCTGGCTCCCGGAGAGCGGGCGCCCGCGCGCCCTCGTCCAGATCGCGCACGGCGCGGCCGAACACGCCCAGCGCTACGAGCGGTTCGCCCGCCACCTCGTCTCCAGGGGTTACGGCGTGATCGCCTCCGACCACCGCGGCCACGGCGCGACCGCCACCGGTACCGGAGGGTTCGGCGTCGCGGGCGACGACGGCTGGCGTTCGACGGTCGCCGACCTGCGCACGGTCGGCGACCAGGCGCGCACCCTCCACCCGGGTGTCCCCGTGGTGCTGCTCGGCCACAGCCTGGGCGCGATGCTGGCCCGTGACTACGCGCAGGAGTATCCGGACGACCTCGCCGGCGTCATCCTCTCCGGGGTTTTCCGTACGCTGCCCGGCACCGATCTCGACGCGGCGGTGACCGAGCTGGAACGGAAGATCGAGAAGGACGGCCGGGACGCGACCGCGTCCTTCACCGGCGAGCGGTTCGCCTCCTTCAACGACGCGTTCACGCACCGCACCGGTTTCGAGTGGCTGTCCCGGGACGAGAGCGAGGTGGACGCCTACGCCGCCGACGAACGCTGCGGCTTCCCCTTCAGCGCGGGCCTCTCGCTCGACTGGGTCCACGGCATCCGCAAGCTCAACGACCCGCGCAACCTCGCCCGTATCCCCGCCGACCTGCCCTTCCACCTGGCGGTCGGCACCGAGGACCCCTGCAACCAGGGCATGACGCTCGTCCACGAGCTCCTGGAGGACCTGCGCTACGCCGGCGTCGAGGACCTCAGCTGGAAGGGGTACGAGGGAGCCAGGCACGAGATCCTCAACGAGACCAACCGGGCCGAGGTCCAGGACGACCTCACGGCCTGGCTGGACAAGCACGTCTGAGGCGGCGGCGGTCCGAGGGCGGTTGTCAGTGGCGGCCCGTACGGTTTCCCCATGACCACTTCCGAGGATGTGCGCAGGGTGGCGCTCGCCCTGCCGGAGACCGCGGAGAAGCTCTCCTGGGGCAGCCCGACCTTCCGGGTCGCCGGGAAGATCTTCGCCGCGCTGAGTGACGACGACCGGTCGATGGCCTTCAAGTGCCCGAAGGAGGAACGGCCGGAGCTGATCGCTGCGGAACCGGCGAAGTTCTTCGTCCGGGCGGGCCACGACGACCGCTACGACTGGCTCCGGGCCCACCTGGCCGCCCTGCGGGACGAGGAGGAACTCCGCGCGATCCTCCTCGACTCCTGGCGGCAGGCCGCCCCGCGCCGCCTCGTCGCGGCGCACCCGGAACTGGCCTGATCCGCGGCGGCTCAGCCGGTGAGGAAGGAGTCGATCCGCCGGTGCAGCGAGGCCGCGTCGAGCCCCTGTGCGGCGAGGTGTTCGTCCAGTGCCCCGTACCGCCGCAGTTCGCGCCGTGCCACGCCGAGGCCGAGCACCCGGTGCGGCAGTTCGGCGAGCGCGTCGTTCGCCGCGGCGGTGGACGTCCCCGCGAGGTACGGCTCCACGAGCACGACGTCGGTGTGGCCCGCGTTCCGTAGCGCCGTCCCGTCGAATGGGCGCACCGTGGCCGCGTACAGCACCGTCACGTCCAGCCCCTCGGCCGCCGCCAGGACGTTGTCGAGCATCGGCCCGACCGCGACGACGGTGCCCCGCCGTCCTTCTCGTACGACGTGGAAACCGCCCTCCCCGCGCACGGGACGGGCCCGCCGGTTGCTCTGCAGCGAGAGCCGGAGGTAGACCCGGTCGTCCCCGGCGGCCACCGCGTGCCGCAACAGGGTCTCGGCCTCGTCCGGGTGGCCCGGCACGTGCACCGTCCAGCCGTCGAGGGTGTCCAGGAGGGCCACGTCCCCGGGCGCCATGTGCGTGAACCCGCCGGCCGGCCAGTCGTAGGACGCTCCCGCGCTCACCAGGACACCACCCACCCCCTGGTGCCCGAAGTCCAGCTTCACCTGCTCGAACGGCCGCTCCACCAGGAAGCTGGCGAAGGTGTGCACCACCGGCCGCAGCCCGGCGAGCGCCATCCCGGCGCCCACGCCGACCAGCAACTGCTCCCGGATCCCGACGTTCACCACCCGGTCCGGGTGCTCGCGGCGGGCGGGCGCGAAGCCGTCCGAGCTGATGTCGGCCAGGACGACGGCGACCTTGGGGTCCTCGTCCAGCAGTCGGCCGGTGGTGGAGATGAAACGGTCCCGCATCGTATCCACGGTGAACTCCTCTGCTCTGATGCCTGTTTCGCCTGCTGTTGCTTCAGTTCTTGGGCTCGACCCGCGCCACGACGACCCTCGGCCGCCCCGGGTGCGGCGCGCGGAAGGCGGCGTACAGGGCCTCGTGGTCCCGTCCGTCGACGGTCTGCGCCGACCACCCGGCCGCCTCGAAGCGGGACGCGATGCCGCCGGGCCAGCCGTGGGTGGCGGACGAGTTGTCGATCACGACCGCGTTCAGCTGACCGAGCCCGGCCGGACCCGCGTACGCGAGTGCCTCGTGGTTGCTGCCCTCGTCCAGCTCCGCGTCCCCGAGCAGCACCCAGACCGCGGGATCCGTCAGCCCCTGTGCCCGCAGTCCCAGCACGGTGCCGACCGCCAGCGGCAGGCCGTGCCCGAGCGAGCCGCTGCCGATCTCGACGCCGGGCACCAGCAGCCGGTCCGGGTGGTGCCCGAGCGGCGACGTGTACGACCCGAACCCCGGCAGCACCTCCTCCGCGAAGAAGCCCTTCGCGGCGAGCACGGCGTAGTACGCCATCGGTCCGTGCCCCTTGGACAGCAGGAACCGGTCCCGCCCGGGGTCCGCGGCGGTGCCGGGCGACACCCGCAGGACCCGGTCGTAGAGCACCCACAGCACGTCCAGGGTGGAGGTCGCGGCCGGCCCGTGCTTCTCGTCGCCGGTCATCAGCCCCATCAGGCGGGGCAGATCCGCACGGCCGTAGGAGCCGCGAGCGCCCTGAGCGCCCCGCAGGCCGTCGGTGTGGTCGGTGATGTCCCTCGTCTGCGTGTTCATGGACACGACGATGCGTCCTCAACCAGACTTGAGGTCAAGCGCGGCGAAGGGGCAAAGGCGTTCGCGACCACGTCCGGAAGTGCGGTATCGTTCTCATGCGCGCCCAGCCAGGGGAAACCCCAGGTCAGCGCGTATCGGGACGTGGCGCAGCTTGGTAGCGCACTTGACTGGGGGTCAAGGGGTCGCAGGTTCAAATCCTGTCGTCCCGACAGTGATGTCGGAAGTTTCACCGCTCAGGGCCCGTCCTCGGACGGGCCCTGCGGCGTTTGTGCGAGCGACGGCCGACGAACGTCATCGGCTCCCGGCGGCCGGTGCCGGGACGGCCGTCACCGCTGTTCGGGCAGGACGCGCGTACCCGTCCTGTCCGTGGTCAGGCACAGCGAGCAGATGACGCCGCCCGAGGCGTCCGCCAGGACGTCGGGACGCTCGAAGGGCTGCGTGCAGACCCCGCACTCGTAGACGGTCGCGGCGGGGTTGCCTTCCGCGTCGAGCAGCGGCTCCGCGATTCCGTCGTCGGTGCGGCGCAGATAGTAGCGGCCCTTGGTGAGTACGGCGACGGCCGGGGTCAGCAGTACGGCGACGACCACGGCGACCAGCGGCGAGTACGGCTGGACCGCGTCCCCGAACAGGCCGAAGTAGACGGCTATGGACAGGACGGAGGAGGCAAGGAAGGAGACCACACCGACCGGGTTGACCGCGTAAAGCATCCCGCGGCGGAACTCCGGCTGCTTGGGGGAGAGCTTCAGGAGGTACTTGTTGACGCCGATGTCGGTGGCGACCGTCACGACCCAGGCCATCGCGCAGTTCGAGTAGAAGCTCAGCACGTCGTTGAGGAAGGCGAACATGTTCGCCTCCATCAGGATCAGCGAGATCGCGAGGTTGACCAGGACGAAGACGATGCGCCCCGGGTAGTGCTTCGTCACGCGGGTGTACGAGTTCGTCCAGGCGAGCGAGCCGGAGTAGGAGTTGGTGACGTTGATCTTGACCTGGCTGAGCACGACCAGCAGGAGCGCCAGCGGCACGACCAGCCAGCCCGGCATCAACTGCCGGAAGGCGGCGATGAACTGCTCGATCGGTTCGACCGCGGCCGCCACGCCGACCGCGTCCACGATGTACACCGCGAGGAAGACGCCGATGGCCTGCTTCAGCGCGCCGAAGACCACCCAGCCGGGGCCGGCGAGGAGGGTCGCGGCCCACCAGGAGCGCTTGTTCGCCTCGGTCTTCGGCGGCATGAAGCGCAGATAGTCGATCTGTTCACCGATCTGCCCCATGAGCGAGAGGCAGACCCCGGCGCCCAGCATCACCGCGGCCGAGGAGACGCCCGCGCCACCGGTGCTCCCCTCGTACGACAGGAACCGGCTCACCGAGCCCGGCTCGGTGGCGACGACGTACACCAGCGGGGCGACGATCAGGACGATCCACAGCGGGTTGGTCCACGACTGCAGCTTGGTGAGCGCCTTCATGCCGTAGATGACGAGCGGGATGATGACGAGGGTGGACAGCGCGTACCCGGCCCAAAGGGGCATGCCCAGGGCGAACTTGAGCCCCTGCGCCATGATGGCGCCCTCGGTGGCGAAGAAGATGAAGGTGAAGCTGGCGAAGATGACACTGGTGATCACGGAGCCGTAGTAGCCGAAGCCCGAGCCACGGGTGATCAGGTCCAGGTCGAGGTTGTAGCGGGCCGCGTAGTAGGCGAGCGGGATGCCGGAGACGAAGATGACCGCCGCGGCGACGAGGATCGAGAGCAGCGCGTTGCCGGTGCCGTGGGTCATGCCGATGCCGGCGCCGATGGAGAAGTCCGCCATGTACGCGATGCCGCCGAGCGCGGATGCGCCGACCACGGCGGGGGTCCAGCGGCGGTAACTGCGGGGCGCGAAGCGGAGGGTGTAGTCCTCCAGGGTCTCCTTCGCCGCGCGGCCGACGGGCGCAGTGTCCGGTGGGGAACCGGGGGCGGGGGCCGGTTGCTGCGGCCGCGGCTCGACAGCGGGCGACTGGTCGACCGTCACGGGGTCCTCCAATGAGGGTGGGGGTGCGTGACGGGCGACAGTAGGCAGCGGGTGTTTCCGCACCCGGCTCCGTGTGTAACACACGTATTTCGGTGCGGGGGTTGTCCGGTGGGGCCCCGGAGGCGAGGTGGGACGCGTATACGGCTGCGGGGAGGCCTGGCCCGGGGCCGGGCCGGTCGGGGTGTCCGGGCAGTGTCCGCCTGGGCGTCGTCGTGCTGCCCGGCCTACTCGCCCAACTCCTGCAAGGTGAGCGGCTTGCCGCCCTGGGCCGAGACCGCGAGGGTGTGTACCGAGCCGTCCGCGCGGATCTCGATGAGCGGGACCGCCTTGCGCTCGGGCGAGCCCTCGTTGTCAAGGGAGATCAGCCCGCTCGCGCCCAGCACCGTCTCGCGGCCGTGCAGCGAACGCCAGATCTGGATCACCTCGGAACCGCTCACCAGGCCGTTGTTGGTGTTCGAGTTCTTGGCGACCAGCCGGATGCCGGCCACCGCCGTGAGCACCGCGTCGTGCCCCATGATGGCCTGTCCGTCGTCCAGCGCCTCCTCCTTGAACAGCTGGTGGAAACGGCCCTCGGGGCCGAACGAGGGCTTCGAGGCCCCCGGGTAGGCATCCGGGCGCAGCGACCAGCTCTCCGGGTGGGCGAGGCCGGTGTAGACCAGCCGTACGTTGCCGTCGCGCAGGGTGTCCTTGATGTCCTGGAAGCCGTCCGCCTGGGCGCTCTGCGAGGCGTCGTCACCGGAGACCACCAGCACCTGCCGCTCCTTGGCGCACGGCCGGTCCTTCAGCGGGGCCAGGAAGGCAGGCAGGTGGGTGCCCCGCCCGGCGAAGAAGATCACGTCGGGCCTGGCCGCGCAGATCGTCGACATCCGGGTCTTGAACGCGGTGCCCACCCCGTCCTGCGACGAGTCGTACGTCTCCGTCTTCGCGGCCAGCCGCGACGCGGGGAAGGCGCGCAGGAACCCCTGGCCGAGGGTCTTGGTGTACTGGTCGTCCGGCTTCTCGTCCTGCACCACCAGCACCCGCTTCTTCGCGTACTCCTTCTGCTGGAGGAAGGCCGCGGCGGCCGACGCCTCGTCGGAGTTGACCGGGGCGACACGCACCAGGCCCGGCACCTTCTTCAGGGTGTCGGCCGTCAACACAGATCCGACGGCGGCGAGTTGCAGCCCGCCGGAGCTCTTGGGGCCGGTCAGTCTCCGTATCAGCCCCTCCGTCGCCACCGTGCTGGTGCCGAGGCCCGCCACCGCCACGATCCGGTCGCCGGGAACGCGGTCGCGGATCTCCGCCAGGACCGCGTCGGCCTGCGCGGCACTGTTGCCGACGTGCGCGAGCAAGAGTTTGATCTTGGGCAGGTCTCCGTACTTGCCGGAGTGGTTGGCCTCCATCTGTGCGGTGTGTGCGCCCTGGATCTCGTGCCGTACGGAGTCCGGGGTGTTGGTGTCGCCGTTCTTCGCCCGCGGGACCATCGACATCAGGTAGACGACGCTGACGTGGCTCGGGCCGTCCTTCTTCGCCGTCGCCTTGTTCACGGCGTCGTTCTCCGTGCGGATCCGCCCGAAGACCCCGGCGAGGTTCCCGCCCTCGCCGTCGCCGTCACCGAAGGAGTACGAGCCGTCGGTCACCCCCACGCACTCCGACTCCACCCGCTCCACCCCCGTCGCGCAGGAGGTGTCCTCCGGGGGGTCCGGCCACAGCAGCCAGGACAGTCCGCCGCCGAGCAGGGCCACGGCCAGCACGATGCAGATCGCGTTGCCGGGGTAGCGCCGCCACCACGGGGGCAGCTCGCCCATCCAGCCGGAACGGCGCTCCCGGTTCCTGCGCGGCCACCTCATCTGCGGCTCCCTCTCTGATTCTGGTTCGGCCCGTCAGCCCGAGTAGCGTGCGGCCTCGTCCAGCAGCGTGTCGGCGTCCGCGTCGGCCACCGCCGCGAGCTGCCGCAGCAGCGCGCCGATCTTCTGGTTGAGGTCGGGCCTGTTGACCGGCAGCCTGCTGCGTGGGTCCACGGCAAGCCACAGCGCCGCGCACAGCTCGGCCGTCGGCCGCCCGAGCACCGGATCCGCGACCGCGTCGGGGGCCAGCTCGCGGGCGAGGTCCGTGGCCAGCCGGCGCGGCGGCTCGTCGGAGAGCCACGAGTGGTACATGGGCGCGGCCGTCACGTGGTAGAGCTCGCGCAGCCACGGCACCAGGTCGGGGTCGTGCACCCGGGTCGTGAAGTGGTCGACCACGTCCGACAGGCCGCCCCGCGCCAGCTGGTGGTAGAGGGCGTCCAGGGGCTGGTGGTGCGTCCGGTGCCAGTGGGCGAGCTGCCCGTGCAGTGCCCGCCAGCTCTCCAGCGAACCGTTCGGCGGCCCCGCCAGCGCGTCCAGGAGCAGCAGCCGCAGCCACGGGTGCAGCACCGGCTGCGTGTCGAAGGTGGTGTCCGACTCGTCCGACGCGGGCCGGCCACGCTCGTCGGTGCGCGGCAGCAGATACCCGGAAGGGCCCCGGCCACCCCGGGTGTGGGCGTCCTCCGGAACCCGCCTGGACAGCCACATCCGCTCCCGCAGCTCCCGCATCAGCGTGGCCCTGGCGTCCTCGGGCTGGTCGCCGAGCAGCCCGGCGTTGACCGCGGCCCTCGGGGTGCGGGCGGCGGCGATCAGCAGCGCCGCCCGGCGCTGGTCGTCGCCGAGACCGGCCAGCAGCCGTTCGCGCATCAGGTCGGCCAGCCGGGCGGACTCGGTCACCGGGCTGTCGGGTGGCGGACCTTCGGCGCCCTGCGGACGGACCAGCAGCAGCCCGCGCAGATCGCTCTCGCTCGGGGCCCCGCCGCGCAGCGAAACCAGCACCCCGTGCAGGGTGTGCACGCTCCACGGATGCCCGTAGGTGAGCCGGTGGATCAGCGGGGTGGCCCCCGGCAGCACCCACTCCTGCGGGTGGCCCGCCGCCCTGGCGCGCTCCTGCTCGTACCGGATCGCCTCCTGGGTGACCTCGACCTCGTCCAGGTCGCGCAGCCGCACCGGGCACCACCACTGCGGCGGCGGCGCGTTCGGCCTGCTCCGCCACAGCTCGTACGACAGGGAGTCCGGGTGCAGCAGGTGCGGGTCGTCGGGCCTGCCGTCGGCGGGCCCCGGCACCGCGCGCGTGGTGGCCGACGTGGCGACCAGCAGCAGCGGGTCGTACACCCCGCCCCTGGCCTTCTCCGCGCGTAGCGAGGTCAGGGTCCGCAGGAAGTGCACGACGTCCGGCCGGTTGTCGATGTTGTCCAGCAGCACCAGGCAGTTGTAGAGCCTGCTGCCGTGCTCGAAGGAGGCGACCAGGTCGTCGAGGAACGCCTCGCACATCGCCCGGTCCACCCGCTCACGGCTGTCGGGGGTGTCGCTGTGGTGCAGCTGGTTGAGGTCGATCAGGGCTTCGAGACCCTCCTTCGACGTGCCCGCGCCGTAACTGCGCAGCGACTTGCGCAGCACCCACTCGGAGGGCAGATGCGCGAAGGCCCGTACCAGCAGGGCGACGGCGGAACCGAGCGGCACCGGCGAGAGGTCGAAGGTCTCGGCGACCGAGCTGAGCACCTCGCCCGCCTGCTCGTAGGCGGTGTCCGTACGGGCGCTGGCCAGTTCCTTCTTGAGTTTGGTGCGCGCCTCCTCCCGGTTGTCGGCCGGCAGCCTGAGACCGATGGCCAGCAGCCCCAGCATCAGCCGGGGGAAGCTCGGCGGGGTGACCCCGCGGTGCTTGCGGGACAGCAGGAACGCCAGCTGCAACGCCGTTTGGTACGGGCGCTGTTCGCGGTACGCCTCCAGCACGGACGGACGGTCGAAGTCCACCCGCGCGGTGATCCCGCCCTCGGCCTCGCGGGCGAGGTGGTCCAAGGCGTACGTCTTGCCGCTGCCGGGCCGTCCGAGCAGCACGACCAGCGGCAGCGGCCGGGCAGACCTGCGCCGCCAGCAGTCCCTGACGAAGTCGGCAATCTCGGTCTGCCCGGCGGGGGGAGTGCTTGAGCCCTGTGGCATCTGGGTCTCCCTGCGGTGGCCGGTCCCGGTGGGTCCCTGTGGGGTAGGAGTGATCGCGGTGAACGCATCGTTTCACGAACTCGCCCGCACGGCATAGGGATTGCACCGGTGGACGCGGCGTGGCGCGGGGTACGGCGTGCGCGGTGGTGCGCGGGCGTGGTGCGGCCGGGCGGGGGCGGGCCCTACAGCTCCGGGAGTTCGTGGGCGTACGGCGGCTCGGCGCCGGCCCGCGAGCAGGTCACGGCGGCCGCGCGGACGGCGAGAGCCAGCACCTCCCGCCAACCCGCGGGGTCCAGCGCGGCGACCGCCTCGCGGGACAGCGCGCCGCGCGCGGACAGGGCGTGCAGGAGCGCCGCGTTCACGGTGTCCCCGGCGCCGATGGTGTCGACGACGTCCACCGGCACCCCGGGGGCGGAGTGCTCGCCGTTCTGGGTGTAGGCGGTCAGTCCGGCGCCGCCCCGGGTGAGCACGACGGCGGCCGGACCCGCGGCCAGCCAGCCCTCGACGTCGCGCCCCAGCCAGTCGGCGTCCTCCTCGCTCAGCTTGAGCAGCGCGACGTGCGGGAGCCAGCCGAGGAAGCGGGTCCGGTAGGCGTCGGGGTCGGCGATCAGCCCGGCCCGGATGTTCGGGTCGAGCGCGACGAACGTGCCGCGCGCCGCCTCCCGGCGCATCAGCCTCTCGTACGCGGAGGCCCCCGGTTCGAGCACCAGCGAGCAGGTTCCGAAGGACAACGCCGTCACGGCGTCCGGGAGTTGCGCCGGAGCTTCG
Source organism: Streptomyces sp. NPDC091272 (assembly GCF_044757485.1). Lineage (NCBI taxonomy): Bacteria > Bacillati > Actinomycetota > Actinomycetes > Kitasatosporales > Streptomycetaceae > Streptomyces > Streptomyces sp. NPDC091272. Next base: position 993,315 of record NZ_JBIVVC010000001.1, read on the forward strand.
AACAGCCTGTCCGCGCTGCCCTCGACGTAGAAGCCGTACGCGGCCGAGCCGCCCGGGTCGATCGAGGCGACGGCCAGCGTGGTCGGCTCCGGGCCCCGCTGGAGCAGGGCGGTGGACACCTTCTCCTCGTGCAGCCGCTCGACGAGCGAGGCACCGAAGGCGTCGGTGGAGATCCGCGAGCAGAAGGCGACGTCCGCGCCGAGCCTGCCGAGTGCCACGGCCGTGTTGTACGGGCCGCCGCCGCGGGCGGGGAGCAGCGGGGCCAGGGCGTCGCCCGCGGCCTGCGGGACGAGGTCGATCAGGGCCTCACCGGCTACGACGATCACGGGGGTGTCCTTTCCGAGGGGCCGGGCGGCCGGAGTGTACCGGCCCGAGCCTCGCACGCGCCCTACCCCCGTACCGCGAAGTGCCCGCGCGTCTTCGGTGTGCCCCTACCCCGTACCGCGAAGTGCCCGCGCGTCTTCGGTGTGCCCCTACCCCCGTACCGCGAAGTGCCGCACCCCTTCGACGTGCGCCCAGGTGAGTACACCTACCTCGGTGAGCACCTCCAGATGGGCGTCGATCTCCAGAACGGCCAGCATCCTGTGCTGGTCGGGAAGTTCGTCCAGGCGACGCAGCCGGCGGGTCCAGGGCAGCGCCCGCGCCACCTGGTGCGCGGTGGGCGCCCCCGCACGCACCTCGCGGTGCACGGCGTCCAGCCGTTCCTCGTGATGGGCGAGGAGCTGGTCCACCCTGGTGTGCACGCTGGCCGCCACCCTGCCGTGCGCCGGCAGGAGAAGCGCGTCAGGCAACTCCCGCACCAGGCGCAGCGACTGCTGGAAGGAACGCAGCGGAGACTTCTCCGGTACGCACTCGAACCCCAGGGACGGCGTGATGTGCGGCAGCACGTGGTCACCGGAGAACAGCAGGCCCGCCGCCGCGTCGCCGAACACCACGTGGCCCCGGGTGTGGCCGGGCGTCGCCACCACGGTCAGGTGCCTGCCGGTGAGGGGGACCTCATCGCCGTCGTCCAGCCAGGCGTCCGGCGGCCCGAACGGCATCGCCCGCTCCTCGGGGGTGACCGGCCACGCGTCGACCCGGTCGGCCAGGTCCCCCGCGCCGCACGCCCGCAGCGCGGCGGACTGGCGGGGGTGCGGGGTCCGGGTGAGGTCGAGGCCCTCGATGGAGTGCCGCTCGCCGCGCCCGATGCGCACCCGCGCGCCCATGGACTCGCGCAGCGCCAATGCCTGTGTGTAGTGGTCCCAGTGGGCGTGCGTCACCAGGATCTGGGAGAGGTCGCCCAGCCCGTACCCGAGGGGGCGCAGCGCCTCGCTCAGGGCCTTCTCGGTCTGCGGGCGGGCCCAGCCGGAGTCGATGAGCACCGGGCCCCGCGCGTCCTCGACGAGATAGACGTTGACCGCGGCCAGGCTGTCCAGGGGGAGCGGGAGCGGGATGCGGTGCACACCGTCGCCCACCGCGTGGGCTCCGGGTTCGGTCCAGTCGTCCGGCTGGTCGGGCAGGGGCTTCGGCATCGGTGGGCCACTCCGATTCCACGGCGGTTGAGGGAGTTTCGACACCCGGGTCCCAGCCGTAAGCCTGGGACCCGGGTGTACGTACGACGTGCGCGCCGACCGCGGCGCTCACGCCTTCTTGTCGGTGCGTCCGCACACCCAGGCGAGCGCGTCCCACACGCCCTGTACGTACTCCCTGGGTATGTCGCGGCGCACCGGGTCGTGCAACTGCTGCTCCGTCGCGTCCAGTTCCGCCTCCAACTGCTCCGTGTTGGGTGCGACCGAGCTGCGGGAGCCGGTGACGGGGGTGGTGTCCCCGCCGCCCAACGACCAGACGTAGCCGGCGAGCGCACCCCGGCTGATCTGTGTCTGGCGGTCCGGAGCGGCGCTCGCCGCCTCCAGCTCGCTCAGTGCCGCTTCGACCTCGGTCTGGGTCCTGGCGCCCACGGGGTCGGGCGGGTTGGAGCCGGCGTCCTTCGCCGGGTCCGTGTCCTTCGCCGTGTTGTCGGAGTCGGGATTCGCGTTCGTGTCGTCGAGGGTCATACCTTGCGTGTGTCCTGTTGTGCCGGGCTGATGTGCGGCGCGAGCGCCGGGCTCGTCGCGCCCGCCGAACCCGGAGCCGTCGCGGACGCCCGTCGGCCGCGCCCTCCGGCGGCCGGGCCGTCCTTTCGCCCGGATGGCCTAGCGTGTGGGCCGTGGACAGGCAGTGCAGCAAGAGAACTCCCGGGTCGTCCGGCCCCCTCCGGACACGCATGGCAGTGGCAGCGCTCGCCGCGGTCGCGGCCGCCTCCGTGGGCAGTTGGGCCTACGCGCGCGCGGGCGGCACCGCGGGAGACATCGTCCGCGACCTGTCCGTCGGTGTCGCCTACGCGGGCGGCGGCCTCACCGCCTGGTGGCACCGGCCCGCCAACCGCACCGGCCAGTTGATGGTCGCCGAGGGCATCAGCTGGTTCCTCGGCAATCTCCAGGGCTCGGGCGTGCCCGCCCTGTTCGCGCTGGGCGCCTGGTGGGAGGCGCTCAACATGGCCGTCCTCGTCCACCTCGTCCTCTCCTTCCCCGACGGCCGGATCGGCTCGGCGGCCGGCCGCCGCCTCGTCGGTTTCTCCTACGCAGTGGTCGCCGTCGGCGGACTGCTGCGCGCCATGACCTACGACCCGGCCGTCGTCGCCGTCGAGGCCACCTACCTGTCCTGCGACGACTGCGGCCCCAACCTGCTGCACGTCCCGGCCCTCACCGACCTCTTCACCCCGGTCGACACCGGCTACCGGGTGCTCGGCTGGGTGCTGTCCATCGTGCTCGTCGTCGCCATCGTGCGGCGCTGGCAGCAGGCTTCGGTGGCCCGCCGCCGGGCACTGCTGCCCGCCTGGATCGCCATCGTGATCGCCTCCGCGTTCCTGCTGTGGGACCTGCTGATGCTGACCCTGCCGACGCCGCCCACCGGGACCTTCGAGGACGCGGTCTTCCTGCTCTCCGACGTCGCCCAGGTCGCCGTCCCCGTCGCCTTCCTCGTCGGGTTGCTGCGCATGCGGCTCCAGCGCGCGGAGGTCGGTGACCTCGTCATCGACCTCGGCAGCGACCCCGACGAGGACCGGCTGCGCACGGTGCTCGGCCGGGTGCTGGGCGACCCCGGACTGCGGCTGGGCCTCTGGCGGGAGGAGCAGGGCGGGTACGTGGACGGGACCGGCGGGAGCGTGCGCGGCGAGGGCCCGGGGCGGACCCGCGTCGACTCGTCCCGGGGCACGCCGCTGGCCGTGCTGCACCACGACCCCGCGCTCGACGACGACCGCGAACTCCTCGAAGCCGTGGGCGCGGCGCTGCGGCTCGCCCTGGAGAACGTATGGCTGCGCACCCAGGCCAAGGAGGTCACGTCGCGGATCGTCCGGGCGGCGGACGCCGAGCGCGGGCGTCTGGAGCGGGACCTGCACGACGGCGCGCAGGCCCGCCTGGTCTTCGCGCTGATGGCGCTGCGCCGGGTCGACAAGGGGCTCGCCGACCACCCTGATCCGTCGCTGCGCCGGTCCGTCGGCGAGGCCGAGCAGAGCCTCACCCTGGCCCTCGAAGAACTGCGCGGCATCGCCCACGGCATCCACCCGGCCGTCCTCACCCGGGAGGGCCTCGGCCCGGCGCTGACCGCTCTCGCCCAGCAGGCGGCGGTGCCGGTCGTGGTCGCCGCCGAACCCCGGCGCTACGACCCGGTGGTGGAGTCCACCGCGTACTTCACCGTCTGTGAGGCGCTCGCCAACGCGACCAAGCACGCCCGCGCCAAGGCCGTCAGCGTCACCGCCCGTCAGAGCGGGGACCGCCTCGTCGTCGAGACCGTGGACGACGGCGTCGGCGGTGCGGACACCGCGCGCGGCAGCGGACTGCGGGGGCTGGCGGACCGGCTGGCCGCCGTGGACGGGATACTGCACGTGGACTCTCCCGCGGGCGGCGGGACCAGGATCAGGGCGGAGCTGCCGTGCGGGTCATAGTTGCCGAGGACTCGGCGATCCTGCGACTGGGGATCGTGCGACTGCTGACCGACGCGGGGTTCGACGTCGTAGCCGCGCTGGGAGACGCGACGAGGCTGCCCGCGCTGGTGACCGGCCACCGTCCGGACGCGGTCCTCCTCGACATCAGGATGCCGCCCACCCACACCGACGAGGGCCTTCGGGCGGCCGCCTCGATCCGCGCCCTGCACCCCGGCACCGGAGTGCTGCTGCTGTCGCAGTACGTCGAGACGACCGACACCGTGCGGGCGCTGGCCGACGACCCGCGGGGCTTCGGCTATCTCCTCAAGGAGCGGGTCGCCGACATCGACGAACTCGGCAGCGCCCTCACCCGCGTCGCGGCAGGCGGCAGCGTGCTCGACCCGCAGGTGGTGGCCCGGCTGCTGAACGTCCCGCGCGCGCCGGGCCCGCTCGACGGACTCACCGCCAGGGAACGCGAGGTGCTGTCCCTGATGGCCGAGGGCCGCAGCAACGACGCCATCGCCGGCCTGCTGGTGATCGGCGCGAAGACGGTCGAGACGCACGTGCGCAACATCTTCGCCAAACTCGCGCTGGAGACCGATCTGCACGACCACCGCAGGGTGCGGGCCGTGCTCACGTATCTGCGGGCGGCCTGAACCACCCGCGGCAAGAGGCACCAGCTAACCGTTCCGGGACGACGTCTCCCCCGAGATCCCCCGTGCTTCCCCCGTCGTCGTCCCCGGAACGGTGCCGGTGAACACAACGATAGGCAGCCGCGGCGGGCCCGGCATCAGGGCCAGCCCTGAGATCCGGAACCAAGCGGTCCTTCGGCCGGGCGGAGGGCTCAGACCGTGCCCATGTCCGCACTCAGCCACCGCTCGGGGCGCATCCGGACGGTCGTCTGCTCGCCGTGCTCCTTCCAGGACCACTCGACGTAGCCCTCGACCTTGTCGGCGGGCAGGTAGCGGGCGCTCATCTCGGTCAGCTGCTCCCGGGTGGTCCGCTCCCAGGAGACCACCGGCCCCTCCACGGACACGTAGCGGACGGACGGCTGCGTGGTGTCGGCCATCAGGGTGAACCGGCCCGCCGCCCGGATCAGTTCGGCCTTGCGGGAGGCCGCGCCGGTCAGGATCCACAGTTCGCCGCCCGGTGCGTACTGGTACCAGATGGGCACGGTCAGCGGAGCGCGGCCGGGGCCGGCGTCCACCGAGAGGGCGCCGGTGTGCGGCTCGGCCAGAAAGCGTGCGCGTTCTTCGCGGGAGAGTGCCACGAGGACTCCTTCGGTGCGGGGGACACGGCCACTTGCGTCATCAACTACATCACATCGGTCCGAATCGACACCGCAAACGACCGACCCGGCAGGCGAATTGCCGCCACGCCCCAAATGCCCGCACGGGGCGCTGCGTTGCGGGGAGTGGCAAGTCGTCAGGTGTTCGCCAGCACGATCACGCTGTCGCCCTCGGCGAGGCTCAGCGGCAGCCTCTTGTCCGGGTTCAGGTGGATGCCGAACTTCGGAGGCACCGCAGCCTCCGACATCCGCCGGTAGCCGATCGCCGACTGCCCCTGGCGGCGGGCCGACTCCACCACCGTGTAGAAGTCCGTCTCGTGCCCCGCCAACACGTAGTCACGGGCGGGCCTGAGGTAGATCTCGCTGCCTCCCGCCCGGAAGAGGCCCTCGAAGAGCGCGGCCAGGTCGCGGTTCTCGGAGACCTGCGTCATCAGCAGGCTGATCAGCTTGTCGCTGACGATGAAGTCGTCGCTCTCGCTGATCGGCGCCAGCGCGCGGTTGCGGTCGTCGCTCAGCTCCGCGACGACCGGCAGGGGGCAGGGCAGCCCGCTCGCGAGGTGCCGCAGCTGCAGCAGCGTCACCAGGGTCCGGTTGTCGGCGCGCAGTCCCATCGTGCCGTCGGCGTCGTCACCGAGCACGATCACACGGTCGTACCCGCCGACGTCGAGAGCGCGCAGCACCGCGGGCTCGGTCACGTCGCCCGGCCGGAACCCGACCGTCAGCGCGGCCCGCCCCAGCGGCACCGAGGCGACCGTGTCGGCGACCTCGCGCTCCCGGGCGACCACGTCGAGGGTCGAGCCGTCGGCGACGTACTCGTCGAGCTGCTCGATCACCATGGCGGCACGCCGGTTCCAGCCCAGCATCAGGGTCCGCTCGGGCTGCGGGACGCGCGGTGGCGGGGTGACGATCGCCGCCGTGTCGATCGTCCAGCTGTGATCCGAGAGGACCAGCGTGTCGTCGTCCCAGGAGATCGCCACGATCTGGTCGCCCTCGTGGACGACGGCCGCGGAGTCCGGGTTGAGGGCGAGCGAGCCGTCCGCCCGCCGCAGGCCGACCACGGCCGAGGTGGCGTACGACATGAGCACCTCGCGGTAGGTGCGGCCCACCAGGCCCGGCTCGGCGCCGAGGTAGAACTCGGTGCCCTCGTAGCTGAGCAGTTCCGTGTAGACCACCGAGAGACCGGGCCGGCGGCAGGTCTGCACGATGAGACGGGCCGCGATGTCGTCGATGCTGAGCACGCATGCCCCCGGGCCCGCCGCGAGCCGGGCCGTGTCCCGGTTGCGTACGTCCCGCACGGCCGCCAGCACATGGTGCGGGCCGTCCTGTATCCCGGGGCTCCTGGTGACGGCGAGGAGGGTCTTCACCAGGTCGGCGTCTCCGTCGTCACCACCCGGCGTTATGACGATCACCGCGCGGGCGCCGCTCGGATTGACCCGCTCGATGTCCGCGGGATCGACCGGGCTGCCGGTGCGGCAGATCACCCGCGTGTTGCGGGTGTCCGGCACCCGGGCCCGGATCAGCTCCTCCATCTCGACCTTGTCCCCGGGGGCGAGGACGGCGACCGCGCTCCTGCGCTTGTTGCTGTTCGCCTCCACCAGTTGCGCGAGGATCGGGTAGACCTGCTCCGACCAGCCCAGCAGCACCGTGTGGTGGTTCTCCAGCACCACCGACCTGCCACGCCGCAGATCCATGATCCGGCGGTTGACGCCGGCCGCGATCAACCCGATCAGCGCGCTCGCGAAGAGCAGTCCCACCAGCGCCAGCAGAACGGAGAGCAGCACGAACACCGGGGCGCCGACAGCGCCGCCCAGTTTGAACGCCGCGCTCACGTTCTTCCAGATCTCCAGCAGCTGGTTGTGCAGGGTGGGGGGCCTGCTCGTGTCCACCCAGACCAGCAGTGAGCTCAGCGGGACCACCATCGCCAGGCAGATCAACGAGAGCCAGCCGATCAGGGCCGGGGTGCCCCGGGTCATGGTGTTGTCGAACCAGTACCGAAGCCGGGATCCGACGACAGATGTGCGGGCCATGCCGCAGTTCACCTCCGGGAACGCACCGACCTGAGCCAAGCGGGCGATCGGGAACAAGGGGGCGCAAGCGGCGAACCGCCCACGCGTTCCCGATCTTCCACCGGAAGCGGGGCCGCCGCAGCTGACTTGGCGGCGCCCCGCCCGAACGGGTGCGTTCACCGGCGCTTTTCAGCCAACTGTGCCCGGTTGTGCCCCTCCTGCGCCGGGACCGGCCAACTGCCCTACCGGTGGACGCGCCTGGCCCGGCCTGGCCGTGCGGGTCAGACGATGCCCTCCGCGATCTCCTCCCGCTCCCGCTTGGTGCCGTACGCCGCCTCCGAAGGGGTCCCGTACGACTTGCGGGCCGCGTACCACCACGCCGTCGACAGCAGCAGCACCACGGCCAGCGCGATCACCGCGTAGTTCATCGTCTCCCAGTTCACCGGGGCCTTCTGCGGCAGCAGGAAGAGCACGGTCACCACGGCCACCCACGACACCGCGAACCAGCCCACCGGCTTGCTCCACCGGCCCAGGTTCCACGGCCCCGGCTCGAAACGGTCGCCCGCCCGCAGCCGGAGGAAGATCGGGATGGCGTACGCCGGCGTGATGCCGATGACGTTGATGGCGGTGACGGCGCCGTAGGCCGTCGCCGAGTACAGCGAGGGCACCGCGATCAGGCACGCCACACCGACCGACAGCCACACCGCGGGAACGGGCGTCTGGGTGCGGCTGCTGACCCTGCGCCACAGCTTCGAGCCGGGCAGCGCGTTGTCACGGCTGAACGCGAACACCATCCGGCTCGCCGCGGCGACCTCGGCGTTGCCGCAGAACAACTGCGCCACGATCACCACGAGCAGCAGCGCCGTCGCACCGCCCGAACCCAGCGCGTCCAGCAGGATCTGCGCCGGCGGCACCCCGGTCGCACTTCCCACGGTGCCCGCGTAGTCCTGGATGGCGAAGGTGAGACCGGCCAGCAGTGCGAAGCCCGCGATCCACGACACCCAGATCGCGCGCACGATGCCGCGCGGGGCGGCCACCGAGGCGTTCGACGTCTCCTCCGACAGGTGCGCCGAAGCGTCGTAACCGCAGAAGGTGTACTGCGCGAGCAGCAGCCCGATGGCCGCCACGTAGACCGGGCTGTCGATACCGGTGTCGTTCACGAACTCGGTGAAGACGAACTTCGCCGACTGGTGGTGGTCCGGAACGATCACCAGCGCGCCGACGATCACCGCGACGCCCGCGATGTGCCACCACACACTGATCGAGTTGAGCACGCTGACCAGCCGGACGCCGAACAGGTTCAGCACGGCGTGCAGCAGCAGGATGCACATGAAGATGAGCATCGTGGAGCCGGGCGTCGGCTCGAAGCCGAACCGCAGGTTGAGGAGCGCGCCGGTGAACAGCGCCGCGCCGTAGTCGATGCCCGCGATCGCCCCGAGCAGCCCCAGCAGGTTCAGCCAGCCGGTGTACCAGCCCCACTTGCGGCCGCCGAGCCGGTCGGCCATGTAGTACAGGGCGCCCGACGTCGGGTACGCGCTCGTCACCTCGGCCAGCGCCAGACCGACGGTCAGCACGAACAGGCCGACCCCGAGCCAGCCCCACATCATGACCGCGGGCCCACCGGTGCCGAGGCCGAAGCCGTACAGCGTCATGCAGCCGGACAGGACCGAGATGACGGAGAAGCTGATGGCGAAGTTGCCGAAGCCGCCCATCCGGCGGGCCAGCACCGGCTGGTAGCCGAGCTCGCGCAACCGCTGCTCCTCGTCGCGCTGGGCGGGCGGCCTCGTACGGGGCTGCTTCGGTGGCGATATGGACACGGGTGTTCCTCCGGTGGGGGTGGTCGGTTACGGGGGAGGTGCCTGGAGCGAGCGGGTGCGGGCGCGCAGGAACAGCTCCTCCGCCTCGCGCGCGGTGTCACCCCGGTCGTCGGGAATGCGGTACGTCCAAGGGGCGGCGGCGTAGTACGGCCCGAGCGCCTCGAACACCCGCGCCGCCGAGGAGAACTGGTGGGCGCCCCACAGGGCGTGCGCGAGGTGGCTCAGATCGAGCAGCGAGTGTGCGCCAGCACCGGCCGGGTCGCCGCGGCCCACGGCCTCGGCCCCGTCGAACCAGTGGTGCAGCGCCTGCTGTGCGTCCCGGATCGCGTCGTCCGTCACCCAGTGCAGGTCCAGGGCCCTGTCCTGGCCGCGCTCGCGGCGGTAGCGCTCGATGCGCACGTACAGGGGCAGCACGTGCACCGCCGACCCCAAGGGGGCGGGGCCGACCGCCCAGCGCACGTAGTTCACGGCCTCGGGCAGCGAGCCGCGCGGACTGCGCGCGTACACGAACTGCAGCATCCGGTGATGGGCCTCGCGGTTGTCCGGATCGCGCTTGACGACCTCGTCCAGCAGACCCCACGGGCCGGGAAAGAGCATCGGCCCGGGCGGGGGCACCCGGTGTTCCGCCACCCGCTGTCGGCGGTCGAGCGGCGACAGCGCCAGCAGGCAGACCCACGGCACCGGATCGTCGGGCGCCTGCTGGGCGCAGACCTGACACGCCTCCCACGCCTCGTGCCACAGCTCGGCGGTCCGCGGATGTCCCTCGCGGTGCGCGCGGGAGGCACGCTCCACCGCGACGCGGGTGTGCATCACCGTCGCGGCGAGGCTGTGCGGCTCCTCCGTGCGCCACGCGCGTACGGTGTCGGTACCGGCGGCCACCGCGGCCAGCACCTGGGTGCGCCGGGTCCACGACGCCCAGTCGGCGGTACCGGCCAGCAGGTTCCGCATGGCCACCCACCGGCCGGTGCGTAACTCCTGTACGGCAAACCGTAATTCGGCGTCATGACCGGCCGGGTGGTACACCGGGCGGAACTCGTCGCTGGGCATCTCTACTGGTTCCTCAGGTGCGGCGGGGTGGGGGGACGGTCCGGCAGAGCCCGTTCCGCCGCGCGATTCTGTCGGGTCAACCCGGTTGGGACGCCGTGTAGTTGACCATGGATGCGGCGTTCCGGTCCAGCTTTTGCCGCGAAGGCCCCGGGTTCGGAGCCCACTTCCCCGGCGGCCCCTTGACTACGGCAGCGGGGCTGGCCCAGTCTTTCGGCGTCGATCACAGGGCGAGGGGTGCGGGGATGGCAAGGGGATCTGCGGGCGGGGACGCCCCGGTGCTGGCCGTCGACCAGGGCACATCCGCGACCAAGGCCCTCGTCGTGTGCCCCGGGCGAGGAGTGATCGGTACGGGTGAGGCGCCGGTACGCCCCCGCCACCTGCCCGGCGGTCGCGTCGAGGTGGACCCCGCCGAGCTGTACGCCTCCGTGCTGGAGGCCGGCCGGCGCGCACTCGCCGCGGCGGGCGAGCCCGTCGCCGCCGTCGGGCTCGCCAACCAGGGCGAGACGGTACTGGCCTGGGACCAGGCGACGGGCGAACCGCTCACCGAGGCGATCGTCTGGCAGGACCGCAGAGCCGCAGGGTTGTGCGAGGAACTCGCGGACCAGGCAGCCGGGTTGCAGGAACTCACCGGCCTCCCCCTGGACCCCTACTTCGCCGCGCCCAAGATGGCCTGGATACGGCGCCGGCTCACCCGCGCGGGGGTGGTCACCACCAGTGACGCCTGGCTCGTCCACCGTCTCACCGGGGTGTTCGTCAACGACGCGTCGACCGCCGGCCGCACCCAGCTCCTCGACCTCGACCGGGTGGAGTGGTCCGGGGCCGCCCTGGACGTGTTCGGCCTCGCCCACGAGGACCTTCCGGAGGTCGTCTCCTGCGACCGGCACGTCGGTACGACGAGGGCCTTCGGCCCCGAACTCCCGCTGACGGGACTTATGGTGGACCAGCAGGCCGCGCTCCTCGCGCAACGGGCGGTGGCGGCGGGGTCCGCCAAGTGCACCTACGGAACAGGGGCGTTCCTGCTCGCCCAGGCCGGCGGGCGGCCGGTGCGCCCCACGACGGGCCTGGCCGGCTGTGTGGCCTGGCAGCTGCGCGGCCGTACCGACTACTGCCTCGACGGCCAGGTCTACACGGCGGCGTCGGCGGTGCGCTGGCTTACGGAACTCGGTGTCATCAGCGGCCCCGAGGACCTGGACCGGGTGGGCTCCACGGTCCCCGACAGCGGGGGAGTGACGTTCGTACCGGCGCTGGCGGGACTGGCGGCGCCGTGGTGGCGCCCGCAGCAGCGGGGCTCACTCACCGGCCTCGGTCTGGACACCGGGCCCGGCCACCTCGTCCGCGCACTGTGCGAGGGGATCGCGGCCCAGGTGGCGGAGTTGGCGGACGCGATGGGCCGGGACCTGGGCACGGGTCTTGGCGAACTGAGGGTGGACGGCGGTCTGACCCGCTCCGCCCTCCTGATGCAGGCGCAGGCAGACCTGCTGCAGCTCCCGGTCGTCGTCGCGGAACTGCCCGACGCGACAGCGCTCGGAGTGGCGACGGCCGCCCGCCTCGGCCTGAACCCGCACCTCGGCGTCACGGACGCGCTGCCCCCGACCGGAAAGCCCTCGGCGGTCTACGAGCCGAGGATGTCGGCGGACGAAGCACAACAACGAAGGGCGTCGTTCCGAAGGGCGGTGGACAACCACTGACCGCCGCGGCTGCCCGTACCCGCCACCCGTCACCCCTCACCCGTCACTCCTCACCCGCGCCCAGGGACCCTCCAGGACCCCGCCTGCCGCCACCGGCTCGCACGTCCGTACGGCCCGGCCCTGCCCCCCCACCGGGCGGCCCGCCTGTCCCGCCTTGTTGCGCAGGACGGGCCCGTCCCTTGTTACGCACGACGGGCCCGCCGCCCACTTTTCCCAGCCCTCCCGCCTCCGAGCTGCCCGCCCGGCGCAGAACCTCCCCCGAGGAGCCGCATGCCGTCCGCCCGGCAGCACGACCCCACGCGGAGCTCCATGCCGTCCGCCGACCCTGCCCCGTACGACATCACCGTCATCGGTGCCGGCGTGGTCGGTGCCGCCGTCGCGCGTGAGCTGGCCCGGTATTCCGCACTTCGGATCGCTCTCGTCGACGCCTCCGACGACGTCGGCAACGGCACGTCCAAGGCCAACACCGCGATCCTGCACACCGGGTTCGACGCCACCCCCGGCACGCTCGAAGCCCGGCTCGTACGGGAGGGACGGCGTCAGCTGCTCGCCTACGCGGGCCGGTGCGGCATTCCCGTCGAGCAGGTCGGCGCCCTCCTCGTGGCCTGGACCGAGGAACAGCTGGCCGCCCTCCCCGCCCTCGCCGACAAGGCCGCCCGCAACGGCTGCACCGACACCCGCCAGCTCACGCCCGCCGAGCTCTACCTCCGCGAACCGCACCTCGGGCCCGGAGCCCTCGGCGCGCTCGCAGTGCCGGACGAGAGCATCATCTGCCCCTGGACCACCACCCTCGCCTACGCCACCCAAGCGGTCCGCGCCGGAGTCGACCTGCACCTCAACACCAGGGTGGTCGCGCTCACTTCGCTCCCCGAGGGCCACGAGGTCCGCACCACCCGAGGCACCCTGCGCACCCGCCTCCTCGTCAACGCCGCCGGGCTCCACGCCGACGACATCGACCGCCTCCTCGGCATCAACGACTTCACCGTCACCCCGCGCCGCGGCCAGCTCCTCGTCTTCGCCAAGCCGTCCCGGGCCCTCGTCCGGCACATCCTGCTGCCCGTCCCGACCGCACTGGGCAAGGGCGTGCTCGTCACGCCCACCGTCTTCGGCAACGTGCTGCTCGGCCCCACCGCCGAGGACCTCACGGGGGAGGACGCCAAGACGGCCCACCACACCACCCCCGAAGGCCGCGCGTACCTCCTCGACCAGGGCCGCCGCATCATGCCGGACCTCCTCAAGGAGCAGGTCATCACGTCGTACGCGGGGCTGCGCGCGGCCACCGGCCACGAGGACTTCCGGAACCGGGCCCACCCCGGCCTGCGGTACGTCACCGTGGGCGGCATCCGGTCCACCGGACTCAGCGCCTCGATGGGCATCGCCTCGTACGTCGTCGGCCTGCTGGAGGAGCAGGGTGAGCTGCCGGACGCCGGCCGGCGCACCGGCCCGGCGCCGCTCCGGATGCCGAACATCGGCGAAGCCTTTCCCCGCCCCCACCGCCGCCCCGACCTCATCGCCCGCGACCCGGCCTACGGGGACGTCGTCTGCCCGTGCGAGTCGGTCACCCGGGGCGAGATCCGCGACGCCCTCACCGCCACCGTCCCCGCCCGCTCCCTGGGCGGTCTGCGCCGCCGCACCCGGGTGGAGTCCGGCCACTGTCGCGGTGCGCAGTGCGGTGCGGTGGTCCGCGCCCTGTACGAGGAGCACGTGCCGAAGGGCTGACGCGGCCGGTCCCTGGCCCTGATCCGGGTCCGCCGGGCCAGGTTGCGGCGCCCTCGCTACCGGCAGCGCAGCTGCTCGCCCGTCATCGGAGCCCCCTCGACCATGCTCCGGTCGTACCGCACCTCGGTCACGCCGCGGTCCGCCGAGCCCACCGCCACCTGGAAGACGCGTCCGTGCCCAGCGACCGGGCGCAGCCGCGCGCCGGGCAGTGCGGCGGCCAGGGTGGAGGCGTACCGCTCCCAGTACGGGTCGTACGTGATCACCGTCGGGCCGTCCGTCCGGACGGCGGGCGGCTCCGCCTTCGTCACGTCGAAGCCGCTGCGCCGCAGTGCCTCCGCCACGTCCGGGTCGTCCACCCGCACCGGAACCGTGCTGGGCGCCTTCTCGACCGGCACCGCCTGGAGGGTGACCTCCGCGGCCACCGGCCGGTCCTCACGCATCGCCGTGAACAGCCGCTCGGCCCGCGCCGCGTCCCACACCAGGGTCGATCCCCACTGCGGTACCCGGTGGTCGAAGGCCGACATCGGGACGGTCGCGAACTCCATCTGTCCGGGGCTCAGTTCACGCAGGGTCCAGCCCAGCGAGAACAAGGTGGCGAGACCTGTTCCGGCATCCGTGCGCAGCCGCGGGAGCAGGGCGTGGGCCGCCCCGGCGAGAGCCACCGGATTGCGGAAGGTGCCGGCCTCGGACAGCCGGGTCACCATGCCGAGCAGCAGCCGTTGCTGGCGGCGCACCCGGCCCAGGTCCCCGGGCGGGGAGAGCTTGCGGGCCCGCGCGTAACGCAGGGCCTGCGGACCGTCGAGCACCTGGGTGCCGGGAGCCAGGGAGAGCCCGGAGTTGAAGTCCTCCAGGGGCCGGTCGGTGCAGACCTGTGCGCCACCGAGGCCGTCCACCGCTTCGGTGAAACGGGCGAAGTCGGTCTCCAGGTAATGGTCGACACGCAGCCCGGTGGCCTGTTCCACGGTCCGCACCGCGAGGTCCGGACCGCCGTGCTGGTACGCGCCGTTGACCTTCCCCGCGTGCTGCGGATGGCCGTGCGAGGCGAACTGCACATAGGAGTCACGGGGGATGGAGACCACGCTCATCCGCCGGCCGTCCTGCGCGAGGTGCACCAGCATCATGACGTCGGTGCAGTCGCACTCCTGCCCGCCGACGTGCAGCCGCTGGATCTCCTCCGGGGCCATCCCGCTGCGCCGGTCGACCCCGACGACCAGCAGGTTGGTTCCGGGCGCCGCAGCGGCCCTCGGGGACAGGGTGCCGGCGTGCTCGATGGTGTAGGGGAGGGGGTAAGGGGCGGGAGTGTCCGCGGTCGCGGGGAACGGGCCGGCGGCGAGGGAGGCCACCAGCAGTGCGGCGAGTGCGAGACGGCGGCGGCCGGACAGCAAGGGGACCTCCAGGAAGCAATCCGTGGCGACACGCGGGACTCCGAGGCGACGCACGCTCCGAATGACCCGCAATACGGGACAAAAGCGGCAAGGTGTCTCGCAGCGTAGCGCAGTCCGTCCGCAAATCGATTGCAGCCGGGCTGATCATCTGCCTAGCGTCCGCGTCATGCTTCCCGAGGTGAACACCGACGAGGAATGGGACGCCGTCGTCCCGGACGAGGCGCTCGTGCGGCCGGCGGCGGAGGACGTGTGTGCCCGCCTCGGCCTGCCCGGAGCGGCTCTGACCCGCTACGCCGAGGGCTCCCAGCCGGTGTATGCCGTCGGCGGCGACCACGTCCTCAAGCTGTACCCCGGCTCCGCCGCCGAGGACGGCATCCGGGAGGGCCGCGTCCTGCGCCATCTGCACGGCCGGCTTCCGCTCCGTACCCCCGAGGTGTTCTCCTCGGGCCCGTACGTCCGGGGCTGGCGGTACGTGCTGATGTCCCAACTGCCGGGCGAGGACCTGGCCCTCGCCTGGCCGCGCGTCCCGGCCGCCGTCCGCGCAGACCTCGTGGCGCAGGCGGGCGAGGCGCTCGCCGCACTGCACGCGCTCGACCCGGCCCCGCTCGCCCCGCACCTCGGCCCGGACGACTGGCACGGCTTCCTGGCCGGGCAGCGTGCGGGCGCCGTCGCGCGCCAGCGCGCCTGCGGCCTCCCCGAGGAGTGGATCGCGCGGATCCCCGCCTTTCTCGACACCGTCGAGCTGCCGGCCGGCCCGCGGCGTGTCCTGCTGCACACCGAGTTCATGCGCCAGCACCTTCTCGTCGACCCGCGAACGTGGCGGCTCACCGGCCTCATCGACTTCGAGCCCGCCATGATCGGCGACCCGGCGTACGACCTGGTGGGTGTCGGCCTCTTCGTGACCCGCGGCGAGCCCGGCCTGATGGCCCGCTTCCAACAGGCCTACGGCGCCTCCTTCGACGCGCGCCAACTCCTCGCACACGCCCTGCTGCACGTCTACTCCAACTTCACCTGGTACTTCCGCGAGCTGCCCATGCCCGCGGAGCAGACCTGGGAGGCCGTGGCGGAGGCGTGGTTCGCGGCCGGCTGAGGCAGAGCGACGCGCCGATCGGAACCACCCGAAACAAGCCGTACGGCGGGATGCCGTTGTTGACACCCGTTCACGACCGGTCGGGGTGTCCCACACCGTGGACGCCCTTTCGGACAGCTCCGCACCCCTCCGAAAGAATTCGAACGCGGCACGGGGTGCGAAGTCGGGTCACGACGGGCGCGCACGGCGCACCGGGCGGCGTACGAACGGCGCAGGCCGGAGCGGTAAGGGACGGGATATTTCGAACGCAAGGCCCGCAGCAAGACCGATTCCCGCCAGATCGGTCACCTGACGGAGGTCCTGGGACCCCGTTGTCGCCGACCGGGGCGGCGCGCGGGCAAAGAAGTTTTTTTCAGGCCTGACCTGGGAGGTTGAACACTCCGTCATGTCTTGATGGCAAGAGGTGTACACGTAAAGATCCGCCCCGATGGCCCCGTCCGCCCCCCACAGATCATCCGCAGCGCCCAAACGGTCCGAAAAACACCCAGCCGCCGTGTCCGGACAACGAGTGCTCAACTTGAGTCAGCTCATGGGCAGTTGCATCGTTATTGACGATCGGACATGGGCATATAGGCCCCAGCACAGAGCAGAACCCCACACTGCACGTTGAAACCTGGACTCCAGGGGGATTTCTCATGAGCATCGCTTCGGATCACCGGCTGATTCAGCAGTTGCCCCACGTTCCCTTCTACTGCCCGGTGCCGCCCGCCGCCCATCCGGCCTCCGGCGTGTTGAACGAGATGACCGTCGACTGGATGCTCCGACAGCAGCTCGACGACGAGGAGGCGCAGCGACAGCGCCTCGCGCTCTGCGACTTCGGCGGACTCACCGCGGCGACCATGCCCTATGGCCGCCTCGCCCCGCTCGCCCTGATGGCGAAGTTCCACGCCGTGCTCTTCTCGCTCGACGACGGCGTCTGCGACGAGGCCCGGCCCACCGCGGGGCGGCTGGCCCGGGAGACCTCCCGAATAATGCGTGCCGTCGAGGCGCCCGGCGTGCCCGCGTCCGGCGCGTCGCGACACGCCGACGCGCTGCGCGACCTGCGCCTCGAACTGGAGACGTACGCCACGCCGCGCCAGCTGCGCCGCTGGGTCGACGCCATGCGCGTCTACACCTCGGGACTGGTCTGGGAGGCGGACTGCCGCCGCACCCCGGGACAGCCCTCACTTGACGACTACGTGACCCTGTGGATGCGCGCCATCGGCATGGCGCCCTCCACCGCGATGATGGAGATCGTCGCGGGCTACTCGGTGCCCGACGAGGACATGGAGGACCCGCGCGTGCGGGCCCTCACCGAGATCACCTGGACCCTGGTCAGCTGGGACAACGACCTCTACTCGCGCAACAAGGAGCTGCTGCGGGCCGACGACGACCTGAACCTGATCGACGTGCTCTGCCACGAACTGGGCTGCGGCCCCGAGGAGGCACTGGAGCAGGCGATCGCGATGCGCGACCGCGTCATGGTGCTCTTCCTGCGGCTGCGCGAACAGGTGTTGTGCTCGGGAGGCGCCGAACTCCGGCGCTACGTCCACGACCTGGGGCAGTTCGTCCGCGGACACCTCGACTGGGCGTCGCGCTGCCCGCGCTACATCGTGCCGTCGCCCCCCGGGGTGGAGGTGAAACCGGTGAGCTGGTGGAAGCACCGGCCGGCCGACGACAGCCGCGAGCCGCTGCCCCTGCCCACGATCGCCTGGTGGTGGGACCAGCTGGAGCAGGGAGGCACCGCGGCACGACACGCCGCGTGAACGCGCCGCCCGGAAGGCCCGACACGCCGGCACCCAGCCGCACCGGCCCCTGCCCCCTGCCGCCCCGGCCGGGCGGCAGGCCGACAGCCGGCCGCGCCGCCTAGTAGCCGCGCCACCAGGTCGCAAGGCGCCGCCACAGCCGTACCGGCGCGGACCCCCGGCGCTGGGCGGGGATCGTGGGCGCCGGAGGCGCGGCCGTGGGAGCCAGTGGCACGGACTCCGGATGCGGCACGGCCCCCGGCTGCGGCACGGAGGAGTCGTTGCCGGGGGCGGACGCCGTCGCCGCCGCCGGTACGGGCGCCGGGCGCGAGCCGACCTGCCACTCCTGGCGCCGCGCACTGCGTGGCGTCGGCGCCGCGGGCCCGGTGATCTCCTGCGGCGGGCGGGGCGCGAACGACACCGGGAGCTCGATCAGGTGGCGGGACATCAGTGCGCTCTGCCACCTCAGTTCCTCCTCCGCCACCGAGAGCTGGATGTCCGGCAGGCGCATCAGGAGCGCGTCGACCCCGGTGTCGGCGATGGCACGTCCGATGTCCTGCCCGGGGCACTCGTGCGGTCCGCCGCTGAAGGCGAGATGGGCGCGGTTGCCCTGCATCGAGGCGGAAGGATCGGGGCGTACCACCGGGTCCACGTTGGCGGCGGCCATACCGACGATCAGCGCGTCGCCCGCCTTGATCTTCTGCCCGCCGAGCTCGGAGTCCCCGGCCGCCCACCGGCCGAGGATCGTGGTGAACGGCGGCTCGTCCCACAGTGTCTGCTCGACCGCCTCGGGCAGTGTCATATGACCGCCGCTGAGCTGGGCACGGAAGCGCGGGTCGGTCAGGACCATGCGCAGCACGTTGGCGATCAGGTTGGCCGTCGTCTCGTACGCGGCGATCAACACCAGCCGCAGGTGCTGGGCGGCCTCGTCGTCGGAGAGCCCGGCCGGATGGTGCACGAGCCAGGAGGCGAAGTCCTCCTCGGGCTCGGCCCTGCGGCGCACCACGAGGCGGGTCAGCGCAGCCATGACGTGCTCGTTGCTCGCGATCGCGGTCTCGGTGCCCTTGATCATGTCGCGGGCCGCCTGCACCAGCCGCTCGTCGTACTCCTCGGGCATGCCGAGGATCTGGCACATCACCATCATCGGCAGGTGCTCGGCGAACCGGCTGACCAGGTCGGCGTGTCCGTCCTGACAGAAGTCGTTGACCAGCCGGTTACTGAACCGGTTGATGAAGCGGCGCACCCCGCGGTGGTCGATGCGGGCGATGGAGTCGGTGACCGCGCCACGCTGCCGCTCGTGTTCCGCGCCGTCCGCGAACACACAGATCGGCTGGTACGCGAAGATCGGCGCCAGCGGGTTGTTCATGCTGACGGTGCCGTCGTGCAACAGCCGCCAACGCCGCGAGTCCCGCGAGTAGAGCGAGGGGGTCCGGGTCATGTGCAGGTTCTCGCTGTGGCCGAGCACCAGCCAGGCGGGGACGTCGCCGTTGATCAGGACGGGGGCCACCGGGCCGTGCTCGGCGCGCAGCTTCTCGTAGAGGCCCATCGGGTCCTTCTCGTGCGCCGGCCCGTAGAGCCGGCGCAGCCCGCCGGGGCCGAACTCGGCGATCTCGGCGCTCTCCGACGTCCCGAACGCGGTGCCCACGGCGTGGGCAGGGCACTCGGGGGGCGGTACGGGTGAGGGATCGAACGGGGAAGTCACGGCAACTCCTGGAAGAGGAAGAAAAGTTGGCGGCCGGGCAGCTCAGGACCGCTGCAGGGCGAGCGAGTGCAGATAGTGCATGAGCGTCATCAGCACATCCCGGCTGGAGGCTCGCAGCCGCGCGTCGCAGTTGACCATCGGCACCTCGTCGGGCAGGTCCAACGCGTGCCGCAACGCCTCCATCGGGTGGCTCGGAGCGTCGGGAAAGGTGTTCACCGCCACCACGAAGGGCACCCCGCGCTCCTCAAGGCGCCCGATCACGTCGAAGCTGACCTCCAGGCGACGGGTGTCGACGAGGACGACCGCACCGAGCGCACCTTCGAACAGGCCGTTCCACAGGAACCAGAAGCGCTCCTGGCCCGGCGTGCCGAACAGGTACAGGATCAGCTGCTCGCTGATGCTGATCCGGCCGAAGTCCATGGCGACGGTCGTGGCGGTCTTGCCCTCGATCCGCGAGTTGTCGTCCACGCCGATGCTGGCCTGGGTCATGGTCTCTTCGGTGGTCAGCGGGCGGATCTCGGAGACCGAGCCGACCATCGTGGTCTTGCCGACGCCGAAGCCGCCGACGATCACCACCTTGACCGCGGCGGTGGCCGTGCTCGGCAGTACGTCCTCGGACCGGGGGCCCGTGATGGTGTCAGAGCCTTTGTAGTCCATGCATCACCGCTTCGAGGAGGGACCGGTCGGGGAGCACGGCGCGCACGATGGGCGCCCGTGACTCGACCAGTTCGGAGCCGAGGAGTTCGGTCAACAGCGAGGTGACCACGCTGAACGGGAGGCGCAGATACGCGGAGATCTCCGCCACCGACAGCGGGGCCCGGCACAGCCGCAGGATCGCGGCCTGCTCCGGCTGCACCGTGGGTGACGGGGTGGAACAGGCGACGACCATGGTGACCAGGTCGAGCGCGGCTCGCTCCCCGCCGTCCGGGCCGCCGGTGATCACGTACAGCCGCTCCGGGTCCCCCTTCGACGACTCGGCGTCGGCGGCGGAGCCGGACAGCTTGTCCCGGCGTTCGCGGCGGGGCTGTTTCATCCGTGGTGCCCCTCGTGCCTGGGCGGGCTGGTCAGGTGGGCTCCGATCCGTACGACCAGGTCGCGCATCCGGGCCCCCACCAGGCCGGCGTCCACCGTCTCGTCGGCGAGCACCGCGAGGTAGGCGCCCGCGCCCGCCGCCATCAGGTAGAAGAACCCCCCGTCGACCTCGATGACGACCAGCCGCATCCGGCCGTCGCTGTCCGGGATCTCCGCGGCGACCGCAGCGGCCAGGCTCTGCAGCCCGGCACAGGCGGCCGCCAGCCGGTCGGCGACGTCCGGGTCGCCACCGTGCCGCGCGATGCGCAGACCGTCCGCCGACAGGACCACGATCTGGTAGATCTGCGGCACACCGGTGGCCAGGTCCTTGAGAATCCAGTCCAAGTTGGCCCGCTGCTGGATCACTTCAGATCTCCTTTGTCCCACATGTCGTCGCCCGGGTGGCCGGCCTGCTGCGAGGGCGGGCCGTCCGCCTCGGCCGACGGATCCAGCGGCACTCCGTTGGCCGCCTTGGTGAATGCTTCGAGCCAGATGCCCGGCTCGGGTTCTTCCTTGACCGGCTGACCGGCCGCCGCGGCCTGGGCCGCCGCCGCTGCCGCCGCCTCGGCGGCGGCCTGGCGCTCCTGCGCCGGGAGGTTGTGGGAACCGAGGGGCGCCCGGCCCCGGCTGCGCCGCTGCGGCAGCCCGTTCTCGGTCCATTCCGTGACCACGGGGACGTCCTCCTCCATGGCCGGCCTCGGTACGGCGACGGGTCGCGCCGCCGGGGCCGGCGCCGGCACCTGAGGTGCCTGGGGGGCCGGAGGCTTCGGCGCGGCCGGCCGGGGCTTGCGCTGAGGCGCCCGTGCCTCCTCCGGGGACATCCCCTGGCTCACCCCGCCGCGCGGGACGGCCGAGGCGCCGATGCCGTGGGCGATGCCGGGGGCGGGCCCCGTGGTGACGATGTCGCGCGGCACGATCAGGACCGCCCGGACGCCGCCGTAGGCGGACTGCCGCAGCGACACCTGGAGGTTGTACATCTGGGACAGCCGGCCGACTACGGCCATGCCGAGGCGGGGGGTGTCGCCCAGCGCGTTCAGGTCGATGCCGGCCTGGGCCTGCGCGAGCATGTTCTCGGCCCGGCCGCGGGCCTCCTCGCTGAGACTGACGCCGCCGTCCTCGATCTCGATGGCGATGCCGGTCTGCACCTCGACCGCGGTGACGTGCACCCGGGTCTGCGGCGGCGAGTATCGGGTGGCGTTGTCGAGGAGTTCGGCGCACGCGTGGATGAGCGGCTCGACGGCGGTGCCGATGATGGCGACCTTGGCGATCGAGTGCAGGTCGACGCGCCGGTACTCCAGGATCCGGGACATGGCGCCGCGCAGCACGCTGAACAGCGGTACGGGACGCGGCCACTGGCGGGACGGGCGGGCGCCGCCGAGTACCGAGATGGAGTCGGCGAGCCGGCCGATCAGGGCGGTGCCGTGGTCGATCCGCAGCAGGTCGTCGAAGACCTCCGGGTTGCGCCCGTGGTCCTCCTCCATCTGCCGCAGTTCGCTGGCCTGTTGGTGCACGATGGCCTGCACCCGGCGCGCGATGTTGACGAACGCACGCTGTGCGGACTCTCGCCTGGCCTCTTCGAGGTCGATGATGTCGAGCACCGTACGCAGCAACTCACGCTGTGCGTACGGCAGATCGCGGTAGCGCTCGTCCGCGTCGACGACGTCCCTGATCACCTCGGCGGGCGACTCGCCCGAGCGCAGCCGCCGGATGGCGGCCGGCATCAGTTCCTTGGCCAGCCGCACCGTCTCGTCGTCGTGCTCGGCGAGCCGCCGTTCCAGCGAGGCGGTCCGCTGGGCGTGCTCCGACTTGGCGCGGCTCAACAGCCGCCCACGATGGACGATTTGAGCGGTCAGCACGGCGACCACCACGGTCGCCAGACCACCCGCCCAGATGACGGGTATCCGGGCGGGCTCACCGACGGTGAACACCGCGGCCGCTGTCGCGGCGACCGTCAGGACGACGGCCAGCGCGAGCGGACGGACGAAGGGTGACTTCTGCTGCGGGGCCCTGCGTGTCTGATGTGCTGCCTGACGTGATGGGGATTCAACCCGAACCATGGAGAGCCTCTGGCGGTGATTGGGGGATGTCTTCCAACAAGTACGACCTAGGGGAACAAGTGGATGAATTCACATCAACTCGGCTTGTTGCGCAGCGAGCTTAGCCCGGTGGGATCAGCCCGTCGGCCGGTTCCTCCAACCCCCTGCACCGATCGTCGTCCCCGGCATACACTCACCGACTTTGTACGTTCGGCGCTCGGTTGTGTACGACGAGTCACCGGATGGAAGGAATATGCCGCAAGCGCAGGACAGGCGTCGGCGGGGCTTGATAACGCACACGCCAGAGGCTGTTGGGGTGCGGGGCGCGGGACCACGGGACGCGGGACACAAAAAAGGCCCGCCCGCCCCGGAGGGCGAGCGGGCCGGCCGTCGGCGGCGAGCGGGACTCGGCTTACGAGCGCGGCAGCAACGGTGCTGCGGGCCGAGCGAAGACGGAGGAGGTCCGGGGGTACTGCCCCCCGGGTCAGGGGAGTCCCGGGGGCGCTGCCCCCCGGGTCAGGCGATCGACGCCGAAATGATCGCGGCCACCGCGATGTTGCAGGATGCCGTCACCCACACCGCCGGGTGCGGCTCCTGCTCGACCAGCGTCTTGCCCAGCTTGCCCGGCGTCACCACGTCGACCACCCAGAAGGCCACCGCCATCATCACCAGGCCGAGCACACCGAACGCGGCCGTCGACACCAGGCCCTTGCCGAAGTCGTTGTACGTCGTCCAGATCGAGGTGAAGACGATCCCGCCGATACCCAGCAGCGCCGAACTGAGCAGTACCGCACAGTTGCGGTTGCGCTGCTCCCAGATCTGCCGTCCGAGCTTGCCCGGTGTCAGGGCGTCCACCAGGAAAATGCCCAGGGTCAGGAGGACGACGCCGAGGGCGCCGTAGGCGGCGGCACGGCCAATTCCGTTGACGATGTCTTCCATTGAGAAGTTCAGTCCCCGTGGTGTAGGCACACCAGTACGATGCGCGTGTCAAAAGAGACGCAAAACTTATCGCACGGGTACCGGGCGGCGGCAAGGGACCTGTCGCAGAGGACCCGCCCCCACAACCGTCGGCGACCCACTCTTGACGGGCCATCGTCAAGTGAATGACGCTGGAACGTAGTTCGGAAAGACCCGACCTTTCGCACGGGACCGCTCACGATCGCGCACGCCGCCCGCCCGCATGCGTCATGGCACACACCCCGCCCCCCACACGTCACGGCACACATCCCGCCCGCACACGTCACGGCACACCCCCCGCACCGGAGGCCGCATGACCGCCGTATCCCGATCCCTCGCCGTGCGCAGTCTCGCGCTCACCCTCTCGCTCGGCTCGCTGAGTCTGGCGGTGTCCGCGGCGACCGCCGCCCCGTCGCCGGCCGCACCTGCCGGAGCCACCGCGAGTTCCCCGCTCCCCGTGGTCTCCCCGACGCCGCAGAGCATGACCCGCGCCGGTGCTGACATCGTTGTCCCCTCCCATGTCGAGATCATCGTCGGCAAGGACACCGACCAGGCGGCCCGCACCCTGCTGACCCGCACCCTCAGCGAGCACGGCGTACGCCACACGGACGTACGCGAGAGCCCGTCCCGGCACGCCGGGCTGAGCATCCTGCTCGGCCCCGCGACCCGCCCCGACATCGCCCGCGCGCTCACCGGCACCGCGGTGCCGCAGCACGCCGAGGGGTACGCGCTGCGCGCCGCCCGCAAAACTGTCGCCCTCGGCGGCACCGACGCGACCGGGCAGTATTACGCCGTACAGACCCTGAAGCGGCTGATCGTGCCGCAGCGGGCACACGGCCACGGCCGCGAGGAGGGCGGGGACCACGGCCACGGCAGGACCGTCATCGCCGGTGCCTCCGTCTCCGACTTCCCCTCAATGCCCTTGCGCGGCTCGATCGAGGGCTTCTACGGCCCGCCGTGGACGAAGGCCGAGCGCCTCGACCACGTGGACTTCCTCGGCACCGTCAAGTCCAACACCTATGTCTACGCGCCGAAGGACGACCCGTACCACCGTGACAAGTGGCGCGAGCCCTACCCCGCGGACAAGGCGGCCGAGCTGGGCGAACTCGTGGAGCGCGCCACCGCGAACCACGTCCGTTTCGCCTTCGCCGTCTCGCCGGGCGCGTCCATCTGCTACTCCGACCCCGCGGACACCCAGGCGCTGACCGCCAAGCTCCAGGCCATGTACGACCTGGGCGTACGCACGGTCTCCGTCCCCCTGGACGACATCAGTTACACCAAGTGGAACTGCGAGGCCGACCAGGCGGCCTTCGGCGCTCCCGGCCAGGGACCAGCCGCCAAGGCACAGGTCGGCCTGCTCAACACGCTCCAGAGGGACTTCGTGGCCACCCACCCCGGCATGCGGCCGCTCCAGATGGTGCCCACCGAGTACGGCGACCTCAAGGACTCCCCGTACAAGCAGATCCTGCGTTCCACCCTCGACAAGCCGATCGAGGTGATGTGGACGGGCACCGACGTCGTGCCGCCGTCCATCACCGTCGACCAGGCGAAGAAGGCATCCGACCTCTTCGGCCGCAAGGTCTTCGTCTGGGACAACTACCCGGTCAACGACTTCGCCCGTACCGCGGGCCGCCTCCTCCTCGCGCCGTACGACAAACGCGAACCCGGGCTCTCGGACCACCTCACCGGCCTCATCTCCAACCCGATGAACCAGGAGGCGGCCAGCAAGCCCGCCGTCCTCACGATGTCCGACTTCGCATGGAACGACCGCGGTTACGACCGCATCCGCTCCGGACGGCAGGCGGCGCTCCAACTGGCGGGCGGGGACCCGCGGCTGGCCGACGCGGTGCAGGTCTTCGTCGACCTCAACCACCTCGCGCCCACCTTCGGCGACACCCCGTGGCAGCCGCAGTCGCCGGTCCTCGGCCCGAAGACCGAGGCCTTCTGGCAGCGGTACGCAACCGATCCGCGCGGTGCGATCCGGGCGTTCCGGCCGACGGTCGACGAGATCACCCGCGTACCCGCCGCCCTCCGGCGCGGCCTCCCGGACAAGCTGTTCCTCTCCGACGCGGCCAACTGGCTGGACGCCACGGAGCTGTGGGGCCGGTCGATGGCGTACGGGCTCGACGCGCTGAGCGCCCTCCAGGTCGGTGATTCGGCGAAGGCGGCGGCCGCCCGCAAGGCCATGGACGAGCGGGCCGAGGCCGCCGCCAAGATCACCGTCGACCCGAAGGAACACCACCAGCTGGGGCAGGTGAAGCTGGGTGACCCGTTCATCCAGGACTTCGTGACCCGGGTACGCGCCGCGCACGACGAGTCGTAGGACATTCACCGAAGGACGGGGGCACGGCCTCACGGTCGTGCCCGCGACGGGCTCGGGCGGGACCCGTCACGCCGCGGGTTCCGGCGAGCCGATCGCGCGCTCGCCGGCGCGCGATCGCGAGTTTCCCGGCGCGCGGGTGCCGGTGAACCGACCGGCTCCCGCACTCCGCTCCCGGCTCCCCGCACTCCGCTCCCCGTGGCCCCTTCCCCCGCTCCGCGCACTCGGGCACGATGATCCCCGTGGATCTGGCCGAACACCGCGCCCTCGACGCCCTGCAGCGCGACCCGTACCCCCTGTACGCCCGCGCCCGGTCGGCCGACGGTCTCACCTTCGTGCCCGAACTGGACTCCTGGCTCGTGGCCAGGGACGCGGACGTGCGCGAAGTCCTGCGGCGCCCCGAGGACTTCTCCTCCGCCAACTCGCTGAGTCCGGACGTGCGCCCGGGCCCCGCGGCCCTTGCCGAGCTCGCGAAGGGCATCGGCGGACGCGGCACGGTCGTCACCGCCGACGGCGACGCCCACCGAGCCTTGCGTGCGCCCCTCAACAGCGGGCTCTCACCCGCCCGCGTCAACGCCGTCCTTCCGTACGCCACCGCCCGCGCCGAGGAACTCCTCGACGCCTTCGCGCCGCGTGGCCGCGTCGAGTTGATGGGGGAGTACGCACAACTGCTGCCCGGCGACGTGATCGGCAGGCTCCTGGGCCTCACCGAAGAGGACTCCCGAACGGCGGTTCACGGAGGCCGGCGCGCCGAGGAACTGCTGTTCCGACCGCTGGCCGAGGACGAACAGATCGCCTGCGCGCGCGACGTCGTCACCCTCCAGCACCTGCTGGACAACTACATCCGTGATCGTCGCGCCCACCCCCGCGACGACCTGGTCTCCACCATGAACACTGCCCTGGTCCCCGGCACCGGCGACCTCACCCGCGAGCAACGCGGCCACCTGGTCTCCCAGTTGCAGAACCTGCTCCTGGCCGGACACCTCACCACGACCGCGCTGATCGGCAGCACGATGCTGCACCTGCTGAGCGACCGCACCCGGTGGGAACGGCTGTGCGCGGCACCGGGCCGGATTCCCGCCGCGATCGACGAGGCGGCCCGCTACGACAGCCCGATCCAGGGGTTCCGCCGCGTCACCACCCGCCCCGTGACCCTGGCCGGCACCGAACTGCCCGCAGGCGCCGTCGTGTTCGTGGCCTACGGCGCCGCCAACCGAGACCCGGAGCGGCACGAGCACCCCGACAGCTTCGACCTCTCCCGTACCGCGGGCGCGCGCCACGTCGCGTTCGGCCACGGCGTGCACGGCTGCCCCGGCTCACAGCTGGGCAAGGCCCAGGTGCGCATCACCCTGGAGCTGTTCGCCCGCAGACTGCCTGACGTACGCCTGTCGGTCGGCAAACGCCCGGGGCGAGCGGCGGACCAGCGGGCCGTCATGCGACCCACTCTGATCCACCGCTCGCCCCAGGCGCTGCACCTGACCTTCTGACGGCCCGTGACGCGTCGCGTCAAGCCGCTCAGTCGAGGTAGTCGCGCAGCACCTGCGAACGCGACGGGTGGCGCAGCTTGGACATTGTCTTGGACTCGATCTGGCGGATGCGCTCACGCGTCACTCCGTAGACCTTGCCGATCTCGTCCAGCGTCTTGGGCTGACCGTCGGCCAGGCCGAAGCGCATCGAGACGACGCCCGCCTCGCGCTCGGAGAGGGTGTCGAGGACCGAGTGCAGCTGCTCCTGCAGGAACGTGAAGCTGACCGCGTCGGCCGGAACCACGGCCTCCGAGTCCTCGATCAGGTCACCGAACTCGCTGTCGCCCTCCTCGCCCAGCGGGGTGTGCAGGGAGATCGGCTCGCGGCCGTACTTCTGGACCTCGATGACCTTCTCGGGGGTCATGTCGAGTTCCTTGGCCAGCTCCTCGGGGGTGGGCTCGCGGCCCAGGTCCTGGAGCATCTGGCGCTGGACGCGGGCCAGCTTGTTGATGACCTCGACCATGTGCACCGGGATACGGATGGTGCGGGCCTGGTCGGCCATCGCGCGGGTGATCGCCTGCCGGATCCACCAGGTCGCATACGTCGAGAACTTGAAGCCCT
Organism: Streptomyces sp. NPDC091272; assembly: GCF_044757485.1. Taxonomy (NCBI): domain Bacteria; kingdom Bacillati; phylum Actinomycetota; class Actinomycetes; order Kitasatosporales; family Streptomycetaceae; genus Streptomyces; species Streptomyces sp. NPDC091272. The sequence continues at coordinate 1,021,192 of NZ_JBIVVC010000001.1, forward strand.
TGGTGTAGTCGAACTTCTCGACCGCGCGGATCAGACCCACGTTGCCTTCCTGGATCAGGTCCAGGAAGAGCATGCCGCGGCCGGTGTAGCGCTTGGCGAGGGAGACGACGAGGCGGAGGTTCGCCTCCAGCAGGTGGTTCTTCGCACGGCGGCCGTCCTCGACGAGGATCTCCAGCTCGCGGCGGAACTGCGGGGTGAGGTCGTCACCCTCGCCGTCCTCGCCCTCCAGCTTGTGCTCGGAGAAGAGACCCGCCTCGATGCGCTTGGCGAGCTCCACCTCCTGCTCGGCGTTGAGCAGCGGCACCTTGCCGATGAGCTTGAGGTAGTCCTTGACCGGGTCGGCGGTGGCGCCGGCGACCGCGACCTGCTGCGGCGGGGCGTCGTCCTCGTCCTCGTCCGACAGGACGTAGCCGGCGGTACCGGGCTTGGGGGTCTCCTCTTCCTCCTCGCCGTCACCCGCCCACTCGTCCGTCGGCTTCTTCGCCGCGGTCTTCTTCGCAGCGGCGGCCTTCTTGGTGGCGCGCTTCTTCGGGGCGGGCTTCTCCGCCGTGGCGGTCGTCTCGTCGAGCTCGTCGGCGGTGACGGCCTCCTCGGCGGGGGCGGCCGGTGCGGCGGCTGCCGTCTTCTTGACGGCGGCCTTCTTGGCGACGGCGCGCTTCGCGGCCGGCTTGGCCTCGCTGCTCGCGGCGGCCTTGCGCGGGGCGCGCTTGGCGGCCTTCGCGGGCTTGGCGGCAGCGGCCGCCGTCACCATCAGCGTCACACCCTCCTCGTCGAGGACCTGGTTCAGGCTGCGCAGGACCCGCTTCCACTGGTCGATCGGGATGCTGTCCGCTTCGAAGGCATGGCGCACGTCGTCGCCATTGATGTGGCCCTGGTCCCTGCCGCGCTCGATGAGCGAGACCAAGGACGGCGATTCGGCGATCTCCTGTGGGAACGGGCGGGACGGACTGAGCGACACGAAGAGCCTCTCGTAGCGAGAAATACAAGTGTGATGGCGGGGCGAGGCCCTGGCCGGGCCTCTCTTTGTCGTGCGGAAAGCCTGGCTGCGCGACGGCACCTGTCGGTTCATCGCGCACCCGCGCTGTTTCGTTACGCCTTTTACGAAGTGACCTGAGCCACTCTTGCTTTCCCGGTCCGGCCCCGGCCTGCTACGGGTGCTCCGGATGCGTGACGACCGGGGTCTGTCGGGTGGTTCGGACCCTTGCCGAACGGGTCGAGCGCAAACCCCAAGGGTACCCCGGGGCGTCATTCCTCCCCGGCTCCCGTAGCTTTCGTCCGGAATTCCCCCGGCTGGGTGATTCGTACTTTCGACACCTTCCGACGCCTTCCGCCACCTTTCGGCCGACAGGCCGAAACTCGGTGGGTCGCCGAATCCGTCAGCCGGAGCTCGACGGCCCGCTGAAACAGTCAGCCCGGAGCGCAATGGGTCGCCGAAACCGTCAGCCCCGAGCTCAATGACCACGCAGTCGCGGGGCGTGCGCCGCCGCGTCCACCGGGTCCGCGCCGGGCGCGCCCACCTGTTCCGCCAGCTCCCGCGCCCACCGCACCAGAGCGGCCAGATCCATGCCGTGCACCTGGAGCGCGGCCCGAGCGCCGTCCTGCTCGGACACCGTGTTCCCGTCGTCGGCGGGACCTCCGTCCGAGGTGAGGCCCCCGTACCCGGCGAGATTCGTGGCACCCCGACGCAGCAGCCGAGCGCCGCCCGTCGCGTTGCCGCGCGCCGCGTGGGTCAGTCCGACGGCTGTCTGGGCCAGCGCCCGCCACAGCGGAGCCTCCTCCTCCGGCCCCGATTTCCACGCGTCCTCGAACACCTCGTGCGCGTGGAACGGCATCCCCGCGTCCAGCAGCCGCTGTGCTTCGACGACCGTCTCGGCGGGGGAGCGGACCACTCCTTCGGGCTGCCGCTCCACACCGGGGGCGCCGTACGGAAGGGGCCGGCCGAGACCGTCACGGGGGCGGGCGTTGCGGGCCCGACCCTCGGGATCCCGGTCACGCTGTGTGTTCGTACCGTCAGGACCGGTCATGATTTCCTCCCGGGGGACACGGAAAAGCCCGTATCAGAATGCTCTGATACGGGCTCCGACCTGCGATGGATCGCTGGTCGGGACGACAGGATTTGAACCTGCGACCCCTTGACCCCCAGTCAAGTGCGCTACCAAGCTGCGCCACGTCCCGGTGCGTGCCTGACCTGGGGTTTCCCCTGGCTGGGCACGCATGAGAACAATACCCCAACCTGGGCGGGCGGAAGAACCGCGGCCACCGTGGGGACCGTCACCCGAGGGGGAGCCCCGCCGGTGGGCACGGCGCGTCAGTGGGTGGGGTGCAGCGGCTCCTGGCCGGGGGCGCGACGCTGCTGGGGGATCGCGGACGCGACGGTCTCCTGCGGGATGCCCACGGGGGCCACGTCGCCGCCGGGGACGGGTGCCCCGGTGCGAAGGCCGTCGGGGAGCGCCCCCTCGGGGACGTCGCCCTGGATGACGGTCACGTTCCGCGCGGGCGCCGGCACCCGGATGCCCTCGGCCCGGTAGCGCTCGTGCAGGAGTTTGATGAACTCGTGCTTGATCCGGTACTGGTCGCTGAACTCCCCGACCCCCAGGATCACGGTGAAGCCGATCCGGGAGTCCCCGAAGGTGTGGAAGCGGACCGCGGGCTTGTGGTCGGGGAGCGCGCCGGTGACGTCACGCATCACGGCGGAGACGACCTCGGTCGTCACCCTCTCGACCTGCGCCAGGTCGCTGTCGTACGAGACGCCGACCTGCACCGAGATCTCCAGGTCCTGCGCGGGGCGGCTGAAGTTGGTCATGTTGGTGCCGGCCAGCTGGACGTTCGGGATGATCACCAGGTTGTTGGAGAGCTGGCGCACGACCGTGTTGCGCCAGTTGATGTCGACGACATAGCCCTCCTCGCCGCTGCTCAGCCGGATGTAGTCGCCGGGGCGCACCGTCTTCGAGGCGAGGATGTGCACGCCTGCGAAGAGGTTGGCGAGCGTGTCCTGCAGGGCGAGCGCCACCGCGAGGCCGCCCACGCCGAGCGCGGTGAGCAGCGGGGCGATGGAGACGCCGAGGGTCTGCAGGAGTACGAGGAAGCCCATCGCCAGCACCACGACGCGGGTGATGTTGGCGAAGATGGTCGCCGACCCGGCCACGCCCTGCCGGGACTGGGCCACCGAGCGGACCAGCCCGGTGGTGATCCTGGCCGCGGTGACGGTCCCGGCCAGGATGAGCAGCGCGGTCAGCGCCCGGGTCACGTTCTGCCCGGTCCGCTCGGTCAGCGGCAGCGCCGCCGCGGCCACGGCGAGACCCGAGGCGACCGCCGCGACGGGGACCAGCGTCCGTACGGCGTCGACGATGACGTCGTCGCCGCCCCACCGCGTCCGGCTGGCGCGCTCCCCCAGCCAGCGCAGCACGGCCCGCAGCAGCAGCGCCGCGAGGAGCCCGGCGGCCACGGCGATTCCGGCGACGGCGAGATCGCCCAGTTCGAGGGTCCGCTTCATCGGCGCACGCCCCGACGGGGGCCCGCCCCGGTCGGCACGGGCGGGAGGAAATGCCCCTGCGGGCACCATATCTGAGGTGACGTCACCTTTTGTACCTGCTCATTCCGGGTTGTGCGGTCACGCCGGCGAACGTGGGTGTCCTGCGGCGCGAGCGTCATCCTGCCCCATGGGCCAACCACCTCCGTACCCGGCCGGGCCGCCGCCCCCACGCCGTGCCGGGCCGCCGCCCCCACGCCTTGCCGGCTGCCGTCTACGTCTTGCGCCAGCCGATCCGCCGTCCTACGGCTTGCGGCCGACCGCCGCGTACAACGGCACCGGCGAGCCGTCGCGCACCTCGTCCACGCCGAGCTCCGGCCGCCAGTCGGGCAGCGACACGATGCCGGGCTCCACGAGGTCGAGTCCGGCCCCGGTGAAGAACCGCTCCACCTCGGCACGCGAGCGCGGCACCAGCGTGACTCCGCCCGCCTTGTACATCTCCACCGCTTCCCGGGTGCGCACGGGATCGAAGTCCGAGGCCAGCTGGGACAGGACCAGGTGGCTCCCGGAAGGGAGGGCTTCCACGAGGCTGCCGACCAGGTCGTACGCGCCGTCGTCGTCCGTGACGAAGTGCAGCAGGGCGATCAGGGAGAGCGCGACCGGCTGCTCGAAGTCCAGTACCTCGGAGGCGAGTTGCAAAATCCGGTCGGGCTCGCGCGCGTCCGCCTGGAGGTAGGCGGTCGCGCCCTGCTTCGTCCCGTGCAGCAGCGCCTCCGCGTGCGCGAGGACGATCGGGTCGTTGTCCACGTACACCACGCGGGCCTCGGGCGTGACGGCCTGGGCGATGCTGTGCAGGTTGGGGGCGGTGGGTATGCCCGTCCCGATGTCCAGGAACTGGCGTATCGAGGTCGTGCCCGCGAGATGGCGGGTGGCGCGCTGCATGAACCAGCGGTTGTGCTGGGCGCCGTACTTGGTCCCGGGTTCGAAGGAGACGAGCTGCCGGCCGAGTTCCTCGTCGACGGGGTAGTTGTCCTTGCCGCCCAGGAACCAGTCGTACACCCGGGCGGGGTGCGGCTTGCTCGTGTCGATGCGCTCTGCGGCGGGCGGGGTGCCGGTCATCTGCCAACTCCTCAACGGGGCGATGTTGTTGAAGTAACTGCTGGAGGCCATCGTGCCCTGCCGTGGCCCGTGGGACAGCCGATCCCGCAGGCTCACAACACCCGCGGCACGGCCCACTCGGTGGCGAACGCCCGCGCCGGGTTGCCGACGAACACGCGGTCCGCCGCGACGACGCCGAGCATGTCCGCCAGGGCGGGGCGCAGGACTTCGAGGAGGTGGGCGGCCCGCCCGGGGGCGGCTCGTGAGGTGGTGGTGTCCGCACCCAGCAGCAGACGGTCCCCGTGCCCCGCCGCGGCGAGCGTGCCGAGCGCGGTCAGCACCCGCTCGTCGGTGGTGCCGTAGGCGGCGGAGGGGCCGTCCAGTACGAGGTAGGCGCCCGTCGCCCCGGCCCGCAGCCAGGTGTCGGCGTCGGCCGTGCGGCCCAGATGGCCCAGCAGGATGCGCTCCGGCGGGACACCGAGCGTCCCGCTCAGCAGCGCGACCGCGCCTTCGGCGTGATCGGGACGCTCCAGGTGTACGCCGACGGCGCATCCGGTGGCGTGCTGCGCCTCGGCAGCCGCGGCCATGACCGAGCGCGTCCAGGCGTCCAGGCCGTCGGAGCCTTCGGGCCCGTCGGGGCCCGTGGCCACCTTGATCAGCCCCGCCGGGACCTCGGCCGTGGTCAGGTCGGACACGAAGTCCCGGGCCGCCGAGTCGAGGAGCGTGTCCCGCTGCCCGTACTGCCGAGCCTGGTGCAGGCCGGTCGCGGCAACCAGCCGCACGCCACCCGTACGGGCCAGCCGGGCGAGCGACTCGCGTCGCCGCCCCATCCCCCGGGGCGTCCACTGCACGAGCGCGGCACCACCCGCGGCACGGTAGGCCCGCAGTTCCTCCGCCGCCCGCGCCTCGTCGTCGAGCTCCTGCCCCACGAGGTGTGGCGAGCGCAGGAAGAGGTGGTCGTGTGCGTCACAGACCCCGAGCGTGGCCGGGGTGACATCACCAAGAACGGTACGGACGGCCGCGGTGGACGACATGAGATCTCCTTGACGGTGCTGCGGTACGGCCTCATCCTGCCCTGCTGGTCACCCTCGGCCTCTGCCGGTCGCGGCCGGGGCCCTGCCGATCTTTGCCGGGGCGATACGTGGCACGAAAACCGCTGGTGAGGTTCGGTGGGGACGCATAGCGTGTGCCGGTCAACCGGCGGCTGGGATGACCACCCCTCGTGCGCGCCGACCGCACACCCCACGACGGAAGAGACAGTGCCGTGCAGCTCAACGGATGGGCCGACCAGCGATTCGGCCCGGTCGCCGACACCTTTGCCCGCAACTTCGCCGAGTTCGGTGAACTCGGCGCCGCCGTCACCGTGTTCGCGGGCGGCCGCAAGGTCGTCGACCTCTGGGGCGGCGTCGCGGACGAAGTCTCCGGACGCCCCTGGCAGGAGGAGACCGTCGTCCCCGTCTTCTCCTGCGCCAAGGGAATCGTCAGCATCTGCGTGCACCTCCTCGCGCAGAACGGCGAGTTGGACCTCGACGCGCCCGTGGTGCGTTACTGGCCCGAGTTCGCACGGGCGGGCAAGGAGACGATCACCGCGCGCACGGTGCTCGGCCATCGTGCCGGACTCCCGGTGCTGGACCGGACGTTGAGTTTCGAAGAGATCACAGCTTGGACGCCGGTGGTCCGCGCCATCGAGGAGCAGGCGCCGCTGTGGTCGCCCGGCACCACGTACGAGTACCACGCGCACGTCTTCGGCTTCCTCCTCGGCGAACTGATCCGGCGCGTCACCGGCCTCACTCCCGGCGCGTACTTCCGCCGGGCCGTCGGTGATCCGCTCGGTCTGAGCTGCTGGATCGGTCTGCCCGAAGCCGAGACCGGGCGGCTCGCGCGGCTCGTCGAGGCACAGGGGCGTCCCCCGATGCCGGGCCCCGAGTCAATCCTCACCCGTATGGTCACCATGAACGGGGCGTTCACCTTCCCAGGACTCGACGCACCGCACGGCTGGAACGACCCCGAACTGCTGGGCGCCGAGATCCCCGGCGCGGGCGCGGTCGCCTCCGCGCGCTCCCTCGCCGCCTTGTACGCGGCCGCCGCGACCGGTGTCGACGGCGCTCCCCGGCTGCTCGCCGCGCAGACCGTGGCCGATGCCGTATGGGAGCAGTCCGCAGGCGAGTCGTGGCTCGGCTTCGACGCGGGAGCGCGCTGGGGATCGGGCTTCCTGCTCAACTCGCCGTTCCGTCCCACGCTCGGCCCCCGCAGCTTCGGGAACGACGGGGCGGGCGGCCAGTTCGCCTTCGGGGACGACGAGTTCGGCGTGGGCTTCGCCTACACGGGCAACCGGATGATCGGCCATGGCGACGCCCGCGCCGGTCGGTTGATCGCAGCGTTGCGCCAGTGCATGGGCGACGACTGACGAGAAGGCCGACCACGCCGAAACACCCCACCCCACCCCACCCCCCACCAGAGCCGAACACGAAGTCGACGCCATACCTCCGCCCCCCGTTCGCCTCTTCTGTCTCCCGCTTTTCGCCTCGATGTGGGACAACGCATCCATGTGCGACGACGACCTCGTACCGCCCAGGGCGGACCTGACCGAAGAACAGTGGCTGCGCGCCGAGCCTGACCTTGCCGAAGGGCCGGTGGGGGACCGGGTGCGCGCGATGAGCGCGGTGCGCAGGCGTGCCCTGCTGGGGGGTGCGGTCGCCGGAGCCGCACTGGCCGTGCTGCCGGCCGGCGGCACCGCACAGGCCCGCCCGGCGGCACCGGGAACACGCGGGGCGACGCCAGGAGCGCGCGGCGTGGCCGCGGGGGCGGGGAAGTTCCCCCTTCCCGGTCGCCCCAACGGGCGGGGCGAGTTCACCGTGCTCATCACCGGCGACGCGGGCACGGGGGACGAGGCCCAGCACGCCGTGGCCGCCGCGGCGCGTCAGGTCTGCCTCAGCGAGGGCGTCGGCCTCGCCGTCGGCCTCGGCGACAACATCTACGAGAACGGCCCCGAGTCCGACCACGACGACGAGTTCCGGACCAAGTTCGAGGAACCCAACACCGGCATCGACGTCCCGTGGCTGATGGTCCTCGGCAATCACGACTGCTCCGGCTTGCTGCCCGGCAGCGGCGGCGACCCCGCGCGCGGCGACCGCGAGGTCTCCTACGCCAGGAACTCCCCCCGCTGGTACATGCCGGACCGCTACTACACCGCCGCCGTACCGGCCGCGGACACCGCGCCCGTCGTCGAGTTCTTCGCCCTCGACACCAACCCGGTCGCCTCCACGGTGACCCAGACCGACCCCTACTACCATTGGGACGGCCCGTACATGCGCGCCCAGCGCGCGTGGCTCGACGGCGCGCTCACCGCTTCCCGGGCCCGCTGGAAGGTGGTCATCGGTCACCATCCGTACCTCAACAACGGCAAGCACGGCAGCGCCGGTTCGTACGACGGTTTCCTCGTCGGGCACTACACGCGCGGCATCCACCTCAAGGAGCTGTACGAGGAAGTGGTGTGCGGCAGGGCCGACCTGATCCTGTCCGGCCACGATCACACCCTCCAGCACCTGGAGCCCACCACCCGCACCGCCGGTACCCGGCAGATTGTGTGCGGTGCCTCCGCCAAGACGGGTGACGGCAGGGCCCGTTCGAGCCACCCCGCAAGCTGGCAGAACTTCTCCGACCACGGGTTCATGGTGCTGAAGGTCTCCGAGACGGCGATGACCGTGGACGTGTACACCGTTGACGTCCCCACCCGTACCGCCCGTCTCGCCCACAGCACCAGGACCACAACTCCCGTGGCTCACAAGGGGGTAGAGTCCGCCGCAAAATCGTATGCGTGAGCGACAGGAGTAAGCGGATGGCGTCCAGGATCCGGCACATCACCTTCGGCTGCACCGAGCCTTACGAGCCGTACGAGATCGCCGGGTTCTGGAGCGAGGTGCTGGGCAGAGCGGTCGGGGAACAGGACGCACCAGGTGACGACGTGGTCTCCTTAGCGGCCGTTCCGGGCGCCCCCGACCTGCTGTTCGTACGGGTCACGGAGAAGAAGGCGCAGCCGAACCAGGTACTGATCGACCTGGAGCCGGAGGGCACCCGGGCGGCGGAGATCCGGCGGCTGACGGCGCTCGGCGCGACCCGCGTGGGCAGTGCCGATGCGGTGGTGGAAGGGGGCTGGGTCACTCTGGCCGACCCGGCGGGCAACGAGTTCCGCGTCTGCGCGGGCACCGGCGACCGGTACGGCGGCGCTCATCCGCTGCCCGCCCCGAAGGCCGTCGTGTTGCGCCGCACCGACGAGGGCTACCCCGGGGTGCAGGGCGGAGTGTTCACCCAGGGTGTCTCCGCCGAGACGGTCGACACCAAGGCGCTGTGCCTCCACGAGGTGCGGATCCCGCCCCACACCAGCGGGCGGCCGCACCTGCACGCGGGCCACGAGTCGGCAATCTACGTGATCAGCGGACGGCACGAGATCCGGCATGGCGAGGGCCTGACCGAGAGCGACGAACTCGGCCCGGGAGACATGGTGTTCATTCCCGCGGACACCCCGCACATGCCGGTCACCCATGACGAGCCCGTGCTGTGCGTCGTGGCGCGCACCGACCCGAGCGAACAGGAGTCGGTACACCTGCTGACGGACGGCACACCGGCCTGACCCGGGCCGGGGGCGGCGCCCCCACGGTCACGAGGGACCCGCGGACCGGCACAATGCCGGACCATGACCACTCATGTCACCGACGACGGCCCGAGCGCCCACCCCGCACCCGTACCCCCGGCCGCCCCGGCGCCGGGGCAGTCGTGGCCGGAGGTGGTCCACCCCGTCCCGTACTTCTCCCAGTGGGCCTCGCCCGAACTGGTCCGGGCGACGTCACGGGCGAGCTGCCCGCGTCCGCCGACCCGAGGTGGAGTGCGTACGGGGCGGGGACGGCCGAGGAGTACGACTGGTGGTCGTGGCGGCTGTGCGGCATGGCCTGCCTGCGCATGTGCCTCGCCCACTGGCGGCTGCCCGTCCCCACCGCGATGGAGCTCGCTGCCGGGTGCGTGACGGCGGGGGCGTACGTACGACGCGAGGACGGCGGGCTCGACGGACTGATCTACGCACCCTTCGCCCGCCACGTCGAGGAGAACTGGCCCCTGACGGCGGAGTGCCGGCCCCGGCTCTCCGTCGCCGAGATCCCGCAACTCCTCACCGAAGGGCGGCTGTTGATGCTCTCCGTGCACCCCTCGGTGCGCGAACTGGATCCGTCCCCGCCCGGTCGCGGTGGCCACCTCGTCCTCGCGGTCGGCGCCACCCCCGACGCCCTGCTGATCCACAACCCGTCCGGTTTCCCGGGCGAGACGCAGGAGTACGCCCGCGTCCCCTGGGCCGACCTGGACCGGTTCTACGCCGGTCGTGGCGTCGTCCTGGGCCTCCGGGGCGACGACGGCGACGGAGCCTGAGCGCCCCGGAGGGTCACCGGGTTCAGCAGGTGCGCCCCGTGTAGTACGCCCCGCTGATCTTCTTGGCGGAGCCGAGCCAGGTCTCACCCGGGTAGACGCAGCGCTCGTAGTCGGGGGCGAGGTTCGCCTCGACCTTGATGACGACGCGCGAACCGTCCGACGTGCAGTGGTGGTAGAACGCGTCACTGCCCGTCTTGTAGAAGCCGCACGGGTTCATCGCGACCCCCTGCGGGGCCGGCGCGGCGGTCGTCACGGTGGCCGTACCGAGGAGCAGGGCGGCTGCGCCGATGGCGGCCGGCAGGAAACGGGGAACACGCATGGAGGTCTCCTCATGAGATGGGAACGGTGAGAACGCGCTGCGTCGACAACGCGGCGCTCCGGGAACACAGCGCCCGGGTGCTGATCACCCGTACACCAGGGAGACCATGGCGTCCGCCCGGCCGCGGAGTCACGCACTCTCCCTCCCAGGGGTGGTTCATCCCCCCGAACGGAGCACGTCGGCGACCACGCAGCTGACGTTGTCGGGCCCACCGGAGGCATTCGCCAGGGCGACCAGTTCCTGCACCGCCTCGTCAGGCCCGTCGGACGACGTCAGGACCGCCCGGATCTTCTCGGCCGGCACGACCGCTGAGAGACCGTCGGAGCACAGCAGATAGCGGTCCCCCGGGAGCGCGTCGTGCAGCTTCGTCTCCGCCACGACCGGCCCCGCGTCCTCGTCGGCCGTCAACGCCCGTGCCAGCAGGGCCCGCTGCGGGTGCGAGGCGGCCTCGGACGGGGTCAGCCGGCCCTGGTCGACCATCGACTGCACGAGGGTGTGGTCGTGGGTGATCTGGAAGAGGCCCCCGTCCCGCAGGAAGTAGGCGCGGGAGTCCCCGATGTGAACGAGGGCGAGCTGGGACCCGGTCCAGTACATCGCGGTGAGCGTGGTGCCTGCCTTGCGCTTCTCGGACCCGGCGCCCGCCCCCTTCCCGGGCCGGGGCCCCGCCGGGACGGGAGCCGTCGCCGCTCCCTCCCCGGGCGAGGACCCCGCAGCCGCCGTGACGAGCACGGCCCGCCGGGCGTGTTCGACGGCGTCCTGCAGGGCGTTGAGCAGACCGCTCGCCGTCGGCGAGTCGTCGCTCTCCAGCCGCTTCAGCACACCGACGGCCGCGGCCGCGGCGGGTGCTCCGCCGTCGCCGTACCCGTCGGCGACGGCGAGCAGCCGCGCCCCGGCGTGTACCGCGTCCTGATTGGTGGCGCGGACCGTGCCGGAGTCGGACAGGGCCGCGTAACGGATTTCCAGAAGTGGTGCGGTGGTCATGACGGTGTCCTTCCGTGACAGTTGGCCGACGAGGAAGGAAGCGAGGTCCCGGCGGACCGCGGTGTCGGCCTCGACCTGCGCCCAGAACGCACGTACCTCCCGGGCCGCCCCGGCCGCGTCCAGCGCGCACACCTGCCGGATCCGGGCGAGCGGCATGTCCAGCCGGCGCAACCAGGCCACCAGGCGTGCCTGTTCCAGCTGCCCGGCGGCATAGAAGCGGTAACCGGTCACCGCGTCGACGTGCGCCGGAGGCAGCAGCCCCAGCTCGTCGTACAACCGCAGCGCCTTCGGTGACAGGCGTGAGGCCCTGGCGAACGCGCCGATGGCCAGCAGCTCCGAGTCCGCTTCATCCACGCCCGTCCCCCCACGCATGCCGGCCCCCGCGTTCTCTTCCTCGTCGTGCCGGGCACTGCGCCCGGCACCGCCGATGCTGTGCTTTACCCCAGGGGCAAGGTCAACCTGTCCCTCGATAGGGTGATGATCCACTACCCCAGGAGCCCGTCGTGTCCTCCCGCCCCCGCCGCCGGCAGCGCGTTCTGTACGTCACCGACCTCGCCTATCCGGCCAGGGGCAGGCGCTACTGCGACGAGGACATCCTCCTGTCCTGCCGGCTGCGCGAGGACTTCGACATCGCCCTGTGCCACCCGCTGGACGCCGCGGCCCTGATGGACGCCTTCGACGCGGTCGTGGTGCGCAACAGCGGTCCCGTTCTGCACTACCAGCAGCAGTACGACGAGTTCCGCGCCCGCGCCCTGGCGGACGGCGTGCGTGTCTACAACCCGCTGAACGGGCGCGGTGACATGGCGGGAAAGCAGTACCTGATCGACCTGACCGCCGCCGGGTACCCGGTCATCCCGACTGTCGACCGGCTCCAGGACCTGTCCGCACTGCCCGAGAGCGAGCTGTACGCGGTCAAGCCGAAGGCGGGCGCCGACTCCATCGGACTGCGCTTCGTGCCGGGCCAGGAACTGACCGCTCTCACGTACGGCGAGATCCTCGTCCAGCCGCGCGTCGACTTCCGCTACGAAGTCTCCTTCACGTACGTCGACCACAGCTTCCAGTACGCGCTGTACGCCCCGCACCCCGAGCGTCGCTGGGAGCTCCAGCCCTACGAACCCACCGGGGCGGACCTCGACTTCGCCGGGCGCTTCATCGACTGGAACACCCTCGGCCACGGCATCCAGCGCGTCGACGCGTGCCGCGCCCCGGACGGAGAGCTCCTCCTGGTCGAGCTGGAGGACCTGAACCCCTACCTCTCCCTGGACCGCGTTCCCGAGGCGACCCGCGACACCTTCGTCAGCGCCGTACGGGCCTCGTTGCACCGCTTCCTGGACGCGGCGTAGCCGCCCGCCCGCGGAGCGCGGCGGGGGAGAGCCCGGGGGCCCGTGGGACACCGTGGGACTCCAAGGGGGTGAAGTGTGCGTGGCGCCGGAACCCAGGAACGATTCTGCAGAGTTGTGTCTGAGCTGCGAAGATCATGAATTTGCCACTCGACTGGACACATGTCCTAAGGGCTCCTCGGTGCATGGAAAATCCGGTTCGCCCCCTAAAGTCTAAGCGGAATTGCCAATTCCGCTTTCGGTCGAACCCGTGCGAGGTGTCGTGTCAGGCGAAATCTCCCATCTCCAGCAGCGGTTGAAGGCCTGGGAGGTGCGCAGAGCGAGCTGGGGCGGTCCCCTCTACCGGGGCCGGGCCTCCCCGCGCAGCACCGACATCACCCTCATGTCGAACGACTACCTCGCACTGGGCGGTCACCCCGCTGTGATCGAGGCCCAGACGCGCAGCCTGCGCGCACACGGCAACGGCGCACTGATGTCCGGGACCTTCACCGGGGACAGCGACCCCCTGCGCCGGCTGGAGGCGGACCTCGCCCAGTGGCTCGCCGCCCCGGCCGCCGTGCTCTGCCAGTCGGGCTGGGCGGCCAACGTCGGCCTCATCCAGGCCGTTTGCCCGCCCGGCGGAGCCGTCTACGTCGACGAACTCGCGCACGCCTCCCTCTGGGAGGGCATTGCCGCCGCCCAGGCCGTCGCCCGCCCGTTCGCCCACAACGACACCGAGCACCTGGAACGCGCGATCCACAGGTACGGCCCCGGCCTCATCGCTTTCGACACCCTCTACAGCGTCACCGGCGACTTCTGCCCGCTGCCCGAACTGACCGCGATCGCCGCCCGTACCGGCAGTGACCTGATCGCCGACGAGTCCCACACCCTCGGGGTCCTCGGCCACCAGGGGTCGGGCCTGGTCACCTCCCTCGGCCTCACCGGCAAGGTCGCCTACCGCACCGCCAGCCTCGCCAAGGCCTTCGCCGGCCGGGCAGGACTCGTCGCCTGTACGGAGGAGGTCGCGGGCTATCTCCCGTACCACTCCATGGGCGCGGTCTTCTCCTCCACCCTGCTGCCGCACGACGTGGCGGGCCTCGCCGCCGCCCTCGACCTCCTCGCCGCGGCCGACGACCGCCGCAGGCGCCTGGACGGGCACAGTCGCCAACTCCGCGACGGGCTCGCGGCACTCGGGTACAACATCACGCCGAGCGAGAGCCAGATCATCCCCCTCCAGCCGGGCACCGAACCCGGGCTGTGCCGGCTGCAGCGGGCCCTGGACGCGCAGGGCGTGTTCGGCGCGGCCTTCGTCCCGCCGTCGGTGCCGGCCCGTCGCTGCGTCCAGCGGCTGTCCGTGCACTCCGAGCTCACGGCCGAGGAACTCGACCGGATCCTGGCGGGCTGTGCGGCCGTGCGCGAGGAGGTGGGCCTGCGGGACTGGAAGTCCACCCGCAGGCTGACCGCGGCCTGTTGACCTCCCGCCCGGCGGGCGCCGCGCACCCGTCCGCGTGCGCCCGACCGTGCGCGTCCGAAGCCCTCGCGGATCCGAACCGATCACCGGATCCGCAACCGAACCGCGGATCCGTGGGCGAGCTGCGGATCCGCATCCGAACCGCGGATCCGTGATCGAGCCTAGTATCCGCAACCGATCTGCGGGCCTGAGTCCCTCGCAGAGCAGACCCCCTCCTGCCGACCCGCGCGCCGGCGCGGACCTACAGAAGAGAGCCTCCACCCCCATGCAGACCACCGACACGCGCCAGATCCGGATCACCGAGATCGTGTGCGACCGACTGGAACTGGAGCCGGACGAGATCAGCGAATGGGACCGGTTCGTCGAGGAGCACGGCGCGGACTCGCTTGCCCTCATCGGCGTACTGGCGGCCCTGGAGAAGGAGTTCAGGGTCACCATCGACCAGAGTGAGATGCCGCGGATGGCGCACCTGCACGGCGTGCGCAAGGTCCTGGCCGAGACGGCGGGCTGGTAACCGCGACCGTGGCCTCCCGCTCTCCTCACGATGCCCGGATCCGCCCCCGCCCCCTCAGCAGCTACCGGCCCGACGCCTTCCCCGGCAGCCGGCCCGAGGTGCGGCGCGTCGTCGTCACCGGGCTCGGTGTCCTCTCCAGCATCGGCACCGGCACCGACCGGTTCACCGCGGGACTGCGCGCCGGACGCAGCGGGGTCAGCCCCATCACCGCGTTCGACACCACCGGATTCGCCCATGCCAACGGCTGCCAGGTCCCCGGCTTCGACCCGGACCGCATGCTCCGCCGGCTCGATCCCGCCGCGTACGGGCGGGCCGCCCAGTTCTCCGCAGCCGCCGCCCGCATGGCGGTCGAGGACGCCGGGCTCACCGACGACGACCTGCGCGCCGTACGCTGCCAGATCTCGGTCGGCACCACCGACGGCGAGTCGCACGACCTGGACCTCATCACCGAGGCCCATCTGCACGGCGGCCCTGCCGCGGTCACCGGCCGGGCCGCCCGCCGCATCCCCGCAGCCCGTCTCGGGATCGCCGCGGCCCGCGAACTGCACCTGACCGACGCGGAGGTCCTCACCATCGGGACTGCCTGTTCCGCGGGCAACTACGCCATCGGCAACGGCCTCGACGCCATCCGGCACGGCGACGCGGACTTCGCCCTGTGCGGGGGAGCGGACGCGTTCTGCCGCAAGACGTTCACCGCGTTCTACCGGCTGGGCACCATCGCCCCCGACTGCTGCCGCCCCTTCGACGCCGGCCGGCAGGGCATCCTCACCGGCGAGGGCTCCGGAATGCTCCTGCTGGAGAGCCTGGACTCCGCCCGGGCCCGCGGCGCGCGCATCTACTCCGAAGTGCTCGGCTACGGGCTCAACTGCGACGCCTTCCACCCCGTCGCCCCCAAGGAGGACAGTGTCGCCCGCTGTCTGCAACTCGCCCTGGACGACGCGGGGGTGAAGCCGGACGAGGTCGACCTGATCTCCGCCCACGGCACCGGCACCAGGGCCAACGACGTCACCGAGAGCCGCGCCGTCCGACAGGTCTACGGGAACACCCCGCCCCGCACGGTCTCCCTGAAGTCGATGCTCGGCCACACCATGGGCGCCGCGAGCGCGCTCGGCGCCGTCGCCTGCTCCCTGGCGATCACCCACGGCTTCATCCCGCCGACCATCAACCACCGCACCACCGACCCCGAGTGCGCCGTGGACTGCGTGCCCAACCACGCGGTCGAGGCGGACCTGCGGATCGTCCAGAACAACGGACTGGCCTTCGGCGGCAACAACGCGGCCGTGGTCCTGGGCCGCTACAACGAGCATCAGGAGGACGGCCACGTCCCCGGCCGGAGCCTCAGCCACGGCCAAAGCCACGGCCACGGCCACAACCTCGACCGATCCTGCCCCGACTGCGCGTCCGCCCCCCTGTCATGACCTTCGCGAGGGACGACAACACCATGCTGCACATCACCGCCTGGTCGGCGCTCACCCCCTACGGGCACCATGCGGCCGACCTCACGGCGGGCGTACGTGACCGCCGCCCCACCGCCGCGCGCGTGTCCGAGCCGGACGGACAATTGCATTGTCCGGTACCGGACTTCGAGCCACGAGCCGTCCTCGGCAGGAAGGGAACCCGGGACATGAACCGGGTCACCGCCCTCGCCGTCACCGCGGTCGGCGCCGTCCTCGACGCCGACGCGGAACCCGGGCCCGAGACCGCTCTCGTCCTGGGCACCACCAACGGAAGCGTGCAGTCCATGACGGACTTCACCCGATCCGCCCTCGACGGCGAGCGCCCGTACGACGTCGACCCCGGCGTCATCCCCAACAGCGTGATGAACTGCGCCGCCGCCCAGTGCGCCATCCGGCACCGCATCCAGGGCCCCAACACCACCCTCGCCGGCGGGCGGGCCGCCGCCCTGCTCGGTCTGCTCTACGCCCGCCGCCTGCTGCGCGCGGGCCGCGCCCGTACCGTGCTGTGCGGGGGAGCGGAGGAGTACTCGACCGCCCGCGCCTGGCTGGAGGCCCGCAGTCGTGACGACGAGCCCGCGCTGCTCGGCGAGGGAGCGGCCGTCCTGCGCCTGACCGATGCCGCCGCACCCTCCACCACGCCCCCGCTCGCCTCGGTACTGTCCGTGCACACCCGCCAGGGTGCGACCGGAACCGACGCGGCCGAGACCGTACGCACCACCGTCGTGGAGGCCCTGCACCGGGCAGAGCTCGCCGCCGCCGACGTCTGGGCCGCCGTGGGGACCGGGCTCGACGCAGCGGAGGGCGAGGCGCTGGACGCGGTCTTCCCACGTCAGACTCGCGAGGAACTGCCCGCACTGGGCCACCTGGTCGGCGACACCGGAGCGGCGTTCGCGGCCCTGCAACTCGCCGCCGCGGTCGGCTGCGCGGACCGCGCGCCCGGTGCGCACGCGGTGATCACCTCGGTCGACGGACAGGGTCTGGTGGCCGCCGCCGTCCTGCGCATGGGGGTACCCGAGTGACCAGCACCCCGACCACGCACTCCACGGCCCACACCACCTCGGCCCACCCCCGTCCCTCCCCTCTGCCCCCGCCCCCCGGGGTCGCGTTGGTCAGTGGCGGCTCGCGGGGCATCGGCGCGGCCGTCGTGCGGCGGCTGGCGCAGGACGGCTGGGACATCGGCTTCTGCTACCGCTCGGACGAGGCGGCCGCCCGTCGCGTCGAGAAGGAGGCCAACGAACTGGGCGTCCGTACGCTCGCCATCCGCGCCGACGTGTCCCGGGCCGCCGAGGCCAAGGCATGGGCGGCCCGCACCGAGGACGAACTCGGCCCTGTCGCCGCGGTGGTCGCCAACGCAGGCGTCACTCGCGACCGGCCCCTGGTCCTGATGGCCGACGACGAATGGCGCCAGGTCATGGACACCAACCTGGACGGCGTCTTCCACACCTGCCGCGCGGCCGTGTTCCCCATGCTCAAGCGCCGCAGAGGCTGCGTGGTCACGCTGTCCTCCGTGGCGGGGATCCACGGCAATTCCGGCCAGACCAACTACAGCGCGGCCAAGGCCGGGATCATCGGCTTCACGAAGTCCCTGGCCAAGGAGGTCGGCGCACACGGCATCCGCGCCAATGTGATCGCCCCGGGCCTCATCGACACCGATATGACCGAGGCCCTCCCCACCAAGGAACGAGAAGGGCTGCTTGCCTCGGTGCCGCTGCGGAGGTTCGGCACGGCGCAGGAGGTGGCCGACCTCGTGGCGTTCGTGGTGTCGGACCGCGCCTCGTACATCACCGGAAGCGTGCTGGAGGTACACGGTGGCATTGCCCTCTGACCAGGCCGCGACTGCGTGCGCGCCACCGCCTGATCCTGTCCTCGCGCTCACGCCTGTTCCCGCGCCTGCTCCTGAGCCGGTTCCGGCGACCGCGTCTGCTCCGGCTCCCGATCCAGCCTCGCGGAAGGTCGTGCCCCGTACGGACGCGGGCGAGGCGTCGAACGGCACACCCCGGGCGGGGGAGGCTCCGAACGCCACGCCCCCGGCGGGCGAGCCGCCGAACGACCGCCCCTCCGCGAGCACCCCGCGCGTCCGAGGCTCCCTGCCGGCGAACGGCGCATTCGCCGCCTCCCGTACCCACGGGGCCGACGCCCCGCGCGCCCCTGCCCCGCGCGGCGCGACTGCTGCTCCCGCCTCGCGCGACACCCCTGGCCCGTTCGACGCGGTGATCGTCGGCGGTGGGGTCGGCGGGCTCGTGTGCGCCGGCTACCTCGCCGTGTCCGGCCTGCGTGTCCTCCTCGCCGAGCAGCACGACGTCACCGGCGGCAACGCGCAGGTCTTCCGTCGTCGCCGCGCGTACGAATTCGACGTCGGCATGCACTACGTCGGCGACTGCGGACCCGGTGGTCTGCTCCCGGCGATCCTCTCCGGACTCGGCATCGGCTCCGACCGGGTCGCCTTCCGTGCCCTGAACGCGGACGGTTTCGACCGCCTCATGCTGCCCGGTACCACCGTCGACGTCCCGGTCGGCTGGGACGCGTACCTGAAGCGGCTCTGCGCGGCCCTCCCCGCGGAACGGGTCGGTCTCACCCGCTGTGTCCACGCCCTGCGCGACATCGCGGCCGACCTGCGCCGCGGCGTGACCACCGCGCCGGGCGCCGAGCGCGCGCCCCTGACGGCGGCGCTCCTGTCGTGGGGCGGCCGGACCCTCGGCGACCTCTTTGCGCACTGCGCGCTCGGGCCCGCTGCCCGGACCCTGGTCGCAGCCCAGTCGGGCAACTACGGAACCCCGCCCTCCACCACCCTCGTCCCCACCCACGCGGCCATGCTCGACCACTACCTGCGCGGTGCGTACGCCCCCGTCGGCTCAGGGCAGACGATGATCGCCACCCTCGTCGAGGCCATCGAGGCACACGGCGGCGAGGTCCGCACCCGCTGCCGGGTGGACCGGATCCTCGTCACCGACGACCGCCGCGCCGTAGGCGTACGGCTCGCCGACGGCGAGACGGTTCGCGCCCCGCTCGTCGTCTCCAACGCGGACTACCGCCGTACCGTGCTGGACCTCTGCGGCGGCCGCGGCTTCTCCACCGCGGTATTGGAACGCACCCGCAACGCCACCATGCGCGCCGCCGTCGCCACCGCCTACATCGCTCTGGACCGCCCGCTGGAACTCCCCGACAGCAACATCTGGTGGTGGTCCCACACCAACATCGAGGCCGCTTACGCCCAGGCGCTCAAGGGCGACGGGTCCGAGGCCACCTTCGCCTTCCTGTCCTTCGGCTCCCTCAAGGACCCCGACAGCCACACCGTGTGCCCGCCGGGCCACAGCAACTTCCAGGTCATGACGCTGGTGCCACCGCTCGACGGACCGCCCGGCCGCTACCGTCGCGATCCCGCCTACGAGGCGGTCAAGTCCCGTCTCCGTGAGCGCCTGGTCGACATCGCCGAAGCCGCCCTCGGCCCTGTCCGCCCTCACCTCACCCACCTGGAGACCGCGACCGCCCACACCAACAACCGTTATGTGCAGGGCGGTTCGGGCACTCCGTACGGCCTCGACGACTGGGGTGGCCACGGGCGCAGACCCAACATCCGTACCTCGGTACGCGGCTTGTACGCGGTCGGCGCCAACTCCAGCTTCGGCGCGGGCATTCTCGGCGCAGCCCTCAGCGGGGTCTCCGCCGCGGGCCGCATCCTCAACCGTCCGCTGCTGTCGGAGGTCTGCACCGGTACGGTCCTGGCCGATGCCTCCCAACTGCCTCCACGCACACCGGACTTCGACGCACTCCGCACCTCCAGAGGTCTCGCCCGACGAACAGCCCGCGGCCTGGCGCGCATCGGCTGATCACCCTCCCCGGGGGACATCGGCCGACCATCCACCCTCCCGGCGGCCATCGGCCGGCCATCCACCCCGTCACGGACCTCGCACTCCGCCGCCCAGCGCCCGCCGCCGGCACTCGCGCACTCCCGCCCTACCCTTCCCTCAGACGCGAATCCACCCAGGAGCGGAGCATCCCCGTGCCCAACACCTCACCGCAGTTCCCGACCGCACAGCCGACCCCCTCCGCGGGGTCACCCGCGCGCCCGTACCCGTACCCGGAGTCCCAGCACCCGGAGGGCACGCCGGCGCCGCACCCGCTCCTCACCCCGGTGCTCGCCCTGCTCGGGACCTGGTACGGGCAGGGGGCGGGGCAATATCCCACGCTCGACGAGGACTTCACGTACGCACAAGAGGTCACCTTCTCCCACGACGGCCGCCCCTTCCTGCACTACGACGCCCGTGCCTATCTCCTCGCCCCCGACGGCACCCCCCTGCGTCCGTCCGCCCGCGAGAGCGGCTGGTGGCGGCTGCAGGCTGACGGCCGGGTGGAAGCCCTGATCACCCAGCCCACCGGCGTCGCGGAGATCGCGGTCGGCGCCGTGACCCAGGCCCCCACCACGGTCGACCTCACCACCGACGAGGTCGCGCTCACACCCACGGCCAAGAAGGTCGACGCCACCCGCCGCCGCTACGCACTGGCGGACGACGGCGCACTCACCTTCACCCACGACCTCGCTGCCGTCGGGCAGCCGCTGCAGCACCACCTGTCGGCGACACTGCACCGCCGCTCCTGAACCGTCCGGCGTGACCCCGCTGCGCCCTTCGCGGCACATCTGCCGGCCCACGGCTGTCGAGCCTCCGGCGATCAGCCCACGGTGATGGGGATCCTCGTGACCAGTTCCCCGAGCGCGGCCCTCTGCGCCTCGGTCGGGGAGCGTCGTCCCGTACCGACCAGGAGTGCGTCCGTGTCGGAGAACGACGCGGGGAACACGACCCCCGCGATCCGCTCCAGCATGTCGCGGGTCCGGGCGAGTCCCTCGGCCGGGGGCGGCGCGACCTCCGGCAGGTGTGCGGCCAGATCGAGGTGGTGCAGAGTCCATTCCAGGACGTACGCATCGAGGAAGTCGCCCGCGGTCAGGACGATGTCACGCGTGCCCACCCGCAGTTCCGGGTCGGCGAGCCCGGCGGCGCGCCCGGCGGCGGAACCGATGTCGTCGAGATGGAATTTGAGCAGCCACGGCTCCCCGTACGCGGCAGCCAGCCTGACGGTCAACGCGTCGAGCGGGTCCTCACCGGTCGGCGGCGTGTCTGCGACCTCCCAGTAACTGATCGCGTCGCGGGTCGGTTCCGACCCGGCGGGGGAGGCGAGGGTGATGAGGACGTCCTGGGCGTCGATGACCAGATGGCACACCAGATCCCGCACCAGCCACCCGGCACAGCCGGAAGGCTGCGCGAAGTCCTTGTCCGTCAGCTCGGCCACCGCGGTGAGCAGTGCGTTCCAGGAGCGAGAGAAGAGATCCACGCAAGCACGGTAGTGCGGGGCGGACGCGCAGGAGAAGAAGCGGGCGAGTCCGCCGTGCTGCTCAGTCGTTCCACTGTTTGCGTGCGGACGCGGCCGGCCCGGTCACCAGGGTGTTGGGGGGAACGTCCTTCGTGACGACGGCCCCGGCGCCGACCACCGCGCCGCGCCCGATCGTGACGAGATCGGTCCTCGGGCAGATCAGGACACCGTCGCCCAGCCGGATGACGCCCTGTAATTGACCGGAGCCATGCAATCGACGTGAGTACGCGGGAATCAAACAATGGACACGGCAGCGGCGGCCAACTTCTGGTTGCTCGCACCCAGACGCCCGCACCTTGTCGCTCGCGCCCCGACGCCCGCACCCGTGTTGGCCGCTCCTGCTTGCCCGCACCCTGGTTGCAGGGCGGCCGTTCGCGGGGCCGGGCCCGACGGGGCCTGAGCTGTCGCGACGGCCGCCCCTGTTCGGTCCGTGCGGGAGGCTGACGGAGACGGACGCCGCGGTGCGGAATGCTGTGGGAGGGCGGTGTCACAGGTCGGTGGCGATGATCCTCTCGATGTTGCGCTCGGCGAGGGCGGTGATGGTGACGAACGGGTTCACCGTGGTGTTGCCGGGGATGAGCGCGCCGTCGATGACGTACAGGCCCGGGTGTCCGTGCAGACGGCCGTAGTTGTCGGTGGCCTTGTCGAGGACCGCGCCTCCCAGCGGGTGGTAGGTGAGGTGGTCGCCCCAGACCTTGTTGGAGCCGAAGAGGTCGGACCGGTAGATCGTCCCCTCCTTCTTGTTGATCTTGTCGAAGATGGTCTTCGCCATGTTGATCGAGTCCTGTTTCCAGCTCGTCTGCCAGGACAGGTCGACGTTTCCGGTGCCGGCGTTGTACGTGAACGCGGCGCGGTGCGGGTTCTTGGTGATCGAGAGGTAGAAGGAGGCGAAGGTCTCGATGCCGGTCGGCAGCGGAGCGACCTCGGCGAAGGCGCCGCCGGCGTCCCAGTTGTCGATGCCGGAGCAGGGGATGGTCGACTGGACGTCACCGGTTGGGTCCCACAGGTGGTTGGCGCGTCCGCACATGACGTTGCCGTTGTCGCCCCACCCCTTGCCGACCTCGCCGTTGAGCTTCGGGAGCGCACCGGTGGCTTTCAGCTTCACCAGGAGCTTGCTGGTGCCGACGCTGCCCGCGGCGAAGAAGACCTTCGCCGCCTTGACGCTCTTGGTGGTCACGGTGGCGCCCGAGGTGTTGAGCTGCTTGATGGTGACCAGATAACCGCCGCCCGCGGCGGGGGTGACCGAAGTGACCTCGTGCAGGGGCGAGACGGTGACCCTGCCGGTGGCCCTCGCCTGCGCCAGGTAGGTCTTGCCGAGGGTCTTCTTGCCGTAGTTGTTGCCGTAGAGGATCTCCTGGCCGAGCGCCGACTTGGGGACGCTGCCGTTGTCCTCGGCGACCATGTAGTTCCAGTCGTAGACGTCGGGGACGAACGTCCAGGCGAAACCGGAGCGCTGGGCGTGCTTACGGCCCACGCGGGAGTACTGGTAGTACGAGGTCCGCTCGAACCAGGCGGGGTCGATCAGGCCGACCCCGAGGCCGGAGTTGGCGCGCGGGTAGTACGTGTTGTACATCTCGTCCGCGTTCACCGACGGCAGCACGGCGGAGAAGTTCTGGCGTCGGGGCGTGACGGCCATCCCGCCGTTGACGAGCGAGCCGCCGCCCACCCCCCGGCCCTGGTACACGCTGATACCGGCGAAGCCCTCGGCGTCCAGGATGCCCGTGTACTTCGGTACGTCCTTGTCGATCGGGAAGCCGAGGAAGTTGCTGACCGGCGCCTTCGTCCTGGTGCGCAGCCAGAACGAGCGGTAGTCGGGGCTGGTGACCTTCGGGTGGATCTTGCCGTCTGAGCCAGGGGTGACCCAGTCCTGACCCATCTCGACCATGTGCACGTTGACGCCGGCCTGAGCCAGCCGAAGGGCTGCCACGGCGCCGCCGTAACCGGTGCCGACGACCAGGGCCGGAACGTTCGCCCCGTCCGGGATGTCCGCGGCGCCCATTGGGCGCGCGTGTGCCGCGGTGGACTGCCCGGCCAACGCGGCTGCACCCAGAATAGAACCCGTTCCTACCAGCAGCCGACGACGTGACAAACCATCAGGTCTGTTGTCCTGCTTGCGAGTTGGGGACATGTGATCTTCCTCACTCTCGGTTGAGTGAGAACGAGTTCTACTGTTACCGACTTGTGAAGTCACTACATACGGACAAGTAACTTCTGTCCGATCTTGTACCGGATGCGGCATGTGGATCGTGAACCCGGCGGAGCCTGGCGGCCCCGGTCGGCCCCGGTCGTCCTCAGGACGTGGCTTTGTGCTGCCGGGTCGCGCGCAGGGCGTCGAGGAGCTCCTTCCGGTTCATCGAGGAGCGGCCCGGGATCGCCGCCTCGGTGGCCCGCCGGTAGAGATCGGTCTTGTTCAGGGCGTCGAGCGAGCGGCCCTTGACGCTCCCGGTGCCGGTGCCGGTGCCGGTGCCGGTGCCGGAGCCGGACCCGCTGCCGGTGGCCTTGATGGCGCCCTTGCCCTTGCCCTTGCCCTTGCTGGTGCCGGTGGCGCGGCGCTTCGCGGCGGCATCGCTGAGTCGGGTCGGCGGTGACGCGTCGGCCGCGGCACGCTTCTTGCCCTTCGTACCCCCGCGGCCTCCACCCGTGCTCCCGCGGTCCTCTGCGCCCCGGCCCGAGGACTTCTTCGCCCGGTCGACGCTCGCCCGCAGCGCGTCCATCAGGTTGACGACGTTGGTGGAATCCGCCGGAGGCTCCGCCTTCTCCACGGATTCGCCCGACTGTTTGGCCTTGATGAGGGCGGCCACCTGCTCCTGGTAGGTGTCGTGGTGTTCCTCGGGTTTCCACTCGATGTGGAGTGCGTCCACCAGTTGACGTGCCGTCTTCAGCTCGCGATCGGTGATCTTCGTCCTACGGGGGAGGTCGTCGATCTCCTCGCGCGGATCGCGGATCTCGTCGGCCCAGTGGAGGGTGTGCAGGGTCAGGAGGCCGGCCTCGGCCTTCACCGCGACCAGGTACTGGTGGTTGCGCATCACGAACGTGGCGATCCCGGCCCTGCCCGCCTCGCCGAGGGCCTTCTCGAGCAGCGCGTAGACCTTGGCGTACTCCTTGCCCTTCGGGCCGAGGTAGTACGTCTTGTCGAAGAAGATCGGGTCGACGTCCTCCAGGTCGACGAAGCCCGTGATCTCCAGCGTCTTGGAGCGTCCGGGGGCGATGTCGTCCAGCTCGTCCGGTTCCACCAGCACGTACTCGTCCCCGGCGTCGAAGGCCTTCACCACCTCGTCGAGGGGCACTTCCTCCCCGGTGCGTTCGTTCACCCGCTTGTTGCGTACGCGGTCGGACGTGCCGCGCTGGAGCTGGTGGAAGCGGACGGTATGGCTGTCCGTCGCGGTGTACATCTGGACGGGCAGGGACACGAGTCCGAAGGTCAGCGTTCCGCTCCACACAGGACGCGCCATGTCTGCGTCACCTCGTTCTCTCGCCACCCGGGGGACACCTGCTGCTGTCTCCCCCATGGCACACCGGCGGAAGGCCTGCCGCATCCGGGACGGCGGGCGAGAGGCCCCC
This sequence comes from Streptomyces sp. NPDC091272, assembly GCF_044757485.1. NCBI lineage: Bacteria > Bacillati > Actinomycetota > Actinomycetes > Kitasatosporales > Streptomycetaceae > Streptomyces > Streptomyces sp. NPDC091272. Next base: position 1,046,160 of record NZ_JBIVVC010000001.1, read on the forward strand.
TCCGGGCCGAGCTGCTGAAACGGCGACGCGCCGTGGCGGCCCCCGGATCTACCGGACGGACCGCCACGGCGCGCAGCCGCAGCACTTCACCGGGACCGCCCGCGCGGCGTCCCGGGCAACCGGGTCTCGGCTACCGGTGTGCGGCCTTCTGGACGGTGACGGCGCCGGTGTGGGTGTTCAGCCGGTAGGTCCAGCCGTGCACGTGGCCGGTGCGGTGCGCGTTGTCGAGGGAGGCGATCCGTACGCCCTTGACGGTGATCCAGGCCTGCCACTGGTGGCTGGAGATACGGGTGACGTGGGCGACGGCGCCGTTGCGCAGAGCGATGTCCCGGGTCGACCCGACGGCCTGCTGCTTCGCCGTGTCCTTGTGCTTGGCCACCTGCTTGTGCGTCACCGCGTGCTTGTGCACGGAGGTGTGCTTGTGCGCCGAGACGTGCCGGTGTGTCGAGGCGTGCCGGTGCGTGTTCTGCCGGTGGCTGGTGTCCGGCCTGGCGATGTCGGACTCGCTGTGCCAGCCGGAGGCCTCCTTGACGCCTACGAAGCCGTTGGCCTGGTTCAGCTCGAAGGTGTTGCCGTTGACGCGGGCAGAACCGTGGTCGGGGCCGAGCGAGGCGATACGGGTGCCGTCGTGCGTGACCCAGGCCTGGTAGTGGCCGTCGCCGAGGTCGGTGACGTGGGCGACACTGCCGTCGCTGAGGGGTATGTCCTGCGTGCCCTGTGCGCTCTGCGCGCTCTGCGTGTCCTGCGCGCTCTGCGTGTCCTGAGCGCTCTGCGCGTCCTGCGTGTCGGTCGTCGCGGGCGCGGTGGCGGTGGTGCCGGCAGGCTGGGCGTCATCCGCGGGGGTGGCGGCAGCGGCGGTGGAAGCCGCGGCAGTGACCGCGCCGAGGCCCAGGACGGCGGAGGCGAGCGTCAGACGGATGCGGCGAGAGTTCGACATGTCTCTACGACCTTCCAAAACGAAGCAGTCGATCGGGTACAAATCGAAGCTAAATGGGCTATCCGTAAGAAATGCCGCAGCAAGGTAACAGTGGTTATGCGGTTGTCAGGGGAGTACGTAACCCTCGCCGGTGCCGGGGGAGCGCGTAACCCTCTCCTATACGCTCGGCCCCGTGTGTGCTCATGTGATCATCGCCGAGGACGACGAGAAGCAGGCCGAGCTCCTGCGCCGCTACCTGGAACGCGAGGGCCATCGCGTCACAGCCGTCGGCGACGGTCTCGCCACGCTCGAAGCGGTCCGGCAGGGGGAGCCCGACCTGCTCGTCCTCGACGTGATGATGCCGCGGGCCGACGGACTGGACGTCGTACGCATCCTGCGTGCCGAACAGCGCGAGGTACCGGTCCTGATGCTGACCGCCCGCTCGACCGAGGACGACCTGCTGCTGGGCCTCGACCTCGGCGCGGACGACTACGTCACCAAGCCCTACAGCCCCCGGGAACTCATGGCCAGGGTCCGTACCCTGCTGCGCCGCACCCGCCGCCACGCGGGCGACGAACCCGCCCCGGACAGCGTGCTCACCGTGGGCGGGCTCGTGATCGACACCGTCCGGCACCAGGTGACGGTGGACGGCCGCGCGGTGGAGTGCACACCGGGTGAGTTCCGGGTGCTCGGCGCCCTGGCCGCCGAACCGGAGCGGGTCTTCTCGCGCGCGCAACTGCTCGCCGAACTGCACGGCTTCGACCGGTACATCAGCGTCCGCACCGTCGACGTGCACGTCATGAACCTCCGTAAGAAGATCGAACCCGCCCCGCGCCGGCCCGTCCGGCTGCTCACCGTCTTCGGCATCGGCTACAAGCTGACGGACCCGGCGAAGGCGGTGACGCGTGCGTCCTCGTAAGAGCCGCCACCGAGAACGCCACAGCGACGCGGCGGGGCCCCGCCGCAACAGTGCCGCGCGCAACGGCGCCGACAGTGCCGCGCGCGTCCGCCACGACGACAGTGCCGCGCGCGTCCGCCACGACGACAGTCCCGCGCACGACCGCGACGGAGCCGCCGCGAAGCACATCCGTCTCCCGTTGCGCAAGAGCCTGCTGGGGCGGCTGCTGGCGGTGTCGGCGCTGGTGGCGGCCTGTTCGGTGGCCGCCACCGCCTGGCTCGCCGTACAGACGACTTCGGGCGCCATCCGGCAGGAGCAGGGCCAGAACCTGGCCGCCGACGCCCGGATCTACCACAGCCTGCTCGGCTACGCGGCGGCCCACCCCACCTGGGACGGCGTCGAGCGGACCGTACGGGACCTGGCCCAGCAGTCCGGTCGTCGGATCGCGCTGACGACCGAGGGCCGGCTGCCGCTGGCCGACTCGGCCTCCGAGCCCGCGGCGACCGCCCTCCCCGCGCAGGCGTCGGCTGTCGTCGACCCGCTCGCCGTGGACAGCGCGCTGGTGGCGCAGAGTTCGGGAAGTGCCGGTGCTCCGGCCGACGCCGCGGACCGGATAGACCCGCGGGCCGTCGGCCCGTTCCGGCTGCCGGCTTCGGAGCTCAAGGAACTGCGGCAGCTCGCCGACCGGGTGGTGTCCTGCCTCAGCGCGTCCGGGATCGCCTCCGACGCGGTGGCGGGCCCGAGCGGCAGGCCCACGGTCCGGATGGTCGGCAACGACCCCGGCCGGCTGGAGGAGTCCCGTTGCCCGACCGAGGCCCTGGACGTCCCCACGGCGACCGAGCAGAAGGCGCTCACCACCCTCAACCAGCTCGCGGACGCGTGTCTCAAGCGACAGGGCCGTGCGGCCGTCCGGCTCAGGTCCGACCTCTCCTGGGGTCAGCACACGGAGCAGGACCGGGCAGCGCCCGTCCCGGGTGAACCGGCGCCGGCGGAGGCACTCACCCCCCAGCCTGCCCCCGACCGCAGCGCGGCATCAGCGCCCTCGGTGTCCCCGCGTGACGCCGAGGGCGACCGGGCCGTCGCGTCCTGCGTCGGCACCGCCCGCCGGGAGCAGCTCGGTTCCTACGTCGCCTCGCCCGCGCTGCTGTTCATAGGCGACACCGGAACCGCCACCGTGCCCGGCTTCGACCTCTCCCCGGCGAACACCGCCAAGATCGCGGGCGTCGCCGCCCTCGTCCTGGCCCTCACCGTCGGCGCCTCGGTGCTGGCCGGCGTACGGCTCGTACGGCCGCTGCACGCGCTGACAGGCGCCGCCCAGCGCATGCGCGACGGCGCCGACACGGCACCGGTACGGGTCGCCGCGGACAACGAGATCGGCCGGCTGGCCGCCACCTTCAACGACATGTCCGCCCACCGTGCCCGCCTTGAGGCCCAGCGCAAGGCCATGGTCAGCGACGTCGCACACGAACTGCGCACCCCGCTGAGCAACATCCGCGGCTGGCTCGAAGCCGCCCAGGACGGGGTGGCAGAGCCGGATCCGGCGTTCATCGCCTCGCTGCACGAGGAAGCCATGCAGCTTCAGCACATCATCGACGACCTCCAGGACCTCGCCCAGGCCGATGCCGGAGTGCTGCGACTGCACCGCGAGCCGGTACGGATCGCCGAACTGCTCGGCCAGGTCGCCGCCGCGCACCAGGCGCACGCGGAGCGGTCCGGGGTCGCCCTGGAAGTGTGCCCGCCCTCGCAGGAGCGGCCCGCCCTCCCCGAGCTGTCGGCCGACCCGGTACGGGTGCGCCAGGCGGTCGGCAACCTGGTCTCCAACGCGGTCCGGCACACCCCCAGGGGCGGACGCGTCACCCTGCGCGCCCGACTCCGGGCGGCCGGGGACGAGGTACAGGTGGACGTCACCGACACCGGGGCCGGGATACCGCCCGAGGATCTTCCACACGTCTTCGACCGCTTCTGGCGCGCCGAGAAGTCCCGCAGCCGACGTACCGGAGGCAGCGGGCTCGGGCTGGCGATCGTACGCAAACTCATCGAGGCGCACGGCGGTACGGCGTCCGCGACAAGCACACCGGGCAAGGGCTCGGTGTTCACCCTGCGGCTGCCCGTCGCGCCCGCGAGCCCGGCCGAGAACTCGAACCGGCCGCAGACGACCGATGACCCGAACACGCCGCCGTGGGCCGCCAAGGATCCGAACACGCCGAGGACCGCCGAGGACCCGAACACGCCGAGGGCCGCCGAGGGCCCGAACACGCCGAGGGCCGCCAAGGACCCGAATATGCCGGCGAGGGCCGCCCAGGATCCAGACACGCCGGGCGAGGGGCGCCGAAGATCCGAACAGGCCTGATCCGAAGGCCACAGCGTCCTGACAGCTTCCTCATAACTTCGCGGCAGCCTGTCGGCACGCCTCGCGGCACGGTACGCGTCCGTACCCGCGCCGTTGTCGAGGCCGAACCGGAACGGAGCCCCATCGATGTCGTTGCTGTCCCACCGGACCCCGCTGCGCCATGCCGTACTCGCCGCTGTCACCGCGGCAGCGATCTACCTTCCTGCCACCTCGGCCTTCGCCGACACCGCCCCGACCCCGGCCCCGGCCGCCGACCAGGCGTCAGAGGCCCCGATCCCGGCCCCGGCCGACGGAGGCAAGGCCACTCCCGTACCTGACCGGGCCGCCCCGGCCCCGGCCGACGGAGCCGAGGCCACCCCGGTCCCTGACCGCAACGCCGCCGACGCCGCGGTGCAGGCTCCGCGCGGTGGCGTCGCGGCGGGCGACCGCCCGGCCCCGGCCCCGGCCGACGAGCGGCCGTCCGCCGCACCGCGCGGCGGGGTCGCCGCGGGTGAACAGCCCACCGCCGCAGCGGATGACCGTACGAACGTGGCCTTCGGCTCCGCAGCCGGGGCCGCGCTTCTCCTCGCGGGAGCCACCACCGTGGTGCTCCGCCGCCGAACCGCCTCGCGCGTCGACGGCTGACCCACTCCGGGCCGGCGGCCGGTGAGCAACGCGTCCCGCACGGGCCGCCCCACCTCACCGGCCGCCGGCCTTCGTCCTCCCAGGAGCCCATCCGTGACCCGTACGCCCCGCCCCCACCACTCACCGCCCCCTCGTCCGCGCCGCCGCCCCCGACCACCGGTGCTCGCCTGCTGGGGTCTGGCCGCGCTGATCGCCGTGACTGGCTGCTCCGCCACGTCCGAAGCCTCGCCCACGAACCGCCCGGCGGCAGCCGCACCCCACTCCGACACCGCGTCCCCGTCCGCGTCACCCGTCGGGGGACACTCCGCATCACCCGTCGAGGGAGAGCCGGGAGCACCCGTACAGCTCTCCATCCCGTCCATCGGAGTGCGTAGCGAGGTCATGCGGCTGGGGCTCAACGCGGACGGCACCGTGGAAGTCCCGCCCGCCGAGAAGGGCATGACGACCGGTTGGTACACCGGCGGCCCGGTGCCCGGTGCACGCGGCCCCGCCGTGCTGATCGGCCACAACGAGACCCGCAACGGCCGGGCCGTGTTCCACGACCTGAAGAAGATCGCCAAGGGTGCGGACATCGCCGTCCGCGACGAACGCGGATCTGTCGTCCACTTCAAGGTCACCGGCCGTGAGACGGTCGGCAAGACGGAGTTCCCCACCGAGCGGGTCTACGGCCGCACGAAGGGCCGGGTACTGAGGCTGATCACCTGTGATGGAGCCTTCGACGCGCAGGGCCACCCGGTGGACAACCTCATCGTGTACGCGATCAGGGGGTGACGTCCGGCGCGAACCGTCGACAGACCCCCAGCACGTGCGCGTCCGCGACAGACAGGCACACGTGCGGCAGGCCCTCCGGACGGAGATCCACATTGCTCCGCCCGCGGTGCATTCCACCGGGAACGGCGGGAACATGGGGTGTATGACGAAGCCAGATGACACGCACACGCCGCACGCGGCCGGATCCCAGCCGAGTGTCCGCCCGGGTTCCGACGAACCGCAGACGATTCCGGTCCCGACCCCTCCGGTCGCCAAGGACAGCGAACCCGCGGACCCGGCCGACCTGGCCGACGAAGAGGGCAAGTCCGCGCAGCGGCGCGCCGCAGACGACGAAGAACCGAGGACGACCGGGCAGGACGACTGATCGTCCGGCAGGACCACTGGGAGTCTGAGAGTCGGGCGGGACGACTGAGCGTCCGCGGGGCCGGGGAGAGTGTTTCCGGCCCCGCGACGCCCGGCCCCGCCCGCCCCGCCTTCGCCCGTCCCGCGCCCTCCCGCGCCGGGAGGGGGCCTTACTTGAACGCGGAGAAGGCCTTGGTGAAGGCCAGCGGCTCCTGCGCGATCGACGAGCACACCGGGGAGGCCGCGTCCTGCGGCCCGCCCTCGCACGCCTTGTCGCGCGTACTGGACCACATGGACAGACCACCCAGGCCCTTCGCGGCGGCGAAGTCCACGAGCTGCGTCGCGTCCTGCACGGTGAAGATCTCTGTCGCGACGTCGTTCACGCCGATCATCGGAGTCACCGCCACGGCCTTCCACGCCGCCGCGTCGGACAGCTGGAACACCTGCTTCACCTGTGCCTGGGTGGCGGTCGCCGCCTGGGTCGCGTACGTACCCATGTCCCCGCTGTAGGAGGGGCCGTAGTCCATGGCCATCACGTTGACCGTGTCGATCTTCGCGCCGTTTTCCTGTGCGTTCGTCAGCAGGTCCACGCCGGGCTGCGTGAGGCCCTCGGGCATCACCGGCAGCGTCACGGAGACGTCCAGGTCCGGGTGCGACTTCTGCAGTTGCGCGATCGCCTGGGCCCGGCGGGTGTTGGCCGCGGAGTCGGGCAGCGCGCCGCCCTCGATGTCGAAGTCGACCTTGGTGAGGTCGTACGCGTCGATCACCTTGGCGTAGGCCTTGGCGAGCTCGTCGGCGGAGGAACAGTTCAGCGCCAGTTCGCTGCCGGCCGCGCCGCCGAAGGACACCCGGACGTCGCCGCCCTTGGCACGCAGCGCCGGTATCTGCGCGGCGACCTTGTCCGAGTCCAGGCCGGTGACCCCGCCCCACAGGGGCTCGCAGGCGCCGCCCGAGGTGATGAACGCGAGGTTGAACTCCTTCACCCCGGTACGGTCCGCCGTGTCCACGAGGTCCTGGGCGGGGGCGAGCGAGGTGTCGACGAACGGGGCGAACGCCTTGGCGGCAGTGCCGGTCGAGGTGGCCGCCGCGGCGTCGGGATCGGAGGCGAAGGTGGCCTGCGCGGTGCCGGTGAGCGTGAACGCGGCTCCGCCGATCAACGCCGTGGTGACCACGGCGCCCACAGCCTTGGCCCTGCCGCTCGTGGTGCGCCGGTGCGTGGTCTTGCTCATCGTGTGCCTGCTCTCGTATTGCTGGGTGGGGGGTGTCGTGGGGTGACAGGCCAACACGCTAGGTCCCGCAAAACCAGCAAAGAGCTCAAATGGGGCAGGGGTCGATGATCTTAGGGTTCGCTTGAGGTTCGCATCGGGGCGACTTAATGACGGACCGCGTGCGCGCGCCTGCACCAGGGCCCGCGCGCCCCCGCGCCCAAGGCCAATGAACGGCGGTACGGCGGCGCGCGCGTCTGCGCGATGCGTCTCTGCCTCAGCCGTCAGTGGCCAGGTGGGCGGGGAAGCCGCCGGTGGCGACCGGCCCCCACCGCCGCGGGGTCACGCGGATCAGCGACTTGGCCTGCTTGAGCATCGCCTCCCGGTACTCGCTCCAGTCCGGATGTTCGCCGGAGATGCCGCGGAAGTACTCCACCAGCGGCTCCACCGAGTCAGGTACGTCCAGCACTTCGGCGTCGCCGTCGATCTGTACCCACGGGCCGTTCCAGTCGTCGGAGAGGACGACCACGCTGACCCTTTGGTCCCGGCGGGCATTGCGGGTCTTCGCACGATCGGGGTAGGTGGACATCACGACCCTGCCCTCGCTGTCCACGCCACAGGTCAACGGCGAGGCTTGTGGGGAGCCGTCCGTCCGGCGCGTCAGCAGCAGCGCGCGGTGGCGGGGACGGACGAATTCCAGGAGACCGTCAAGATCGACCTGAGTGTTGGTGGCAATCTTCCGAGGCACGCAGAGACCCTTTCACGCAATCGGTCGGGCCGCGGTCCTGGTTGTGGGCGGGCCCGTTGGTGAGATTCTCACGGCGGCTTTCCGTTGTCATGCGCAAACTTCTGACCGCGCGTCGGCTCCGGCACAGGCGACGGCTGCGAGCGCCAATCCGTACCTCGGTAGGGGTTCCCCACGCGAGTGGTCAAGGGCCCGCGTGAGCCGCCTTCCACGCGGCCATCGAACGGTCCCAGTCGTCTCCGGAGAGCGCGGTGAGGGACGCGGGGAAGAGGCCGTCCTCCTCCTTCGCGATGTGCTCGTGCAGTTCATCGACGGTGCTGCGGAAGGTCCGTACGTCCTGGGCGTCCGCCAGATCGAGGGCGGGCAGCAGCGCGGCGAGTTCGCGGTGTTCACGGACCAGGGAATCGATGTACCCGGCGTACTCCGGGTCCGTGCGCATCACCGCGAACAGCCCGTCCTCCTCACCCCGCCAGTGCGACTCTAGCTCCCGCGCCATCAGCGCCAGGAGTTCACGAGCGCGGACGAGGTCACCGCCGTCCAGGGCGCGCAACGCGGCCCCGGCGGCGTCGGTGACGCGTTCGTGCTCGGCGATGAAATCTCTGATGAGCGGGATCTCGCGGCAACCGCAGTAGTGGCACATGGCTCCCGTTTCTACCGTCGCAGCCCCGCGCCGGCCGCACCCGACGCGTCCGGAAAGGCCGTCCGTACCCACACGTGTGCCTCCGTACCCACACGGGTGAGGGACGGGCGCCGCTAGCGTTTCAAGGCCCGCAGTCTGGCCATCTCCGTCCGAATGGCGGGGAGTTGTGCGTAGAGCGCCTCGCCGGGACAGTGCGTCTGATAGGTGTCGCGGTGACCTGCCACGGTGTGGAGGTAGACGGCCTTACCGCGCCGGTACAGGCTGTCGTCGTTGGACGAGACCATCCGTACGAAGCCCCGGGGGTTCACGGCCCGGTCCAGTTTCCACGCGCCCACCTTCGCGATGCCCTCGATGAGTGCCTTGGGCCCCGGCACCCCGGGGTCGAAGGTGCCGAGGGCCGCGATGCCGACGCTGTGGGCGTTGAAGCCGGTGGTGTGCGCCCCGAGCACCGAGCGTCCGATACTGCCTGCCCGGCCCTCGTACACGGTTCCGCAGCGGTCGACGACGAAGTTGTAGCCGATGTCGTCCCAGCCCTGGTCGCGGATGTGTGACTCCTCCATCGCCCGGAGCAGGCCGGGGCTGTCGGCGCAGGAGTACCCGTTGGGGTGCCCGGTGTGATGGATGAAGACGGTCCGCACCGTCCCCGTGGACGCCACGACGTCCTTCACCAACGCCTCGTTCGCATGCCACTGCGCGCGGCTGACGATCGCCGGCCGTTGTGCCCCGGCCTTGGGCGCGGGCTGCACGGCGGCGCGCTCCGTAGCGGAGAGCCGTACCGGCGAGTCTCGGAATACCAGGAAAGCCAGCGGCACAGTGATGGCGCACACGGCTGTTCGGCGAAGCCACATATGGTCACCCTGCCGTCTGACCAGCCATTTCGCAGGTGACGGTGAGCAAAGGGGTGACGGCGGTGACAGCTCACCCGCTCCGAGTGCTGCGGCCGGGGCGGCAACCGCCCGTCAGGCCTGCGAGTTTTACGTTGTGGTCGCAGGATGGTCCGATGGAGGACATGACGCACTTCGGCCTGTTCACCCGGGGGTGGGGGCCGCCCCCTCGAAGGGGCGGTCCGGCCGTGGTGCTCGTACACGGCCTCGGACTCTCCGGAAGGTACTTCGCGCCGCTCGCCCGGCGGCTCGCCGCGGACGGCACAACGGTGCTGGTACCGGACCTGCCGGGGAACGGCCGCTCGCGGGCGGTCGTACGCCGCACCCCTGACGTCGGGGAACTCGCCGACGCCCTCGCGCGCTGGCACCGAGCCACCGGCGTCGGGCCGAGCGTACTGGTGGCGAACTCGGTCGGCTGCCAGGTCGTCGCGGCCTTCGCCGCCCGTCATCCGCACGCGGTACGGAAGGTCGTGCTGATCGGTCCGGCGCTCGAACCGCACGTCCCGGCCCGGCGGCACTGCGGCACGCTCCTCGCCGACGCGCCGCGGGAACCACTGTCGCTGCTGGCTCTCGCCGCCGCCGACTACCTGATCACGGGTCCCGCGCGCTTCATCAAGTCCTTCCGCCATGCCTTGGACGACGCGGCCGGACCGTTCGCAGCGCATCTGAAGCGGGTCGACGCCCCCACGCTCGTCGTGCGGGGCTCCGGCGACACCATCGCCTCCACCGACTGGGTCCGTCGGGTGGCAGGGCTGGTTCGCGACGGCCGCACGGCGGAGGTACCGGGCGCCGCGCACGCCGCCCACTACAGCGCACCGGACGCCGTCGCGACGCTGATCCGCAATTTCGTCGCAGAGGCAGAGGCAGAGGCAGAGGTAGAGGTAGAGACAGAAGAAGAGACCGGGACAGGGGCCGGGACAGGAGCGGAAGCCGGGGCAGGGGTTGGGGCAGAGGCAGGAGAGAGAGAAGGAGAAGGCCCGTGACACCGCACGACGAATCCCGCGTCCCCGACGCCGACCGTGCCGCACCCGGTTCCGCGCCGCACCGGACCGGCTGGCAGCGCCTGCTGCCCGGCATCTCACCGGAACGACGGGGGCTCGTCCTGGCCTGGTGGGGATTCACCCTCACGTTCGGCGGCATGCGGCTGCTGACCTGGCTCATTCACATCGACATGGCAGGAGTGGGCGACGTCCAGGCCGGCGGGGTGCACATCCACCACTACGTATGGGGGATCCTGCTGCTCGCCGTGGTGGGCGCGGTCGGCCTGGTGCACCGCTCGGCAAGGACCCGAACCTGGACGGGGCTTGCCTACGGGGTCGGTCTCGCGCTGATCGTCGACGAAGCGGCGCTGCTGATCAGCCTGGAGGACGTGTACTGGGACACCGAGGGCGGCATCAGTATCGCCCTGGCCCTGGCGGTGATCGCCGTCGCGGGGAGCATCCTCACCGCCACCCGCGGCCGACGGGACCCGCACCGGCACTCCGACCACGCCAAGGAGTGAAGCATGGCCCACAGCGTGGCCCCCGGGGCTACCGGTCCGCGTCCCCCGGCCGGGCCCGCGTGAGCAGGAGGACGCCGTGGACCGTCAGCAGTACGCCGACGGCCTCGGGCAGCAGCCACCACCCGGTACGGACCCGGTCCCCGTAGAGCACCGCGCCGAGCACGAGGCTTGCGGCCGCTTCGCCGAGGGTGAGCGCGGGCTGCGAGACGTACAGTGGCCCCGACCCCATGGCGTTGGTGAGCAGGAAGAGAGCCGCCGCGCCCGCCGCCACACAGCCGTACGTCTGCCAGGTGACGACGAGTTCCCGGACCCCGCCCGCTTCGAGGTGTTCCATGGCGCCCTTCATCAACGCCGCCGTCAACCCGTAGGCGATCGCGCTCCCCGTCCCGAACAGCACGGCCCGCGCCGAGCCGTGCGGTCGTTTGACCGCCCACCCCGCACACAGGACCACCGCGGCTGCGGTGACGGAGAGGACCACGGCCCACCGGACGTCGTCGACCGCCCTGTGACCCTGCGACGGCGCGGCAGCGCCCAGCGCCAGGGCGAGCCCGCAGGAAGTGAGCAGACACGCCGTCCAGCCACCCGCCGGCATGGGAGTACGCGTGAAGACATGGGCGAGGAGGAGCGCCAGGGGCAGCTCGGCCACGAGGATCGGCTGTACGAGGGTGAGCGAGCCCCAGGTCAGCGCGGCAGCCTGAAAGACGGCCGCGAGGACGATGACGGCGATGCCCGCGAACCACGCTCGATTGCGCAGCAGATGACGCAGCAGCCGGACGCTGAACGCGTCGTCCTCGGGCACCGAGCCCGCCGCCACCCGCTGGAGCACCGTACCCGCGGCGTTCGCCGTCGCCGTCAGGACGGCGAAGGCCGCGCCCAGTGCCGTACCTCCCGCGTCCGCGAAGCTCACCGGGCCGGGCCCGAAGAAGGCACTTCACCGTCGGATCCGCCGCCTGCGGGTCTCGCACGGCCGGGTCCGGGCCTCGCACCGTCGCGTGCAAACCGCGCGCCGCCGCCCCCGGGCCTCGCACGGCCGGGTTCGAACAGCCCGAGAACGGCAGCCCGCACCCGGCGCGGCGCCGAAGCGCCGGTGCTGTCCTGCGCACCACCCGCGTCCCCGGGCGGCGTTGCCGCCGAACGATCTCCGCCCGCCCGTACGTCGTACGCCAACAGCAGCAGCCACACGCCGACCAGCACCACATGCAGCCGCTGCGGCAGGCCGTGCCAGCCAGGATGTCCCAGCAGCGGGCCCACGGTGGCCACGGACGACAGCAGGGCGGCGCCCATCAGTGGTAGCCCCCAGCGGCCGACGGCTCCCCGTCGGCCCGGCCCCCGGGCCCGCCCGGCACACCACGTCAGCGACGCCATCGACGCGAAAAGGAAGAAGTGCACCAGTGCGCTGGTCACCGTGTGCACCGGATGGACCGGACTGCACCCGGGCACCAGCGAGGGGGCGCAGTCCAGCGGGAAGAGCACGTCGGCGACGGAGCACGCGCCGAACCCGGCCAGCGCCCACCGGCCGACTCCGCCGCCGGGCCACCGCCAGGCCACGGCCCCCATCACGATGAGCACCGCGCCACTCAGGTCCAGGGCGGCGAACAAGGGCCGGAAGCTCTGGTCGGCGGCGTACAACTCGCTGACGTAGGAGTGCCGCGGGTCCAGCGCGGTGGGGACGGCGGACTCGAGGATCCAGGCGTTGTACAACAGCGCGCCTGCGACGAGGCTGCACACCACCAGACGCCTTCGGCGCCCCGAGTGCTGTGTGTCCCGTGGAGCGGTCGGTTTGTCGCTGGCCATACTCAGTCCTTCCGCGCTTCGAGGGCGGGCTTGCCGGTCAGTAGTTTTCACCGAAAGCGGCGTGGGGGCCCGCAGGTACGAGTCCCGGCCCCGGGCGCGTTGCGGGCGGCCGGCCCCGCACCCCGTCTGTTGTGCACGCGCCCAGCATTCGCACCGCGCCGTTGACAGGCGTCGGTCCGACGCGGATTCTGCCTTTCTGGTCCACGGAACTACTGGTCGGTAGGGAGAATTGTGGCGACGTCACGTCGAAGAGCACGGTCCGTACTCGCAACTCTGGGCGCGGCCGCGGTCCTGGTCGGCGGGGCCACGGCGCCGGCCGGAGCGACCCGCGCCGAGCGGTACGTCGCGCTGGGCGACTCGTACACCTCGGCACCGGGCGTCCCGGTGCAGGTAGATGCCAACTGTGCCCGGTCGAACAGCAACTACCCCTCCCTGACCGCCCGCACGCTCGGCGTGGCCTCCTTCCAGGACGTGAGCTGCGGGGGCGCGACCACGGCCGAGATGTGGCGCGCACAGGGCACCAACGCGCCCCAGCTCGACGCGCTGACCAGACGCACCACCCTGGTCACGCTCCAGATCGGCGGCAACGACATCGGCTTCGGCGAGATCATCAGCACCTGCGCCAGACTCGGTGCCACCGACCCGACCGGCGCCCCCTGCACGGCGCACTACACCAGCGGCGGCACCGACGTCCTCGCGCGACGGATCGCCGCAGCGGCCCCGAAGGTGCACAAGGTCATCAAGGCGGTCCACCAGCGGGCCCCGCAGGCGAAGGTGTACGTGCTCGGCTACCCCGCCATCACCCCGGACACAGGCACCGGCTGTTGGCCCTCCCTGCCCACCGCGGCCGGCGACGTCGCGTACAACCGGGCCACCGCCAAACGTCTCAACGCCATGCTCCGCGTCGTCGCCACGCTCACGCGCGCCACCTACGTGGACACCTACAAGCCGTCCATCGGCCACGACGCCTGCCAACCGCCCGCCAACCGCTGGGTCGAACCACTGGTACCCGCGTCCCCGAGCGCACCGTTCCACCCGAACGCCACAGGCGAGAAGGCGATGGCCGACGCCCTTCTCAAGCAACTGGCGCGGTCGGGCCGCCACTGACACCGGCTCAGTCCCTTTCACCAGGCACCGCTTGCTGCGCCCGCGCCCCCCGGCCCGACGTCCCGAAACTCGGATGTTGGGAACATCCCGATGGTCGGAGTATCCTACGCTCTCGGGGAGACAGCGAGAGGGGTGACGGATGGCTCGGCTGTCCAGGGCGCAGCAACAGGAGCAGACACGCGCGGCCGTACTGGCCGCGGCGCGCGCGGAGTTCATCGCACGCGGATACGCCGCCGCGAAGATCGACGGGATCGCCGAACGGGCCGAACTGACCCGCGGCGCGGTCTACTCTAACTTCGCCGGCAAACGCGCCCTCTACCTGGCGGTACTGGTCGACGCGGTCGAAAAGGGCGACCCCGAGCGGTCCGCGCGGACGGCCCCGCTCCGTTCCCCCCACCCCTCCACATCCGCCTCCTCCTCGTCCTCCTTGGCCGAGTCGCTCGGCGCGTTCGCCCGCAGCTGGCTGGACGGGCTGCCCCTGTCGCACGAGACACCCGCGCTCGGCCGGGCGCAGCTCCGTTCCCTCATCGAGGTACTCGACGAGGAGTCGCTCCGCGCCTCCTTCGGACAGGTGACCCGTCTGCAGGCCTTGTTGCTGGCGCTGGCGATGGAGTCGAGCACCACCACCGGGCCGCACGCGCAGGCGCGAACCGGTACCCGGCAGGTACGGCGGGCGGAGCTGGTCCTGAGACTGCTGGACGGGCCCGGCGCGTCCGCGGACCCGGCACTCGCCATCGGTGACCCCTTCGACGTCGTGCAGGCGTGCGCGCATCTGGGTGGGCTCCCTCTCGACGACACCTGGAACCCGCCGCACCTCCCGTACATCGCCGCCGCACAGGACTGCCGGGACCCCTGGGCACCGCCGCGGGGGCTGCGGGACCTGATCACGGGTGACCCGGTCGGATGCGAGGAGGACGGCGTGCTCGTGCTGCTCGGCAGCCACCGGTTGGAGGCCGCCGAGGAGGCGGTCCGTGCCGCGCGTCCAAGCGACCGCGTCACCGTCGCGGTCGCGACGGCCGGCCCGGCGGAGACCGGGCGCCTCGTAAGGCTGCGGATCGAGGACTTCGCCCGCTGTCTGCGGCGCGTGTTCGAACCGGAGGCGTGGCCGTCGTTCCGGCTCGTCCTGGACGACCGCGGCCTGCTGGCATCCGCCCTCGGCGTGCCGCAGGCGGACGACTCCACCGAACACGCGGTACGGGTACGGCAAGGCATGCTCGTCGCGCGAGCAACCGGCCGGGGCGCCGCGCACGCCGCTGCCGGCGCCGGCCGTCAGACCTCCCCCACCTCCCGCACCGCACCCGACGGGGTGACCGCACCATGAGCCGGAATGCCCCGCCCCACCCGACCGGCACCGATCTCCTGGTGCTCCACTCCCTTCGCTGCGCCGGCTACTCGACCCTCACGACAGCCGCAGCGACGACCGGTCTCCCGGAGTCCGACGTGGAGTCCCAGCTGATCGACCTCGCGGTGGAGGGTCTGGTCACCTACTCCGCCGGCGCCTTCGGCGGTTGGGGCCTCACCGAGGCCGGCCGGGCCGCCGACGCGCAGCGGATCTCCGGCGAACTCGAAGCAGCGGACGCCAGGCCCGGCGTGAGCGCGGCGCTCGACAGGTTCCTCGTACTCAACCCCGAACTGCTCGACCTCTGCTCGGCATGGCAACTGCGCGCGGTCGACGGCGTCATGACGATGAACGACCACTCCGACCCCGCCTACGACGCACGGGTCCTGAGCCGGATCGCCGACCTCCACGAGCGTGCCGAGCCCGTCTGTGCGGAACTGTCCGCACTGTTGCTCCGGTTCCGGCGCTACCGGGAACGGCTGGCCCAAGCCCTCGCACGCGCCGAGGCAGGGGAGTTGGAGTACGTGGCGGACAGCGTCTTCTCGTACCACAGCGTGTGGTTCCAGCTCCACGAGGACCTGCTCGCCACACTCGGCATCCCGCGCCACTGAACCCGCCGCAGCTCCGGACGCAAGACAAGCGACGAGCCGGCCCGCCGCCGTCTCTCGACACCTGTCGAAAGACGGAACCAGGTAACAAGACAAGAGGGGACGAACGGGTGGCAAAGGCATGACGTGGATTCATCCGCTGTCGGCGGAGACCGAGGAATCGGCGGAAGTCCTGGGCAGCAAGGGGCACGGCCTCGTCACACTCCGGCGTCTGGGACTGCCCGTACCGCCGGGCTTCGTCATCGGTACGCCGGCCTGCCGCGCCTTCCTGCGGGACGGTCGCTTCCCGGACGGGCTCCGCTCCGAACTGGCCGCTGCCGTAGCCGTACTTGAGGCAACCACGTGCCGCACGCTCGGCGGGACCGAGCGGCCGCTGGCGGTGTCCGTCCGCTCCGGCGCGAGCGCGTCGATGCCCGGCATGATGAGTACCGTCCTCAATCTCGGACTCACCAACGGGGCCACCCACGCGCTGGCCCGCGAGTCCGGCGACCGGCGCTTCGCGCTCGACTCCCGGCTGCGCTTCCTCGCCGGGTTCGCCTCGGACGTCATCGGCATCGGCAGGCAGCACCTCGCGACCGTCGACCGCGCGCTCGCAGAGCCGTACCCGGACCCGAACCACCTCGCCGAGGCGATCCGCGAGGTCGAGCAGCTCGTCCGGGAACGCACCGGCAGCGCCGTACCCGAGGACACGGCCCAGCAGTTGGAACTCGCGATCGCAGCCGTGTTCTCGTCGTGGAACACACCGCGCGCGAAGACCTACCGGGAGCTGCACGGCATCCCCGGCGACCTGGGAACCGCCGTGACCGTCCAGGCGATGGTGTACGGGAACCGGGACCGCCGCAGCGGCACCGGCGTGGCGTTCAGCCGCGATCCGAACACGGGCGCGCAAGTGCCCTTTGGCGAGGTCATGTTCGCTTCCCAGGGCGAGGACCTTGTTTCGGGCAGGTCCCTGGCCGAGCCGTTGCGCGAACTGGCCGACCGCGAACCGGCCGTGTGGGCAGGGCTGCTGGCTGCTCTGGCCCGGTTGGAGCAGCACTACCGCGACGCGTGCTACGTGGAATTCACCTACGAGAGCGGAGAGTTTTGGGTGCTCCAGGTGCGCGAGGGCCGGTTCGCCGGACGTGCCGCGGTCGGGGTCGCGGTCGATCTCGCCGATGCGGGCGCGATCGGCCGCGACGAGGCGGTCCTGCGCCTTCTTCCCGCACACCTGCCACGCGTGCGTGCGCCCCGGATCGCGGTGAACGACACGGTGGACATCCTGACGCGCGGGACGGGAGCCAGCCCCGGTGTCGCGGTCGGCGGGCTGGCGACCACGGCCGACAGCGCGGTACGGCTGGCCGCGTACGGGCCGGTCGTCCTGACGCGCCCCGAGACGTCTCCGCTCGACATGCACGGACTGGCTGCCGCCGCCGGCGTGGTCACCGCCCGTGGCGGGCCGACGAGCCATGCGGCCGTCGTGGCACGGGCGATGGGGAAACCCGCCGTGGTGGGAGCCACGCAGCTGGTCGTCAACGAGGGCACGGGGGTGCGGGTGGGGGAGCGCACGCTGCTCGAAGGCACTCTCGTCACCCTCGACGGCGCCGAAGGAGTGGTC
The DNA here is from genome assembly GCF_044757485.1 of Streptomyces sp. NPDC091272. Classification (NCBI taxonomy): domain Bacteria; kingdom Bacillati; phylum Actinomycetota; class Actinomycetes; order Kitasatosporales; family Streptomycetaceae; genus Streptomyces; species Streptomyces sp. NPDC091272. The sequence continues at coordinate 1,063,478 of NZ_JBIVVC010000001.1, forward strand.
GCCGTCGGTGCTCCTCCCGTCGTCCCGTCGGCCTCCGACCCGCAGTTGCAGCGGTTGCTCGAATGGGCCGACGAGATCGCGGGCGGCGTCGCGGCCGGCGACGAAGGCCAACGCCTGGCCGCGGCACGGACAGTCCTGCTCGGTCTCCGCGGACCGGCCGGCCCCTGACGGACCGGCCGGCGACGAGTAAGCCGCCCGCCGCCGGCCGCCCGCTACCCGGCACCCCCTACGGCAGGGCCCACTTCTGGTTGGCGCCGGTGTGGCAGGTCCACAGGTGGACCGCCGTGCCGTCGCTCCAGTTGCCGCCGGACGCGTCGAGGCACTTGCCCGACTTCGGGTTGCGGACCGTGCCGTCGGCCTGCGGCTGCCAGGTCTGGGCCGCGGTGCCGTTGCAGTTCCACAGCTGGATCTTCGTGCCGTCGGCGGTACCGGAGTTGTCGATGTCCAGGCACTTGTCCAGCGCGCGCACGGTGCCGTCCCCCGGCAGCGTCCACTTCTGGGCACCGGATGCGTTGCAGGTCCAGAGCTGGATCTTCGTACCGTCGGCGGTACCACCGTTGTCGACGTCCAGGCACTTGCCGTTGACGCCCTTCACCTCACCCGTCCGCGCGCTCACGCCGGGCAGCTGGTTCAGCGTGTACCACGCCTCGGTGCTCCACAGCTGCTGGCCGTCGGCGGAACCGAAGGGGCGGCCGGAGCGGACGTGGACCACCCGGTCCGCCTTGAGCCCGGCGATCGACAGGGTGACCTTCTTGCGGTCGGCGGAGAGGCTGGCAGACTGCGCCGTGAGGGTCTCCTCGTCGACCTTGGGGCCGCCGTACGCCGCGGTCGGCACGTAGCGCCACTGCTTGACCTTGTACCGTGCGGCCAGGCCGGCCGCGGTCTCCGTCGACAGCGGTTGGGTGTACTCAAGCTCGAAACCGCCTTGTACGGCACGCATGGCGCGGATGTCGAAGGCGTCGGTGCCGTTCGGCGTCAGCTTCTGAAGGCCGTAACTGAGCTTGCCCTCCTGGCCCCAGTTGCCGCCCGCGCCCAGTCCCCCGGCGTAGAGGGCGCCGTCCGGGCCGACACTGATCCGGGTGACGCCGGCCTCCAGCCCCTGCGTGAGACGGAAGACCGCCCCCTGGTACTCGCCACCGACCTTCTCCAGGAAGGCGCGCTGGATGCCGCCGTACGTCACGTCTCCGAAGAGCATCTGGCCGGCGAACGGTCCGTCCTGCAACTGCAGCGGCGTACTGGGGGAGTTGGCTATCTCGTTCTGCGGGAGCCACAGCACGGGTTTGGTCACCGGCCGGGAGTCGAAGGGCCCGTCCGGGTTGGTGTAGTGGTTGAAGAAGCGGTCCTGCTTGATGTGTACCAGCTTCGAGGAGGGCAGCCAGCCGCCCTGGTTGTCGGTGACGAACATGTCGCCGTCCGGTCCCCACCCGATGCCGTTGGGGGTGCGCAGGCCTCCGGCGACGTAACTGACAGCTCCGGTCGCCTTGTTCACCTTGATGGTCGTGCCGCGGCTCGCCGCCGGCTGCGGGTCCGTGGTGGCGCCGCCGTAGTTGATCGACACCGACAGGTTCAGGTAGAAGAACCCGTCCTTGTGCAGCAGGCCGAAGGCGAACTCGTGGAAGTTGCTGCCGAACGGCCAGGTGGCGATCCGCTTGTACTGGTCGATGACCTCGTCGCCGTTGGTGTCGTTCAGCTCTGTCAGCTCGTGCTTCTGCGAGACGTAGAGCTTGCCGTCCACGTACTTGACGCCCATCGGCTCCTTCAGGCCGCCGGCGATCTTCTTGTACGTCACCTTGTCGGGCCCGGTGGCGCCGGTGACGTTGTTCAGCAGGTAGACCTCACCCGTGCTGTTGTCCGTACCGCCCCAGGTGGTCACGGCGAGACGGCCGTCGGGCAGCCAGTCCATCGCGGAGACCTGCGGTTCGAAACCGGCGGGGCGCAGGTTCGTCAAGGTGTAGTTGGGGTGCACCCCGGTCAGGGGCAGCCCGTCGCCGGGAGTGTCGAAGACGCCTTCGCACTCCTTGCGACCCGGCGAGGTGACACGTACGACGCCGGCGTCGGTGCTCAGGACCGAGTTCGGTACGACGCTGAACCCGGAGGCGCCCGGCGGCTGCCAGGAAAGCGTGATCTGCTGGCCGCCGGCCGCCTCGAAGTGCTCGATGCGCAGGGCGTGGTAACCGGCCGTCAGCGAGACCGTGGCGTCCTTCGGTCCTTCGGAGCCGTGCAACCCGTCGTGGTCGATGACCAGCTTGTCGTCGATGTACAGCCGGGAACCGTCGTCGCTGGCCAGCCGGAAGGTGTGACTGCCCGCCGTGGCGACGCTGAGGTTGCCGGAGACCTGGGTGACGAACTGGGACGCCAGCCCGAAGTCGGCGTCGGTCGACCAGTCGATGACGGACATCTTCTTGTCGATGTTCGGGGTCTGGCCGGGTTTGAGGGTGCAGATCTCCTTGAGCGACATCTGTACGTCGAAGACTCGCAGCGTGACGCCCGGTTCCTGCGGCGGGAGAGGCGCGGCCCTGGGGGCGTCCGCGACGGCGGGGGAGTACGCACCCGCGGTCACGGGGCTGGCGAGACCGAGTGCCAGTAACGAGACGGTGAGCGCGGCAAGGCGTCTGCCGAGCCGGTGCGAGAACAGCCGTGGATACACGTGACCTCCTGTCGGTCCCCGGTGGCCGGGGATCGCAAATGGGGTGAAGTGGAGAATCCACCGCCGCCGGGACGCGCCGTCGCCCCGGATACGGAGAGGTGCGCAGATACGGAAGGTGACGCACGAGGCACCTACCGCCGCACTGCTGTCGTGCCGGACACAGTAGGGACTTCGCCTGACGGCGTCCATGCTTCGTCACCGGAGCGCACAAAGTTGGCCGGGCAATCGCCGAAGTCCGCTGCGGCAGGCCGGTACACCGGTGGCCGGAAGGGCCCGGACAATGACGGGCACGGCAGCCCGTCCCGGCGAACGGCCGCCTCGGCGACGGGCTACCATCACGGCTTTCCGGCAGGTGTGGCTTGACGTGGTGGAGGGGCGCCGTGACGGTGCGGGCGCGAGTGGGTGTGGCGGTACTGACCATGGGCAGCCGTCCCGTTGAACTGCGGGCCCTGCTCGCCTCGGTGGCCGCCCAGGACGAGAGAGCCGTCCGGATCGTGGTGGTCGGCAACGGGACGCCGCTGCCCGCACTGCCCGAAGGGGTGACCGGGGTGGAGCTCCCGGAGAACCTCGGGGTCTCCGGCGGCCGGAACGTGGCCTGGCGGCAGTTGCGCGCGTTCGGCGACGTCGACGTCCTCGTCGACCTGGACGACGACGGCCTCCTCGTCGACACGTCCGTCCTCGGCCGCATCGCCGACCTGTACACCGCCGAACCGGGGCTGGGCATCGCGTCCTTCAGGATCGCCGACGAGCACGGCGAGACCCAGCGAAGGCACATTCCGCGGCTCCGGTCGCAGGACCCGATGCGCGGCGGGCCGGTGACGGCCTTCCTGGGCGGCGGACACGCCCTGTCGATGCGGATGCTGGAGCAGATCGGCGGGTGGCCCGAGGAGTTCTTCTTCACCCACGAGGAGACCGACCTCGCCTGGCGGGCCCTGGACGCCGACTGGCAGATCCGCTACGAACCGGGCTTGCTGCTCCAGCACCCGAAGACGTCCCCGGCCCGGCACGAGGTCTACTACCGGATGACGGCCCGTAACCGTGTCTGGCTGGCCAGGCGCCGGCTGCCCGCCCCTCTGGTGACGGTGTACCTGGGAGCGTGGGTGCTGCTGACGCTCGTCCGCACCCCCTCAGCGGCCGGACTGCGCGCCTGGGCGGGCGGGTTCGTGGAGGGCGTACGCCGGCCGTGCGGGGTGCGCAGCCCGATGCGCTGGGCCACGGTGTGGCGGATGTGCCGACTGGGACGCCCGCCGGTCATCTGACAACGCGGGGCCAGTTGCGGACCGCACCTCGGACACGCCCGTCGGGCACCCCGGGCGACTCCATTTCGCGCCGCGGCCAACGGTGTTGCGCAGCCACAGGTCCCTCCGCACCGGCACGTGACCCCCTGCCCACGACGGATATCATCACGTGCCCTGCCCTCCGCCCATGTCCCAGGAGCCCCCCATGAACAGCGTCCCTGGCTTCCCGCTCTCCCGCCGTGGCCTCATACGCGCCGGTGCCGGCGCGTCGCTCGCCGTGCTCGGCCTCGGGGCCGGTGCCCGGACCGCCTCCGCCGCCGTGGCCGCGACGAAGCGGTTCGACCTCACCCAGCCCTCGTACGACCTGTTCCGGTCGGCCAACACGCACGGCCCCCGCGTTCAGCAGAGCTTCGCCTTCGACTGGGTGAACAAGTTCCTGTTCATCGCGACCAAGCGGGACGGAAGCCCCGAGTCCGCCGGTGATCTGTGCATCAACAAGATGGACTTCGACGGGAACTACCTCTCGTACATGCACCTCAACGGCTTCGGTCACGGCGTCGCATTCGCCGCGCTGCCGAGCGGGTCAGGAACCGAGCTGTGGATCGAGTGCGCCGCGAACTCCAACGGGTACGGCGCCGCCCTCGCCCCCATCCGCTACACCGCCAACACCACACTTGGTTCACCGGCTGCCTCCGCCGCCTACCGGCCGATCTCCGGAGCCACCGAGTACACCTGCTCCGTCGACCCCGTGTACCGGCGCATGATCGTGCGCTACCACACCAGCGCAGGCAAGCGCATCGCCGTGTACCCCCTCACCGCTTTCGAGACGCGCAGCTTCGGCACGCCACTGGCCGACTTCGCGCAGCCGGCGATCGCGGGTACGGCGCAGGGCTACGCCCTCTACGGTTCGTACATGTACCACCTGACGGGCAACGCCTACCCCGGTAACGGCACCCCCGTCGGTGACGGCAACACCTACGTCACCAGCGTCGACATCAACACGGGCGCCGTGAAGCAGGGCCCCGTTCTCAGCAAGGCGGGCTCGACCCTCCACTTCCGCGAGCCGGAAGGTCTCGCCATCTACCGCACCGACGCGGGAGAGGCCCGTCTCTTCATCGGATTCGCCACCGGCGTCGAGGGCGACCGGCGTTCCAGCATCTTCTACAAGAAGGCGCTGGTCTGAGCCGGCCCGCCCGGAGACAGGCCAGGTAGGTCAGGACTCGCCGTAACGTCGCTGCGCGCGGGGGAGTCAGTGGGTGGAAGGACCCTGTCGCGAGCGGTGGCTCGCCGACAGGACCCGGTCCATCAGGCGGTCCGGAAGGAGGCGCGCGAGGGGGACGGTGAACGCGGCGTCCGTCCCGAGCGTGTATCGCGTCCGCGGTCTGGCGGTCGTCGCCACGTGGGCGATCCTGGCCGCGGCCTTCTCCGCGGGCAGGGCGCGCTTGAGGAAGGCGGCGTTCGAGGCGACGGTCGACTTGATCAGGTCGCCGTAGAGGCGCTGGTGCTCGGGGCTCATCCGGTCGGCGAGTTCGAGGGAGATGTCTCCGCTGTGGGCGGCCATGTCGGTCCTGACGCCGCCGGGCTGGACCACCACCACCTGGACGCCCTGCGCCTTGACCTCTCGGCGCAGGGAGTCGCTCGCGGCTTCCAGGGCGAACTTCGTCCCCGCGTAGGCGCCGAAGATCGGGAGTGCGGCAACCCCGCCCACCGAGCTGATGTTGACGATTGTGCCCCGACTCCTGCGCAGGTGCGGCAGGAGCTCCTGGATGACGGCGATGTGCCCGAAGAGGTTGACTTCGAACTGCTGGCGCCACAGGTCGAGCGGTAGTACCTCGACGGGTGCGTTGATCTCGATGCCGGCGTTGTTGATCAGGGCGCGCAGCCGGCGCCGCCCGGGGTCGTCGGAGATCCGCTCCGCGAGGCCCTTGATGTGCTCGGGGACGGTGATGTCCAAGATGACCGGTTCCACGCCTGCCGCCCGGGCGGCGTCGGCCTCACGGTCCGTACGGACACCGGCGAGGACGTGGTACCCCCTCGCGGCGAGCTCGTGTGCCGTCGCGGCGCCGATGCCCGTCGAGGCCCCGGAAACGACGACGAGGTCATTCTTGTGCGAAACAGGCATGGTCGGTCCTTTCGGTCGCTGGGCCCAGGCTTCGAATGTAGTCAGTGGCTACACTGTAGTCAATGACAACATGGCGTAGGTATGCTTGCCCGTATGCCCGCCTCCGCCGATCCGCGGCCCTACCATCACGGAAATCTCCGTACCGAGCTCCTCGCGGCGGCCGAGCGAGGACTTCGGGCCCACGGGGCCGACCAGCTCTCGCTCCGCGACCTGGCCAGGGAGATCGGTGTCAGCCACGCCGCCCCACGACGGCACTTCGCGGATCGCCGGGCCTTGCTCGACGCCCTGGCGGAAGCCGGGTTCGTACGCCTGGGTGCCGATCTGCGCGCCGCGCTGAGCGAGGATGACGGCGTACGCGCCGAGGATGACGGAAGGCGTGATTTCCCCGCCCGCGTCCGGGACGCCGTGACGGCCTACGCCCGCTTCGCCACCGAGAACGCCGCCCTGTGCGAGCTGATGAACTCCAGCAAGCACCACCCGGGATCGCCCCTGGTCACCCAGGCCGCTGCCGGCGCGTTCCAGCAGATGACCGACCTGATCGAAGAGGGCCAGGCCCTGGGCGCGTTGGATGGGAGTGACCCCGAAGAGGTCGGAATCATCCTCTACGCCACCGTGCAGGGCATCACCGCCATGGTGAACAACGCAATGATCGACGCGGGGCGGCTCGACGGACTCATCAGTACCGCGGTGAGGCAATTCCTTCGCGGAGCCCGCCCGTAGCCGTCTTCGCGAACCGGCACGTCATCGTGACCGTCGACCACGTCGGTGCAGGCGGCTCCCTCACTCGGCTCGCTTGTCCTGGTGGTGGTAGGTCGCGGCCGCGATGCGTACGAACGAGCGGACCAACGGGGGCGGACCGCCTCCAGGCCAGGCCAGGACCAGCCTGCTCGGCGGGCGGTCGGCGACAGGGACGGTGACGAGTCCGGCGGGCATCAGCTGGTCCAGCGGGGCGAGCGCCGACATGCCGTTCCACAGGACCGCCTGCAGGGCCTCCTGAATCGTGCGTACCGGGGCCTCGTAGGCGCCCGTAGTCGCGGGCCCCGTCCAGTACGCGCTCCACACGCGGTCGGTGCCCGGGGGCAGTCGCACCCATCGCCGACCGGGCAGGTCGGCCAGTCGTACCGGCGCCTGTCCGACGAGCGGATCGTCCTCGCGGACGACCAGTCCCACCGGTTCGGTGTGCAGAACCTGGCTGCGCAGCCCGGAGTCCTCGAACGGCAGCCGGGTCAGCGCGACATCCACCAGCCCGGCCCGCAGCCCGGCGCTGGGGTCGCCGAGGTCCGCCTCGTGCACGCGCACGGACACATTGGGGTGGCGTTGCCTGAACGCGGCGGCGATCCGGCCGCCCACGAGTTCGGCGGTGTCGGCCAGCGACCCGACGGTCAGGGTGGTGCGCCCGGCGGCCGAGCGTACGCGCGCCTCAAGCCGGTCGGCGTGCTCCAGCAGCACCAGGGCCTCCTCGTGGAGGATCCGGCCGACCTCGGTCAGTTCGACCCCGCCGGCGGTGCGGTCGAGCAGGGTGGCACCGAGGTCTGTTTCGAGCCGGTGCATCGCCCTGCTCAGCGGAGGCTGCGTCATCCCCAGCCGGTCGGCTGCCCGCCCGATGTGCCGTTCCTCGGCGACGGCGACGAAGTATGTCAAGACGCGCAGGTCCACCGCCCCACCATACCGATCCGGTATCGGCGCAACCGTATGGGTGTTGGCGGCCCGCCCGTGCCCGGCGCGACGATCGGAAGTGCAACCAGCGACGGATGGAGCGGCACATGAGCAAGGTGCACCTGCGTATCGGAAGCTTCCCCTACGACCACACGAAGGCGCTGTTCGACGGGTCGGTGACGGTCGACGGGGTGGGCAGCACGACGATGTCGACCGCGCCGGTCCTGACGGAGATCTTCGAGCGGATCCTGAGCGGCAAGGACGTGGACGTGTCGGAGTTGGGGCTGACGTTCTTCCTGCGGGCGCTCGACCAGGGGCTCCCGCTGGTGGGAATCCCGGCCTTCCCGGTGCGGCTGTTCCGGCATTCGGCCGTGTTCGTCAACACCGGCAGCGGTATCACCGGCCCCGCGGACCTCGCCGGCAAGACGATCGGCGAGTTCGGTGTCTACGGCCAGGACCCCGGCGTCTGGATCAAGGGCATCCTCGCCGACGAACACGGGTTCCGGCCCGAACGCAGCCGGTGGGTGGTCGGCGGACTCGAAACACCGCTACCGGCCGGGTTCGAGTTCACCACGCACCCGCACCCGGACAACGTCGAGGTCTCCTTCGCACCCCCGGGACGCACCCTCTCCGACATGCTCGACCGTGGCGAGATCGACGCGCTGTTCACCTCGAACGTCCCGCAGCCGTTCCTGGACGGCTCCCCGAACGTCTCCCGGCTGTTCCCGGACTACGTACCGGTCGAACGGGACTACTACCGCCGTACCGGGAACTTCCCGATGAGCCACCTGGTCGTGGCCAGAAAGGAGCTGCTGGACGCCAACCCCGGCCTCGGGCGAGCCGTCTACACCGCCTTCGACAACGCCAAGGAGGCGGGCGCGGAGCGCTACCGCAAGTCCCGTCGCCTCTATCAGGCGCCGGTCATGCTGCCCTGGGCCAACGCACTCATGGAGGAGAACGACAGGCTGTTCGGCGACGACTGGTGGCCCTACGGCGTGTCCGCGAACCTCACCACGCTCGACACTTTCCTGCGCTACCACCACGAGCAGGGGCTGTCGGCGCGCCGCTGGACGGTCGAGGAGATCATCTCCCCCGACCTGCTCGACACTTGAACGACCTGTTCAACGCCTCAACGTCCTGCTCGTCGCCTGAACGTCCTGCTCGTCGCCTGAACGTCCTGCTCGTCGCCTGAACGACCTGCTCGACACCCGAACGACCTGCTGGGCACGTGAACACAGCAGGCGACGTCAGACCGGCCACGCCTGCCCGGCCGTCAGCTCGCGCTGGCGGAGTGGGTGCTCTCGTGGGCGTCGAGCAACTCGTCCCAGTGGTCGGTTGCCCATTGGCACGTGGCGGCCAGCGGCTCCAGCGTGCTGCGGCCCAGGGGTGTCAGCGCGTACTCGACCCGCAGTTTCGGGTCGGCGTGCACGGTGCGTGACACGAACCCGCTCCGCTCCAGGCCCCGGAGCGACTGGGTGAGTGCCTTCGGGGTGACGCGGCTCAGGGGTACGCGGAGTTCGGAGTATCTGCGCGGTCCGTCGTCCAGGCAGTGGAGAACCAGGGAGGCCCACTTGTCACCGAAGCGAAAAGGCAGCAGCGAGGACGGGCACAGCTCGTCGAACATGTCGGGTGGCAGCGGCGGCCGTTGCGTCATCGAGGGTCTCCCGTCCCGGGTTTTGGTATCCAGCTGGTAACCGACCTGCTGGATATCTTCTGGAGCGTCGACTCGACGGGAGGTATTCCGACGAGGGGCAGCGGGCGTCAACTGAACACCGCTATCGACCCATACAGGTAAGGCAGGACATGATGCGTGCAGCCCGCTTCCATGAATACGGCGGAGCGGAGAGCCTGGTGATCGAGCAGGCCCCCGACCCCCATCCCGGATCCGGCGAGATCCGTGTCCGCGTCGCGGCGGCCGGTGTCAATCCCATCGACTGGAAGCTGCGCGCCGGCAGCCTGCGCCAGCTGATTCCCCTGGAGCTACCCGCCATCCCCGGGCGCGACGCCGTCGGCGTGGTCGACGAAATCGGGGACGGAGTGCACGGGGTGAGCATCGGCGACCGCGTCTTCGGGCTGGGCGGTGTGACCGGCGCAACCGCGGAGCTGTTCATTCTCTCGGCCTGGGCCCACGCCCCCGACACGTGGAACGACGAGCAGGCCGCAGGCGCCGGTCTCGCATCCGTGACCGCGATGCGTGGCCTGAACGCGCTCGGCCCCCTGGCGGGGCGCACCCTCCTCATTGAGGGCGCCGCCGGAGGCGTGGGCAGTGCGGCAGTCGAGATGGCTGTGGCACAAGGTGCCACCGTGATCGGGACGGCCGGCGAACGAAACCACGAGTTCCTCACCTCTCTCGGTGCCGCTCCCACCACCTACGGCCCCGGCCTCGCGGGGCGCCTCTCCGCGCTCGCTCCGCAGGGCGTCGACATCGCGCTCGATACCGCGGCCTCCGGGTCCCTCGACGACCTCGTCGCGATCACGGGCGACCCGAAACGCGTCGCGACGGTCGCCGACCACGCGGGCGGGCAGCGCCTGGGCACGCATGTGGTCAACGCGGAGAACGACTCCGCCCTCCTGTCCGCGGCCGCGGAACTGGGGCGGCAGGGCCGCTACACGCCCCGTGTCGAAAAGTCCTACCCGTTGGAGCGGATCGCCGACGCCCACGCGCACGCCGAGCGGGGACGCACCCGCGGAAAGATCGTGATCTGCATCTGAGGGGGGCACGGCGCGGCTGCGCCGGTCCGCCCGGCGGGGGGCCTCGGCGGGCCGGCAAGCAAAGACACCCCTCAGGGCCGGCCGGGCGCCGTGAAGTCGTGTCGTGGCGCCCTGCGCAGGGAGAACCACATGCGGGCCTTGAGGCGTGAGCGCTCGGTCAGCACCGTGTGGCGGACGGGGGTGCCTCCCGAGTCCACGACAGCCTGCCGGAGATAGTCGCGCAGCTGCCACACGTCGACGGGGTCCGACGTGGAAGCGGCGTCGAGCGTGCGCCGCAGACGCTCGGGCGCGAAGCCCAGGTCGGCGGCGGCCTCATGGGGCGTGAGTCGTGCCAGCGCGAGGTTCTGGGCGAATTCCTCGCAAGTGCGGTGCCGTTCGGCGTCGTTCAGTGACATGGCTGACCTGTCTGTGTGCCGGTAGGGGAGAGTCGGCCCTCATCCGATCTCGATGTCGCCCGAGCGCGAGGGCACGGCGTCGAGGGCGGCGAGCGTCGCCTCGTCGAAGGTGACCGCGCCCGCGTCCGTGTTGGCCCGCAGGTGCTCGGGGTCGGCGGTGCCGGGGATGAGGAGCGTGTTCGGGGTGTGGCGGAGCAGCCAGGCCAGGCCGACCTGCGCGGGGGTGACGCCCAGGGTCTGTGCGGCGAGGGCGACGGCCGGTTCGTCGGTGACCTTCGGCAGACCCGCGTAGGCGCCGCCGAGCGGGAAGTACGGCACCCAGGCGATGTCCTCGGCGAGACAGAGCCGCACCATGTCCTCGTCCTCGCGCGCCACCAGACTGTAGGCGTTCTGTACGCAGGCGATGCCCAGGGGGAGGGCGTGGCGCAGCTGGTCGAGCGGCACGCTGCTGAGACCGATGGCGCCGATCTTTCCCTCGTCCCGCAGGTCGGCCATGACGGCGAGCTGGTCGTCGAGGTCGACGATCTGGTCGCCGTCGGGGCGCAGGCCGGGGCCGTGGTCGGCGCGGCGCAGGTTGACGAGGGGGAGCTGTTGGAGTCCGAGGCTCCTGAGGTTCTCCTCGACGCCGGCCCGCAGCTGTTCGGGCCGCTGGGCGAGGCGAAGCGGGACGGTGCCACCCGGAGCGGGTTCCGCGCCGACCTTGGTGGCGATCAGGACGCCGTCCTCGGGGCGGAGGGCGGCGGCGAGGACCTCGTTGACGAAGCCGTTGCCGTAGAAGTGGGCGGTGTCGACGTGATCGACACCGAGCTCGACGGCGCGGCGCAGCAGCGCGATCGCGTCTGCACGGTCCAGGCGCCGTAGCTGTATGGCGCCGTAGCCGATGCGGGAGACGGTGCGGCCCGCGAGTGCACCGGGGCCGCCGGCTCGCGCCGCTCCGGCAGCGGTGAGCCGGTCGGTGGACGTCACGTGTGGGTCGGTGGACGTCACGTGGGGGTCGGTGGACGCCATGGCGCTCTCGCTCTCATGAGACGATGCAGATAAACGGAGAGACTCCGTTACCAACGACCGTAACACTAACCGGAGGCCCTCCGCTTTGACTGCGTCAGACTCACCTGCCTCGGACGGGCCAGCGAAAGCGGCCGGACGCCCGGCACGCGCGGATGCCCGGCGTAACCGCGAGCGGCTGCTCGAAGTCGCCCGCGACGCGTTCACTGCGACCGAGGGGAAGGCCCCTCTCGATGCCATCGCCCGGGAGGCGGGCGTCGGGATCGGCACGCTCTACCGCCACTTCCCCACCCGCGAGGCGCTCGTCGAGGCCATCTACGCCGCCGAACTCGACGCTGTCGTCACCAGCGCCCCCGCACTGCTCTCCGAGCTCGCGCCCGCGGCGGCGCTGCGTGCGTGGATGGACCGCTACGCGGTGTTCTTCGCGGCCAAACGCGGGATCTCCGACACCCTCCGCGCAGGCTGGGCCTCGGGCACCATCGCGACACCGGCCACCCGCGAGAGGCTTTCCACAGCAATCGCGGAGATCCTCGACGCCGGGGCGCAGGCCGGCTCACTGCGGGCGGACGTCGAGGCGGACGAGGTCACGATGATGCTCCTCGGGGTGTTCCTGTCCACGACTGCCGGCAACAGCCCGGAGCTGACGGGACGGCTGCTGGATCTCGTGGTGGACGCTTTGCGGCCGGGTACGGAAGACCGACCACGGACCTGATCCGCCGTCGGGGGTTCGGTGCGTTGTGGGCCATTGAATAGTGACGTTTCTGCGCTGAACAGTTTGCGCCGTTCGGGTGAGTAAAGCCCACGCAAGGTGCAATCCATGGATTGGCTTCGAAAGCATTTGTTTTGCGCAAAGGGTCGTCGTGTCGTGCGACGGCCCTACGCCGGTGTGGAACGAACTTCGAAGAAAGAGAGAGAACATGACGTACGGCAACAGACTCCGGGAACAGATCGCGGCGCCAGGCACGACGCCTCTGATCGGGGTCTACGACATGTACTCGGCGTCCATCGCGGCAGAACACTACGACGGGATGTTCGTCTCCGGATTCGGCTTTGCCGCCTCGCACTACGGTCTGCCCGACATCGGGTTCATCGCCTGGCCCGACATGCTTGCCTTCGTCCAGCGTCTGCGGGGCGCTTTCCCCGCGCACCACCTCCTGGTCGACATCGATGACGGCTATGTCGACCCCGAAGTCGCGTGCCACATGGTGCAGAGCCTGGAGCGGGCCGGCGCCTCCGGGGTGATCCTGGAGGACCAGAAGCGCCCCCGGCGCTGCGGTCACGCGGACGGAAAGCTGGTGCTCCCACTGGAGGAGTACCTGGAGAAACTGCAACTGGTCCTCGCCACTCGCAACGACCTCCTGGTCGTCGCCCGCACGGACGCGACCGAGGAGGACGACATCCTGCACCGGGCCGAGGCGCTCGCCGCCACGGACGCGGATGTCGTTCTGGTCGACGGGGTCCGCAGCGTGGAGTGGATCGAGCGCATCCGAGGCGTCGTCGGCAGCAAACCACTGCTGTTCAACCAGATCGCCGGAGGCAAGTCCCCGCGCCTTTCCCTCACCGAACTCACCGACCTGGACGTGGATGTCGCCATCTACAGCACGCCCTGTCTCTTCGCGGCCCACAAGGCCATGGACACGGCGCTGGCCGAACTCCGCCTGGCCGACGGCCGTCTGCCGGCCGCGGAGGCGAACATGATCGGCGTGAAGGAGTCGACGGACCTGCTGGCCAGGAACATCACGCGTCACCACCCGGCCGCCGCCCCCCAGGGCGCCGCAAGGTGAACACCAGGCCGATGGCAGCGGCAACCTTTCTCGTGTTCGGACTCCTGGGCTGCGCACAACCCGCATGCGCAGCTGACAGCCTGATCACGGTGCTGGACAACTCGCATGCCGATTCCGTTCTGGAGGTCGACCGGACCGCCAACCTCCAGAACGGCAAGGGAACCGCAGGCAGTGACCACGACGGAAGCGCGGTCGACGTCGTCGAGGCGCTGGTCCGCACCCGCGCGGCCACCGGGGACCAGGGGTAGTGGCACGAATGGCCGGCTGAGCAGCCGGCGGCGCTGTTGGCGCACTGCTCTGCGCGCAGGCTCGCGTAGCGCGCGGGGAACGGTTCGTGCGGATGTCACGGACAGAGCCGCGTGTCGGGGAAGGGGCCCCACCACGGCGAGGAGGTCGCTCTGGTATTGCGCGTCAACCCCCTGCTCCTTCAGGACATCCCGAGCGAGGAGAAGTGGCAGAAGTGGCTCGCCGACACCTGCCGGCCCCGTTACCGCTGTTCTGGACCCACGTAAACGTCTACGGCCGGTTCGAGGTGGGCATGAACTCCCACCTCGAACCGCGTGTGGCCGCGACGGTCACGACGCCCGGCCCCCCTCGCGTACCCGTGGCGCCTCCTGTCCAGCCAGTGGGCGGGACAGCAGGCCAGGTCTGAAGACCCGGCAGAGCGTCAGAGGCTTACGACCGCGCCGATCGGCTCGGCTTGTGGCCGCCGTCGTCGCCTACATGGCGCGGGCGTGGACGCCGACGCCGCCGGAGACGAGCAGGTTGTCGCCCGTTATGTAGCTGGCTGCATCGGATGCGAGGAAGGCGACGGCCTCGGCGACGTCCGCGGGGGTTCCGACGCGGCCGAGGGGGACCCCTTCGCCCCAGGAGGCGATCGTGTCCGCGGGGATGCCCATCTTGCTGTACGCGGGGGTGTTGACCACGCCTGGGCTTACCGCGTTGACCCGGATCCGGCGGGGGGCGAGCTCGATGGCCAGGGAGCGCACGAGGGGCAGCAGGGCTCCCTTGGCGGCGGTCATGGCAGCGCCGAGTCCCTCGGCGGCGCCGACAGTGAACACCACGGACGCGCCTTCGTCGAGCAGGGGGAGCGCCTTTTGGAGGGCGAAGAAGTTGCCCTTGACGTTGATGTTGAACAGAGCGTCGTAGGTGGCCTCGTCGGTGGACTCGATCGAGAGGCCGGGACGGGGCAGACCCGCGTTGAGGTAGAGCAGGCCGAGGGAGCCCAGGTGCTCGCGCGCCTGGCCCAGGGCCCGGTCGAGGTCGGTCAGCGAGCCGATGTTGGCCTCGACTGCGGTGACGTCTGCCGGAAGGCCGGCGTTGTCGAGGTCGCCGAGGCCGGTGACCATGACGCGGTAGCCGCGCGAGTGGAGCAGTTCTGCGGTGGCCCTGCCGATCCCGCTGGTTCCGCCGGTGATGAGTGCTGTCTTTGCCGCCACGGTAGTTCTCCTTGCTGATTGCGCTGGGCGACTTCAGCCCTGGCGCCATAGGTAGGAACTGCGAGGCGAGGCGTCGTGCAGGCGCCCGGCCGCTTAATGGGCAGCGTACGCCCAGTTGGCAGTGACTGCCAAACCTCTTGCAAGTGCCAGAATGGCAGGCTGCGCTAAGCTGGCGGCATGACGCAGGAAACAGAAGGCAAAAGGGCTGCTACGTCCACACTGTGGGACCGCACGCGGCAGCTGGCGGCCCAGGAGATCCTCCTGACCGCGTTGCGCCTGTTCACGCAACAGGGATACGACGAGACGACCATCGCGCAGATCGCCCGCGAGGCCGGCGTCTCCCAGCGCACCCTTTTCCGCTACTTCGGCACCAAGGAAGACCTTGTCGCCGGCAGCGAGGAGCGGTTCGTCACCCTCCTGACGGAAACTGTCCGCAACCAGCCCGCCGATGTCAGCGCCTGGAACGCGTTGCGCGCCTCGTTCAAGGCCGCGCTCTCCCTCCATTCGAGCCGCGAGGAGGCGCTGGAGCGTCTCCGCCTGGTGCACCACACCGGCTCGCTGCGCGCCGCCTATCTCGGCAAGCGCGTGCGCTGCCAGGAGGAACTGCTGCCGCTGCTCGAAGCAAGGTTGGCGCCCTCGGGGACGGGCAGGGGGCAGACCCGCGCCATCGTCGCGACGGCGTTCGCGTGCTTCGATGCGGCCACTGTGGAGTGGCTTGAAGGCGACGGGCAGGGCGAGATTCTTGACCTGTACGACCAAGGGCTGGCTGCGGTGCGCGGCTAACGTTCTTACAAACGTTGGCGAGCTCAAGCGGTCTGCGCCGCATCACCGCTGTTCAGAAGGTCGGCACAGACCGCTGCCGGGGTGCGGTAGCCGTGGGTCCAGCGTTGCCGGTGGTTGAGCTCACGGGCGATGGCGTCCAGGTCGGCCTGGCGGAACATGCGGAGGTCCGCGCCCTTGGGGAGGTACTGCCGTGCCAGTCGGTCGGCGTTTTCATTGGTCCCGCGCTGCCACGGGTTACGCGGCTTGCAGAGGTGGATCGCCATCCTGGTCTCGGCGGTGATGGCCTGACGTCCGGCGACCGCCCGCCGTGGGCCCAGGTATGTGTCCGCCGCAGTCGGGCAGGATGCCGAGGGGGACCTGGGTGAGGGGATCTTGGTGAGGTGCACGGTAACCTGCCCGGCCTTGATTCCGTCGGGTAGCGCCACGACGGTCGTGCGGCGGCTGGTGCGCTCGTCGAGCGTGGCGACCGCCGTAGGCCGGGCGCGCCAAGAACCCCACCCCTCGGCTCCTCGGGCGGCTGGTCGACCCGACGCGCGCGCGAGCTGAACAGCCGCACCCACGACCGACGCGGGCCCGCTGACTGACGGTTCGGAAGTCCGGGCGGCTCCAGGGAGAGGCCCGCAGGCAGGACACGACCAGTGTCCTGCCTGCGGGCCTCAAGTACGTCTGCTGCGCTGCCAGTTGCGCCGGACGTTCCGCCAACTGCGCTGCTACGTCGACGAAATGACCGATCCGCGTTCGACGAGACTCAGCAATCTCCGACGCGGGACGCTTTCCGAACGGAGGTTGACGAGCCGAGGGCCGTGTCCGAACCGGCGTCCACGCACAGCGTGTGGTCCGGCGCGAAGATGGTGTCGACCTTGATGCGTTCCTTGATGTTGATGCAACTTCCCCAGTAGCGCCACAGTTTTCCGGCGACGTAGTGGTTGTGGTTCCCGCACTTGTCCGCCATCACGGTGGCGGGCGTGTGGGCCTTCGCGACAGGGGTCGCGGCCGTAGCACTTGCCGGCACGGCCAGGCCGAGTACGAGTGCGGCGAGGCCGATTCTCAGACCTTGAGAGACGCGTGACACCTTCACTTTTTGGTCCCTTCATCGTGCGGATCTCTTGTGTCCCATGGAGCGCGGCGCCCGTGCGATCCATCCTCGGGACGTGACTGCTTCAGGTCCGCAGGAAGGGCGTCGGTCCAAAACGTGAAGTGCGCATCCACACTGGCACGGTCGGTGCACGCAAGCCACAGAGCGATGAAGAGATGACTCGAAGGGGTGGCTTGCCAGGAAAAAACCTATGGCGGTCAGCGCGGTGGTTGTTGCGCTTCTCCGCGTGCCGGGTGGCTCATGTGTGTTCAAGCTGCTTCATGTTGGTTGGTCGCGACCCATCCCCGGCGGAGGACCCAGGACGCAGCACCCCGCACACAGCCGTCAGATGGGCACAGCTCATGTGGTGCGCATGCGGCGACCCACCGGCGCAGAACACGTCTGGTGCTCGGGGGCAGCGATTTCGAGGACTTACCAAGTCGCCTTTACCGTGGATGAATGCCCGCAGCTGCCCGGCGGGGATGCGTTCGAGGTCGAACAGGACGGAACACGTGACGCCGGCCTTCGCGCTTGACCTCAACCGCACTTCACCTCGCAGTCTGGCAGCAACACACCGAGACAGCGGGAGATGAGCAGCATGCGCGTAGTACAGGTGGCCAGGTTCGGCGGGCCCGACGTGCTGGAGACCGTCGAGGTGCCGGATCCCGTTCCGGGGCCGGGGGAGGTCGTCATCAACGTCGTGGCCGTCGATACGATCTTCGTCGAGACGCAGATCAGAACCGGCTTCGGCAGGGAGCTCTGGGGCAAGGTCCCGCCGTACGTTCCCGGCGGTGCTGCCACCGGCATCGTGCGGGCGACCGGCCCCGGGGTCGACGAGTCCTGGCAGGGCCGTGCCGTCGGCGTGCACAGTGGCACCGGCAGTTACGCCGAGCAGCTCCTGGTCCCGGCCGAAGGGCTGACCCCGCTCCCCGAGGGTTTGTCCCCGCACGTAGCAGCGGCCCTGTTGCACGACGGGCCCACCGCGATGGGCCTGTTCGTCAACGCCCAGGTGCAGCGCGGCGACTCGGTCCTCATCCTGCCTGCGGCGGGCGGCGCCAGCAGTCTGCTCGTACAGTTGGCCAAGGCTGCCGGTGCCTACGTCATCGGTGCAGCCCGGGGCGGGCAGAAGCTGGATGTCGTACGGGCGTTGGGCGCCGACACCGTCATCGACTACTCGCAACCGAACTGGACCGACGGCATCGAAGCAGACGTGATCTTCGAGGGCGTCGGTGGCGGCCTCGGGGCGACCGCGCTTCAGGCCGCCGCCGACAACGCCCGAGTGGCCGCCTTCGGCGCCGCGAGCGGCGGTTTCGCCCCGTACGACGACGAGGACCTGAAGCGCCGCGGCATCCGTCGCACCGGTATCGAGCAGGTCCAGTTCGCACCGGACCGGGCGAAGGAATTGCTCCACCTCGCTTTCACCGAGGCGGCTGCGGGCCGTATCCGCCCGCTCATCGCCCAGCACCTTCCGCTGGAGGAAGCAGCAGCGGCACACGCCTCGATCGAGTCCCGTTCCGTGGTAGGGAAGACCCTGCTCACGACCGCCCCCGGCGACGCGACGTAGCGACGGGGATGTCGCGGACGAGGATGTCGCGAGTCGACCTGGACCAACTGGCTTACGGTGCGACCTGGTTCCCGATCCCCGCAGAAGATCAGTCGACGTCCGCCTTGGTGGTGCCCATCTTCAGCCCCGCGATCCAGTTGATCGAGGCGGTGCTGGTGTCGGTGCCCCAGTAGGTGCCCCAGCGTGGTTTGTTGCCGAGGTCGTCCCAGGTGCGGGCGCCGGTGCGGGAGGCGAACTCGCGGCCGTCCAGGAAGGCGGAGAGAGTTCCCTGTCCGGCCGAGTTCGTGGTGATGCCCAGTTGCAGCGAGTGCCAGGTTCCAGCCGTCCAGGGGGCGGTTCCGATCGATGTCCACTCCTCGCCCTGAGCCACGTACCAGGCCTTGAGCAGTCCGCCCTCGACCTTCATGATGACCGGGTAGTTCTGGGCGTTCTGGTCATTCGTCCCGTTGGACTTCCACTGGAAGACGGTCTGCGCGTCTCCGGTCTTCGTCATGGAATCCCAGCCGAACCAGTAGGTCTTGTTGTCCTGGAAGGCGTACTCACCGGCTGAGGTGCGGACGCTGTGCGCCTCACAACGTGCCGCACCGATCGGCTTGTTGAACGTGAAGAAGTCACCGTGGCCGTCGTTCCAGTTGTCGACGGAGACACTGGCGGGCGCGTCGCAGAGTGTGGTGACGAAGACGTCCGTGCCCTGGGACGCGTCCGCGTCCCAGAGGACGGCCGCCTGTGCGGGGGATACGGACCACAGGAGTGCGGTGAGGGTGGCGCCGACGGTACAGATCGCTGCGCGCAGTGGGGTGCGGAGCATGGGATCCTACTCTCTCCGGGTGGGGGGCTTCTGCGGATGAGTAAGCGCTTTCTAGCAGTTCGGGCGCCCACCCTCAATGGATGCGTCTGAATTGGTCGTTCGATCGCGCGTCGGACCGCACAGGACCGCACCGGACCGCAGGTAAACGGCTCCCCGTCCGGGGAGGTCTTCCGGGCAGGCATGACGCACGGGCAAACCGCGTGCGAGACGGCGGACGTCGACGCTATCCAGGAAGAGTTCACCGACCAAAGCTGCGGGCTGATGGTCGTCGGGGCATCGGGCGGGCCGCCGCACCTGATCAGGTAACCGCGATTCGGTGCTCCCAAGGCCTGCTGTACAGATGGCAGCGCTCCTGCCCGCCGTGCAGCGGTCCGTTCCCCCTGTCCGACGAGCCGGTGCGTCCGTTCGGGGGTCATGGACACGTGTGCGGCGGGCAGGGGCACTGCGTGGGGAAGTGCTTCTCCGGGTACGGCCGAGCGTCTCAGCCGCCGGGCGCCCTCCGCCCTGCGACCTGCCGGGCAGCGTAGGCCCGCCGACTGCCGCGATCCGAAGGAGAACCATGCCGCCCTCTTCGTCCTCCGTCCCGCCTTCCTCCCTGACCGGGCTCTCCGCCGTCGTCACCGGGGGGTCCCGGGGCCTGGGCCTGGTTCTTGCCGACGAACTCCTGGCCCGCGCCTGCACGGTGACGATCGCGGCCCGTGACGGGGAAGAGCTGGAACGGGCCGTGGCACTGTTGCGCACCCGCCGCCCGGCCGCCACAGTCCGCACCGAGGTGTGCGACGTCCGGGACCGGAATGCCGTCGCGGAGCTGTTCCGGCGGACGCAGACGGCGTGCGGCGGCGTCGACCTGGTCATCGCCAACGCCGGGATCATCCAGGTCGCCCCCGCGGAGGCGGTCGGAGCCGACGGGTTCGAGGACGCGATGGCCACCATCTTCCGCGGCGCGCTGCACACGGCGCTGGAAGCCCTGCCCTACCTGCGGGAGAGCAGAGCAGGCGGCCGGTTGGCACTCATCGGCTCGGTCGGCGGCCTGCTGGCCGTCCCGCACCTGCTGCCGTACTCCTGCGCCAAGTCCGCGGTGACCGCCCTTGCCGAGGGTCTGTACGTGGAAGCGGCGCGCGGTGGTGTGTCGGTGACCGCGATCCATCCGGGCCTGATGCGCACCGGTTCCCACCTGCACGCCGTCTTCGGCGGGGACCGTGAGCGCGAGTTCGCCTGGTTCTCGACGTTGGCGGGCACCCCGTTGCTTTCGATGGACGCCCGCCGTGCCGCACACCGCATCGTGTCGGCGGTGGAGAAGCGCAAGGTGCGTCTGGTGCTCACCCCGGCGGCCAAGGCGGCGGACAAGGCCCACGGACTCGCGCCGGCGCTCACCGCCCGGCTGAGCCACGGGGTGGCCCGCCTGTTGCCCGCGGCGGAGGGGGAGCCGGAGCTGCGCCCCGGCATCGACGTCGAGGCGTCGGCCCCGCGCACCGTAGGACGGCGGATCCGGGCTCTGGTCGGTGTACTCAACGACCGAGCGGCCCGCGCCTACAACGAACGGCACCGCACCGCAGCGGAGCGGAACACCCGCACCTCACCCTGACCCCGACCGGAGACCGGCGAGGGGTATGCCCGCGCTCCCGCAGACCTCGTCCTTGTCCCAGAGACCGGCGACCGACGACGGGGAAAAGGTGCAGAGCAGCGGAGATGACCTCGGCTGGCGCCGGCCTGCAGGCCTGGCAGGTGACGGGGCGCCAGAACACCCGGTGGGCGAGCCGTACGCTCCGGACGGATGACGGCAGGCACGCTCGCACAGGCGGCAGGCGTACTCACGGACGCTCGCACAGACGGCAGGCGTACTCACGGACGCTCGCGCAGACAGCCGGCGTACTCACGGACGTTTGCCAGACGGCAGGCGTACTCGCGCACGCTTGCCGTGGCGGACAGTTCCGCCAGACGGGTCGACCTCGTCGGCCGGCCGCCCCGATCGGCCGGGTCGCGAAACCGGTGACCGGGGTGCGGACGTCGCGTTGGGCGACCGCCTCCGGCCACATCGCGGTGAGGGTGCCCCTGTTTCGTGGCGTACGGGACGGGGGATCGGGATGCCCATGGGTGACTACGACACTTCGATCAGCGTGGCCGTATCTCCGAGCACGCTGTTCAGCTACCTCGCCGATGTCCAGAATCTTCCCGCCTACATGCCGCGGCTGACCTCCGCGAAGCCGCACGACGGCGATCGGGTCACGGTCACCGCGCACATCGAACCGCCCGGCAAGCCCGAGAGGGACGTCGAGAGCGAGGCGTGGATCCGCGTGGTGGAGGAAGGAAA
This sequence comes from Streptomyces sp. NPDC091272, assembly GCF_044757485.1. NCBI lineage: Bacteria > Bacillati > Actinomycetota > Actinomycetes > Kitasatosporales > Streptomycetaceae > Streptomyces > Streptomyces sp. NPDC091272. Next base: position 1,085,017 of record NZ_JBIVVC010000001.1, read on the forward strand.
GTCGCTGGAGTGGGGCGCCCCGGGCCCCCACGACTACCGCGGCCGGCTCCACGTCGCCGCGGGAGACGACCAGGACCACTCCCGGCTCTCCGTCGAGCTGCACACCGAGCGGGTGGAAGGCAGCCAGGTCGACCACGGCCTCACCGAGGCACTGGAAGGCATCAAGTCCGCCGTCGAGGCAGCCCAGGCCGGGTAGCGGGCCGCGGTCCGTTCGTTGTCGTGACGGACATCGCCATGTCGTCGACACACTGCCGGGCAACAGGTCGCAGAGGGAGCGTTCGGTATGGCCGAGGAAGGATCCGGTACCCCGCACTTGCTGTTCGGGGACCAGCTCGGCCCGCACTTCGTCGATGCGGCGCGCGGTGGCCCTCACCAGGACGCCCCGCTGCTGATGATCGAGTCCAAGAGCGTCTTCCGGCGACGGCGGTTCCACCGTGCCAAGGCACATCTGGTGCTGTCGGCGATGCGCCACCGGGCCGCTGAGCTCGGCGGGCGCGTGCGCTACGTCAGGGCGGAAACGTACCGACAGGGCCTGCGCGAAGCCGTGGGAGACACCCGGGTAACCGTGCACCACCCCACGTCCCACGCCGCCCATGCATTCGTGCGTGGCCTGCCCTCGGTGCGAGTCCTGCCGGCGCGCGGCTTCCTCGTGACGCACGACGAGTTCAGGATCTGGGCGGACGGCCACGGTACGAAGCACCTCCGTCAGGAGGACTTCTACCGATGGGTGCGTCAGACACACGACCTGCTGATGGACGGTGACGGCCCCGCCGGCGGCAGATGGAACCTCGACCACGACAACCGGCAGCCGCCGCCCCGCGGGGCCGAGGACCTGGGCGTACCGGCGCCCTACCGTCCCCGCGAGAGCGACATCGACGCCGAGGTACGGGCCGACCTCGACCGGTGGGCCAGGGACGGGGACGTGGAGTTCGTCGGCGAGGACGCACCACGCGGGTTCCCGGCCACCCGCCGGGAGGCACTCGCCGCGCTTCGGCGCTTCGTGGAGCACCGGCTCGCCACGTTCGGCGCACATGAGGACGCGATTCTCTCCGCGGACGCGACGATGAGCCACAGTCTGCTCTCCAGCTCCCTCAACCTCGGCCTGTTGCACCCCGCCGAATGCGTCGAGCGGGCAGAAGCGAGATGGCGATCGGGCGACGCACCGCTCAACAGCGCCGAGGGGTTCGTACGGCAGATCGCGGGTTGGCGGGAGTTCGTCTGGCACGTCTACTGGTACTTCGGGGAGCAGTACCGCGCGAGCAACACTCTTCGCCACCACGAGCCGTTGCCCGGTTGGTTCAACCAACTGTCCTCGCAGGGAACCGAGGCCAACTGCCTCACCCACACCTTGGACCAGGTCCGGTCGACCGGCTGGACACACCACATCCCCCGCCTCATGATTCTGGGCAGTTTCGCGCTCCAGCGAGGGTGGGAGCCCCGGGCCGTCACCGACTGGTTCCACCGCAGCTTCGTCGACGGTTACGACTGGGTCATGGTCCCCAACGTGGTGGGCATGTCGCAGTACGCCGACGGGGGCCGCATGACCACCAAGCCCTACACCTCCGGCGGGGCGTACATCAACCGCATGAGCGACTTCTGCGGGTCCTGCCGGTACAAGCCGTCCGTACGGGTCGGCGAGGACGCCTGCCCCTTCACCGCCGGATACTGGAACCTGCTGCACCGTCACCGGGACCGGTTCGAACGGAACGCCCGGATGAGCCAGGCCGTACGAGGTCTGGACCGGCTCCGAGACCTGGAGGCCCTGCTGGAGCAGGAGCGCGACCGCCGCGACTGACAGTCACCGGTGATGACCACGCGCGTCAGCTCCGGGACGGCGAGACCTCCGCGGAAACGTCGTCAGCTGCCTCACCCGTCCGCGGCCACCTCGCAGACGTGCGCCTCCGTAGTGCCACCAGCCGCAGTGCTGCGCCTCCGTAGTGCCACCAGCCGCACCGCGCTGGCCCACCACCTCCGAGCGCCCGCCCGGTCACAGCGCCCTCTCGCCCGCTGCCGGCGCCGTCGAGCAGGCCTGTTGCCCACCCACCCCGGTGCCGAAGCTCAGCGTCCGGTAGACCGTCACCGCGCCCGCCAGTTCCGAACACGCCTGTGCCGCTTCCGTCACGCGGCGCGTGTACGCGCGGTCGGTGGCATCGAGCAGGACACCCAGGGTCGTACCGCTGTGCCCGACTGCCACCCCCAGGCCTCCGACCTCACGGCAGACGACAAGCATCGGGTCAAAGAGCCCTTTGTGGCAGAGGTGTTGGTTCATCTGGGCGCTCCGGGTCGCGACCCGGCCGACCTCCACGAGGTTGCGGCCGCGTACGGCGTCGGTGAGCCGGGCGAGGAGATCGGCGTAGGCGCGCCGGTCGGCGGCGGTGAACGGCTTGGGGATGCGGTTGAAGTCCACCGTGTCGACCGAGCCGCCCTCGTCGACGCCGACCACGGCCATGGCGGGCAGCGACCCGAGGACCGCCCGGAGCCGCACGCTGCGGTGGTGGAAGGCGACGATCCCGGGGTAGAGCACTCCGTCGGTCGGTTCGATGCGGGCCAGTAGGCGTTCGATGTGGGCGGGCGGCATGGCGATGCCGAGGGCCCGGCCGACCGCGCGGGCGGTGGCGACGAGATCGGCGGAGGAACTGGCGAGTCCCTTGCCCTCAGGGATCACACTGCTGACGGTCAGCGTTCCGCCGCGCGCGGAACGGGCCCGTTCTGGGGCCAACTCCTCGATCATGCGCGCCAGTCGGAGCGCCTTCGACTTGTGCGGCGGCCAGACCTCCAGCTCTCCGGACGCGGATTCCTGCCGGAAGGTGGCCATGGTCCAGCGGGCGACGGGCAGGGTCACGAGGAAGTCCCCGTCCTTCTCCGGCAGCACGCCCTGGAGCAGCTCCCCGAAGGTGCCGAACGCGGCGCCCACGCCCGTTCCCGTTCCGGCGTCCCTGGCATTTCGCACCGTTCCCGTCCCTGTTCCGGCGTCCCCGGCACTTCCCACCGTTCCCGGGCCCGCCCCCGGCGATACCTTCCGCGGCGGGCAAACCTTCGCACCGGCCTCCTGGGACAGCTTCACGCGACTCCTCTCGACACGGCGGGGCACACACGGCGCCCCGCCCCATGGACCAGTGTGGCGACCCTACTCGCTCTTGACAATCATTTTCATCTAGTGTGATGCTCTCGGCGTCCCGGGGCCTCACCGCCCCGGCCTCTCCTGCTCTCACGTCCCTACCGGGGGGTCCCGCCATGCACGCACACATCGCCGAAGCGGTGAAGAAACCGGATCTCATATCCCTCGAACCGGATCTGGCCTGCCTGCGGTTCGAGACCATGAAGATCTACTCGGCTCTCGGAGCCGTCCGCCACCTCCTCGACACCGGCGCCGTCGCACCCGGCGACACGCTCATCGACAGCTCCAGCGGCATCTACGCCCAGGCCCTGGCGCTCGCCTGCCATCGCTACGGCATGCAGTGCCACATCGTCGGCTCCACGACCGTGGACCGAACGACGCGGGTGCAGCTGGAGATACTCGGCGCCACGCTGGAGCAGGTCGCACCCTCCCAGAACCTGCGCCTGGACCAGGAGTTGCGGGTGCGCCGCATCGCCGAGATCCTGGCCGCGAACCCCTCGTACCACTGGATGAGGCAGTACCACGACGAGATCCACTACCACGGCTACCGCGAGGTCGCCGGGTCGATCGACGAGGACCTTCCGGCGGGCCCCCTCGCGCTGGTCGGCGGCGTGGGCTCGGGCGCCTCGACCGGCGCCCTCGCCACCTATCTGCGCGAGGCCGGGCGGGACGTGACGCTCATCGGCGTCCAGCCCTTCGGCAGCGTCACCTTCGGCTCCGAGCACGTCTCGGACCCCGACATGATCATCGCCGGGATCGGCAGCGCCATCACGTTCCGGAACGTACGGCACGAGCTCTACGACCGCGTGCACTGGGTGAACTTCGACCACGCCGTGTCCGGGGCGGTCTCCCTGCTGCGCGCCGGCGGCGTCTTCGCCGGGCTCTCGGCAGGCGCCGCCTACCTGAGCGCGCTGTGGGAACGGCGTAGGGACGCCTCCCGCCACTACGTCTTCATCGCCGCCGACACCGGCCACCGTTACGTCGACAACGCCTACGCCCGGCACGAACGGGCCCTGGACATCGACACCTTGAAGCCGCACGAGATCACCTCGCTCGGCGAACTGAGGCAACCGTGGGCCACCACCGCCTGGCCACCCGTCGCCCCCTGAGGCAACCGTGGGCCACCACCGCCTGGCCACCCGCCTCCCCCTGAGACCACCTCGTGAACCCGCCCGAACCATCCGGCGATCCCAGAAAGAACCCCACATGACGTCCTCACCCCGTACCGTCGCCGAACTGACCGATGCCGTCCTCGCGGGCGTCCACGGCCCCGCCCCCGCCGAGCTGACCGTCACCAGCGCGTTCTGGCTCTACCACACCACCCGGTTGGCGAGCGGCAACGTCACGTACCACAACCACTACCTGCTGCTCCGCGTCGGCGACGCCTTCGGTGCCTGCTCCTTCGAGGCGGGCGAACTCGCCCCCCGGTTCTGCGAGAACGCCTCCGGCCTCTCCCTCGACAAGCTGCTGCGCGACGAGTCGACACCGGTGCGCACCGCGGCGCTCGACGCCTACCTGGCACGGGTACGCCCGCACCGCGACGCCCACGACGCCGAACGCGTCATGCTGCCCACCGGCACCCCGGAGGTCCGCGCCGAGGCGCGCGACGCGGCCGTGTCGGGGCTCCTCGACATCGCGCCCGGCGCCAAGGTCGCCCTGATCGGCGTGGTCAATCCGCTGGTCGCGGCCATACGGGAGCGGGGCGGCGTCTGTCTGCCCTGCGACCTCAACCTGCGGACGACCGCGTGGGGCGAACCCGTCACCGACGACATGACCGAGGTCCTCGCCGAGGCCGACGCGGTGGTCGCCACCGGCATGACCCTCAGCAACGGCACCTTCGACCTGATCCTCCAGCACTGTGCCGGACACCAGGTGCCGTTGACCGTCTACGCCCAGAGCGGCAGCGCCGTCGCCCGCGCCTTCCTCGGCGCCGGCGTCACCGGGCTGAACGCGGAGCCCTTCACCTTCTCCCAGTTCAGCGCCGACGCCACCCCGATGTACCGCTACCGCGCCCCTCTCGCGAACGGAGCGGCCGCGTGAGCGTCGACGCCACCAAGGACACCGACGGGCCCGCGGAGGAAGCGGTGCCGGGCGATCTGCGCATGGCCCGCACCCTGTGGCCGGTGCTGCTCGCCTCCGCGGTCGGCCTGCTGCCGTTCACGGTCTTCAGCACCTACCTCGTTCCGATCGCCGGCGAGGCCGGCAGCGGCGTCGCCGTGACGGGCGGCCTGCGCGGACTCGGCGGTCTCGCGGCCCTCCTGGTGGGCACCGCGCTGGCACCGCTGATCGACCGGGTGCCCAAGGAGTGGGCGGCGGCGGGCGCCCTCACCGCGCTCGGCCTCTCGGCCGCCATCGGCGCCGGCGGCCAGTTCGTCCTGCTCGCGGTGTTCTGCCTGCTGGTCGGCGCCAGTACGGCCGTCCTGAACCCGGCGCTGACAGCCGCCGCCGCCGACCGCTACGGCACCGGCAAGGCCGCCGGGCGCGCCGCGACCCTGGTCACCGCCGTCCAGTCGATGACCGCCATGCTGGCGGCGCCCGTCATAGCGCTGCCCGCACTGTTCTGGGGCTGGCAGGGCGACCTGTTCGGCGTGACGGCCGTGGCGCTGCTTCTCGCGGTGGTCCTCGTGGCCCGCCGAGAGAAGCAGACGGCCACGGCGGGCACGCCCGCCCGTCAACGCCTGGGCTACCTCGCCTCGTTCAGGGCACTGGCTGCGGTGCGCGGCATGGTGCCGCTGCTGTCGATCGGATTCCTGCGCACCGCCGTCTTCATGGGTTACCTCTCCTATCTCGCGGCCTTCTACGAGCAGCGGTTCGACCTCGACGCCGGTCTCTTCGCCTTCGTATGGACACTGAGCGGCGCCGGGTTCTTCGTCTCCAACCTGCTCACCGGCAAGGTCACCAACTCCCGTGCGCCGCGCGTCACCACGGAGCGACTGCTCGCCCTCGGGCTCGTCGCCGCCCTCGTCTGCGTGGTGGGCTTCTACTTCACGCACTGGCTGCCGCTCGCCCTCACCCTGACCGCGCTGCACGCGGCGAGCCATGCGATCGTCGCCGCGTGCGTGGTCAGCATCATCGTCCGCCGCTGCGGGACGTCGCTGCGCGGTGCGGCGCTGAGCCTCAACGCCGCAGGCCAGAGCCTCGGCGTGTTCGTCGGCGCGGCACTGGGTGGCGCGGGGCTCGGCCTCGCCGGCTATCCCGGGACCGCCGCTGTGTTCGGGGCGCTGGTCGTCGCGGCGCTCGGCGCGGCCCTGTGGGTGCCGCGCGCCCCCGCAAGCGGTGACGGGGCGGAGGCCTCGTGAGCGCCGTCGCTGAGGTGCCGCCCGCGCCGGCCCGGGCAGGCGTGCGTGAGCGGCTCGCCTCGCCCACGGCGCTGGCCCTGACCTGTACGGCGCTCCTCTTGGTGCTGACGGCCTCCGGGGTCGTCGCCATCGGGCTCGGCGCCGCCTTCGTGACGCCCGCCGAGACCGCCCGCTATCTCTGGGCGGGGTTCACCGGCGGGCGGATCGGCGCCGACGAGACGACGACCTACCAGATCATCTGGCAGATCCGGGCGCCGAGGGTGCTGCTCGCCGCGCTCGTGGGAGCCGGGCTGAGCGCCGTTGGCGTTGCCATCCAGGCGATGGTGCGAAACGCCCTCGCCGACCCCTTCGTCCTCGGCGTCTCCTCGGGGGCGTCGGTGGGTGCCGTCGGCGTGACGGTCACCGGCGGGCTGGCCGCGCTCGGCGTGTACGCCGTCTCGGCCGGCGCGTTCCTCGGCGCGCTCGTCGCGTCGTTCCTCGTGTACGCCGCCTCGTCGAGCCGGGGGGTGCTCTCCCCCCTGCGGCTCGTCCTGACCGGCGTCGCCATGTCGCTGGGCTTCCAGGCCGTCATGAGCGTGATCATCTACTTCGCACCGGACAGCGAGGCGACCAGCACGGTCCTGTACTGGACCATGGGCGGTTTCGGCACGGCCAGTTGGGGGGTGCTGCCGCTCGTCGCCACCGTCGTGCTGCTCGGCGGCCTCGTGCTGTACCGCCACAGCAGGGCGCTGGACGTGCTCGCGCTCGGCGACGAGACGGCGGCGAGCCTCGGCCTGAGCCCCGACCGGCACCGCAGGACCCTGCTCGTGCTCGTCTCGCTGATCACCGGCGTGGTGGTCGCGGTCAGCGGCGCCATCAGCTTCGTCGGGCTCGTCATGCCGCACCTGGTGCGCATGGTCGTCGGCGCCGGGCACGCCCGGGTCCTCGCCGTCGCCCCGCTCGTCGGCGCGGTCTTCATGGTCTGGGTCGATCTGCTGTCCCGCACGTTGGTCGCCCCGCGCGAGCTGCCGCTGGGTGTCATCACCGCGCTCGTCGGAGTGCCGGTGTTCATCACGCTGATGCGCCGCAAGGCCCATGTGTTCGGAGGACGTTGAGATGGATCTGCGGATCGAGGGGCTCGGCGTCGACATCGACGGCAAGAGCCTCGTACGAGAACTGTCGCTCGACGTCGGCAGCGGCGAGGTCGTCGGCCTCGTCGGCCCCAACGGCAGCGGGAAGTCGACCGCGCTGCGCTGCGTGTACCGCGCGCTGCGCCCGGCCTCCGGCACCGTCCGCGTGGGCGGGGACGACATCGCCCACCTGTCGATGCGGCGCAACGCGCAGCTCGTCGCCGCCATGACGCAGGACGGTGCCGTGGGCCTCGACTTCACCGTCGAGGAGGTCGTCGCGCTCGGCCGTGCCCCGCACCAGCGCGGCAACCAGCCGCTCAGCGGACGCGAACGGGAGTTGTGTGCGAGGGCGATGGAACGGCTCGACATCCTCGACCTCGCCAGGCGCGGCGTCCTGACCCTGTCCGGCGGGGAACGCCAGCGCGTCCTGCTCGCCCGCGCCCTCGTCCAGGAGCCGCGGGTGCTCGTCCTGGACGAGCCGACCAACCACCTCGACGTGCGCCACCAGATCGAGATGCTCTCGCACCTGCGGGGCGCCGGCCTCACCGTGCTGGTCGTCCTGCACGACCTGAACCTCGCCGCGGCCGCCTGCGACCGGATCGGGGTCCTGTCCGAGGGGTGCCTGGTGGCCTCGGGACCGCCTGCCGACGTCCTCACCGAGAGCCTCGTCGCCGACGTGTTCGGGGTGAAGGCGACCGTCGTGCCGCATCCGCTCACGGGCGGCCCCCAGCTCCTCTACGCGCTCCACCCCTCCATCTGACCCGGTCCCGCGCACCCCGCGGGAACACCACCGAAAGGCTCCCTCCCCATGTCACACATCAGGCCCCTCGCTCTCGGGTCCGCGCTCGCGGCCGTACTGCTGCTGAGCGGCTGCGGCGCTGAACTCGACGCGGAAGCCGGCACCGAGGCGTCCGAGGAGGTCACCGTCAAGCGATGCGGCGAGTCGGTCCCGTACAAGGTGCCCCGGCGCGCCGTGGCGTACGAGGGCGGAAGCGCCGACAAGCTGTTCAGCCTCGGTCTCACCGAGCACGTTCACGGGTATGTGATGCCGCCCGCCAACCCGCCGGTGAGCAGGTCGCCCTGGGCGTCGGAGTACGCGAAGGTCAAGATGCTCAGCGACGACCTGCTCAACAAGGAGATCGTCGTGCAGGCCAAGTCGGACCTCGTCGTCGCCGGCTGGAACTCCGGCTTCAGCGACCAGCGCGGCATCACCCCGAAGATCCTCGACAAGCTCGGCATCCAGAGCTTCATGCACACGGAGAGCTGCTTCAACTACCCGAAGTACCCGCAGAAGGAGACACCGTTCAACGCGCTCTACAGCGACCTGGAACGGCTCGGGAAGATCTTCCGCGTCGAGAAGAAGGCCGACCGGGTCGTGAGCGACCTGAAGAAGCGGGTGGCGGCCGTCAAGCAGAAGGCGCCTGGTGGCGACCCCGTGCCGGTCTTCCTCTACGACTCCGGCGCCGACCAGCCCTTCACGGCGGGCAGCCAGGTCCCACCGAACGACATCATCAGAACGGCGGGCGGCAGAAACATCTTCGACGGGCTCGACGAGCGCTGGACGCAGGTCAACTGGGAGGCCGTCACCCGGGCCGAGCCCGAGGTCGTCATCATCTTCGACTACGGCGACCAGCCGGCGAAGAAGAAGATCGAGTTCCTGAAGAAGTCCCCGCACACCAGGGAGCTGCCCGCCGTGAAGAAGAACAACTTCTTCGTCCTCAACTACAACGAGGGCATCAGCGGGCCGCGCAACGTCGACGGCCTGGAGAAGTTCGGCACGTACCTACGGGAGCTGAAGCGCTGACCTTCGATCTGCGATCACCACTGTGCTCCGGTGTCCTGCCTCATCCCTGACACGCGTGCCGCGTGCCGTCGCCACTTACCGGGCGGTGGGAAAGGCACGGGCCGATGGTCCCTCCCGTCAGGGACCTTGGACGCATTGCCCGTCCCGCCGCGCTTCACAAGGCTGGAGACAGCCGGACCGACCGGCGAAGCGCACCGTCACGGAGCCTGGAACACCCGCGAGGTTGTGCCGGGCCAGGATCAAGGGGGTTGTCCCATGAGCCGAATTCCCAAAGTACCGCGCCGCATTGCGGAAGATCGCAGATGGCAGCGGGAAGCTTTGTGCGTGGACGCTGACCCCGAGGTGTTCTTTCCCGTCGGCGCATCCGAAACCGCCGACACCGAAGAACTACGGGCCAAGCGAATCTGCGCACAGTGCGCGGTTCGCCTGCGGTGTCGGCAATGGGCCATGGACCACAAGGTCCCGGAAGGAATCTGGGGCGGTCTCTCGGCACGGGAACGCCGGGCCCTGGCCGCGCGACTCAGGGCGAGCAGATAACCTGCGCGCACTCCTCCGGCTCACCGCACAAGGCACCGTTTCAGGCGAGCGCGTCGGTTTCGGCTGGGTCGACGGTCAGCTGCCGGCGCAATATTCTGCACGGCGTGATCAACTCATACGCGAGTTCCGACGATGCTGAGGTCGCGATAGCTGGGGCGAGTGCAGGCGCGGATGTGGTGCGCAACATGTACGGCCGGCGGCTCGTCCACATCGACAAGGGCGCCGGGGACTTTGCCACCGCCGCCGATGTGGAGGCCGAGAAGACGATCCTCGTCGTCATCCGTGCTGCTCGGCCCGATGACGCGGTGCTCGGCGAGGAGAGCGGGCAGCAGGGTGCGGCGGGCGCTGTGCGCCGCTGGCTGGTGGATCCCTTGTGCGGCACGCTGAACTACGCCGTCGGCAACATGTTGGTGGCTGTCAACGTGGCGCTGCGGGAGGGGGCGGCGGCCGTGGCCGACCCGTTCAGCGGGGAGGTTTTCTTCACCGACGGTGCGACCGCTCGGGTGCGGCTCGACGGGGTCGATGAGCCCCTGGCGCCCACGCCGGCCACCCAGCTGGTGGACGTCAACCTGGATCCGCCGTTCCCGAGCGCGCCCGGGTTCCGGGCCGTGGACCTGCTGGCCCACCCCGAGTTCGTCGAACGGTTCCGGCCGCGGGTGGTGTCCACGACGCTGGCGTTGGCCTGGGTCGCGGCCGGCAAGCGCGCCGCGTACGTCACCGATGGTGGTGACCTCTCCGGGAGCGTGCATTTTGCCGCCGGTATCGCTGTGTGCCGGGCCGCCGGCTGCGTGGTCACCGGAATCGACGGCTTCCCCATCGGGCAGGGAGGCCGCGGGCTTGTGGTGGCCGCTGATGCCGAGAGCCACGAGCAGCTGATGCGGATGATCCGCAGCCGGAGCTAGGGCTGTGACCGCACAGGCGGGCGTGGCCGCCGGCAACGGCCGGTGCGGGCGAGGACCGTGCAAGGAGCGCGGATAGGGTACCGGCATGACCAGACAGGCGCCCACCCTTGAGGATGTCGCGCGGGAGGCAGGCGTCTCCCGCGCGACTGTGTCCCGGGTCGTCAACGGCATCCGCAACGTGGACCCGACGATCCAGGACGCGGTGCGCGGCGCGATCGAACGGACCGGCTACGCGCCGAACCGTGCCGCGCGGTCACTGGTGACCCGACGGACGGAGACCGTCGCCCTGGTGGTCTCCGGGGCGGGTGACGAGTCGGAGAGCGCCCAGAACCGGTTCGCCGCCCAGGTGCTCGGCGACCCGTTCTTCGGCCGGGTGGTCAGCGGTGTCGTCGGCTTCCTGCGCCCCCGTTCGATGTACCCGGTGCTGATGTTCGCCGAGACCGATGCCGCGCGCCAGGACGTGGTCGCGTACCTACGGCAGGGCAGGGCGGACGGTGCGCTGATCTTCTCCACCCACGCCGGGGACCCGCTGCCGGCCCTGCTGGCCGCGGAGCGCATCCCGTGCGTGCTGTTCGGCCGTCCTGCGCTGTCCGCGCCGGTCAGCTACGTGGACGTGGCGCACAAAGAGGGCGCGCGGCTGGCCGCCGAGAAGCTGCTGGCCCGCGGCTGCCGTCGGGTCGCCACCGTCACGGGCCCGCTGGACCTGTCGACCGCTCAGGAGCGGCTGACCGGCTTCCAGGACGCGATGGCCCGGCACGGCCAACCGCACGTCCTGACGGCGGAGGGCGGCTTCACCGAGGACAGCGGCGCGGCGGCGATGGCCCGTCTGCTCGCCGAGGACGGTGACATTGACGGGGTCTTCGCGGCCAACGACCTGATGGCGCAAGGTGTGTGCCGGACCCTGCGCGAAGCCGGCAGACGGGTGCCGGACGACGTGGCGGTGATCGGGTTCGACGACTCGGGCCCGGCGCTCACCTGCCGGCCGCCGCTGACCACGGTCCGCCAGCCGATGGAGGAGATGGCCGCCACGATGGCGCGGCTCCTGCAGGAGCAGATCGAGGGCGGGCAGCCGCAGCCCAGGTCGGTCGTCTTCGACGCGGAACTCGTGGTCCGGGAATCGGCGTGAACCACCGCTGTCTCAGGTGGCCTTGACCGGCCCTTCGGCAATCTCCATCAAATACCTCCCGTACGACGTCTGCGCGAGCCCGAGTCCGAGTTCGTGGCATTCGGCGCGGCTGATGAAGCCCATCCGGAAGGCGATCTCCTCCAGGCACGCGATGCGGGTGCCCTGCCTCTTCTCCAGCAGCTGCACGTAACTCGACGCCTGGAGCAACGAGTCGTACGTGCCGGTGTCCAGCCAGGCGAACCCGCGGCCCAGGACGGTCAGCCGGGCACGCCCCTGGTGCAGATAGACCCGGTTGACGTCGGTGATCTCCAGTTCCCCGCGCGCGGAGGGCCGGAGGTTCTTGGCGATGTCGACCACGTCGTTGCTGTAGGCGTACAGGCCGGTGACCGCCAGGTCGGAGCGTGGGCAGGCGGGCTTCTCCTCGATCGACAGGAGTCGCCCGTGGATGTCGGTCTCGGCCACCCCGTACCGTTCGGGGTCGGTCACCCGGTACCCGAACAGCACCGCTCCTTCGACGTTCCGCAACTGCTCGTGCAGCAACGTGGAGAAGCCCGGCCCGTGGAAGACGTTGTCGCCGAGGATCAGGGTCACGGAGTCGTCCCCGATGTGGTCGGCGCCGACCGTGAACGCCTCGGCGATGCCGCCGTCGTCCTGCTGCTCGGCGTAGGACAGTGCGAGGCCGATCCGGCTACCGTCCCCCAACAAGGCCTGGAACATGTCGAGATGCCGCGGTGAGGAGATGAGCAGGATGTCGCGGATGCCGGCGAGCATCAGCACGGACAGCGGGTAGTACACCATCGGCTTGTCGTAGACGGGCAGCAGTTGTTTGGACACCGCGTGGGTGAGAGGGTGCAGGCGCGTGCCGCTGCCGCCTGCCAGCAGGATCCCCTTCACAGGCTCGCGCCGCCTTCATGGTTCACGGGCGGGACCGACCGTCCGTCGCCGGGGGAGTCGACCGCCGTGGCGCCCGGGGGCGGGCCGGCTGCGGGGAGCCCGCCGCCGCGGCGACGCTGACGGAGCAGTGCCATGGCGGTGAACAGGTCCGCCCTGGCACGTTCGTCGAGCGCTGCGCGGTCGGCCGGAACGTACCCCCGGGGCGTCGCCTCGATCAGGACGATCAGGGCGAGATAGATCCGGTAGAGCGCGATGCGCCGGTGTTCGTCCCGGGTCAACCGGTCCGGTCCGCCGGTGAGGGAGCGGTACCGGGCGAGGAAGGCGGGGTCCCGGGCGATGTCGTCGAACAGGGCGGGAGCCACCAGGTCGGCGAGGGGGTCACCCCAGAAGGCCCGCTCCCCGTCGATGAGCCCGCTGATTTCCGGACGGCCGTTGCGCTCGGTCAACAGGACGTTGCCGTCCCACAGGTCGAAGTGGACCAGGGTGGGCACGGTCACCTCGTCGAGCAGAGCGCCCCACCGGGACACCAGGCCGAGGACGTGGCCGGTGTCCACCGGAAGGGCCACCCGGTAACGGCGGGCGTCCGCGCACACGTCCCGCACCATGCCCTCGAAGGCGGTACGCCAGCCGGCGCCGGTGGCCGGTGTCCCGCGTTGGGGGTAGCCGAAGCCGTCGCCCCGCAGGCAGTGCAGCCGCCCGATCGTGCCGCCGAGATCCGCACGGAGCCTGGCCCGGTCCCGTGCGTCGATGCCGGGGCGCAGCACGTTCCAGGGCGTGCCCTCCAGATGGGTCATCAGCAGGTAGTCGCTGTCGATGACGACCCGGTCGAAATCCGCGGCGATCAACCGCGGCGCCGGCACGTCGGGAACCGCTTCGAGCCGGGTGTAGTACTGCGCCTCCGTGCGCATGATGCCGTACTCGTACGTCATGAGCGGGGTGCCCGGGGGAGGGGACACCTTCAGGACGACCGTACGTTCGCCGGTGCCCGTCAGGGTGATGCGGTAGGCGGAGTTGAACGTGCCGCCCTCCAGTGCCTCGATCCGCGTGACGCGGGCGTCGGTGCCGAGGGAGTGCGCGACGGCCGCGCGTACCTCGTCCTCGTGCAGGTCGAACTTCATCGCGCGGCCCTTTCCGTCATCGTCGTTCCCCGCCGGCCCGGACGAACGAGTCGGCGCGCATCGCGCTCTGGACGCCTTGTGCCAGGAGGTGCGGGAGCAGTTGGTCACGGACCTGCCTGGCCCGTTCCGTCGCGGGAAACTTCTGCCGTCCGGTCCGCGTCGACTGCCGGGCGATCGTCTCCACCCGCTCACGGCGCAGCACCTGGAACCGGTGCAGCGCCCGCGCCGGGTCTTCGCCGCCGCGCAGGCACTCCGCCAGTACGAGGGCGTCCTCCAGCGCCATCGAGGCGCCCTGCCCGTCATGGGGTGCCATGGCGTGTGCCGCGTCCCCGATCACGCCGACCGGCCCGTGGCTCCACACCGGCAGGGAGGGCAGCTCGTGCACGGGCCAGCGGTGCAGCGGGCCGGAGGCGGCTGTGATGATCCCGGGGATGGGGGAGTGGTCCTCGCCGTGCAGCTGGAGGAGATGGTGGCGCCAGCGCGCCAACGGGATGCCGCCGGGCTCCTGCCGGGTGCCGGGGCAGGGGGTGCGGGTGTTCTGGAACCAGGCGACCGTGCCGTCGGGGAGGGTCTGGTAACCGAAGAAGGCACGTCGGCCGAAGGTCAGCCGCATGATCCCGTCGTACGGCAGGGGCTCGGCGGGACGGGCGGTGCCACCGCCGTCGATCACTTCGGTGAAGCGCGGGCGCGGCCCGCCGGGCAGGAGTGACTGCCGGACCGCCGAGTGGATCCCGTCGCACCCGACGACGAGGTCCGCCTCCGTCGAGGTGCCGTCGGCGAAGTGCGCGACGGGCCGGGCGCGAGGCGTCGCCGGGCCCGGGCACGGATCGACGCCGAGCAGCCGGGAGCCGTACCGGAAGCGGATCCCGGCGCGGGCCGCCGTCTCCCGCAGGAGCGCCGAGAGGAGGTCCCGTCTGATCAGGGTGCTCGCCGCGGGGTTGTGGCCCAGTTCGTGTCCGCGGTGGTCCAGGAAGACGATCCGGTCCGTGGGCACACCGATCCGGTCGACCTCCGGGAGGACGCCGAGCAGGCCGAGGACCGTACGGCCGCCAGGGCCGAGGTTGAAGTACCAGCGGGCGTCCGGGCTTTCGGGTGTGCGGGCCTCGGTGACGGTGACGGCGTAACCGGCGTCCTGCAGGAACAGGGCCAGGGCCGGGCCGGAGATGCCCGCGCCGATGATGAGTGCGGTCGGTTCGAACACGGTGGTCTCGTTTCTCTCTGCGGTGCCTGCGCCGGCCGGGCCGGCCCCGCCGGTCAGCGGTAGAGCAGCCGGCCCAGCCGCCGGTTGGCCACGAACAGTCCGATGGCGCCCATCGCGGCCAGATAGGCGGCATTGCCGAGCAGGCCGGGCCCCACCTCGCCCAACGAGAGCCCGCGCAGCAGCTCGACGGCCTGGTAGAGCGGGGTGGCGACGACGACGGCCTCGACCGGGGCGGGGTAGACGTCCAGGGGGTAGAAGGTCGTGGAGAAGAGGAACATCGGCAGGGTGACCAGCACGACGTACTCCAGGTGCTGCCAGCTGGTGAAGAACGTGGTGGCCGCGAGACCGGTGGCGGCGAAGGCCCAGCCGATCAGCAGCGTCGCGGGGAACGCCGCCAGGAACCACGGCGAGCTGGGCAGGTCCAGGGCGGTCATCACCGCCATGAACCCCAGCCCGTAGAGGCCGCCGCGCAGCAGCGCCCACACGACCTCGCCGAGCGCCACGTCCATCGGCGTCAACGGGGTGGTGAGCAGCGCGTCGTAGAACTTGCCGAACCTCAGTTTGAAGAAGAACGTGTTGGTGACGTCGGTCAGGGAGCCGGTCATGGCGGACGACGCGAGCAGACCGGGCGCCACGAAGGCGGCGTACTCGACCGCCCGGCCGCCCTGGATGTCGACCTGGCCGACCAGGGCGCCCAGCCCGAGCCCCATCGACAGCAGATAGAGCACCGGCTCGACGATCCCGGCCACGACCACCAGCCAGGCGTGCCGGTTCACCACCAGGTACCGCTCCACCAGCGCCAGTGGACGGCGGGTGGCGGTGAAGCCGCGCGGTGGCGTGGTGCGGGCGGGACCGGCCGCTTCCGTCAAGGTGTTCACTGTGTCTCCTCGGCGCTCGGGCCTGGTGCGGAAAGGGGGGGATCAGTGGTGCAGGCGCTGCCGGAACGTCCTGCGTCCGACGAGCGCGCCCACCAGGACCAGGGTGAGGAGGCAGCCGACTCGCGGCAGGGCGCTGCCCCAGGCCGGTACACCCTGGCCGAGGTCGCGGCACAGCTCGACCCCCATGTGCAGCGGGGAAGCCTCGACCAGGGCTTCCAGCGGTGCCGGCAGCTGGTCGACGGGGTAGAACGTGCCGGAGAAGAGGAACATCGGCAGTACCACGAAGCGGGTCAGCAGGCCGATCGGCGCGTCCTTGCGCAACGTCACCGTGTACGCGGCCACCGGAGCGGCGAACGCAAGCCCGACGAGTACCGCCACGGGCAGGATCGCCGGGGCCCACGGCGAGCGGCCCGCGCCGAACGCCGTCAGGGCCAGCAGGAAGGCCCCGGAACTGATGAGCAGGCGCACGGCGATGAACAGCAACTGCCCGTGGAAGATGTCGGCAGGCCGCAACGGGGTGTTGGCGACCGCGTAGTAGTGCCGGTGCCAGGTGGCTCCGCCGTACACCGGGTATGTCGCCTCGATGACGCCGACCTGCATGGCGGTCGCGGCGAGCAGGCCGGGTCCGACGAACTCCAGGTACCCGCCTGAACCGGCGGAGGGAGCCCAGTGCCCGTCGAGCAAGGGGTCCATGCCGTACGCCATCGCGAGCAGGTAGACGACCGGGACGGCGATGGTGGAGACGACGGAACCGCGCCAGGTGCGGCGGTAGTTCAACAGCAGGTGGGAGAGTTCGCGCAGGGCCAGGGTCATCGGGTCACCTCAGTCCACCAGGGTTCGGCCGGTGAGGGTGAGGAAGACGTCCTCCAGCGTTGCCCGCCGTACCAGGGAGGCGACCGGGCTCAGTCCGACGCCGTGCACCTTGGACAGCGTGGCCTCGCCGTCCTCGGTGTAGAGGAGTACCCGGTCGGGAAGCTGCTCGACCCGCTCGGCCAGACCTACGACACGTTGCTCGGCCTCGGCCCGGCCGGCCGCGAAGCGCAGCTCCAGCACCTCGCGGGTGGTGTACCGGGAGATCAGGGCGCTCGGTGAGCCCGTTGCGACGATCTTGCCGTGGTCCATCACCACCAGGCGGTCGCAGAGCTGTTCCGCCTCGTCCATGTAGTGGGTCGTGAGGAGCTGTGTGACGCCCTGCCGCTTCAGCTGGTAGAGGCGTTCCCACAACACGTGGCGCGCCTGGGGGTCCAGCCCGGTGGTCGGTTCGTCAAGCAGGAGGATCTCAGGAGAGTTGATCATGGAACGGGCGATGGTCAGACGCCGTTTCATCCCGCCGGAGAGCGCCTGCACCGACTCCGCCGCCTTGTCGCCGAGCTGGGCGAACTCCAGCAGCTCGGCGGCGCGTTCCCTGGCCGTCCGGCGCGGCAGACCGAAGTACCGGCCGAAGATCAGCAGGTTCTCCCGTACGGTCACCTCGTCGTCGAGGTTGTCCTCCTGCGGCACGACACCGAGCCGCGCCCGGATGCGTGAGCCGTCCCGAGCTGGATCGGCTCCCAGTACCCGCAGGGTGCCGCCGGTGACCGGGGACACGCAGCCGATCATGCGCATCAGTGAGGACTTGCCTGCACCGTTGGGCCCCAGGAAGCCGAAGGTCTCGCCGCGCCGCACCGAGAAGTCCACGCCGTCGACGGCGGTGAGGTCCCGGTAGCGCTTGGTCAGTTGCGAGGCGTGCACCAGGACGTCCGACGAGGGTTCACCGCTCATGAGGCGGCCTCCGCACGCACCGGTTCCGCGACCTCGTGCGTGGCGCAGGAGCAGAACTGAAGGCCGGGAGCGGGGACGAACGCAACCGGCGCAAGGGCGGCGCCGCCCGCACCGAACCGCACGGGACCGTCGCTGTCCAGCAAGGTCAGCGCGCCCTGCTCGATCCCGCGCAGGTACAGCTCACCTGCTGCCGGGGACATCCTGGAGGTGTCCGTGCGCAGGACGAGTTCCAGCGTTCCGTCGCGGGCCGTCGCGTTGAGATAGAGGCCGGCGTCCTCCATACCGGTCAGACCGGTGCTCTCGTAGGTGCTCCGCGGCAACAGGCGCCGGGTCTCCCGCGCGGAAAGCCCCTCGGGGCCGACCGTGCAGTTCTGGATGTTGAGGACGGGCAGCGGGCGCAGCACACGTCCCGTACCGGACTCGACCAGGTCGGTCAGCTTCTCCAGCGCGGCCGGGTCGAACTGGCCGTTCAGCCCGGCCTGCGCGGCCGCCGCGGCGACGCGCCGGGACGTCTCGGCGAAACTGGCGCGGTCCGCACGCACGGTGACCGGCACCGGCTGGAAGTAGCAGCCCAGGGAGCGGCGGAGCTGCGGCGAGAACCTGTTGGAGGTGATCAACGAGAAGGCGAACGCCTCCCGATCCTCGGCGAGCAACGTTCCCGCGATGCCGATCAGGACCGCGGAGGTCGGTACCGAGTAGCGCTCGGCCAGCAGACGCAGCGCTCCCGCCAACGCGGGGGAGCGCATCCGCCCCCACCAGAACGGCGGTTGCCCCGCATTCTCCGTCCGTCTCAGTGGTGTGTCCGGCGCCGCACGCAGCGCGCGTTCCGCAGCGCGCAGACCGCGGGCGCTCTGGGCCAGTCCGCCGGGCCCCTGCTCGAACCGCGCCCGCTCCCGCGGGGACTGCGGTACAGGCGGCAGGTCCGCACCGTCGAGCCGGCGCAGGACCTCGTCGCACAGAACCGGCACGCTGAACCCGTCGAGGATGAGGTGGTTGCAGGTGAGGACGAGAGTGTGCGGCCGGCCGTCCGCCAGCAGGAGATCACTTCGGTACGGTTCGTCGCCCGGACAGCCGACCGGTGTACGGCGACCGAGCCGGGACACCGCCTTAGACGCGGCTGCGTCGGGCGTCCCGGCGAACCGGTGCAGACGTAGCCGCAGAGTGCCCGACCTGTGCACCAACTGCTCGGCAGGCCCGGAGGCGATACCGGAGACGGTGGTCCGCAGCGCCTCGTGCCGCTCGGTCGACAACCGCAGGGCGGTCGCGACCTCGTCGAGGGACGTACCGGGCGGCAACCGGACGGAGAAGGTCATGTTGAAGTGGACGTACCGGCCGGGCAGTGCCCGCATGACGCCGAGCATGTCCTGCTGGGACCAGGTGAGAGGGCCGGTGCCACCGGACCGGGCGGCGAACGGGATCTCCCGGACGTCAGGTTCCATGGAAGGTCTCTTCTCGTGGGCGTGGGCGTGGGCGTTGAAGTTGGCGGGGGCGTTGAAGTTGGCGGGGGCAGGGGCAGCGAGACGGGGATGGGGACGGGGTGAGAGCGCGCCGGGGCCGGGGATCACGTCAAGGAACGGGCGGCCCCGAGGCAAGGCTCCGCGCGTAGTCCGGAATCCGGTCGCGCATCCACAGGGCCCGCCGGTGCAGGTCGTGCAGCAGCTCGGTGGAGTGTCCGGAGTCCTGCCAGGTCTCCAGGCGAACCCCCAGACCGAGACGGAGCCACAGCTCCGCGTTCCGCTCCTCGTGCGCACCGAAGGGCTCCAGGAGCACCGAGGGGGTCGCGGCCCACAAGCCGTCCAGCAAGGAGCCCCCGCCGGGCTTGCTGACCGTCGCCCGAGCCTCGCGGGTCAGCGTGAACGAGGGGTGCGTCAGGCCGTCCCCCGAAAGCCACCGGGCACCGTCCCGGCCGTCCGCCGCGCCGCTTCCCACCCGGCACAGGGGCGGGAAGCCCGCGTCGTCCCAGGCGTTCCAGCGGGGATCGATCCGGAAACATCGGACCTGCGGCCCTGCCCCGGCGACCGGGCCGGTGTCCGGCCCGACCCCGCCCGGTGGAGCGGCGTCCGCACCGCCCAGGACGAGATCGACCCGGTGGCCCGCCGCGCGCAGCCGTCCGGCGGCCTGCCGGTAGGTGCCCAGACTCCACCCGCCGCCGTGCACCAGCACCCGGTCCCCGCGCTGCGCCCAGGGCACCGGCGGCCGGGAGGTGACCGGAATCGTCCACGGCAGACGACCGGCCGCGTGGTCCATCAGCCGGACGGCACGATGCCCGCTCGCCCGACGGTCGTACGGTGCGAAGGAAGGGGAGTCCACCGAGTCCAGATGGCAGGTGTCGACCGCCACCTCGCGCCCGGTCTCCCGAACGTACGCCTCGACGACGGGGAGCCAGAAACCGGAGAGCACCACGAACCGGGTCACCCCGGCCGCCTGCCACGCGGCGAAGACCCGCTGCCTGGCCTCGGCCGGCACCAGCTCGTCGTGTCTGCGACGCAACCGCTGGGTGGCGAGCGCGATGCGGAAGTCACGCTGGAACACCTCTCGCGACCGCGCCAGCCGGTCCCGGTCGGCTTGCTCCCAGTACGCCTCCAGCACGTACACGGCGGCCGGCACCCCGTGCTCGGCGAGCCGTTGCCGCAGCAGCAGACCCGGGACGTGCACGCCCAGTGCCACACCCGAGGTGAGAACGGCGATCACAGCGAGCCCCTCTCGGCCACGAGGGGCCGCTGAGCCGTCCTCAGCGCCTGTACGTACATCTCCTCGGTCCGGTGCGCGCGCTCGACGGCTTCCGCCAGGCCGTCGCCCGCGCCGCCGGAGCCGACACACCGTACGAACGCGGCGAGTTGTCGCGCGTACAGGTCGACCGGTTCGAAGGTCGTGACCAGAGGAGCCGAGTCCTGCCGCCGGACCAGGAGGTTGAGCCGCAGCCGGCCCGCCGCGGGGAGCAGGAAATCCCGCACCAGGACCGAGCCGCTCGCGTACACGAACTCGTGGGAGGCGCGGTACGGGCCCTCCAGGGCGCAGTCGAGCGTCGCCTGCACCCCGTCCCCGTAGGTCAGGCACGCGCTGAACGCCGTGTCGGTGTCCGCCGGACCGCCGAACGCGGACCTCCCGGTCGCGCACGCGTCAAGCCCGCGGGTCCGTTGCAGCATCTGCAGCCAGTACGGCGCCACGTCGTGGAAGGCGCCACCGCCCAGCTCGGGCCACGCCCGGTACCCGGGCCGTGCCGAGCGCGCGAAACGCACGAACGTCCGCACCTCCCGCAGGGGGCCGAGCCCGTTCCCGGAGGCGAGTGCGGCCAGCGAGTCCTGCCACGGGTGATGGGCGGTCATCACCGCCTCCGTCAACGCCAGACCGGCCCGGCTGCGGGCCATCGAGAGCAGCTCCGCCTCCCGGGCTCCCAGACAGAAGGGCTTCTCCACAAGTACGTGCTTGCCCGCCCTGAGGGCCGCCAGCACCAGGGCTGCATGGGCCGCGGGATGGGTCGAGACATAGACCGCGTCCACCTCCGGATCCGCCAGGACCGCGGCGTAATCCGGGTGCACCCGCGCAATTCCGTGTTCCGCGGCCATGCCGCGGGCGCGCGCCACGTCGGTCGCGGCGATCGCCACGACCACCGTGTCAGAACGCCGCAGCGCAGGCTTCAGCACCGCCCGCACCGCGATCCCGGTGGCTCCGATCAGCCCGATGCGCATCATCCGGCGCTCCCCGCCCACGGTGGTGCGCCCGCGCCGAGGACGCCCCGGACCGCGGCGGCGACCTCCCCGGCCTCCCGCGCGCTGTCGGCGTGGGCGGCGAAGTACAGTCTTCCGGAGGGCTGTTGGAGGGTGCCCGCGGTGAGGCAGGTGGCACCAGGGCCGGTACCTTCCCAGAGTAGCCCTTGGTGCGCGAGCGCGTCACTGATCAACTCGTAGGCCTGCTCGTACGGCACCCCCACCCGCACGCCGGCCGTGTACAGGCCCACCACCCGGCACCGGTCCGCACAGAGCCGCTCCAGCGACAGACCGTAACGTCCCATCGAATGACGGGCGTTGACGTCCAGCACCGGCACCAGCAGTCCGTCGTCGGTCAGGAGTCCGTCGACACTCACCGGCCCGTGGTAGCCGGCCGCGGCAAGCGCCGTGCCGAGGTCCGTGAGGACGGCACGGTACCTACCGTCGTCCGCGAGCCGTCGACGCTCCTCCGGCGCGAGGGTGTCCGACGACGCGAACGCCAGCCCCCGGTTGGTCATCCCGCGAAATCCGACGACACCGACACGGCCGTCCCTTCCCACGTCGAGGTGGGCCGAGAAGTCGAGCACCCGCCGGTAGTACGGCTGGACCAGCAGGCCCGCCGTGTCCTGGTCGCGACGCTGCGACAACCGACGTGCGAACGATGCCAGCTGACGTCTGTCCCGGATGACCGACGCACCGCGTCCGGCCACCCCGTAAGGGCTCTTGAGCACCAGGGGCCCCTCGATCGCCGACGCGGCCGCCGCAAGCTCGGGGGCGGTCCTGACCGCAGCCGCCACGCCCGCCAGGTGACGCGTCCGGCAGAAGTCGTTCGACCACGCCTTGCCGTTGACCCGTGCCGCGACGGCGGCCGGTACCGTCTCACCGACAGCCCCCAGCGCCCGTGCCGCCTCGGCCGTGAAGGGCACCACGGCGTACGGAGCAGGTGCGCGCCCCCGGGCGTGGCCGGGGGGCAGGGCGCCCGCCGCGAGACGGTGCTCCACCGCGGTGTCCGGATCCCCGGGGACCTCGGTCACCTCGGCGGCGCAACCCAGCGCGCGCAGCCGGCGGAGCAGGGCGGCAGGGGGCCTGCGGTTGCACAGCACCTCGTCGCCGGAACGCCCCTCCAGTACGAGCAGCTCGTCCGCCGAGGCGAGCACGGCGGCCGACAGGTGCACCGCCACCGGGGGGAAGACGCCGTCCGGGGCAGGCTCCCACGCGCGTTCCGCGTCCTGGCTGCCGAAGAGGACCTTGGACACCTCAGGCAACGGAGTGGGCATCGGCATCGGCCGGGCGGACATCGGCGTCGGCCGGGCGGACATCGGCATCGGCGGAGCGGGCATCGGGATCGACTGTGTGGACATCGGCGTCGGCCTGGCGGACATCGGTGTCGGCCGCGTTCTCCAGGACCGTCGCCAGACTGCGCACGGTGGTCAGATCGCGGAAGTCGAGTGCCTCGAAGTCGATCGGTCTTTGCAGTTCGGCCTCGACCGCGAGGAGGAAGGAGATCAGCAGGAGCGAATCGACACCGGCCTGATCGAAGAGGTGGGTGTCAGCGGTGACCTCCGCCGTCGGAAGCCCCTCGTCCCGCAGGGTGCTCACCAGTACGTCCAGGAGCTGTGGTTGCAGCGCACTCATCTTCATCGGCCCTTCGGTCAGACACCGTTGAGGTAAAGGAGGATGCATTTCGAGCACACCGGCATCAGGCTGGTCTGCTGGAGCGTCGAGCGGACGCGGCGGAAGGCGTCCCCCTGCCAGATGTCTTCGGGCCGCTGTGCGGTCAGGTCGCCGATGACGAACTCGGGGAAGAACTTGCAGGAACTCACCTTGCCGTCCGCGTGGATCTCCATCCGGTTGGAGACGGCGAGACAGCGGTGGCGTTTTTGGGCCGGGTCGGTCGCACCGCGCAGGAAGTCCGGTGCCTCGTCCACCCGGACCTGGGGCTGGTAGCGGACCCGTGAGCTCCACACCCGGTCCGCCAGGCGCCGCATCGAGTCCTGTGCAACCGTGATCATCTCGTCCGAGAGCCGGTAACTGTAGGAGTGCCAGGTGCCCTTCGCGCCGGGCTCCAGCAACCCGAGCCAGGAGAACTGCTCGGCGTACAGGGTGTCCATCGCATCGGCCACGTCTGGGCTGATGTACCAGGGGAACTGGAAGTAGACGGTGTTGACGCCGCGTTCCTCCGCCCACTCCATGAACTCGTACATGTGTGGCGCGGTGTCGTCGCTGACCATGCAGGAGAGCGAGATCTCACCGCGGAACTCCCCGGAGCGCCGGAGGCCGAGCATGAACTCCAGGTTGTCGAGCGTGCGCCGGAACGTCCCACGGCCGCGCAGGGCGTCGTGGGCGTCGCCGATGCCGTCGAGGCTGATCAGCAGGTTGAGCCCGTCCCCGATGCGCAACAGCGAGTCGATGTTGCGCTTGAGCAGCAAGCCGTTCGTACACATGTTGACCGTCCGCGGATGCTCCTCCAGGAGCCGGGCGACCTCGTCGAACCGCGAATGCATCAAGGGCTCGCCGCCCCAGAGGAAGATCTTGGACCTGGGCCCGTCGGTGTACTCCAGCAGGGAGCGGAAGAGGTCGGGACGGATCTCCGTCTGCGCCTTCTGGTGCGAGAAGTCCCTGAAGAACCCGTCTTCGCTCCACTGGTAGCAGTGCAGGCAGCGCAGGTTGCACTTGTACGTGAGCTGGACGCTCATCTCCCTCGGCACCGGGGTCGCGTACGCGGGGTCCTCCTGGACGCCGCGGTTCGCCAGTGACTTGATCTGGATCGTGTGGCGCAGATCCTCGAACTCTTTCGCGGTGAACTTCTTCGAACTGGCCGGACGGGATCCCTGCGTGACCACATGCCCTCCTTTGAGTACCGCTCGGTACGCGGGAGAGCGCTCTCCCGAATGCGCACGACAGTACGTCGTGGCTCAAAATGAGGTCAAGGCCTCTTGATTACATGGGTACTTGAGGAGATGGCTGCGGATGGTCATGGCGGCAGGGGCGACAGGCGGAGGCGCGGGGTGGACGAAGTCGCGGGCACAGGCTCGGTCGCCGGCAGGCGGCTGAAAACGTGCTGCTCGATGGGGAGTTCCGCCGGTAACGAGGTCGCTCCCTCCCGGGCAGCACTCATCGCCACTTAAGTCAAGCAGAAAGAAAAGGCTTGTCAGAGATATTGACGGGGCTTGGGAGGGTGAGCATGGTTCGGGAGAGCGCTCTCCCCAGCGCCTGTCCCATGTTCAAGGAGATCCCCCCAGATGTCTACATTTGGCATGTCCCTGGCGGCCAGACCGCCGGCCCGAGGGCGCGTACGACGCAGCCTCGCGGGCGCCGTCGTCACCGCTCTGGCCGCCACACTCCTCGCAGTGGTACCGGCCACGACGGCGCAGGCGGCCCCTGTGCTCCTGTCGCAGGGCAAGACCGTCACGGCTTCCAGCCAGGAGCACTACGGGACTCCGGCGGCCGAAGCGGTGGACGGAAACCTCGGCACGCGTTGGTCGAGCGCCGCGTCCGACGCGCAGTGGCTGCAGGTCGACCTCGGCAGCACCGTGGCCGTCAACCAGGTGGTGCTGCGCTGGGAGGGCGCCTACGCCAAGGCCTACCGGATCGAACTGTCGACGGACGGCACCAACTGGACGACGGCGTACTCGACCGCGGCCGGCGCGGGCGGCAACGAGACCGTCGCCGTCTCCGGCACGGCCCGGTACGTGCGCATGCAGGGCGTGACCCGTGCCACCGGATACGGCTACTCACTCTGGGAGTTCCAGGTGTACGGCGGTGGCGAGGTCGGCCCGGTCCTGCCCGGCGGCGGCGACCTCGGCCCCAACGTGCACGTCATGGACCCTTCCACCCCGGACATCCAGGCCAAGCTGGACCAGGTGTTCAAGGAGCAGGAGTCCGCGCAGTTCGGCACCGGGCGGCACGCCTTCCTCTTCAAGCCCGGCACGTACAACAACCTCAATGCCCAGGTCGGCTTCTACACCCAGGTCGCGGGTCTCGGCCTGCGCCCGGGTGACACCACCATCAACGGTGACGTCACGGTCGACGCGGGCTGGTTCAACGGCAACGCGACCCAGAACTTCTGGCGCGGGGTGGAGGGCCTGACCGTCAACCCGGTCAGCGGCACCAACCGGTGGGCGGTCTCGCAGGCCGCCTCCTTCCGCCGGATGCACGTCAAGGGCGGTCTCAACCTGGCGCCCAACGGCTACGGCTGGGCCAGCGGCGGCTACATCGCCGACAGCAAGATCGACGGCCAGGTCGGCAACTACTCGCAGCAGCAGTGGTACACCCGTGACAGCTCGATCGGCGGCTGGTCCAACTCGGTCTGGAACCAGACCTTCTCGGGTGTCGAGGGTGCTCCGGCCACCGGCTTCCCCGAGCCGCGATACACCACGTTGGACACCACGCCGATCTCCCGGGAGAAGCCCTACCTCTACCTCGACGGCAACGAGTACAAGGTCTTCGCGCCTGCCAAGCGCACCAACGCCCGCGGCACCACCTGGGCGAACGGCACCCCGGCCGGCACCTCCGTACCGCTGAGCCAGTTCTACGTGGTCAAGCCGGGCGCCACCGCCGCCACGATCAACCAGGCGCTGGCACAGGGCCTGAACCTGCTGTTCACACCCGGCGTCTACCACGTCGACCAGACCATCAACGTGAACCGCGCCAACACCATCGTGCTGGGCCTCGGCCTGGCCACGATCATCCCGGACAACGGCGTCACCGCGATGAAGGTCGCCGACGTCGACGGGGTCCGCCTGGCCGGCTTCCTGATCGACGCGGGACCGGTCAACTCCCCGACTCTGCTGGAAATCGGAGGCCAGGACTCCGCCGCCGACCACGCCGCCAACCCCACCACCGTGCAGGACGTCTACATCCGCGTCGGCGGCGCAGGCGCGGGCAAGGCCACCACCAGTGTGGTCGTGAACAGCGACGACGCCATCATCGACCACACCTGGGTGTGGCGCGCCGACCACGGCGAGGGCTGGGGATGGGAGACCAACCGGGCCGACTACGGCGTCCGCGTCAACGGTGACGACGTGCTGGCCACCGGTCTCTTCGTGGAGCACTTCAACAAGTACGACGTCGAGTGGTACGGCGAGCGCGGCCGGACCATCTTCTACCAGAACGAGAAGGCCTACGACGCGCCGAACCAGGCCGCCATCCAGAACGGCGCCACCAAGGGCTACGCCGCCTACCGCGTCGACGACTCGGTGAACACCCACGAGGCGTGGGGCCTGGGCAGCTACTGCAACTACAACGTGGACCCGACCATCGTCCAGGACCACGGTTTCAAGGCACCCGTCAAGCCGGGGGTGAAGTTCCACAGCCTCCTCGTGGTCTCGCTCGGCGGCATGGGCCACTACAACCACGTCATCAACGACACCGGGGCTTCCACCATCCCCTCGGGCACCTCGACCGTGCCGTCCACCGTCGTCTCCTTCCCCTGAGACGTCCAAGCCTCACCGCCGTACGACGGTGAGGACCTCGATTCCCTTCCGGGCCAAACGTTCGCTTCCCCGCGGTCCGGCCCGGAAGGGCACGCACGGCAACTCCGTACATCTCCCTCCACAAGCGCCGCACGCACACCGGGCCGGGCGGATCCGGCCCCCCGGCGCCCGGCGTCACGAGAAAGCCAGGAGCACACGTGTCCAGTCCCCCCATTGCACCCACTCGTTCCGCTGCACCCGCTCGTTCCCGTGGACGCAACGGAATGTCCCTGGTGACGCTCGGCGCCCTGCTGGCGTCGTCGCTCACCCTGAGCCTGTCCCCGCAGGCCCAAGCCGCAGAAACGCTCCTCTCCCAGGGGAAGGCGGCCACCGCGTCCTCCCAGGAGGGTGACGGGCTCGCCGCGTCCGCCGCCGTCGACGGGAATCTCACCGGTACCCGGTGGGCCAGCAAGTGGACCGACGCCGAGTGGATCCAGGTCGACCTCGGCGCGAGCCAGAGCCTGAGCCGCGTGGTCCTCAGCTGGGAGGGTGCGTACGGCAAGAACTACGAGATCCAAGCCTCCGACGACGGCACCAACTGGCGGACCCTGAAGGCGGTCACCGGTGGTGACGGCGGTACCGACGACATCGCGGTCTCCGGCACGGGCCGGTACGTGCGGATGCAGGGCAACGCCCGCGCCGGGGGCTACGGCTACTCGCTGTGGGAGTTCCAGGTCTTCGGCAGTACGGGTGGCACGGTGGATCCGCCGCCGGGCGGCGCGGTGAAGGTGGCCGGCTCGCAGGGCAACTGGCAGCTGACGGTGGGCGGGCAGCCGTACACGGTCAAGGGTCTGACCTGGGGTCCGTCGGTGGCGGATGCCCCGAAGTACCTGCCGGATGTGAAGTCGATGGGTGTGAACACGATCCGCACCTGGGGCACGGACGGCTCCACGAAGCCGTTGCTGGACACTGCGGCGGCGCAGGGCCTGAAGATTGTGAACGGTTTCTGGCTCCAGCCCGGCGGCGGCCCCGGTTCGGGCGGCTGTGTCAACTACGTCACGGACGCCACGTACAAGACGAATTCGCTGAACGAGTTCGCGAAGTGGGTGGATGCGTACAAGAGTCACCCTGCCACGTTGATGTGGAACGTCGGCAACGAGTCGGTGCTGGGTCTGCAGAACTGTTACAGCGGTGCGGAGCTGGAGGCGCAGCGCAATGCCTACACGAGCTTCGTCAACGATGTCGCGAAGAAGATCCATTCCATCGATCCGGACCACCCGGTGACCTCGACGGACGCGTGGACGGGTGCGTGGCCGTACTACAAGCGCAACGCCCCGGATCTGGACCTGTACTCGATGAACTCCTACGGCGATGTGTGCGGGGTGCGTCAGGACTGGATCGACGGTGGGTACAGCAAGCCGTACATCATCACCGAGGGTGGTCCGGCGGGTGAGTGGGAGGTGCCCGACGACGCGAACGGTGTCCCGGACGAGCCGACCGACGTGCAGAAGGCGGACGGCTACACCAAGGCCTGGAACTGCATCACCGGTCATCAGGGTGTGGCGCTGGGTGCGACCTTGTTCCACTACGGCCTGGAGCACGACTTCGGCGGGGTGTGGTTCAACCTGGTGCCCGACGGGCTGAAGCGGCTGTCGTACTACGCGGTGAAGAAGGCGTACACAGGTTCCACGGCGGGCAACAACACCCCGCCGGTGATCACGAACATGACCGTCTCCCCGGCCTCCGCGGCGCCGGCGGGGCGGGAGTTCACGGTCCGCGCCGACATCCGCGACCCCGACGGGGACCCCGTCACCCCGAAGATCTTCCTGAGCGGGAACTACGCCAGCGGTGACAAGCGGCTGGTCGACGCGCAGTGGCGCGCCACCGGCAACAACACCTTCGCCGTCACCGCCCCGGAGAAGCTCGGGGTGTGGAAGGTGTACATCCAGGCCGAGGACGGCAAGGGCAACGCGGGCATCGAGACCAAGTCGGTGAAGGTCGTCGCCCCGCCGGTGTCCGGCACCAACGTGGCACTCAACAAGCCCACCACCGCGTCCTCCGCGCAGGGCTCCTACGGTGACTGCCCCTGCACCCCGGCCATGGCGGTCGACGGCAAGCAGGAGACCCGCTGGGCCAGCGACTGGGCCGACCCGCAGTGGATCCGCACCGACCTCGGCGAGGCCAAGCCCCTCCGCACCCTTCAGCTGGTCTGGGACCCGGCGTTCGCCAAGGCGTACGAGGTGCAGGTCTCCAACGACGGCACCACCTGGCGCACGGTGCACTCCACCACCACGGGCAACGGTGACATCGACACGATCACCCTCAACGAGACCGCCCGCCACGTGCGGCTCAACCTGACCCAGCGCGGTACCGGCTGGGGCTACTCCCTGCACGAACTCGGCATCTACAGCTGACGACGTCGAACTCCATGTACGCCCCATGAACGGGGGTGGCGGGGACCGCAGCAGGACCCCGCCACCCCTGCACCACCGCACCGAACCGAAGAAGCCCTCACCGCACCAGACCGAAGAAGCCCCTACCGGTCGCGTGGCCCGTTACGGGCACGCGAACCCCCACATGGGCAGGAGATCCCCATGAGATCGAGTCCCAAACGACTCCCCGCACTCCTCCTCGGAACGGCCCTCATCGCAAGCGTCCTCGGCATAGGTACCGTGGCCTCCGCAGCGAACAGCGACAGCAGCGCCCCGACCACCTCCACCGCCGCCGCGAGTACCCACACCGGGCACGTCATGGCTGCGTCCACCAAGGCGTCGGGTGACGATCCGGACGGGGACGGTTACATTCCGGCCGTTCCGCCGGTCACGGGGGTGACGCCGTCCGACCGGACACCGCCGCCCGCCTACTTCCACGAGTTCCAGGCCAACTGCTCGGCCACGCACACCGCTCCGGACGACCCGATCGTCTACCCGGGCCAGTTCGGCAAGTCCCACGACCACACGTTCATGGGCAACAAATCGACCAACGCCGCGAGCACCACGGCGAGCCTCTACGGCGGGGCCACCGCCTGCAAGGCGCCGGCCGACGCCTCCGCGTACTGGATGCCCTCGCTGTTCAAGGGCGACCAGAAGATCCTCCCCGTCGGGCCGCAGACCATCTACTACAAGTCGGGGGTCACCGACTACACCAGCGTGCGCCCCTTCCCCAAGGGGCTGCGGTTCGTCGTGGGCAACCCGATGCAGAGCGCCCAGGAGTTCCGCGCCCACAAGGGATTCGTCGAGGGCTGG
Organism: Streptomyces sp. NPDC091272; assembly: GCF_044757485.1. Taxonomy (NCBI): domain Bacteria; kingdom Bacillati; phylum Actinomycetota; class Actinomycetes; order Kitasatosporales; family Streptomycetaceae; genus Streptomyces; species Streptomyces sp. NPDC091272. The sequence continues at coordinate 1,115,130 of NZ_JBIVVC010000001.1, forward strand.
GAGTGCGGTGACAGCTTCTTCAACACCGACATCCCCGCGTCCTGCCCCAGCCGCCCCGACGTGCAGCTCAACCTGCGCATGCAGGCGCCCAGCTGCTGGGACGGCAAGTACCTCGACACCCCCGACCACAAGAGCCACATGTCGTACACGGTCGTCAAGCCCGGCACCAACGACAACATGTGCCCGGCCTCCCACCCGGTCGCCCTGCCGATGATCGAGTTCAAGATGGCATGGCCGGTCAACGGCGACATGAGCCAGGTCCGCCTGGCCAGCGGACGCGGCTACTCCTTCCACTACGACTTCTTCAACGCCTGGGAGGAGCGCACCCTCAAGGCCCTCGTCGACCACTGCGTCGTCGGCGGCCTCCAGTGCGACGCACGCGGCTACGACGAAACGAAGCCGCAACGCGGCGCGGTACTGAACGCGGACTACCGACTGCCCTAGGCAGGCCGAAAGCTCCGTACGAGCCCGGCCGTCCCCTGCTCAACCAGGGGGCGGCCGGGCCCTGGATCTGCCCGCCGCTCCCTCCGCACAGTCCCAGGCCGGTCGGGCCGGAGCGCCGGGCCGGAACAGGGAGACTGCGCTCTCCCGGAAAGAAGCAGGAAGCAGCGATGCACGAAGACATGCTGGACCGGTTGGTCGAGAAGCTGACCCTGGAGCAGAAGGTCCGTCTGCTCACCGGCTCCACCGTCTGGCGGACGGCCGCCGAGGAGGCGATCGGGCTCAGGGAGATGGTCTGCTCCGACGGTCCGGCGGGTGTGCGGGGCGAGGCGTGGGACGAGCGCCGCACCTCCGCCCTGCTCCCCTCGGCCTCGGCCCTCGGCGCGACCTGGGACGAACAGCTCGTCTCGGAGCTGGGCGGACTGCTCGCCTCGGAGGCCGTCCTCAAGGGTGTCGACATCGTGCTCGCGCCCAACCTGAATCTGCACCGCAGCCCGCTGGGAGGGCGCCACTTCGAGTGTTTCTCGGAGGACCCCGAGCTGACCGGCCGTACCGGAGCCGCGCTGATCCGTGGCATCCAGGAGCACGGGGTGGCCGCCACGGCCAAGCACTTCGTCGCCAACGACTCCGAGACCGACAGACTGCACGCCGACGTCCGTGTCGGCGAACAGGCCCTGCGCGAGGTCTACCTCGCGCCCTTCGAGGCGGCCGTGGAAGCCGGTGTCTGGCTGACCATGGCCGGCTACAACAGCGTCGGCGGCACGACGATGACCTCTCACCCACTGCTGTCCGCGCCGCTCAGGACCGAATGGGGTTTCGACGGCGTCGCCGTCTCCGACTGGGCCGCCGTACGCACCGTCGACGAACCGGCACGGTCCGCCCTCGACCTGGCGATGCCGGGCCCGCGGAGCCCCTGGGCGGACGGCCTGGTCCGGGCCGTGGAAGAGGGCCGTGTCCCCGCCGCGGCCGTCGACGACAAGGTGCGCCGGATACTCCGGCTCGCGGCCCGGGTCGGCGCGATCGAGGAGCGCCGCCCTCGCCGTCCGAACATGCGGACCGGGGAGGTGCGGCGGCTGCTGCGCCGTGCGGTCGCCGCCGGGACGGTCCTGGTGCGCAATGAAGGGCTCCTGCCCCTCGACCACGGCGCCCTGTCGACGGTGGCGGTCATCGGCGAGCACGCCGCAGCCCCCCGCGTGCAGGGCGGCGGCAGTGCCGGCGTGTTCCCCTCGGCGGTCGTCACACCCCTCGACGGCATCCGTGCACAACTGCGCGGACGAAGCCAGGTGGTGTACGCCCCCGGCCCCACCCTGGAGGTGCCCCCGCCGCCGCTGGACACCGGCAGGTGCACGGACCCGCGGTCGGGGGAGCCCGGGGTGCTGCTGCGCTGCCTGGACGCCGAGGGGCGGGAACTGTACGCCGAACGGCGCCTGTCCGGCAGGCAGCTCGAACCCGACGAGGTACCGGGCGCACACACCGTCGAGATCAGTACGCTGCTCCGGCCCGAGACCGCCGGGACGTGGACCTTCGGCATGGGCGGCTTCGGCCGGATGACACTCAGCGTGGACGGGCGTGCCGTCCTCGACGGAACCTACCCCTGCGAGAGCGACGATCCGGCGATCGTGCACGTCACCCCGCCCCTGCACACCGCACAGGCACACCTGGCGAAGAAGCACCCCGTCCTCCTGGTGGCACGCCGTGAACTGGTCCCCGGTACGGGCCGCGCCACCGTGGTCGCCGCCGCACCGCCGAGGCGCGAACCGGCGGACGCCCTCGCCGAGGCCGTGGCCGTGGCCCGCGGCGCGGACGCCGTGATCGTCGTGGTGGGCACGACGGAGCACAGCGAGACGGAAGGGTACGACCGCGCCGACCTGTCCCTCGGCCGCCATCAGGACGACCTCGTACGCGCGGTCGCCGTCGCCAACCCGCGCACCGTCGCGGTGGTCAACAGCGGAGGTCCGGTCGAACTGCCCTGGCGCGAGGAAGTGGGCGCGCTGCTGCTCACCTGGTTCCCCGGCCAGGAGGCCGGCGCCGGCTTGGCCGACGTCCTCTTCGGGCGCAGCGAACCGGGCGGCAGGCTCCCCACGACCTGGGCGGCCTCCCTCGCCGACGCCCCCGTCACACGCACCCGTCCCGTCGACGGCCGGCTCGACTACGCGGAGGGCCTGCACATCGGCTACCGCGCCTGGCTCCGCGAAGCACGGGAGCCCGCCTACTGGTTCGGGCACGGGATGGGCTACACCACCTGGGAGTACGTGCACGTGGACGCCCCGGCTCAGAACGGGACCGGAGTCCCGTTCACTGTCAGGGTGACGCTGCGCAACACCGGCGAACGGCCGGGGCGCGAGGTCGTCCAGGTCTACCTGGCCCGACCGGACTCAGCCGTGGAGCGCCCGGCACAGTGGCTCGCCGGCTATGCGGCGGTCCACGCCGAAGCGGGCCGCACGGTGACGGCGGAGGTGGTCGTCACGCCGCGCGCGCTGCGGCACTGGTCCTGCCGGGAGGGTGCCTGGCGTACGGAACCAGGACCTTACCGGCTCATGGTGGGGCGGTCGGCGGGAGCGACGGAATGGGAGGGAACGCTCACGGCAACGCCCTGACACCACACCCGACAACTCCCTGACACCCGGCGTCACCGGCGGCCCTTGACGAGTAATTCCACGAAGAAAAACGATTCGCGCGGTGGCACCGGCGGTGACACCCGAAATCCGCGCGCATATTTCCGCGTGGAAATATGCGCGGCGAACTCACCGCGTACGCCGCATCCGGGTCCCGCACGTCCTGCCGCGCGGTTGCACGGAATCCAAATAGCAGATGGCAACGCTTCTGTATTCCGCGAACCTCTCGGATGGGCTACTTTCAGCTCGCACCCCCCTCATCCCTCTATCCCGGGCGGACACCCATGAGTCGTGCCATTGTGCTGCGAGGTGTGAGCAAGAAGTACGACCGTGACTCCTTTGCGGTCCAGCACGTCTCCCTGACGGTCGAGCCGGGGGAGTTCCTGGTTCTTCTGGGCCCTTCCGGCTGTGGCAAATCGACGGTTCTGCGCATGATCGCCGGCCTGGAGGCGATAAGCGAAGGCGAACTGCTACTGGGCGGCAGTTACGCCAACGACACCCCGCCGCACCAGCGGGACATCGCCATGGTGTTCCAGAACTTCGCGCTCTATCCGTCGATGACGGTACGGGAGAACATCGGCTTTCCGCTGAAGCTCCAGGATCCCGGGGCGGACCACGCCCCGCGGGTGGAGGTGACCGCACGGATGCTCGCCATCCACGATCTGCTCGACCGTCTTCCCGGGCAGCTCTCAGGAGGGGAACGGCAGCGGGTGGCGATGGGCAGGGCCGTCTCCCGGCACCCTTCGGTCTTCCTGTTCGACGAGCCGCTGTCGAATCTCGATGCCAAGCTGCGTGAGCATCTACGGGCCGAAATTGCCCAGTTGACCAGGGAAATGGGTGTGACGACGGTCTACGTGACCCACGACCAGTCCGAGGCGATGTCGCTGGGCGACCGGGTGGCGGTCATGCGGGACGGGGTTCTGCAACAGGTAAGCACGCCCCGCGAGTTGTACACCCACCCGGCGAACGTCTTCGTGGCGGCCTTCGTCGGGACACCGCGCATCAACCTGCTGGAAGCCGTCGTGCACGCCCCGGTCGACTCCCGAATGACCCTGGAGCTCGGCCGGCAGTCCCTCGTACTGCCCGTACCTCTGAGCGCCGACCACCAACTCCTGCGTGTGCAGCAGGGACGCCCGATGATCGCCGGGCTGCGCTGCGAAGCGGTACGGATCGCCACCCCCAGCCAGGCAAGAGAGGGCGAGGCAGTGCTGACCGGGATCGTGGAGCACGTCGAGTACCAGGGGCACGAGGTACTGGTGCACCTGCACACCGGCTCACGACCGGCGGCCGTGCCCGACCTGGAGAGCACACGGCTCCACGCCGCGGGCCCGCACAGACGCTCCCCGCGAAAGCGCGGCTTCGAACGGGTGAAGGCCCTCACCGCGAGCTGGACGGACCGGCACCCGATGCCCGCGCAAAGCCCCTCCGCGGCAACCCCGCGAGAGCACAGAACCACTGTGCGCAGCGACCTCGTCGTACGGACAAGCCCACAGGGGCAATTCAGAATCGGCGCCCAGGTGCCGCTGCTGGTCGACCTGGCCCAGCTGTACGTCTTCGACCATCAGGGCCGGCGAATCTGCCCAGCACCGGACAACCTGGTGGACCTGGACTGAGCGGTCGAGGCGCCACCCACCGTCGACAGTCGCGGACACCGGCCGTCGGACCATGGTCCTGGACTCCGCCCTGGTCACGTTCGCGCGATCCGGTTACCGGAAGACCTCGATGGAGGAGGTGGCCCGGGCAGCGGACATCTCCCGGCCCGGGCTGTACTTCCTCTTCTCCTCGAAGGAAAGCCTGTTTCCGCGCCGCCGTCACCCAGGCGGGCCGCTGTGTCGTCCCGCTGACGCGCGATGTGGCGGTGGTCATCGAGGACAACCCCGGCCTCCTGGGGGAGATCATCGAGACCGCAGGCGATCAGCTCATCTCGCCGACCGAGAGCGCATCAGCCCTAGGTCGTGGAGTCGTGCTCGTCGGGGACTTGAGCTGTTCGGCAGCGGTCGCGGTCCTCGCTCCAGGACTTGGGCAGGTAGCGCTCGCGGTCGACCAGCGTGTGGCCGCGAGTGGTGGCGTGGGCGGCGAAGACTCCGGTCTGGCAGTTCTCGGTACGGCCCGCCGTTCCGGAATATTGACGCCGCACCCCAGCTGACGTGGCGCCTTTCTTGATGAGGCCGGTGTCATCGATGATCAACACACTGTCCGAGGATCCGAGTTGGTCTGCCGCACAGAACTGCAGGTCGTCGCGGAGGCGGACAGCGTCCCAGCGGCCGCGGGCCAGGAGGCCGGACCGGACCGGCCGCGGCTCAGACGATCAGGACCCGGCGGCCCCGGGTGTGGCCGGCGCGGCTGTCCGCGTGAGCCGCCGCCGCCTCGGCGAGAGGGTACGACTTCTCAACCGGGATGTGGAGCCTGCCACGGGAAATGAGGTCGACGGCCTCGGCGAGCGCGTCCGGCACACTCCCGGCCACGCCGGAAAACCGTACGCCCTGCTGCGGCGCATCGAGGTCCGCGATGGAGACGACCTTGCTCGGGTCCCCGGTCAGCTCGACGAGTTCGCGGATCACGCCCGAACCGGCCAGGTCCAGGGCCGCGTCGACCCGCCCCAAGCTCCGCACCCGTTCGACCCAGCCCTCGTGGTAGGTCGTCGGGAGGGCGCCCATGCCACGCAGGTAGTCCTGGTTCGCGGCCCCGGCCGTGCCGATCACCGTGATACCGCGTGCACGGGCGATCTGCAGCACCGCGGAACCAACGCCCCCGGACGCGCCGCTGACCACAAGCGTCTGCCCAGGCATCACGCCGACCTCGCGGAGGATGCGCAACGCCGTCTCCACCACCGACGGGTACCCGGCCGCCTCCTCGAAGGTCAGCCCCTCGGGCATTCGCGCCCAGGCCGACAACACCGCGAACTCGGCATAGGTGTCGGTGCCTTCGCCGAACACGCGGTCGCCGACCTTGACCCCTTCGACACCTTCACCCACTTCATCCACCACTCCGGAGGCGTCCTGTCCGACCCCGGCAGGCAGTTCGACCGGATGCGCCCCCAGCACCTGTCCCTCTCGGAGTCTCCAGTCGACGGGGTTGACGCCCGCCGCCCGTACGGCGATGCGTATCTGTCCGGAGCCCGCGTGGGGCTCCTCGGTTTCCACCAGTTGCAGGACCTCGGGACCGCCGAACTCGGCGAAGCTGATTTTCCTCATGAGCCGACACTAACAACAACGGTTAGGTTTTCATAACTGGTAGCGTTCCATAGCTGATAGGGTCAACGCATGAGTGAGCTGACCGGGCGTCGCGAACGCAAGAAGGCCGCGACTCGGCAGAAGATCGCCGACACCGCGCTGCGGCTCTTCCTGGAGCGCGGATACGACGCCGTGGGCATCCGTGACGTGGCGGCCGAGGCCGACGTGGCCGTCACCACCGTTTTCGCCCACTTCACCGCGAAAGAGGCCCTGGTGTTCGCGCGCGACCAGGACTTCGAGCAGCGCCTCACCCGAGTGGTGACCGAGCGGGCCCCGCACGAGCCGCTCATCGCGGCGCTGCATCGCGAGGTCCAGACCCTCGTGCGCCACTGCCTGACGGCTGACAGCGCCCCGATCCGGCGCATGATCGAGGGATCGCCCGCCCTGCAGGCCTTCGAGGAGTCGCTGTGCCTGCGTTACGCGCAGACGCTGGCAGAGGCGCTGGCCGCCGAGCCCAACTCGCACCGGAGCACGACGGTCTGCCGGGCCACCGCGCGGTTCACCATCGACGCCTACGCGCTGGCCTGCCGGGCGGACGATCCCGGGGCCACGGTCGATGAGGTGTTCCGCATGATCGAGGCAGCCTGGGAAGTAACCGCCCCCTGACCCGGGAACGCCGGCCGCCGCGGTCCGAGGCACGACCCGCGTGAATCACGACGTCCGCCGCATGAAGCAGACGCCCAGGGGAGCGTGCACCGCGGCTGGAGCCGCTATGGCCGGGTTACGGCTGACAGCGGTCAGATGTCGCAGTGGCAGCCCGTGGCGATCACGCAAGAGCGCACGTGCTCGCACAGACTGAGATATCTCCCCCGCTCCCCGGGCACGGGCACTGGCGTCCGACAGTCCCCAGTGGCCCGGAACCAGCCGGAACAGCTTGCGGAAATCACGGGGCACGGCCGGGCGTTCCGAGCGGACCCTCGTGACGAGCGCCCGCTCGCCGGGGAAGAGGTCCGGGCCTCCAGAGACCTCCGGCCCAGGTTCTCGTGTGGCGACTGGTTGGCGGGCCGTGTTTCACCGGAGTACCGGTCCAAGCCCGCCTGCCAGCTCGCGCAGGCGACAGTGTCCCGGCCGTTCACCGGACCACCCGCGGCCGCCTGCGGCTGTCTGCCGCACGAGGGCTGGCGCATTCGTGCGGCAATCCGCGCGCGGCCCGCACGGTCTCGATGCCCCCGCATCATCAACGCCGTCGCCCAAGGCCTAGGCCTCGACTGCCCAGGCATCATTCCGGGGAGGCGGTGTCCTCGTCGTCGTAGTGGATGACCCCGTCCTCGTCGAGGTGCGGGCGGATTTGGCTGGGGTCCTGGCTGTTGACGTCGGAGGGGCGGGGGCCTTCCGGGCCGTCGGGCCCCCAGCGCAGCAGCCGGCGGATGCGGCCGATCCGGGACACGGCCCCGTTCACCTCGATCTGGTTGAGCCGTCCGGCACGCAGGCGGTCCGCGGCCTCGGCGTACACGGTGAGTTCGGGCAGTTTGGGGTGGGTGCCTTCGGCGACCACGGTGCGCGCGTCGCTCTTGTGCTCGCCGTGCAGGGGCAGGAGGCCGCGCCGGCGGGGCTCCATCCAGACCAGGGAGAAGTCGAGCGTTCTACGGGCGTCATGGGCGGTGGCGTGCAGGGAACTACCGGGCGTCCACGCCGTGTCGGTGTGGTTGCGTTCCACGATGGCGAACGTCGCGGGCAGCAGCAGCACATCGGGGTGACTCTCCAGAGCTTGCAGGGAGTCGTGGATGACAGCGGCGGGGAACCGGACGGTGCCCCTGTAGGCCAGGTCGCGCAGCGAGAGCCGTTCGACTGCCAGGGCAGGTGTGAGAGGGGCGTCCGCATCCAGGAGCAGTCCCTCGTCGGGTCGGGGCCCCTTGGCGCCGCGCGTCCAGTCGGGATGCAGGGGTTCGGGGTCGGTGGGGCGCGGCATCTCGATGTCACCGTTCGCGTCCAGGGCGACGTACTCCTCGGCCCGCACAATGCGGTAACGGGCCCCGAGCACGGTGAGCTCATCGACGCGCTCGCGCTCCAGGCGGGCAACCGCCGCAAGCAGCGCCCGGCGTTGCGCCTTGTCCGGGGCGTCGTCCTTGGCCTTGATCCACAGGAGCGAGTTCAGTGCGTCACGGGCCTGCTGGGGGCATCCGGCGGTCACCTCGGACACCACGCGCCAGCACCGGCCGTCCGCCGCCTCCTGAACTGCCACCCCGAAGACAGGGCCGCGCACCCCCAGGATGCCGTTCTGCTGGACGGCGTCGAGCGCGTCGGCCTCGATCGCGGCCTCGACCGGTTCGACCGGCAGTCTCACCGCCACGGGTGACCCGACCGGCTCCGCGTTTTCTTGGCTCATGCCGCCATCCTGTCGGCAGCGGCACGGCCGGGTGACGGATTTCCCGGAACAGCACATGATGAGGGTTGCCCGAAAGCCGCGGAATGACAGGCGTCACGAACCGACGACATACCCCCGTTCTGCCCCTCCGGCCTGCTGTCCCCACCGGGGCCTTGTCCGGCGAGCCCTGTGTCGAGCGGGCGGCCGGGTCAGTGCGGACAGAGATCGGTACCGATCTTGTCATCGTTCATCTGGCCGTCGGAGCAGTAGTACTTGACCTCGGGACTGCCATTCACCTTCGGGCAGTGGTACAAGGCGTCCTCCTCGACGTCTCCGCTGAGGAAGCCGGACCCGTCTGTGGCGCGGAGCCAGTAGAAGGTGCCGAGGTATTTCCCACACTTCGCGGGCGTCTCGGCCGCGTGGGCGGGTGAGGGCACGAGGAGTGTCAGGACGGCGGCTGCACAGAGCGCGAGGCGTTTCACGAACGGGTCCTCCGGAAGCTGGATATGGCGGCGTATGAGGTATCGGCAGCGCTGCCCGCACAGTTGAGGCCACCGCGCTGCGGCCGGAGCAGGGCGTCGGCGCGGACGCGTTGCCGTGTCAGAGCCCGCAGTGATCCTTGCCCGGTTCGGAGCCCACGCTGACCCGGGCGCGAGAGAGGTTTGGCGGTCCCCTCCACACAGGCGACCGCCACCCTTCCACCTCACCGCGGGCCAGGCGGGCGACGCACCCGCCCTCGAGGAGGTGATGGTCCGTGTGCGGATCCCCCGCCGCCGTGGGCGGCCCCGCAGCCGGCCGGGGGCGGTCCTGGCCGACCAGGCTTACTCCTCCCGCGCCATCCGCGAACACCTGCGGCGACGCGGCATCCGCACCGTCATCCCCAGCCGAGGCCCGGAAGTCGGCCCCGCTCGTCGGTCAGCCGAGTTCCGGGAGGGCCCGGTGAGCCACCTCGTGTGCTTCGGTGTCGGGCACTCGCAGCATGCGCAGTACCAGTTCGGCGAGTTGATCGCCGGCGTCCGGTTCGAGGCGGCAGGTGGTGCTGAGCTGGAGGAGGCCGAGGAGGGCGCCGCCGACCGCGCTGAGTGCGACCTGGGGATTCTCGAAGTGGAAGCGGCCACGGCTGCGGCCTTCGAGGAGATCGCGCAGGGCGCGCGGGCCGAGGCCGGTGGGAACGTGGATCTGGCTCAGGCCCCGCAGGCACAGGATGCGGGTGAGTTCGGGGTGGACGGGGGCCAGGCGGATGCTGAGGCGAAGGCTGACGGCGAGGGTCTCGGCAGGGTCGTCGAGGCCGGCGGTGACGCCGTCCAAGAGGCGTCCGTGTTCCTCCAGGGCGTCCGTCACGGCGGCGTCGAACAGATCGGACTTGGTGCTGAAGTAGTTGTAGAAGGTGCCGAAGCCCACGTCGGCCCGGTCGGCGATCTCCTGGATGCTCACCTCGGTGTGGCCCCGTTCGGCGAGGATGGCGCGTGCCGCGCCGACCAGTGCCTGACGGGACCGGGCGCGGCGGCGCTCATGGCGGTTGGGGGTGGCGGAGGGGGCTTGCGGCATGGGTGGAGTTTATTTCACCAGTGACCGTGCACTTCGGGCCGGTCTGCGGCCGGTGTCACGTCCCGTGCACCGCCGTGAGCCGGGGGAAGAGGAGGGCCGCGTTTCCCGACACCACCGCGCGCAGTTGCTCTTGCGTGAGCGCGTCGGTCGTGGCCAGGTCGCGGGCGAGGCCCTCGGCGACCCAGTCGGGCGTGAACGGGTAGTCGCTGCCGTAGAGCAGCTGTTCCGGCGGTACGAGGGACAGCAGCGCGGGCAGGGCGCGCGGCAGGGTGAAGCCGGCGACGTCGTAGTGCAGGCGCCGCAGGGCGGCGAGGACGTCGACGGGTGCCTCGGGGTTGTCCATGACGGCGAAGCAGGCGATGCGGTCGGCCAGGACGGGGAGCGCGGCGCCCGCGTGGGGGACGATCAGCCGCAGGCCGGGATGGCGGTCCAGGACTCCGTTGAGGGCGAGCTGGGCGATGGTCCGGGTGGTGTCGAAGAGGAACTCGACCATGGGGCGGGAGCGGCCGAGGGCGGTCTGCTGTCCGCAGACCGGTGTGGTGGGGTGCAGGACGACGACGGCCGGGCGGCGGTCGAGCTCGGCCAGGACGGGCTCGAACCGGGGGTCGCCGAGGTAGACGCCGTCGTAGTGGGTGGCCAGGGCGATGCCGTCCGCGCCGAGGGTGTCCAGGGCGTACGCGGCCTCCTCGATGGCGGCCTGTACGTCGGGCAGCGGAAGTGACGCCAGCAGGCCGAAGCGCGCGGGGTGGTCCCGTACGAGGGCGGCGCCCTCGTCGTTCACCGCGCGGGCCAGCGCACGGGTGGCAGCCAGCCCGGCCTGGCCGCCCAGGTGGACGCCGGGTGAGGACACCGACAGCAGGGCGGTGGCGGTCCCGATCTGGTCCATGGTTGCCAGCGCCGCTTCGGGGGTCCACGACGGCACACCGGGCATGCCGTCGGGGCCATCGATGCCGGCGGCACGGTAGGCGGCCCGCAGCCGGGGGGTGAGGAAGTGGGCATGGACGTCCACGGCGCAGTCCAGCGGGGGGACGGTGTCCGGTGTTTCGGCTGAGGTCATGCGGTTCCTCCGAAGTGCTGCTGGGTGTGCGGTCGGGGCGGCAGACCGGGCGAGGTGCTGGGTGTGCGGTCGGGGTGGCAGACCGGGCGAGGTGCCGGGTGTGCGGTCGGGGCGGCCAACCGGCATCCCGGCCACCGGGGTTGCGGCCGGCCGCGGGAGGTGCTGGGTGTGCCTTCGGGGACCGGCATCCCGGCCACCGGGGTTGCGGCCGGCCGCGGGAGAACTGGTCTCCCCGCCCCGGGCGGTGCATGCGCGAGACGGGGCTGAGTTCGGCTCCGCGCTATGTGAGATGCCGGGTCAGGAAGGCGATCTGCTCCGTGACGACCCGTTCGAAGACTTCTCCGGTGTACGGCGTGAAGTGGCCGCCGGGGTAGGGGGAGAGCTGGGCGCGAGGGGCCCGGGCCGCCGCCCGGTGGGCGGGGCACGGCGGGGTGGCGGTGTCGTGGGTACCGGGCTGGATGAGCCAGGGACAGGCAACGTGCGACGCGCGACGCACGGGACGGTATCGATGCAGGCGGAGCAGGATGCGGGCGGAGACGTCGGTGGCGGGGAGCTTGCCGTCGGGGGACATGGCCCGCAGGGCGGCCTCGACGTCCGCGCCCGCCATGAGCGCCCCGGAACCGGGACCGCCGGCGGCCGGGACGAGGAGCGGTGCCCGCCCGAGTCGCCCGCGAACCTCGTCCCGCAGGCCGGCGGCCATCAGCCGCACCTTAAGGACGGCCGGTGTGGTGCGCCCGGCGGTGCGGCCGTCGAGGAACGGGTTCATGGAGATCACCGCCGCGATCGCCGGGTCGTGCGCGGCGACGACGGCGACGTGGCCACCGCTCAGCGAGGTGCCCCACAGGGCGATCCGGGTGTTGTCGACCTCGGGCAGGGACCGGGCCAGCGCGAGGACCGCCGACCAGTCCTCGCGCTGGGCCCGCAGGTCCGTCAGCGCCCGAGGCAGGCCCTCGCTGTCACCGAAGTACCGGTAGTCGAAGGTGAGCGCGGACAGCCCGGCGGCGGCGAAACGCCGAGCGAAGGCCTCCAGCCGCGCGGCCCGGACGGCGCCCAGGCCGTGCGCCAGGACGACGCAGGGCAGCGGGCCCGCGGTGTCGGCGGGCCGGTGCAGCCACACCGCGCACCGCGTCCCACCGGACAGGACGAGGAGGTCACGGCGGACCACAGGACGGTCATCGACCGTCGTGCTCATCGCGTCGGCTCCTGTGGGACGCCCTCGGGCCTCCCGTGGACCGGGCCCCGGGACGCGTTCGCGCGCTCGGTGGGGGACACAGGTCCGCCGAACCGCAGCGTGCCGTCGTCGAGACGTGCACGACGGAACGCCCGCAGATCGCTCGGGTAGTTGGTCCCCACCCGCCAAGGGTCGCGGGTGCCGCTCTGCGGGAAGGCATGCACCGAGCGCCGGACATACCCCGCGGAGAAGTCCAGCAGCGGGCGCCGTTCGCCGGCCCCGGCGGCGTCCGGGACACAGACCTGCCGGCTGGTGGCGTCCAGGTGGGCGAGGAGCCGGCACACGAAGGCGGCGGTCAGGTCCGCCTTGAGGGTCCAGGAGGCGTTGGTGTAACCGAGGGTGAAGGCCAGATTCGGCACACCGTCCAGCATCAGACCGCGGTAGGTCACCGTGTCGTGCAGCCGGACCTCGGCGCCGTCGACCGACAGGCGGACACCGCCGAAGGCCAGCAGGTCCAGGCCGGTCGCAGTGACCACCACGTCGGCCCGGACCTCCCGCCCGGAGGCGAGCCGCAGGCCGTCCGGGATGAAGGTGTCGATGTGGTCGGTGACGACCTCGGCGCGTCTGTCGGACAGGGCCCGGAACAGGTCACCGTCCGGGACCACGCACAGGCGCTGGTCCCACGGTTTGTAGCGGGGGTTGAAGTGGGTGCCGACGTCGAACCCGGCGGGCAGCCGGCGTTTCACCGCGGTCCGGATCAGTGCCCGCGCCACCGTGGGCAGCCGCTGCCCCAGCTGGTAGGAGCCGACGCCGACCAGGATGTTCTTCCAGCGGACCACCGGCTGGGCCGCCTTCTTACCGGCGATCCTGGCCAGCACACGTGCCACCGGATCCACCTCCGGGAGCGGAACGACGTAGGTGGGCGAACGCTGCACCATGGTCACGTGCGCCGCGTCACGGGCCAGTGCCGGCACCAGCGTCATCGCGGTGGCGCCGCTGCCGATGACGGCGACGCGGCGGCCGGAATGATCCAGGTCGGCGGGCCAGTGTTGGGGATGGACGACCCGCCCGGTGTACTCCTCACGACCCGGGAAGTCCGGGGTGTGGCCGTGCTCGTACCGGTAGTAGCCGGTGCACAGCTGCAGGAAACGGCAGGTGTACGTCACCTCCTCGGACTCCGGCGGCCCCTCCCCGGTGGCGGCCGTCCGGCGGACCCGCACGGTCCAGCGGGCCGCGCTGCTCGACCACTCGGCGCCCGTGACCCGGTGGCCCGTCCGGATGCGGCGGTCGACGCCGTACTCGGCTGCCGTCTCCCGCAGGTACGCGAGGACCGACGCCCCGTCGACGATGGCCCGCGGGTCGTGCCAGGGACGGAACCGGTAGGCGAAGGTCTGCATGTCGGAGTCCGACCGGATGCCGGGGTAGCGGAACAGGTCCCAGGTGCCTCCCGTGGCCTCCCGCCCCTCCAGTACGACGTACGTCAGTTTCGGCAGTGCCCGGGTCAGGTGGCAGGCGGCGCCGATTCCGCTCAGCCCTGCGCCCACGATGAGGACATCGACGTGGCGTGGTGGAGGTGCAGTCGATGGCGGTGCCTCGGTGGAGGCGGTGGACGGAGATGCTGCGGCGTCGTCCGAGTTCATCAGAACCTCGCTCTCATCAAAGATGATGAGATCATCAAATGCTCTGAGAGCCTTTGTCAACAGAGCGGCGTGCAGGGACGGTTGCCGCCCCCGGCCCCGGCGGCGTCCGCCGAGGCGGTCACACGGCGTTACGCTTCCCCGTATGACAGCCGGTGGCAGCGCCAAGGACCCCAAGGGCGAACAGGGCGCACAGAGGACTTCCAGGCCCGCGCAACTGCGGGGCCGCCGCCTGCGGGAGGCGGTGCTGACCGCCACCCTCGACCTGCTCTCCTCGGAGGGCCTTGCCGCGGTCTCGGTGAACGCCGTGGCCAAGGCCGCGGGCGTTCACGAAACCTCCGTCTACCGGCACTGGGGAACCCGCGAACAGCTGATCCACGACGCCCTGTCGACACATACCGTCGAAGCCCTCCCCACCCCTGACACCGGCGACGTCCGCCAGGACCTCACCGAGCTGTTCGCTGCGGTGGCCCGCTACCTGCTCACCCCCCAGGGAGCGGCCCTCCTCCAGCTCGGCGTCTCCGCGGCGGGCAACTGGCAGGACGCCGGGCTGCGCGCCTACTGGGAGAGCCGCCTGGACCGGGGCGAGGCGGTCGTGCACCGCGGAGTGGAGCGGGGTGAACTCGACGCGGACACCGACCCGCGCCTGCTCGTGGAGATGATCGGCGCCCTCCTCTTCGTCCGCACCCTGACCGGCGCGCCGGTCGACGAGCGGGTGGCGGCGACCGCGGTGGCTCAGGTGCTCGACGGGGCGCGGCCACTCGGGACCCGGGGCGGGGAGCGCACCCGGGCGTGACGCCGCCCCCGTCGCGGCACCGGGCCTGCCGGGACGGCGGCCGTGCCCGGTGGGCGTTCCGCTTCTCGTGGGGGAGGGCCCGTGCGGAGATGCGGTGGCGGCGCTGCCGTGCCGCGATGCCGTACGGCAGGGGCGCCGACAGGTCGAGCCGTAACGCAAGTCGACTTGCGATGCGCCAACAGAGGGTCTACGTTATTGCAAGTCCACTTGCGATAGCTGTGCGGTGAACTCCTCCCGCACGGACGCCCCCTGCTCCCCAGAGAGATCCCCATGTTCAGCCGCTCCAGAACCTGGGCGACCGCCCTCGCCCTCGGCCTCCTCGCCGTCGTCTTCACCACCTCCTACCTGGGCGCGTTCCTGGATCCGAGCGCCAACACCAAGGACCTGCCGATCGCCCTCGTGAACCAGGACAAGGGCGATCTGGGGCACCGCCTGAGTGTCGGCATCACCGGCGAGAACGGCGACGGAGCCGTCCGCTGGACCACCACGGACTCCGCCGAAGAGGCGCGGGAGCTGCTGAAGGACGGGACGGTCTACGCAGCCGTCGAAATCCCCGCCGACTTCAGCGCCCGGGTCCAGGCGCTGAACGCGGCGGCCAGTGCGAACGACGGCACCGGAACGGCCACCCGGCCGGTCCTCACCGTGCTCACCCAGCCCGCCGTCGGCCCCATGGCGGTCGGCGCGGCCCAGGGAGCGGCGACGACGGCCGCGAGCGGCGCCTCCCGGCAACTCGGAGCCTCCCTGCTGCGCCCCGACGCGACGCCCGTGCAGAAACTGCTGCTCCAGGATCCCGTCCGCGCGGAAGTGCGAGAGTTCAGGGCGCTGCCCGCTCAGTCGGCCAAGGGGCTCGCTGCGTTCTACGTGCCTCTCGTCCTCGTCGTGGTGAGCCTCATGGGAGCCACCGCGGTGGGCGCCGCCGTCGGCAGGTCCCCGCTCACGGCCGCGTCCGGCGCACGGGCGGGCAGCCCCCTGCGCACCAAAGCAGCACTCATGCTCGCCACCAGCGCCCTCATCACCGCCGGAACCCTGATCACCGCCGTGGCCGTCCTGGACCTGCCGGCCCCGCACGTGACGCACCTGGCACTCCTGGCGTTCGGCATCTCAGCAGCCGTCGGGCTGCTGATGCTCGCCCTCACCGAGCTGCTCGGCCTCCTCGCGATCCCATTCGGCATGATCGGCTTCATCGTCCTGGGCATCCCGACTTCGGGCGGCCCGTACCCGATGGAAATGGTCCCGGGCACCTTCCGGGTGCTCTCTCACGGACTGCCCCTGCATCACTGGGTGGCGGGGGTCCGCTCCCTGCTCTACTACGACGCTTCCGGGGCCGCGGGGGCAACAGCGGCCTGGACCGCAGTCGCCGGGTGCTTGGCGCTCGCCGGCGTTCTCATCTCTGCCGCCCGGTGGCGCAGCCGGACCGGCCACGCTGTGGACAGCGCGCCCACCGCACTTTGAGCCACAACGGACTGCACCTCATCGTGCTGCAGTTCATCACTGGCGGCCCGGCCGTGGAAGTAACCTGGGACGACCCGGACATCACAGAGCGCAAATCCGGGCAGTGGGCCGGCCTGTGGGGGGAGGGACTTGTACGTGGCGCTGACCCGGGCCACCAAGCGACTCTGCACGGTCACCGGCCGCCCCACGTCCTGACGACAGGCGACTCTGCACGGTCACCGCGGCCGCCCCGCCCCCTGACGACCCGCCGGCGGCGTCGCCAGGAGACGCGGCCGGCGAGGTACGGTCACCGCCCCTGTGCGCTGTCGCGTACCGCCACCAGGCCGTTGAAGACACCCGCGTACGCGGTGCCGTCGGGGCCGATGGTGATCGGTGCCCAGTTGTTGTCGTAACCGATGCCCGTACCGGTGAGTTGCCTCCACTTGCGCGCGCCGGTACGGAAGTCGACAGCGGTCAGGTACCAGGCGTCGACGCCCAAACTGTTGCGGTCCTTCTCGTAGAAGTAGAGGAGTCCGTTGGCTGTCGACAGCTTGGGCACGGTCGACGGGGAGCGGATGTCGCTCTCCCAGACGACGTCGCAGCCACTGCCGTCCTCCCGTACGTCGACGCGGCTGACCCCGCCCACGACGGTACGGCCGAAGGTGAGCGACGTGATGTTCTCGTAACCGTAGTTGTTCTCGACGACGAGGCTGTTGCCCCAGCTGATCAGGGAGTTGTCGGTGGTGGAAGCGCCCGCTGTGAAGACCGGGACCTTGCAGACGAGCCGCTGGCTGTCGGGGACGCCGTCCTCCCGCCGGTAGACCAGGACGTTCATGCGGTCGTCGGCGTTGTCGGTGATGGCGACGTACTTCTTGCCGTTGCTGCCGAACAGGTCGGGCGTGGTGCCCGAACCCTGGTTCACCGAGCCGGGCTTGGTGCCGGTGCCGCGGTCGTAGACCTGGCGCCAGACGGCGCGCGGCGTGCCGTCGGCCTCCGTGCGGAAGCTGTACAGGGCGTGGTCGGTGACGATCGAGACGCCGTCGTCCGCGATCGAGAAGGAGTTCTGGATCTCCTCTCCCGTCAGCCGGACCGAACGGATCGCGCCGGTTCCTGGCTCGACGGTTCCGACGCGGCCCTGCCGGGTCACCCACCAGATGCGGCCCGCCCAGTCGGGCATCACGGAGGTGACCGGGTCGCACACCCCGCTCGGGAACAGATTGGTCCAGCTCGCACAGTCGTGCGGGACCTGTGCGGTGAGGTCCCAGTCGTCGGTGACCCTGAAGCTCCAGCTGCCGTCGGCGGCCTGCTCGTGCGCGAGGCGCAGGATGTGCTGGCGGGAGTCCGCGAGCACCAGGCGGTCCTCGTTGTCGAGGTAGGAGTAGGCGCCGCCCGAGGTGTCCTTGAAGATCTTGGAGAAGTCGAGGGAGGTGATGGCCTCGACGGTCGAGGAGCGCTGCGGCAGCTTGTACTCCGCGAGCGTGGCCAGGGACCTCGGTTCGAGGAGCTTGACCAGGAAGCCGGTGAACGTGCCGCAGACGGTGACGATGCGCCCGGCCCTGTCGAAGGTGACGGTGGCACACTCGCCGCCGAGCGCGGCCATCTTCTCGCTGCTCACCGTGGGGCGGTTTCCCAGCGGGCCGGCCCACGGATAGGTGCCGCTGCCCCAGGCGTCGCCGTGCATTCCGCTGCGCCCGTTCGCGGCGAGGAAGGGGTGCTGTGCCGGCGGTGTCCCGGGCACGGGCGAGGCCGCGGCGGGCGCGCCGTCGTACTCCTTGACCAGCCGGTGGCCCGGCGCCTTGGGGATCTCGTCCGCGTAGACCGAGCCGGCGACGAGAACCGCCGCGGCGCTCATGATGAGGACCAAGGTGCTGCTGAACGGTCTGCGGGACATCAGTCTCCTCGTCGTGCGTATCCGGGTCGTACGAGTGCGGCCGCGCCTCCCGGCCCTACGTATTCGCACGCCGACGGCCGAGGTTAGGGCCCGTCGCCAGAAGGGTCCATGGCAATGCGCTCCGCATTCACGGGGGTTCACAAAGGTGCAACAGGCGGCAGCACAGGGGGCGTCCGGGGGGCGCCCATGGTGCGGAGGGCACGGCCGACCCCGTGGGACGACCTTGTCCGCATGTCTGCTCGTCCGGGGCGCGCGGACTGCCTACCATCACCCCTGCACTGTCCTGAAGCCTGGGAGCGCGGATGAACGGCAAAGCAGGCCCTGAGCCGGGGCTCTCCCCGGAGCGGCTCGTCTTCTTCACGGACGCGCTGTTCGCGATCGCCATGACGCTGCTGGCCGTCGAGCTGGAACGCCCGGACGAGACGGAGCGGTCCTCGGCCCGAGAGCTGGGCCGCTTCCTGGTGGAGCAGCGTGGCTCCTACGTGGCGTTCGCGTTGGCGTTCGTCCTCCTGTGGTCGGTGTGGCGGCGTCACCACCGACTGATGGACGAGGTCGTCGTCCTGTCGAAGTCCTTCACAGGGTGGCACGCGCCCTTTCTGATGCTGGTCGCGTTCCTCCCGTTCCCGACAGCGGTGATGGGCGCCGCTCTCAGCAACCCGCTGGCGCAGAACCTGTTCGCCGTGACGATGGCGGCCCTGTTCGTGTGCGAGGCCGTCATCAAGGAGATCGCCGCGGGAGCGGGCCTGGTCGGCACGGACCCCGCACACATCCGGGCGCACGCCAACGGGTCCTGGGCGGTGGGTTCGTGGTTCCTGCTCAGCGCGGGCGTGGCCTGGTGGTTCCCGTATGCCTTCGTCATGTGGTTCGTCGCCCCGCTGGCGGCCACGTACGGCGGAGCGCTGATCACCCGCGCGCGGGGCGACCGCCAGGACCGCCCCGGGTGAGCATGCGCCGCCGGGCACCGTACCGACGTCGGAGACCACGGTGCACAACTGGGCACAGAAGTTGGGGCTGCCGGAGCGGAGGGCCGGTGAATGCCACCCCGGACAGAAGGGCGTCGGTGAGTGTCGCCCCACCCAGGTTGGCCTTGGTGAGGTCGGCTCCGTGTAGTTGTGCACCGGCGAGGTGGGGCCTGTGGAGGTCGAGCTGTTCGCGGGGGTCGACGTGGGTACGTGATTCCGCGCGCGTCAGCGCGGTCAGCGCCGCCTGGACATCGGCGGCCGGTTCCTTGGGGAGTGCCTTGCCTGGTAGGGAGGGCGCGCCCTCGTAGGGTCGCGGGCCGGGGGGCGGTGGGTTTGGCCCTGGGGTGTGCGTTCGCGTAGAAAGTGGCCCAGGACGCGTGCGGCGTCGGTGGCGGCTTGTTCGGGTGCGTCCTGGACGATCTGTTCCAGGGCGAGGATTCCGCCGATTCGTACGTACTGTTCGCTGGGGCCGAGGCGCTCCAGAGGTTTGGTGCAGCGGTTGGGACGGCGATACCGTGCACGACTGGTTCGTGCTCCTGGTCGCGGTCCTGGAAGCCCCGGACGGGGACGGCCACCTGGCGACCGTCTACCACCGCGCCGACGGCCGTCCTCCTGGTATCGCCGCGGCCGAGGGCGGCCGGGCGCTGGCCGAGCACCTACGCGTGCCCTTCCACTTCGCGTCTCCCGGCATCCCCAATGACGAGGGCCCGCGCTGCGCACGCTCCAGCGGTTCGCGGCAGGACCGTAATGGATGGACGGCGCGAGACGATCTCAAGCAGCCTTGACCTGCTGCCTCCGTTCTCATGAACTCCCGGAACGCGCACGGGCCGCCGTACCAGGATGAGCAGTGCACCGTGACCGTGCAGCCGGCCGCCTTGTCCGGAGGGTGGGCGCACGACGGAAGACGCGTGCCTCCAGGTCGACGGCGCGCTTCTGTAGCGCTCTCGCGTCCAACACCTGTCTGGTCAGCGTCAACGAGCGGTCCGGTGCGACGGCCAACCTCATTTGCCTGTAGATCCCTTACGGGACGGCCCTTAATCAGACGTAGTGGCAAGCCGAACGGCGAGTCCGGCGAAGACCGTTCCGCTGAAGACATTGAGTCCGCGAGCCACGCGGCGGCTGCTCCGCAGTAGCGACGCGAGTCGGCCGGAGAGCAGACCGATCGAGGTATCGACAGTCAGTCCCACGAACACCAACGTGAGTCCCAAAATCGCGAGTTGCCACCCGGTGTGTCCGAGGCTGGGGTTCACGAACTGCGGCAGAAAGGCGACATTGAACAAGATCACCTTCGGGTTGAGCATATTAGTGATGGCCCCCTGCCGGAAGGTCCGCAGCCGCCCTGGGCCCGGCCCTCCAGCCGCTGCGGCGGCGTCGCCACCGAGGTCGGATCGGTCACGAAACGCCGTGATCGCAAGGTAGAACAGATAGGCCGCACCGACCCAGCGCAACGTGTCATAGAGCGTCGGTAGCGACGTGAAGAGTGCCGAGAGGCCGAGCGCGGCAGCAACGGCGTGCACCATGGCCCCGAACGCCACCCCCAGAGCCGCCATCACGCCTGTGGTCGGCCCACCGCGCCCGCCCATGGCCACAACAAACATCATGTCCGGTCCTGGAGTGACGCACAGAACGAAAGCGGCGGCCACGAAGGCCACGTACAAGGGTGTGTCAACCATGGCAGTCATGCTGATCGCTGCAGGTGCTCCCGTCGACTCAATTCCACGGGTTGAGAAGCGAAGGCGTTCGCGGGTGGACGACGCGTTTCAACGCTTGCGGTTGGGACTCCACTCGTAGGCCCCAGGGGCCGTCTCCACGACTTCGCTCGGCCAGGTTTCTCGAACATGCTGAAGTCGCTGAAGTCGCTGATGATGCTCCTGGATCCAGGTCTCCTGCGGCTGGAGCCA
Source organism: Streptomyces sp. NPDC091272 (assembly GCF_044757485.1). Taxonomy (NCBI): domain Bacteria; kingdom Bacillati; phylum Actinomycetota; class Actinomycetes; order Kitasatosporales; family Streptomycetaceae; genus Streptomyces; species Streptomyces sp. NPDC091272. Next base: position 1,136,118 of record NZ_JBIVVC010000001.1, read on the forward strand.
GAGGACTGCGGTGAGGCGGTCGGGGTCGTCAACGGTGCTTTTTTCTGGCCCAGAGCAACAGAAGAACCGAGCACACCGCGGCGAACGCGCACCACGTCGAGATGTACTCCTGGCGCCACAGCCCGAAGGACACCGCGGCCCCGACGGTAACCAGCACACCGAACAGGACGAGCCACCGGTCACCGGAGATGAGCAGCGAGCCGAGGGTGGCGAGGAAGTATCCGACCACGAGCAACTCCGCCTGTGGCAGCCCCAGGGCGTACCCCACGGTGTGCCCCCGGATCTCCGCCGTCACCGTTCGGGTCGCCAGCGCGTGGGCGAGCGCCGCCGCCGTCGCGACCCCCACCGCCAGCGGGACAAGCAAACGGCGCCGCGCACTCGGCGGAGCAGCGCACAGCACGGCTGCCGGTACCCACAGCGCCAGCAGCGGGAGCGCGATGACACTCCAGGCGAGAGTGGCGGGTCCGGTGCCGCCGTCGTGGTGCCAGACCACGGCCTCGATGATCTGGTGGGCGCCCAGGAGCAGGGGCAGCGCGGCCAGCGGAACGTCTCGGGGATGACGTGCCGCCACAGCCACCGCGGCAACACCCACCGCGGTGATGACCGTGCCCGCTACGAGATCGGCCGTCGCACTCCAACACATGGCAGCGACGCTACGGGTGCCCTGCCCACGACACACGCAGGGCGCTCCGATGCGCTCCTGGACCTGGACCGGAGGTGTACCCGTGTGGACGCGGAACACCCCGTCAGTGCCCGGTCGCCAGGACCAAAGCACTAAAATAATAGGCAAAGGGTTGTTTTTGCCTCACTCAAGAACCCTGGTCAGGTGGCGCGTGCCCGCTCGGGACCTTCGGCGGCCACGCGAGTTCGCCGCGCCAGTGTGAAACCGATCAACGAGTAGGGCCCTCAATAAGTACGTAAAGGGCGAAATGCCCGGCTCGACGAGGAGGTCTCACTCATGCGCAAGGCGTTCACCATCTCCGCCATAGCCGTCGCCGCCACTCTGGCGATGGCAGGGCCGGCCACCGCGTTCGCCTCGGAAGGTCCGGCATCCCCGGCGGTGTCCGTCTCGGACACCCCGTCCCCGGCCACCTCGCCGTCGGACTCGCACCCCTCCGACAAGGCGGAAGCCCCGGTCGTCTCCGTGATCTCGGCGCCGAAGGACAAGACGGGGTACGCGGCCGGGGAGGTCGTCAAGTTCAAGGTCTCCGCACCCGCTGGCGCGAAGGTGTCCGCGAGCTCGGACGCGCTCAACGGCATCACCGTGACGCAGACAGGCAAGGGCGGCGACCACAACACCTACCTCGGTTCCGGCACGGTGAAGTCCGGCTTCGGCATCGGTACGGCACACCTCACGGTCACTGCTGACTTCGGTGACACCGGCTCGCAGGGCGCCACCTCCTTCTTGGTGAACACGGACACCCGGCCGTCGCCCACCCCGCCGGTACCGGCCCCCTCGCAGGCCTCGATGTCCCTGTCGACCGACGGGGGCAAGCCGGGCGACAAGGTCGCCGTCACCATCAAGAGTGGCAACCTGAAGGGCAATGCCACCGTGAGGTCCGCAGCCTTCACCAGCACGGTCAAGCTGGAGCGCGATCCCCAGCACGAGGGCACCTGGCACGGGCAGGCGACAGTTTCCGGAAACACCAAGACCGGCTACTACGCGGTCAGCGGCTACGTCGGCAACACCAAGATCGACACTGCGAAGTTCGGAGTCGCAGCAGGTGACGCGGCGAACAACGGCAAGCACCACAGCGCGAACGACGGCGACCACCACGCCGTCAACAACGGCGGTCACCACACCGCGAACAACGGCGACCGCCACTCCGTCAACAACGGCGACCGCCACTCCGTCAACAACGGCGACCACCACGCCGTCAACAACGGCGACCACCACACTCTCCAGCGCGCCCACGTGAAGCCGCTCCACCCCCAGGAGTTCAAGGTTCCCAAGGGCTCGGTCCAGACCGGGATGGCCCCGGCCTCCGGCAGTGGAGTCGACACCGGGCTCATCGCCGGTGGCGCCGCGATCGGCGCGGCAGCTCTGGCCGGCACGGTCGTGCTGCGTCGCCGCCGCAGCAATGGCTGAGCCGGGGACGCACCGGACGCGCCGAAGGAGTGGACCGGGTGCGCCCCGCACGGCCGCGCTGGCGTTGATCACGGCACTCGCGGCCACGACGGCGGTCGGCTGCTCCTTCCCCTCGCCCACAACCGGTACCTCGGCGTCCGGCAGCGGGACGAAGACCGTCCCCGCCTCCGCCATCGCTCCGTCGGTCCCGGACCGGATCTCCATCCCTGACCTCGGCGTGGACGCCCCCCTCGACACGGTGGGTCTCGACGCCGAAGGAGTGATGGAGACCCCGCCCATGAACAGACCCATGGACGCCAGCTGGTACCGCGAGGGCCCCACCCCGGGAGAGAAGGGCGCGGCTGCGATCGTCGGGCACCTGGACACGCCGGAAGCCCCGAAGGCTGTCTTCCACAACGTCAAGGAGCTCAGGAAGAACGAGGAGATCAAGGTCCACCGCGAGGACGGCACCACTGCGGTCTTCTCCGTCGACTCGGTGGAGACGTTCAAGAAGGACGGCTTCCCGACGGACAAGGTCTACAACGGGACCGGCAAGTCGGAGCTCCGACTGATCACCTGCGGCGGATCACTCACCCCGGACCGGCACTGGGACTCGAACGTGGTGGTTTTCGCCCACCTGAAGGGCAAGTCCCAGGCCTGACCGCGACACCGCGCGTTCTGGAACCGTACCGAACGGCTGCCTACCCGGCCGGGACGTCCCTACAAGGGCGTCCCGGCCTCCGTCATCACCGGACTGGTCGACGAGTACGCGGATCGCCACCCATCCACTCCTGGTGGGCGGCGACTGGGTCGGGCCGCGACCGCTTCCTCGTCCGAAACCACCCTTGAGGTCTAGACCAGTAGAGGTCTAACCTTGCGCGACAGGGTCGGCACATCGAGTGATTGAGGATCCAAGTGAACCGCTCGGGGAACGAGAGCGAACGCCGCAGGACCGTGGACCGTCAAGTGACCCCACCCGTGTACCGGCGTATAGCGGAGGACCTCCGACTGCAGATAGCCGCTGGGGAATTCGCCTCCGGAAGCCGGCTTCCTTCCGAACGCATCCTGGCGGAGCGGTACCACGTCCATCGTCAGACCATCCGCTGCGCCCTGCAGCACCTCCGGGCCAACGGACAGATCTTCACCGACCGAGGTGGCTCCTACGCGAGGCGTAGCACCATGCCGGTGCCGTCGGTCCAACCCGATACGCAGGGCGGGTTGCGCGCCTTCCCCGGGGGTGCGGTGCCCTTGGAGGCCGACACCAGCCGGACGGGCCGTCTCTCTGCTGCCGTTCCGCCCCCGGAGCTGGCTGCCGATCTGGGCGTCGACATCGGCGAACGCGCCCCGGTCCTGCGCAGCCAGATCGTCCATCGTTCGGGAGCGGTCATCCAGGATTCGGTCTCGTACTTCTCCATGCACGCCCTGACCGTGCTTCCCCAGCTGACGCGGGAGTTCGTGCAAGGAGGAGCCGAACGCCGACCGGGCCTGACCGCGCTCTACGAATGGCTCGCGTCCGCAGGTCTGACGCTCACTCGGCGGGAGCACCTGATGCCCACGCCCATCCCGGACGCGGAAGTACCGCCGCCGCAGGGATGGTTGTCGATCCGCCGGTTGGTGAGTGACCAGCACGACCGACTCCTCGAAGCGACAGACCTGCGGTGCGACCTCAACCGCAGCACGCTGGTCTACGAGTCACCCTCCGCCCACCCCTAAAAGTTGTTGCACAAGCTCTTGTGGTGGGCATCTCCTTTGTATGCGTGGGGTGTTGCGGGCTGAGGCGTTGTGGGTGGAGACCTTCACCGGGCTGCGGATGGACCGGTTCGTGAAGCTGGTGAAGGTGGTGCGTGAACGTGGTGGCAACGGTCCCGGCGGAGGCCGGCCGTGGGCGCTGCCGTTGGCCGAGCGGGTGCTGTTGGTGGCCGTCTATTACCGGACCAACCTCACGATGCGCCAGCTCGCTCCGCTCTTCGGGGTCTGCCCGGCGACCGTCTGCCGGGTCATTCACCGGCTGCGCCCGCTGCTGGCGCTGGAGTCGGCCCCGCGGCCACTCGCCGACACCGACCGGCTGTGGATCGTGGACGGCACCTTGATCCCGGTCCGCGACCGGGGCGTGGGCGCCTCGTCGCGTAACTACCGGTTCTCGGCGAACGTGCAGGTCATCATCGACGCCGATACCCGTCTGGTGATTGCTACCGCCCGCCCGGTGCCGGGCAACAAGGCCGACGCCCACGCCTGGCGCGAGTCCGGCCTGCCCGCGAAAAGTGCGGGCGTCACGGTGTTGGCGGACGGCGCGTACTGGGGCACCGGCCTGGTGGTCCCGCACCGCAAACGGGCCAACCGCCCGCTGCTGCGCGGCCAGGAGGAGGACAACGCCGCACACCGCAAGGTCCGGGCCCGGGTCGAGCACACCTTCGCCCGGATGAAGAACTGGAAGATCCTCCGCGACTGCCGCCAGAAAGGACCCGGCCTCCACCACGCCGTCCAGGCCGTCGCCACCATGCACAACCTTGCCCTCGCCGGATGAATCCGCAGGCCAGAGCCGCCCACCGGCCTGCCCGCACCCACCCTTGTGCAACAACTTTTAGGACGTATTCCGAAAGAGGACCTTGTCGCCGTCGCTCGGGCACTCGACGCTGAAGGCCAGTGAAGGCCAGTGAAGGCCAGTGAAGGCCAGTGAAGGTCACCAGGATGAGCGTGGGCTGCTGTTCGCAGCCGGTCGTTGACGGCTGCGATCAGGACAGTCACCTCGTGCTTGATGGCGAGCTGGGTACGTATGGGCCCGGCGGGGTTTCCTCAGGTCGATCCAGGCCAAGGAGTTCCATCGCCTCCACGACGGCCTGCCCGTGGCTTAACTCCCGTGCCAGGCGCGCTGCTTGGGCCTGACCGCGTCCGGCCGAGCGGACCGAGTAGCCAATTCGAGCCAGGCGTCTTGACCATCCATTGACAGGTAATTGACCAAGCATTTACCTTCGGTCGGCGGATCGACGAAGGACCGATCAGTCATCCGTGCCGCATTCCCCAGACACTCGTGGAGGTTCGCCATGGACAAGCTCATCAGGCAGCTGACCCAGGACAGCAACTGGTCGAAGTGGGTGGCCGCCAACTCGGCGCAGGGTGCCAAGGACGGATGCATCAGCGCCACCCCGAAGGCCGGGTGCATCAGCGTCGCCGGCAAGAGCGGCTGCATCTCCTGACTCACGCCCACCCATGACGGGGCCGCCGGATGGCTCACGCCCACCCATGACGGGGCCGCCGGAGTTCGTTTCGGGCGGCCCCGTACCGTCACCCCACGGAGCACACATGAGTCCGCTGCCCAGCCCGCATGTCGTCGACCGGGTCCGCGACATCCCGGTCTACCGCGCGTCCGTCGCCCGGGGCGACTTCCCGATCCTGGAGAAGGCCGAGATCGCGCGTGGCTTCCCGGACAACTGGATGACCCCCGGTCTCGCCGCGGCGCTGGAGGCGGGCGAGGCGGAGTACGTCCTCTCGACCGGCACCAACCACGCCCGGATGCAGCTGATCCGGCCGCCGTACTTCCTGCTCCGCTCCTACTACCGACTGTGGAGCGAACACCCCGACCTGCGCGGCACCTGGGAAGCAGGCGCCAAGCGCATCTCCCTGACCACCGTGCTCGCCACCGAGCACGTCGCCCGCGTCAACGCCAAGAAGCCGGGCGCGACCCCGGGAGAACGCTGGCTCGACGACCGTACGCTCTATCTCAACCGCACCCTCGACCCGGCCGACTGGGGCCGGGCAGAGGTGCGACGCATGCTCGCCGAGATCCGCGCGGTCAGCGACGCCCACCCCACCGGCGCCTACCACCTGGACTGCTCGGGCTACCACCTGGCCCACCTCGTACAGAAGGTGGATGCCTGGGGCCTGTGGGACGAGTTCCCGAGGCCAGGCAGCATCGTCCACGCCTACGAGTACACCCCGCTGAACGTACGCGCCCTGCTCCACCGGCACTTCGACTGCCCCGTCGTGGACCTCTTCGGCAGCACCGAGCTGGGCTACCTCTACTCCAGTGACCCGCGCACCGGGCGATACCGGCCGCACCTCGACGACATGAGCGTCGAGCTACTCCCCGTCGCCGCCGGCAGCGGCATCCACTGCCTCATCGTCACCAGCTTGCGCAACCCCTTCATGCCGCTGGTGCGCTACCGATCAGGCGACTGCGTGCGCACCCTCGACGGTTCCGCCGACCCCGAGCGCATCGCGGCCTTCTGCGGCCGGGAGAAAGAACTGCTCGACGCCCCGGACGGACCTGTCGCACAGGCCGACCTCGACGCCATCGTCAACGAAGCCTCCGACCGCCTCTTCCTCGCCCAGCTCCGTCTGTCCGAGACGTCCCGCCGCGCCGCCCTGCACTACACGACGTTCGACGGCGCCCCGCTGGACGCGGCGCGGGCCCGGCACCTCGAAGGGCGTGTCGGTGCACTCACCGGACATCCCTGCACCATGGAGCACCGGGCCGACCTGCCGATCGGCCGCTCCGGCAAGTACGCCTGGCTGGCGCGCCCCTCCTGACCCACGTGCACGCCCGGCCGGGGCCCGACCCGCGTCGTACCGGCCGAGGCGGCGCGGCCCCCTCCCTGTACCGGACGGCGCGGATTCCCGCTTCGGACGGCATGACCCCCGCGACAGCGCCCCCTACGTTTTCACTGCCGATCGGCCAGCCCCGCCCCCCAGCCCGAACAGGACCCCGCCCGTGACCACTTCAGCAGTTCCCGCCCCCACCGCCACAGACCTCCTGGGCAACGCGCTGCACGGCGAGGTCGTCGGGCACTTCGCCGCGAAGACGGAACACCCACGCGCCCAGGTCGAGCACCAGGTGCGCGAGTGCCTGCGCTACCTGTACCTGCTCTCCCGGCATCCCGACCGGCTCGGCGGGCTGTTCCTGCCGGTGGAACAGGAGATCGACGAGATCTGGCACTTCCTCATCCTGCAGACCCGCGAATACCGCGAGCTGTGCGAGACACGCCTGCCGGGCGGGCACTTCATCCACCACCGCAGCATCGCCTACACCGACTACCAGGACGGCGACCGGGCCGACACGGGACGCCGGGTCGCCGCAGAGGAGGCCCTGCGCTGGATTCCGCTCTACACCGCCGCGTTCGGCCCGTTCGACGCGGACGCGCTCCCGCACTGGACCATCGTGCGCTTCCTCCATCGGGAGATGGGTATGAGCCTGGCCGACATCTCCGCCCTGGAACCTGCCGCCCCGGCAACCTCCGACGGGTCCGCGTGACATCGGTGCCCGGTACCCCCCAGCGTGCCGGCCCGAAGACGCAACGCCGCGTCCTGACCGTGCTCGTCGCCTCGCAGGCACTCGGCGGCGCCGGAATGGCGGCAGGCATCACCGTCGGCGCGCTGCTCGCACAAGATCTCCTCGGCTCCACCGGCCTGGCCGGACTGCCTGTGGCCCTGTTCACCGCGGGGGCCGCGCTCGGCGTCCTGCTCATCGGCCGGATCTCCGAGCAGTGGGGACGCCGTCCCGGACTCGCCCTCGGGCACTCGATCGCCGCCCTGGGCAGCATCGGCGTGATCGTCGCGGCCTGGGCCCGTACCGTACCCCTGCTCCTGGTCGCTCTCTTCGTGTACGGCGCCGGCACGGTCACCGGCCTGCTCGCCCGGTACGCCGGAACCGACCTCGCGTCGCCCGAGAAGCGCGGTCGCGCCGCCGGGACCGTGCTCCTCGCCACCACGTTCGGCGCGGTGGCCGGGCCGGCCCTGGTCGGCCCCACCGGAACCCTGGCCGCCGCGCTCGGCCTGCCCCGGCTCACCGGCCCTTTCCTGCTGGCCGCCGTGGCCTACTCGGCCGCCGCACTCGTCATCGCCCTCTGGCTACGCCCCGACCCTCTCCTGCTCGCCCGGGAACTCCGCCGGCACGCCGCCGGGCCGCAGGCCGGAGGGCAGCGCGGCCGCCGCTTCGAAACCGGCGTCGTCACCGGAGCGGCCGTGATGATTTGCGGACAGCTCGTCATGATCGCCGTCATGACGATGACCCCGGTGCACCTCACCCAGCACGGACACAGCACCCAGGCGGCCGGGGTCGTGATTGGCGTGCACGTGGGGGCCATGTTCCTGCCCTCTGCGCTGACCGGGCTGCTCGTCGACCGGCTCGGGAGCCTGCCCGTGGCCGCCTCCTCCGGCGGTGTACTGCTCGCCGCCAGCCTGTTGGCCGCCCTCGCACCACCCACCGGGGCCGCCGGAATCTTCGCCCTCGCCACCGCGCTGGTGCTGCTCGGCATCGGCTGGAACATGGCGCTCGTCAGCGGCACCGCGATGGTGGCACAGGCCGCACCGGCCGAGGCCGGCGCCTCCGCGCAAGGACTGGCCGACGTGGGGATGTCCGTCGCCGGCGCCACCGGAGGCCTGGCCTCCGGGCTGGTCGTGGCAGGCGCCGGCTACCCGCTGCTCGCCGTCTGCGGGGGAGTACTCGCGCTCACGGTGATACCGCTCACGGCCCGCGCCGCCCACCATCGACCCAATGCCCCACGCCCGCCCGAGAATCCCGTGAATCCCGTGAATCCCGTGAATCCCGTGAGTCACGAGAAACCCGAGAATCCCGTGAACCCCGTGAACCCCGTGAATTGAGACACCACTTCGACGGCGCGCCGACACACCCCGGCACCCAGGACGTGCGCCCAGCGACCTTTCAGGAGAACAGGCATGCCCAGCGTTCGCCCGCTCCCGCACCCCTCCCCGCGTACCACCCCGAACCTCGACGTGGTGGTGGTCGGGGCAGGCTTCGCCGGCCTGTACCAGCTGTACCGTCTGCGCGAACTGGGCCTGACGGTACGGGCCCTGGAGGCCTGTGACGACATCGGCGGGACGTGGCACCGCAACCGCTACCCCGGCGCACGCTGCGACATCGAAAGCACCTCGTACTCCTACTCCTTCTCTCCCGAACTGGACCAGGAGTGGGAGTGGAGCGAGCGGTACGCGACGCAACCGGAGATCCTGCGCTACCTCCACCACGTCGCGGACCGCTTCGCCTTACGCGCGGACATCTCGCTCCGCACGCGGGTGACCCGAGCGGTGTACGACGAGCGCGACCATCTCTGGCAGGTCACCACTGACACCGGGGAGACGCTCACCACCCGGTTCGTGGTCCTCGCCACCGGCTGCATGTCAGCCGTCAAGGACCTCGACATTCCCGGTGCCGCGGCCTTCGAGGGCCGGGCCCTGCACACCGCCGACTGGCCGCACGAAGGCGTCGACGTCACCGGCCGACGGGTCGCGGTGATCGGCACCGGCTGCTCAGGTGTCCAGGCCGTTCCGATCCTCGCCGAACAGGCAGCCGCCCTCACCGTCTTCCAACGCACCCCGGTATACGCGCACCCCGCCCACAACAGTGCGCTGCCCAGCGGGGAGTACGCCGAACTCAAGGCGCGCTACCCACAGTTCAGAGTCGCGCAGCGACAGTCCAGGGGCGGCACCGTCTTCGAACCGCCCACCCGGTCCGCCCTGGAGAGCGACGACGCCGAGCGCACCGCCACCTACGCGGCAGCCTGGGAGTCCGGCCTGCTCAGCGGCCTGCTGCGGACGTACAACGACATCCTCGTCGACCCGGCCGCCAACGAGACCGTCGCCGAGTTCGTCCGCGCCAAGATCCGTTCGATCGTCAACGACCCCGGCACGGCCGAGACGCTTTCTCCGCGCGGCCTCCCCTACGGCACCAAACGCCCCTGCCTGGACACCGGTTACTACGCCACGTACAACAAACCCCATGTCAGCCTGGTGGACCTCACCAGGACGCCGATCGTGCGGCTCACACCGCGCGGTATCGAGACCTCGGAGCGGGAGCACGCCTTCGATGTGATCGTCTTCGCCACCGGCTTCGACGCCATGACGGGGTCACAGGTCGCCATCGACATCGTCGGCAAAGGCGGCACGACACTGCGGAAGAAGTGGGCCCACGGCCCTCGCAACCACCTTGGCCTCCTGTCGTCCGGCTTCCCCAACCTCTTCACCGTGATCGGCCCGCTGAGCCCGTCCGTGCTCAGCAACGCGGTGGTGGCGATCGAACAGCACGTGGAGTGGATCACCGACTGCATCGCGCATCTGCGGGAGCACCGACTGACCGAGATCGACGCGACCGCGGACGCCGAGGCACAGTGGTGCGCCCACGTCGCCGAGCTCGCCGACCTGACGCTGTACCCGGCAGTAGCCTCCTGGTACACCGGGGCGAACGTGCCGGGTAAGCCCCGGGTGTTCCTCGCCTACACCGGAGGCCTGGACCGCTACCGGGCCCTGTGCGCCGCCGCCGCCCTGGACGGTTGCCGCGGCTTCACCCTGACCCCGACGACGGGGGCGTGACCCGGGGCGCGACGGACCGGAGGACGCTGAGCGGACAGCCGCCGACGTGACGCGACCGGGACCACCCCCGCTCACTCCGAGAGCACGATCCGCCTACCGGCGCCCCCAGTCTCGTGGAACGAGCGCCACAGAAAGCTGGGGTGCGAACGGATCCCCGTGGCCTCCGTGCCGAAGGGGTGAGCGAGGCATTGACCGCCTGCCCTACCGACCCCCGTTCGCAGCGCGGGCCCACTCGGTGACTTGAGGACCACTCACTCGGGAAGGTACGTACTTCGCGCGTCTTCCGGAGAAGCAGACCCACAAGTCCTGAGCATTGCTGGCCACGGGGACAGAAAGGTCCGATCGTCGCTTTCTACGGGTAGGCCTGCTTCAGCGCCCAGATCGCCCAGATGCTCACGCCCAGCGGAATCACGGCGGCCGTGGTGCCGAGCACTACCCCCGCCCGCGCCCGGAAGCGATCGGCGCGCTCCCCCCCGCATTCTGCCGAGAGCGACGGCGCCTGCGACGACCGCGGAGATCCCCAGAGGGACGGTGGAGCACCAGAGGAGAAGGCGCACCCCCACCGGGAACGGGGTGAGCAAGGGGAAGAAGATCATCAAGACGGCGAGGACACCCAGTGCGAGCGCCGCCGTGCCCCGCGACTGCGTCCGTGCCGTCGCCTGTTCACCCGGTCCTGCCATCTGTTCATCGGAACTCATGATCGGGATGCTAGGCAGCGGGGACCGCCTTCCGCCTGAGCGCGAGTACCTGGCCCTCCTGAGTAGCAGCCCGGAACAGCGTGCTCCGTGCCGCCCGCTCTCCGTTGCATCAGGCAACACCGGACGCCAACCGACTCCGCCGCCCGGTCCCTCGGCGTTTAGCGTTGATGTCGTAGGTGGACCGGGGTGACCAGTACCCGGTCGGCGGAGACCGGATCGTGCTTGGGCCCCGCACCTGGATGCTGCCTGCGGTTCCCGTCGCGCCGCACGTGCAGCGCAAACTCACACTGCGCTGCCCACGAACCGGCCAACTCCTCGCTCAAAATGCCGAGATGCGCGCGGGAAACGCCCGAGAAGGCTGGATGGGACAGGGCCGCACGGGCCCACTCCTTCGTCGTCACGCACAAGGAGCCCGCGCGAGCACCGGCACGTTACCCTCCACCGCCTCGTACGCGGCCTGATCAATCCTGTTCTCGGCCGGCTTCTGCCCTGGCAGCTCAACCCAGCGGTTCTGATCACCCTCGGGCGTTACGGCCGACGCCGCGCACAGTCTGCTCCCCCTGCTGGTCAAGATCGATGAAGAGACGAGAGTAGCCACCACAGCTGGGGGCACCACCATCGGTCCGTGACTCAGGTCCGTACAGAGCAGGCCATCCTGAACGCGGCCGGTCCGACCGTGTCTCATCGACATCTGTGTGAGACTCGGGTCATGGCCCCAGCGCCCCTCACAGATCATGATTACCGGGACGACTTCATCACTGGCATCCGAGCCGGTGACAGACGCTCTCCCGCGCAATGGATGCGCGCGATCACCGAGCAGGCCCCGCAGCCCATGCGTTTCATCATCCCCATCGGCTGGCGCGTCGCGCTCGGCCTTCGCCGACACCTTTCCCCTGACAACGTATTCGGGCTCCCGGTTCTGGACAGCACCGCGGACCGCTGTGTCCTTGAAGGCAGAAGCGCACGCGTCACCTTCCACATCGTCGTCACCCTCGACGAAGACAACGAGCGGGCCGCTCTCACCACGCTCGTGCGTTTCGAGAACCGTCTGGGGCGCTTCGCGTGGGTCTTTGGAGGTCCGATCCACCGCAGTTTCGCCCCTCACATGCTCCGCCGGGCGGCGTCCAGCCGACCGCGCCGAACCGAATGCGCGATCAGCGCACCGGAGGTAGCGAGCAGCGGAGGATCACCCCCAGAGGCACATTCGTAACTGGCCGTCCCAAGGCAGCCTGCGGCCGGGTCCACTTCCGCATCTGTCGGCGTGGCACCGCCGACGGCGCCGACGCTCTGTTCCGGTGTCTGGTCACGGCGGCGGAACAGGTGTCCATAGTGCTCATTGCTCGCCCCAGCCCGTCTCGCTGTACAGCTCCCCACTCCGGATCTTCGCGATAGCCAGTCGGGTGTAGGGGACGAGATTGTCGGGAAGGGCGGTGGGGTCCCAGAATTTCCACTGGGTGCACTTGTCCGGCTCCCGCAGTTCCGGCTCGCCGCTCCAGGCGCGGGCGCGGAAGAACAGGCCCAGGCGGGGCGGGTTCCTGGGCTTGCCGATGTGGTGGACGACGTGGATGAGTTCGACGTCCTTGCGCTCGATGTGCAAGCCGGCTTCCTCGTGTGCCTCCCTGATCAGGCAGGCGATGGCGTTTTCCTGTGCGAGGTGGCCGGCCAGGACGTGCCAGGTGGACGGCGCGAATGCGGAGTTGGGGTGGCGCAGTCCGAGCAGCACGGTTCCGTCGGGCCGCTCCAGGTAGAGGTGGACGCCGATGATGTTGGGGACCGTGTCGTGCGGTGAGGCCGGACTCTCCTCCTCGGGTCCGGGCCCGCTCTGCGTCGTCGGCAGGCTGGCGGCGTGGCGCCGTACGAGGTCGGCAGTGGTGTCTGTGATGCGCAGGCGGTGGAGGTCTTCGGGGGCGAACCAGGCGAGCATCACCCCCTCTGTCAGGCGGAGTTCGCGGGGATCGCCGTTCCAGCGGCCGGCATAGATGACGATGGGCACGCTCGCGCCCGCATCGTCGGAGGCGTACTCGGTGCCGAACGGGGTCAGGTCGACGAGGTCGAGGCCGGCCTCCTCGGCCAGTTCGCGCCGCACGGTGTCTTCCAGGGTGGCGTCCTGGCGCTCTCGGCCGCCGCCCAGCAGGGACCACATGCCCGGCTCCCAGATCCGGCCGGGGAAGTAGTCACGCAGGTGGAGCAGGTACTCACCGCGGTCGTTGTAGATCAGGGCGGAGGCGTTGGCTCTCTCCGGATCGGCCTCCGGCGTGAGCTTGAGGAGCTTCTCGCGCAGGGAGAGGGAAGGCACCCGGTCCACTGGACGCCACTCGATGCCTACGACCTCTTCTTCCTGCAGCACCACCTCCGCCTCGGTCTCGGTGTGCAGGCGGAAGAGGAACCGGAGGTCGAAGTGCTGGTGCCCGGGTTCACCCTTGCCCGGGTGGGCGTCGATGTCGTGGATGTCGATGTCGAACGGCACAGTCTCGTAGCTGGGCCACGGCGTGACGGCCTGGGGCGGAATCCCGGTCTCCTCGTGCAGCTCCCGCAACGCCGCCCCTGCCAGGGACTCGTCGGCGGGCTCGGTGTGTCCGGCGGGCGCGAGGACCTTCCCACTCGCCAGGTGCAGCACGTGCAGGACACGGCCGAGCGAATCGACGACGATCGCGCCGCAGGTGACGTGTCCGGTGAAGGTGGAGCGGCTGGCGATGTCGGTGGGACCGTCGAGGGCGTCGAGGAGGGCGCCGAGCTGCTCGCGCTCGTGGGGGTGGCGTGCGAGGTAGGTCTCGACGGTGGTGCGGATGTGGTCGTGCGACAAAGGCATGGGGCTACCTCAGAGGTACGTGGAAACGGGACGAGTCGAGGCGGGGTGTTCGTTCGGTCAGCTCAGCCGCATCCCCTCCGCAGGGATCTCCTCGATGGCGGCGGCGCGAGCGTCCGGCAGGCCCCGCCGGCGGTGACGACTCCGGCGCGGGCGCCGCCGGTGGCGTGCTGGGCAAGCGCGCCACCGGCGGGGAGGGACTTGTCGTCGGGGAGGGCGAGGACGCCTAGCACGCTGTGCGGCCACCTCGTGCGACCACCGCCGGGGCAGCGTCCACGCCTTCAGCAGGAACCGTGGGGTGACCACTGCGGCCGGGCCACCGGAAGACCAGGCGGCACTGCTCCTTGTCCAGGATGTCCCCCGCCGGTAGTTGGTCGTCGGGCGTGCCGGCCGGGTAGACGGTCAATCCCGGGTCAGCGTGTTTCTTGTTGTCGGCGGCGCGCACGTGTCGGTCCCAGGACCGCACCGTCGTCAGCAGGTGTTCGGCAAGTTGGGGGGCCTGGGCGCCGAAGGCGTGGACGAACCACTCCCACTCTTTGTCCTCCGGCCGCTCACCCTGCCGCGTTTGGACAGACATCAGGTAGGCCAGCGAGGCATCGCCGACGATCGCCGGCACGTCTTTGCCCGCGGTGATGGCGGTGACACCCTCTTCCGGGTCCTGGGAGGAGGCCAGGCGGCAGAAGTTGGGCAGGGTGGTGGCCGCGTACACCTGAAGGGACCCGAAGTAGGTGCCTTTGCCCGCGCCCATGGTGATGCCGGTGGCGACGTCGTGCCGCGGCCCGCGCAGGGCCTCTTCCAGCCCGTGGGTGGGGGCGGCATGGCCGTGCTCGAAGCGCAGTGCCAGACCGCCGTCGAGGAGGTTGACAACAGGAATGGTGCGGGCCTGCTGTCCTTGGTCGCGGACGAACCCGCAGTAGGTGTAGCCGCGCGCTTCGAGCAGCTGGCCGCGCCGTTCGAAGGTGATGGCCCGGGTGTAACCGCCGATCTCCAGCGGAAGGACCAGGCGTGCGCCCTCGGCCAGTTGCTCGTGCCAGGCGGGGGCGATGTCCCAGCAGTTGTAGGTGATCAAACTGGCGTCGAAGCCCCCGCGGGGCACGAAGGGGGCGGGCACCCCGAGAGCCCCGTCGGTCTCCACGACGGCGACACGGCCGCTGCCGGCCTCCGCGAGGAACCGGCGGGTGCGGTGCGCAACCCAGGGGTCGATGTCCACGGTGACCACGTGCCCAGTGGGTCCGGTGATGTGGGCGAGCAGTTCGGCGTTGTAGCCGCCGGATCCGGCCTCGAAGACGACCGCGCCCGGCGTCAGCTGCAGACTCTCCAGCATGTCGGCCTGCAGCCATGCTGCCGAGACCGAGCTGATCGCCCTCCCGGTCTGGTCGCGTCGGGTGATGACGGCCCGGTCGGTGCCGTCGTAGGCGTCCGGCAACGGGAACTCGGGTGCGAAACGGTGGCGAGGCACCGTCCGTAAGGCTTCCTGGACCGGTTTGGAGGTGGCCCAGCCCCCCGCGATGACCGTCTCGGCCATCTTGTCACGCAGGAGAGCGGCTTCAGCGGGTTCTCCGGGCACCGGCGGCATGGCAGTGGCGCAGCGGTAGGAGTGGACGGGCGGCAGCCCGGGCAGGATGCTGGGCCACACAGCGTCCAGCGCGGCGGCACTGGGCGCGAAGATCCTCCCCAGGGTGTCCAGGGAGTCCAGGGCGTGCCACTCCCAGCGGACGAATTGATCCGGTTCGGGCAGACCGAGTTCTCCCTCCCAGGCGCTGATGCGGACTACCGCGGTGATGCGGCGCACGTCGAGCCGGTCGTCGTGTAGCAGGGTCACGAGGTGGGCGTCCTCCGGACGCGCGCTCAGCGCGGTCTCTTCCGACAGCTCGCGCACCGCGGCTGCTGTTGCGCCTTCACCTGTCTCGATCCGCCCGCCGGGCAGCTCCCACATGTCACGGGTCGAACGGCCCAGCAGCACGCGTCCGAACGTGTCGGTGACGATGACCGCAGCGCCGAACACGGCCTGCGGGCCGGGACGTGACTTCTCCTCGGCGCTGAACGATCCTCGCCGACCCTGCAGAATCAGGACAGCCAGGTTGTCCGTGTCGAAGCGCTCGACGGTGAACCCGTCGGTGAGCGCGTCGAGTTCCTTCTCGTCGAGCGCGATGCTGCGCCGTGCGTCAGGTGTGCGCTCGGCGACGGGTGTAATGACGACGAGCTTTCCGTCCTTGGCCAGCCGTGCCGCCAGGCGGCGCAGGACATAAGCGCGCGAGGTGACGAAGGCAATGGCGAGCCGGACGACGATCAGTGCGTAGTCGTCGGCGAGGTCCGTCAGGACGTCGTCCTCGATGTCGAGGCGCAGCCAGCGTGCCCCCTCCAGGCCGGGATGCTCGGCGCGGGCCCTTGCGAGGGCTCCCTCGGCGAAGTCCACTCCGTCGACGGCGTATCCGAGAGAGGCGAGGTAGGCGGCCGTCCCGCCGGCCCCGCAGCACGCGTCGAGTGCGCGGCCCCCCTCGGGCACCGGACCGATGGCGCGGAGCAGGTGCTGCTCCTCCTCTCCCAGCGGCTGGAAGCTGCGCCCGTCCTGGAAGTGCTCGGTCCAGGCTGCCGGGGTGGTTCCCACAGAGTGCTCCTTAGGTCGTGAGGGGGCAGGTCGGTGCGGTGTTACAGGCGCGCGACGGTGAGCACGGCGCGCCCGTCGTGCGTATCGGGAAGGGAGGCCCGGCCGTTGCGGGGCGGGCCCTTGGCAGAGGTCTCACTCGGTGTTCCAGTCCCAGGCGCCGATGATGCTGCGGCCGCGGTGGTCAGTCGCTTCGTGGACCTGGGTGGCCTGCGGCGAAGGCGCGGAAATCGAGCTGCCGACCCGTCCGTCGGAGGCCTGCCGGGGCGGGACGACGTCGTCCGCGTAGGCCGCCTCGACGGACATCTCGGGGCGAAGGCGTGCCGGGGAACGGTACGGAACGCCTTCTCGACCCCGGGGCTGAGGATGCTGCCGTCAGCCAGGAGCAGGTCGGTGAGCTGGTCGCGCAGAGCGGGGGATCGAGCTTCTGCACGGTGGGGGCGCTGCCATGGTGATGGGGGGCCTTTCGGGCGGTGGTGTCATGCGGGGTCGGCGACAGTCGGCGAGGCGGGCCGGGGGATGGTGGCTGCGGAGGCGTACTGGGCGGCCTGGGCGTTGAACATGGCGGCGTACCTGCCGCCCGACGCCATGAGTTCGTCGTGGGTGCCGGACTCGACCAGCTGCCCGCGGTGCAGGACGTGGATGTGGTCGGCGTAGCGGACCCCGGACATGCGGTGGGTGACCAGGACGACGGCCCGGTGGGGTGCGGCGAGCTGCCGGATGCGGTCGAAGGCTTCGATCTCGGCCTCCGGGTCGAGCGCGGAGGTGGGCTCGTCCACGACGAGCACGCTGTCCGCCTGCGACGTGGTGCTCCGCCAGTGGGTTCGGGCGAGGCCGATCTTCTGCCACTCCCCGCCAGAGAGTTCGATGGCACCGCGGAACATGCGGGCCAGCAAACTGCGCAGGCCATCGGGGAGTTTGGCGATGACCGGGCCGGCTCCCGCGTAGTCGACGGACGGTTGCAGGTCCGCGGCTTCGGCAGGGTGAGAGGGGCGGCCGAGCCGGATGTTCATGGCGGCAGTCACCGGCCACCGCTGGAAGTCCTGGGTGAGCAGGGAGACGCGCTGGAAGACCTGGGCGCGGTGGAGGCCGGCGACATCCGCCTCACCCCATCGCAGCGTGCCGGCCTGGGGGAGAAGCAGCCCGGAGAGGATCTTCATCAGGGTGCTCTTGCCGGAGCCGTTCTCTCCGACCACTGCGGTGACCGACCCCATGGGCAGGGTGAGCGAAACCCCGTCCAGTGCGGGCTCCGCGCGGTCCGGATAGTGGTAGGCGACCTGGTCGAGAACGACCCGTTCGACCTTCTCGGGGACCGGGTCACCGCCCTGGGGGATGGCGCGTTCGGCGGCCTGGGCGAGGAAGCGGCCGTGGTCGCGGACGTACAGGGACTCTTCGTGCAGGTGATTGACGTTCATCACCAGGGCGCCCAGACTCGCCGAGCCGGACCGTACGGCGATCACGGCGGTACCGGCGACGGCCAGGCTCATCCGGCCGCTCGTGATCAGCCAGAACATAGCCCCGTACGTCGCCGCCGTCGCCAGCCCGGACAGTGCGGACGCGACCCACTCGGTGACTGCCTTGCTGGAGGCCAGTCGCTCCTGTTCGGCCTCGGCGCTCCGGGCCATGCCCTCGTACCGGCTGAGCAGGAAGGGCCCGACGCCGTGCACGCGTACCTCCTGGGCAGCGGTGCGGTCGGTGAGCAGATTGCCGATCAGGCGGCTTGCTCGGACGTGCTCGATCCAGCTCATCACCGACACGTACCGCTCCTGCGCCACCCGCATGGCACCCCAGCCGCGCGGGGCCGCGATGAGGATCAGCATGGGGAGGAGCACGGGGTCCAGGGCAGTGAGTACACCGGCCGTCGCGAACAGGGAGATGGTGCTGTTCAGGGCGGCGACGCTGACACCGATCATGCGGCGCGCGGAACCAGGTCCCTGCTGGGCGACGTCGATCAGCCGACGGAAGTCGGGATCGTCGATCGCTTCCAGTTCCACGGAGACGGCGGCAGCCAGGTACTGGGTGGTGGCGATTCGCTCGACGAGCGGCTCCAGACGTCCCGCCCGAGAAGTGGACCACCCCGCCAGGGCAGAGTTGACGACGGCGATGGCCGCGACGGCGAGCAGGGCCGGCAGCAGTGCGTGCACCCGGTCGACGGGGGTGCCAGAGCCGCCGAGCAGGGCGTGCATGACAGCGTTCACGGCGAGGAGGCCCACTGCGGCGGCGATGCCCTGGCCGACCTCGCTGACCATCACGGCGAGAAGTCCTCGGCGATCGGCAGTCCATGCCATGCGTAACGTGGCGCCGACCAGGGAGGGCATGGACCGCAGGGCGGACAGCATGGTCAGGTCGAGGGCGGCGTGCTCGTGCTTGGACCAGCCCAGGTCGTAGCGCAGTGGCCCGCCGAACAGTTCCTGTTCGGCGTCGGAGACCTTGGGCTCGGCCATTCGTACAGGGCCGAAGAATCGCTTCATGAAGTGCCTCCCGTGCTGGGCCAGTTGGGTGCTTGGTGCGAGAGGCCTTCGGTGAGCAGCTGAAAGGCCGCGGCCGTGTCGGCATCGCAGTTTGCTGGGGGATTGACGATCGGGACCCAGAAGAGTTCCTGTTGCTCGTGCAGCTTGGCGCTGTGCGGGTCAGCGGGCCAGGTCTGGGTGAACACAACGGTGACGCGGTCCGCCCTTTCGGGCACGTGCTGGTGGAGGAGACCGACGAACTCCTGGTTGCGGGCGCTGATCCGGACGCCGGCTTGCTCCTGCGCTTCCCGCCGGGCCGCGTGGTCCAGTGGTTCGGCGGAAAGCAGCGGGCCACCACCGATGAGCGCGAACTGACCTGGCGCCCGGTCCGTGCCGGGCCTTCGCGGTACGCACAGAGCGGTCCCGTTCTCCCGCAGCGGGATCTGCACGACGTCCGCAGCCAGCGGCTGGTACCCGTCGCTCATCGCCGCTCCTCCCGCGTGCGGCGCTCGACGGTTCGCCGACCGCGCTCGGTCACCTGGGGATCACCATGGCGAGGGCCGTGAACCAGTGCGCTGGCCGCATCGGCGGCCGAGATCGTTACCAGCGCCGGTTCCTCCACATCGGACAGAGCACGCCCGTACCCGTCGAAGAACGCCGCACGCAGCTCCGAGCGAAGGGGCCAGTGGGCCGTGGCGAGCCTCCCGAGGTCCGCGACGGGCGGAACCGGCGCGCTGCGCTCCAAGTCGATCAGCGCGCAACGCCAGCCGTCCCACAGGAAGTTGCGTTCCCGGAAGTCGCCGTGGAGCAGTCCGGCGGGCAGGGGGCCGAGGGAAGGGAGGGCACTGACACGGCGTCGGAGCATGTCGGACTCAACAGCCGACAGGTGATCGCCGGCAGCGGCCAGGTGCTTGTCCAGGACCGCCACCGCACCTTCGATGACGTGCACGGCCTCGGTCTGGGCTGCACGGTCCACGTACGCGTCGTGGAAACGGCGTAGGAGCCGGCCCGCCTGCGTGTGCGCGGCCCGCCGCGTACTGGATGAGGGTTCCTCCTTCAGGGGCTGGCCGTCCACGGCGGTCAGGACCATGGCGCGCAGGTCTGCGGAACTGTCCTTCAGAACAGGGGCGTTGCCGAAGCCGAGGCGCGGGACGGCTGCACGGTAGGCGCGCGTCTCGCGGGTGCAGGCGAGCGGCTGGGGTGCGACCTTTACGAAGTGGCGGCCGACCGGGCCGGCCACCTCCCAGACCCGTGAGTTCTCCCGTTCGTGTGAGGCGTCTCGGACATTCTGGGCCGGCCCCACGACCGGTTCCACCCACTGGGCCAGTGGCTGGGGCAGGGCTGCGGACTCCGTCATGCCCGGTACCTCGTCTCGGGCCGTGACTCCCCGGCGAGGAACCCGGTGCAGCCGACGGCACAGCGCCCGCATGTGCCCGGGAGGGGGGCGGAATTTTCGAACGCAGGATGAACGGCGGCAGGGTGATACATGCGATGCATGAGAGCTCCTCGGGCACGATGCGGACAGGTGATCGGGTAACTGGGCCGTTCATGTCGCCGTCACGGGTATGCGGGGGCGAAATCTAGAACGAAATGTCGAACGGGCCGCCGGCCCTAGGCGCGGCTGCGATATCAGTGCCGTGATGCGGCGTTCGATCACTCCTGTGGGTTTGGGTCCTCCTTGTGGGGGATTGCAGGGAGGAGCAGCGGGACGGGCTTCGCACTGGCAGCGTCTTCGGCGCGGAGAACGGACCCGTACTTCGGCGTGGAGCCGTCTGCAGGGCCGGCCCTGGCAGCGGCTTGCGCTGTCATCGGCGTCGGCGGTGCGCACCTCGCGCTCGGTGAGCACGACCGGCTGACCGGTGCCCGCCTCCTGGCCCACCCCGACATCCGCCAGCGCGAGGCGGTGCAGCAGCCGTTCGCTCGGAGGATGCGGTGCTCCCAGGCCGGGGCCGGAGAGGCGGGCGCGCCGCGTTCCGTCGTCCACACCACCGTCCCCGCCCACCGCGCATCCGCCGACCGGAACAACAACCCCGCCTCGACCATCAAGCGCACCCGGGTACGAGCCGTCCCCACTTGCCCGCCCCAGCACGCAGCCACCGCCTGCCGCAGCGTCAGCGACCCGTTACCTGGTGGCCAGCGCGAGCAGCCGCTCGTCCGCGCCAGTGCGTACCCAGCCGTCGCCCCGGGCCTCCCCGGCGCCCTGCACCGTGCAGGTCGCCGCCGTGGAACCACTCGTCCAGGGCCGCCCCGCGGTTCTCGTACGGGGCACGCAGGCGCAGTACCGCTACGTCGGCGTGCTCCGGCCGGTCGACAGGCGTCGCGTAGCCGTCGAGCGCCTGGGCTTCGAGGCCTTCGGCGTACACCCGCGAACCTTCGGCGAGCGGGAGGACCGGCGCTGCCGGCTCGACGGGCCCGGTGTTCTTCAGCAGGACCAGTGACCTGCGCTGGGCTTCCTGCCCCGCCCTGCGCAGCGCGGGCGCGCCGACCGTTTCCGCGGCGGCCTCCGCGTCGACACTAGCCGTGCGTTTCCACCCGAGCGGCCCGTCGTCCGCTGACCGGGGCCCGGAGGGTCGCAGCGGACCGCGGCATCAGTTCTCACACGTTCAGCAAGTTCTCACACGTTCAGCAAGGGACGGGGGCACCGGCCCGCGTAGGAGAGGGACGGTCGTCAGTAGGTCATTCCCATCGTGGCGCGGACCTCGGCGAGGGTGGCCTCGGCGACGGCATTCGCGCGTTGGTTGCCGGCGTTCAAGAGACCACACTCGACGAACTGATCCGCGTCGTCGGCCGCCGATGGGCCGTTGAGGAAAGCTTCCAAGCAGGAATGCGGCCTGGACGACTACCAGGTCCGCCGCTGCCCCGGCTGGCACCGCCACATCACCCTGGCCATGGCAGCCCACGCCTGCCTGACCGTCCTGCGGGCCCGCGCGCTCGACACGGAGAAAGGAGAAACGGATTCTCCCAGCTCATCGCCCTGACTCTCCCCGAAATCAGGCGACTGACCACCCGCCTGACCCGGCCTTGCGCCAACCTCATCGACCATGACCTGCACTGGTCACACTGGCACCGCCGACGACAGTTCCAAGCCCGGGTCAGCCACTACAAACGACGCGGCCACACACCACCAGTGACGGTCGAGGACTCGTGGTTGCGCATCGAGAACTGGTTGTGTGAGTACGCCCCAGCTGCATACAGGTCGCTTCCTCTCGCTGCGGACTCTGCCGCCGTGCGAGCGGCGGAACGTCAGTGCGGGCTCGTAGTTCCCAAGGACCTGGTGGCATCCCTGCGCCGTCATGACGGCTCAGGAGAGGGCCTGCTGCCCGGCAACCACCGCCTGTCCGGCGCAGCCGAGATTGCGAGAGACTACGAGTGGTGGATCGGGTCAGAGCAGCGGGATATTCCCGATGAACTGCGCTATTGGCGTTCATCTTGGCTGCCTCTCTCCGGAAATGGTGCCGACAGTTCCCTCTTCGTGGAGATGGCGCCAGGTGAAGAGCGTGGTCGCATCGGTGAGCATACCCACGGTGATGGTGGACGATTCGACGACCTGCCCCAGTACAATTCTCTGTCAGCCCTGCTCAGCTGGGCCGCGCAGGCACTGTCCGACGGCTCTGCCACGGATGTTCTGGACTCTGTGCTCACCCGAGATGAACAGGGGTTTCCGGACTGGGAGGACGCGGACGCTGAACAGGATGGCACGTCGGTGATCTGGGACATGGCAGCTTTGGAGAAACGCTATGGACAGCTCTGATCCCCACGCATCGTGATTACGGGCAGCACCTCAAGGTTTCGAACCCTGAGCGAGTTTCGCATATCACCGGCCTGCTGCGGCCAAGCCGCCAAATGCCGTGTCGAGTGACGAGTTGGTGCGTGATAGCGGGTGGGCACGCTGCGAGCTCGTGCGGTTCCAGCAGTCCGACAACCGACGGCATCCGCAACCTCCGAGGAGCGACGACATCACAGGTCACAACTCCCACGGAATCACCGCCCCTACTTCTGAACAGCGAAAACGCCGCCCTCAAGTCCGGAAAGACAAAGACAACAGCTTCCAACAAGCTCGCTCACACAGGCCCGGCGGCAAACCGGACAGCATCCCCGCCCACGGACTGCTCCGAAAGGGTGCGCAGGCGGCCGCTGCCGGCGACGCCGGTCCGGTCGGTGACGGGTTCGGCCGCGTAGCGGCTCATCGCGTCGGCACAGGACTGTGGGCGGCGACAGCCGCGCACCACGTCTGCGGACACCCGACGCCGCCTCCGGCTGTCGCTGGTACTCCGTACGTCCGCGTTCTCACCCGTGCTTGGGCCCGTCGTGCCGCATCGGGGTGAGTTGTTCAATGTCGTACCGGGCGCGGAGCGCGGCGATGGCGGCGAGATCGGATGCGCCGCCGTGGTCGAGGATGTCGAGGAGCTCCTCGAAGTACCGCTCGTGGTCCGGTGGAGGTGAGGACTGGAAGAACATCCTCGCGCTGCTCCCGGAGCGGTTGGCGAAGGCGTGTGGGCAGCCCGGCGGCACCACGATGACCGTGCCTTGCGTCGCGCGGACCGTCCGTCGTCCCGACGCCGACTCCCAGTGCCGCCAGTCGTCCGCGGTCCGCACCCGAGGCTCGAAGGCGAGGACGTCCAGCTCGCCCTCCAGCACGTAGAACAGCTCCTCGCTCCGGGCATGCACATGGGCGCCGACGTCGAACCCCGGGGGCACGACGACCTCGAAGCTCGATGCCGCACGGGAGTGTTCGCCCGTGACCTTGAACGTCACCTGCTGGGCCGGGGTGCGCAGCGTACGGCCGTGGCCGTTCGGGACGAACAGCCCCTGCCGTGCGGCGGACGGCGTCGTGCCGGGCCCTGTCACCAGGTCACCGGCAGTGACTCGGGCCCGCGGATGAGGGCGCCGCGACGGAAGCGGAGCTCCTCGACGGGCACGGCGAACCGCAGGCCGGGGAGGCGGTCCGCCACGGCGTCGATCAGCAACTCCGTCTCCAGCTTGGCCAGCATCGCTCCGACGCAGTAGTGCGGGCCGTACCCGAACGACACATGGGGCTTCGGGGTGCGGTCGAAGTCCAGCGTCTGCGGGTCGGCGAAGACCGAGGGGTCCCGGTTGGCCGCCAGGTAGGACACGTAGACGGGCTCGCCGGCCCGGATGCGCGTCCCGGCGACCGTCACGTCCTCGGTGGCGATCCGGGACAGTCCCACCGCGTTGCGGTGCGGGATGTAGCGCAGCATCTCCTCGATGGCACGCGGACGTACCTCAGGTTCCGTCCGCAGCCTGGCGAGCAACTGCGGGCGGGTGAGCAGCAGGTAGACCATGTTGCCGACGTTGTTGGTGACGGCCTCGCCACCGATCTGGATCAGCAGCGAGAGCCCGACCGCCTCCGAGCGGGTGAGCTCGTTGTTCTCCACCGCGGTGCCCAGCAAGCCCAGAACGGACTCTTCGTCCGCGGAGCCGGGCCGGTCCAGCAGCTCGGCGAAGCAGGCGCACATCTCTTCCTTGGCCTGCTGGCTGCGCTCGGCGCCCTGCGAGGAGGAGAGGATCAGATTGGTCCACTCGTGCATCCGCGCCCGGTGCTCGGCCGGTACGCCCATCAGGTCACACACCACCGCGAGGGGGAACGGTGCCAGCAGGCGCTCGGTGAGGTCGGCGGGCGGACCCTCCCGGAGCACCTCCTCGACGAGCTCGTCGAGAGTGGCCTGCGCCTGTTTGCGCAGGCGTTCCACCCCCCGGGAGGTGAACGCGGGCGCGACCGCGCGGCGCAGCCGTGTGTGGTCGGGCGGGTCCTCGAACCCGACCGCCCCGTCGACCGGGATGAAGTGCGGGGCCAGCCGGGTGACGTCCTGTCCGGCCACCAGCTTCCGGCTGAACCGGGGGTCGTTGGCCACGGCGCGTACGTCGTCGTAGCGCGTCACCAGCCAGGCCCAGCCGTCGCCGTGCGGCAGCTTGAGCCGGGTGACCGGCCCCTCCTCCATCAGCTCGGCGAGCACCGGGTCGAAGTCCGTCCCGAACAGGTCCAGGGCGGGCCAGTCCCGTACGGGCGGCAGGGCGGTGTTCGTACTGTCCAGCACGGTGGCGTTCCTTTACGCGGAGGAGCGGAGGGGGTGGAGGAGAGGAGTGGAGGGGAAAGGTGGCGGGGAGAGGGGAGCAGAAAGCGGGCGCGGGGAGGCGCGGTCGTCAGTCGGAGACCGTCCAGCGGCCGAGCGACATCTCGGCCGTGATCCCGGGGCCGAACCCGGCGAGCAGACCCCGCCCCGAGTGCTCCGCGCCCCCCTCGTCGAAGAGCCGTCGAAGCGCATCCAGGACGACGGCGCTGGCGATGTTCCCGTACTCGGTGAGGGTGGCCCGACTGAAACGGAAGGCTTCGGGCACCACCCCGAGGTACTTGCTGAGGTCGTCCAGGATCCGTGGCCCGCCGGCGTGGATGATGTAGAAGTCCAGTTCGGCGGCGTCCCAGCCGTGCTGTCCCGCCAGTGCCTTGAGGGCGGGCGCGAGCGGTTCCATCGTGCCGGGCACGCGCTTGTCGAGCTTGAAGTGGAATCCGGTGGAGCGTACGTCGTAGGCGATCCAGTCCTCCGTGTGCGGCACCAGATGGGAGGCGTTGCGCTCCAGCGAGACGCCGGTGCCACCGCTTCCCCGTACGACGGCCGAGGCGATGCCGTCGCCGAACAGGCCGTTCGACAGGAGGTTTCCGACCCCGAGGTCGTCCGGCTGGTAGCACAGCGAACAGAACTCGCAGGCGATGATGAGGGCGTTCGCCTCGGGGTAGGCGGTGCAGAAGTCGTGCGCGCGGTTGATCGCCGCACCGCCGGCCGCGCAGCCGAGCTGGGCGATGGGTAGCTGCCGGGTGTCGCTCCGGAAGCCCATCGCGTTGATCAGCCATGCGGTGAGCGAGGGCATCATGAAGCCCGTGCACGACACGTAGACGATCAGGTCGATGTCCTGCGCCCGCAGTTGCGCCGCGTCCAGTGCCTCCTGGACGACGGCGGGCACCCGCGCCTTGGACTCCCGCTCATAGACGACGTTACGGGCCTCGAACCCGTCGTGCCGGAGGGTTTCCTCGATCGGGCGCAGTAGGTGCCGCTTCTGCACGCCGGTGTTCTCCATCAGACGCAGCGCCAGCGGCAGCTGAGGGTGGTCCGCGTGAAGGGACCGGGCGAGATCAAGCGTCTGCTGCAGTGTGATCACATGTTCGGGGACCGCTACCGCGGGTCTGCACAACGTGGCCATGGCTCATCCCTTTCGCTGACGTACTCAAAGGATCACGGGGCCACGGCCGTCCGGCACGCCGAGAATGCATCGCTGCTCGCGGACGCACGGGCTACGGAGGGGCGCGGGCCGACCCGTCAAGAGCTGGGCGCCGCCCCGATGTGCCTGGTGGGCCCCACATGCTCCGCGTCCTCGCCGCATTTCCGAGGGCCCGGACCGCGCGATCCTCCCGCTGCACCACAGCGGCGGGGACACTGCTCCAGTCCAGTGCCTGCGGCGCATCCTCGGGGAGGTACACCAGCGCCCGTCTTCTTCCAGGCGTCCCGTCCGTCGAAAGCGGCACTGGATGCGCTGACGGGAGGGCTTGCCGCGGGCAGCGCAAGGCGAAGCCACCCAGGTGACGCCTCATCAGCGGCCGCGCATTTAGGCACGGTTTCTCGGATCATGTTCTGAGCCGGATGACGAGGGCTGCGAGGGTGACGGTGCCGAGGTAGATGTAAGCGCGTTTCTCGTGGCGGGTGGCGACGGCGCGGAAACCTTTCAGGCGGTTGAATGCGCGTTCGACGGTGTTGCGCTTCTTGTGTCGCTCGCTGTCGAAGCCGGTGGGGCGGTCGCCTCGGGAACTGCGATTCTTGCGGTGTTCTTGCTGGTCGAGGCGTTCGGGGATGGTGTGCCGGATGCCGCGCCGTCGCAGGTGACGACGGTTCTTTTGAGAGGTGTAGGTCTTGTCCGCCAGGACATGGCCGGGCCGGGTCCGGGGTCGGCCGGCTTTGGTGCGGGGCACGGAGACCTGCGCCAGCACTCGCTCGAACTGGGGGCCGTCGCCGTAGTGTCAGAGCGAGGGCGAGGGGTCTGCATCGCCCGTCCGCGGCAAGGTGGATATTGGTGGTGAAGCCGCCGGGGGGAACGTCCCAGGCACTCGCCGACATGACCACTTCCTCCAGCGGGACCGTAAGTTTCCTCAACAGCGGATCGACCTGGTTCGTCCTCCCGGCGACCCCCTTTGAGGGACCGCGACCGCAGGTGCCTTACGCGCGCCGGCGGCGTGCTGGTGGGCCCGCACAGCTGTCGAATCCGCCGAGACGTCCCAGTCGATCTGGCCTGCGGCGTCCTCGGCCGCCTGGATCCGCGACAGCAGCATCGTCCATGTTCCATCCGCTGACCAGCGGCGATGGTGCTTGTAGCCGGTCTCCCACGGTCCGAACCGCTCCGGCAGGTCCCTCCGCTGCACGCCCGTCCGGACCCGGTAGAGAATCCCGTTGATCACCCGACGGTGGTCACTCAGCCGGCCCCCGCGGGCCCCACCAGGAGGCAAGAACGACCCAAGCCGGTCCCACTCCGCATTCGTCAGGTCACCACGGCCCGTACAAACAGCCTGACCTCAACACCCCACGCACGTCAGGTGATCCGAGAAACAGTGCCTAGCGGCGTTGCTATCTGGCTGTGGGCGGCCTTGCGAAAGCATGGGCGCGTTCTTGGCCGGAGAGGGCGCCGATCGCCTGAATGATCTCGTCGGTGGCAGCTCGACGGGCCTGGGCGGGACGGATGTCCGTGTCGAGTGCGCTGCAGTGCAGCGGCCTGCCGAATTCGACGGTGATGCGGTGGTAACGGGGAAGTCGTCGGCCGACGGGCTGCAGCCCGTCGGTCCCGGTCAGCGCTACCGGCACGACGGGGGCGCCGGTTGCCAGGGTGAGCCAGGCGACTCCGGTCCGCCCGCGGTAGAGCCGGCCGTCGAGTGAGCGTGTGCCCTCGGGGTAGATGCCGAAGGCGCGGCCGTCGGCCAGGACGCGTTCGGCTGCTTCCAGCGAGGCATGCGCAGTGCGATGGCCGCTGCGGTCGACGGGGATGCACCCGAGGGCGGTGAAGGACCAGCGTACCAACGCACCCTTGAGGCCCGGGCTTGTGAAGTACGTGTCCTTGGCGAGGAAGTGGACCGGACGAGGGGCCAGCAGCGCGATGACGATGCTGTCGATGAAGGAGAGGTGGTTGCTGGCCAGGATGACCGGTCCGTGCCGTGGGACGTTGTTGCGGCCGCGGACGGCGGGCCGGCAGACCACCCGGAACAGGGGGGTGAGCAACAGCCGGGTGAGGCGGTAGAGCATCGGTTGTCCTTTCAGGGGCAGGTGACGACTTGGCCGGCCCAGGACAGGCCGCCACCGAAGGCGAAGAGCAGTACCGGGGTGCCGGAGGGGATCTCGCCGCGCTCGACCAGTTTGGACAGGGCGAGTGGTACGGAGGCGGCGGAGGTGTTGCCGGAGTCGATGACGTCGCGGGCGATCACGGCGTCCTTGCTCAGGCCGAGCTGCCGCACCAGAGAGTCGACGATTCGCAGGTTGGCCTGGTGCGTAACGACACCGGCCAGGTCTGCGGGGGCGATCCCGGCGCGGCGGCAGGCATCTCGGGCGATCGTGGCCAGCTCGGTGGTGGCCCAGCGGAAGACTGTTTGGCCCTCCTGCGAGAAGTACGGCTGCCAGGCGTCCACCAGCCGTACCGCGTGCCCACGCGTGGGGTCGGAGCCCCAGACGACAGGACCGATCCCGGCGTCGTTGTGTCCGGTGGCGCTGATCACGGCGGCGCCCGCGCCGTCGCCCAGCAGCACGCAGGTCGAGCGGTCGGTCCAGTCGGTGACATCGGACATCTTCTCGGCCCCGATGACGAGGGCGTGCCGGGCGGCCCCGGCGCTCACCGAGTGGTCCGCGCAGGCGAGCGCGGTACAAAAGCCGGCACAGCCGTTGTTGAGGTCGAAACAGACAGCGGCGGGAACACCGAGGCTGGCAGCGACCTGGGCGGCGATGGACGGGCAGCGGTCGATGGCGGAGCAGGTCGCCACGGTTACCAGGCCGATCTCGGCCGGGGCCAGGCCGGACGCGGCCAGCGCCTTGGCGGCAGCCGCCGAAGCCAGGTCGGCGACGGACTCCTCTTCCCCGGCAATCCGGCGGGTCACGATCCCTGTGCGCTGTCGTATCCAGGCATCGCTGGTGCTCACCATGCCTTCCAGCTCGAAGTTGGTCAGCACGCCAGAGGGCTGGTAGTGACCCAGGGCGGTGATGCGGGACCCGGACAAGGGCCTCTCCTTTCGATCAAGCCGAAGTATGGGTTCCGGGAATATAGCAACCGATCGATCGGAAGTTAAAGAGGTTGCGGTCGGCTATGCTCGGTATCCATGAGCCCTCGGAACTCGGTCGCAGAAGCACGCCGCACCCGACAACGCGTTGTGGACCGCGGCCTGGCCCTTGCCTCCGTGGAAGGGCTCCAGGGCCTGACCATCGGCCGGCTCGCGACCGAGCTGCAGATGAGCAAGGCCGGAATCCTCGGACATTTCGGCACGAAGGAGGGCCTCCAGCTCGCTGTCGTCGACGCCGGGGCGGAGTTGTTCGCCCGCGAAGTGCCGCAGCGGGTGAGGAGCGTGCCGCCGGGGCTACCGCATCTGCGTGCCGTGTGTGAGGCGTGGGTGTCGTATCTCGAACGGGAAGTGCTGCCCGGCGGCTGCTTCATCACCGCGGCCACGACAGAGTTCGATGGGCGACAAGGACCTGTGCGTGACGCTCTCGCGGGCATGAACGCACTGTGGCAGCGCGACCTGCGGCTCGATGTTCAGCGTGCGGTGTCAGCCGGTGATCTGCCGGCTGACACGGACCCCCACCAACTGGTCTATGAGCTCGTCGGAATCATGCTGGCACTCAATTACTTCCTGCAACTCCAGCATGACCCGTCCGCCCCGACGCGCGCTCGCAGCGCTGTGCGCCGGCTCCTGGGTACCTGATGCGATGGAGGTCCCGAATGGCTTCGCCGCCGTCATCGTGGCCGTCGGGGGTGTGATTGTGGTGAGTCGTCATGGTGCGGCACGGCTCCCGGGATGTCAGACCGTGGCGGGTTGTGCGGCCGGCCGGGGTGTGGCCGGCTCCAGGCGCCGGGCGCGCACGGCCGGGGTGATCACGACTGCCGGGATCAGCAGGTCGTTGACGAGGACTCCGCCGGTGGGGCCGGAGAATGCTCATCGCCCGCGCATCACCGTGACGCGCTCGCACGCAGACGCGGACGTGGAGGCGGCCCTGAAGTTCATGACCGCCGGCCCGAGGTTGGCGAAGGCGATCCAATGGGAATCCGCTGCAGGGTGAGACCCAGTGAAGCGGTCTGCGGCTGGGGAGACGCCAGCACCCTCGTCGTGCTCATCCTCAAGTCCGTGAAGCTGGTGTGCTGCGCGCAGGCCGGGGTTCACATGGGCGAGGAGTGTTCCGGGCCCAAGCTGCTTCATCTCGCGGTCATGGCCGCATCCCGGCGAACGGGGCGTCGAGAATTCGGTCGACGTATGCGTGGGTCGGTGGCTCCTTCGTGATCGGCAGGGGGAAGTACAGCGGGCCGGAGAGGACCGCCACAAGGCCAGCCCCGACCCTCACTCTGTTCCCAGGTGGACGGTCATGGCCGGTCCCGGGGCAATGAATCTGATGTCCTGCGCACCCTGGCACCCCGTACGCACGAATAGCCCAGGACGGCGTCGCAGTTCATCGCGGGCCGGCGTGTACGCGTTCGCCGCGGTGATGGGGATGGCGGACGTCGTCCGGGGGTGCTTCGTCCCAGCCGATCAAGGCGGGACGGGTGCCGAGGGCGAGCGGCGTGAGGGCGTAGGCGAAGGCGGCGAGCTGTGTGCGGTCTGCCGCACCGAGCCGACGCGGGGTGGTGTGGTGGTTGTCCATCGGTGAAGAAGGGCCGCCCGCGTCGGCGGGCGGGAGGCGGCTTCGACGATGCGGCGTTGCAGGTACGCGTCCGTGCACGGCCCCTGCCCGGTACGAGCTGCGCGTCCTTCAGCTGATGCGTGCCTCTGCACCCGGGTCCAGGTCCGTTCTTGTGCCAACTGTTCCTGATCTTGCTTCGGGAAAGCCTCGCTTGTGAAAGACCACGACTGAACGAGGGACGAGCCCCACCACTTCTGTACCTACTAGTATGTACACTAGACGTATGAGCACTGCTGAACGTCTCATCGAAAGCACCCAGGAACTGCTTTGGGAGCGCGGCTACGCAGCTACCAGCCCCAAGGCCATCCAGCAGCGGGCTGGAGCCGGACAGGGCAGCATGTACCACCACTTCGCGGGCAAGCCTGATCTGGCACTCGCCGCGATCAGCCGTACCGCTGAGGAAATGCGCGCCAAGGCCGAAGCGCAGTTCTCCGCTCCCGGTTCCGCCGTGGAACGGATCACCTCGTATCTGCTCCGCGAGCGGGAGGTCCTCAGGGGCTGCCCGATCGGAGGTCTCACGCAGGATCCGGACCTCATGGCCGACCCGGCCCTGCGGGCGCCCGTTGAGGAGACCCTTGCGTGGCTGCGTGGACGTCTCGCCGAGGTCGTGGCCGAGGGACGCGGAACTGGCGAGCTGGACGCCGCACTGGACCCACAAGCCACCGCAGCGACGATCGTCGCGGTTCTGCAGGGCAGCTACGTGCTGGCCCGCGCCGCCGACTCCGTGGCCCCGTTCGACCAAGCGATCGCCGGGGTGTTGGGGCTGCTGGCCGCGCATACCGCGATCGCCGGCAAGTAGAGGAAGTTCGCCCTTCATGCATGTTTCTCGCCTGGCACCGGCCAGCGCCGCCGCACCGCCTCAGTGGGTCGTCGGAGCCGCATGGTGCGAGGAGGTCGCCGCACCCGAAGGTCCTTCGCGCGTGCGGGTCGACAGCGTCCACTTCGCGCCCGGCGCCCGGACCGTGTGGCACCGCCACCCCCTGGGGCAGGTGCTGCACGTCACCCAGGGAGCCGGACTCGTTCAGTGCCGCGGCGGAGCGGTGGAATCCATCCGCGTCGGCGACAGCGTGCGCATCTCCCCGGGTGAGTGGCACTGGCACGGCGCCGCTCCCACAACTTTCATGACCCACCTGGCCATCCAGGAGGTTGCCAGGGACGGTACCGAAGCCGAACGTGGCGCAACCGTGACCGACACCGAATACCTCGCCGGTCCGCCGACCCTCTGACCACCAAGAAGGGCAACACCCTTTATGTACGCCAAGCAGTACGAGATCACCCTGCCCGCCGACTACGACATGGAGATCATCCGCAAGCGGGTGGCGGCCGGCGGCCACGTCCTCGACGACCGTGCCGGACTGGGCCTGAAGGCATACGTTATCCGCGAGCGTGGTATTGACGGCTCACCGGTCAATCAGTACGCGCCCTTCTACCTGTGGAATGACACCAGCGCGATGGTTCACTTCCTCGTCGGCGGGGGTGGATTCCAGAACATAGTCCGCGACTTCGGGCGCCCTGCCGCACTCCACTGGGCCGGCATCGCCTGCCACGCCGGCCCCGCCCGCAGGACATTCCCCCGGGCAGCCTCCCGTCGCCTCACTCCGATCCCTGCCGATTCTGACCCCGAGGCCACCGGCCTCGGCCTTGCCTCGCTGATCGAACGGGAGGTCGAGGAGCTTCGCGGGATCGCTCGCCGCGAAGACGTACACACCGTCGCCCTGGCCTTTGACCCCCAGTCCTGGCAGCTGATGCGGTTCGTCTTGTGGGAGGACGTTGTGGCACCGGACGAGGCAGCCACCGAGTGCTACGAGGTGCTGCACCTGTCCGCTCCCGGCATGACCCGCCTCCTTGAGGGGCAAGTCTGGTAAGGCTTGGTCTGGTAAGGCTTGACGGACTTGTTGGTCAGGAAGGACCTGCCGGCGGACCGCCCGCCACAAGTCCTCGAAGGCCGCCGCCGCGGAGCACGCGGTCTCCCTCCTGCCCTGAAGCCGCCACCATTGATCATCAGGCCGTCGCGGGCAGCCGGCATGAACTTCACCGCATTGTTCTGCAGCCGTCCGAGCATCAGGCCGGGCACCCTCAAGCTCATCGGTGTCTCCCGCAGGCGCAGGTTCACATGCGTCGCGGTGCGGTGCAGGTCACGCAGGCCGCGGCGCCGGTGGCTGAGATCCGTGTACTGCTGCAGCGAGAGCCGCGGGGTGGGAGTGAACGTGTCCCGGATCCGGCGCCACTGCTGCCAGCCCTCCCACCTCGTGCGGTCGGGCGGCGGCCCGCTCCGCAGGTAGGGGAGCGATCGGGTTCTCGTCCTCGGCCGGCCGGTCCGTCACCGTGCTTCTCCTCGTCGCTCTGATCGTCCTCGGACAGGAGGAAGACGTTGCGTTCCCGGAAACTGGACCCCAGCGCGGGCGGGATCTTGGGGGCGCCGGGAGCGACCTCCCGCCTGCGACGGCGTTCGTCCGCCAGCAGGAACGACAGGCGCGGAACGTCGTAACCGGCGTCCAGGACAAGGAGAATAGCCAGATCGCCGGGCTTCCACTGGCCGGCGGCGACCAGGCGCTCGGCAACCTCGCGGACCTGGACGGCGGTGACCGCCGCGACGTCGGCACCCGGCTCCAGCGGGACCGCGTCCAGCAGCGCGGTCCAGGAGGTGCGTCCCACCTGCAGTGCCGCGACGATCGAGTACGGCCGGCCCGGGATCATCCGGTGCTCGTTCTTGGCCCGGCCGTAGGTGTGGCAGAAAGAGCGGTACGGCGACGTGTTTGCGTACGGCCGCAGCAGCCGCGGGCTGTCATCCGCCGCGAGCCCCGGGCCGCCGCCGGCGGCCCGGGGCAGCGGCAGCCCGGCCAGCGCTCTTCGCAGTCGTGCGACGTCGACGCGGCCGCGGTTGAGCCCGGCATGCAACGCGCCGTGTCCACGCCGGTGTTCGGGCGCGAGTGCGAGATCAACCAGAGTCTTCAGGGGCCCGTCGGAGCAAAGCAGTGCGTCGTAGAGCTCAACAGTTCATCGCCCCGTCTGGTCAGGCGCGCATACAACTCCGACCGGAAGTGTGATGCTTCCGCGGACGCCTCCGGCGGACATCCTCATCCAGCAGACTCGATTCCACGGCCTTCGTTACGGTCACGTACGCTTCTTGGTCGGAGCACAGGATCGGGCGAAGGCCGCCCGGATGTCCGCTGAACTGCGAAAACACGGCTCAAGTTCGTAGTCCCTTCGACACTGGGTCGATAAGCGACAAGTTCAGGGCCTGTTCCGCGTGCACGGCCCCCGGCCGGGCGACCGGCTGAGCGTGCCCGCATCGTCCGGCGCGCGGGTCACGGTGCGCACGGTGGACTGGGTGCGGCGTCCGACCGGCTCTGTCAGCGCGACTGCCCGTACGTCGCCCGTGACAACCGCACCGCCCTCGACGCCGCCCACGCCACTTTCCAGTTCCTCGCCCCGCACTCACCCCGACGTCGAGGCGTTGTACGCCCACGGGTTCCCAGTACTGACCCGGGAACTGCCACAGCGCGCCCGTGTCTTCAGCGGTGCGGCAGTCGGGTTCATCGGGCACGCGGCCGACCCCTACTATGCCGACGTCGGCCCCTGGCCAGAACTGCTGATCGACGTACGCACACTGTGCGGCCAACCGGCCGCATCAGCGCAACGACCGCTCAGCATCCGCAGCACGAAGGACCTCCACTGACCACCCCGCGAGCCCGCACCCACCCCAAGCAGGTGCGGGCGGCCCTGATGCCTGACTCTGGCGCGCTCAGGTGTGAACGGGCAACTGCCGGGCGAAGCGGCGGGCAACGTCGGTGAAGGCATCCGGGTCGTCGAAGTTCGCGAGGTGTCCTGCCCGCGGATCAATTCGATGCGGGCGTTGGGAGGCGCGTGGGCGAAGGCCCTCTCGCCGGATCGGAAGACGGTGTCCTTCTCGCCATTCAGGATGAGTACCGGAGCCGCCCCATGGCGCATCGCACCGCGTCGAACCGGCCTAGAACCTCGCCCCAGGCGGCTGGCAAAGCGTGGAAGGCGTATCCGGAGAGGATGGTCGCTTTCACCACTTCGGGAGGGTAGAG
This sequence comes from Streptomyces sp. NPDC091272, assembly GCF_044757485.1. Taxonomy (NCBI): domain Bacteria; kingdom Bacillati; phylum Actinomycetota; class Actinomycetes; order Kitasatosporales; family Streptomycetaceae; genus Streptomyces; species Streptomyces sp. NPDC091272. The sequence continues at coordinate 1,171,049 of NZ_JBIVVC010000001.1, forward strand.
CCGGCGCAGCAACCGGTCGTGATGCTCGGCGTTGGTTTTTTAGTGGTTCGGTGTTCTGTATTCAGTGATGGTTCAGCGTGTGTGGCTTGAGGTTTGTCTGGTGTGCTGAACTCGGGACGCCGGGTTGTCACTGAAAGCTGGCGCCGAGTCCCGGT